>CAVZKY010000065.1:0-17884 GCA_963775825.1 uncultured Actinomycetes bacterium
CGGCATCGTGCCGCACAGCGAGAGCCATCTGGCGGACATCTTCACGGCGCCGTTCCTGCACTTCTCATGGCAGCATCTTGAGGGAAACTCGATCCCCCTGCTCGTCCTCGGGTTCCTGGCCGCCTACCGCGGTATCGCCAAGTTCATCGCGGTCACGGTCATCGTGGCGATCACGAGCGGCCTGGCCGTGTGGCTGTTCCAGTCCGGCAACGAGCTGACGGTCGGCGCAAGCGGGCTCATCTTCGGGTACTTCGGCTACGTGGTGGTGCGCGGACTGTTCGACCGGAACTTCGTGGACGCCATCGTCGGGGTGCTGGCCGCGATCGCCTACGCCTATATCCTCACGGTCGCCATTCCCGGTACACCGGGGGTCAGCTGGATCGGTCACGCCGGCGGCCTGGTGGGCGGCGTGCTGGCGGGCTGGATCCTGCGGTCCCGGCGGCGCCCGGCCGCTATCGCCGGGCCGGCCGTCCCCACGGTCAAGGGCAGCCCGCGGGCTGCCCTGCATAAAGAACTCGACGACCTAGGCCTGTAGCTGTGCTGGCCCGGCGGGACGACCCCCCTGGAACCCCCCGCTGCCCAGCTAGGCCAGCACAGCGCGCCCCGCGGTGGTACTTCGCCGACACACCGGCCACTCACCGGACCCAAGGCCCGGTTCGCTGGGCCGGTCACGAGCGCCTCGCCGTAGGTCCTGCTGCGGTTCTCGCCGACAGCACCGGCCGCTCACCCGGACCTTCGGCCCGGGATCGCTGGGCCGGTAAGAGCGGCCCTAGGCTCTAAAAGGCGCTCTCCGGGATCTCCATGAGGTCCAGGGTGGTGTCTTCGGTGATCTTGCGGTCGGCGGTGATGCGGGGCAGGACCGTGGCGGCGAAGAAGCGGGCGGCGGCGACCTTGCCGGTGTAGAAATCGTGCTCGCTGCGTGCGTGCCGGTCGCCGTTGGCGGGCACCCCGATCTCGTCCAGCCGGGCCAGCGCGATCTCGGCCTGCCGGGCCAGCAACCAGCCAACCAGCACGTCGCCCAGCGCCAGCAGCAGCCGCGTCGTGTTCAGGCCGACCCGGTAGATCTCCTCGGGCTGGCTCGCCGACTGGGTGAGGTAGCCCGTCATGGCACCGGTCATCGCCTCGAGGTCGTCTGCCGCCCGGGCCAGCCCGGCCCGCTCGGCCTTCAGCCTGCCGTTCCCGCTGTCCTTGGCGGCGAACGCCCTGATCTCGCCGAGCACGGTCCCGAAGGCCTGCCCGCCGTCCCGGACGATCTTGCGGAAGTACAGGTCCTGGCCCTGGATGCCGGTCGTGCCCTCGTACAGGCTGTCGATCTTGGCGTCCCGGATGTACTGCTCGACCGGGTAGTCCTGCAGGAAGCCCGATCCGCCGAAGGTCTGCAGCGACAGCGCGAGCATCTCGTAGGCGCGCTCGGAGCCCAGGCCCTTGACCACCGGCAGCAGCAGGTCGTTCAGCGCAGCGTGGTGCGAATCGGTGCGGCCCGCGGCCGCCGCGGTCTGCAGGGTGTCCTGGATCGTGGCCATGTAGAGGACCAGCGCCCGCATGCCCTCCGCGTACGCCTTCTGCAGCATGAGCATGCGGCGTACGTCCGGGTGGTGGGTGATCGTGACCCGTGGCGCCATCTTGTCGAGCATCTGGGTGAGGTCGGCACCCTGGAACCGGTTCTTGGCGTACTCCAGCGCGTTGAGGTAGCCGGTGGACAGCGTGCCGATGGCCTTGACGCCGATGACCATCCGCGCGTGCTCGATGACCTTGAACATCTGCCGGATGCCGTCGTGCACGCCGCCGACCAGGGTGCCGACCGCGGGCCGGTCGCCGCCGAAGGTCATCTCGCAGGTGGTGGAGGCCTTCAGGCCCATCTTGTGCTCGACGTTGGTGACCCGGACGCCGTTGCGCTCACCAGGTGAGCCGTCCTCGTTGACGAAGTACTTGGGCACGAGGAACATCGACAGCCCCTTGGTGCCGGGTCCCGCCCCATCGGGCCGCGCCAGCACCAGGTGGAAGATGTTCTCCGTCATGTCCTGCTCACCGCTGGTGATGAAGCGCTTGACGCCCTCAATGTGCCAGGTGCCGTCCGGCTGCTCGGTCGCCCGCGTCCGCCCGGCGCCCACGTCGGAGCCGGCGTCCGGCTCGGTCAGCACCATGGTCGAGCCCCACTTGCGCTCGATCGCCTGCTCCGCGAAGCGCTTCTGCTCGGGGGTGCCGATGTCCCACAGGAGGTGGGCGAACGCCGGGCCGCTGGAGTACATCCAGACCGCCGGGTTCGAGCCCAGAATCAGCTCGGCCACCGCCCAGTAGAGCGAGCGCGGGGCACCCGAGCCGCCGATCTCGGTGGGCAGGTCGAGGCGGAACCATTCGGCGTCCATGTAGGCGCGAAATGACCGGCGGAACGATTCGGGGAGCGTGACGGTACCGTCGGCCGGATCGAACACGGGCGGATTGCGGTCGGCGTCGACGAAGGACTCGGCGAGCGGCCCAATGGCCAGCCGGTTGACCTCGTGGAGGATTCCGCGCGCGGTCTCCTCGTCAAACTCCCCGTACGGCTCGGCGCCCATGACGTCCTGGCGGCGCAGCACTTCGAACAGGTTGAACTCGATGTCGCGGAGATTGCTCTTGTAATGGCTCACGTAGACCCCTGGCATCCGTTCCGTCCCCGCCTGCCCCGTCCCGCCGGCCAGCGACAAGCTACTCGCTAGTAACTATATCCGAGAAACGGCACCCAGGCCAGTCGCGGAGCGCGAAACGGCTGGCTGCACAGCCGGCGCCGCAGCCGGGCGAACCGCAGCCGGGCGAACCGGACAGCGCCGGGATAGCCTGGCCACAGGCTGGCAGGGGAGGGGCCATGACGGACGGGCAGGAGGAACCGGGGACGGTCTCCCGACCGCCGCCGCAGCCGTATCTTCGCTCGGCTGCGCAAGCCCGGCTGGCCGCCCGCGTCATCGCGAGCCGGGCGGCCCGCCGGAAGCGGGCGCTGCTGACCGTCTGCGGGGTCATGTCCGCGCTCATCCTGGCCGTCTCGGGCAGTGCGTGGGCCCTCACCGGGTACATCAACGGCCACATCAAGCGGGTGGACGCAGGCACCGCGAACTCCGCTACGACCGGGCCGCTGAACATCCTGGTGGCCGGCGTGGACCCGCGGACCGGCCTTACCCATCACGAGGAGGTCGTGCTGCACGTCGGCAACGACGTCAGCTCCAACTCCGACACGCTGATGCTGGTACACGTGTCGGCGGACCGCTCCCGGGTGACCGTGGTCAGCATCCCCCGGGATTCGTGGGTGAACATCCCCGGGCACGGCATGAACAAGATCAACGCCGCGTACGGGCTGGGCGGCGCCATGCTGATGGTGCAGACGGTGGAGCAGGCCACCGGCCTGACCATCAACGACTACGTCGAGGTCGACTTCCTGGGCTTCGTCAAGATCATCGACGCGCTCGGTGGGGTGAACATCTGCCTGCCGCAGCCGCTGGACGATCCCTACAGCGGGCTGGACCTGTCCGCAGGCCTGCACCACGTCGACGGCATCACGGCCCTGGCCTACGCCCGCGACCGGCATTCCTTCGCCGCGTCCGACCTGGCCCGCATCCAGGATCAGCAGCGCCTGCTGTCCTCGGCCCTCAGCGAGGCCATCCAGTCGGGCCTGCTGGCCAACCCGATCCGGCTGGCCCGGTTCATCAACGCGGCACTGTCGGCGCTGACCGT
Source organism: uncultured Actinomycetes bacterium (assembly GCA_963775825.1). GTDB lineage: Bacteria > Actinomycetota > Actinomycetes > Streptosporangiales > Streptosporangiaceae > Bog-532. The sequence continues at coordinate 3,703 of CAVZKY010000065.1, forward strand.
GAACCAGGGCCTGAACGTGTCGGCTCTCGCGGACCAGATGCGCGGCATCACGGCGGGCGGCGTAACGTTCATGACCGTGCCGCTGGCCAACGTCGATTACCAGACCCCGACCGGCGGGCTCGCGGTCCAGTGGGACAGCCAGGCGGCCGGCCAGCTCTTCCAGGACCTGGCCAGCGACCAGAGCCTGGCCACGCCCGGCCCGTCCGGGACGGGCAGTTCCGCGTCCGGTCGCACCGGGCAGCCCGGCAACTCCGCCCCGGCCGGCGGCGCGTCGGCGCCGAACCCGGGGTCCGCGGGCAGCCCGGGGTCCGCGGGCAGCCCGGGGTCCGCGGGCAGTCCGCGGGTGGTGCGGCGGGAAATGTGCCGGGCAGCCGGACCGCAGCCCAGAACACCTGTGCATGATTCGTTTTCACTTACCCGCCGCCTGATCGCCCGCGCGGCGGCCGCGGTGGGTGCTGGTCGCCCCGGCGGCACCGCCGGGCAAACTACCTGCTGTCGGGTTTCGCGGCTTTCCGGGCATGCCAGAGCGTGCGCGACTACGCTCACGATGTGGCCGATCTGCGGGAACCAGTCACCGGGCTGCCGAAGCGCCAGCCGACGTCGAGGTCGGCGCCTGCCCATACGCCGGCACCGCCGCGCGACCCGGGGCCGAGGCCGAGTGCCTCGGCCGGGCGTCATCGGCGGCCGGTGCCTGACCGCTTGCCGCCGGAGGCGCCGGCTCTCGTGCTGGCCGTGGCCGGGCCGTCCGGCCCCTATGACGTCGCCGCTGAGGTCACGTCGATCGTCCGGGTGGACAACCCCAGTCTCGACGTCCGGATGGCCCGGGTCGGCACGCCCTGGGACGACCCGGCCGGCCTGCCTGCGGTTCTGGCCAGCGCCGCGACCATGCGCCCGACGGACGGCCCTGCCGCGATCGTGGTGCCGCTACTGGCTCTGCCCTTCCTGGCCGTGACCGACGCGATCCGTTACGCCGTCACCCAGAGCAACGTGAACGCCTACATAGCCGAGCCGTTCAACGTGAACCTGACGTTCGCCGAAGCGCTGCACATCCGGCTCGCCGACGCGCACCTCGCGCGGGCCGACCGGGTTCGCATGTTCAGCATTCCCACCGCAGCCGATGGCATCATCGTGGCCACGGTCGGCGGTGACCAGGCGGCGGCGTCGGCGATCCCGACCTCGGTCCTGCTGGCGGCCCGGCTCGCCCTGCCCGTCTTCGCCGCGGCGCTGGACGGTCGCCCGAGCATCGGGGAAGCCGCCGCGCAGCTTCGGCAGATGGGCGTGGGCCGGATCGCGATCGCGCCGTGCATCATCGGCCCGGAGGCCAGGCCGGGTGAGCTGGAGGCGGTCTGCGCGAGCATTCGCGCCGACTCCGCCGCCCCGCTCGGCGCGCACGACAGCGTGGCCAAGCTCATGACCCTCGCCTACGGGCAGGCCCTGGCCGACATCGAGTCACCCCCCGGCTACGCCGAGGACGGTTCCTGACCAAGCGCACAGATGAGCTGGGCGGGACGGTGAGCGGAGCCGCTACCGGATCGACAGGGCGAGCGCTGCGCCCAGGCATGTCACGCCGATGACGACCCAGGTGATGTAGTCGTTGACCACCCCGCTCTGGAACCGCTGAACCGGCCCGGCCAGAACCAGGCGGGGCCCGGAACTGTGGCGCAGGAACGGGATGCGCCGCCAGTACAGGGCCAGGGCGGCCAGGACGACGCCGCCGAAGACTCAGCCGGCGCCGCTGAGCACGTCGGCCAGCGTCGCGTTCGTGCTCTCGGCGCGATAGACGGCGGCCGGATGCGTCACGTGCCCGCCGTACAGCACGGCGGCGTTGTAGGCGTTCTGGTCCTCGAAGCGGACCGCGGCGGCCTGCACCACCTCCCCGAGGTGCGGCATTACCCCTACCGCGATCGCGGCCAGGACCAGGACCGCGGGCGGGATGATCATGGTCAGCGGGGTGCGCTGCTTGGCTTCGTCGGTCTCGCTCTTTTCCTCCGAGGCACCCTTGGCCATCTCGGGATCTTCCGCCGGGGGGTCACCCAGCCCGTAGAAGACACCGCCCGCCGCCCTGAGCATGGCTCCCCGACCAGAATCGAGCAGGCGATGAGCACGGCCGCGACCCAGGACATGCCGCGGAGTCCAGGCAAACCTGCCCCGCCTCCGGCCTCCTAAGGACTGCGGGGCGTCCCAGACAGCCGGCGTGAGCGCAGGGACCAGGCTGGGAACTAACAGACCAGGCCGGGCGGCCCAGAGCCCAGGCCGGGCTGCCGCGGGCGGTACGGGCGCCTACCCGGTGCCGGCCACCAGCGTGTCGAGCTGGGTGTCCGGGTGTTCGCGCTGGATGGCGGCCAGCCGCCACTTGTCCGTGAACAGGGCGAGCAGCGCCCCGTCCAGGCGCCGGGTGAGGACCTCGGCCCCCCGCTGCCCGGTGAGACTGGCGGCCCCCTCGGTGTCGGTCCGCCGGGCCAGGGTGTAGCTGAGATGCTCCAGCTCGGCCCGGGCCCCGAACTCGTGCTCCAGCCGGTGCAAGACCACATCGAACTGCAGCGGGCCGACCGCGGCGAGCACGGGGGCCTGGTCACCGCGCAGATCGGAGGACAGGACCTGCACGACGCCCTCGGTGCCGAGCTGCTCGATCCCCTTGCGGAACTGCTTGTGCTTGCTCGCGTCCTTGCTGCGTACGACGGCGAAGTGCTCCGGGGCAAAGCTCGGGATCGGCGGGAACTCGACCGCCTGCGCCTCGAAGAGCGTGTCCCCGGGCCGCAAGGCTGTGGCGTTGACCAGGCCGATCACGTCCCCGGGGTAGGCCACGTCCACAGTTTCGCGTTCCTGGCCGAACATCGACTGAGCGTATTTGGTCGCGAACGGCCGGCCGGTGGCGGCGTGCGTGAGCACCATGCCGCGCTCGAACCGCCCCGAGCACACCCGGACGAACGCCACCCGGTCCCGGTGGTTGCGGTCCATGTTGGCCTGGACCTTGAACACCAGGCCGGCGAACGGCGCGTCGACCGCGCGCGGCTCGTCCTTGATGTCAGCGCGCGGTGCCGGCGGCGGGGCCAGCTCGCACAGGCCCGCCAGCAGGCGGCGCACACCGAAGTTGGGCAGCGCCGCGCCGAACAGCACCGGCGAGGACTCCCCGGCCAGGAACGATTCCATGTCCACGTCCGCGCCGATCTCATCCAGCAGCGCCATCTCCTCCACCGCGGTCTCGTACGCGGCGCCCTCCCGCTCGGCCGCCGCCGCGACGTCCAGATGCTCCTCGATGGCGCGCTCTGCGCCACCCGGCGTCCGGGTGTAGGCGGTGAACTCGCCCGTGCCGCGCTCGATCAGCCCGCGGAAATCGCCCGCCACCCCGACCGGCCAGTTCAGCGGCGTCGGACGCAGGCCGATCCGCTGCTCGATCTCATCCAGCAGCTCCAGCGGTTCCCGGCCGGGACGGTCCCACTTATTGACGAAAGTGATGACCGGGATACGCCGGTTGCGGCACACGTCGAACAGTTTCAGCGTCTGCGGCTCGAGGCCCTTGGCCGAGTCCAGCAGCATGATCGCGCAGTCGACGGCCTCCAGCACCCGGTAGGTGTCCTCGGAGAAGTCGGCGTGGCCCGGGGTATCCAGCAGATTCAGCACCATGCCGCCGTAGTCGAAGCGCAGCGCCGCCGAGGTGATGGAGATACCCCGGTCCCGCTCCATGGCCATCCAGTCCGAGGTCACCCCGCGGCGGCCCGCCTTGCCGTGCACGGCGCCGGCCTGGGTGATCGCCGACGCGTGCAGCGCCAGCGCTTCGGTGAGCGTCGACTTCCCCGCGTCCGGATGACTGATCACCGCGAACGCACGCCGCCGCCCGGCCTCGGCGAGCACCACCGGCCCGGCCGGGCCAGCTGTACGCGGGCGTGCCTCGCTTGCGTCTCCGGCGCGCCAGTTCGCCTCGTCAATCACGGTCACTTGGGGCTGGTCTCCTCTTCAACGCCGGCATCGCTCTTCAAGGCCGGCAGCGCGCAGCAGGCACCCACGCGAGTTTACTGTCACGCAGCCATAACACGGGAACCCGCTCTTCCCATCCATCCCCTTCCGCCGTGCGCCCGGCCCCGGAAAAGTCCTGTTCAGGAAGATGATGACCTGGCCGGTCTCGGCGGCATGGGCGGCTGGGCGGCTGGGACCGTGCTCGTCCTCCGTTGGTTGGCCTTCGGGCGAGCCATCCCGAGCGCCACCCGGGCGTACCGGAGGCCAGCCTGAAGCGGACGAACCTAACTCAGGAGTAACATAGCCCGCCAAGCTCCAGAACCGCACACCGAGGGAGTAAGGCGGCGATGGCGGACAGCGACGTGATCGTGGTCGGCGCCGGGCTGGCGGGTCTCGCCGCGACCGCGGAACTGGCGGACGCGGGCCGGAAGGTGCTGCTGCTCGACCAGGAGCCGGAGTCAAACCTGGGCGGCCAGGCGCACTGGTCCGTCGGCGGTCTGTTCCTCGTCGGCTCGCCCGAGCAGCGCCGCATGGGCATCAGGGATTCGCGCGAGCTGGCCTGGCAGGACTGGCAGGGCAGCGCGGGCTTCGACCGGGGGATCGACGACCCGGCCGACGCGGACTACTGGGCTTACCGCTGGGCCCAGGCCTACGTCGATTTCGCCGCGACGGAGAAAAGATCCTGGCTGCATGCGATGGGGGTGCGCTGGTTTCCCCTGGTCGGCTGGGCCGAGCGCGGTGGCTACCTCGCCGACGGGTTTCCCGGTTTCGACACCCTGGGCACCCTCAAGGCCATCAGCGACAGTGGATACGACTACTCCTGGTTCGTGCTCACACAGAAGATCATCGAAAAGGAGTTCGGCGGGCTGCAGACCGACCTGTCCGGGCGGGTACTGGCGGATTCCGGCGAGCCGATTCCGGGCCTGTTCGCCGCGGGTGAGGTGGCCGGATTCGGCGGGGGCGGAATGCACGGCTACCGCTCGCTGGAGGGTACGTTCCTCGGCGGCTGCCTGTTCTCTGGCCGCCAGGCGGGCCGCGCCGCCGCCCGCGAGACGGCGTCATAGACGGCCCGCAGCGCTCCGCCACTGCGGGCGGTCAGCCCGCTTCCCCGTGCTGGCGCTGGATGAGGGCCACGATGTCGTCGGCGTCCAGATCCGCGAGAGCACGCCGCAGCCGGGCCCGGGCCACGGCCCGGCGCCGGATCATGTCCCCGGCGAGCAGGGCCACACAGCACACGCCGAAGACGGCCAGGATCCCCGCGCCGAACGCGGCGCCGCTGGCAAAAGCCGGCCAGAGGGACACGGATGAAGCGGGGTGCGGGGCGGCCGCCGATGCCGTGTACAAGGCTGAATTCACTGGTTCCGTCCTCCCTCTCGCTACACTCGGCTCGCCGGCTCACGGCAGGTCAGGTAAATCCCCGTCGTCATAACGGTGATCTCATCCAGTTCATTGACGCGGCAGACCCGCCGATTGTTTACCTAATTGTTCATTTTTTCCCGGATACGTCCCCGAAAATAGGGATTTTCTTCGCGGCAGGGCAGGTACCCGGCGTACCAGGCTCGGCGTACCAGCGAGGACGATGCGACCGCTCCTTCACGGCTCGCGGCCGAGGATCGTGCGGCCCGGGGAAGGTCGACGGCGGCCACGTGCTGGCTGGGACCGCCAGCGCGGCGAGCCGCCGCTGAGGCGCACTTACTCACCAGCGCAGGAAGCCGCGGTACGCGCCCGGCTGGATTAGATGCCGCGATGTATCAGGACACGGCCAGCCGCCTCTATTTAGAGGAAGGCCCCGCCGGGGCGGCATCAAGGGAGGCATGTCGTGGCAACGACCGACGCAGTGTCATCCAACTCCGTACCGTCGCCCGACCACCCCACGCAATCCGGGTCGTCAGCGTCCGCCAGCGGCCCTGAGGCATCCAGCCCCCCACCTTTGCCATCAAATACTGTCGGCGTGCTCGCTGCCCTTACCGCACTGACCGGGGCGGCAGTCGGCCTCCTCACCAGCTTTCAGGTGGTGCACTGGACGCCCGCGCAGACCACACTGGCAGCCGCCGAGGTGGCTGCCTTCTGGGCATTCGCCGGAGCGATCGTCGCGCACCTCTGGCCTGGCACGAAACAGCGGCCCGTCGCGGTGGCGGGCACAATTACGGCGCTCGTCTCAGCCACCGTTTCCCTGGGCATTGGATTCGCGTGGTGGCGGCTTAACGGCGCGCAGAACGCTTCTCTCATAAGCCTCTCCACGACCCTGGTCGCCGTTGGTTCGGCTCTCTGGGCCCAGGCCCACGTTCACGCTGACCTGACGCCGCTCCGGACCACAGCGCAATCATCAGACGGTCCCGTGACCAATGGGCCGGCGGGCAGCCCGTCACCGTGATCGAGATCGCCGCGGCCGCGGGCGTGACCACCCTGATATCCGCTTGACCGCGGGACAGCGCGACCGTGGATCAGCCGGTCAGGTGACTTCGTTGGCGGTTTCCTGGACGGCCCTGTCAACGTCCTTCGCGCTCACGTTCAGTTCCTTGGCGACGTGCTTTTCGGCTTTCAGCGCCGCCTTGTCTACGGCCTGCTGCACCTTGCTCTCCCCGACGATGAGGAGGGCGGCTTGCCCGTCGTCGATGATCTCGCCGAGTTCTTTGACGTCTGCCCGGGACATGCCACGCCACAAATGGCCGCCCACCCCGCCCACAGCCGCGCCCACGATGGCCGAGCCGATGATCGCGGGCGGGAACAAGATGCCCACCGCGGCACCCACCGCGGCGCCGCCCCACGCCCCGTGCCGGGTGGCCGTCTCATCCTTGTTGACGTGTACCTTGCCGGCGAAGTCCTTGGTGACCACCGCGGCGTCGTAGGTACCGACCGCACCAGCGGCATGGAGGCCCTTGACCACCTCGTAGTCATCTCGTGCCGCCGCTTCGCTCGGGTAAGTGCCGATATAGATGAAGACTGCGTCGGGCTTCGCCATCGCGTTTCTTCCCTTCTGACCGCCCCGGATACCCCGGCGGCTAGGCACTGAGAATGTTGACGCTAACGAGGATGGGTGGCCACCTGGATCACCCGGCACGGGTGAGTAGTCCGGGAGACCGTAGACTTATGTCCGTGACGTGTACGAATCTGGCAATGTGGTGGGCCGCCTGATCAGGCGGCCCTGCTAGGTCACGTTCTACCGGCCGCCTCAGCTGAGGTGGCCGGCCGGGTGCCATCTCGGCTAGGCATCTCCTGCATAGAGGAGCCTTCGATGGCACGAACCCTTTCGCTCACAGTCCCGAGTGGACATCTGACCCTGGGAAATCTGCTCGGCGCGATCCGTCATTGGGCGCAAAACCAGCGGGGCAGTGATTCGCTGTATGGTGTCGCGGATCTGCACGCTCTGACCACTGAGCATGACCCGGCTTCCGTACGGGCGCTCACGCTAGAGCAGGTCGCGTTGCTCGTCGCTGCTGGCCTGGACCCACACCGTTGCACGATCTTCGTGCAAAGCCAGGTCGCGGCGCACACGGAGCTGCACTGGCTGCTGGAGGCAACGGCTTACGACGGCGAACTCCGGCGGATGATCCAGTACAAGGAGAAGGCAGCCAAGCAGCAGTCCGTGCGATTGGCGCTGCTGGCCTATCCCGTGCTGATGGCGGCTGACATCTTGCTCTATGACGTGGAAACCGTGCCGGTCGGGGATGATCAGCGGCAGCACCTGGAGCTGGCCCGCGATCTGGCTACTCGTTTCAACAAGGCTTACGGAGAGACCTTCGTGGTGCCGCGAGCGGTGACCGCCCCGGTGGCGGCCCGGGTGATGGACCTGCAGGACCCGGCGGGGAAGATGAGCAAATCGGCGGCACCGGCCGCGCCGGGCGTCTTGCGGTTGCTTGACCCTCCCAGCGTGATCCGGCACAAGGTCGCCCGAGCAGTCACCGACAGCGGTCGCGACGTCATCTTCGACCCTGTGGGCAAGCCTGGTGTGGCCAACCTGCTGACGATCCTCGCGGCATGCACCGGCATCACGCCCATGGCTGCCGCGGCGCAATTGGATACCTACAGCGAACTCAAGGAAGCAGTCACAGCAGCGGTTATATCGGTGCTAGATCCGCTGCAACGAAGGTATGCGGACATCTGCGCTGATCCTGGTGCGGTCCTGACGATAGCGCGCGACGGTGCGGCTAAGGCGCAGGAACTTGCTGGGCCGACGCTGGCGCGTGCTAGGACGGCTATCGGTTTGCTGTCGCTGTGATGCGCGGCTGGCGCTTGGCTAGAAATCACATCGCACGTGCGGCACCTGCAAGATCCCGCCTATCACGAAGGCCACGAGCCAGACCTGATCGGTCTTGGGCAGTCCGGGGTAAGCGCGCCGCTATGGGGTGACGATGGCGAAGTCGGGGTCGGGGTTGTCGATGAGTGACATCAGCCGTTGGAGGACGGCGGGGTCGCCGGATGTGCCGATGCCGTCGGGCTGGGCGGTGGCCAGGAGCTGCAGCAGCTGGGGTTTGGTCAGGGTGACCGTCAGGTCGGCCGCATGGCTGCCAGGGGTGGGGTAGTGGATGAGGGCGCCGTTGCTGAGTTCCATCCGGTAGTTCTCGTGGACATCGGTGAAGTGCCAGCCGATGGACAGCCGCTCTGCCCAGGCTTTGGGGCCGTTGATGCGGATGGCGATCGAGTCGAACAGCTGGGTGATGGTTAGTGCCGGGGCCAGGCCCGCGCTGCTGAGTTCGGTGTGCACGATGGCCTTGGCCCGCAGTTCCTGCGCGCCGGTGAGGTAGCAGTTGCGCCAGGTCGCGCACTCCGACGCCGTAGCCCAGGCGCTCCAGGACGGAGGCGAGCAGCTCCCGTGCTGCGTCATGGTCTGGGTCGGCGAACACGGCGTGGCTGGCCAGTTCGGCGGCGAACCGCAGGTCGCCCTGGTCGAAGAACTCCTTCGCCTTGGCGACCGTCGCATCGACGCCGCCGATGACCTGCACATAGCGCGCTGCGGCGGCCTCGGGCGGGTGCTGCCACAGGTGGGCCGGGTTGGCGTCAAACCAGCCGAGGTAGCGCTGGTAGATGGCCTTGACGTTGTGGCTGGCTGAGCCGTAGTAGCCGTGGGTGTGCCAGGCCCGGTCCAGGTCGGGCGGCAGCTCGATCACCTCGGCGATCTCGGCTGCCGATGTAGCCCTGGTTGATCAGCCGCAGGGTCTGGTCGTGCAGGTAGGCATACAGGTCCCGCTGCTGGGTCAGGTAGGCGACGATCTCATCGGTGCCCCAGGTGGGCCAGTGGTGGGAGGCGAACGCCACGTCGGAGTCGCCGGCGAACAGCTCGATCGCCTCGGCCAGGTAGCGGGACCAGATCCGCGGGTCACGGACCTGCGCGCCACGCAGAGTCAGCAGGTTGTGCATGTTGTGGGTCGCGTTCTCGGCCAGGCACAGGGCCCGCTTATCGGGGAAGTAGAAGTTCATCTCCGCGGGCGACTCGGTGCCCGGGGTCAGCTGGAAAATCACCCGGACCCCGTCGAGGATCTCCTGCTGCCCAGTGCGGGTGATCTCGACGGTCGGCGCGATCAGGCCCGGGGTGCCCTGCGACGCGCCCGCGCCCAGGCCGATCCCCAGGGTACCGGTCCGCGCCCTTGGGCAGGCCGATGGCGGCGTAGTAGTAGCTGCGGCGGAGCATCGCCACCCCCGCGTAGACGTTCTCCGACACCGCGTGCTCAAGGAAATGCTCGGGCGCGAGGATCGGGACCTTGGTATCGGCATCGACCACGCCCAGGACGCCGCCGAAGTGATCCAGATGGGCGTGGGTATAGATGACGGCCGTCACGGCGCGGTCGCCCCGGTGCCGCCGGTAGAAGGCGATGGCCGCGGCTGCGGTCTCCTGGGAGATCAGCGGGTCGATGACGATGACGCCGTGGTCGCTTTCCACCAGTGTCATGTTGGACATCTCGAAGCCGCGGACCTGGTAGATCCCGTCGGTCACCTCATACAGGCCGTGCTTGGCCGTCAGCTGAGCCTGCCGCCACAGGCTGGGATTCGCCGTGTCCGGGCAGTCGCCGTCGAGGAAGCCCCAGGAGTCCATGTCCCAGACCACGCGGCCATCTGCCGCCGTGATGACCATCGGCTCCAGCGTGCCGATGAAGCCGCGATCGGAATTGGCGAAGTCAGCGCGGTCACTGAAATCAGCAGCGATGGGTGTGGACATCTGTTCCTCCATGGTCAGCCTCATGCAGGGCGGCGCCGCCCTCCGCGAGGTCATTATTGAGTGACCTGCTCCCGGCCGGTCTTCATCTCTTCCGCCCGTGCGCCTGTTGAGGCGCAGTCCGTGTCGTTCTCACGCCAGGCCAGGACTTCAGTTCCACCGGAGCGGCCAGCGGATGCGTGACCGGTGACCGGGGCAGGCAGTGCTGTTGGTTCAGATACTGGCAGTGAGACCACGACGACTCCCAGAGTGGCACTGGGCGGGTACCAGTACCTCATCCGCTACGGGTGACCCGGGGGTATCGTGGCCTGCTTCTACCCGGCCTCCTGGAAGCCCAGTCGCTGCATAACGTGCGAGCGTCCCTGGGCACTGGCGACCGCTGGCGCTTGCCGTTGGCCGCTCCTGTTGCTGTCAGCCTCGGCTGACTCTCAGGTCCCCGGCTCTGCTTGGCGTCGGCCGGCGACGGGCCGCGGTCACCAGCTTGCCGGAGCCGTCCCCGCCGCAAGGGCGCCACCGGCGCCGCGACCGCGAACCGCCAATGGCGGGCGAGGACGATGCTTTCGTACTGCTTCGGCTGTGTGCTGGTGGCCGTGACCGGCCGGCGGAAGCTGCCCACCCGGGCCGGCTGATGGCAAGCGCGGGGACGCCTGACCGCCTGCCCCAGCAGCTGGCCGCCGCGGTGACCGCCCGCTGGAGCGCTTCTCACGCCGCAAGGCGACCATACGCCCTGCGCATATGGCCAAAATGATCAAGTAGACGAAAAAGCCGTCGAAGATCAGCAGAGGTGTCGAGTGGTTATCACCCCCGTGCGGGGACAGGAACAACTCATACGCCCATACGCCTGCATACACCGCGGTCGCCGCTGTGATCACAGGACCGGGCCGCAGAACTGGCTGCTCGCCCCGTGCCCGGGCCGGTGTGGGCGGCTTTGCTGTGATCAGCCCGGCGGGGATGTCGGCGGTGAGGGCAGCCAGCTCCGCGACGGTCCGCGACGCCAGCGCCTGGCCCACCCGCAGGCCGAACTCATCTTTGGTCAGCATGCCCTGCACGAATGCGGCCTTGAGAGTGCCGATCACCTGCTCGCGGTCGGCATACGAGGCCCGCAGGTGACTGCGGCCTCCTGCCTCTGCTGCCATCTCGCCTCCCGGGCCTGCCATCATAGGCACCTAACCCCCGAGCACTATCCACGCAAAGCGTAACGCGGTTGCCCTTGAGCCGGCCGCGCCGAGACCTTCAGATCCGTAGGTAGATTCCGGTAAAGGCGTCCGGATCCGTTCAGATCAGTCCGTGACCTCGGGGCGCGTTCGTGCCGCCTGTTCCAGGAGGTCCGGGAACCGGGAAGTCGTCCGTCCGCAGGGCTCCCGGCCGGGTACCCCAACACGGCCTCCGATCCGCCGGATCGACCAGCCCGGTCGAGTGGTTACCTCGTCAGCGTTCAGCTGTTCTTAGCTGGTAGGGCGGGGGCGAAAAAGTTGATGAGCAGCTCGTTGACGCGCTCCGGCTCGTCGTGGTGCACCCAATGCGACGCATCGGGCAGGCGCTCAACGCGGTCGAGGTCGGGCACGTCGTCGTGGTCGGGCTCGGCTAGTTCTGGGCCGAGGTAGCGATCGCCTTGCCCCCAGATGACCAGTGTGGGCGCCTTGATCGGGCGAAGCGCTGCTTCAGCGCGCTTCGGCGACTGTCGTACCGAGGACCGGTAGTAGTTGATCATCGCGGTTGCGGCGCCTGGCTGTGACCACGCCTCGATGTAGCGACCGATCTCCTCCGGCGTGTAAGCCGGGTGGGCATCGCGCAGAAAGTGCCGGAAGAAATGCCAGTTGTTGGCGTGCACAACGCTTTCGGGCAGGTCCGGGAGGTCAAAGAAGAAGAAGTACCAGGACTTGCGGAGCTGGCCCGGGTGGTGCAGTCCCTGCGATAGCTTCCGCGGATGGGCCGCGTTGAGGATGGCTAGTGCGCTGTCCATGAACCTTCACCGTCTTGGGTGAGACCCCATGCTGGGGCCAGACTCGGTCTTGCTGGTGGTGCCGAGTGCGGGAGCAGGCGATGGCTGAACGGGTGCGGGCCAGGCGGCTGAGTGATCAGGAGGGGCAGCGGCTGCAGCAGATCGTGCGCCGCGGCAAGCATGGGTCGATCCGGGTGCGGCGGGCGATGATCATCATGTCCTCAGCGTCTGGGACGCCGGTGCCGGCGATCGCCCGGCTGGTGGCCGCCGATGAGGACACGGTGCGTGATGTGATCCACGCGTTCAACGAGAAAGGCCTGGCCGCCCTGGACCCTCAGTGGGCGGGCGGCCGTCCCCGCCTGATCAGTGACGCAGACGTTGAGGTCATCGTCGCGGCGGCCACCACACGCCCGGAGAAACTGGGCCTGCCGTTCACGCACTGGAGCTTGCGCAAGCTGTCTGCCCACCTGGCCTCGCGGGGCGTCTGGATCGGGCGCGAACGGGTGCGGCAGATCCTGCATGCCCGGAAGATCTCCTTCCAGCGCACGAGGACCTGGAAGGAGTCCGCCGGCCCGGACCGGGACGCCAAGCTAGACCAGATCGAGCACGTCACCAGCACCTTCCCGGACCGGTGCTTCGCCTTCGATCAGTTCGGGCCCTTATCCATCCGGCCTGCCCACGGCACCTGCTGGGCCCGGCAGAACAAGCCGGTACGGCTGCCCGCCACGTATCACCGCACGCACGGCGTCCGCTACTTCCACGGCTGCTACTGCCTGGCCGATGACCAGCTGTGGGGAATCACCCGCCGCCGTAAGGGCGGCGACCACACCCTGGCCGCCCTGAAGTCCGTCCGGGCGGCCCGTCCGGACGGCGCCCCCATCTATGTGATCATGGACAACCTGTCCGCGAACAAGACCCCGGCCATCCGCGCCTGGGCGAAGAAACACAAGGTCAAGCTCTGCTTCACCCCGACCAGCGCGTCGTGGGCCAACCCGATCGAGGCGCAATTTGGGCCGTTGCGTACCTTCACCATGGGCGCCTCGGATCACCCGAACCACACGGTGCTGGCCCGCCGCCTGCAGGACTACCTGAGCTGGCGTAACGCCAACGCCCGCCACCCCGCCGTCCTGGCCGCCCAGCGCCGCGAACGCGCCCGCATCCGCAGCGAACGCCAGCAACGCTGGGGCCGGCCCAAGCCCAAAGCCGCATGACCAACCCGGCCAACGTTCGCGGTCACCGCACTAGCCGGTTCACGACCTCGGGGTGGTTCATCGCGGTGGCCCAGGCGACGGTTCCGCCCCAGTCGTGACCGACCAGCAGCGCGGACTCGGCACCGCGTTCCTGGATGAGACCACGGATGTCGGCGGCCAGTTGGCCGGCGTCGTAGGCCGCGACGCCGTCCGGCTTCGATGACAGGTTGTAGCCGCGCATGTCGGGTGCGACGACACGGAATCCCGCCGCCGCGAGCGGTTGGATCTGCTGCCGCCAGCCGTACCAGAACTCGGGGAAGCCGTGCAGCAGGACGATCAGCGGCCCATCGCCGGTCTCGACGTAATGCAATCGCTGGTCGCCGACCCCAGCGTAGCCCTCACGAAGTTCGCCGCTTGCGCGGTCCTCGGTTGTGCTCATTGCCGCCTCCCTGGGGGTTGTGTCAGGGATGACGGTAACGATTTCAACCGCTGCGTCGAACCAGGGAACACCCTGGTCTGCCCTGTCATATGCCCAGTGAGGTCACGCCGCCACGAACGACGTAGCCGCCATCCCGCGCAGGCCGACGTCGATGTCGGACGATCGGACCGGGGCGCAATCGATGCCCACGTGCAGGCCGAGCGGGACAAGGGCAACGACGGCCCTGCCGGGGCCCTCGTCCTGGCGGGCTAATTGTGCACGCTATTTGCACGGCGGCCCGGAACCCGGTACACGCGCGCCGCGTCGCGCATGTGCACCGAGCGGCGATGCGGCAAAGGCTCAGATAGCGGCTCGGTTGCGTTCCATGATCAGCAGCGCTTGTCAGCGTGGCGCGCCTTATGGCCGCCGTCATAGGCGTCCTGGCGGGTGCGGTACCTGGCCCCCGGTAATCTGGGCGCTTACTCGCCGGCTGGCCCGGCGTCGGCCTGGGGTGGGCCAGCCGGGCG
>CAVZKY010000066.1:0-4123 GCA_963775825.1 uncultured Actinomycetes bacterium
TGGCCGAAGGGGCAGATGCGGCCACGCGGACAGGTGCGGCTACCGGATCAGGTGTGGTGCCGGGGTCGGGCGTGGCCGACGGGGCAGATAGGGTCCTGGAGCCGGGTACGGCATCCGGAACTGGTGCGGCCGCAGGGTCAGACGTGGCGACTGGGGCCGGCGTGACCCCCGGGTCGGGTGTCGCCCGCCGGGGACTGGACGCCATGCGCCGCAGCCCGGACCTCGTCCGGCGCGGATCAGACCTGGCGCGGCGCAGCCCGGATCTCCTACGGCGCAGCCCGAACCTCGTCCGGCGCCGCCCAAACCTCGTCCGGCGCCGCCCGGACCTGGTACAGCGCGGATCGGGGGCGACCCGGAAGGGCACCAGCGTCGTGGGCCGCGGAACGCACCTGGCCGGGCGCGGGGTACAGCGGGGTGGCCGCTGGCTGGCCGGTGAGGTGCTGGCCCTGGCTCCTCGGCTGCCCGTCCGTGACCAGACCACGCTGCGCGCGCAGTTCCCCGGCAAGGCCCCCGACGAGCTTGCCGATGCGCTGATCGAGGGCGCTTTCCGCGCGTCGGCCGCGGTGGGCGCCGCGGTGGGCATCTGGTCGGTCCTTCCGGTGGCCCCCGCCTTCCCGGCTGAGATCGTCACCGAGACCCTGACGCTGGTCGAGATCGAGATCAAGCTCATCGCCGAACTGCACGGGGTCTACGGCATGCGGCCGCCCGGTGACTTCACCAGCCGGATGACAGCCTTTGTCGGTGCGTGGGCGCACCGGGGCGGCGTCGTGCTGACGCCTGGCGGGGTGGTCCTGGCCATGGGCTCACCACTCGGGCGCCGCCTGCAGCGCCGTCTCGCGGCCCGGGCGGGCCGCAGCGCCGTCTCACTGGGCCCGCTGCTGACCGGAGCCGCGGCCGGGGCGCTGCTCAACCGCAGGGGACCCCCCGGCTCGGCGAGGAGATCCGCGATGACCTGCGCAAGAGGTCACCGGCCGCGGCAACATGGCCGCGCTGAGCCGCTCCGCACAGCGGGCCCCGCGCTCCCCTTTCTACGCGGCCACAGCCGACCAGCTGGAACGCCGCGGACCTGACCAGCAAACATCCGTATTACTCGTTTACACTTTCGCGCGCCGGAAAGACCAAAATTATCCTCGGGCCGGTCCTGGCTAAGGTCTTGCCCAGTAACGCTTCCATGATCGTCCGCGAGGTCTCTGATTTTTAGGCGGTAACCGATCCATGAGGGTCACGATGATGCTCGCCGACCACGCGCAGGTGGCCGACGGCAAGCTGTTGATTTCGGGAGGTGGCTGGTCCGTCTGCGGTCCTGGCCCGGTCGGCTGCGGGGTCGCGGTGCTCTTCCACATCCCGTGGCAGCACACGAACGAGAAGATCTCCTTCACGCTCAGGCTGCTGGACGAAGACGGGACTCCGGTCAGCCAGCCCGGGCTCAGCGGGAAGCAGCAGGTCCAGGCGGTGGCCAGTTCGAGGCCGGGCGTCCTGCGGGCCTAGCTCCGGGGACTGAGATCAACGTGCCGATCGCCTTCAATACGGTCCTTCAGTTGCCCGCGGGAGCACGGTTCACCTGGGTGCTGGAGATCGACGGGCAGGCAGATGAGGAGTGGCGGCTGTCCTTCGCCACCCGGGAGACCCAGCCGTCACAGGTCCGGCCCGGCTGAAGCGGCCGCCGCCGGGTAGTGCACGGTACGGCCGAGGCGGGGCAGCAGAAACGCACAGTTTTCCAGCCGAAAAAAGGGGACAACGCGTGAGCGGCTTCCGCAAGTTCCTACTACGGGGGAACCTGATCGACCTCGCGATCGCGGTGGTAATCGGCACGGCCTTCACGGCTATCGTTACCGCTCTGGTCAAGGACCTCATCACACCGCTGATAGCCGCCGTCGGCGGCAAGCCGAACTTCAGCAACCTGTACTTCACAGTCAACGGCAGCAAGTTTGCCTACGGCGACTTCATCAACGCGCTCGTGACGTTCCTCATTATCGCCGCCGTCGTGTACTTCCTGGTCGTGGCACCCCTCGGCCAACTGATGGACCTGATCAGCCGGAACAAGGCGGCGACCGAGCGCGATTGCCCGGAGTGCCTCAGCACGATCCCATCGGGGCCCGTAAGTGCATGTACTGCACTACTGATCTCACGCCGACCGTGACCACAACGTCGTAGCCACCGGATCCCCAAAGCCTGGGCGCTTCGCGTCCCGATGTCTGGGCCCGGCCCGGGGCCTGCCCGTCCCGGGCCCAGACGTTTCGGGGAGAAGAGGGCTTGTCCCTACTCGTGAGCTTGGCTGTCTTACCTGACACCAAGCTGAGCCGGAGCTGTGAAACCTCTAAAAGAGCTGGTCCGCCGGAACTGGCGGCCGGTGCAGCGTCCCGGCAGCTCACCAGACGCCCAGCCGGCCAGTTCGGCGCCGTGGGTCGGAGAGTCCTGCGGGCGGCTGACCTCCACTGGCGCCTGATCAAGGCCCGGGTCACCGGGCCCGGCGACGATCCCGGGACGGCGAGCGCCGGGCGCTCCGCACTCTCGGGGCGCCAGGCGACGATCCCGGGGCGGTGGGTGCCGGGCACTCCGCACCCACGGGGCCGGGGTTGTCCTGGTTCTCCCGATCCTGGCGGTCCGCCGGCTCGGACGCTGTGTCGCTGGGCGTGGGCGTGTTCCCGTTGACCGGCAGCTCGGCTGAGCCGTTCGCCGACTGCAGCTCTTCCTGCGCGACTGCGGCGCAGTCGTGATTCTCAAGGAAATCCGCGAAGTGCTCGGCCTCCGTGGCAGCCACGCCGATGACCACGCGTGGCTGGCCCATCGGCTCCTTGAGTGAGTAACCCACATAGCTGGCCAGCGAGCCACCGCCCCGCCAGCCCGTGCAGCGCTCGCCAGCGCTCCCATGCCCTCGAGCCGCGCTGCGGCGTCACCGGCACGCGCTGCAACTTGGGATCCCGCATCGTGCGATCCCTCCCCATGAGCGCGACGCAATGCCGCGTCTCCCGACCGAGACGGCCGACCATACGTTGCGTCCGTTCATTGGGCCTAAAATTAAACGCGGACCAGGATGGCGAACACCGCTATTCAGCACGCATGATTACAGGGTCACTAGATCATCAACCGAGCGTAACCATGGGAAAGCGGTTGACTGCCTCGGTCTGCTCTTAGATGTGCTTAGCTGGATCGGCCCCGGCAGCGCGCGTCCGCGAGGCGCGGCGTCCTAGCGCCTGCCGGCGAAACACGGCCCGAAGTGGCACTCTGTCCACCGGGGCCGACCCCCCCTATGAGTGGATGACTGCCGCCGCGCGCAGCGCGCCCGGCAGATAGCTGCCTCCCCTTGGCGCATGACATTGGCACGCGAGTGCGGCAGCCGTCACTCGGAACGCTGCTGCGGTATGCCGGCGAGCAGGGCGCGGACCTCAGTCTCCCGGTACCGGCGGTGGCCGCCGAGCGTGCGGATGGACGTCAGCTTGCCCGCCTTGGCCCACCGCGTCACCGTCTTCGGGTCGACTCAACATCGTCGCGACCTCGGCCGGCGTTAGCAGCGGCTCTGCCTCGGGTGTACGTGCAGCCATCTTGCGGCCTCTCCTCCTGGACCTGAGAGTTGTGATCCTCGCGTTCGTTTCTTGCGTGGCGCTCCTTACCGGAGCCTGTCGTTGTGTCCCATATGGTGTACAGAGACCATATTGCCATCACCACCGGTAACAAGTCGACCACCCGGCGCAAAGTTTCTTATCTAATAGTTCGACCAGCTGTCCAGTCCCTGTCACTGAGAGAAAGTGTAGCGATACTTAGAGTTGCATCATGGCAGATTCGGAAATACTGCGACGGGGCCGCCAGATATCCGAGCCCGGCAGGCGCGGCAAGCCCCACGGGACCGCCATAGCAGCCTCGCTGGCTAACATCTTATAGTTACCTATGTTCACATATTTGTGACGGACTGGCTGGGGTTTACGCGCTGAGTAAGCAAACCGCCACAGCCGCCCAGCAGCGGCTCGATGAGCCAGCCGATTACACTCGGTAACAGGCGCCGGCGCCGTGATAACGGCATCATCACTCGCCATGACCGGCGGTAAGCAGCCCACATTCCGCCGAGATCGATGTCACTTCCCGCGAGCAGAGCCCAGGCGCATCGGGCCGCGCCAGCGGCCCGCAC
>CAVZKY010000067.1:0-113134 GCA_963775825.1 uncultured Actinomycetes bacterium
GCTTCGGTTGGCTCGCTGGCTTCACCCCCGTGCACGAATGGATGATCTGTGCGAGCGCTTTCGTCTCCAGCCGCGGTTTGAGGGCAGCCAGCGCTCTGCCTTTCCCGGGCCGGCTCTAGCCGGACTGGGTGATCCGCTCGCCGATTGCCAGCCGGTGACCGCCGGGCATCTCCACCACAAAGTCGCGCAGGCCCCACGGATGGTCGGTCAGGCCCGCGACAACCGGGGCGCCGCGTGCCGCGCACCGCTCATGCAGGTCATCCACGCCAGTGACACCGATATAGGCGGCGGTCGTGGCGTTGATACCAGGGCTCGCCGACTGGACCAGCGCGAGCCCCACCGCGTCGCGGCGCAGCAGCATCAGGCCCATCTCCGGCTCGTCGACTTCGACCTCGAACCCGAGCACATCACGCAAGAATGCGGCGGCGGGCGCCAGTTCGCCCACTTCCAGATTGGGCAGGCAGCTCAAGAACTCGGTCACCGCCGCATACTAGCCGCCATGCGAGCGCTGCGCTGGCACGGAGATGATCGCGCTCATGGCTGATCCCCACAGCCCTGCCGGCCCAGGAGCGGCGCCCTTATCACCGCTGCAGAAGGCGGCCCGATACTCCCCCGAACCAGATCTGGATTTTGCCCGCGGTGAATGATCGGCGCTCGTCTCGAGGGACGCGCACACTCCCGCCGTTCTGTACGCTCGCGACTAGCGCGGACTTCCGCTCCGGCAAATCAGCCTTAGCTGTTTTGATGGGGGCTGGTCGCTGACCTGCAATGCTCCGGAGGCCGGGCCGGGATATCCGGTCCTGGCGAAGGTATGAATAGCGGTTGGATCGCGCGACTGAAGATCGTTATCTATACGAGACATAGCAGGCTTGCGGGTGAAATGCCCGGTTCAGGATCGCTCATACGGTTGGAAACAGGCACGGGAAGGAAGCTACCGGGCGAGATGCCGGCGGGACGGGTGACCATGGCCCTGTGATAGATCACACGGCATGACCGCGGTATCGGCCCCACGGCCGGGATGGGAGCTGCTGGCCGGCCAGGTGAACCAGCGGCGGTATGAGGCGCTGCGCGCCTACCTGTATGAGGGCGCCTCGCTGCAGCAGGCCGCCGATGCCGCCGGCTACACCCGCAGCGCGCTGGCGTCCCTGGTCCGCGACCTGCGGGCCGGGAAGGTGACCGTGTTCGCGCCACCGGGCGTCCCGGGCCGCAAGGGCGCCCCGAAAAAGGACGCGGCCCGCGGCCGGGTCATCGAGCTGCGCCGCGAGGGCTTGTCGGTCTATGAGATCAGCATGCGGGTCACCCGGGAGGGGACCCCGCTGGGCCGCAGCGCGGTCAGCGACATCCTGCGCGAGGAAGGATTCGGCCGGCTGGTCCGCGGCGCGGCGCCTGAGGCCAGCACCAGCCCGTCCACCTCCGGCCGCGACACCCGGCTGCCGGCCGCCTCGGTCATCGACTTCGGCTCTGTTCCCCCGCGCGCCCATACCGCCATGGCCGGGCTGCTGCTGACAGTCCCGGACCTGGTCGCCCTGGACCTGCCTGGCCTGGCTGAGGCGGCCGGCTACCCCGGCACCCGCGTCATCCCGGCCGTGTCCTGGCTGCTGTCCCTGCTCGCCCTCAAGCTCACCGCCACCCGGCGCGTGTCTCATGTCGATGACCTGCTCGCCGACCCCGCACCCGCGCTGCTGGCCGGGCTGGCGGTCCTGCCGAAGAAGACCGCGCTGACCGACTACTCCTACCGGCTATCGCATGACCACCAGCTGCGGTTCCTGGCCGCCCTGGACAAGCAGATGATCGGCTCCGGCCTGGCCACCGCGGACGAGGCGATCTTCGACCTGGACTTCCACGCCATCATGCACTGGGGCCACGACCCCGCGCTGGAGAAGCACTACGTCCCCACGCGGTCCCAGCGCGCCCGCTCGGTGCTGACCTTCTTCGCCCAGGACACCGGCACCCACAATCTCGTCTACGCCAACGCCGACCTGTCCAAGGCAACCCAGAACCGCGAGGTCATCGCCTTCTGCGACCACTGGAAGCACGTATCGGGAGCCGACCCGGCGATGCTGATCATGGACCAGAAAGTCACCACCCAGCCCATCCTCGGCGAACTCGACGCCCGCGGCGTCAAGTTCGCCACCTTGCGGATGCGCTCGCCCAGCCTCCTCAAACGCATCAGCAGCCTGGCCGCAAGCGACTACAAGACCGTCACCCTGAACCGGCCCGGACCCCACAACCGGCCCCGCGTGCACGAGGACGCAGCCGTGAAACTCACCAGCTACCCCGGAACGGTCCGCCAGCTCATCGTCACCGGCCTCGGCCGCGACGCCCCCACCGTCATCATCACCAACGACACCCAGATCACCACCAAAGCGCTGATCGGGCACTACGCCCGCAGGATGACCATCGAGCAGCGGCTCGCCGAGATCATCCAGGCGTTCTGCGCCGACGCCCTCTCCAGCGCCGTCAACCTCAACGTCGACCTCGACGTCGTGCTATGCGTTCTGGCCCAGGCCCTCACCGCCGCCTTCCGGCTCCGCCTGCCCGGCAACTACGCCCACGCCACCCCCGACACCCTCCAGCGCCGCTTCCTCGACACCCCCGGCGAAATCATCAGCGACGGCACCGGCATAACCGTCAAGATCAACCGCCGCGCCTACTCGCCCGTCCTCCGCCACGCCACCCTGCCCGGTGACACCACCGTCCCCTGGTGGGGCGGACGCGAGCTCCACTTCGAATTCACCTGACCCAAGGGCCGAAGTACCGGTGCGGAAGTCCGCGCTAGCTAAAACGTGTTCATCGGTGCCGTGCAGATTTGGGATATCTGAGCGGCCGAGGACGGTCGCCGGTCAAGCATCTCGCGGCTGGCCTTGAGGGCGTCTCGGGCAGGGGGGTGCGATGGTGGGACCGGCATGGGTCACAGAAGAGCAGGCCAGCGTGCCCGCCGAGCAGGTCTGCTGGAACTGCGCCGCTGCTACGCGCTGTTCCCTGACACAGGCGGCAACGTGTCCCCGGGCGGGAGGTGATGCCCGCTCCTGATGCATGTCCGTCTCATTCAAGACCCCGCTAGTCTCGCGCACCGATCATTGTCTGCAGCACACCGGCCAGAGAATGAGGAACTCGACCATGAAGCCGCGCATCCATGTCATCACCCTTGCGGTAGCTGACCTCGATCGGGCCCTGGCGTTCTACCGCGACGGGCTGGGCTTCCGGACCGAAGGCGTGATCGGTACCGAGTTCAAAGGGGACGAGACCATTCCCGACGGGACCACGGCGGTGTTCCACCTCGACGGCGGGCTCATGCTGTCTATATATCCGCGCTCCGAGCTCGCCAAAGACGCCCTCATCCTACTGAGCGCAGCAAAGCCCGGCGAGTTCAGCATCGGGCACGCGGTGGCCAACCGGGCCGAGGTCAACGAAGTCATCGCACAGGCCAAAGCAGCCGGAGCAGCCCTCACCGACTCACCTCACGACCGGCCGTGGGGCATCTACTCGGGATACTTCCAAGATCCCGACGGCCACCTCTGGGAGATCATCTGGAACCCCGCGCTCGACCTCGCCCCGTCCTGAGTGGCCACGACCCAAGCGGGGCATCGACTTGGGACGCCCGTTTAGCGGCCGCCGGAAGCAGAATTGGTCACTATGCACACGTCCCCGACAGTGCGCATCTCGTAGCATCGCGCTCGTAATTAGCGATCCGGCGGAGGCAGCCACCGGCCTTTCGTCACGCCCTGTAGTTGCCGCTGCTCTCGACTTGACACGCGATATCCGCCGATCTGCACGTCGGCCGCGGTCTGCCGGCACGCCGTCAGCGGCGCGCCGAAAGGTTTATATGCGAGTACCACCGCGCCCCGGCGTGGCTGGGGAAGCTCTCAGCCGGCTCCTGCTCGGCCTACTGGAACGGGGAGTCGCCTGCATGGTTTCCCTAACTACGGCCGAGGCTGGGGTTCAAGGTTCGCGGGATGACAGACGGTGCCACTCGGCCTAATCTCATCCGGTCCAGTCGGCAGGGGGCTGCGATGTATGACGCGATCGCCCGCACATGACGCGGACCGGCGCCGCAGCAGATGCCCACACGGTCCATCCCGAGGTCGCGCTTGGAACGCGAATTGCGCCATCTCGAAGCGCGTGCATCCGAACGGCTCAAGCGCGAGAGGGAAGGCCCCGCTGCGTGGTCCCGGACCATAGGGCCTGCATCGTCGGCGAGGATGCGGCATGCCTCCGCGTAGCCGTACCCGTCACGCGTTTGATCTGGGTGCGTTGGTGCCAGCCTCACCATCGCGGGCAGCCCGAGCCCCCGGATGACCTCCAGCGCGATGAGCGCCTCGCCGAGGTAGTCATTGGTCTCGGAGATGACGGATCACGCACCGATTCGGCAAGGAGCCTCCTGCCCGGGTCAGCCCTTGGTGGCATGGGCAAGCGCCCTCAAGGAGGCGACCTGCTCGGTGTTGCCGATGACCACCAGGACGTCCCCGTCCTTAATCTGCTCCTCCGGCGCCGGGTTGGTGCGGAAATCCTGGCTCGGGTGGCGGACGGCGAGGACCAGCACACCGGTGCGGGCGTGGACCCGGGCGCTGCGCAGCGTCTGGCCCACGAGCGGCGAGCCGGAGGGGACGTCGATCTCCTGGAGGCGGAACTCGAGGCTGGCGTCGTGCATGACCACGTCGAGGAACTCGGCCACGTGCGGCTGCACGGCCAGCGCCGCCATGCGGGCGCCGCCGAGGTCCTGCGGGTTGACGACCCGGTCGGCGCGGCCTGGAGCAGCTTGGGGACGGCGGCGTCGGACGCCGTCCGGGCGACGATGAACAGGTCGCGGCGCATCGAACGGCCCGTCAGGGCCACGTACAGATTCTCGGCGTCGCCGTTGAGAGCGGTGATGAGCACACGGGCCCGCTCGATGCCCGCCGCCCGCAGGACCTCCTCGTCCGTGGCGTCCCCGCACACCGAGGGGCCGTCCACGGTGGCGATCCGCCCGGGAGACGAGTCGACGACCACGACCTCGGCGTGGCTGGTGCGCAGGGAGCGGGTGATGGCCCGGCCGACCCGCCCCCAGCCGCACACCACGACGTGGCCGTGCATCCCGCTGATCTGCCGTTGCATCCTGCGCCTCCCGAACTCATCAGCGAGGTAGCCCTCGACGAGCATCTCGACCAGCATGCTGAAGGTATAGGCCGCGGTCCCCACCCCGGTCAGGATGAGGACGATAGTGAACACCTTCTGGCCAGCGCTGAACTTATGCACCTCGCCGAAGCCGACGGTGGACACCGTGATCACCGTCTGGAAGACGGCGTCGAGCAGCCCGTAGCCAAAGGCCACGTAGCCGATGGTGCCGCCCACCAGGACCAGGAGCAGGCCGATGAGCCCCAGCCGGAGGTTTCTCGAGGCCCGGTTCCATCGGGTTGACACGCCCATCGCCATGGCGTCATTGTGCCCGCAACCGATCAGGGCCGTTGCGCCCCGCGACCGGCGGCACAGCGAGGGCTAGCCTGCCGTTCCGTGGACCAGCCCCCGACGGGCCGGGACGCGACCGACTCCGGTCGCGGCAGCGCCCCCGCGCGCCACGGGAACGTGGCGGCACCCGCCTCAGCCAGGCTTGGTCGCACAGAAGCCGCAGTACTGCCGTCAGCCCAGCCTGCATTCCATGATCACGACATGCGCGTACAGAAACGGCCGCCCGCCGGGTAGCCCCGGCCGGTTTCCCGACCGGGGCTACCTCAGAACCGTGCGTGCCACTCATCGCGGCACACGGCTCAAGCAAGCCGCGAGGGCGTTGCAGGTTGAAGTGCGGGTTTCCTGCGCTGGCGGGCCTGGAGCGCCCGCTGGCAGGATGCGTGCACGAGGCGGGTCTGGTCACCGTCGGCTGGGCCTGGTCTGCCGTGGGTGAGATAGCTGGCGGCTATCGCCTTGCGGGTGACGTGCAGCCACCACCGTTCCCACTGCTCGGGAGACTGGGGTGGCTGATCGGCGGAGATCAGGTAGTCGCCGCAAAGCGGGCAGAGCCCGTCCTGCCTGGATAGCAGGCGCAGGCTGTACCTGTCGAGCGGAGGTTTCACCTTCTTGCGCCGTTCGGCCCAGTAGCTGGCCAGGGCGGGGTCATCGGGGGATGCCGCGCCCTTGACCGGCACGTGCCGTTCGATGGCCGTCCAGGAGAACCTGACCAGGTAGGCGCCGTTGTCGCGGTCGCCGAATACCCAGTGGTCGTTCCTGAACTTGTTGAACTTGCTGAAGTACCGGCCGACGATCCAGCGCTTCGGCTTGTTCTCGTGGCGCCATGTGGCCCACTTGTAGGTGATGTGCCACAGGTAATGATCCAGGGAACCGAACAGCCTGGATGACACCACGCCCCGGTAGTAGGCAGCCCACCCGGATGATCGGGTTGAGCGCGGCGATGACCGCCATCGCGTTGCCGCCGCGCAGGGTGCGCAGTTCGGACGCGAGCCGTTCCCGGACCCGCCTGATGGCCGCCTGGGATGGCTTGATCAGCAGCTTGCGGTTGGGGTAGCGGCGGACGTTGAACCCGAGGAAGTCCAAGCCCTCGCTGAGGTGGACGATCTTCGTCTTATCCTCGTTAAAGGCCAGGCCCCGGGGCGCCAGCCACTCCGCGAGCCGCGCCTTGACCTGTTCGGCCTGCTGCTGGCTGTGGCAGAGCACGACCACGTCGTCGGCGTACCTGACCGCGACCGGGGACCCTCGCTCGGTGCCCCCGGCGCGCGGGCCGCGAGCCCGGTAGCGGACCCCGGCGGCCTCCTCCAGCCCGTGCAACGCGACGTTCAGCAAGCAGGGTGAAATCACGCCGCCCTGTGGAGTTCCCTCCACGGTCGGCGCGAAGCCCTTGCCCGCCTCGAACACGCCCGCCTTCAGCCAGCCCCGGATCATGTCCCTGGCCGGGAACGACCCGAGAGAGGCGAGAAGGTGGTCATGATCGATGCGGTCGAACGACTACTGGTCTTACTACGGGCTTCGAGGACCTCGCCGAGGCGATCCGTGCGTGGGCGAAGGGCTGTCTGCCGACCGAGGCGGCGGCTGAGCTGCTGATCGCGCACCGGGGCTGGCTGGAGCGGGAGGATTTCCTGCGGGTCGCGGTCGAGGCGGGGTGGGAGCCGTTCCGGGACCGGGAGGTCGCGGCCATCGATTTCGCCGCGGCAGCCAGCGCCGTGCAGGGCATGCTGCCGTGCTCGGACGGGGAGCGGCAGGTGGTACTGGTCGCGGCCAGCATCGCCGGGGGCATCCCGGTCGACCTGCGGGAGGCGGCCTTGTGCATGGACGCGGCGAACGCCGCGCGGGCCGCCCGGGCGGTATGCCACGCCGCCGGGTGCCGCGTGCAGGTGGCGGCGGAGGAAGGCCGGTGACCGCCGCGCTGCCGGGCACGGTGGTAATCACGCGCCCGCGTCATCCGCTGGGCGGGCGGGAACTGCGGGTGCTGGGCGGGATGCGCCGGCACGGGCAGCTGGAGCTGCTGCTGGTGCTGCCCGACGGCAGCAAGCGGCTGATCCCGGCGGAGTGGACCAGCCAGCACGCTGCCGGGGCGGCTAGTGGCGGTGGCGCAGATCACGATGGCAGGGGCGCGGGGACGCTGGGGTCGGTGGCTGACCTGCTGGCTGCGTCTGCCCTGGTTTCCGCGTTTTCCGCCGGTAACCGGGAGGAACGGGAGCAGGCTGCACGAAAGCCACCGGCCAAGGAGGACAATCGTGCAGCCTGTGCAGCTCAGTCTGCTGCCGGACCCGGTTCCGGCGCCACCCCCGGACCTGCTCGCCCGGCTCCCTGGATCGCAGGTCACAGCGGCGATCATGCTGCTGGCCGGCCTGATCGCCAAGGCGGGCCGGCCGGAGGTGACCGGGGATGAGTGAGTGGAAGGTCACCGCCTCGCACCGCTCCAGGGCGGCCGTAATCTATGTCCGCCAGTCGACCCTGGTGCAGGTGGAACGCAACCGTGAGTCGACCGCCCGCCAGTACGACCTGGTCTCCCGGGCCCGCGAGCTGGGCTGGCCCCGCACCGCGGTGACGGTGATCGACGAGGACCTGGGCATCTCCGGTGCCTCGGCGGCCGGCCGGTCCGGGTTCGCGCAGCTGGCCGCCCAGGTCGGCATGGGCCAGGTCGGGATCGTGCTGTCCCTGGAGTGCTCGCGGCTGGCCCGCAACAACGCCGACTGGTACCGGCTTTTGGAGCTGGCCGCGATGACCGACACCCTCATCGCCGACGCCGACGGCGTCTATCATCCGGCGCTTGTCGACGACAGGCTGGTCCTGGGCATGAAGGGGACCCTGTCGGAAATGGAGCTGCATATTCTGCGGGCCAGGCTCGACGGCGCGATCCGGAACAAGGCCGCCCGCGGTGAGCTGCGCCGCGGGCTGCCCGTCGGGCTGGTCTGGGGCGAGGCCGACGGGGAGATCCTCAGGCATCCCGACGAGGCGGTCACCGGCGTTATCACCGCGATCTTCGGCCGGTTCGCGGTGTGCGGGTCGGTGCGCGGGGTCTGGCTGTGGCTGCGGGATCAGGACCTGAAGTTCCCGCTGCAGCCCGGCGCTTACATCCGCGGATCTGAGATCATCTGGACCGAGCCGACCTACCACGCGGTGCACAACGTGCTGACCCACCCCGCCTACGCCGGCGCGTATACCTTCGGCCGCAGCCGGCAACAGCGGCTGGTCCGGGATGACGGGACCTTCCGGATCCGGCGCCGCGTGCTGCCCCAAGACCAGTGGGAGGTGCTGATCAAAGATCACCATGAGGGCTTCATCGACTGGGACACCTACCAGGCCAACCAGGCAAAGATCGCCCAGAACATCCGCCCGGCCGCGCATCAGCCCGGCACCGGCGCGGTCCGCGAAGGCTGTGCCTTGTGCCAGGGCCTGGCCACCTGCGGCACCTGCGGACGCAAGCTCGCCGTCTACTACGAGGGCAAGCACAAGGCCACCCCCGGCTACTACTGCACCGGCACCGGCAACATGGTCGACGGCCGCGGCACCCGGCACCTGCGCGTCGGCGGCGTGGCCATCGATCAGGCCGTCACCAGCGCGTTCCTGGCCGCGCTGGAGCCCGTGGCGCTGCAGGCCTGCCTGGAAGCCGCCCGGCAGCTTGAACAAGGCCACGACGCCGCGCTTGAGCAGTGGCGCCGCCAGGTCGAGCAGGCCCGCTACCAGGCCGCAAAGGCTGAGCGCCGCTACCAGGCCGTCGACCCGGACAACCGGCTAGTCGCCCGCGGCCTGGAAGCCGCCTGGGAAAAAGCGCTCACCGAGCTGGCCGCCGCCGAGGCCGGGCTCGCCCGCCGCCAGGCCGCCCGGCCCGCCACGCTCACCGCCGCCGAGCGCGTCACCATCCTGGCCCTTGGCGATGACCTTCAAGCCGTCTGGGACGCGCCCACCACCACCGACAAGGACCGCAAGCAACTGCTGCGCACCCTGCTGGAGGAGGTGAACATCACCGTGCACCGTGACCAGGACTCCGGCCGCGCCGGCCTGGTCCTGCGGTGGAAAGGCGGAGCGATCACCGAGCTGGCCATCCCCATCAAGCGCACCCCGCCCCGCCGACTGCGCACCGACGAGGACACCATCAGCCTGGTCCGCCGCCTGGCCGTGCACTACGACGACGCCAAGATCGCGTGGATCCTCAACCGGCAGCACCGCCGCACGCCCCGCGGAATGTCATACACCGCCGGTAGGGTCCAGGGACTGCGCCACTACTGGGGCATCCCGCGCCGCCAGGACACCGCAGGCACCCAGGAAGGAAAGCTGCTCACCGTGGCCGACGCCGCCCGCGATCTAGGCCTGGCACCCTCCACGCTGCACCGCTGGCTCAGCGACGGGTTCATCGGCGGCGAGCAGCTCACCCCCGGCGCCCCCTGGCGGATCCGGCTCATCCCCGAAATCCGCGCCCTGTTCGTCGACGACGCCCCCGACGGCTGGCTGGCCATGCTGGAGGCCACCCTCGCCTACGGCGTCTCCCGCCAGACCATCATGCAACGTGTCAAGGACGGGCGGCTCCGCGCCGTCCACGTCCGCACCGGACGCAGGAAAGGACTGCGTATCGAGCCCCCGGCAGCCCAGGACGGGCTGTTCTGACTAGCCACAATGAACAAGGGAGCAGTGTGACTATGGATTCAAACAGGCTTTGATGTCTCCTTCCACGACCCACTCATAGGAGCGGGAGGTGAAGTGGTGCACCTCGGCCACCGCGTCATGAGCCCGGCGATTCGGGCGGAACCCGTACGAGCACGGGAGAAAATCCACCTCGAAAATCGGCTCCAGCACCAGCTTCAGGGAAGCTTGGGCCACCCGGTCCCGGATGGTCGCGATCCCCAGATAGCGGACCTTACCGGCCGCCTTGGGGATCGCTCGCTGCCGGACCGGCAGAGGCTGGAAGGTACGGGCCTTCAAATCCGCCCGCAACTCCGCCAGGAACCCCTCCACCCCGCGCTCAGCCTCGATGTAATGGGCGGTCTCACCGTCCACTCCGGCTGTGCGCGCTCCCTTGTTTCTCCGCACCCGATCCCACGCGACCAGCAAGAACGCGGGATCGGCGACGAGATTGAACAGATCATCGAACCTGCGATGAGGATCATCACCGGCCCAGCGGTGCAGCTTGGCCTGAATCTCCAGTACCCGGCGCTCAGCTGAATACAGCCCAATGAACTCCGGTTCGCCGGTATTCACCGGCGGCCTCCTGGCCTTTCCTGACCTCTGCTGCTGACTTGCTGGCCCCCTTCGCCATGTGCACGCCTCTCGCGTGCCCGGACTACTACGGGGCCTCCGCCCCCTCCCGCGCTTTCGGCCGACGACGGGCCTATCCCACGACCCCGGGTGGATCCCGGACAGCGGGAACGGCACGGGACGGTTCCCGTGTTCACTGCAAATCGATTGACCGGCTTGGCATCCAGCTCTGCTCCGGCAGCATCGCCACGGCTACGCCGCAGACCTTCACCGTGACCTTCCCACCGGCATCGCAAACCGGCTACGAAGTCGGCCGCCATCAAGCGGCCGTGCGCTGCACCCCGGCCCATATCCGCCAGATTTGAGCCGGTGACACGCTTACGGAGCTTTACCACTGGTTCCTCTCGTATACCGTCCGATCTCGCTCGCCGGACCCGGCCCGTCTGGCAGTACCAAACCGTCCCGGCTTTGTCGGCGCTGCTTCCCGCCCTCCCCGGCGTCTCCCGGATCAGGCTGCGCCCAGCTCCCACCGGACTGCTGCGACAGCCCAGCGAGGAGGTCTTGCACCTCCCTCGATTTCCAGCGCCTCACGGCGCACTGCGACCTCACGTCGCAAAGAGCCGACTGATCTGTGCGGGCCAGCCGACTTGACAACCGCAGCGGAGATGCGCGCCGCCGTTATGCGCGAATAGCTACCTTTCAGTAACGGGTTGTTCATTACGCTATGTCATTCTGTGGAAGGTCGCTGGCATGGGGATCCCGACGCCGAGGGCGAAAGAACTCGAGCCGCTTCCCGCCATGGCCGTGCCCTCCTGAGCGGTCTCCCGGATTACGGTGCCTGCTGCGCGGTCTCCCGGATCATGCGGGCGGGGTCCTTGTCCCGGCACGACAAGCCGGGCCCGGCCCAGTGCACCGCCGTCCGCGGCAGCGTGCCGCGGGCAGGGCCACACCTGGGGTTGGGCGGCCTGGTGGTAGCGGTAGGCGTACGATCTTGTGGCCTCGCAGGGCTCGCCGGGTTCCCGGGGCCACCCGGGCAGTGCGTGCCGGCGGGTGGGCAAGGTCGCGGGAACGTGCCGGCGCAGGTTCGGTTTGAGGAGGGCCGTCGATGGCAGATGAGCCGTTCCGCACGATCATTGAGCCGTTCCGCATCCACTCGGTCGAGCCGATGCGGCTGACGACCCGGGCCGAGCGGGCAGCCGCCCTGGCCGCGGCGGGGTACAACCTGTTCGAGTTGCGGGCCGAGGACGTGCTGATCGACCTGCTCACCGACTCCGGCACCGGGGCGATGTCGGCCGAGCAGTGGGCCGGTATCCAGCGGGGCAACGAAGCCTACGCGGGATCTCCCTCGTTCGGGCGGTTCCGCGACGCGGTGAGGGGCCTGTTCCCGTTCCGGCACATCTTGCCCACGCACCAGGGCCGGGCCGCGGAGAAGATCTTGTTCACCGTGACCGGCGGCCCGGGCCGGGTCATCCCGAACAACATCCACTTCGACACCACCCGGGCCAACATCGAGTTCACCGGGGCGCAGGCCGTCGACCTGCCCATCCCGGAGGGCCTGCAGCCGTCGCTGCGGCACCCGTTCAAGGGCAACATGGACGTCGCGGCGCTGGACAGGCTGCTGGCCGAGCGGGCCGCCCATGTCCCGCTGGTGATGCTGACCGTGACCAACAATTCCGGTGGCGGCCAGCCGGTCAGCCTGGCCAACATCCGGGCCGTCCGCGATGTCTGTGACCGCTACGGCAAGCCGCTGTTCCTGGATGCCTGCCGGTTCGCGGAGAACGCGTGGTTCATCAAGACCGGCGAGCCCGGCTACGCCGCCGTCCCGGTCACCGCCATCGTCCGGGAGATGGCCGCCCTGGCCGACGGGATGACGATGTCGGCCAAGAAGGACCCGCTGGCTAACATCGGCGGCTGGCTGGCGCTCAACGACGATAGCCTGGCCGAGCAGTGCCGCACCCTGGAAATCCTCACCGAGGGCTTCCCCACCTACGGCGGGCTGGCCGGCCGCGACCTGGAGGCGATCGCCCAGGGCCTGACCGAATGCACCGACCATGACTACCTGCGCTACCGGGTGCGCTCGATCGCCTACCTGGGCGAGGCGCTGGAGTCCGCGGGCGTGCCGGTCCTCGTCCCGTTCGGGGGCCACGCGGTCTTCATCGACGCGCGGGCCATGCTGGCGCACCTGGACCCGCTGCGCTACCCCGGCCAGGCGCTGGCCTGCGCGCTGTATGAGGAAGGGGGAGTGCGGGCCTGCGAGATCGGGACCGTCATGTTCGGCCTGCGGCCAGACGGCACCGAGGCCCCGGCCGCGATGGACCTGGTCCGTCTGGCCGTCCCCCGCCGCACCTACACCCAAAGCCACCTCGACTACGTGATCGAAGTCGTCACCCGGGTAGCCGACCGGACCGACGAGCTGCCCGGCATGCGCATCGTGTACCAGCCCCGGCAGCTGCGGCACTTCACCGCACGGTTCGCGCCGCTGCGCTGACCGAACCCAAGCCAGCACCAGCGGCGCCCGGTCACCCAGGCCGGGATCGCCGCGTCACCGGCGCGCATCGCCTGCTGATCACCCCTACTGCCCAGGCGGCTGTCATCGCGCGCCGTAACCGGACCGCGCCACCCAAGAGCCGCGCACTGCCGCCGATTTGCGCGGGAAACGGCCTTAGGCTCTGTGTAAGGCACCTACGTGCCGCGAGTAGGTGGTCCGGTGGCGTGCCGATGCTGGCAAGCTGGGGAAACCAGTCCAGGAAGGCAGTGTGGTCATCGGAGACCATTTTGCGCCCGGTGAAGAAGCTGAATGTACTGGCGGTCGATCGGCGGGATTAGGTCAGGCAGGAAGTGGTGCAACATCTTGCTGCCCGCCACGATCTGGGTCCGCGACGTGCTGACCTTTGGCGGCGATGATCTGCCATGCGATGTGCGCTGCTTGCCGGGCCGCATCGGGGTCCAGCGTGGTGATGCGCAGCTTGCCGCCGCTACCGAGCTGGCGCACGGCGATTTCCTCTGCCGCCAGACGCCGGCACAACTGGTTGACGTAGGCCCGGTTCATTCCGGTGGCCGTGGCAACCTCGTCATCATCCATCGGCTCGGCGCTACCGGCAGGGACGATGTGCCCGATCATCCGTGCCACGGAGACGGGCGGCGGCCGATTCCGGTCGTATTCGCAGGCCAGACGGCCACTTATGTCCGGCTATGTCCCGCCGTACAGTCCCGTCATCGCAACGCTAGTCTCTTGATCTTGAAATCTAGTCTCTTGATCTTGAGAAGCGGCGCTCGAAATAACACGTTGAGCTGGGTGGAGCTATGGGGATTCGAACCCCAGACCTCCTCCATGCCATCTAGGGGCAAAGTGGTCAATAGGGGTCGTTGACGCAGGTCGGAGGTCTGTATTGGTCATTTAGAGTCGTTGTCGTGCGGTGCGGTTGCTGCACTTTGCTGCTGCACCGACCTTCATGAAGTCCAGTCCACGACTCTTTGACCCCAGGCATCCCAATTAGCGAAATTAGCAGCGAAAGCTTGGCGTTGAGCTGCGCTTCGAGGTACGTGAGCATACGTGGAAGTCCGTACCTCAAAAACCTACAAGATAGTGGGAGACTAGGATCGCGGCGACCCCGATAACCAGAGCCACGACAGTGGCGAGTATCCATTCCCGGCGTCTAGCCTGGCGTTCCAGTGCTCCGAGTCTGGTTTCAAGTAGCCGGTCGAGAAAAGCATTCACGGCTGCGGCTTGAGTTTCGTTCATGCGCGCCAGCTCGGCTGCGTGCTCTGCTTGCGTCTGTGCCGTCGCCGCTTCTCCTGCGAGGGCTTGCACGAGAGCCGCCCTGGCTTCAATCTCTTTCTATAGCGAATCGAGCAAGCGCACTGCATAGGTGGCCGTGTCCGCGACGATCGCGGCTCTCTGCTCCAATGGCGCCCGCAGTGCAGCCCTCAGGCTTCGTCTCACGTCGGAGTCGTCCTGGCAAACTCGGCGAGCCACTCCGGACCTAGGGCCTTCACGACCCAGCCAGGCAACTGGTCTTCATGTGCGTAGCGTTGCAGCCCGTCGCTGTCGGTCACCACGTAGGTACGAACTCCATGAGTGTTGGCAGCCTCGATCGCCCATTCCTCGGAATCCAGGTTAGAGCTACTGCGATCCTCAGGCGGAGAGTCAATACCGCTGGTGTTCATGGTTAAAGTGAACTACACGCTACCGCGTGCACGCTATGGTCCCTTAGCTGCCCGGACAACGAGACCAAGTTGACCTTCTCGGTGTGAACGAGTGGCAGGAAGGTCGATAACGGTCATCTGCGCAGGCCGGAGAGTTGATGGCGGGTGATGGTGGGCACTTGGAGGCAATGTGGTTGCTGCCGTTTGCTGCTGCCGTACGCCGGTCATGATCACTCGCTTGTAAACGTAGTACCACCAGCTGGTTCGACAGCAGGGTTGCTGTACTCAGCTCGACCGTCTCGACGTTGCTTCAGAACCAGGTCCGCGGCCGTGACCGTCACTCTCGCCGTCGCCTTTGATGTGTTACGTTAAAGCGTCAGTTCGGTTGTCCGTCACTGCTGGCAGGACCGATATGGACCTGATAAAATAGTGTCATGATTGTATTGGATACAAATCAACTTGATCGTCATTTGCTTGATAGCCCACTTATGGCTCTTTTGAGGGTATTGTCACAATCAACAAATAATAGACTTGCCCTATCTGGTGTCACTTATAATGAACACTGCGCTCACCACAGGCATCGTTTGTATGACGCATATGCTCAGCAAGCGAAATCGAACAAGGAAGTCCAGAGGATGCTGGGGACTTCCGGTCTCCTCTCAGCTGTCCAAATGGGGTACAGTATTACCCACAATGCCAGCTTCAGCGTAGAAGTGGATAGAGTTCTTTCTGTTTACCAAGCTAAACTACGAAACATATTCGAGTTGATCGAATTGGATGGAGCCTCCGCAATTGAAGCATTGCGACGTGAAGCGTGGCGTATTGCTCCCGCGTCTACTAGCTTCGACGCTACAGGGAATGGGGCCCGCGACGCGGCCATTTGGCTGTCTCTAATAAATGAGTCAGTTAGATCGGGGGAGACAATCTATTTTGTCTCGTCCGATAAGCGCGCATTCAAAGCCGATCAATGTAGTATAGATATTAACGAGACAGGGGCAGCCGTTCATGTGGTCGATAATATTGGCGAATTGCTAGAATTGCTCGCTGACGATGTGGCCGTTGAGGTTGATCCAACGTTGATTGAGAAATCTAGAGCAGCACGACAAAG
The DNA here is from genome assembly GCA_963775825.1 of uncultured Actinomycetes bacterium. Classification (GTDB taxonomy): domain Bacteria; phylum Actinomycetota; class Actinomycetes; order Streptosporangiales; family Streptosporangiaceae; genus Bog-532. Next base: position 15,896 of record CAVZKY010000067.1, read on the forward strand.
TCTGGTGGACTATTTTAATCGGATTAATTTCCTATACGACCTCGTCGTAACTGCGGCTCCTATAACCTTGCCGCGAATTTGTAATATTACTTGCGGAGATCCCGCTAACATAGATTTTCTGAGCGTAGATGATGTGCATGGCTATATTATCGGTGGCGGTAAATGGTTTACAGGCCGTGCGCGTTGGAGCGTATCTTACCCTGTAGAGGTTGAGCCAGGATTGAGTGTAGAAGATGATCGGACGGCGAATAAGATACTATGGAGCGTTTCTTTCCAGGTTGTATCCTCATTGCTATTTAGATCGGTAGCAGAAGGTATTGAAAATATAGAGATCCTCGGTATTGGGAAACCGTCTCGTATTATGGGTCAACTTGAAGAATTGCATAGTTGAAGCTCGCCGAAGGGTTCACCGTCGTCGTCCATCCACGCACCGTCGAGACCTCCGATCAGCCCGTGGCCGTAGCCATTGCCCTGTCTTGGTCTCCAAGACGCCCAAGCGTCCGTCGTGTCATTCCACCGGCGGTTCCTGCAGCCACGGCGAGAGCTTGGACCCGCACGGTAGCCATCAGTAGTCGTTCGCCCCGTCACGGGGCGGACTGACCATCTCGATGTGAGCTAGCTGCATGGCGGTTAGTCGAAGCCGTTGCGCAGGTCAGAGGTCTATAACGGTCGAATACGATCGATGGGGTTCGGCGGGGCTGCTGTACTTTCCTGCTGTATTGCCCGTCTGCTGACGTGTGAGGTGAGCCGCGACACGCCGACTCGACGCTAATCCGCCCATCTGGGACGTTCATTCGGTGTAGGCTGCCCGGCTGTTGACACTATTATTCACGCATACCTTGCTGAGTGGTGCTAGTGAGCTTCGGGCCGCACTTGTGGAGTTTAGCGTCTTTACGCAGCGCTATAACATAGTGTTGGAGGCATCTGAGATTGCTTAACTTTGGGGACGTGCCATCATGGGTGGCTGCGATTGGCACTGTGGGGGCATTTGCTGTTTCCTTGGCATTGATATATTTGCAAGGAAAGGACCGTCGGAGCGATCGCATGGAGCAGTTGGCCTCCCAGGCGCGTCTAGTCTCGGCGTGGGTCGAAGAGCGTCTCATAGATGCGAAGCCATACCCTCAGCTTGCGACTGTAATTGAGAATGGAAGCAACCAGGTAATACATCAAGTAAGCATTTCTTTGCAATTGGGTGTTCTAGGTAAGTTTCACAGGTGGTTGGCCTCAATGGGGCCGCATGAAGTAAGGGAGGTCCGGATCTCCGTACCTGGTTCACCAAGATCAAATCTTGTCGTGCCCCAAGTTGCGTTCGTCGATGCGTCGGGCAGGCGATGGCTGCGGTCTGGTTACGAGTTGAGGGAGCCGACTGATAAGGATATGGCTCTACACTGGAGGCAGCATCCTGGTTCTTATAGTTCAGAGGAAGAGCACCCCACTCTCTGGAGTTCAAAAACAAAGGACAATCCGATGGGTTTCCGGCGTGATCGCCAAGATAACGGGACTGATGAATCAAGGTCCTCCCTGTCCCCTGCCCCGGCGCGCGATCTTCCCCGCCGCATCCTTCACCGCCTCTTCAGGCTGCGCGGCCGGTGATGCCAGTTCGCCGTTGGATGCACCTTCGAAGATCCCGGCGACTTCGGCAAGCAGATCGGCCGCCCGCCCGCGAGCCCGCGGAGTTCGGTCAGCGCGGCGTCCAGTTCGTCCTGGGCTAGGTCGCGCCATCGGGCATGGTGCCGCGCGGTCCCGGTGAACTCGGCGACGAGGATGCGGTCGGGGTCAGGTCCGGGACGATGATCTTGATTCATCTGGACAGGATCGAACACGATTACGGTGATAGCAAGTCAGTCAGCAGTTCTCTCGACCAGGCGATGGACATCGGGCGCCAGTAGTCTGCCAGCGCAGTGAATGTATCGATGACCTGGCCTTTCCAGCGAGTTGAGAGGCATGACCTCCTCGGTGTGAACTAGTGGCAGGAAGGTCAATCAAGGTCATTCAAGCAGGTCAGAGCTGTGATGGCGGGCGATCAGGGACATCTGAGGGCGATGCGGTTGCTGCCGTTTGCTGCTGCCGTATGCGGTCGTGACCACTCGCTTGTGTGGCAATTCTCGAGGTAGCACTGACTGGCGAAAGTTAATTCGTGAGCTCCGTCGATGAGTACGTCAGCGTTCACGGAAGTCCGGGCGTATTTGCGGCGGTTGTTACTCCGTTAGTTACTCAGTGAGGCTGTATGGCCGGTTGATGAAGCCGGGGCGGATGTATTGCTGGTGTACTCCAGAGCCACTGTCGGGGCGTCACATGGAGGGAAGGGAGTCCGTCGTGCTGAAGTATCGCCTCGGCAGGTCAGTAGCTGCTGGTGGGCTTGTCGTGCTCACCGGATGCGGGGCAGTTAGTCATCCGCAGGCAGCAGCTACTCATCAGGCAACAGCTGACAACGAAGGCACCGTCTCTTCCTCGCCCACTCCCTCCGTGTCGGCGCCCCTTCTCACCATGCAGCAGGCTGCTGCCGTATACACGCGGATAGTCGATCCGGGGAACCGCGCGGGCGGTGTCCTCAGTAGCGACGTGCAAGACAAGGTGCCGTTCAGCCAGTATCAGCGTGACGCAGCGCTTTACGTCACCGCCGTGCAGCGGCAAGAAGCCGAACTGCGAGCGGTCCGCTGGCCGGCGAAAATTCAGCCGTACATTACGGCGATGCTGCTTACCGACACCCCTGCTGACGTTCAGTGCACCCAGTCTCTCGCGGCGGCGGGCAGTTACACGGCGGCCCAGGTGGTAGGCGTTGCTAGTCAGGCATGCAGCACCTCGGGGAATGCCAGCATCCCGGACGAGATCCGGCAGATGTTCAGCTTGCCGCCGGTCAGTAACCCGTGAGCTTCACTCGTCGGCCTGTAGGCCGGGTCTTGTGCCCATGGCTCACCGACCTCGGCCGACACAGACACTACGCAGGCTGAACTGCGTTTACGATCTCGACGGTTCTCATCCGTTTCCGGCAGCTCTCGCGGTGATGTGCCCCCGATGTGCCCCGGTACCTGCGCTGGACCGTTGGATGTCCCTCGAAGATCGTGAAGTTGTCGGGCGTGGATGAAGCCTAACAGCGCACATGTTGCTGATCATCCGCGTGACCTGGTAGGAAGTCGGTGATTGCCGATGGTCATCTTCCGTCATTTTCCCGGTTCTCACGGAACAGAGACGGGATAAGCGGCTGCCCTGAGCGGAAATTTTGACACTTAATCGTCAGCGAGACAGCAGACAGAGGACGCGAGCACGCATCATCAAATCTCTTGACCCCCGCTGTCGAGTCTCTATGCTCCCAGCCATGACAAGTTTGTTGAATTGGATCATGAGCGGGGCGATAGGGCCAGCAGCGATATCGGGCTTGGCGGTAAAGATCGCACGTAAGCCCGCGCTGCTTTTTCTTGTGACCCTCGCCTTCGTCGTCAGTGCCATCCTCTCGCTTGCTCTATCCGGGCTCGTGTTCCGGGACTGGTGGCAGGGATTCTTCCTTGAACTCGGCGTAGGCCTGCTTATCGCCGGAACTGTGGATGTTGCGGTCCTAGGTGCTCTCCACGGACTCATCGAGGGGGACGAGTCCAAGACAGATTCTGAAAACCGCCTGGTGAGAACATTGACTGGTGCCTCCGTCGATCTCACCCGTACCGAGTTCGACGCCGTGCGGCGACTGCTGGAGGACCAACAGACATGGAGCCTGGCGGGGCAGGGTACTATCGAGGACCTGGCAGCTCAGATTGCTTCCTGTCTGCCACCACGTGACGGCCGGACAGCCGAAGATTCGCGTGCAGCAGCACTGGTAATCGCTCGTGGCCTACTCGAGTTCGCTGTCATCGATCTTGACCCGAAGCTCTCCCAGCAGCTGCTACTCACCCGCCTCCAACGGATGAAGACCGATCAGGCGAACGCGCTGGACGAGGCTCTGCTTCACCTGCGCGCAGATCTTATTGCCCGCCTCACTGTTCAGGAAGAGCTTGGTGCCCAGCGTTTCACCAGTGTGATGGGACACTTCGAGCGGGTGCTAGACCGGTTGCCGCCGGGCGCGGGTAGCACTCCGGGTTCATAGTATTGAATGAGGCTTAGTCAATGGTTTTAAGCATCATAGCTATTATCATCGCACTCTTTTCTGTGCTGTGGAATGTAGTTTCTTCCATCTATTCATGGAAAAAGGCAAAGCCCCTTGTGAAAGTAGAGTGGTTCCGTAGTGCACTAAGGCAAGATGATGAAAAGATGGCTCCGTGGTTTAATGTAGTAATTCGCAACATAGGAGGCGCCCCGATTTCGGTCACATCTATCGATCTATGGAGAAAACTGGATGGTGGGTCCGGTGAACCAAGCGCGAGGGGTATCACACTAGGTGCACTTGAGGCGGATGATAAAAAGTATAGTGGCCCGGTACTTTCGTACACGATATCTCCTAATCATTCGCAAAGATGGGGCCACAATGTTGGCTTTTATACCAACATGTTTACCTCGCCGCCTACGCCTGATTCGCTGACTTTGGAAGTCACGCTAGGTACTGGCGAAAAGCTAGAACGGCAGGTTCCAATTACAGATGTATTTGATCGGAGTTTCTTCTCTACGGGCTGATGGCCTGGACTGAGCTTTGTAGGGCAGGTTCTGTCAAGAGTCGAAGATCGGCGGAGCCGACGCCGTAGGCGCTCTTGACAGGTTCTGGCCGTGCCGGACAATACCGAGTTCGGGAGCACACCTGCTCCCGATAGCTGCCAATTCCGGCTTACCGTTCGAGAGCTGCACTTCTGATGACTGCTGTATGTAGGCCCGAGGTCTTGTGCTTTTCGCGCCAGCCGACCGGCGCTAGGCGCCGACGCTGCGGGAGCGCCAGCGGGAGCAGCGGCGAGCGCGCCGAGTTGGCGGCGCGAGCGGCCCGGCGGGCCGCCTTGAAACCGTACAGAAAGTTCTCACAGAGGCCCAGCAGCCCAGGCTGGGCAACATGATGGGGAGCTAGGCAGGAGATGCGGATGAGGTAGCTAGCCCTGCTTCTGGGCGACGAGCAGCAGGAACAGTGGCCGCGGGAAGTTGGCTTGCCACCACGGGTCGTTCTGGAGCTGCTCGCGCGTTGGGTGCGGTTCGCGAAGATCGGTCAGCGAGAGACCCGAGTCCTTCAGCGATCCCACGTAGAACTCCAGGGGCCGGTGCCAGGACGTTACTTCCGCTGGTGAGGTGATGCCGTCCACGTTGAACTGCTGGGTCACCTTGCGCTGGGTGAAGTAGGTGCTGGCGATGCTCTGGTTGTCGCCGTCGGCCCGGGTTGCCCGGTCGCTGTAGAAGCAGGGATGAAGCATCAGGATCACGATGCGGCCTCTCGGCTTCAGCACGCGGGCGAGCTCGTTGATGGCGCCGCTGGGGTCACGCAGGTCGTTCATCAGGTGGTTGCAGAGCACCAGGTCGTAGGTATCACTGTCCACGTCCAGGTCGGCGACGTCACTGACCTGGAACCGTGGCGCGTGCCCATCTGTGCTTGCCAGCGCGGTCGCTGCCTCGATGAGGTTGGCAGATGAGTCCACTCCGAGCACGTCGGCGCCCTGGGATGCGAGCTCGCGTGCCATGTAGCCCTCGCCGCATCCGGCATCGAGAATCCGCAGGCCGGTGGCTGGGCCGATGGCATCCAGGACAGCGGCGTTGGTCAGGCTGGTGCGGTACCGGTCGTGGTTGCCCCGGATGATCTGCACCCAGAAGTCTGCGTTCTCTTCCCAGGTGTTGAACTCGCTATCGCCCAGGTCCGCGCCTTCGGCTTGGGTTCGGGTCGCTGGTTGTGACATGGGTGTCCTCTCCATGGTGCGGCTAGCGCTTGAAGCTTCGCAGATGCTTCGCTAGCGATTCGCAGGCGGTGCGTACGGAGATGTCATCGCTCTCGTCTCTGCAACGGAGCAGCGCGGCTATGAGTTCATCGGCTCGTAGACCGAACGTAGCATCGCGCCGGAGCGCCAATGGCAGATAGGTGGATATGAGGTAGTACCTATAAGCCTGCCCGTAGGTGCTTGAATTTATCTCGTTCAGGATTTCGTTGGCAGTATTCCGGAGCAGAAGTGAACGAGGCAGCGTGAAATCTGAGTTTGGCCGGGTGTCACGGGTGTAAGTAGGAAAGGACCATTCCTCGACAGTTCTCAGGACCGGGGTGTCCCGTACCATTTTCTGGTAACGCTCAGCAAGATCTCTGTCATCGCTGGCAATCAGTAGTCCCATAGTAGAGCTTCGCAGTGTGAAGGCAGACTGCCGGTCTGTGACTGCTGGCAGGGATTCGCTGCTGGCATGTCCTGTCGCCTTGCCGATGTAGTGGCCGAACACCGCTTGTGTGATGATCGCATGAAACGAATAGCTTTTCCGGCCGATGTTAGGCGCTAGATTTGCTGCTGCATCTATAAGCTGAGCTGCGTTTGTTATCAGGCCAGGTTCCTGATCAGTCCCGAAGAGAGCTGTCAATGCCCGATCCTGGCCAGTTCCCCAAAACCGGGCTAGATAAGAGCTAGCCCGGTTATTATCACCGCGCATTATATGGATGGCCGCCTGGAGGGCGGCAGTCAAGTACTGTTCCGGAATACCTTCCCGAACAAAGCGCTCGAATTGCCGATTCATCGATCTCCAGCCCCTCGATGGCCAGATCTTCAATCAACCTGGTTCGGCGGGCCTGAACTGAGTAGGTCGCTACATATTCACCAAGACCGGGAACGGTGGCTATTAAAGCTTGCAGGGATTTACCGCTCACTTTCTCAAGCCAGTTGGGATTTTCCCACAATCGGTAGACGGTGCTTTCCTCCAGTCCTGCGATGAACGCGACGTCAGACATGCTAAACGCCGCGTTCTCCGCGATCTCAGAGAGTGTCAGTGGGTAGTCGCCTTCCTGCATGCCAATCTCCTGCCGAGGTGAAGCTCCCTCGCGTAGCTTACCCGCTTTCGTGCGTGCGTCATGGCCGCTTGCGTGCGCGCAAGTCACCTGCGGCAGAGCTGCTTGTATGCGGCGATAACAGTGGCGATGACGATTAGGCGCGGCTCTTCTACAACGGTTCTTGTGGTCAACGGTTGGCCACGAATCGAAGGGAGAGCCTGATGAAGCTCATACATGGACACCACGGCAAGCAGGTCACGGTTTCGCGGGAGGCCGTGGAGAAGACCGAGCAGAACGGCCGTCAGCGTCAGGAGCGCGGAACGGGCCGGCTGATGTGGTCGACGCAGGTGTTCGTCCTGGACGACGACGGGGGCGAGGTGATCACCGTTACTACGGCTGGGGAAAGGCCGAACGTGAAGGTGGGTCAGCCGGTGTCCTTGTCCAAGCTGGAGGCCCTGCCCTGGGCGACCAACGGGCGTAACGGCGTGGCGTTCCGCGCCGAGGAGATCAAGGCGGCGGGATTGGCTGCGGTCAAGGCTCAGTAACCGGCATTCCCCGCTTTCCCCGTGTACCTGCGTGTCCTTTCCGGTGCTGACGCTTAAGCGTCAAAACGGCATCACCCCTTTTCCGGTTCGTGACGGGCTGGCATGCCTGCCCCCGTCAAATGTGAGGAGAAACCAGATGACACCCCTCAGCCGGGTTATCACCCAGATTCAGCGCGACGCCGCTGATACCGCAACGCACGACCTGCGTGCCGATATCGAGATCGGCTTCGAAGTCCTGGACGCGGCCATCACCCAGCTAAACGCGCTGCGCCCGGGTGTCGATGTGATCGAGCTGATCAGCGCCAACGCCGAGGTGCTGGAAACAGCCTTCACGATCGCGCTGTACGTCCGGGAACTGGGCAACGGCCGTGGATCTCATCCCGCCGGTCCCGTCAGTTCCAACTAGCCGCAGTGCCGGGCCAGGACCGCTATCTTTCTGGCCCGGCCGGGCCCGATATGAGGTGAATCTCTTCACCCGGCCCTGCTAATTGTCCCCTTTATCGAAGGAGACCACCTGATGTGTTCGCGAACCCCAGCAATGCCCTGACCGCAGATGTGCTGCTGTCAGCCCTGGCTGATGCTCGCGCGCGTAAAGAGCAAGCCGCCCGGATATGCGCCTGCTGCTGGCTTATGCCCGCGAGTCGCACCCGCGCCCCTACCGGCTAGCCGACCTGGCCCAAGCCGCAGGCATGTCGATCTCCGGCATCCGCACCGCCTACACCCCCGCTGACATCGAGACCGTCAGCACCCTGCTCGCCGCGCTCAGGCAGCACATCCCAGCAGCCGATTAGGCTGCTGGTTCCAATAAAGGCCGAGCCAGAAGGCCGCTATTTCCTCTGGCTCGGCCCACCGGGACCACCGGCGACGTAACGCCCGGTCCCGCCTTCCCAGCACAAACCCCCTGGTAAGGAGGAGGTTCCGCCATGCCCAAGTCTAATCGCGGCGGCTCTTTCGGTCGACGCTCCGGCACGGTCACCGTCATCGACGAACCGGTCCGCCGGTCCTCGATGCGCACCGCGAAAATCGTCTTCCACGTCCTGTGGCCGGTCATCGGCCTGCTGTCCGCCACCGTGCTGGCCAGCAAATGGCATCCCATCCTGGCCCTGTTCGCCGGGATCGGCATCGGCCTGGTCGTGGCTCTCATCGCCGCTGCCCTGGTGGCGATCTGGCCCGTGCTCCGCACCCTGTGGTGGTGGGCCCCCGAAATCACCCTCGCCCTGGCCCTGGTGGCCGGATGGGTGGAACTAGCCGACCACACCACCCTGCCGTACCGGATCGGCATCGTCATCACCCTGGTCGGCGTCCCCGTCGCCATCCGGTCTGTCCGGCAGCCCATCATCGCGCTGGCCTGGTGCCTGATCACCCGGCACCGTATCCGGGTCTGCTTCAGCGAATTCATCATCACCAACCGCACCGGCAGCCTGCCGCTCATCTTGTGGGCCATCCCCACCCGCGTCGGCGAACGGGTCTGGATCCACCTGCGGCCCGGCCTGGCCCTGACCGACCTGCAAGACACGTACCGACCTGATCGCGGTCGCCTGCTGGGCTGACACCGCCATCGCCGAACCCGCCTCCGGGTCCAACTCCGCGTTCGTCCGGCTCGACATCAAACGCCGCGACGCCCTGACCGCACCGGCCAGCACCCCGCTGCTGGATCTGATCACCCCCGGCACCCCGCCCCGCGACCGGGACAACCTGCCGGTCCCCACCGCACTGGACCTGCCCGACGTGACCGCCACCGAGGTCACCCCCGCCAAGCCAGCGCACCTCGATCCGCGCGGACAAGAAACCCGCGCCTGCCCCGGCCCCGGCATCCGCCGACCCCGACGTCGCCGACTGGCTCTAGCCAGTCACCTCCGGGGCCTGAGCCACTCTGACGGGACCCCCAGCCCGCACCCCACCAGGTCTGGGCTGGGGTTCCCCTCCCACCCAAGGAGAACCCCCATGAAAGGCCCCGCATCTACACCTGGCACTGTCCCGGTCGGGCCGCTGCTGACCATGTACGACCCGATCTACGTCGGCGTCGATGAATTCGGCGCCCCCGTCTACACCCGGCTGATCTACCGCAACCTGCTCGCGGCAGGCGAACCCGGCGGCGGCAAATCCGGGCTGCTGAACATCTTCGCCGCCCACGCCGCCCTGTCGGTCAAAAACCGCAACGTGCTGTTCGACGGCAAGCAAGTCGAGCTCGGCATGTGGGACGACCTCGCCGACGAATTCGTCGGCCCCGACCTCGACCACGCCCTCATCACCCTGCGCCGCCTGCAGCGCGTGATGGACAACCGCTACACCTGGCTCCGCGCGCACGGCCGCCGCAAAATCGAGCCCTTCGATGACGTCAACGTCATCACCTCGATCTTCGACGAGATCGCCCTGTACTCCACCGTCCTGGGCACCGAGACCCAGCAGCGCGAGTTCGTGTCCCTGTTCCGGGACCTGGTAGCCCGCGGCCGCGCCGCCGCCATGCCCGTCATCGCCGCCACCCAGCGCCCATCGGTGGACATCATCCCCAAGTCCGTCCGGGACCTGTTCGGCTACCGGGCCGCGTTCCGCTGCACCTCCACCGGCAGCAGCAACATCATCCTCGGCGACGGCTGGTCCGAAGCCGGCTTCGACGCCACCGACATCGCCCCCACCAACCCCGGTGTGGCCTACCTGATCACCGAAGGCGGCGTCCCCCGCAAGATCAAGGCCGCCTACCTGACCGATGACCAGATCATCGCCCTGGCCGACCACGCCGCCTGGACCCGCCGCAGCTCCGGCCTCCTGGCCCCTGCCTCCACCACCCCGGCGACCGCCCACGTCGCCTAACCCACCCCGAAGGGAAACCGTCATGTACTACAGCACCCAGCCCGCCATCCGCGAGCAGTTCATCACCGGGCTCCGCGAACTGGCCGCCTACCTCGACAGCTCACCCCGCCATGCCCGTCCCCACCTACGGGACCGACATCACGTGTCCACACCGATCACACCGACTAGGCCGGCGGGGCCTGCTGCCCGGCCCGCGGGCGGGGACCCGGCCGAGCGTCCCGTCCCGCCAGGCCTGCTCGTATTAGGCGGCGGGCGGCCGCCGGTGCGCCGCATCACCCGCGCGGTGTTGTACCAGCTGGCCCATTCGCTGGTGGCCGCCTCCACCTGGGCGGGGGTTTCCCACGGCCCCAGGTGATCGATGACCTCGGCCTTGTACAGCCCGATGATGCTCTCCGCCAGCGCGTTATCGTAAGAGTCCCCGACGGACCCGACCGACGGCGCGATGCCCGCGGCCACCAGCTCGGCGCCGTAGCGGATGGACAGGTACTCGCTGCCGGCGTTGCTGCGGTGGGTCAGCCCGGCCACCTTCACCCCCTGCCGGGCCCGGTAGGTGACTGCCATCACCAGCGCGTCCAGCACCAGGTCCGTGCTGTGGCTGGCGGCGGTGCGCCACCCGGTGATCAGCCGGGCGAACGTGTCGATCACGAACGCGGTGTACGCGGTGCCCGCCCAGGTGGATACGAAGGTGAAGTCGACCACCCACAGCCGGTCCGGGGCATCCGGCGCGAAGTCCCTGTTGACCAGGTTCCTCCGGCCGGTCCTGCGCCGGATCGGAACGCGTGGTGCGCACCTTGTAGCCGCCGCGGCGCACCCCGCGCAGCCCGAGTTTCCGCATCAGCCGCTCCACGGTGCACCGGGCCGCCGCGATGCCCTCGCGGTTGAGCTGGTCCCATACCTTCCAGGCGCCGTACCGTTCCTTGCTGTCCTTGTAGACGCGCAGGATCTGTTTCTCCAGCGCGGCATCACCGAGCGCCCGGGCCGGTAGCGGCCGCGCCCGGGCCGCGTAGTATCCCGACGGCGAGATCGCCACGCGGCCTGCCGCAGCGCCCGGCACATAGGCTCGACCCCGAACTGGTCCCGGAAAGCCTCGATGAAGGCCACCACCAGGGCTACCGGTGGTCGAGCTCGGCCGCGAAAAAAGCGCTCGCCGTGCGCAAGATCGCATCACCCGGACGGCGGACGCGGCCAGGTCGCCCACATCGCCGCCATGCTCGGCGCCACCATCACCGACGACACCCGCAACGGCGGCCACCTGACCGCCACCCGCATGTTCGGCCCCATCGGCTACACCGTCGTGTCCATCCCGGCCACCGTCATGGCCGCCCACCACGCCTACACCACCTACAGCGGCTGCGTCACCCCGGACATGTCATGACCGGCAACCTGGTCATCTGGCTGGACGACGAATACGCCCTGTCCGGCTGCGCACTGCATGACAGCAGGAACCCGGCCGTGGCCTGGCTGGACGCCCAATTCACCTACCGGTGGGCCACCTTGGCCTACCTGGACGACAACGACCCGATACCCGGCCCGGACTGCATCCGGCCGATGGCCGAGCTCATCGACCAGCTCGCCGACGCTCTCGAAGACCCGGACGCTTCGATGGACATCCGCCGATCGGACTATGACGATCCGGGCCGGTGGTGGCTATGACCACCCGCACCCGGCTACCGGACTACTACGCCACCCTCGGCGTCCCCGCCGACGCCACCACGGCGCAGATCAAGAAGGCCTACCGCAAGCTGGCCCGCCAGCATCACCCCGACACCAACCCCGGCGACACCGATGCCGCCGACCGGTTCAAAGCCATCACCGAGGCCTATGAGGTCCTGACCGACCCGGCCCGCCGCCAGGCCTATGACGCCACCCGGCCCCCGGTCACCTCCACCACCCTCACCACCCCCGGCCCGGACGGCCCGGCCATCAGCGCCGTCGTCCGCGTGCTGGAAGACATCTGGTCCGCCATCCGGGCCCGGCACGGCGAAGTCCCCGCCGTGGTCATCATCATCGCGTCCGGCACCGACCGCAAACAGCCCGTCTGGGGCCACCACGCCCCCGGCCGCTGGCACACCGGCCACGGGCAACGCGCCGAAATCATGATCAGCGGCGAAGGACTCGGCCGCACCCCCCAAGACGTCCTCGGCACCCTGCTGCACGAGGCCGCCCACGCCCTGGCCGCCGCACGCGGCATCAAAGACACCTCCCGCCAGGGCCGCTACCACAACACCAAATACAAGATGCTCGCCGAAGAACTCGGCATCACCGTCACCTTCGACCCCGCCATCGGCTGGTCCATCACCTCGGTCCCCGGCCACACCGCCGAGGACTACGCCAGACCAGCTGGCCGCCCTGCAAGCCGCCATGACCTTGTGGCGGACCAGTGAAGAACTGGCCCCTACCCAGCGGCGCAACTCCAACCTGATCGCTGCCATCTGCCCCTGTGGCCGCAGCATCCGCGCCGCCGCCTCCACCCTCGCCGAAGCCCCCATCATCTGCACCGCCTGCGGCGAGCCCTTCACGCCCAAGAACGCTGACGCTTAAGCGCCAAAACCCGCGTTCACGGCATCTGCCCGCACGCCACCTCTGCCCGGTCATCTCCCCGGGACGCGTGCGGTCTTTCTCCCCCTCAGTACATGGCTCGGGGACCGGTCCTTGCCTGCCCAGACAGCCCGGTCCCCGGCCTACCCACCATCCCCGAAAAGGACGTGGACACCATGCACCCTACCCAGCTCGCCCCCACCGGCCGCCGCGTCGGCTACCTGGACGACTGCCTCGCCCGGGGCCTGTGGATCGACTTCTACGACCCCGACGGCGGCAAATACGGCCTGCCCACCTACCCCTACCACTGCGCCCCCGACGGCCTGCTGACCATCCGGCAGCTCCGCGACAAGGGCCTGCGCCCCGGCGGTCAGCCTGTTGCCGCGCAAATCCTGTGGCGCCGCCGCAAGCGCCTGATCACCGCCTACCTCTACCGCATCGACCTGGCCAAGCCCAAACGCCAGGCCACCCCCGCCCAATTGGCGGCCATCGGCAAAGCCCTGGCCGCCCGCCGCACCTGCCCCACCTGCGGCACCGAAAAGGACTACTACATCCCGCTGTCAACCGGCGAATGCAACGACTGCACCGGCCAGAGGCACCGATGATGGCCCCGCCCACCGATCGGCGATCCGGTGTCAACCGATCATTGACACCAAAACGGCGCAAGCGGGTCACCGAGAACGACGAGTACGCCGCCTTCCTCACCCGCGCCCTGCGCGCTTACAGCCGCCGCATCGCCACCGGCGACATCGACGCCCTCACCGCCATGGCCACCCTGGCCGCCGACCTCGACCACGCCATGACCGAAGCCATCACCGAACTGCGCGCCCGGCACGGCTACTCCTGGGCCGACATCGGCACCCGGCTCGGCATCACCCGCCAGGCCGCCCAGCAACGCTGGGGCACCCCCCCACCACTCCGCCTCCGGTCACGACCATCGACAGCACCCGCGATGCGGGGAGCTGCCCGTGACCCGATCCGGCCCGACGCTGGCTCCCGCACCCGGACCCCACCACGGCCCGGGCACGGGGGCGAACGCCGCACCCGGCTTCCCCGGCATCTTCGACCCCTGGCAGGTCCATGCCCGCGACAGCGCGTTCATCCGCGCCCGCGACGGCTACCTGGCCACCATCCGCCACGACCCCGGCCCACCGGAATACTTCGCCGCCAGCGACCTCTACCCCGGCGCCTACGACCGGTGGCTCGATCACATCTGGCCCGCCGCCGGATGCACCCACCCCATCCGCCTCGGCGGCCAGATCCACCGCATCGACCCCGCCACCGGGGAAATCCTCACCACCACCCCCACCTCGGCCCTGCCGGACGGAGTGATCTACAAAGCCTGCGGCAACCGCCGCACCTCCGCCTGCCCGTCCTGCGCCGAGACCTACCGCCGCGACGCCTTCCAGCTCCTCCGCGCCGGGCTGATCGGCGGCAAAGGCATCCCCGAACACGTCTCCGGTCACCCGGCCGTGTTCGCCACCTTCACCGCCCCCTCCTTCGGCCCCGTCCACACCCGCCCCGTCCGGGCCCACACCTGCGCCAGCAAAGCCGACTGCACCTGCAAACCGGAGCCCTGCCACGCCCGCCGCGACACCGAAACCTGCCCGCACGGCCGCAAGCTGGCCTGCTTCACCCGCCACCGCCGCGACGACCCCAAACTCGGGCAGCCGATCTGCCCGGACTGCTACGACTACGCCGCCGCCGTGGTGTGGAACAACAACACCGGCGAACTGTGGCGCCGCACCAAACAAGCCATCGAACGCCACCTCAACCAGCTCGCCCGCCACCGCGGGACTCGCCTACGGCGTCCGCGTCTCAGCACGGCAAAGCCGCCGAATACCAGGCCCGCGGCGCGGTCCACTTCCACGTCCTGCTCCGCCTCGACGGCCTGGACGAGCTCGACCCCGCCCGGCTCCTGCCCCCACCGCCCGGGATCACCGTCGCCGACCTCGAAGACGCCACCCGGCACGCCGCCGCCACCATCACGCTACCTGACCCCGCCGCACCCGGCCATGCCCCCGGGCTGGCTCATCGCGTGGGGGACCGAGCTGGACGTGCGGGTCATCACCATGCGGGGCACCGGCACCGTCACCGACCTCATGGTCGCCAGCTACCTCGCCAAATACTCCACCAAAGGCACCGAGGTCACCGGCCACACCTCGGCCCGCCTCACCCCGGCCACCGTCGAGCTGCACGCCGATGTCACCGGCACTCATACCGAACGGCTCATTCACGCCTGCTGGAAGCTCGGCGCCCACCCCGACTACCGCAGCCTCCAGCGATGGGCTCACATGCTCGGCTTCGGCGGCCACTTCCTCACCAAAGGCCGCCACTACTCGATCACCTTCGCCGCCCTGCGCGCCGCCCGCATCACCTACCGCCGCACCCAGGACCCCGGCCCCGAACACGGCCCGATCCGCACCGCCGACCACGCGGCCGAGGAAACCACCCTCATCGTCGGCAACCTCACCTACGCCGGAACCGGCTGGAAAACCACCGGAGACGCCCTCCTCGCCAACACCGCCGCCGACCAAGCCAGAAAACGACGCCAAGCCGGAAACGAAGAACTCACCGGCCAATACAACAGCACCACCGGCCGTCAGGCCGCATAACCCACCTGCCGCCATATTGACGCTTAAGCGTCAAAACCTTATGAGGTAACTTCACGGGAAGGGAAAGAACCGTAATGGCTGTCGTGTCAGCACCTGACCCGGAACAGCTGAACGACCTTCAGCTCTACCGGGTCAAAGATGCGATGCGGCTATTGAACCTGAGCCGCACCGTCATCTATGAACAGTTCCGGGCAGGACGGCTCCGGTCAGTCCAGCAAGGCCGGGCCCGGCTAATTACCGCCGACGCGATACGCGATTACATCACTCTCCTCAAGGACGAAGCGAAGGAGACGGCAACGTGACAACGCGGAGGGCGCGCGGCGACGGCGGCTTGCACTGGGATGACAAGCGTCAGCGCTGGATCGCCTCCGTGACCATCGGCTACGACGGCCGGGGCAAGCGGATCACCCGCAGGGCGAGCGGGAAGACCAAGACCGAAGCCAAGACCAAGCTGCGCGAACTCCTCCGCGACCAGGACGACGGCGTGCCCACTCCCGTAGACGGCTACACCGTCGCCGACGCGGTGGCCTACTGGCTCACCTACGGGTTGCGGGGCCGTGATGAGGCCACCGTCTCCAACTACACCACCTTGGCCAAGACGCACATCCTGCCCACTCTCGGCAGGCGGAAACTGCGCGAATTGTCCGCCGAGGACGTAGACCAATGGCTAACCACTGAATCACGCCAATGCAGTACCCGCACATTGCGGCTGCTGCATTCCATTCTTAGCCGCAGCATCCGCAACGCTCAGGCACGGGACAAAGTACGCCGCAATGTCGTTCTGCTATGCGACGTGCCAACGGGCCGTAAAGGGCGGCCATCCAAAGCGCTGACACTCAGCCAGGCAACAGCCATCATCAACGCCGCCGCCGAATCACGGTTGTACGCCTACATCGTGCTTTCCCTGCTGATCGGCGCCCGCACCGAAGAACTGCGCGCCCTGCGCTGGTGCTATGTGGACCTGTCCGGGAGCCCGGACGCGGCCCCGCCGGTCCCGCCGTCAATCTCGGTGCTGCGCTCGGTCCGCGCCGGGGGAGACACCAAAACCCGCCGGTCCCGGCGGGCTCTGGCCATGCCGCAACGGTGCGTGGACGCGCTCAGCGCGCTATGGGACAAGCGGACATGCGGGCACACCGAGCGCGCCAAGTGCGATTGCCTGGTGTTCACGACCCGTGTCGGGACGCCGCTGGACACGCACAACGTACGGCGTGATTTCCGGAAGGTCGCCGAGGCGGCCGGGCTCATAGCGGGGGAGTGGACACCCCGCGAGCTGCGGCACAGCTTCGTGTCGCTGCTGTCCGATGACGGCATGCCGATCGAGCACATCGCCCGCCTGGTCGGCCACACCAGCACGGCCGTTACCGAGACCGTCTACCGGCAGCAGATCCGGCCCGTCATCGTCGGAGGGGCCGAAGCGATGGACCGCATCTTCCGCGAGAGCGCTACGGCATCTGAGCCGATAGTCACTCACTTAGTCACTCAGAGGCCGATTCCATGATCGGAAGTTGCCTCTGACCAGTCGGGACGGCGGGATTTGAACCCGCGACCCCTTGACCCCCAGTCAAGTGCCCTACCAAGCTGGGCCACGTCCCGGTGCGCTAGGCGCACACCCGCCGAACCCGGCGGGCTTTCATACCTTAGCGCAGCCGGGACGTTCCCGGTGCCACCCGACAGCCCCGCCAGCTGCCATCCACGCCGGGGGAGTCGCCCAGGTCCTGGGATAACCAGCCGGCGCCACCGCTAACGCCCAGGGATCCGGCGTGGTGGCCGCGCATGGTCACCGGGTCGCCGTAGGCTAAGTAGAACGTTCCGTGGTCCCCCCACCAGCCCAGGGCCGTCCAGCGCTCTCAGCTTCCAGAAATCTGGATGGGTGTCGCGTTCGTTCATGGGTAAGGGGCCGGGGTGACTTACGGGCAGGATCCGCAGCCGGTGCAGCCGCCGAAAAGGAACGGGGTCAGATGAGGACATCGTCGTCGCGCGATTCCATGTCTGACGGTTATGGGTCTGACGGTTATGGCTACGGCTATGACCCGGACGCGACCCTCCCTTACTCCCAGCGCTCACGCCGGCCCCGCAATGAGGGGTCGGCGGGGCGGCCGCGGGCGCCCCGCAGCAGCCGCCGCAACGACACGCGGCCGCTCAAGCGCCGCCGCTGGCCCCGGCGCGTCCTCAAGACGGTCGCTGTCGTCATCGTCCTGCTGGCGGTCGTATTCGGCGGCCTGTGGCTCGTTACGCCCTCGGTGAGCCAGGCTCCCAGCCTGGTCCAGGAGCAGGCCGTGCAGCACGGCATCAGCTATCCGGGAGTCCAGCCCCCGCAGCGGTTCGCCGAGGCGCTCGTCGCCACCGAAGACCATCGCTTCTATTCCAACCCCGGCATCGACCCGCTCGCCATCGCACGGCTGTTCGCGGGCGAGCTCATCGGTCACTCCGATCAGGGCGGCAGCACGCTGGAGCAGCAGCTGGCCAAGAATCTCTACACCCAGGGCCGCTCCGGGATCAGTGTCGAAGCCGAGCAGGTCGCGCTGGCCATCAAGCTGAACGTGGGCTACACCAAACCGCAGATCCTGCAGATGTATGCCGAAGTCGCCTACTACGGCAACAACTACTACGGTCTGCGCGCCGCGAGCTGCGGGTACTTCGGCACCGAGCCGGCTCAGCTGTCCTGGCCAGAGGCAGCGGTCCTGGCTGGCGTGGTGAACGCTCCCACGATCGACGACCCGCGCACCAACCCGCAGAACGCGCGCGCCCGCGAGACCCACGTCGTCGGCCGCCTCGTGGCCGTGGGGAACCTCACCCCGGCCCAGGGCAAGCTCGTCCTGGACCAGCGGCTTAACCTGGTGGACACGGGCTGCACCAGCTAGAGCGACCAGAATCTAGCTGAACCAACCTCCGGTGTCATTCGGCGCAATCGCCTGGGTTGTACAGCATGCAGCGCTTCACTCGGGGCAGCCGGGAGGCAGGACCCCAGCCAGCCGCCCCCTCCGCCGTGCAGACATATGTAAGGTAAGCCTTGCCTAATGGCGTGGCGCCGGCCAGACTCGACCGCTGGAGGTTTTTGATGCTGGCTACGCTCGTCATTTTCCTGCGCGAGGGTGTCGAGGCAAGCATGATCGTCGCGATCCTGCTCGCCTACCTCAACCGCATCGGGAAGCGGCAATACTTCCGGGACGTGTTCCTGGGAGTGGGCGCCGCGCTGATCCTGGCCACGGCGGGCGGGGCGATCGCCTACGAGACGATCCGGAGCTACGACGGATCGCGGGTGCAGACGATCTTCGAGACCATCACGTTCCTGGTCGCCGCCACCGTGCTGACCTACATGACGTTCTGGATGCGCAACCATGCGCGCTCGCTGTCGAAGGAGTTGCGCGCCCACGTCGACGCCGCGCTGGACGGCCGGGCCCGCTGGGGGCTGGGGCTGCTGGCCTTCCAGGCGGTAGGCCGGGAGGGGCTGGAGACCGTGGTCTTCACCCTGGCCATCATCTTTTCCACCTCGACGGCGGGCGCGCTGAGCGGGGCGGCTATCGGGCTGGCCGGTGCGCTGGCCATCGCATTCGTGATCTACCGGCTGGGCCACCGGCTGAATATGGCCCGGTTTTTCACCGTCATCGGCCTGCTGCTGATGGTCTTCGCGGCGGGGCTGCTGGCCGACACCATCGAGAACCTGCAGCAGCTCGGCTGGCTCCCGGTGCTGGCCACGCCGATGTGGCACTCCGCCTCCCTGTTGTCCGAAGACAGCTCGTTCGGGGACGTGCTGCACAGTTTCTTCGGGTACAGCGACGCTCCGACTCCGCTGCAGCTCCTGGTTTACGTCGGCTACCTGGCCATCGTGATCTCTGCGTTCCTGCGCATCCGGGGCCGGCGCACGCCTGCGCCGGCGCCCGCCGCCCCCGCTCCTGAACTTCCGGAGAGCGGCATCCCCGCCTCTCAGCTCCCAGCGAGTGACGCCCCGGGCCCTCAGCTTCCGGCGAGTGGCCTCCCCGGTCCTCAGCTTCCGGCCAGCGCTGTCCGCGCCTCTCAGCTTCCGGCGGCCGACGACCAGCCCGCGGGTGCAGCGACACCGGCACGCGAGCGCTTCAGCGGTGCGCCCGCGCTTCGGCCGCCCCCGCCTGGCTGACCCACCGGCATGGTCGCCGCGAGGCCGGCGCCGAGCCACGGCCATCTCGTGTGCTGCGCGCGATCCGGCGAGGAAACCGGCGCGGCGCGGGCCGGACTGGAGCGGCGCGGCGCGGGCCGGACTGGAGCTGGGCTGGGCTGGGCTGGGAAACGTCAGCCGATGGACGGCTGCGGGTAGATCTCCTCCGACTCGTTCTCCGGCTGCCGGGCCTCGGGTGCCCGGTGCCGCCCGGCCGACGCTCGCGACGGCTGGCTGTCGGCGGCGGGCGCTGCCGCGGCGTGCACGCCGCGGGAGTAGGCCGGGGCCGGATGCTCCTCCACCGGGAGCTCCGTGGGCAGCACGGTCGGGGCGACCTCGGCCGGCTCCTCGTTGACCTCGAGGAAGACCCATTTGCGGTAGGACCAGAGCCGGAACAGCGTGCCCAGCCCGATGCCGACGATGTTGGCCACGTTGTAGGACAGCGGGTCGGTCATGTGCAGGCCGTAGTGGACGGTGGCAACCACGGCCTCCTGGATGCCCAGCCCCACCACGTTCAGCATGACGAACATGAGCGTCTCGTGCGACAGGCCCTTGCCCTGGCGGTGCTTGAACGCCCAGTGGCGGTTGCCCAGGAACGTGACGACCGTGGCCACGACGTACCCGACGACGACCGCGGTGAGGGCCCCTACGCCCAGGCCCAGGTGGACGGCGTCCGTGACACCGAGTTGCACGAGGAACCCGATGCCGCCGACGACGCCGAATTTGGCGATCTCGTGAATCCGTTGCGCATAGCGCGCGTAAGTATCACGGAGGTATTTCACCTGGTCGACGGTCCCTTCGATCCATATCACACCCGTACGGGAACGTTTGCTGAGGTTACCTGGCCGGCCTCGGTTATACACATCGGAGCCGGAAAACGTGTTGTTAAATTGTCCCGGCCGCGAGGTAACGTCGCCAGCGTGTCACAAGCCGAACCAGCCGCAGCCGCCGAGGTCCTCGTGAAAGCTAGCGGTCTGACCAAGCGGTTCGGAAATTTTACCGCGGTGGACGGCATCGACTTCAGTATCCCGCGCGGCGAGGCGTTCGGTTTCCTCGGCCCCAACGGGGCGGGCAAGTCCTCCACCATGCGCATGGTCGGCTGCGTGTCGCCGCCCACCAGTGGCAAGCTGACGATCCTGGGCATGGATCCGGTACGGAACGGTCCCGCGATCCGGGCCCGCCTCGGCGTCGTGCCGCAGGAGAACACGCTCGACATCGAGCTGACCGTCCGCGAGAACCTGATCGTCTACGGGCGCTACTTCGGGCTGCCCCGGGCTGTGATCCGCGAGCGCAGCGACATGCTGCTGGCCTTCGTCCAGCTGAGTGACCGGGCCGAGGACACCGTGGACCCGCTGTCCGGGGGGATGAAGCGCCGCCTGGTCATCGCCCGGTCGCTGATCAACGAGCCCGACATTCTGCTGCTCGACGAGCCCACCACCGGGCTGGACCCACAGGCCCGGCACATCGTGTGGGACCGGCTGTTCCGGCTCAAGCAGCGCGGGGTGACCCTCATCCTCACCACCCACTATATGGACGAGGCCGAGCAGCTCTGCGATCGGCTCGTGGTGATGGACGGGGGCCGGATCGTGGCCGAGGGCTCGCCGCGCGCGCTGATTGGGCAGTACTCCACGCCCGAGGTCCTCGAGGTCCGTTTCGACCCCGGCGACCACGAGCAGGCGGCGGAGAAGCTGGCCGCGCTGCCCGCCGGGACCTCCGAGCGGCTCGAGGTGCTGGCCGACCGGGTCCTCGTCTACACCAGGAACGGGGACGACGCGCTCGCCGCGGTGCGCGGGCTGGGCCTCGAGCCGATCACCTCGCTGGCCCGCCGTAGCACGCTGGAGGACGTCTTCCTCCGGCTGACCGGCCGCCAGCTGGACGACTGATGCGGGCCCCGCGCCTGATGCGGGTCCCGCGCCTGATGCGGGTCCCGCGCCCGATCGCTGGCGCTGCCCCGCGGCCTGCCGCGCCGGGGAGGTGCCGATGACCGCCCAGGCCACCCGGACGGGCCCCGTCATCCCCGCCGCCCCCGCAACGGCCGGCGGAGCGCGGTGGTCCTTCGCCGTGCGCGAGTTCCGGTTCTGGCTGACCGACTACCGGCGGACCTGGCGCGGCTCGATCATCTCCAGCGTGCTCGGGCCGCTCCTTTACCTGGGCGCCATGGGCGCGGGCCTGGGCTCGCTGGTCAACAAGCACGCTGGTGGCACCCTCGGCGTCAGCTACCTGGACTTCATTGCGCCCGGCCTGCTGGCCGCGACCGCCATGCAGACCGCGTTCGGCGAGGGCCTGTACCCGGTCCTGGGCTCGGTCAAGTGGGTGCAGAACTACTTCGCCGCGGTGGCCAGCCCGCTGCGGCCCGCCGACGTGTTCCGGGGCCACCTGCTGTTCGTCATCCTCCGGCTGACCATGAACTGCGGTATCTTCCTGGCCGTGATCGCCGCGTTCGGCGCCACCCGTTCGCCGCTGGTCGTTTTCGCTCTGCCGGTCGCCGTCCTGACCGGGCTGGCGTTCGCGCCGGCGCTGATGGCCTGGGCGGTGACCCGCACCCGCGATACGAGCTTCAGCGTGCTCATGCGGTTCCTGATGATCCCGCTGTTCCTCTTCTCCGGCACGTTCTTCCCGATCACCCAGCTGCCGGCGTGGCTGCGCCCGCTCGCCTACGTGACCCCGCTGTGGCACGGCGTGGAGCTGTGCCGCACACTCAGCCTCGGCACGGCCGACCTGGGCGGGGCGGCCGTGCACGTCGCTTACCTGCTCGCGTTCGCCTTGGCCGGTTGCGTGATCGCCCAGCGGACCTACCGGAAGCGGCTGAATGAGTAGCGCCCCCGCCACCCTGCGGCTGCCGCTGCCGGGCCTGCTCAGCCGATCGCTGTCCGGCGGGCGGGGCGGCCTGCCGCTAGTGGAGCGGAACGCCCGGGCCTACCGCCACCTCTGGATTCTCCTGATCACCGGGGTGCTGGAGCCGCTGTTCTACCTGCTGTCGATCAGGATCGGGCTGGGCGCCCTGGTCGGGCCGGTGACCGGGCCCGGCGGCCGCCCGGTGGGGTACACCGAGTTCGTAGCGCCCGCGCTGCTGGCCACCTCGTCCATGAACGGTGCGGTCTACGACTCCACCTTCAACGTGTTCCACAAGCTGAAGTACGCCAAGGTCTACGACGCGGCGCTGGCCACCCCGCTCGGCCCGGGGGACATCGCGCTCGGCGAGATCACCTGGGCGCTGAGCCGCGGCCTGCTGTACGCGGTCGCGTTCCTGGTCGTGCTGGCGGCCATGGGGCTGGTCCAGTCGGCCTGGGTGCTGGTGGCCGTCCCTGCCTCCGTGCTCATCAGCTTCGCGTTCGCCGGGATAGGGATGGCGGCCACCACCTACATGCGCAGTTGGAAGGACTTCGACTTCATCATCCTGGCTACGTTGCCGATGTTCCTGTTCTCCACCACGTTCTACCCGCTCAGCGTCTACCCGAGGGCCCTGCAGATCGTGGTGGAGTGCACGCCGCTGTACCAGGCGGTCGCGCTGCTGCGCGGCTTCTCGTTCGGGGTCGTCGGCCCGGCCATGCTGGTCAACGTGGCCTACTTGGCTGTCCTGGGCCTGGTCGGGCTGTTCGTGGCCAGCCGCCGGCTCCGCCGCCTGCTGCTGACCTGACCGCCGGGCCCCGTGAAAGCCGCCCGCTGCCGACGTTGTGGCCCCGGCGAGGGTGGCCCCACGCTTGGGGGACGCAGCGGCGGATCGTGCCTGTATGGGGAGCATCCTCGGTCTTATTCCACTGAGGATGCTCCCCATACAGGCACGGGCTCAGCGTGAGCCCTCAGGTCGGACGTACTAGCGGAACGCGGGGCAGTCTGGGATGGCGCGGGCCGGGAGGCCCCGTTCCAGCCGCGTGGGGCCCGGAAGAGCCGCCGGGGCTCTCGGTGCCGTCTGGGCCCTCGGGACCACTGAGGCTCCTTCGGCGATCCGGGCCTGCCTGGCCGCCGGAACCCCCTCGGCCGCCCGGGCCGGCCGGGCCACCCCGAGCAGGGCCACGGCCGCCAGCACCATCACCGCCGCGCCGTACTGCACCGCGGTGGCCAGCAGATCGCCCTCGTGTACGAGCAGGAAGCCGGCGATCACCGCGGGCAGGCCCATGGCCAGGTAAGAGATCACGTAGACCACGGACAGCATCCCGGCGCGCTGGTGCGGCGCCGCGAGCGGCATGACGGACCGGATCGCGCCCTGGAATCCGCCGCCGAATCCGATGCCGGTGATCACCGTGCCGATGAAGAATCCCGGCACCGAGCCGAACGTCACGGCCAGCAAAGTCAGCCCGGCGCCGGCAATCAGCGCGACGCCCCCGATCAGCATCAGCCCGCGGGGCGACTGCCGTTTCAGCAGCAGGACCGCCATCGCGCCGCTCCCGGCCAGCACGGCGAGGGACAGGCCGCCGAGCACGATCGAGCCGGAGCCGGAAACCAGCCGGACCAGCGCCGGGCCGAGGGCCCCGTACAGCCCGGCCAGGGCCCAGACCGCGACCAGGGCCGGGGCGGCGAACAGCAGCTGCTTACGGGCCTGGGGCGGCACGGTGAACTGTGGCCGGATGGACGCGAGCGCCCCCGGAGCCGGCGTGGTCGTCTCCGGCATCATCATCACCCCGAGGCCCTGGAGGATGAGCACGCCCAGCAGCACCAGATACACCAGATGCGTGGGCTCGGGCAGGAACTGCACGATCAGCCCGGAGCCGAGCGCGCCCGCAGCGGTCCCGGTGATCGGGGCAACCGCGTTGGCGACCGTGCCCCTGGCCTTGTTCAGGTCGAGCATCCCGGCGCCGATGGCCCCGGCCGCCGCCCCGGTCGACAGGCCCTGGACGACCCGGGCGATCAGCAGCTGCGGCACCCCGTCCGCGGTGCTGAACACCACCATGACTACGGCCTGGGTCGCGATGGCGGCCAGCAGCACGGGCCGCCGGCCCACGTGATCGGACAGCCGGCCGGCGGTCAGCAGCGCGGCCAGCACGGCGAGGGCGTACACCCCGAAGATGACGGTCGTGGTGATCGGCGAGAAACCCCACCGCGACGCGTAGACGGCGTACAGCGGGGTCGGCGCGCTGGAGCCGGCCAGGAAGGACACGATGACCGACGCCAGCAGGTAGAACGCGACCGGCCGGGGGAGCCGCGGGAGTCGAAGAGCCGTCATGGAACTGAGCCTCCAATTAAACAGACTGGTCTGTCTGCCGCGCAGCCCACACTAGACAGACCGGTCTGATACTGTCAAGTCATGACTACCGCACCATCCGCCGGGCCCGTTCAGGCCCGGTCTTCGGCGCAGCGGCCGCCACGGCGATCGGCCCGGGACCGGCTGCTCGCCGCCGCGGACGAGCTCTTCTACGAGGAGGGCGTGCACACCGTCGGCATCGACCGCGTCATCGAGAAGGCCGGCGTGGCCAAGGCCACCCTGTACAGCACATTCGGCAGCAAGGACGAGCTGGTCCGGGCCTACCTGCAGGGCCGGCACGCGCGTCGCAGGGCCCGGATGATGGAGCACCTGGCCCAGTACGACAACCCGCGGGACCGGCTGCTGGGGGTATTCGACCACCTGGCCGGCTCCATCGCCGACCCCACCTTCCACGGCTGCGCATTTGTCAACGCCAGCGCCGAATCAGCCCCGGGCAGTGCGGCCGAGCAGGCCAGCGACGAGTACCGGGCCTGGATCCGGAACCTATGCACCGACCTGGCCCGGGACGCGGGCGCGTCCGATCCGACCGGGCTGGCGGGCCAGCTGCAGCTGCTGTACGACGGGGCGAACATCTCGGCGCGGATGGACCGCGACCGGTCCGCCGGGATCCGGGCCCGCGCCGCCGCCGTCACCTTGCTGGACGCCGCCATCGCGGGCTGACCCCCGTGCGCGCCGCACCCTGGAAGACGGCCCGGCGGGCCCAGAACCGTCCTCTCGCCAGGAACTATCCTTTGGTCTGGTTACCGGCCAAACGTGTAGGCTGCCTGCAATGCCGGATGAGCGACCGCGCGAGCTGGAAGGCGACGGCACCGAAGCGAACAGCGCGACGCGTGTCGGCCCCAAGGGCTGGCCGTCCGGCCCGCTGCCCATCCCCCGCCCTCGCTCCCGCCCCGCCGCCCCAGCGGGCGAGCGCCCCCCGTCGGCCGGGCGCCCCCGGGCCCGCCGCTTCCTGGCGCCGTGGCTGATCGCCGCCCTCGTCTTCGCCGTCTACTTGACGATCTCGCTGTTCCGCTATCTGCAGCTCGATCCGCTGTCGTGGGACCTGGGCATCTTCACCGATGCGGTCAAGCAGTACGCGCATCTGCGGGCGCCGGTCGCCGACGTCCGGGGCGCGGGCTTCAACCTGCTCGGCGATCACTTCTCCCCGATCATCGCGCTGATCGCGCCGTTCTTCCTGATCGCGCCGTCCCCGATCACGCTGCTGGTGGTCCAGGCCCTGCTGACCGCGGTGTCGGTGCTGCCGGTGAGCTGGGCCGCGGCGGACAAGCTGGGCCGCCGCGCGGGCGCGGCCATCGGCGCCGCCTACGGCTTCTCCTGGGGCCTGCAGCAGATGATCAACTTCGACTTCCACGAGATCGCGTTCGCGGTACCCCTGCTCGCGTTCTCACTGTCGGCGCTGATCCGCGGGCGCACCCGGGCGGCGGTGGCCTGGGCGCTGCCGCTGGTCTTCGTCAAGGAGGACCAGGGCTTCACGGTCGCCGCGATCGGCATCCTGATGATCATCATCACCCGCTGGCAGGCCGCCCCCGGCCGGGCCACGGCCGGCCCGGACGGCAGCAGGAGTGACGGCCAGGCCAGGGCCAGCGCGCGCACCGCGATCATCGGCGGCCAGTTGCTCATCCTGTGGGGCATTGCCTGGTCCGTGCTGGCCATCACAATGATCATTCCGCACTTCAACGCCGCGCATCAGTATCAGTACTGGAGCGCCGGCGGCGGACTGAGCCCCGGCGGCCACCTGTCCGCCGCCGGCATCGTGCACCAGTTCTTCACGTCGTGGCCCATCAAGCTGCAGACCACGCTGCTCCTGCTGCTGCCGACGGTGCTCATCGCGCTGTGGTCCCCGCTTGCCCTGGCCGCGCTGCCCTCGATCGTGCTGCGGTTCCTCGGTACCAGCCCCAACTTCTGGGGCACCCAGTGGCACTACAACGCCACCGTCATGCCGATCCTTTTCCTCGCCGCGGTCGACGCGATCGCGCGCATCCGCGCGCGCCGGTCCCGTCCGGCAGTAACAGCAGCAACCGCGGAAACAGCGGAAAACAGCGGAAAACAGCGGAAACAGCGGAAACAGCGGAAACAGCGGAAACGGAGACGGGGGTGGCCGCGGGCCAGCGGGGTAGCCGGTACGCGGCGGTGCTGACCGAGATCGACCGGCACGGCGCGGCCGCCATGCTGGCTGTCGCGGCCGCGCTGACCTTCCAGTTCCCGGTCGGCAGCCTGCTGACCCCGGCGACCTACCGGATCAGCCCGCACGTGGCCGACGCCAACGCGGCGATGGCCAAGGTGCCGGACGGCGCAACGGTGACCACCACGCTGGACCTGCTGGCCCCGCTGGCCGCCCGCACCAACACCTTCTGGATCGGCAACAGCGGCAACCCGGCCACCGAGTACATCGTCTTCGACGGAACCGACAGCGGGTACTCGCCCGAGCCGGCCAACGTGCCCGCCTTCGTGGCCAGCCAGCATCCCGGGATCACCTACGACGTGATTTACGACACCGGCGGCGTCTACGCCTTCCGCCGGTCCGGGCCGTAACGGAAGCTAAGAATGGCAGATACTGGCCAGTAAGCAACCAAGCGAGCGAGGAACGGCCCGGACCGGCCGCACACAGCCGGCGGTTCCCGGCCCGACGAAAGGTACGCACATATGTCACAGGAGACACAGCGGGTTGCCATCGTGACCGGGGCCGCCCGGGGGATCGGGGCCGGGGTCGCGATCCGCCTGGCCGCCGACGGGATGGCCGTCGCCGTGCTGGACCTGGATGAGGGCAACTGCGCCGAGACGGTCAAGGAGATCCGGGGGGACGGCGGCACGGCGCTGGCCGTGGGCGCCGACGTGAGCCAGACCGACCAGGTGGAGGCGGCCGTGGGCCGGGTTGCCAGTGAGCTGGGCGCGCCGTCCGTGCTGGTCAACAACGCGGGCCTGCTGCGCGACAACCTGCTGTTCAAGATGTCCGACAGCGACTGGGACACCGTGCTGGACGTTCACCTCAAGGGCAGCTTCCTGATGGCCCGCGCGACCCAGAAGTACATGGTCGAGCAGCACTACGGCCGGATCGTCAACACCTCGTCCAGCTCGGCACTCGGCAACCGCGGGCAGGCCAACTACTCGGCGGCCAAAGCGGGTCTGCAGGGCTTCACCAAGACGCTGGCCATTGAGCTGGGCCCGTTCGGCATCACGGCCAACGCCGTCGCCCCGGGCTTCATCGCCACCGACATGACGGCGGCGACCGCGGCGCGGGTGAAGGTGCCGTTCGAGGACTTCATCAAGGCGGCCGCCGAGCGCAACCCGGTCCGCCGCGTGGGTTACCCCGAGGACGTCGCGCACACCGTTTCGTTCCTGGTCAGTGAGGGTGCCGGGTATGTATCCGGCCAGGTCATCTACGTGGCCGGCGGCCCACTGTGCTGACTGGATCTCAGCTCACCGCGGCCGATATCCGGGACCGGGTACGGGAGTTCCTGGCCGCCACCGACCCGGTTTCCATCCCCCGGCTGGACTTCCTCCGCGCCCGGTTCGACGCCGGGCTGGCCTGGGTGCACTACCCGCCCGGGCTCGGCGGGCTGGGCGCGCCGCGGGCCCTCCAGGCCATCGCGGACAGCGAGTTCGCGGCGGCCGGCGCCCCCGACAACTCCCCGGCCAAGAACGTCATCGGGCTGGGCATGGCGGCCCCGACCATCCTGGCGTTCGGTAACGACGCTCAGCGGGGGCGCTGGCTGCGGCCGCTGTGGACGGGGGAGGACATCTGGTGCCAGCTGTTCAGCGAACCCGGCGCCGGAAGTGACCTCGCCTCCCTGGCCACCCGCGCGGTCCGCGACCCGGGCGGCGACTGGATCGTCTCCGGCCAGAAGGTGTGGACCTCGCTGGCGCACCAAGCGCATTGGGCCATCCTGGTCGCTCGGACCGACCCTGACGTACCGAAGCACCAGGGCCTGAGCTACTTCGCCTGCGACATGGCCGCGCCCGGGGTCGACGTGCGGCCGCTGCGCCAGCTGACCGGCGAGGCCGAGTTCAACGAGGTCTTCCTGACCGACGTGCGCATCCCGGACGCGGACAGGATCGGCGCGGTCGGCGAGGGCTGGAAGGTGGCCACCGGCACGCTGATGAACGAGCGGGTCGCGATCGGCGGGACCTCGATGCCGCGCGAGGGCGGGATGATCGGCGGCGCCGCCCGCGCCTGGCGGGAGCACCCGGAGCAGCGGACGCCGGGCCTGCACGACCGGATGCTGCGGCTGTGGGCCGAGGCGGAGATCGCCCGGCTGGGCGGGCTCCGGCTGCGCCAGCAGCTCGCCGCGGGCCAGCCCGGGCCGGAAGGCTCCGCAGCCAAGATCGTCTTCGCCCGTCTCAACCAGGAGATCTCCGGCTTCGAGGTGGAGCTGGCCGGCGCGGATGGGCTGCGCTACGACGACTACACGATGCGCCGTCCGGAGCACGGCGACTTCTACGGCCGCGGCCCTGGCTACCGCTACCTGCGGGCCAAGGGCAACTCGATCGAGGGCGGGACCTCGGAGATCCTGCGCAACATCGTCGCCGAACGCGTGCTCGGGCTGCCCCCGGAGCAGCGGGTGGACAAGGACGTCCCATGGAAGGATTTGCCGCGATGAGCATCTCCGCTTCCGCTGAGGCCTCGGGCCAAAGTGGCCCGCGGGCCCCCGATCTGCTCTATAGCGAAACTGAACAGGACCTGCGGGAAAGTCTGCGCGCCCTGCTGAAGTCCCGCTGTCGGCCGGAAGGCGTGCTCGGGCGGATCGGGACCCTCGCTGGCTGCGGGTCCGGGGACGACGGCGAGCCCGGTAATCCGGAGCCCTACGACACCGGGCTGTGGCACCAGATCGCCGCGGACATGGGCTGCGCCGGGCTGCTCGTGCCGGAGAAGCAGAGCGGCGCCGGGGCCTCCTTCCGCGAGGCGGCGACCGTCGCCGAGGAACTGGGCCAGGCCGTGGCACCCGTGCCGTACATCGGCAGCGCCATCGTCGCGACGACTGCGCTGCTGTCCGCCGGTGACGACGCGGTGCTCCGCGAGCTGGCCCCGGGTGACGTCACGGCCGCGCTCGCCGTCGGCTTCGAGGCCGTCCCCGGCGCGGCGTTCCCGCTCACCGCCCGGGTGTCCGGGCCGAAGCCCGCCGATGGCCGCGGTGGCGTCACCCGGCTGCGCGGCCGCATCCGGGGCGTGGCGGACGCGCTGGCCGCTGACATGCTGATCGTCCCGGCCGACGCCGTCCCGCATGGCCTGTATGTGGTCGGCGCGGCCGACGAAGGTGTGCGGCGCACCCCGGTGCTCTCGCTGGACATGACCCGCCAGCTGTGCGATATCGAGTTCCACGACGCCCCGGCCCGCCCGCTGGCCTCCGGTGCGGAAGCCGACCGTGCCTTCCAGGCGGCGCTCACCGCCGGGGCGGCCGCGCTCGCCTCCGAGCAACTCGGTGTGGCGGAAATGTGCCTGCAGATGACGGTCGCGTACGTCAAGGAACGGCGCC
Organism: uncultured Actinomycetes bacterium; assembly: GCA_963775825.1. GTDB lineage: Bacteria > Actinomycetota > Actinomycetes > Streptosporangiales > Streptosporangiaceae > Bog-532. The sequence goes on from CAVZKY010000067.1 coordinate 46,064, forward strand.
AGTTCGCCCGCCCGGTCGGCTCGTTCCAGGCGCTCAAGCACCGTCTCGCCGACCTGTGGGTCGCGCTGACCCAGGCCCGGGCTGCGGCCCGGTACGCCGCCGCCTGCCTGGCCGACCGGGACAGCGATGCGCCGCTCGCCGTCGCGCTGGCCAAGTCCTACTGCGGCGACCTGGCGGTCCGGGCGGCGGAGGAGTGCGTGCAGATGCACGGCGGGATCGGGTTCACCTGGGAGCACCCAGCCCACCTGTACCTCAAGCGGGCCAAGGCCGACTCGGTGGCCTTCGGCACGTCGGACGCGCACCGGGCGTCCCTGGCCCGGCTGGCCGACCTGCCCGGCGCTTAGGGCCGATGACACCCGCGGATTTCAGCCCGCAAGGGGGTGAGAGCGGGCCACCGGAAACCTGGACGTTGCTGGTTATAAGGCCCTACGATGACGGGCACGGCTGAGCGGCCAGCCGCGTACTGGAGTGGGTTCGCAGGTTTGCGGCTGGCTCGCGCGCCGGTACCCGTCCCCGGGGTCGGCGCCGCGAGCCCCGAAAGGGCTGGGGTGGACGAACTAACGATTTCCGTCACGTCGGGCCCGGCACACACCCTGGTCAGCCTGGCCGGAGAGTGCGACCTGCACACCGGCCGGCAGCTGCGGGACGCTCTGACGTCTGAGGTCTCCCGCGGCGCCCAGCGCCTGATCCTGGACCTGTCCGGGCTGGCGTTCATGGACTCCACCGGCATGCAGGTCCTGCTGGGCGCCCGGACGGTGCTCAGCGTCCGCGGCGGCACCCTCGTCCTGGTCTCGCCGCAGCCCGTGGTGGCCCGCATCCTGGAACTGACCGGCGCCGACCAGCTCATTCCGGTATATGCCACCGTGAGCGAGGCCCAGACGACTGATTGAGCCCAGCGCGCTGAGCCAGCCCGACGGCTGCGGCGCTCTCAGCGGCCGCCCTTGCTCCAGGCGGCCGTGTCCTTGAGGCAGCCGGCGTAACGGGCGGCGGCGCTGGCCACCACCTGGTCCGATGGCAGGCCGGGGCAGTCCCCCTTGGTGGACCGGATGATGAGCACCAGCGAGCCCAGCATGCTGACCACGAGGGCGCCGACTACCAGCTTGCGCCACACGGTCCAGCCGGAGATGGCCTCCGTGGCCGGCTTGTCGTCCCGGGGCGCCATCCGGGCGAAGGCGGCGAACATCGACTTCAGCCGGGGATCAGCCGTCTGGAGAACCTGTTCGATCTGGTTGAGCATCCGTTGCTGACGGGGGGGCAGACCCATCTCTGTTCTCCAGTGCACCAATGCCGTGAGAGGTCCTGCTTTGACGTTAGCCGGCTGGCCGCGCCGGCACCGGTCGGCCGGGGTGCGGCCAGGGCCAGGGCCCGGCTGGCCTCGCGGGCCGCGGTCAGCCCTCGGCGTGCATCTGGGCGGCGGGCTCGGCGCCTGAGCATCCCGCACCGACGCCTGAAGGCCGGCCGCGGTGTTTGCCCGGGCTGGAGCCCGGGCACATCGACCCTGCCGGAGCGGGCAATCCCGGTCATCTCCGGCGCACTGACCTGAGCCAGCGCCACCGCGACCAGCCAGGGAACGGCACCATGGATCCCGCCACCACGCTGCGCAAGCTGGGCAAGCTGCAGTACGCGGTCGCCCGGCTGCCGCTGTCGCTTCTGGACGACTGCGTCGTCCGCCACTGGCACGAAGATGCGGTCACGCGCGTCGGCTTCGAGCGTTACCTCGGCTCACTGGATCTGCTCGCCGGGCGGCTGCTGGCCGATGACGCGATCCGCCAGCGCGGTCGGCTGCTCTGGCACTCCGCCGGCTCAGACGTCTGGGCGCAGGCGACGGCCGACGAGGCGGTAACAGGCGAACCGGCCGCGGGGGCGTCTGCAAGCGGTCCGGCGGCGGAGGCGGGCCGGGATGGTCCGGCGGCGGAGGCTGGCCGGGACGGTCCGGCGGCGGAGGCTGGCCGGGACGGTCCCCCGGCGGGGCTGCTCGAAAGCGATCCCGGGGCGGAGTCGGCCGCAGACGCACCGCCGGGACCAACCGCGCTGTCTCCGGTCGTGGTCACCTTTACGCTCCCCGCCATCGTGCCGGCCGAGAGCGTGGCGCTGTGCGGGGATTTCAACGACTGGTCAACGGACGCCACCCTGCTGGAGCTCGGCAGTGACGGCTACTGGCGGGTCACCGTCGCTCTGCAGCCCGGCCGCAGCTACCGCTACCGGTACCTGATCAACGGTAGACGCTGGGAGAACGCCTGGGACGCCGACGGATATGTGCCTAACGCCTACGGTGGCACCGACTCCGTGGTCGTGGTCGAGTAAACCGCTTCTTCAACGGCCCGCAGACAGCTCAGTCATGGCTTCGCCGAGCCCGGTTAACGTGCTCCAGCTCCACAGGGGGAGTAGCGCTGCCGGCCGATGGTTGGTGCGGTCGGCGTGGTCCGGCGGTGAGGAGCCCTGCCAGCCAGCGTGCGTTGTTGCGGGTGCGCAGCGGGCCGTCGCGTGAGCCGAACCACTTCCTGGGGCATTCTCCCGGCGCGGGGATGGGGGATAGGCTGAGGTCCTGCTGAAACAGCCTGGGGGTGATCAGATGTCCGGGCCTATTCCTAAGGCCTGGGGCTCCTATCCGGTTCGCTGGCTGAATGGGCATGCGATCATCACGCTGCCGGAGCATATCGATCCCGGCACCATCGGCTCGATCCGCGAGCAGTTGCTGTCGATAATCAATCGCGACGTGCTCGTGCTCGTGGTGGACATGAGCGGGACCATCTCCTGCGATGACTCCGGAGCCGACGCCCTGGCCCGGGTCCGTCACCGGGCGCTGGCCAGCGGCACCGAATTGCGGCTCGTGGTCAGCAGCGAGATCGTCCGGCGCGTGCTGAGCGTCAGTGGCGTCGATCGCCTCATGCCGGTCTACCCGTCCGTGGAAGCGGCCCTGGCCGCCACCCTGCCCGCCCAGACCGACTTGGAGACGCGGGCGAATCGGGCCGCCCAGGCGCGGCAGGTCGTCGACGTCGGCGTCGAGGTTGCCCAGCTGGACCAGAACGGCGTGATCGTGTCGGTGAACGACGCATGGAATGCTTTCGCTCTGCTGAATGGCGGTGACCCCGCTCGCATGGGCGCGGGAGTGTCGTACCTGGATGTCTGTGCCGCTTCGGAGGGCGATCCGGTGACCGAGAAGGTTGCTGACAGCATCCGCCAGGCGCTGGCCAGCGATCTGCCCGGCCCGCTCACGATAGAAGTGCCCTGCCACAGCCCAGCCGAGGCGCGCTGGTACGACATGCTGATCTCGACCCGCTGCGATAACGGCGGACAGGCCATCGGCGCGACCGTGACGCTGTCGCTGGCCAGGTCGGAGAGCCGTGCCGTGCTCGCCGCCGGATGCCGGGAACTCGTCGTCGCCGTAACACACCGACTGTTCGGCGTCAGCCACTCTCTTCAGGCCGACGCGGCGAAGGCCGACGGCCCGCTGGTTGACCGGCTCAACTGGGCGATCAACGAACTGGACGCCATCATCTGGGACGCGCGTACGGCGGTCTTCCGGTCCGGGTCTTCAGCCGAACCGGCCGCCAGGCTGGCAGAACCACCACCCGGCTGAGCGTGCCGTTGCTCGCAGCGGCCAGCCACCCGCACTGCAATCCTCATCCGGGATCCTCATCCGGCGCATACGCACAGCTAACATCTGCGTCATAGAAGACCTGGATGATGCCCGGGTGACCGGCAGATACGCGGACTGGCAGGGCCACGTGATCGTGTGCGGCCTGCACAGCGTCGGCCTGCGCATCGTCGAGCAGCTCAACCTGTCCGGGGTCCCGGCCGTCGTCGTCGACGACCACCCGGATCCCACCCTGGCCCGCCAGCTCGCCGGCTGGGGCGTCCCGCACATCCAGGCCAGCGCCCGGACCGCTGCGATGCTGACCGAGGCGGGGCTGGCCGGCGCGACCGCTGTGATCTGCGTACTGGAAAATGACCTGCAGACGCTGGAGACGGCCCTGCTGACCCGTGAGCTGCGAGCCGATGTCCGGGTGGTCGTCCAGCTGGCCAACCCCGCCGTCGGCCGGGCCCTGGCCCAGATCAATGTGTCCGTGCTCGACGTCGCGGGCCTGTCCGCCCCGGCCATCGCCGAGGCGTGCCTGCAGTACGGCACCCGGGAGATCACGCTGGACGGTGAGCGGTTCCTGGCCGCTCGCACCACGGCCCCGCGCCGCGCCAGCCTTCGGGAGCTGTACGGCGCGCTGGCCCCGATCGCGGTCCTGCCCGCCGGGGACGAGGACGTGGTGACCTGCCCCGGCCGCGACCACGAGGTGGCCCCCGGGGACGGGGTGACGCTGTTCGCGACCCCGGACGAGCTCCGCGCCGCCGGGATCGGCGGCCAGATCCGCCACCCGGTGCACGTCCGGCCGGGCGGCTCCGCGCGGCGGGTCCGGCACCTGTTGCTGTCCCTGCTGCGCGCGGCGGCCGACTGGCGGATGGCGACCGCGCTGGCCGCGCTGGTCGTCGTGCTGGTCACCGCCACGGTGGTACTGCACGCGGAGTACCGGCTGCCCGGTGACGGGCACATTTCGCTGCTGTCCTCGCTCTACCTCACCGTTGAGACGGTGACCACCGTCGGCTACGGCGATTATTACTTCCGCGGCCAGGAGCCGTGGCTGATGGTCGCGGCGATCTGCCTCATGCTGCTGGGCGCCACGTTCGTCGCGCTGTTCTTCGCCATGCTCACCAACATGATCGTCAGCCGGCGCATCGAGGAATCGCTCGGCCGGCAGCGGATCACTGGCCTGCACGGGCATGTCATCGTGATCGGCCTCGGCACGGTTGGCACCCGGGTCATCCAGCAACTGGTGGACGCCGGCCGTGAGGTGGTGGCCGTGGACAAGGACGAAGGCAACCGCCGGCTCGGCCAGCTGCGTGCGCTGGGCGTGCCGGTCATCATCGCCGATGCGACACTGCCCCAGACGCTGGAGGCCGCCAGTCTCGGGAATGCCGCCGCGGTGGCCGTAGTGACCAGCGACGATCTGGCCAATCTGGAGACCGGCCTCGCCGTAAGGGACCAGCTCGGCGAGCGGTGGAGCAGCGTGCCCGTGGTGCTGCGCATGTTCGACTCGCCCTTCGCCCGGTCTGTCCGGCACAACTTCGGCTTCTCCTCCGTCCGGTCGACCGCCGCGCTGGCCGCGCCGTGGTTCGTCGGGGCGGCGCTCGGCCTGGACGTGCTGAGTACGTTCTACGCCGACGACAAGCCGCTGCTCCTGGCCCGGCTGACGATCAGCCCGGGCGGCGGGCTCAACGGGCTGGCCATGAGCGACCTGTCAGCCCGGACCCGGGTGCTGGCCCTGCGGCGTGCCAACGACGAGCAACTGCTCGAGCACCCGCCTCGCCGCGGCACCCGGTTCTGCGCCGGCGACCAGGCCTTTCTCATCGGGCCCTACGAGGACCTGCTGGCCGTGCTGCGCCAGGACCGCCCGGCAGACCGGGCGACCTAGCCCAGGGCTTCCTCGGCCACGACGACCATCTCCGCCAGCAGCGGGCCGCCGAACGTCGTGGCCATGGCCACGTCCGAGGCGTCGCGGCCCCGGCCGATCAGGATGCGCCCCTTGCGCCGCCGGTTGTTGCGCGGATCAAAGGTCCACCAGCGATCTCCCAGCCAGACCTCCATCCAGGCCGCGAAGTCCATCGGCGCGGGATCGGGCGGCACATCCATGTCCGGCAGGTAGCCGAACACGTACCGGGCCGGGATGTTCAGGGCCCGGCAGAACGAAATGGCCAGGTGGGTGAAGTCACGGCAGACGCCGCGTCCGGACTCGAACACGTCCGCCGCCGTGGAGATCGCGGTCGTGCTGCCGTAGGCGAAGGTCAGGTGACCGTTCACGTAGTCGCAGATGGCCTCGACGCGGCGATAGCCGGGGGCCAGGCCGCCGAACTCCGACCACGCCTCGTCGCCCAGCAGGTCCGGCAGGCAGAACCGGCTGGGCAGCGTGTAGATCAGCGTGTCATCCGGCAGCGCCTCGGGTGGCAGTTCGGGTGCGTCGGGGTCGGCGTCCTCGGCCGCGTCCGGGACGGTGGCCACGGCGCCGTAGCTGAACTGGGACCGGCCCGGCGGCAGGATGGCCCGGGTGCACGGATTGCCGTACAGGTCGGTGTAGTCCCGCGGGGCCATCCCCGGCTCGGACGTGAGCCGCTCACCGGCCAGCGCGATGTCGGGATCGCTGCGCGGCTGCACGTGGAACACCACCGGGGTCGCGATGTCGGCCACGTACGTGAAGGTGCATCCGATCCGGACCCGCCGCGTCTCCATCGCCCCATCCTCGCCGCCGCATATTTCGGGCCGGTTACCAGCCGCCCCCCGGGGGCGCCAGGATGCGGTCCCTGTCATCCCGTCCGCCATGCGCCCAGTATGGGCGGCTGTGGTCCCCGGCACGAGGCCGGCATAGGGTCGCAGCATGAGCGAAAGGCTGCGGCTGTTCCCGCTCGGCACTGTGTTGTTCCCGGGCATGGTGCTGCCCCTGCACATCTTTGAGGACCGGTACCGTCAGATGGTCCATGAGTTGCTGGATGGCCCCGAGCCCCGCCGGTTCGGCGTCATCGCCATCCGCAAGGGACGGGAGACCGGGATCGAGGGTGTCTCGTCGCTGTACGAAGTCGGCTGCACCGCGACGCTGCGGCAGACCGAGGAACACGACGACGGCCGCTTCGACCTGATCACCGTGGGTACCCAGCGGTTCCGCCTGACCGTCCTCGATGAGTCGCGTCCCTACCTGCAGGGCGACGTCGAGTTCCTGCCCGAGGACGACGGAGACTCGGCCGCGGCCGGCCGCGCGGCCAGCCTCGTCGCCGCCACGTTCCGCGACTACCTGGAGGCCCTCGCCGCCCGTGGCCTGGCCCAGATAACCATCCCTGACCTGCCCGAAGAACCCGTCCTGCTGTCCTACCTGGTCGCCGCGACCATGATCGTCGATCTGCCGGACCAGCAGGCCCTGCTGGCCGAGCCGGACTCGCTGAGCCGGCTGGCGGCCGAGCGGGCCCTGCTGCAGCGGGAAACGACGATGCTGCGTACCCTCACCGCCCGCCCGGCTCCCGACCTGCGGTACGCGCCCTACAACCCCAACTGACCGGCCCGGCTGACCGGCCCAACTGACCGGCCCAACTGACCGGCCCAGCTGACCGGCCCGGCTGACCGGCCCGGCTGACCGGCCCGGCTGACCGGCCCGGCTGACCGGCCCGGCTGACCGGCCCGGCTGACCGGCCCAGCTGACCGGTATCGCGCGGGTGCCGGTCAGCCGCAGCGGACCGGTACCGACAGCGGCAGATCCCGGGACGACGGGCCGACCTGCACGGTGAACGTGCCGGGCGGCCAGACCCACGCCGCCTCCCGTTCGCTGTACCGGGCGAAGGCGCGGGCCGGGATGCGCAGCCGGACCTCGGCGGCCTCGCCGGGGGCCGCGCTTACCCGGGCGAACGCGGCCAGGGCCCGCACCGGGCGGCTTTCGTCCGGCCCGTGCTCATACCGGCCATCCGTCCTGGCCGGGGGCGCCACGTACGCCTGGATGACCTGCTGGCCCGCCCGCGCCCCGGTGTTCCGCACCACGACGGTGATCTCCGCATCGTCGCCGGGGACGATCGGGCCCTGGCCCTGCGCCGATTCCAGCGCCCAGCGGGTGTAGCCGAGACCGTGGCCGAACGGGAAGCGCGGGGACGTTCCGGCCCGGTCGAAGCCCCGGTAGCCGATGAGCAATCCCTCGTCGTAGCGGAGCTGGCCGTCCTCGGGGACGGCGTGCAGGACCGGGCAGTCGGCCTCGGCGGCCGGCATGGTGACCGGCAGCCGGCCGCCCGGCTCCACCACGCCAAGCAGCACGTCGGCCAGGGCGTCGCCCATGGCCTGGCCGCCCAGCCAGGCGTACCCCACCGCGGCCACGTCGCCCGCCCACGGCATCAGCACCGGCATGCCCGCGTTGACCACGACGATCGTCCGGTCGTTGACCGCCGCGACGCGGCGCACGAGTTCGTCCTGGCGGCCGGTGAGCGCCAGCCCCGGCCGGTCGAATCCCTCACTCTCCGCGGTCGGCGCCGACCCCACGATGACGATGGCCGCGTCGGCGTCCCGCGCGGCCCGCTCGGCCGACCTCAGCAGGGCATCCTCGTCGGGCGCGGGGACCACGCCCAGCCGGATCGACACCGGGCCAGGTGCCCCGCCCGACGGCAGCAGGGCCACTTCGATCTCGGCCTGCTGGCCAGCCCGCAGCGGCACCGTGGCGCGGATCTCGCCGGGCCGGACCATTGCTTCCACCGGATCGGCCGGATCGGGTGTCGTGCCCCCGGCCAGTTCCGTTCCATTGACGCACAACGCCAGCTGGCCGACACCGCCCGCACCGATCAGATGCGCGCCGTCGCGGTCCGCGCGGAAGCGGGCCCGCAGCAGGATCCGGCCGTCGCCGCCCCACCCGACCCCGTCCGGCAGGCCCTCCCACCAGGTGAACATGGTGGCCGCGCGGTGCTGCGCCGCGATCAGGCGGCCGTCCGGCGCGCGGAACTCCAGCCGGGTACCCGGCTGGCCTGTCACCGGGTCGGTCAGCGACGACGACGGCGGCTCCGGCACCAGTTCCCAGATGATGCAGCCCGGCTCGGCGGTCACCTGCGCGCGCCCGGCCAGTGCCGTGCGCAGCGCGTCGGCCGGCCGGGACACGCTCACCTGGTTCACGGCCGCGCTGCCGCCGCCCTGGGTGACCGGGGCCAGCGCGTTCGGGCCAATGACGGCGAGCGTGCCTAGCCGGTCCGGGTCGAGGGGGAGGACCTCCCGGGGGTTGGTGAGCAGGGTGAACGCGGCCGCCGCGGCCCGCCGCAGCAGCGCCGGGTCCGCGAGCGAGCTCCGCTCCGCCCCTCCGTTCCGGCGGCCAGCCCCGTCGGGCCCGTTCGGGCCGTCGGGCCCGTTCGGGCCGTCGAGCCCGTTCGGGCCGTCGAGCCCGTTCGGGCCGTCGAGCCCGTTCGGGCCGTCGAGCCCCGCGGGGGGGTGCAGCGCGCCGACCTGACCGGCCAGGTGCAGGATCCGTCGCACCTTGTCGTCCACCACTTCTTCCGGCAGCCGCCCGGCCCGCACGGCGGTCGCCAGCTGGCCGCCCCACGGCCCGGATGGTCCGGGCATGGCCAGGTCCGTCCCGGCCGCGGCGGTCTCGTCGGTGCTGCGGGCCGCGTGCCAGTCGGACACGGCGACCCCGGTGAACCCCCACTCGTCCTTGAGTACGCCGCGCAGCAGCGGCGCGTTCTCCGTCATGGTGGCCCCGTTGACCGAGTTGTACCCGGCCATCACGGCCAGCGCGGCCGCCTCCCGGACGCAGGCCTCGAACGGGACCAGGTACAGCTCGCGCAGCACGTGCCCGGCGACCCGGACGTCGCAGGACCACCGCTGGGTCTCAGAGTCGTTGCAGATGAAGTGCTTGACCGCGCAGGCCACCCCGGCCCCCTGCACGCCGCGCACATAGGCCACCGCGATCGCCGCGGTGAGCACGGGGTCCTCGGAGAAGCACTCGAAGCCGCGGCCACCCAGCGGAGTGCGCATCAGGTGGATGGTCGGGGCCAGCAGGACGTCGATGTCCTTGCCGCGTGCTTCGGCCCCCAGGGCCGCGGCGACCTCCCCGACCAGTGCGGGATCCCAGGTCGCGCCCAGGGCCGACGGGCACGGGAGGCTGGATGAGGGAGCGCGCTCGTCCATGGCGATGCCGCGCACCCCGGCCGGCCCGTCGGAGAACGCCATCGGCCGCAGGCCGAGGCCGGGGTCGGCCGCGGTACGCCAGTTGTCCGCCCCCGTGAGCAGGCGAACCCGCCGATCGAGGGACAAGCCGTCGAATGAGAGCCTCGGGCGGGCGGGTCCCGTGCCTTCGCACGCGACCCGCCCGCCGGGGCGGTTGTCTGTCACCGTGACCTAGCCGGTGGCCGCCTTCCGCCGCCGCGCCGTCAGGACGCGGCCTTCAGGTGCATCAGGATGTAGGGGAGCTCCGGGTCGTTCGGCGCGGGGTCCATGTACGGGTTGGACTGGGTCGGCCAGCCGGTGATCCGCGCCGTGCTGTACTCGTTCCAGTCGGCCCCGTAGACCAGCGGGATCGTCGGCTGCTCGGCGGAATAGATGGTCTGCAGGGTCTGCAGCGCTTTGTTCTGCGTCGCGCTGTCGCTGGTGTTCTCGTACTGGGTGAACGCCGCCTGCGCCTGGGCGTTGCTGTACCGGCCGAAGTTCGACGTCGCGGGCTGGCCGACCGGCGCGGACAGGCTGGAGTCCATCCAGTACTGGTACTGGCCGAACGGGTACGGGTCGGACGCGCCGCCCACGCCGCCGCCCCAGTGCACCATGGTCTGGAAGTTGCCGTTGGCGGCGTCGGTGAACCAGGCCGGCGCGGCCACGCCGTTCACGGTCGCGTTGATCCCGACCGCCTTGAGCTGGCCCGCGATCAGCTGCGCGTCCGCGTAGTAGTCGGTGAACGCGGTCGGGTCCTCGACCTGGAACGAGATCTCCTGGCCGTTCTTGGCCCACATGCCCTTGCTGTCCTTGGCGTAGCCGTCACCGGACAGCAGCGAGGACACCTTGCTGGCGTTCGGGGTGGGGGAGATGTCGTTGGCCAGCGCCGGGTCCAGGAACTGCTGCTGGGCCGGCAGGATCAGGCCGCTGGAGGAGGTCGCCGGGGCCTCGTAGCCGTACTCGCCCTTCTGGCTGAGTTCCTGGCGGTTCAGGCCGGCGCTGATCGCCTGCCGGACCTTCGGGTCGGCCAGCGGGCCGCCCTTGCTCACGTTGACCCACAGCGTGACCGTGTTGCCGCCCGGGAACCAGTAGTGGTTGGTGGACGAGTCCTTGCTCACGTACAGCTGCTGGAGCTGCGGGATCTCGTTGCCGGCCCAGTCCAGCTGGCCGGCCGCCAGCGCGGTCGTGGCGGCCGTGTTGCCCGAGTAGTACGGGATCTGGACCGTGGAGATCGGCGGCGTGCCGCCCCAGTAGTGCGGGTTCGCGCTGAACGTGACCAGCTGGGTGGTGAAGGATTTCAGCACGTACGGCCCGGTGCCGACCGGGACGGCCACGGTCGCGGTGGCCACGTTGCCAAGCGAGGAGAACGCTTGCTTGGACACGATGAACGTGTCGCCGGCGATGGCGAAGATGTTCGCGTACTGCGCGGCCTTGAAGTTCAGCACCACCGTCGAGCTGTCCGGCGTGGTCACGCTGGCCAGCGCCGGCACGCCGCTGTAGTTGGCCGCGGCGCTGGAGTTCATCGTATTGAACGTGTAGGCCACGTCCGCGCTGGTGAGCGGCTGCCCGTTGCTGAACTTGACCCCGGTGCGCAGGTCGACCGTCAGCGTTTTGCCGCCGTTGGACCAGGTGTAGCTCTTGCCGAGCCACGGGTGGATCACGCCCGGCTGCAGCGCGTTGAACTCGAACAGCGGCTCGTAGGTCAGGCTCCGCATGTTCATCTGCGTGGCCATCGAGTTCGTGTCGAACGGGTTGAAGTTCTTCGTGAACGTGACGCCGGTGGTGGCTTCCTCGGTGATCGTCACCGACTTGGATGTGGTCGATCCGGAGCCGCTGTGGCTGCTGGAGCAGGCCGCGACCCCTAGACCGAGGACCATCGCCGCGGCGACGCCCTTTATGTAGGCGTGATGCATTGTTCTAAACTCCAAGGTGCCCGGCCGGTTCTTTACCGGCCAGCGTTGTTGACCGTGTTGGGGTCTTCGCCAGTAGTGCGGTGCGGGGCCGGCCGGGCGTACAGCCAGTCCGCAGGGCTTCCGCCCGGAGGCGGCAGCGTTATATGTCGTTATGCGTCGGTCTGGCTCACTAGCTCATCAGTCCTCCTTCGCTCGCCCGGCGGGCTTACGGGGCCGGCCGGCTACGGGGCCGGGCCGGGTGGGATGGATCCGCGCCCGGTACCGGCTGGGCCTGGGCAGGCCTCAGGTCGTTGACGTGCAGCCAGCAGGCCGCGGAGTGCCCCGGCGAGACCGTCACCATCGGCGGCCGCTGCTCCCGGCAGACGGTCATCGCGTGCGGGCAGCGCGGGTGGAACCGGCAGCCGGACGGCGGTGACACCAGGCTGGGCGGCGCCCCGGCTCCGGCCAGGGACGGCGGTCCGGCGCGCGCCGGATCGGGCGCCGCGGACAGCAGCAACTGGGTGTAGGGGTGCCCGGGCGCGTCGGTCAGCTCGGCGCTCGGCGCTGACTCCACCAGCTCGCCCGCGTACATCACGACGATCGTGTCGGCCAGGTAGCGCGCCGAGGCGATGTCGTGCGTGACGTACAGGATGGCCAGCCGGGACCGGTCCCGCAGGTCGGCGAGCAGGTTGAGCACCCCGAGCCGAATCGACACGTCCAGCATGGACACCGGCTCGTCGGCGAGCAGCACGTCCGGCTGCACGGCCAGCGCCCGGGCGATCGCCACCCGCTGGCGCTGGCCGCCGGACAGCTCGTGCGGGTACTTGTCGATGAACCGGCCCGGCGGGTCGAGCGCGACGCGGCGCAGCAGCCCCTCGATCGCGCCACCGAGGTCACCGTCGGCCATGTGGTGGATCTTCAGCGGCCGGCCGAGGTGGTAGCGGACGGAGTGCACCGGGTTCAGCGAGGCGAACGGGTCCTGCAGCACGAGCTGGACCCGGCCCGCGTACTGCTGCCGGTGCCGCTGGCTGAGCGGCACGTGATCCCCGTCCAGCAGCAGTTCGCCCGAGGTCGGGGTGATGATCCGCGCCAGCATCCGCGCCAGCGTGGACTTCCCCGAGCCGCTCTCGCCCACCACCGCCGTCACCGCCGAGCGCGCCAGCGCGACCGACACGTTCTCCACCGCGTGCACGGCGCCGCGGCGGCCGCGCCGCCCGCGCCGCGCCCGGAACAGTTTGGTCAGGTCCCGCGCCTCCAGCACCGGCGCGTCCGTTCCCGGGGAGGCCGGGCTGGCCAGCGTCTCGGTCATGACCTCTCCCCGCCGTCGGTGTCACCCGGATCCGCAGCGGCCGCCGCCACCGGATCCGGCCGCGACAGTTCTTCCGGCAGCCGAACGGACGTGTCCGGGTCATGCAGCCAGCACGCGACCTGTCGTCCCCCGGCGCCATTCATCGAGTCCCTGCCCCCCGCCCCGGCCACCCTCGCGCCGCTCGTCCGGTAGAGCCCCGGGCTCAGCGGGACCAGTTGCGGGACGTCCACCGGGCAGCGCTCCAGCGCGTGCGGGCAGCGCGGGTGGAACGCGCACCCGGACGGGACCGCGCGCAGGTCCGGCGGCGTCCCGGGAATGCCGGTCATCGCCATCCGTGCCCCGTGCAGCGGCGGGAACGAATTCAGCAGCCCATGGGTGTAGGGGTGGCGGGGCGCCCGGAACAGTGCCGCGGACGGGGCCCGCTCGACCAGGCGCCCGGCGTACATGACCGCGATCTCGTCGGCCAGCTCGATCAGCAGCGACAGGTCGTGCGTAATGAACAGGGCGGCGAAGCCGAGGTCGTCGCGCAGCCGGATCAGTTCCTCGAGGATCTCCCGCTGGGTGACCACATCCAGCGCGGTGGTCGGCTCGTCCATGATCACGACTTGCGGCTCCAGCGCCAGGGCCATCGCGATCATCGCGCGCTGCCGCATGCCGCCGGACAGCTCGTGCGGGTAGCTGCGCAGCCGGTCGCCGGTGATGCCGACCATCTCCAGCAGTTCCACGGCGCGCTTTTCCCGCCCGCCCCGGCCCAGTTCCGGCCGGTGGGCCCGCAGCACGTCCTCGATCTGGGCGCCGATGCTGATGACCGGGTTGAGCGCGTTCAGCGCGCTCTGCATGACGACGGAGATATCCGACCAGCGGACCTGCTGCAGCTCTTTTTCGCCCAGCTCCAGCAGGTCGGCGTGGCCCCGCTGGGAGTGGAACAGCACCTCGCCGCCGGTGATCACGCCGGGCTCGCGCAGCAGCCGGGTGGCCGCGTACGCGAGCGTCGACTTCCCGCTGCCGCTCTCGCCCGCCAGGCCGAGGACCTCGCCGCGCCGCAGCACCAGGTTCGCGTCCAGCACGGCGTGCGTCGCGTCCTCCCCGATCCCGTAGTCCACGCACAGGCCGCGGATCTCCAGCACGGGCTCCCCGCGCTGGGCGGGGACCTTCAGCTGGCTGTTCCCGGCCACAGCGGGAGCGGCGACGTCGCTGGCGCTCACTGGGCGACCCCCGTCCGTGCGGCCGTTGCCGGGGCGGTGGGCGTCTTGGGGGCCGTCCGCACCACCGGGGTCAGCCCGAGCTTCGGATGGCGCGGCAGCCCGGCCTTGCGCATCCCCTTCCGGGACAGGCCCGCCGCGCGCAGCCGCGGGTTGATGAACTCGTCGACGCCGAAGTTGAGCAGCGCCAGGCCGGTGCCGACCAGCGCGATGCACAGCCCGGGTGGCACGAACCACCACCAGGCGCCAGTCAGTGGCGCGTTGCTGGACTGCGCCCAGTAGAGCATCGTGCCCCAGTTCCAGACTGCGGTGCTCGTTACGCCGATGTAGGCCAGCGCCACGTAGGTGCCGATGGCGTAGAGCATGGTGAACAGGAACGACGAGGCGACGATGGCCGTCAGGTTCGGCAGCACCTCGAAGAACATGATGCGCATCCGGCTCTCGCCGACCACGCGGGCCGCCTCCACGAAGTCGCGCCGCTTGACCGACAGCGTCTGGGCGCGCAGCACCCGGGCGCCCCACGCCCAGCCCGTGACGGCGATGATGACCCCGATGAGCAGCGTGTTCGACCGGCCCGCGGGAGGCAGGTAGCTGTCGATGACGATGAGCAGCGGCAGCGCCGGGATGGCCAGGAACACGTTGGCGGTCAGCGAGAGCCCCTCGTCGGTGCCGCCGCCGACGTAGCCCGCGGTGATGCCGACGATCAGCGACAGCAGCGTCGCGACCAGCCCGGCGATGAAGCCCACCACCATCGTGGCGCGGGCCCCGTTGAGCAGCTGGGAGAAGAGGTCCGCACCGAGGTTGCTGGTGCCCAGCCAGTGCGCGGCCGAGGGGTGCAGGTTGGGCGCGAAGGCGTTGTAGTTCGGCGCGTACGGCGCGACCCACGGGCCGATCAGCGTCAGCAGCGCGAAGATCGCGATGATGACCAGGCCGGCGATGACCTTGGGGGAGTGCGGCAGCCGGACCGCCCGGACCCGTGTTCTGGCCAGTACCGCGTCGGGTAGCTGGCCCGCCGGAAGCTGCCCCGCGGGGAGCGGGGCCAGGTCGTCGGCATTGACGGACATGCTCAGGCCTCCTGCCGGACGCGCGGGTCGAGGAGCACGTACACGAAGTCGGCGATCAGGTTGGCCGCCAGCACGGTCAGCGTGATGACCAGGAAGATGCCCTGCAGCAGCGGGTAGTCCTGGTTGAGGACCGCCTGCAGCAGCAGGTTGCCGACGCCGGGGTAGTTGAAGACCAGCTCCACCAGCAGCGCCCCGGACACCACCAGCCCGATGGCCAGCGAGAAGTTCGCGACGCTGGGCAGGATCGCGTTCCGCGCGGCGTAGGCCACGACCTTGCGGGTCGGCAGGCCCTTGGCCCGGGCCACCAGGACGAAGTCCTCGTCCATCACCGTGATCATCATGTTCCGCATGCCGAGCATCCAGCCGGCGATCGAGCTGAGCACGATGGTGATGATCGGGAGCGCCGCGTAACGCACCACGCTGAAGATGAACGGCCCGTTGAATCCGGGGGTCAGCCCCCGCGCGTAGTTGCCGAGGACCGGGAACCAGTGCAGGTCGCTGCCCAGCACCAGCAGCAGTACCGTGCCGAGGAAGAAGTACGGCACCGCCTGGAAGAAGGTGGACACCGGCAGCATCCCGTCCAGCCAGGACCCGCGCCGCCAGCCGAGCGCGATCCCGGCCAGCGTGCCGAGTACGAAGCTGATCACCGTGGCCGCGCCGAGCAGGCCCACCGTCCATGGCAGGGTCTGCCCGAGCACCGTGCTGACCGGAGCGGACAGTGTGATCGACTGGCCCAGGTTGCCGTGGAACAGCTGGCTCCAGTAGCTCACGTACTGCGACCAGAGACCCTGGTGCAGGCCGAGGCCGAACTGCTGCTGGATGGCCTGCTGCATCTGCAGGGTCACCCGGCCCTGCAGCTTGCCGATCATGGTCTGGATGGGGTTGCCCGGCATCAGCCGGGGGAGCAGGAAGTTCACCGTAATGGCCACCCACGCGGTAACCGCGTAGACGGCGAGCTTGCGGGCCAGGGCGGTCATGCCTGTCGCGCGCCCGCGTCGCAGCCGCAGCTCTGGCGGCGGATCAGTGTGGTCGGCAGGACGATGTCGCGGTCGGCTAGGGGCTCGCGGTTGATCATGGAATAGAGCACCTCGAAGGCTGTCGCGCCGAGTTCCCGGATGCGCTGGCGGACCGTGGTCAGCTGGGTGTGCAGGTGCCGGGCCACCGGGATGTCGTCGAACCCGGTCACGGCCACGTCCCCTGGCACGCTGATGCCATGGCGTTCCAGTGCGTAGAGCACGCCGATGGCGGTCTGGTCGTTCGCGCAGACGATCGCGCGTGGTAGTGCTGTTCCCGCGGCCAGCAGGTGGTTGATCACCCGCGCGCCGCCGCCCGCGGTGTAGTTGCCCTGCCATTGCGGACCGCTTAGCAACTCCGCCCCCGCGTCCGCGATCTCGGCGGCGAGCGTGCGGAAACGGGCGATGCTGTCCGGGCTGTCCACGTGGCCGCCGATGTAGCTGATCGAGCGGTACCCGTGGTCGTACAGCAGGTGCCGGGCCAGATCCCGCATGCCCGCCGCGTTGTCGCTGCGCACGTTGGCGGTCAGCGGCGTGGCCACCCCGGCCATCGTGACCACGGGCACCTGGCGCCCCAGCCACTCGAGCTGATCCGGGTCGAGCACCCGGTCGTGCAGGATGATCCCGTCGCTCTTGCGGGCGAGGGCGAGCGTATGGCCGCCCGGGTCGTGCTCGTCGAGATCGACCGAACGCACCAGGATGTCGAAACCGCGCCGCTGGGCGGCTTCGGCGATGCCCCGGTTGATCATGTCGGGGAACTGCAGGCTGTCTTCCTCGTCGGCGAACAGGTCATCGGGGTCCCGGGAGGTCCAGGGCAGCCGGATGATCACCCCGGCGACTTCCTTGAGCCGGACGCTCAGGGCCCGGGCCGCGCCGTCCGGGATGAAACCCAGCTCGGCCACGGCCTGCAGGACCCGGTCCCGGGTGTCCGGCCGCGGGTTGCGCCGCCCGTTCAGGACCCGGGACACCGAGGCGATCGATACTCCGGCCGCCCGGGCGACGTCGTAGATCGTCGGTGCCGTGCTGACGGCCAGGCCGCTGGTCGGCGCGCCCGCCGCGCTCGCGGTTCCAGTCGCGATGGACCCAGAGGTTCCGTCCGGTGTGATATCCACCACGTTGGGCGGGACCCGAACCAGACCGCTGGTGCGCGCGGTTGGCTCCGCGTTCACCGACGATTCCGCGTCCACAGCCGGCTCCTTCCGGTGCGGCAGACCCGGCGCCAATGCCCGGCCTGTCTCGCCGGTAAGCGCTTACCGGCTCGCCTGTAGGCTACGACGGCCGCCCGGTCCGCTCAAGGGCTACCGCTATGACCGTTACGGGAAAGTGACATGGGGTATGCGCCAGTTGTCCTGGACGGCGCCGACCCGCGCTATCCGCCGTCCTGGGCGCCCTGGGCGCCAAGAAAGCCCGTCCGCACCGCGCCTACCTGGCCTGATGTGCGGTGCGTCACGAAAGCGGTGATCAGTCAGCCAGCCGGCTTTGCGCCGTAAGCCGTGTTGCGCAACGGGTCTATGGGGTGTTTCGCCGCCCCCCGGAGGACCCTGACACATGGCTGAAACATCAGCCCGTCTCTGGCCTGAGGCGTTACCGGCCGCGTAACAAACGGGAAATGAACCGGAAACCCGCACATGGGAAACATGGACCGTTCGGTGAAAAGACACCGGAGCGGCCGGGGTGGGTCCGTATAGGCCCATGGGGGGAGACCCCCTGGAAACCACCCGAAAGGCCCTTCCAAGGTAAGTCCCCCTGGAGGCGCAGAGCAGTGGTTCCCTATCCAACTTGGCTGAATGCCGGAGACAACTCCTGGCAGATGACAGCCGCCACGCTCGTCGGTTTGATGAGCATCCCGGCCCTGGCGGTCCTCTACGGTGGCCTGGTCCAGAAGAAGTGGGCCATGAACACCGTGCTTATGGTGTTCGTTACCTTCTGCCTGGTCCTTCTCACCTGGGTGCTGTGGGCCTTCAAGATGGGCTTCGGCAGTCCGTGGATCAGCACCTTCGTCGGCATACCCGGGACCGTTCTCGGGCATGCGGCCGAACAGGGGCAAGCCAACGTCCCATTGCTGGACGGCTTGATGCCCAAGTTCCGGTTCCCGCAATCGTCCCTCGTTTACTTCCAGTTTGTGTTCGCGGCGATCACGCCGATTCTGTTCATCGGCAGCGTGCTCGGCCGGATCAGCTTCAAGGTCTGGATGATCTTCGTTCCGCTGTGGATCACCTTCGCCTACGCGGTCAACGCATTCCTGCTCTGGGGCGGCGGCTACTGGGCTGGCAAGGGCGCCCTGGACTTCAGTGGTGGTTACGTTATCCACCTCGCCGCGGGCACGTCCGGGTTCGTTGCCGCCGCCGTCATCGGGCCGCGGCTCGCCCGGGACCGCGAACGGGCCATCCCGAACAACCTGATGTTCGTGGCGGTCGGCGCCGGAATCCTGTGGCTCGGCTGGAACGGCTTCAACGGCGGTGACCCGTACTTCGCGGGCGCCGACTCTGCCTCCGCGGTCATCAACACCAACGTGGCCACGGCGACGGCCATGATGACCTGGATTCTCATGGACATGTTCCTGAGCTCCGAGAAGAAACCGACGTTCCTGGGCGGCCTGAACGGCATGATCTGCGGCCTGGTCGGCATCACGCCGGCCGCCGGCTTCGTCAACGGCCTCGGGGCCATCGTGATCGGCGTCGTCTGCACCGCGATCGTCTGGGTGGCCTGGACGTACCTGCCGAAATACGTGTGGCCGTTCAACAAGGTGGATGATGCGCTCGGGGTGGTCTACACCCACGGCATCGCCGGCCTGTTCGGCGGCTTGCTAACGGGATGCCTCGCGGACCCGAACATGATCGAGTACCTCGGCCTCGGCAAGACCGCCTCGTTCAGCGGCGCGGGCTTGTTCTACGGGCACCCGAAGCAGCTGGCCATCCAGGCCGGCGCCGCGCTGACCATCATCGTCTGGGACGGCATCGTCACCTTCGTCATCCTCCGGGTGCTGGGGCTGTTCATGAAGCTCCGGCTCCCCGAGGCCGACCTGGAGATCGGCGACGTGGCGGTGCACGGCGAAGAGGCGTACCCGTCCGAGGGCCTGGTCAGCGTCTCGGCCAGCCACATGGACCCGCTCTCTGCGGCGGCGACATCGACGACACCCGGCGACAGCGCACTAGCACCAGAAAGGGCCGCGAAGAGGTCCGAGGACACCTGAGCCAGCCCACCTGGCTGACGGTTCCGCTCGCGTCCTTCGGCTGCCCCCGGCACTCCGGTGCCGGGGGCAGACCCCGTCCGAGCCCTGCCGCCGACGGCGACGGGATTCAGCCCGCGGCGAGGCCGCCCTGCGGGGACGCCGACGGCGGAGACGACGGCGAACGACGGCGACCACGACGGCGACCACGACGGCGACCACGACGGATCGGTCGGGGTCGGCGTGACCGTCGGCGTCATGCTCGGGGTCACGCTGGGCGTCGCCGGGACCGTCGCCGTCGCGCTCGCGCTCGGCGTCCCGTGCGCTGAGCCGCGTGGGCTGACGGTGCGGGGTGGCGTGGCCCGGGATGTCTGTGTGTCCGGGTCTTCCTGGCTGATGGCGCTGTCCGGCTCGACCGGATAAGCGGCCGGGGCCTGCCCCGACGGCGCGTCCGTCTGCGCGTCGACCTTCTGGACCGACGCCGCGTGCGACGTGGCGGCCCGGGACGTGGCGGCGGGCCCATCGACGTACTGGATTACCACGGGGCTGTGGTGCTGGCCCCACCAGTCCCCGACGAACACCGCCCCGGCGCCGGACGCCACGGCGAAGACACACGCCCCCGTGATGGACGCGGCCGCCGCCCGCGTCTTCCATGTGCTCATCCGCTGCCTCCCGATGCTGGGATGGCCTGGCCCCCGCCCGTCCCGCGATGAGAACTGGCCCCGCCCGTCCCCGCGATGAGAATGGGTCCAATGCGGAAGTTTCCGCACCGGCCGGCGCTGAAACCCCGTCGGCGGACAGAAGCCAGGTTGTGACCAAACCGCAGTCGGCGGAGCCGGATCGGCCGTCCCCGGTGTGCCCAGGACCCTTTTGCGGACGCACAATGGGATATATGGCCAAACCAGTAACGACGGCAAAGACCCTGGTGACAGACGACGGCGTGCCGATCGACACCGTTCACCTCCCGCAGGAAAGTGACCTGGCTATCGTGCTGGCGCATGGCTTCACGCTGTCCTGGCAGCGGCCTGCCGTCTGGCGTATCTCGACCCGGCTCAACCAGATTGCGGGCGTCGTGAGCTTTGACTTCCGCGGGCACGGGCGCTCCGGTGGCCTGTCGACCATGGGGGACCGGGAGATCCGGGACCTGGACGTCGCGGTGCGCTACGCCCGGGAACTCGGCTACGAGCGGATCGCGGCCGTCGGGTTCTCGATGGGCGCGTCCATCGTCATCCGCTATGCGGGGCTGACCGGCGGCCTGGACGCGGCCGTGTCGGTGAGCGGCCCGGGCCGCTGGTACTACCGGGGCACGGAACGGATGCGCCGGGTGCACTTTGCCGCCGAGCGCCGCGTCGGCCGGCTGGCCACCCGGGTGCTGACCCAGACCCGGATCAGTCCGGTGCGGTGGAACCCGACCCCGGTCCCGCCGTACGAGGCGGCGGCCCAGATCTCACCGATCCCGCTGCTGATCGTGCACGGCGACCAGGACCTTTACTTCCCCCTTGATCATGCGCAGCAGCTCTACGCTGCCGCGCGTGATCCGAAGGAACTGTGGCTGATCCCGGGCTTCGGGCACGCCGAGTCCGGGGCCCCGCCCGCGCTGATCGACCGGATCGGCCGCTGGGCTGCCGCGGCCGCGGCCGCCCCGGTCGCCCAGGAGCTGGCCAGAACCATTCCGGCGGACGCCGAGCTGGCGAGCCTGGCTCTGGACGGGGACATGGACGGGGACATGGACGGGGACATCGCTGGGAGCACAAGCGGGGAGGAGGCCCGCGCCGCGGAGGCCGCCGGGGCCGCGGCGGCGGCGGGCAGCTCCCCAGCCGAGGTGATCGGCACCGAGACGCTCGAATCCTAGACTAGGAAGCCCGCGGCTGGCAGGCCGACCGGCCTACCAGCCGGCCGGTAGCGGCATGCCCTCGCTGTAGCCCGACGCGCTCTGCTGGCCGATGACCGCACGCTCGCGCAGTTCCGCCAGGTTGCGCGCACCCGCGTAGGTGCAGGCGCTGCGCACCCCGGCCACGATCGAGTCGATCAGGTCCTCCGCGCCCGGGCGCGCCGGGTCCAGGTACATGCGCGCCGAGGAGATGCCCTCCTCGAACAGCTCCTTGCGGGCCCGCTCGAACGGTGTGTCCCCGGCGCTGCGCTGCCGGACGGCGCGGGCGGATGCCATCCCGA
The DNA here is from genome assembly GCA_963775825.1 of uncultured Actinomycetes bacterium. Taxonomy (GTDB): domain Bacteria; phylum Actinomycetota; class Actinomycetes; order Streptosporangiales; family Streptosporangiaceae; genus Bog-532. Next base: position 67,585 of record CAVZKY010000067.1, read on the forward strand.
AGCTCTCCTTGTACAGCCGCCCGTCCGCGTCGCGGAACGTGTCGCCGGGCGACTCGTACGTCCCAGCGAACCAGGAGCCGATCATCACGCTGGACGCGCCCGCGGCCAGGGCCAGCGCCACGTCGCGTGGGTGCCGCACGCCGCCGTCGGCCCACACGTGCGCGCCGAGCCGGCGGGCCTCGGCCGCGCACTCGAGCACCGCGCTGAACTGCGGCCGGCCCACCCCGGTCAGCATCCGGGTGGTGCACATCGCGCCGGGCCCGACCCCGACCTTGACAATGTTCGCGCCCGCCTCGACCAGATCGGCGACGCCGGCCGCGGTGACCACGTTGCCCGCCACGACCAGCGCGTCGGGGCAGGTCTCCCGGACCCGGTGCAGCGCACTGATCATCCCCTCCTGATGGCCGTGCGCGGTGTCCACCACGAGCAGGTCGGCGCCCGCGTCCAGCAGCAGCTTCGCCTTCGAGCCCGGATCGCCGTTCACGCCGATCGCGGTGGCCAGCCGCAGCCGCCCTGAACCGTCCACCGCCGGGCGGTACAGAGTGGCCCGCAGCGCCCCGGTCCGGGTCAGGATGCCGACGCAGTGCCCCGCCTCGTCGACGACGGGGGCCAGCCGGAGGCGGCTCTCGTGCAGCCGGTTGAAGGCGTGCTCAGGGTCGGTCCCGGCCAGGATGGTCGCCGGCTTGGCCGACATCACCTGACGCAGCTGGGTGAACCGGTCCACGCCCTGGCAGTCAGCCTCGGTGACCACCCCGACGGGCCTGCCGTCCTCGACGACGATGACGGCCCCGTGCGCGCGCTTGGGCAGCAGGCTGAGCGCCTCGCCGGTGGTGTCACCCGGGCCAAGCGTGATCGGCGTGTCGTGCACCTGGTCCCGGGACTTCACCCAGGCCACCACGTCCGCGACGACGTCGACGGGGATGTCCTGCGGCAGCACGGCCAGGGCGCCGCGGCGCGCCACGGTCTCCGCCATCCGCCGCCCGGACACCGCCGTCATATTGGCGGTGACCAGCGGGATGGTCGCCCCGCTGTCGTCGTGCGTGGACAGGTCCACGTCCAGCCGGGAGGTGACCGCCGACCGGTTCGGCACCATGAAGACGTCGCTGTAGGTCAGGTCCTGCGCCGGGACCGTTTCGCCAAGAAATCGCACGTCCTAGATTGTGCCCGCTGGCTGTGGATGCTACCGCCGATGCCAGCGGGGCAGTCCGGCCGGGGCAGTCCGGCGGGGCAGCCCGGCGGGGCAGCCCGGCGAGGCAGCCCGGCGAGGCAGCCCGGCGAGGCAGCCCGGCGGGCCAGCCCGGCGGGGCGGGCCGGTCAGCGATTGGCGCGGGCCGGTCAGTCGGCTGGCGCGAACGCAGCGAACATGATGTCCGCGATCCGGTTCGCCATCTCGTCCACGGGCAGCTTGACTTCAGCGCTGAGCAGGTAGTTCACCCGCTCCAGCATCATCAGGCACGCCAGCGCGGTCAGTTCCACGTGCTCGGGCTGCCGCCCCGCGGCGCGGCTGGCCGCGGTCATCCCGGTGGTCATCGCCTCGGAGATGCTGAACAGCATCTGGAGCCCGTCCCCGTACACTTCCTCGGGGACCAGATCAGCTTGGCTGAGGATGCGGATGACGGTCGCGTGCGCGGCGTACACGTCGAAGAACTTTCGCACCCAGCGCCGCAGCACCGTTTTCCCGGCCTCGTCCCGGGTGACGACCGGGAAGTCGCCGGCGATGGCCTCCATGTCGCGCAGTGCGTCCAGCAGCAGGGCCTTGAACAGGTCCTCCTTGTTGGAAAAGTAGAGGTAGAAGGTGCCGTGCGAAATCCCGGCCCGCCGCACCACGTCGTCGACCCGCACACCGTGGAAGCCGCGCTCCTCGAACTCGATCATCCCGGCGTCCAGCAGCCGCTTGACGGTGGCCCGGCCCTGAGCGCGCAGCTCCCGGTCACGGGCGGGAACACCGCCCCCGTGTGACGGCTGGCGGCCCGGCCGGTGGTGGGCCGCCTGCGTACCCCCGGGCGCCTGACTCGGCGGCCGGGAACGGGGCCGGCTTGCCTCGGTTCCGGGAGACCCCTGGCCGCCGCTTCCCTCGTGCGTCATGGTAAGAGACTAGCCTTCCGGTTCCCGGCCCGATGGCACTCGGCCCAGGACCGGGTCCCTGTGGCTGGTGATCTGCGGGTACGCGGTGCCGCTGCTACCCTTCGACCGGTGAGCAGTCGGGCCGAGATCCGCCCGGCCGGGACCCTCCCCGTTCCGGTCCATACCCGGCGGACGAGGTGGCGGGTCGCGGCGCTAACCGCTGCGGCGGCGCTGGTCTACTGCACCGACGCGCTCATCCGGTTCCGCCGGTTTCTGACCAGCACCTTCGACCTGGTCATCTTCGACCAGGGCGTCCGGGGCTACGCCCACTTCCGCGCCCCGGTCTCCATCGCCCGCGGCGTGGCGGACGGCGGTACGGCGCACTTCGTGCTGCTGTCCGACCACTGGTCGCCGATCCTCGCCGTGCTCGCCCCGCTGTACTGGATCCACAGCGGGCCCGCGACCCTGCTGGTCGCCCAGGCGGTGCTGTTCGCCCTGGCCATCCCGCCGTTGTGGGTGTTCACCGAGCGCCAGCTCGGCGCGCCCTGCGCCTGGTTCATCGCCGTGGCGTACGGGCTCTCGCTGCCGATCATGGCCGCGGTGACGTTCGACTTCCACGAGGTCGCATTCGTTCCGGTCCTCACCGCGGTGATGGCGGAACGATTCCAGGCCGGGCGGCGGCTGCCCGCGATCGCTGCCGCGGTGGCTCTGCTCCTGGTCAAGGAGGACATGGGCCTGCTGATCGCCGGGTTCGGCGGGTACCTGCTGCTGACCAGGCGCCGCTGGACGGGACTCGCGTTCATCGTGGCCGGGCTCGCCGCGACCTGGCTGGCCAGCCACGTGCTGATCCCCGCTTTCGGCGGGTCGGCCAGCTTCTACTGGGCGTACGACCAGTTCGGCCGTACCGCCGGGAGCGCCGCCGCGGACATCGTCACCCACCCGCTGCATGCGCTGCGGGTGCTGGTGACGCCCGGGGTCAAGGTGCGCACCATGCTCGGGCTGCTGGTCCCGCTCGGCTTCCTGCCGCTGGCGTCACCGCTCACCCTGGCCGCCGTGCCGCTGCTGGCCGAACGGATGCTCGCCTCGGGTTACCCGCTGTGGTGGCAGGCGAAGTTCCAGTACAACGCCTTCATCGTGATGATCTTCTTCCTTGCCGCCGTCGACGGGGCGGCCCGGCTGCAGCGCTGGTGGCGGAAATACGCGGGCGCTGCCCCCCGGACGGCACTGCGGCCCGCCCGGGGCTGGGCGCCCGCCACGGTGTGGGCCGCGGTGGTGCTCGTCGCGGCTGTGGCCTACGTCCCCTCCTCGCCGTTCGGGCCGCTGCTGCACCCGACGTACTACACGGTGAACGCGCACATCCGCGCGGCCGACGCGGCGATCGCCCGGGTGCCATCGGGAACGGAGGTGGAGGCGGCCAACAGCCTCGGCCCGCGGCTGTCGGGGCGGGACACGGTGCTGCTGCTGGACGGCACGCCGCGGTGGGCCCCGTGGGTTGTCGCCGATACCAGGGGCTTGGACTTCCCGTTCTGCAGCCCGGCGCAGCAGGCCCAGGAGGTGTCCTTCCTGCGCGCCCACGGGTACCGCCTGGTCTTCAGCGACGACGGCTACGTGGTGCTGCACCGGCCCTCGGACGAGCGCACCGACCAGGCCCTGGAGGACCCCGTCCCTGCCCCGAAGATCCACACCAATATCTGCTACTGACCTCTGGCCAGGGGCTGTGTCATCTGTTACTGACCCCTGGCCAGGGGTTTGTGTCCTCAGGTTGGCCGGATAGAGTGATCAATTTGTGGGACGAGTTATCGGACGCAGGCTCTCGGTGACCGCCGCCGTGGCGTCGCTCGGCGCCGCCGCTCTGGGTATCACCGGCATCCTGGGTCTCAGCGGCGCGAGCGCGAGCTCAGCGGTCCCCGCGCGGCTGGCCGGGGTGCCCGGCACCTCCTCGGCCGTGGTGCCGTTCGTCTCGGCCGCCGAGCTCCTGGACCCATCCGACGGCGCCAGCGGGCCCGCCACGGCGACCACGCAGATGCCCCGCGAGCTGGTGGTGCCGGACGTCCTCGCGGTCATCCCGGCCGGCATCCCGGCCGCCGATGTGGCGAGGATCCGCAAGCTCAGCGGTGTCCGCGGGGTGCTGACGGTCAGCGGCGGCGCGATCAAGATCGGCGGCAAGCCGGCCAACGTGATCGGCGTCGGTCCGGGGCAGTTCCGCTCCTGGACGCCGGTGGTGGCCGCGGGTGACCAGGCCATCTGGGCGGCCCTGAGCCACGGCCAGTTCGTCGCCGGGCAGGCCGCCCAGCGCACGCTGGGTGCCGGGTCAGGCGGCCTGGCCAAGGGCCGTCCATACCGGGTGACAGCGGCCCGCCAGACCCAGCTCACCTTCGGCGGGGCCACCGGCCTCGGCATCCCTGGCGTGGACGCGGTGGTGAACGCCACGGTCGCGGCGCGGCTTGGGCTGGTGAAGGACCTGGCCGTGCTCATCAACGCGCCCGCGGACAACCTGACATCCCTGGTCTCCAAGGTCCGCGCGGTGACCGGCGCGGGGAGCCAGGTGATCAGCCTGCAGCCGACGACGACCACGAAGCCGGGCCAGCTTCCGGTGGCCACCTCGGTGCCGACCGGGCGGCCCACCACCTACCTGCAGCTGTACCAGGAATCGGCGGCCCGGTACTGCCCGGGGCTGTCCTGGACCGTGCTGGCGGCGATCGGGGAAGTGGAAAGCGGTGACGGGGCCAACGAGGGACCGTCCAGCGCGGGTGCGCTCGGCCCGATGCAGTTCATGCCCTCGACCTGGAAAGAGTGGGGGATCGACGGCTTCGGGGATACCGGTACCCCGGACATCATGAACCCGTTCGACGCCGTGCCCAGCGCGGCCGAGATGCTGTGCGCGGTCGGCGCGGCCCAGGGCGGGTCGTCGCTGCAGTCCGCGATCTTCGCCTACAACCACGCGGACTGGTACGTCAGCGAGGTCCTGGCCATCGCCCGGGAGTACGCCACCGGAGCCTGACGCGGGCGGCTGCTGTCCTGGCGCCGGCCGCCGCCCGCTCACCGGGCCTGGTTGGATGGTGAACATGCCCGACTACGACGCGTTCCTGCTGGTCTCATTCGGAGGTCCCGAGGGACCGGAGGATGTGCTGCCGTTCCTGCGCAACGTCACCCGCGGACGCGGTATCCCGCCGGAACGGCTGGCGGCCGTCGCGGAGCACTACTACGCCGTGGGCGGCGTGAGCCCCATCAACCAGCAGTGCCGGGACCTCATCGCCGCGCTCCAGGACGAGTTCCGCGACCAGGGCCTGGATCTGCCCATCTACTGGGGCAACCGCAACTGGGACCCCTACCTGACCGACACCGTGGCCACCATGGCCGCGGCCGGGGTACGGCACGCGCTCGCGTTCGCCACCTCGGCCTACAGCTCCTTCTCGAGCTGCCGGCAGTACCTGGACGACATCGACCGGGCGCGTGAGCAGGCCGGCCCGGGCGCCCCGCGGATCGACAAGATCCGCCGCTACTTCAACCACCCGGGCTTTATCGAGCCGTTCGCGGCGAACGCGGAGGCCGCGCTGGCCACGCTGCCGGCCGGGGTCCGGGACGGCGCGCACCTGGTCTTCACCGCGCACAGCGTGCCGCTCGCGATGGCCACCCACAGCGGCCCGCCCGGCAGCGGTGACCGGTACGTGGCCGAGCTGACCGACGCGTCGGCTTTGATCGCCGAACGGATTAACGGCGGAGCTCATCCCTGGCAGCTGGTCTACCAGAGCAGAAGCGGGCCCCCGGGCCAGCCCTGGCTGGAACCTGACGTGCTCGATCACCTGGCCGACCTGGCCAAGGCGGGCACCCCCGCCGCCGTGATCGTCCCGGTCGGGTTCGTGTCCGACCACATGGAGGTACGGCACGACCTGGACACCGAGGCGGTGGAGGCGGCCACGACCGCTGGCCTGCCGGTCGCCCGCGCGGCCACGCCCTGGTACCACAGCCTGTTTCGGGCCATGGTCATCGATTTGGTCCGCGAGCGCCTCGCGGGGCCGGGCGCGCCGGACACCGCGCGTGCGGCGCTGGGCCCGCTCGGGCCGTCTACCGACATGTGCCCAGCAGGCTGCTGCGCCTTCAGCCGGCCCCGGGCCGCAGCGCAGTGAGCGCTCCGGACGCCGGCGAACTGCTCGCACTCGCGGCCAAGACCGCGGCGGCCGCGGCCCGGCTGCTGGCCGATGAGGGTGCGCAGGCCCGGCCGGAGGTCGTCGAGACCAAGTCGAGCCTGACCGATGTCGTGACGGCAATGGACCGCCGGGCCGAGATCCTGATCACCGAGCAGATCCGCGCCGCACGCCCCGGCGACGCCATCCTCGGCGAGGAAGGCGGCGAGACCCACGGTGCTCCCGCCCCCGGCCAGCCCGACGGCGGCCCGCCGGCTGCCGAGGTTCGATGGATCGTCGACCCGCTGGACGGTACCGTCAACTATCTGTACGGGCTGTCCGACTGGGCGGTCAGCATCGCCGCCGAGGTCGCGGGCACGATCGTGGCCGGGGTGGTGGCTGTCCCGCTGCACGGCGAGACGTTTCTGGCCGTCCGCGGCCAGGGCGCCTGGCGCCGCGCCGATTCCGGTCTGCACAGTGCCATCGGGTCCGGGGCCATCGGGTCCGGGGCCATCGGGTCCGGGGCCATCGGGTCCGGGGCCGATGGGGACACCGCGCTGCGCTGTAACCGCGGCGTACCGCTCGGCCAGGCGCTGGTCGGCACCGGGTTCGGCTACCTGCCGGGCCGCCGCCGGGTCCAGGGCGAGGTCGTGAGCGCGCTGCTGCCGCAGATCCGTGACATCCGGCGGGGCGGCTCGGCGTCGGTCGACCTGTGCATGGTGGCGGCCGGGCGGCTGGACGCGTTCTATGAGCGGGGCCTCAACTACTGGGACTACGCGGCCGGCGCCCTGATCGCGGCGGAAGCGGGCGCCCGGGTCACCGGCCTGGCAGGGCGCCCGCCGGGCAGCTCGATGACCGTCGCCGCGGGTCCTGGCCTCTACGAGCGGCTCACCGGCGCCCTGGCCGCGCTCAGCCCGGAGCGCGACGCCTGATCGCGGAAGCTCAGGCGAAGGCGGGCTCGGGGATGCCGTGCGCGACGGCGATCTCCCGCAGGTGCGCGATCTCGTCGAGCTGGGTATCGGTGAGATCGGCGTCGCCAGCGGCCTGGGCGGCCAGCAGCGAGGCGTGCGCTTCCCTCAGCCGGTCCTGCAGTGTGGCGGCGAACTCGCCCATGCGACTCCCTACGGTCGGACCCCCGGCTGATTGCGCGAACGCGCGCAGTGTGGCGAGTCTTACCCCACCGGCATTTGCCGCTAAACGCGGTTCCGGGGGACGAAAACCCGCGGAGGGGAATGAGATCCGGGGCACCTGGGCATACCTCTCCGGGCGATGCGTTGTACAGAGGGCGCACGCTGGCTCGAACGGGAAAATATGCCGGTACACTACCCCTCCGGCGGTACTCGGCGCTGTCTGCGGGCCAGCAGGGACCCGCGCGGACCCGGCCGCCGGGAGACGCGGAAACGGAGGTGCGATGCACGTTCCATCCGGCACGGCAGGACGCCCCCTGCGCTGCGTGTGCCCGGCGCGCAAACATGACAGAATTCCCCGCTGGAATCGGGCACAACTAGGCCCTCCCGAGCGTTACAACCGCGCGATGAACAGGCGCACGACGTATGGAGGGGGAAAGAATCACCATGGCTACTGATTACGACAGCCCGCGGAAGACGGACGACGACCTCACTGAGGACAGTCTCCAGGAACTGCAGGCGCGCCGGATGGACCAGTCATCGAGCACGATCGACATCGACCCGGACGAGGTGGCTGAGTCACTTGAGCTGCCGGGTGCGGACCTGTCGAGCGAGGAACTGTCCGTCCGGGTTATTCCACGGCAGGCGGACGAGTTCACGTGCTCACGCTGCTTCCTTGTGCACCACCGCAGCCAGCTTGCCGAGGACCGCAACGGCCAGCTTGTCTGCCGGGAGTGCGCGGCCTGACGCACGCACCCACCCGTCAGTTACTGCGCCTGTCCGCGGGATACCTGAATCCGAGGCCGGGAGCGCTTGAGCGGTCCGCCGCCGCGCTCCCGCCCTTGCCGGGCGGTCCTGGCTCTGCGTCGTCAGTCTTGAGGCGTCAGGTCTTCAGGCTGGCCACTCTGGTAAGCGTGCAGCTGCTTGGTCGCGGCCCGCGTCGCGAGCAGCCGCGCCGATTCCAGCACCACGCCGGTGACGATGGCCCAGCCGAGCGCCTCCTTCATGCCGACTTGCGGGTCCTCCGGATGAACGGGCGGCTCCTTGCCCGTCGTCCGCGTCCACACGAACGCGACGATCTTGCGGGCCACGAACGCCGCGGCAAACGCGGCGACGCCCCCGGCCACCTTGGTACTGATATCCGTGCGCTGGTCCGACATGCCAGTGCTTCCTCCAAACCCCATTGGTCAGATCATTCCACGTGCGGTGTCCTTCGGCCGGCACCGCTCGATCACGCCGGCCAGCTCAGCCGGCAGGCGGGTCCCGACCAGCCAGTACGGCACCTGCCCGGCCGGGTCCCGGATCGCGACGTACACCGCGGTCTTGAGGAACGGCCGGATCAGCATGTGCGCGGCGGGATCGGCCCGGGGTCCCCGCATCGCCTCGGCCTGCTGGGCGTCCAGCGCGCGTACCTCGGTGACCCGGGACAGCGGCAGCACGGCCCGGGCCGCGCGGAGCTCGCCGTCGCCGACCTCGATCACCCCGGAGCTCCAGGCGAGCAGCCCGGCGATGTAGCCGATGGTGAAGACGATATAGATGATCCCGACGATGGGCCCCCGCAGGTTGGCGTAGATGCCGTACGTGCCCAGCAGGATGATCACGGGCACGCCCAGCAGCCACCATGCCACGGGCACGGCGAGCCGTTCGCGGTAATCGCGCATGCGTCAACCGTAGTTGGTTAGATGGGCTCATGGCGGAGCGGCCCGGACGTGGTGCTGGCCGCGGCGTTGGCCAGCGGGCCCGGCAACTGCTCACCGATGCCCGCGCCGGCATCCGGAACGCTGAGGAGCGCCGGAGTGCCGCGGGTCGGCTGCGGCCGGACGGTCAGGCCCGCGAGGCCGTGCCGAACGGCCTGGCGGCCTCGCCGGCGCCGGACGCGCCGTACCCGCCCGACGCCCCTCCTGAGCCGCAGCGGGCTGACGGGCCCCGGACAGCCGGTGGGGCCTATCCAGCCGATGGGCCAGCCGATGGCGCTGTCCCGCTGGCCGAGCCCGGCCAGGGCAGCGGACTGGTGCCGCGCTGGCTGCAGGTGGCCGGGGGCTGGGCCTGGCGGCTGCTGTTCATCGGCATCGTGATCTACCTGGCCTACCGGGTGGCCGGCCGGCTGGCGCTGGTGGTGATCCCGTGCGCGGGCGCGCTGCTGCTGACCGCCCTGCTGCAGCCGCTCGCCGCCCGCCTGCACCGCGTCGGCCTGCCGATGCTGGCCGCGACCTGGTGCACCCTGCTCAGCGCGGTGATCGTGCTCGCCGGCACGATCACCTTCGTCACGATCCGGGTGCGGGCGGAGTACGCCGGCCTGGTGACCCAGGTCCGGCACACGTCACATCAGATTCAGGCCTGGCTGGCTGGGCCGCCCCTGCACCTGAAGACCACGAGCCTGCAGACCTCCTCGAACAAGCTGCTGACCTACCTGGGCCAGCACAAATCGCTGGTGGCGGGCACGGTCCTGACCGGCGGCCAGATCGTCTTCGAGGTGCTCGGCGGCATCGTGCTCATGCTCTTCGTGACGTTCTTCCTGATCAAGGACGGCGAGCGGATCTGGGCCTGGCTGACGCGCGCCTTCGGGGCGGACGGCAGCCAGCGGGCGAACCGGCCGGCCGCGCAGCCTGGCAGGCCGTCGTGTTCTACGTCCGGGGCACGGTCCTGGTGGCGGCTATTCACGCCGTCGTCATCGGCTCCGCGCTGACGATCATGGGCGCGCCGCTGGTCGCGCCGCTGGCTGTCCTGGTCTTCCTCGCAGCGTTCATCCCGCTCGTGGGCATCCTGTTCGCCGGGAGCGTGATCATCCTGATCACGCTCGCGACGAAAGGCTGGATCGCCGCGGTCATCCTGCTCGGCATCTTCATCGCTGAGAATCAGATCGAGAGCCACCTGCTGCAGCCGCTGGTCGTCGGGCGCATCATCCGGCTGCATCCGCTCGCGATCATCCTCGTGCTCGCTGTCGGCGGCATCGTGGCCGGTATCCCGGGTGCCGTGGTGGCCGTCCCAGTGGCCGCCGCGATTACCCGCGCGGTGCCGGAACTGCGGCGGCGCTATCCGCAGGCCGGGGCTGTCCCGGTCCGCACTGATTCGGGCCCGGCTTCCCCCGCACCGCGATAAGGTCACAGGGTGTAAGGCGCTGGCCGCACCGCGCTGTACGCCGCACTGTGGCCCCGCCGCCTGGCCGGGCGCTATCCCGGCCGGCCGGTTCCCAGGGGATCCGGCCGCCAGAAATCACGAGGAATGACGCCCATGAACGGACCCGACCGCGTCGACGTGCTGATTCAGCGGCTCGATCCGGGCCTGCCGCTGCCGGCCTTCGCTCATCCGGGCGACGCCGGCGCGGATCTGTTCGCGGCCGAGGACGTGCACCTCGGGCCGGGGGAACGGGCCCTGGTCCCGACCGGGATCGCCATCGCGCTGCCGGACGGTTACGCCGCGTTCGTGCACCCGCGATCCGGACTCGCCGCGCGGCTCGGGGTCACGATCGTGAACGCGCCGGGCACGGTGGACGCCGGCTACCGGGGCGAGATCAAGGTCACGCTGCTGAATACCGACCGTTCGCAGCCGGTCAGCTTCCGGCGCGGCGACCGGATCGCCCAGCTGATCATCCAGCGGGTCGAGCGGGTGCGCTTTCATGAGGCGGAATCGCTGCCCGGGTCGGCCCGCGCCGACGGCGGCTTCGGCTCCACCGGCGGCCACGCCGCTAGTGTGCCGGTACCGTGAATTCGTTAGGAAGGCTCATCGCGGGGAAACCTGCGGATACATCACGGGGCCTTCCTGCCCGCCGCGGGAGAGCCCCGCCCGGGGGAGATTCCCCGGGGATGTGACAAAGGAGCGTGCGAAGTGTTCCGTCGGCGTCGACGCGAAGACGCGGACCAGGCCAGTTCGGGCTACACCGGGGCGGAGGACACCGCCGGGGCCACGGACGACGGCTGGGCGGGCCCCGATGAAGCAGGCGACTGGGACGACGCCCAGGCCGCGCCCGGCGAGGACGCAGGCCCCGCCGGCCCACCGCCTTCCGGCCCGCCGCCTCCCGGCCTGCGCGGCGGCCCGTGGGACGCTGACGACGCCTACCCGCAGCGGGATCGGGCCGACTTCGGCAGCCTGCTGGTACCCATCGAGCCCCCGCAGCAGATTGAGCTGGCCACGGACGGGCAGCGGTTCATCTGGGTCACGGTGAAGAGCGGCAACAGCGAGCTGCGGGTGCACGCCTTCGCGGCCCCCCGCAGCGGCGGACTGTGGCAGGACGTACGGCAGGAGATCGCCGAGGAACTGGCCACGGCCGGCACCCCCGCGGAGGAGACCGAGGGCCCCTTCGGGACCGAGGTGTTCGCGCACGTGCCAATGGAGCCGGGGAACGCGGCCGCGGGCACCCGCCCGGTCCGGTTCGTCGGGATCGACGGACCGAGGTGGCTGCTGCGCGGGCTGATCATCGGTGCGGCGGCGACCGGCGCCGAAGCACCCGAGCCGTTCGAGGAACTGCTCAGCGACATCGTGGTCGTGCGGGGGGACCACCCGATGCCGCCGCGGGACATGCTGGAGCTGCGGCTGCCGCCGGAGGTTCAGCAGGCGCTGGAGGCACAGGCCGGCGGCCAGCCCGCCGAGCCGGACGAGGAAGGCCGGTTCCACCCGGACCTGAACCCGTTCGAGCGCGGGCCAGAGTTCACCGAGACCCGCTGAGCCCGCCGCCGGGAACTGGTCCCGCCGAGTTAACGCACGGCAACATGTCCTTAACACGGCCGCGCTAGCGTGCTTATATGGGGATCACTATCGGCGTGGAGATCAGGGCCGAGCGGCCGCGTGTCCGGATAGCGGGCACCGTGCAGGTCATTAGGCACGACCGGATTGGCGGGATGCCCGCGCTGGCGGCCGAGATCCACGACGGGCCCGGCCGCGTCGACCTCGTCTGGCTCGGCCGGGCGGGCATTCCCGGCATCGAGCCGGGCAGCACGGTGGTGGCCGAGGGGAGACTGGGCGTGCGCCGTGGCCGCGCGACGATGTTCAACCCGCGCTACGAGCTCGCCACCAGCGCCGACGGCCAGCCTGCCCTGAGCACCGCCTGCTGAGCACCGCCTGCTGAGCGGGCCCGCGGTGGTCAGGGGCTGGCCAGCAGCGTGGCGAGCTGGTCCTCCACGTCCTGGCTCGCGACGAAGAGCAGCTCGTCGCCGGCCTCCAGCGGGTCGTCCGACTGCGGCACGATGACCCGCCCCTCCCGCAGGATCGCGACCAGCGCCGTGTCCGTGGGCCAGTCGATGTCCCCGAACCGGCGGCCGACCAGCGGCGCGTCGGCGGAGAGGGTCAGCTCGACCAGGCTCGCCTCGCTCTGCCGGAACGTCATCAGCCGGACCAGGTCGCCGACGCTGACCGCCTCCTCGACCAGCGCGGACAGCAGCCGGGGGGTCGAGACCGCCACGTCTATGCCCCAGGACTCGTTGAACAGCCACTCGTTGTTGGGGTGGTTGATCCGCGCGACGACCCGCGGGACCCCGTACTCGGTCTTGGCCAGCAGCGACACGACCAGGTTGACCTTGTCGTCACCGGTCGCCGCGATCACCACGTTGCAGCGTTGCAACGCGGCCTCGTCCAGCGAGCTGATCTCGCAGGCGTCGGCCAGCAGCCACTCCGCGCCAGGCAGGCTGTCCGCCTTGATCGACTTGGGTGAATGGTCGATGAGCAGGACGTCGTGCCCGTTCTCCAGCAGTTCCCGGGCGATGGACCGGCCTACCGCCGGCCCCGGCGATCGCGACGCGCATCAGCGGCCTCCCTCGGGCCCGGTAGCGAACAGCTCGGAGATCCCGTCCAGCTCGTCTTCGTGCGCGATCACGTGCAGCACGTCGCCTTCCTGCAGCACCGTGGCCAGGGTCGGAATCATGGCCTCGCCGAGCCGGTCGACGAACGCGATGCGAGTACCCGTGGCCTGCTCGATCGTCTTGGCCTTCTCGCCCAGCCAGCGTTCGGAGAAGGCCACCTCGGCGAGCACGATCTTGCCGGTCGGGTCCCGCCAGAGCGGTTCGGCCCCCTCCGGCAGCAGCTTGCGCAGCATCTGGTCGGCCGTCCACCGCACGGTCGCGACCGTCGGGATACCGAGCCGCTGGTAGACCTCGGCCCGCCGGGGGTCGTAGATCCGGGCGGCGACCCGCTCCACGCCGAACGCCTCGCGGACGACACGCGCCGAAATGATGTTGGAGTTGTCGCCGCTGCTGACAGCGGCGAAGGCATCCGCTTCCTCGATGCCCGCCTGGATCAGCACGTCACGGTCGAAGCCCATCCCCGTCACCCGGCTACCCTTGAACGAGGACCCGAGCTTCCGGAACGACTCCGGGTTCTGGTCGATGACGGCGACCGAGTTGCCGCGGTCATCCAGGATATGGGCGAGTGTCGACCCGACCCGTCCGCAACCCATGATCACGATATGCACGGCCGTCCTTCCAGCTTGAAGCGCATCGCCAAAGTTATGCCCTCGTGGCAGGTAGTGCGACACACGGTCCGGATGAAACCGCCGGCCTGCCGTTCCGGCCCGGCGGCGGGCCGCCGCACCTGCGGGATCGAGGCGACGATGACGCGGGCCGTCGAGGTGAGAAACCCAAGAGGAGAAACACTGTCAAACCGGAAGAACGGGATGCGATCTGAGATTGTGACTTCGGTCACTATAACCGGCCCAGCGCGCCCCGGGGACCCCGAAGACTCCGGGGGTCCCCAGCTCAGCCCCGGGGATCTGGTCGAGCTGCAGGCCGGCGAGGCGGCGCACGGTGGCTCGTGCGTGGCCCGCCTGGACGGCGTCGACGGTACCGCCGGTACCGGCCCGGTGGTGTTCGTCCGGCACACGCTGCCAGGCGAGCGAGTCCGGGCCAGGATCACCGAGGTCACGGCCCGGTTCGCCCGGGCCGACGCAGTGGACATCCTGGACCCGGTGCCGGGCCGGGTCGCGCCGCCCTGCCCCTATGCCCGTCCGGGCGGATGCGGCGGCTGCGACTGGCAGCATGCGGCGCTGCCCCTGCAGCGGGCGCTCAAGGCGTCCGTGGTCCGCCAGCAACTCCGCCGCATCGCCGGGATCGACTGGCCGGTCACCGTCGAGGCGCTGCCCGGGGACGGGGAAGGTGCCGGGGATGGCCCGACTTCGCCGGGGCTCGGCTGGCGGACCAGGGTCAGGTTCGCCGTCCGCCGAGACGGGGCGGCCGGGTTGCGGGCCCACCGGTCACACGAGGTCATCGACATCGCGGACTGCCTGATCGCCCATCCCGGCATCCGGGACCTCGGGGTGCCACAGCAGTCCTGGCCGGGGGCGACATCGGTGGAAACCGTCGTATCCACGGAGAACGGTGAGCGGGCGGAGATCGTCTCTGGTCAGGTCCGTCCGGCAGCCTGGAAACAGGCCACGGCCGAATCGGTGCTCGCCGTGACCAGCCGCGGCGGCCCGGGCCCCCGTCCCCGCGGATCCGGCTCCCGCACGGGCTCCCGCGACCGCGGCTCCCGCGACCGCGGCTCCCGCGACCGCGGCTCCCGCGACCGCGGGGCAGGCGGCACGCCCGGCGGGAACCGGACGGTGCGCGGCCATTCCCACCTCCTGCAGCATGCGGCGGAGCGGGCGTGGCGGGTCAGCGCCACCGGGTTCTGGCAGGTCCACCCGGCCGCCGCGGACACCCTTTCGCGGGCCGTGCTGGACGCGCTGCGCCCGCAGCCCGGGGACACCGCGCTCGACCTCTACTGCGGTGCCGGCCTGTTCACCGGCGTCCTGGCCGAGGCCGTCGGCCGGGACGGGACCGTCGTCGGCGTGGAATCCGGCTCGGCCGCCGTCCGCGACGCCCGGCGCAACCTGCGGCAGACCCCGTGGGCCAGCGTGTACCAGGGCGACGCCAGCGAGGTGATCGCGCATCGCGGGCTTCCGCTGGCCCGGCTGGCGGTGCTGGACCCGCCCCGGGCCGGTGCGGCCCGGGACGTCATCGAGTACCTGACCCGTCCCGTCCGTGGCCCCGGCGGAGCGGACGGCGCGGCCGGTGAGCGGCGGATCGCCTACGTATCCTGCGATCCGGCTACTCTCGCCCGCGACATCGCGATCTTCGCGGCGCAGGGCTGGCGCCTGGAGAACCTGCGCGCGTTCGACGCCTTCCCGATGACCCACCACGTCGAGTGCCTGGCCACACTGGCCGCCGGCCAGTGAATCAGGCTCCGGGGCGTGCATGCTTGGATGATGCGATGAGACTCCGGATCTTCACTGAGCCCCAGCAGGGGGCCGACTACGCGACCCTCCTGAAGGTCGCGTCGGCCACCGAAGAGCTCGGCTTCGACGCGTTTTTCCGGTCAGATCATTTCCTGGCCATGGGCGACCGATCCGGCCTGCCCGGCCCGACGGACTCCTGGGTGACGCTGGGCGGCCTCGCTGTGCAGACGAGCCGCATCCGGCTTGGCACCATGGTGACCGCGGCCACCTTCCGGCTGCCCGGGCCGCTGGCCATCTCGGTGGCCCAGGTCGACCAGATGAGCGGCGGCCGCGTCGAATTCGGCTTCGGTACCGGGTGGTTCGAGCAGGAGCACACCGCGTACGGGATCCCGTTCCCGAGCCTGAAGGAACGCTTCGACCGGTTCGAGGAGCAGCTCGCGATCATCACCGGGCTCTGGGCGACCCCGCCGGGCCGGACGTTTTCCTACAGCGGCGCCTACTACCAGCTGATCGACTCGCCCGCGCTGCCCAAGCCGGCCCAGCAGCCGAAGCCCCCGGTCATCCTGGGCGGCGCCGGCCCCCGGCGCACGCCGCGGCTGGCGGCCCGGTTCGCGGACGAGTACAACCTGGCGTTCAAGAGCCTGGCCGACACGGCGGAGGCGTTCAGCAGAGTTCGGGAGGCCTGCGCGGAAGCTGGGCGGGACCCGTCCTCGATCGGGCTCTCGGCCGCCCAGACGGTGTGCTGTGGCAAGGACGAGGCGGAGGTGGCCCGCCGCGCCGCGGCCATCGGGCGGCCGCTGGAGGACCTTCGCGCGAACGGCCTGACCGGCACGCCGGCCGAGATCGTCGACGCCATCGGCCACTGGGCCGACGCCGGGGCCGGCACGTTCTATCTGCAGGTCCTCGACCTCAGCGACCTGGACCACCTGGAGCTGCTCGCTGCCGAGGTGCTGCCCCAGGTGTGAGCCCGCCGTTGGCTTCAGCTGACCGGCCCGTGCGGCCGGTCAGCGGGCGAAGGCGGTCTGCACGGCGCCGCGGCCGACCGCCGAGCCCGCCAGAAACCCGTAGCTGCCCCGGTCGCGGAATTCCCGGGCCGCGTCGGCCAGCGCGCCGTAGGCCGCGAAGGCGAACCCACCGCCCACCGAGACCCGGCTGACGCCGGCTGCGGCCAGTTCGGGCACTTCCGGCGCGCCTGCCACGGTGAGCACGTTGACCGGCCGGTCGACCGACGCCAGCAGCTGGCGGATGTCCTCCAGCCGGGTCAGGCCGGGCGCGTAGAGGACGTCGGCACCCGCGGTTTGGTAGGCCTGCAGCCGGCTGATCGTGTCCTTCAGGTCCGGCCGGCCGTGCAGGTAGTTCTCCGCCCGGGCGGTCAGGACCAGGTGGCCACCGGCAGCGGTCCCGCCGTGCGCGGCCTCGGCGGCGGCCGCCACCCGCTCGGCGGCCGCGCCGAGCTCGTAGACTGGGTCGTCCTCGTGCCCGGTGAAGTCCTCCAGCGAGCAGCCGGCCAGCCCAGCCGCAGCCGCGAGCCGCACCGTCTCGGCCACGCCGGCCGGATCGTCCGCGAAACAGTTCTCCAGGTCGGCGGACACCGGCAGGGGAGTGGCCGCCGCGAGGTCCGCGGCGTGCCCAAGGGCCTCATCCCGGGTCACCTGGCCGTCGAGCCGGCCCAGCGTGGCAGCGAACCCTGAGCTGGTCGTCGCGATCGCCGCGAAGCCGAGCGAGGTGAGCAGGGCCGCGGAGCCGCGGTCCCATGCATTGGGCAGCAGGAGGGGGCCGGGGCCCTGGTGCAGTGCGAGAAAATGTTCCGTTTTGCCTGCCTGTTCCGTCATCGGGCCAATGTACCGACTGTGGCGGTACCCCGGGCGGATAGCGTTAACTGGCTGCCTGAGCTTCCCCAGGTGACCGTCTTTACCGGGCGGACCTGCGGATTTGGCTTGCGGCTGCAATCCTGGCAATGCGATCGTGGGAGAGTGCGTCCTGACTCCGCCTCCGCCTGGAGAGAACGGGTCCTCGCGGCCCGAGGGGTCACGGGACCCGCGGCTGGCCTGCCGGGATCGCCCATGCCCTTCAGGGCCCGGCCGTGAGCCGGTTCCGGCCGGGGCGACGGCAGGATGACCCGCACGCGGCCGGGGAGTTCTACGACGGGGACGTGTACGAAGGTGACCCGTACGACGACGAAACATATCCCGACGGGCCCTACCCGGGCCAGGCCCCGGAGTCGGCCGGGCCCGCGGCTCAGCAGGATTCCGGCGGCCCACGTCCGGCCGGGCGCCCGCACTCTTCGCGGTTCCGCCGGGACAAGGACGAGGTCCTGCTGCCCACGTCGGTGATCTCGCCGGGCAGCCTGGTCGGCGGCCCGCGTCCGGACGCGGAGACGGATGACCCGTACCGCGGCGCCCCGCAGGGCGAACCCGGGCGCCCCGAGGCGGGGATGTACGGCCCCGGCCC
This sequence comes from uncultured Actinomycetes bacterium, assembly GCA_963775825.1. Taxonomy (GTDB): domain Bacteria; phylum Actinomycetota; class Actinomycetes; order Streptosporangiales; family Streptosporangiaceae; genus Bog-532. The sequence goes on from CAVZKY010000067.1 coordinate 85,491, forward strand.
AGTAGGCCCCGGCCCAGTAGGCCCCGGCTCCTACCCGCCTGGGGCTTACCCGCCTGGCTCCTACCCGCCTGAAACCCCTGAAGCCACTGCCTACGAGCACGGCTCTTACCCGGCCGGTCCCTATCCGCCGCCTGCCTCATATTCAGCCGCGCCGCAGTACGGTCCGGCTCAGTACGGTCCGGCTCAGTACGGTCCGGCTCAGTACGGCCCGGCGGCTCAGTACGGCCCGGCGGCTCAGTACGGCCCGGCGGCTCAGTACGGCCCGGCGCCTCAGTACGGGGCAGGCCCCGGCTACGCCAATCCGCCGCAGTACGATCCCCGGCTGGCGTACGCCCCACCGGTGGCCCACGCCCCCGGTGGCGGCCACATCTCGGCGCATGTTCCCGGTTACGAAACGGGCGCCGCCTACCCGCCGGGCCCCGACTCCGAGGTGGATCCGAGCGAGGAACTGCCCGCGTACGGCAGCCCCCCGCCGTACGCGGCTTCTCCGGCCTACAGGGCCCCGCCGGGCTACGCGCCCGGCTATGCACCGGAGCCTCCGCCGGACCAGCAGTTCGGGTACGGGCCGGGTCCCGGCCCCCGTCCATATCCGGCTCACCCGGGAGGCCCCGCCGGGAACGGCGGGCCACCGTACGGTCCCGGCTACACCGACGGCGGTTACGCCTACGCCGTCAACGAGGGCGAGGAGTTCCGCACCGGCTCCGGGAGTGAGGCTCCCGGCCCGGGCGCACCCTGGGGTGGCTTGCTCGCGACCGGCCCCATCCCCGTGGTCGATAACGATGGCCCGCCGGATCAGGCCGCGTACGGCCGGGGCGGCCAGCAGATGTACGCCGCCCCGCCGGGCGCGCCGGGCTACCGGTCGGCGGCGTCGCCACCTCCGCGCCCATATCAGCCGCCCGACGGCTACCAGCCGCCCCCGGGCGACGCTCCGTGCGGATACGTCTATCCGCCGGGCCCACGTCAGCAGGAGTACCAAGAGCAGGAGTACCAGGAGCCGGAATACGAGCGCCCGGAATACGGGCAGGCTGAGTATGAGCAGCCCGACCATGAGCAGCGAGCCAGCTACGCGCCCCCACCCGAGCCGGGGTACGCGCCGCCGCCCGGGAACGGCCGTCAGCCGGGGTACGGGCCATCCGGCAACGGCCGTCAGCCCGGGTACGGGTCCCCGCCCGGTACTAGGTATGGGCCGCCGGGTAATGGGCACCACCCCGGGTACGGGCGGCCGCCAGACGACGGCTACCAGCCCGAATACGAACACACGCCCGATCACGGTTATCAGGCCGAGTATGAAGCCGGGCCCGGGTACGAAGCTCGGCAGGAGTATGGGCCGCCCTCAGGGGAAGCGCCCCGGCCCGGTTACCGGGGCGCGGACGGATACGACGCTGGCGCCTCCCCGTCCGGCTACGAGTCGGACCACGGCCATGAGCCCCGGGACGGCTACGAGCCCCGGGACGGCTACGAGCTCCGGGAGGGCTACGAGCTCCGGGAGGGCTACGAGCTCCGCGACGGCTACGAGCTCCGGGACGGCTACGAGGCCGCCGACTATAACGACTCCGCTGAATACGGGGACGATGCGAACCAGGCGCCCGGGGAGCCAGGTCACGGCGACTCGGCACGGGCGGCGTTCGGCTATGACGAGGAGCCCGAACCGGCGGGTCATGTCGAGGGCGACCCGGCCGGCTACGACGAACCGAGCTACGACGACCGCTACGACGACCAGAGGGCGGGCGATTCGTACGGCCACGGGGACCCCGGGGAGTCGGTGGAGTACGTAGAGCCCGACGGCCCGGTGGAGTACGTAGCGCCCGACGGCCCGGTGCAGTACGTGGCGCCGGACGGCCCGGTGCAGTACGTGGCGCCGGACGGCCCGGTGCAGTACGTGGCGCCGGACGGCCCGGTGCAGTACGTGGCGCCGGACGGCGCTTCCGGCTACAGCGAGCCCGAGCCTGGCGGCACCTACACCTACCGCGAGGACCCCACTGCCTACTTCACCAGCTCAGATGACGACCAGGCCGCGGGGGACGGGCCGCCTGCCGTGACCGAAGACGATGAGCCGGCCCCTGCGTATGTCAGTGTGCCGGAACCGGCTCCCATCGCCGCCGAGCCCGAGCCGACGCATGACATCGAGCCTGAGCTCTGGCCGGCGTACGACGCCGGGCGCAGCCCGCAACCGTACGTCGCGCCCCACGATCCCCATACCGGCGCCCAGACCGAGCCGTTCCGCGGGCCGTTCGAGCCACATCCCGCGCAGCCAAAGCTCAGCGACCTGGCCGATCCGGCAGCACCCCCGGCAGACCTGACGCCTTACAGCGAGGTGTCCCGCACCCGGACGGTCCCGGCTGAGGACGCCGTCACCGTGGGCGGCCCGGCTGCCGACAGCGGTGAACCCGCGTACGAGGGTTCCGAGGAGAAGCTCGAGAGGATCAGGGATCTCTACCTCACCGTCGAGGCGATCGGCGACGACAACGTGGACAAACACTTCGACCAGCTGCAGCAGCGCCAGCGCGAGCTGATTAGCGACTACTTCAAGGAGACCGGGATCGGGACCGGGAAGGCGCCGACCGCCGAACCGGACCAGCCCCACAACAACTGACCCCGGCCCGGCCGCTGACCCCGGCCCGGCCGCGGCGATCGCCTCCGCGCTGACCGCGACAGCTGAGCGCAGCCGGCTCAGCCCGGCTCAGCCCAGCGCCGCCAGCGCGTCCGCGAGCGGCGCCAGGAAGTCCGGCTTGACCCCGTGCGGCAGGTTGATGATGGCCAGGTCGACGCCGGCGTCACGGTAGGCCGACGCCAGGGCGACGGCAGGCTCGATCCCTGTATCGGGGTCAACCCGCACGTTCACCGAGCAGGTGATCTCGCTTGGATCGCGGCCGATCCGGTCACAGTGCGCGATCAGCGTCTGCTTCAGGTCACGCCACTCGTCGAGGCTCTCCGGCAGGCAGTTCCACTGCTGTGCCCAGCGGGCCGCGGTGCGCAGCGTCCGGGTCCGGCCGCGGCCGCCGATGGTGATCGGTGGGTAGGGACGCTGGACGGGCTTCGGGTTGCACCGCGCGTCTGTGAGGTGCACGTACTGCCCGGCCAGCGTGGTGGTCTCCAGCGTGAGCAGGCAGGCGATGGCCTCGACACCCTCGTCGAACCGGTCGAAACGCTCCCGCAATGGCGGCAGTTCGATGCCGTAGGCGTCGCATTCCATCTGGTTCCAGCCCGCGCCGAGCCCCAGTTCGAGGCGCCCGTCGGAAATGATGTCGACGGCCGCCGCCATGTTCGCGAGCACCGCCGGATGCCGGTAGATCATGCCGGTGACCTGGCAGCCGATCCGGATCCGCTTCGTGGCCTGGGCCAGCGCGGCGAGCGTGGTCCAGCCCTCAAGGTTGGGCCCGTTGAGGTCGCCGGACAGCGGGTAGAAATGGTCCCAGTTCCACGCCGATTCAAACAGCGGGATCGTGTCGGCGGCTATCCAGACGTCACGGATCTGCGCCCAGGTGGTGTGCTCGGGTCGTGTCTTGATCGCAAAACGCATGCGGTCGGTGCCTCCTCGGCCGCGACGGCCCGCGGGCGTCCCTGCCGTCCGCGGGCGCCTCCTCGGCCGCGGGCATCGCGCTTCGACCCTATCGCCGCAGCCGGTACATCATGGGGGAGTGGACCGGTCTGTGACCCGGCACTGCCGGCACTGCTGGGGTAACTGCGCAGGCGAATGCCTGCTGCCTGGCGGGACCGGCCGGTGCATTCACCGGCCGTCCGGCCGGCTTCCGCTGCGGCTCCGGATCCGGTTGCTGGGCAGCCGCCGGTTCTGGCGCCGCGTGTTCTACGGTGTCCGCTGATCCGCCAGCGGGTGCCGCCTGCCAGCCGCCGGGCCGGTCGGCCTCGTCGTCTACGCGCATCTGATGTAAGCCGGGGGAGCGTCGCTGGCCGGAGGACAGCCCGGTACGCACTGCGCCGCAGTGGCGGGAGGGGCTGATGACGAAAGCCTCTGCCTTGATCCTCGTGCTGTGCCTAGCGTGACTGCTGAGACGGAAGCATTCTGAAGGAGATGTCGTCATGAAGGCGGTGACCGAACTTCTGGATCTGTCAGGCAAGGCGGCGATCGTCACCGGAGGCGCTGTCGGCATCGGCCTCGGGATCACCCGGCGGCTGGCCGAGGCGGGAGCCAGCGTCCTCATCGTTGATATCGACCGTGAAGAAGCTGCACACGCCGCCAAGGAACTGTCCGGCGCGGGGCTGCGGGTGGAGAGCATTGGCGCCGCGATGATGGAGGCCTTCCTGTCCACGCTGCCGATGCGGCGGATGGGCGACCCGGACGAGATCGGCAAGGTCGTCCTGTTCCTCGCCTCGGACATGGCGTCCTATATGACCGGCAGCCAGGTGGTCGTCGACGGCGGCGCGCTCCTGCGCTGACCCGCAGGTGCCGAGTACGCGGCCGCGGAAGTGGTCCCGACGCACTCCGCGGCCGCGCACGATCCGGCGCCCCCTGGAGTCCCGTACCATCCCGCACCCTGGGTGGCTCCCGGTCAGTCCTGTTCATATCTTGCTGATCGTCGCCCTGCTTGCTACCCGTTAGTAACTTGCACCCTTGCTAGATAGCTTGATATCGAGATACTGTAGGTTGAGACGCAGCGGGAACATCAGCGGGAACAGAGGAAGACGCAGCCCGGAGCAGGCGCCGAACGCTGGGGCGGGCCCGCCGGGCATGGGCGAGGAGGCTCAGGACGATGACCGGAAACAGCTTCGACAGCCGCGCGACGCTTACCGCCGCGGGTACGTCCTACGAGATCTACCGGCTCGATGCCGTGCCCGGCGCCGAAGGGCTTCCGTTCAGCCTGAAGATCCTGCTCGAGAACCTGCTCCGCACGGAGGACGGCGTGAACGTGACCGCCGACCACGTGCGCGCGCTGGCCGGCTGGGACCCCAAGGCCAACCCGGACACCGAGATCCAGTTCTCTCCGGCCCGCGTCATCATGCAGGACCTGACCGGGGTACCGGCCGTGGTGGACCTGGCGGCCATGCGTGAGGCGATGGCCGCCCTTGGCGGCGACGCCGCCAAGATCAACCCGCTGGTCCCGGCCGAGCTGGTCATCGACCACTCGGTCATCGCCGACGTGTTTGGCCGACCGGACGCGTTCGAGCGCAACGTGGATTTCGAATTCGAGCGAAACAAGGAGCGGTTCCAGTTCCTGCGCTGGGGACAGTCCGCGTTTGACCAGTTCAAGGTGGTACCGCCGGGCACCGGGATCGTGCACCAGGTCAACATCGAGCACCTGGCCCGGGTGGTCATGACCCGCGACGCGGATGGCGCGCTCTGCGCCTACCCGGACACCTGCGTTGGCACCGACTCCCACACCACCATGCAAAACGGGCTCGGCATCCTCGGCTGGGGCGTCGGCGGCATCGAGGCCGAGGCGGCCATGCTCGGCCAGCCGATCAGCATGCTGATCCCCAAGGTGGTCGGGTTCCGGCTCACCGGGGAACTGCCGCCCGGCACGACCGCGACTGACCTGGTGCTGACGATTACCGAACTGCTGCGCAAGCACGGCGTGGTCGGCAAGTTCGTCGAGTTCCACGGGGACGGGGTGGCTGCGGTCCCGGTCGCGAACCGGGCCACGATCGGCAACATGAGCCCCGAGTTCGGCTCGACCTGCGCGATCTTCCCCATCGACGACGAGACGCTGGCCTACCTGCGGCTGACCGGCCGGCCGGAGCAGCACGTGGCGCTGGTCGAGGCCTACGCCAAGGAGCAGGACCTGTGGCATGACCCGTCCCGCGAGGCCGTGTACTCCGAGGAGCTCGAGCTCGACCTGGCCACCATCGTGCCGTCGATCGCCGGGCCGAAGCGCCCGCAGGACCGGGTGGCCCTGGTTGACGCCAAGCGCGCATTCCGTGAGGTGCTGGCCAACTACGTCGCCGAGCCCGAGCCGGCCGACAGCGACGCCGACACCTTCCCGGCGTCCGACCCGATGTCGACGGACCCCGACGGGAACGCGGCCGGGTCCGGTGGCGAGCCCGCCGCGGCGGAGACGCCGCTTCATTCCACGCCCACGGACGTGACGATGGAAGACGGCACCAAGGTCACGATCGACCATGGGTCGGTCGTGATTGCGGCCATCACCTCGTGCACCAACACCTCGAACCCGTCCGTCATGGTCGGCGCGGCGCTGCTGGCCAAGAAGGCGGTCGAGGCCGGGCTGAGCCGCAAGCCCTGGGTGAAGACCACGCTGGCGCCCGGCTCCAAGGTGGTCATGGACTACTACGAGAAGGCCGGCCTCGTGCCCTACCTGGACAAGCTCGGCTTCAACCTCGTCGGGTACGGCTGCACGACCTGCATCGGCAACTCCGGTCCGCTGCCCGAGGAGATCAGCGAGGCCGTGAACGAAAGCGACCTGGCGGTCGCCGCGGTGCTGTCCGGCAACCGGAACTTCGAAGGCCGGATCAACCCCGACGTCAAGATGAACTACCTGGCCTCGCCGCCGCTGGTGGTGGCCTACGCGCTCAGCGGGTCGATGGACGTGGACATGGTCAACGACCCGATCGGCACCGGCCGTGATGGCCGGCCCGTCTACCTCCGCGACATCTGGCCGTCGCCCGCCGAGATTGCCGAGGTCGTCCACGACGCGGTGGCCGCCGAGATGTTCTCGCGGGACTACGCGGACGTCTTCCGTGGCGATGACCGGTGGCGTGGCCTGGACGTCCCGGCCGGTGACACGTTCACCTGGGACGAGTACTCGACCTACGTGCGGCGGCCGCCCTACTTCGACGAGATGCCCGATGAGCCGCAACCGGTGACCGACGTCCACGGGGCCCGCGTGCTCGCGCTGCTGGGCGACTCGGTGACCACCGACCACATCTCGCCGGCCGGTGCGATCAAGACCGACAGCCCGGCCGGGCAGTACCTTACCGACCACGACGTCCCGCGCCGCGACTTCAACTCCTACGGCTCGCGTCGCGGCAACCACGAGGTGATGATCCGCGGTACGTTCGCCAACATCCGGCTGCGGAACCTGCTGGCCCCGGGCACCGAGGGCGGGGTCACCACCAAGCTGCCCGCCCGCGACGGTGCCGCCGAGCAGATGAGCATCTACGACGCCTCCCGGAAGTACATCGAGGAGGGCACCCCGCTCATCGTGCTGGGCGGCAAGGAGTACGGCTCCGGATCCTCGCGCGACTGGGCCGCCAAGGGCACAGCGCTGCTCGGCGTCCGGGCGGTGCTGGTTGAATCGTTCGAGCGGATCCACCGGTCCAACCTGATCGGCATGGGCGTCCTGCCACTGCAGTTCAAGCCCGGGGAGTCGGTCGCCTCGCTCGGGCTCACTGGGCACGAGACGTTCGACATCACCGGCATCGAGGAAATCAACTCCGGCCAGATACCGGCCGAGGTGACGGTGACCGCCGACGGGCGGGAGTTCCGCGCCACGGTACGGATCGACACGCCCGGCGAGGCGGCGTACTACCGGCACGGCGGCATCATGCAGTATGTCCTGCGCTCCCTCCGCTGAGTTCCCTAACGACCCGGGGCGGCCGGTGCTTCCTGTGAGCCCGCCCAGTGGATAGCCCTGAGAATGCGACCCCGTAAGCCGGGGTGCCGACCTCGGGCCCTCTATGGTGGAGGCCGGGCGGCGGGCACAGCTCGCCGCGGGTGCATTTCTAGCCAGGGAGCGTGGTGCGCATGCGCGCGGTCGTCGTGCAGAAGCTGGGCGGCCCCGAGGTCCTGAGCGTGGTCGAGCAGCCCGCGCCGGAAGCGCAGGACGGCGAGCTGATCGTCCAGGTCGCGGCAGCCGGCGTGAACTTCATGGACATCTACACCCGCGAAGGCGTTGGCGGTTACCGGCCCGCCCAGTTCCCGGTGGTACCGGGCGCCGAAGGGGCCGGGACCGTGACCGCGGTCGGCGCCGGCGTCACGGAGTTCTCACCAGGCGACCGGGTGGCCTGGGCGGGAGTGCCGCACAGCTACGCCGAGCAGGCGGCGATCCCGGCCGCCCGCGCCGTGCCCGTTCCGCCGGGCGTGGATCTGCAGGTCGCAGCGGCCGTGATCCTGCAGGGTCTGACCGCGCACTATCTGTGCTTCAGCACCTACCCGGTGCGCGAGGGCGACGTCGCGGTCGTGCACGCCGCCGCCGGCGGCGTCGGGCTGCTGCTGACCCAGCTGATCAAGCAGCGCGGCGGCATCGTGGTCGCGACCACCTCCGGTGGCGAGAAGGCGGACCTGGCCCGGCATGCGGGCGCTGACCACGTGGTGGGCTACGGCGAGCTCCGCGCGGCCGTGGCCGAGGTGACCGGCGGCCGCGGCTGCAACGTCGTCTACGACGGAGTCGGCCAGGCGACCTTCGACGACGGCCTGGCCGCGCTGCGCCCACGCGGCATGATGGTGCTCTACGGCGCGGCCAGCGGCCAGGTGCCGCCGTTCGACCCGCAGCGGCTGAACTACGAGGGCTCGCTGTACCTGACCCGGCCCACCATGGGCAGCTACGTCGCCGACCGGGATGAGCTGCTCTGGCGCTCGGGCGACCTGTTCGGGTGGCTGGCCGAGGGCCTGCTCGACGTCCGGATCGGCGGTACGTACCCGCTGGCCGAGGCGGCCCAGGCCCAGGAAGACCTGGCGGGCCGCCGCACCACCGGCAAGCTTCTGCTGCTGCCGTAGACGGCCGTGCGGCAGTCCCGGCCGTCTACGGCAGGGACGGCCGTGCGGCAGTCCCGGCCCGGGCCGCCATCTCCCGCCCGGTCAGGCAGTTCGGTAGTTTTAGCTGCTGATGGCTAATCTTCCGGCGGGCGAGCCGGCCGTACCAGCGGCCGGCCAGCCGGCCACTGGGCCGCCCGCGCGCGGGTCCAGCCGGCGGTCGCTGGAAACCGCACTGCTCGTCGTCTCGATCGCGGCGCTGGCGTTCAACCTGAGGGCCGCCATCACCAGCCTGCCCCCCATCTTCCCCGAACTTGAGCAACGGCTGGGACTGTCCCCGGCCACGGTGACGGTGCTGGCCGCGACCCCGGTCCTGTGCTTCGGCGCGGTCTCGGGGCTCGCGGCGTGGCTGAGCCGCCGGCTGGGGGAGGAGCGGGTGCTGTTCGGCGCGCTCATCCTGGTGTCGGCCGGGCTGCTGCTGCGCGGCGCGCTGCCGGGCACGATGCTGTTCCCCGGCACCATCGTGGCCTGCGGCGCGATCGCCATCATGAACGTCCTGCTGGCCAGCATGATCAAGCGGCGCTGGCCGGCCCGGGCCGGGCTGCTCGTGGGCATCTACCTCACCAGCCTGTCCACCGGGGCGGTGATCGCCTCGCTGATCAGCGTGCCGCTCTACGACACCACCGGCGGCTCGGTGCGGGTGACGCTCGGGCTGTGGGGGCTGCCCGCCGTGGCCGCCACGCTCATCTGGATCACCCAGCTTCGCTACCGCCGCCGGGTGCCGCGTTCCGGGACCCAGCCTCGCACCGGGCCAGCCCGCCCGCGGGCCCGTGTGCACCGGCACGCGCTGGCGTGGCAGGTCACCGCCTTCATGGGCCTGCAGAGCCTGCTCTACTACGCGGCCATCTCCTGGCTGCCGGAACTGTTCCGGGACCGCGGGGACAGCGCGGCGGCGGCCGGGACCCTGCTGGCCGTGCTGGGCTTCGGCAACCTGCTCACCTCGCTGAGCACCCCGGTGCTGGCGCAGCGCGTCACCGACCAGCGGCTCCTGGTCGTCCCGGTCGTGGCAGTCACCGCGGGCGGCCTGGCGGGCTCGCTGTGGGCCCCGCTCGGGTCGGCCGCCGTCTGGATGCTGCTTCTCGGCGCGGCCCAGGGGGCGGCGCTCGGCCTGGCCATCTTCTTCACCATGGCGCGAGCGCCCGACCCGGCCACCGCCGCGTCGCTGTCCTCGCTCGCGCAGTCCGTCGGCTATCTGGTCTCGGCGGCCGGCCCGCTCGCGGTAGGCTTCCTGCGCGCGTCCACCGGGGGGTGGACGGTTCCGGTCATCTTGCTGCTGCTCATCTGCGGCGTAGAGCTGACGGTCGGCCTGTTCGCGGGCCGGGCGAAGCTCCTGCCAGTCCGCGAGGCCCGGGAGACTACGCAGACCACCGAGGCCATCGGGAGCACCGGCACCGGCAGCACCCTGGGCTAAGTGACATCGATGGAATTTATAACTTGTTTCTGCGTGGAGTCCCAATCCCATCAGGCCCCGGCAGAGTACAAATATTCACAGCCTAAACACGAGACCGGTAACCGGGCGACGGTGCCTGCCGAGCCGGTCGTGGGAGGAAACGTGCAGCTGCTCAGCGTGCGCCAGCCGTGGGCCTGGGCCATCGCGCGCGGCCGGAAGCCGGTCGAGAACCGCGACTGGGCCCCGTCCTACCGCGGGCGGCTGGCCATCTACGCCTCGATGCACGTCGACCTCCGCGCCGCCGAGGAAGCCCTCCTCTGGTTCACCGGCTGGGATCCGGGCGACCCGGTCGCGGCCATCGGCGGCATTGTCGCCGTCGTCACGCTGGCCGACGTATGCTCCGCGGCGACGCGGGGCGAGAGCTGCGACTGCGGCGAATGGGCCCGGCCGAATGCCCAGCACTGGCGGCTCACCGACCCGCGGCCGCTGGCCCGCCCGGTGGTCAGCATCGGGCATGACGGGCACATGGCCGACGTCATCCCGGTCCGGACGATCGGCCAGTCCGCCGGCCCGGACGCCGACCGGGCTACCCTCTGGGATCCGGGTCCCGCGGTGGTGGCCGAAGTCACCGCCGCCGCGCACCTCAGCTGAGACCTTCCCCACGTCCCACCCGCCGGCCGATCACCGCCGCCGCTGGCCGGCTATACCTGTATCCAGGCCTGTATCCAGGCCAGCGGCTGGGGCAGCGCCTTGGGACGGCGTCGGCTCAGGACTTATGCGACACGCACGTCAGCCTTTGAACGGGTGTTGCGTGTGTCCCGGGAAGCGCCGCAAATAGACTCTGGGAATTGCCGTCCCACCCGAGGAGCGCCCTAACGTGACCGTGCTGGAGTCTATCGGAGGCCCAGAAGACCTGAAGGGCCTCAACCAGGAACAGCTGGCCATCCTGGCGGGTGAGATCCGCGACACCCTCATCGAGACCGTTATCCGCACCAGCGGTCACCTCGGGCCGAACCTTGGCGTCGTCGAGCTCACGATCGCGCTGCACCGGGTGTTCAGCTCGCCCCGGGACCGGATCGTTTTCGATACCGGGCATCAGGCTTACGTGCACAAGCTGCTGACCGGCCGCCAGGCCGAGTTTGGCACGCTGCGCCAGCGCGGCGGCATGTCCGGTTACCCGAACCGGGCCGAGTCCGAGCACGACATCGTGGAGAACTCGCACGCCTCCACGAGCTTGTCCTACGCCGACGGCCTGGCCAAGGCGTACAAGCTGCGCGGCGAGACCGACCGCGCGGTGGTCGCCGTCATCGGGGACGGCGCACTGACCGGCGGGATGGCCTGGGAGGCACTGAACAACATCTCGGTGGCCGAGGACTCCCGGCTGGTCGTCGTGGTCAACGACAACGGGCGCTCCTACCAGCCGACGATCGGCGGGCTGGCCAACAACCTGGCCTCGGTGCGCATCAGCCAGCGGTACGAGAACGTCCTGGACTACATCAAGACCACGCTGTCCCGTACCCCCGTCCTGGGGCCGCCGGTGTACGAGACGCTGCACGGCATCAAGAAGGGCCTCAAGGACGTCCTGCAGCCGCAGGTGCTGTTCGAGGATCTCGGCCTCAAGTACCTGGGCCCGATCGACGGCCATGACGAGGCCATGGTCGAGCAGGCGCTGCGCCGGGCCAAGGACTACGGCGCCCCGGTGCTGGTGCACCTGATCACCCAGAAGGGCTTCGGGTACGGCCCGGCCGTCGAGAACGAGGATGACTGCCTGCACCAGGTGCCGGGCACCCCGCGGGCCGCTGTCCTGCCCGGCGCGCCGACGAAAACCTGGTCGCAGGTCTTCGGCGACGAGCTGACGGAGATCGGCAGGCGCCGTCCGGACGTGGTCGCCATCACCGCGGCCATGCTGCACCCGACCGGCCTGGGCGCGTTCGCGCGCGCCTTCCCGGACCGCGTCTACGACGTGGGCATCGCGGAGCAGCACGCGGTGACCAGCGCGGCCGGCCTGGCCCTCGGCGGGCTGCACCCGGTGGTCGCCATCTACGCGACGTTCCTGAACCGCGCCTTCGACCAGGTGCTCATGGATGTAGCGCTGCACAAGCTGCCGGTCACGCTGGTGCTGGACCGGGCCGGAGTCACCGGGCCCGACGGCGCCAGCCACAACGGAATGTGGGACGGCTCGATCCTGCAGGTCGTGCCCGGCCTGAAGATCGCCGCTCCCCGGGACGCGGCCCGGGTCGCCGAACTGCTCAACGAGGCGGTCGCGGTGAGCGACGGGCCGACCGTGGTGCGGTTCCCCAAGGGCACGGCCGGCGGTGAGGTGGATGCCACCGGCAAGCTCGGCGAGATGGACGTGCTCCGCGAGCCTGCCGCGGGTGCGGGCCACGACGTGCTGCTGCTCGGTGCCGGCCCGATGGCGCTGATGTGCCTGACGGTCGCCGAGCGGCTCGCCGATCACGGCATCGGCGTCACGGTCGTCGACCCCCGCTGGATCAAGCCGGTCGACGAGGCCGTCGTGGCTGCGGCTCGCCAGCACCGGCTGGTGGCCGTGGTCGAGGACAACAGCAGGGTCGGCGGATACGGCGACGCGGTGTCCCGGCTGCTCCGCGACCACGACGTCGACATCCCGGTCAAGACGTTCGGCCTGCCGCAGCAGTTCCTTGAGCACGGCGACCGGGGCGAGGTGCTCGCTGCGGCTGGCCTGACGCCGCAGCACCTGGCCCGCCAGATCACCGAGGCGGTGGCGCGCCGGGCCGGCGCTGAGGTCCCGGCAGCGGGCAATTCAGCCGACCGAAATCTGGCCGGAGCCGACACCGCGAGCGAGAATCCCGAGGCATAGTAAGCGCCTAGGGTGTAGAGCATGAAGGTGCTGGAGGTCGCGGTCATCGGGTCCGGTCCGGCCGGGCTTTACACGGCGGAGGCGCTGGTCAAGCACGCGGCCGCGCTCGAAGGGCCGGACGGGCCCGTGCGGGTCCGGGTGGATGTCTACGACCGGCTGCCCACGCCCTACGGCCTGGTCCGGTACGGGGTGGCCCCCGACCACAAGTCGATCAAGTCGATCGCCGAGTACCTGCGCAAGGTGCTGGAAAGCCCCGACGTCCGGTTTCTCGGCGGCGTGCACCTGGGCGAGGACGTGACCCGCGAGGACCTGCTGTCGGCTTACGACGCGGTGGTCTACGCGACCGGGGCGATGCGGGACCGGCGGCTCGGCATTCCGGGCGAGGACCTGCCGGGCAGCTACGCGGCCACCAACTTCGTCAACTGGTACTGCGGGCACCCGGACGTCGGGCCCGCTACGTTCACGTTGGACGCGGAGTCGGTTGCGGTCATCGGCGTCGGGAACGTCGCGGTGGATGTGGCCCGCATTCTGGCCCGGGACCCGGCCGACCTGCACAGCACCGACGTGCCCCAGCCGGTGCTGGAGGCTCTGCAGGCCAGCAAGGTCCGTGAGGTGCACATGATCGGGCGGCGCGGCCCCGCGCACGCCAAGTTCACCACCAAGGAGCTGCGTGAGCTGGGTGAGCTGGCCGGCGTCGAGGTCATCGTCCCGGCCGCCGAGGCCGACCCGGACGCCTTCGACGGGGCCGGCCAGGGCGCGTCGCTCGCCGAGTCGGACCGCCGTGTCCGCGGCAACATGGTCGTGATCAGGAAATGGGCGGCGGGGGAGCGCGCCGACGGCATGGCCGCCGCCGACGGCGCGGAGACCGGCGGCGGCCCGCAGGACGGTCCCCAGCGGATGCTCACCATCCGGTTCTGGCTGCGGCCGGTGGAGATTACCGGTTCCGACCGGGTCACCGGGGTCGTGCTGGAGCGCACCCGCCTCGATGCGGGCGGCGCGTTCCAGGGCACCGGGGAACTGGAGACCCTTGACGCGCAGCTGGTGCTGCGGTCGGTCGGCTATCAGAGCGTCCCGCTGGACGGTGTCCCGTTCGACGAGCGCAACGCGGTCGTGCCGAACGCCGCCGGGCGGGTGCTCGGCGCTGACGGGTGCCCACTGCCCGGCGAGTACGTGGCCGGGTGGCTCAAGCGCGGCCCGACCGGCGTCATCGGCACCAACAAGTCCGATGCGGCCGAGACCGTCCGCAGCCTGCTCGCCGACCTGGCCGGTGCCCCCGCGGGTGAGGACGCGCCGCTGCCCCGGCCTGGCGTGCTCCGGTACCCGGACGCGACGGCACCGCCAGCCGGATCCCGGGTCGAGGCGCTGGAACAGGCGCTCGCCCGGCGCGGTGTTCGCCCGGTCACCTACGACGTGTGGCTGCGGGTGGAGGAGGCCGAGGCTGAGCTGGCCCGGTCGCTGGGCCGCGGCGAGCGGGTCAAGCTGCACGGCAGGGAAGCCCTGCTGGCCGCCTGCTGGCCCGTGCGCGACGATTCCGCGGGCGACGAGGACGTGCGCGGCTCGGTCAGCTGAGCTGGTCGGGCCGCATAGGGAGGGGCCGGAACCGTCTTTCGCCGGGCCGCATGGGACCCTGTCAGAGAGCGGACGTACGCAACCGGCCTGCGTAAATCCGCCATCCCGCCGCCCCTGAACGCCTACGCCACTGGAGCCGTCGTGACCGAAGCGCACGAAGACCTGTCCGGTCACCACACCCGGGACGGGCACCATGGCCAGCACGAGGGGGGGCAGCGAGACCACCCGCACGAGGCCGGGCACCAGCCGCAGCACGAGAGCACCCAGCGCGGGAACAAGTGGTGGACCCTGGTCGCCGTCTGCCTCGGCACGTTCATGCTGCTGCTTGACATCACGATCGTGAACGTTGCCCTGCCCGATATCCAGACGGTCCTGCACTCCAGCTTCTCGGACCTGCAGTGGGTGGTCGACGCCTACGCGCTGACCCTGGCCGCGTTCCTGCTCACCGCGGGCAGCCTCGCCGACATGTACGGCCGGCGCCTCCTGTACCTGATCGGCCTGGCCGTCTTCACCGCAGCGTCCGCCCTGTGCGGCTTCGCCCAGACAACGCTGATGCTGCAGCTGTCCCGGGGCCTGCAGGGCGTCGGCGGGGCGATCATGTTCGCGGTCTCCCTGGCGCTGCTGGCCGACGCCTTCCGCGGCAAGGACCGCGGCATCGCGTTCGGGGTCTGGGGCACCATCACCGGGCTGGCCGTCGCCATCGGCCCGTTGCTGGGCGGGGTGCTGACGTCAGGTCTTTCCTGGCGGTGGATCTTCTTCGTGAACGTGCCGCTCGGCATCGTCGCCGTGGTCATCTCGATGCTCAGGGTCTCGGAGTCGCGCGCGCCCCAGGCCAGCGGGCCCGACTGGCCCGGCTTCGTGATCTTCACGGTGGCGCTTTCCAGCCTGGTCTACGGCCTGATCGAGTCGAACCAGAAGTCCTTCAGCAATGGCCTTGTGCTCGGCTGCCTCGCCGCGGCGGGGGTGCTGCTCGTGGTCTTCGTCTTCGTGGAGCGGCGCCGCGCGCACCCGATGTTCGACTTGAGCCTGTTCCGGCTGCCGACGTTCAGCGGCGGCTCCGTGGCGGCGTTCGGGCTGAGCGCCTCGATTTTCGCGATGCTCCTCTACCTTGTGCTGTACCTCCAGGACATCCTCGGCTACTCGCCGCTGGCGACCGGCGTGCGGCTGATGTTCCTGTCCGGCGCCATCCTGGTGACCGCCACGGTGGCGGGACGGCTCTCCTCCCGCGTGCCGGTCAGGCTGCTGATCGGCCCGGGCCTGATCGTGGTCGGCATCGGGCTGCTGCTGATGCGCGGGCTCAACGCGGGGTCGTCCTGGACCCATCTCATCCCGGGGATGATCGTGGGGGGCCTGGGCATCGGCCTGGTGAACCCGCCGCTAGCCTCCACCGCGGTCGGCGTCGTGCCCCCGCAGCGCGCCGGCATGGCCTCGGGCATCAACTCCACGTTCCGCCAGGTCGGGATCGCGACCGGTATCGCGCTGCTCGGTACGCTGTTCTCCAGCCAGGTGAAAAGCTCGGTCCAGACCGGCGTGGCGGCCGTGCCTGGCCTTGCCCGTCAGGGGCCGAAGATCGCTACCGCCGTCCAGTCCGGGGAGGTCGGGCAGCTCATCGCGAAGCTCCCGCCCCAGGCCCGGCAGACGGTGGGCGTGATCACCCGGGGTGCGTTCGCGACCGGCCTGAACCGCATCCTGCTGGTCGCGGCTATCATCGCGTTCGTGGCGGGCGTCGTCTCGCTGCTGGCCATCCGCAGCAAGGACTTCGCCGCCCACTGAGAGAGCCGGATGCTGGCGACCGTGCACCGAAGCGTCCTCGTGGCCGCCTAACTCCCGCGTGCACTAGGCTGACTGGCGCCAGGGGCGGACGGCAGCGAGGAGCGTTGTGACCGAGGTTCGGATTCCTGGATCCAAGTCGGTGACCGCACGCGCCCTCTTCCTCGGGGCCTGCGCGTCCGGGCTGACCTACCTGCGGCGGCCGCTGGTCTCCGACGACACCGAGGCGTTCGCGGACGGACTCGGCGCGCTCGGCTACAGCGTGCAGCGCTCCAGCGAGGACTGGGTCCTCATGGGCAGCCCGACGGGACCGCCCGCCGCGTCGGCCGATGTCTACTGCCGCGACGCGGGCACGGCGGCCCGGTTCCTCCCGGCGCTGGCGGCCACCGGGCACGGGACGTTCCGCTTCGACGCCTCCCCGCAGATGCGCCGCCGTCCCGTCGGGCCGATGGCCGCCGCGCTGCGCGACCTCGGGGTGACCGTGACACACGAGGAAGCCGACGGGCACCTGCCGCTGACCGTCACGGCCGACGGGCTGGCCGGCGGCCGGATCACGCTGGACGCGGGCGTCTCGTCCCAGTTCCTGACCGCTCTGCTGATGGCCGCGCCGCTGACCGCCGACGGCCTCACGATCACGGTGACCGGCCTGGTTTCGGCTCCCTATGTGACGATGACGGTCAAGATGATGCGGCAGTTCGGGGCCAAGGTCATCCAGGACGGCGATGATTTCGTGGTCAGGCCCGGCGGCTACGCGGCGCGCAGCTTCGAGATCGAGCCCGATGCCTCGGCGAGCAGTTACTTCCTGGCGGCGGCGGCCGTGACCGGCCAGACGGTGACGATCCCGGGTCTGTTCCCCGACTCCCTGCAGGGCGACATTCAGTTCGCGCGCGTGCTGGCCCGGATGGGTGCCTCGGTGCGCTTCGACCCCGACGGGATCACGGTCACGGGCCGCGGGACGCTGCGCGGCACCGAGGTCAACATGCGCGACATCTCTGACACGATGCCGACGCTGGCCGCCATTGCCCCGTTCGCGGACGGCCCGGTGCGTATCGTCGACGTGGCCAATACCCGGGTGAAGGAGTCCGACCGGCTGGACGCCTGCGCGGTCAACCTGCGGCGGCTCGGCGTCCAGGTCACGACCGGCCCGGACTGGATCGAGATCTGGCCCGGCACGGCCAAGGCCGCCCAGATCGAATGCCGCGGCGACCACCGCATCGCGATGAGCTTCAGCATCACCGGCCTGCGCACGCCCGGCCTGACACTGGATGACCCAGGCTGTGTCCGCAAGACCTTTCCCGGCTTCCACGCCGTGCTCGGCGACCTGCGCCGGGAGTGGGGCCTCGACTAACGGCGAAGCCCCGTCCCGTCCTGGTTGGCGGCTAGTTGGCGGCTAGGGCCGAGCCGGTTTCCAGCAGCGTCTTCAGCCCGCTGAGCACGAACATCCAGCCCTGGCCGGAGACGCTGGCGGCGGTCTTCGGCGATCCGCCGAGCTGATCGTGGGTGAGGGTGAGTAGGCAATAGCCGCCGTCCCGCGGCTCGATCTCCCAGCTGACCCGACTGGCCGGTTCCTGCGCCAGCTCAGGGTCATACAGCGAGCGCCACTCGTGCACGAGCCGCCGGGGCGGGTCGAACTCCACGACCTTCTCATCAGCCCAGATCGAGCCGTCCGGGCCGCGCGAGAAGTGCTGGTCGGGGGTGTTCTCGATCCGGGCCCCGTGAAAGTAGCGGGCGGTGTAGTCTGGCTTGGTGATGGCCGCCCAGATCTGCTCGGGGCTGGCCTTGATGAACACCTGGTAGATCTGGGTCGTGGTGCCGGTGGGAACGCTCATGGGTCCTCCTCCAGGGCGTGCTTGATATCGGCGAGCAGCGCGGCAGGGCCTTCGGTGTACTTGTCGATCCACCGGTCGTGGATGAGCCGGATCGGGACCGGGTTGAGAAAGTGCAGCTTCTCCCGGCCCGAGCGACGGGTCACGATCAGCCCCGCTTCCTCGAGCACCCGAAGGTGCTTCATGACGCCGAACCGGGTCATGCCGGTATCCGCTTCGAGCTCAGTGAGCGTGCGGCCGTCACGTTCGAAGAGCCGGTCCAGCAGGAGGCGGCGGGTCCGGTCCGCAAGGGCCTTGAAGACACGGTCGTCGTCGTCCATCACACCGAAAATAGGTGACCATATAGTCACATGTCAAGGGCCGCCGCGCGGTCCCGTAGGAGGCGGGACCTCGCGGTCAGTCAGCTGAGCGCCTTACCGCGGTACGACTGGGCTGCCTGGTCTCCCGCTCGTCAAGGCGGCACGCGATCAGCGGTGAAAAAGTCCGTCAAATACCTCTCGTGTAAAATAGGTAACTCAAGGTTCGCATAGTCCCATGCGACACCACGATCCGGGGGAATCGGAGGTGCGGCATGAGCACTCCTCATGGCGATCCCTATGGTCCTGATCCTTCCACCGACCCTGTCCAGGAACACGGCCCAGGGCCGGGCACCTGGGCAGGCGGCCAGCCAGGCCAGGCCGGCGACCAGCAAGCGCCCTACGGCGGCTACCCGCAGGCGGACGGCCCGCCCGGCAGCGGCTTCCCGCCGGGAGGCGGCTACACCGGCGCCGCGCCGACGGCCTACCTGCAAGGCGCCCCGGTCGGCTTCGGCGAAGCGGTCCGCGGCGCGTTCGGCCACATCCTCACCTTTCGCGGGCGCGCATCCAGGTCGGCGTTCTGGTGGTTCGTCCTGCTGCAGATCATCGCCTACTTGGTCATCGGCTTCATAACCAACCGGTCCTCGGTGGCCGGCACCATCCTCGATATTGTCGTCGGCATCCCGCTGTGGCTGGCCGGCCTCTCGCTGACGGTCCGGCGGCTGCACGACGCGAACCACACCGGCTGGTGGTGGTGGATCGGCCTGGTGCCGATAGTCGGCTGGATCGTGCTGCTCGTCTTCTACCTGGTGCCGGGCACACCCGGACCAAACCGCTACAGCGTCGCCCAATAGAACCCCTATTTCGCGCCGGGCGGCGGGAGCAGTTCAGTCTTGAAATCGGGCGCGAGCGCCTTCGACTTGACCAGGAAGGCCGCCCGCGCGTCGGCGTCGACCGGCGGCGGCGCCTCAGTCCGGGTGGCGACGGGCTGGCCGACCAGGGTGAAGAACTCCTCCTGCCCTGAGGGGGCGCACAGGCAGAGCAACCGCGACGGCGTATCTGCGGCGTTGGTGAACGCGTGCGGGGCGTTGGCCGGCACGTTGATGGTCTCGCCGGCCCGGGCCACGAGCGTCTCGCCGCGGAAGGTCACCTGGACTTCGCCGTCGAGCACGGTGAACATCTCCTCGAAGTCGTGCCGGTGCGGTGGCGGCCCGCCGCCCGGGGGCACGTGCATGTCGATGAGCGTGTACTTTCCGGCGGTGTCCTCGCCGGTGACGAGGATCGTGTAGGTGTCACCGACGAGCCCGATGTGCGGGAGGCTCTGGTCGCGGTCCGGCCGCGCGACAGTGAGGTTGCGCGACAGATCGTCGGGCGGGACGGGCGTGGGCTGACTGGGCATGCTGTCTCCTCGCGGATTGACGGGCGCGGACCTGCCGGGAGCGCCCGGCGCAAAAGTCCGCCAGTAAGCGCGCCACATCCTCAGTTCTTCCAGATCCGCAATTCTTCAAACCGGATGGTTTCGTCCGTTTAAAGTGTAGTCGTCTCAAATGGGAACCGGGGACGGGGGGTCATCCACCAGGAACGCGGCGACACGTGCCCCGGTGGCACCCGGCAGAGAGTCGCGAGCTGACGGCTACACGTACTTCGTGACGTCGGCGATGGTGAAGCCCTGGGCCTGGATGTGCTTGTAGAGGCGGGTCATCATGCGCACCATGGTCTCGCCATGGAGCTGCGCCGGGCCGCGGAAGTGGCAGAGGATGATGTCCCCGGCCTGAGCCGGTGCGCGGAGGTCTGGTACTGCATGTCCGAGATCTGCATGGCCTCCTTCCAGAGCATCAAGCCCTTGAGCCCGGCGGCGCTGGCTGAGGCGATCGTCGTCGCGCCGTAGTTGCCGCCCGGCGGCCGGAATATGTACGGCGTCACCCCGTACTCCTTCCGGAGCTTTTCCTGCTGGCCGGAGATCTCGTAGAGCTGGCGCGAGGCCGAGAGGCCCGACATGTCCAGCGGGTGGGTAACCGTATGGTTCTGGATCGATACGTAGCCGGTTTCGTAGAGCTCAGCGAAGTACGCGTAGTCGTCCCTGATCAGCACGTCCGCGAGGCTGATGGTGATGGGGACCTGGAAGTCCTTCACCATCTGTATGAACGTGGGGTCCTTCTCGATGCCGTCGTCGATCGTGACGAACACGACCTTGTCGGTCATCGGCACGTGCGAGAACACCGTCGGGTCGGACGCGGTCAGCCTGACCGGCTTGACGGCCGGCGGCGCCGGCGCGGGCGCGAACGGCTCCAGGCCCTCGTAGCGCTGCCTGATCAGGTCCGCGTCGACGCCGGAGGGGGCCGGGGTCGATCTGGGGGAGTTGCTGGTGCCGGTCAGCGGCGAGGCCGGCGCGCCCGAGGTGGGGGCGCTCGCCGACCGATCCGCGCCGGTCCCGCACGCGGCCGCGAACGACCCGAGCGCGGCCACACTCACCGCGCCACCCAGGAAGCGTCGGCGGGACCAGCGCTGCGTGGCCGTATCGGTCACGATTTTGGCGATCTCCATGGGCGGCAAACTAGCGGAGTAGCGATGGTTCTGCCCCGCTTTGATGGACAGAATGATTGTTTGTCAGGTGCCGTATTGGTCGGAATATCCGGATTGCCGTCCGTCCCGCAGCGGTCCGAAGTAGCCTGAATCGTCCCGCGCTTGCGTGTCCCGGGCGCGGCCAGGCGGAATCAGAGCACGATGGGGTGGGTGGGCCGTGGCCATCTTTAAACCTGGCCTGCGGCCAGTGGAAGAACCTAGGGATAAGGGTCTCAAGACAGGCGCTCTTGGCCTGGTTTCAAGCGTGGTCATGGGCGTGGCCTCGACCGCCCCGGCCTATAGCCTGGCCGCGACGCTGTTCTTCGTGGTGGCCGCCGTGGGGCTGAAGTCCCCGCTGGTCGCCGTCTTGGCGTTCGTGCCGATGCTGCTGTGCTCGATTGGCTTCAGCGAGCTGAACAAGGCCGATCCTGACTGCGGGACCACGTTCATCTGGGCAGCCCGGGCGTTCGGGCCGAAAACCGGCTGGGCCGGCGGCTGGGGCGTCGTGGCCGCCGATGTCCTGGTCATGGCCAGCCTGGCCCAGGTGGCCGGGCAGTACGTGTTCTTCCTCTTCCAGGGACCGAACAGCGCGATCGGTAGCAACCCCTCCGGCGGCTGGGTTCTGCTGGTCGGCATTTTGTGGATCGTCGCGATGACCTACATCTGCTACCGCGGCATCGAGGTCTCGGCCAAATTCCAGAAGGTGCTGCTGTCCATCGAGATCTTCTTGCTACTGGTCATGTCGGTCACGGCGCTGGTCCGGGTGCTGGGCAGTCACCCGTCGCCAGGGTCCCTGCACCCGAGCTTCAGCTGGCTGTCGCCGTCGCACCTGCCCGTCTCGGCCTTTGTGTCCGGGATCATCTTGATGCTGTTCATCTACTGGGGCTGGGACACCGCCTTGTCGGTGAATGAGGAGACCGCGAACAAGTCCCGGACGCCGGGCCGAGCGGCGATCATCTCGACGGTCCTGCTGCTCGTCACGTACGTGATCGTGATCGTCGCCGTGCAGGCGTTCGCCGGCATCGGCGGCCAGGGCGTCGGGCTGACGAATCCGGCGCACCAGTTCGACGTGCTGTCGGTAACCGGGGGCGCGATCTTCGGCAGCTCCGGGTTCGGCATGGTCTTGTCCCGTCTCCTGATCCTCATGGTGCTCAGCTCGGCTGCCGCCTCGACCCAAACCACGATCTTGCCGACCGCACGCACGACGCTGTCGATGGCCGCCTATGGGGCGCTGCCCGAGTCCTTCGCCAAGATCCATTCCAGGTATCTGACCCCGACGCTCTCCACCCTCGTGATGGGCGCGATCTCGATCCTTCTGTACATCCCGCTGAACTACATCTCCGGCGGGAACCCGATCGCTGACGCGGTCACCGCGATTGGCCTCTACATCGCGTTCTACTATGGGCTGACCGCGTTCTCCTGTGTCTGGTACTACCGGGCCAGGCTGACCAGTAGCGCCTGGAATCTGTGGATGCGCGGCATCCTGCCTGGGCTGGGCGGCCTGATCATGTACGCGGCTGGTTTCTATAGCTTGCAGAGCGACTGGGTCGCGTCCAACAGCTACACGAAGTGGACGGTGCCACTCCTGCACTGGCAGATCGGCGGTGTCTTCATCATCGCCGCGCTGGCGGCGGTGGCCGGAGTGATCGGCTTTGCGTTCATGCACGTCACCGCGCCCGCCTTCTTCCGCAAGGAAACGCTCTCCAGGACCGCTCCCGTGCTCGTGGTTGACCCGGACTCGCTGTGAGCCAGGCCGTGGGCAGCCCGCTTGAGTGACGCGGCCCCCGGCCGGCCGTCCTGGCCCATCCGGTCCGGGACGGTGCCGGCGCTGGCCGACGGATTTTGTGCCCGGCTGGAGACGTCCCCGGGCCTGGCGGCTGCGCTGCCGGCCGGGGCCGCGGTTGCGCTCGTCCCCGATCGGGCGGCGGCACCTGCTACCCACCCCGGCCCGCTGGCGGCTCCCGATGTGGACTGGCTGAGGTCGTCGGGCAAGACCCAGCTCGCCGCGGCCTTCGCCGAGTCGCTGTGGCAATCAGGCGGTGTGGACCTGCTGGTCTGGATCGAGGCCACGAGCCGGGCCTCGGTGCTGTCCGGCTATGCCGCTGCGACGGCCGCCGTGACCGGCCGGGACCAGGCCAGCAGCGGTGAGTCAGTCGCTGCCCAGTTCCTCAGCTGGCTGGGCGAGACCAGCCGTTCATGGCTGATGGTCTTCGACGACCTGTCCGACCCGGCGAGCCTGGACGGTCTATGGCCGGCCCGGCTGGCCGGGTGCTGGTGACCTCCGCCGCGGCCGCGGCCGCGGCCGTCCCCAGCGGTATGCGGATCGTGCCGCTCGGGCCGTTCAGCCTGCGTGAGGCCATCAGCTATCTGAGCGGACGCCTGGCGGCCGACCCGGACAAGCGGCACGGTGTGATCGAACTGGCTCAGGACCTGGACCTGGAGCCGGTCGCGCTGGCACAGGCCAGCGCGGTGATCGCCAACACCCCGCTGTCGTGCCGCGAGTACCGGGCCCATTTCGTGCGCAGGGGGGAGGCGCTGGCGGAATCGTCCAGCGAACGGCCGTCAGCAGCCGAGGTGACATGGACGCTCTCGCTCGGACAGGCGGACCGGCTGGCGCCCGGCCGATCGGCCCAGTTGCTGCTGGCCCTGGTCGCCCCGCTGGACGGGCACGGCATTCCCGAAACCATCCTCATGGCTCCTGCGGCAGGCGATTTCCTCGCGGTCGGCGGTGACGTCCCGGCCAACAGCGAGAGCGCGCGCGCGGCGCTGGCCGCGCTGGAACAGGCCGGCCTGCTGACCGTCGAACCGGCGACCGCACCGCCGACCGTCCGGATCAGCCCAGTGCTACAGGCGGCGCTGCGGGCCGCGATACCCGAAGGCGCGCGGGATCAAGCGGCGCGTTCGGCCGCGGACGCGCTGCTCCAGGCCTGGCCGGAACGGGAGCAGCCTGGCTGGCCTGGCTCCGGCCTGCAATCGTGCGTGGCGACCCTCCGGCGGATCACCGGAGACCGGCTGTGGGACGGCGGCTGCCATCCTGTGCTGGTGCGGGCGGGGGACAGCCTGGACCGCGCCCGCCTGACCGAACCTGCCGCGGACCATTGGCGCGATCTTGCCACGACGAGCGGCCGTCTGCTCGGGGACGAGCACCCGGATACGTTGCTGGTCGGCCAGCGGCTGGCCGACGCCTTCCTTGCGGCCGGGCGCGCGGCCGACGCCATCCCGTGGTTCCAGTGGGCACTCGACAGGCTGACCGACAATCTCGGGCCGGATCACCATGACGTGATCGAGGCGCGGCGCCGCCTGGGCCACGCCCTCGTGGCGGCGCTCCAGGTCCCGGCTGCGATCACCGCCCTTGAACGCGCGGCGGCCCAATTCGAGCAGGTCTGCGGGCCCGGGCATGCCGACACGCTCGGCGCGCGGGACGAGCTCGCCGCCGCCTACCTGGCTGCGGGCCAGTACTCCGACGCCATCACCCTCTACCGGGACACGCTGGCCGACCGGGAGCGCGCCCAGGGAGCCCGGCACCCGGAGACGATGACTGCCCGTCACGGCCTGGCCGACGCTTACCTGGCCAGCGGCCAGGCAAAAGAGGCAGTCGCGGCCTACAGGCGGGTGGTGGCTGACCGGGAACGCGTCCTTGGGCCCGATCACCTGGACACCCTTACCGCGCGGAACAACCTCGGCGCCGCCTACCAGAAGGCGGGCAAGCCGGCGGCGGCGGAGCTGGCCTGCGAGCAGGCCTGGGCCGGGTTCGAGCGGGTGCTGGGCCCGCGTCATCCTGATACGCTGCGAAGCCGTGCGCGGCTGGCCCAGGTGTACCTCCAGCTCGGGCGCTATGGCAACGCCCGCGCCCTGCTACGCGACACGGCCGACCGCCTGCAGCGCATCTTGCCCGATGGTGACCCGCTGATCACCGAACTGCGCCAGAGCCTGGCCGACATCGGCGAGGAGTAACCCCACGGAGGAAGTGCGCCCCGGCGCCGGCAACGGCAGGATCAGTACGTCAAAGAGCGGCGAGTCGGGCCAGTTAGGCCGGAGCTCAGCAACTTTACGCCAGCCCCATTTCAGGTACCCGCGGTAAGCGGTCGTGTTGCCCGGGTCTACGAGCAGCGTGGCACGTTGCTCTTTGCGGGGTGCGAGAAGCTCGTCGTGCAGCGCGTGTGCGATATGCCGTCCGGTGAAAGGCTGGCGGACCATGAGCTCGCTCAGCGCGAAGGTACGTTTACCGTTTTCTTCGGTAAAACCTGGCTCAACCGGTGTGGTCAGCCAGGGCCACCATCCGCCGTCCGGCGGGCGCAGCGCCCAGCCCCATGCCTGCCCGGCCGGCTCGGCGCCAAGATACGCGATAACAAGATCGAACCCATCACGGGAAGTGTAGGCGTCGAAGCGTTCAAGGAATGCTTCCCGCGTCTCGAAAGGGTCGCCGGATTCGATGGCGGCGACATAAGCGTCGTCATGAATACGCAAAATCGTATCGCGCTGGTCACGAGCGGCACTCCGGCCAAAGCGGCGGAACGACAGGCGCGGGGTCGCAGTATTGCCGGTGTGAGCCATTACGATGCCATCGACCGGGCAACGGCATCGAACTGCGCGCAGAAAGCAGCTCGTTCCTCTGTATGCGGGCCATCGACCGCGCGCAGGGGGCGGAGTTCGTTGAGCGTCCGCACCGAGTAGCTGACGGGCCTTCCCCCAAGGATCGGTAGGGGCTGATAATATCGCCGCGACGCAGGCCTGTCAGGGTTTCTCGTCGCCCAGAGCATTCCTGATCACCCCGGCCTGTGGGGCGCCGACGCTGTGCAGCTTTCTGGCGGCGTCGAGAAGCTCTCCGCGGGCGTAGCTGTTCACCTCGGCGATGTCGGCGGCGAACCGGAGAGCGACAGCCTCCGCCTGCTCCGCGTCACCCGCCCCGGTGTGCGCGCTGACCAGGCAGGCGCCATACCAGGCCCGGTCACGGCGGTAAGACTCCGGCAGCGTCTCCAGGCCGGCCGCTAGCAGGTCAGCGGCGGGGGCGTAGTTCCGCAAGTGCAGTTCGGCCATACCGCGTTGCAGGCGGAACCAGTTCTCGCCGTAGAAGTACATCCACGCCGGTTCATCTTCCGGTGTGCGCGCGGCCTGTTCGATGAGGGCCTGTGCCTGATCCAGCAGCGACCGCGCCGGATAGGCGTCACCGGCTAGGGCGTGGCCGCGGGCTTCCATCTGCGCAGCCATGCCCTGCACGCCGGGCGTGACCCGCTGGCTGTACCAGCGGGCGGCCTGCGCCATCTGCACGCACCGCCGTGGATCCCCGGTGCTCCAGGCCTGGTGCGCCTTCATCGACAGCGTGGTCGCGGCCATGTTCGCGTCCCCGGCCTCCTGCGCCCAGTCGTGCGCGCGGTCGTACCAGGCCAGCCCCGCCGCGTGATCGTGGACGTCGATGCACATCCAGGCCATGAACTGCGCGTACTCGGCGGCCAGGCCAACCAGCCGGTCAGCCAGCGGCCCCCGGGCGCTGTGGGTGAAGTCCGCCACCGTGGCGAGCTGGGAACGGATGAGCCCGAGCAGGGGTCGTGCGCCAACGGAGTCTTCGACGCGGCGGTGTTCGGCGAGCGTGTGCTCCAGCCACTCCACGACGGGCACGTCGATCCGGAGCGGCTCATCTACCGCCCTAGTGATCCGGCCGTACAGGTCAGCGTCCGGGGCGATCGACGCCAGCGGTGACGCCGGGACGGGCGCCCGGGACGCCTCCCATGCCGCGACGAGCTGGCCGTCCGCGGCGAGCGCCCTGTCCAGGGCCAGGGCCAGCTCAGGCGACGGCCGGGCGCGGCCGTTCTTCAGGTTGGACAGGTGGCCAGGGTTGCAGGGCACCTGACGGGCGAGTTCCCGCACGCCGACACCGCGCGCCGACATTAGACGCGCCAGCTCGTTGCCGAACTCGCTCATACAGTGCACCGATCGCGTAAAGCCGGGTGTTTGCCTGTTTGCCAGCCTCAGCCAAACAGCGGACGTCTTTCTACAATAACTGCCCGGCGGCATCGTGGGCGGCAAGCCGTTTTTCTACGCAGAACTGGACGCCGCGATGATGCCGCCCGATGAGCCGACCAGCCCCCTGACCTACCTCCAGTGGAACTGGGGCGAGGCGTACGAGATCACCGGAGCCGCCGGGCATTGGCTCGCCCAGCGCCGCGACGACGACCGGACGCTGACCGCCGACAGCCCCGAACTGCTGCGGGAGCTGATGATTGAGGACTACTCGGCGCAACCTGTAATGCTGCCGCGCTAATAGCGAATATAACTGCTGCGTACGAATGGCTACTGGCCTATTCGTAGCGTGGCGCCTCCCATAAATGGGAATTGAGGGTAGCGCCCCCACCACCACCCATTCAGGAGGACGACACGCAAACGCCACGCCAATTACAAAGGAGTGGAGCCGCACGAGCAAGGCCGCAAAGAACGCCGAACCGAACGCGGCCGTCCCCACGAACGAGGCGACCACGGGCGCCCGCCACCAGCACTATCGCCTCCCGGTCCGGGTCGAATGCGAACAGCAGGTGCACCTGGGCAGTTCCGGGAACCCGGGGCCGTAGTTCCTTGAGATTGTGGATCTTGCTGCTGTGTATGCGATCAACGAGCGGTCTCCCGAGCTGCGGACCGCAGTCTTCCAACTCATCAAGCGCCTCCTCGACCTTAGGGCCGTGGCCTGGGTCGTCCTTGCAACGGTAACGCTCACACCGAGAGGTTCACGCTGGTC
>CAVZKY010000068.1:0-225049 GCA_963775825.1 uncultured Actinomycetes bacterium
CCGTTGACGGGGCGCGCCCAGCCCGGCCATAATTCAGTACCGCTTAGTACGTGGTGCTGACTGATTCGAGCGGGATGCCCATTGCACGGCAAGTTCGATGACCTGGGACGGTTCGCTGACCCATGGGTGCTCATCCTGACCAGTCTGTCCGACGGGCCCAACCACGGTTACGCGATCATGACCGACGTCGCCGCATTCAGCAGGGTGGGAATGGAGCCCGGCACCTTGTACGGGGCGCTGTCGCGGCTGGAGAAGCGGGGCTGGATCCGGCCGCTAGAAACCGACGAGCGGCGCCGCCCGTATCAGATCACCGCGGCCGGCCAGTCCGTCCTGGCCGAGCAGCTCAAGACCATGCAGCAGGTCGTCCGTACTGGGCCCGGCGCATCGCGACCGCGTAGGGAGGACCGATGCGCCCGCCCTTAGCTGCCCGGCTATCCGTGCCCTGGTCGCCTGCTATCCGCCCCGCTGGAAGCAGCGCTACCGCAAGGAGATGCTCGATGTCCTCGACCAGCACCGGGCCAGTCCCCGCACGGTCCTGTCCCTGGCCGGCGGCGCGGTGACCGCCCACCTGGACCCGAGCTACCGGATGGGGAGGCCGGTGATCAAGAACAAAGCCGTCCGGGCACTCTTGATCGCCGCCGCCGGCTGCCTGGCGGTGATCGCGCTGGTGTACGGCGTGTTTACCTACACCGATGTGAACCAGCTCATCGGCAACCTGGTCTGGCATCCCGGCCATGCCGAAGGCGACATCGCCCTGGTGCTCACCCCGGATCAGCGCCTCTTGGCCACCTAGGCGGGCGGTGAGCCCGATACCGCGGTCATCACCCTATGTCGGTCGGCCCCGCTGGGCTGCGGCGGCTGTCCTCGTTCGAGGGTGGCATCACCGTGGCCATTGCCCCGGACGGCCGCCTGGTGGCCACGTCCGGGTACGGCGGGGACGCCGCGCTGTGGAACGTGACCCGGCCCCGTCATCCGGCCTTGCTGGCGGTGCTGAAGCCCGGCTCCTCCAATGCCCTGTGGGGCGAGGCCTTCTCCCCCGACAGCAAGCTGCTGGCCGCGGCCTACGGCGGCACTACTAGCCCTGTGGGACGTCGCCCGCCCGGCCCAGCCACGGCTGCTGACCGTGCTGGACGCCCACGTCGGCCCGGTAACCCACGCCGACATCGCGTTCTCCCCGGACGGGCACCTGCTGGCCCTGGCCAGCGGCAACGGCCAGGTCACCATCTGGGACGTGACCCGCCCGGCCCGCGCCGCCCCGGTCGCGACCATCACGGGCCGGGACGGCTACTTCCAGGCCCTGGCGTTCTCGCCGCAAGGCGACCTGCTGGCAGGGGTGACCACCGGAGGTACGGTGCTGGTGTACCGGCTGGACGACTCGGGCCGCCCGACTCTGACGGCCAGCCGCTCCGGACTCGCGGCGCAGGCCCTGTACCCGGGCGGGGTGCGGGCCCCGGCCGGGCTGGCGGCGAGCTGCCCCGGCTGCATGGCCCCCTCGTACGCGCTGGGCTTCGCTCCCGGCGGGCGCGCCCTGACCGTCGTGCTCGACAAAATCCTTCCCGACAACTCCTCCAGGGACACGGCGTTCACCTGGCAGGTGACCGCGTCAGGCAGCCTGACCGGCGGCACCTCGGCCGCCCGCGACACCTGGGACGGGCAGCCCGCGCTGGCCCCGGACGGCCGCACCATCGTCGACGGCTCGGCGTTCGGCCGCACTGCGGTAGGCCTGTGGGAGCTGCCAGCCGCCGCAGGGTAGCCCTAGCACAGCCGAGGCCGTCGG
Organism: uncultured Actinomycetes bacterium; assembly: GCA_963775825.1. Lineage (GTDB taxonomy): Bacteria > Actinomycetota > Actinomycetes > Streptosporangiales > Streptosporangiaceae > Bog-532. Next base: position 1,778 of record CAVZKY010000068.1, read on the forward strand.
GAAGTGCACCCTCGCGGACCGCCGACCGACTGCAGCGAAGCGACAATAACCGGACGCGAGCGAAGCGAGCAGGGGCAGGTCAGACCACCCAATCGGCTCAGTTACTCGACAGGGGAGCAAAATGGATCGCGTGGGCGAGGCCAAGCGGCGCCGTCTGCCTGATGTACGTAGTGCTGAGACCAAACGCTGACCCATCGCCGACAGCGGCCTCGATGGCCTCCGCGGTATCTCCCCACCACCAGCCCGACGTCGGTAATGCCCGCGTCCCGGATGGCCTCGAGGCCGTAAAACAGGACAGGTTTGTTAGCCACCGGGAGCAGCTGCTTGGCGGAAGTGTGCGTGATAGGGCCTCAGCCTGGTTCCCGCACCCCCCGACAGGACTAGTGCCTTCATAAGGTACCGCACCAAAACCCGGCAAGCCCGGCCCCGGGTGGCCCCGGGATCAAAGAACCGCCACCCGGCCCAGCGTCACGACGTGGGAAAAGCCGGAATAAGGAAGAAATCCCCGCCAGCGGCACCAAGAAGACAGCCTAAACGGCAAGCTTAGTTTTCCTATCCAGCAGGTTCGACACTATTTGCACCGCTCTGTACGCTGGGGCCGCGGACTTCTTCTGGGCCCTGGGTGACTTTATGGGCGACACGAGTTGGGTTCGGCGATGGACCCACTGGGCAACTGCCCGGGCGAAGCGTCCGTCATCCGGGCACGAGGAGGAGCCCGCACTTCCGCGGGAGAAGATGTCAAAGCCGCGCGGGCGTAGCCGATGGCTAGCTTCGAGGGCGTCGGCCATCGATGAGATCCAGCATCCACCCGCCGAAACCGCTGCCCTCGACCAGCCTGCCGGTCTTGCTCGGCGGCTAGTTCCTGACGGCTTCCGATGGCCCCCCGCCGGTCCCGCCGTAGGGCCGGTCCCTGGCGGTCTTGCGCGTCCACCTGCCGGTCCTGCCGGGCAGAAGGTTGCTGGCGGCTTCCGATGGCCTCCTGCGGGTCCTGCCGGGACAGTTGGTTCCTGGCGGCCTTACACGGTCGTCGGCAAGACTGATCGAGCCGCCACGGTCTCTCCCGGCGCCATACCCGTCGCCCGCAAGCCTCCAGCGTCCGCCTCGCGATCCAGAGCAGAGCCCCCGATCCCAGCAGTGGTCCGCCACGGCAGCGAGTCAGCGGCCGGGTCGTGATACGTCGCCAGGGCCAGCGCCCAGTGGCAGGTCAGGGGCCCTAAACGGTGCGGAGCCGGATAGGCCCGCGGCGGAGCGGCCTACCGTTTCAAGCCGGAGGTGGTAGTGACGCTACGGTCAGGAAGCCCGCAGCTTGGGGTGAGATGCCTGTGCGCCCGTCTGGCGGAGGCTCCGTCTGGACAGCAGCAGGCTAGCTGCGGTCCTGTCATGGGACAAAGGGACCCGAGGCCAGGCACAATGGGCCTCACCAACTCTGTCCTCAGCAAGGGAGAACCGGCCGTGTCCATGTGACGGTTAGCTGGGAATAGAGGGGCGGGAGATGCTGGCGGGGAGCGTGACTCACGCTGGCGGCAGAGGCCGGGTGGACAGTGGTGGCTGCCGCAGCCAGCGACGCATGGGATACGGCCAGGCGCGGGTTCGCCCAGCCTTGGGCACGGGGATACAAAGCAGACCTGCCTCGCGGAACAGCGGCTCGACGAGACCCATAAGGAGCTGACCAAGGCGACTCGGACGAACGCGGAGCAGACCCGCATGGCGCTGGCCGAGCGGTGGGCGGGGCGGCTGGCTGACCTACTGGAGGAGCAGCCGAGCATCGAGGCGGACTTGCGCGTCCTGGTACGGGAGGTTCAGGCAGCTTGCCCACCCGGGTGGTGTCCGCATCCCGCTTGGTCGCTGCCGAATCCCGCCCGGTCGCTGACGAGCCGGATATGACAATAGTTTTTAGTGCAAGTACTAGGAAGGCAACCACCGCAGTCCCTCCGGATGCTGCGGCACGGCATGAATTCGCCGACCTCCTGCCCGGACCCCAGTCGGTTCTCAGCCCTGAGGGTCCGGACACCCTCGCGGACCGGCTCAGGCTGGCCTCCTGGATCGGGCAGGCCGGGGGATGCGGCTACCGCGCGAGGTCTGTTTGTCGCACTGCTGCCCCTGTGCGAGCGACTCCAGGGTCCTGAGCAACCCGACACCCTCGCCGCCAGGAACGAGCTGCCTGCTGGACGGGGCAGGCGGGGGATGCGGCCGCCGCCCGCGATCAGCTCGCCGCACTGTTGCCGGTATGCCAGCAGGTCCTCGGTCCCGAACACCCGGACAGCCTGGCCGTCCGGGGCCAGTCTTGCCTACTGGACCGGACAGGCGGGGGATGCGGCCGCCGCCCGCGATGAGTTCGCCGCGCTGGTGCCCGTATGCGAGCGCGTACTGGGTCCCGAGTATCCCAACACCCTTATCCTCCGTCACAATCTCGCCGACTTCGCTGGTTACGCCGGGGATGCGGCCGCGGCGCGGGATCAATTCGCCGCGCTACTGCCGGCCCGCGAGCGCGCCTCGGTCCGGATCACCCTGACACTTTGACCGGTGGCTCAACCTCGCCTACTGGACTGGGGGCGCGGGGGATGCGCCCCGGGCCCGCGACCAGTACCGGCGCTGCTATCCGTCCGAGAACGGTGTCCGGCCTGGAACACCCCGACACCCTGGCCGTCTGGAAGGAACTTGCCTACTGGACCGGGCAGGCCGGGGATGCGGCCGCCGCGCGCGATGAATGGCCGCGCTGTGCCCGTTTCGAGCGGGTATTGGGTCCTGAGCATCCCGACACCCTGACCGTCCGCCATATCTCGCCGATTTCATCGGCTACGCCGGGGATGCGGCCGCGGCCCGCGATAGTTCGCCACTCTCCTCCCCCTATGTGAGCGCGTCCTGGGTCCGGATCACCCCGGCACTGGCCATGCGGATGGAACTCGCGGCCTGGACGGGAGCGCCGGGGACGAAAGCCGGGCCTGCGCTCAGCTCGCCACCCTGCTGGCGGTACGCGAGCGGATCTCGGTCCGGAGCACCCCGATACCCTGGCCACTCGCGCCAGCCTCGCGTACTGGACCGCACAGGCCGGAGATCCGGTCGGGCCCGCGACCAATACGCCGCGCTCCTGGCGGTACGCAGCGGGTCCTCGGGCCGGAGCACCCCGACACTCTGGCCACCCGGCACCGGCTCGCCTACTGGACCGCCGTCGCAGGAGATCCAGCCGGGGCCCACAACAATTCGCCACGCTCCTGATGGTTCGCGAGCGGGTCCTAGGGCCGAGCATCCCGACACCCTGCCACACGTACGAGCCTCGCCCAGTTGACCAATGGACCAGGCGTAGGCGGTCCCACCGCAAGAGGTTCCGTCGAGTGGACATTAAGTGATGGGAGACTTTGACGTCGGAAGTCGTCAATATCGAGTCAAGTTTGACGCGGCGGGCCAGAACGGCTGGTGGATGCAGATTCGGCCTGCTGTTGACCATCACCAGACTGGACAATGTGTCATATTCAGGCCATCAACGTGTGACCGCCGGTGCTAGCGGGGCTGGCACCGGCGGGGATTATGGAGGGCGCCAGTGCCGACCGACTACGGCAGGATCCGCGACGAGAACATCGCCCGGTACGGCTGGGACACCGCGGTGCTGGGCCTACCCGGTCAACTCTACAGCGAGCGCCACCACTTCATCTTCGAGCTGATCCAGAACGCCGAGGACGCCTACGGCCGTAACGGTGCCCGGCCCCTGGCCGACCCGGAACTGGAGGCCTTCGTACCCTGGAACGCCACTCGCGGAGACCGGCAAGCCTGGGCACGGCCAACCGATCCAGACCGGCTGACTGACAACCGCCCGGCCAAGGCGTCACCGCCCAGCGGCGGCCACGCCGTCCGTCACCCTGCCCGGCACCAGCGACCATGCCAAAGCCAGGCTGCGCACATGCATGTGGTACCTGGCCGGCCACGATGGTGGGGAGCAGATCCTGTTCGTGGGTGTGGCCCAGGAGAAGACCCAGGTGTGGCGGACCCGGCCGCACCGGGACCCGGTGACCGGCAAGCGGTATCCCTGGCCGTGGCAGGAGCAGGCGATGGTCAATCACAGGTATTTCTACGGGTTCGACGCCGATTTCGGGGAGCAGATCTGCCCGCCGATGAGCTTCGATCGGTGGGGGAGCACTGTCGCAAGGCTGACGACTTGGAGCTACGCGGTACCGGCGCCAGCCGCTCTTCTTTTCCCAAGAGAAGTATACAAAGCAACGAGTCACCTCAGTGAGTGGCCGCTGACGATACGCTGGGGGATAATCTCGGGGATGATTTGGGTGTTGAGCTCTTGCTTTCAGGATTTCCGTAATGAGCCAGATCGAATTACGGTGCTTGGCCGGCAGTTGACGGGCAAGCCGGCAACTACTGTTACGCGTCGGGTCGGCATGAGGTACCTGGTGTCCTTCCGCCATCTCGTGATGCTGCCGTGTAGCAAGGTGTCCGTGCCGGAGGATCAGTTTTAGATGAGTTCGTCGTCGCTTTCCGCGACCGTACGCCGTGGGGCTCTCTGGAGCATCGCCACTACGGCGATGCTAAAGTTTGCCAACGTTCTTATTACAGCTGTTATTGCTCATATTCTTGATCCTCGCGACTTCGGTGTCTATGCCGTAGCTCTGACGGCATATGGAATTGTAAACGCCGTGGGTGAGCTCGGCCTTGGGTTATGCCTAACTCGGGCTGACCTAGATATAGACTCTCTAGCACCGACTATGACGACCGTGGCGATGACAACCAACGCCATACAAGCAGCCGTAATGGTCGCCTTTGCGAGCCAATCGCTGCGGCACTCGGCTCGGCTGCAGCAGCAGGCCCGATCAGAGTACTGGCGCTCGCTATGCTTATCAGTGGTATATTTGCCGTACCTGGCGCGCAACTTATCAGAGACTTCAGGCAGGATAAAATATTCCTAGCTAACATTATTGGTTTCCTGCCGTCCACCGCTGTACTCATTCTATTGGCTATATCTGGTAGCGGAGCGATGGCGTTTGCGTGGTCCATGGTTGTCGAGCACTACTATTTCAGGCTGCGTGATAGTTGCGTCAGTGCCCCGGCACTATCGACCAGGATTCTCCCGCGGTGCCATAATGTGCTTGTTAAGTTCGGCTTCCCTCTAGCAGGCGCCAATATCATAAACTACGTTCTCTTGAACGGAGACTACGCTGTCGTCGGCCATCTTGCGGGTGCCGTTGCGCTTGGCGCTTACGTGTTGGCCTTCAACGTGGCGTCCTGGCCCTCCAGTCTTCTCGGTTTTATGATCAACAATGTATCAATGCCTGCATTTTCGCGCGTCAAGGACGACGCTGATCGACTGAAAAATGCGATTGCTAAAGCGCTGCGCGCGATCTCGCTGGCAGTAATGCCTATAAGTGCCTTGACAATAGCACTTGCCCGTCCAATCGTATTGACATTGTACGGCCATAAATGGCTGGCCTCAATCCAGCCGCTTGCGATTCTCGCTTCCTACGGGGCGATTTCCATAATATGTGTTCTCTTTGCGAACATACTGGCCAGCCTGGGCCGGGAGAAGTTATTGATGGTCCAGCTAGTCTGGCTGTTTGCTTTGGTGCCCGCCATGGTGCTAGGCGTACACCGCAACGGAATTGTCGGCGCTGCCATTGCTCATGTAATTGTCATTATACCGATCGTATTGCCAATCTACCTTTTCGGCTTGAGGAAGATAACTGACCTGACCCAGCTGGCAAGGGCGGTCCTGCCTGCGCTTGTAGCTGCATCGGTAGCCGCGCTCGCAGCTGCGAGCATTGCTTCGCGATTCGCATATCCATTGGTGCAGCTGATAACCGGCCTTGCGGCTGGCGTGCTAACTTATGTCGTTATCGTCATCCCGTACGCTATGACATTGCTTAGTCAAGAGCAGATTATGAAGCTGCATATGAGGCGGATTCTCCGCCTTTACAGCAGCGGGGCACGGATGATCGGCCTGCCTGCTAGCGGCCAGCCTAGGGACGTTGGCAACAGGAGCGGCGGAGTTGCACGGCGGATTCCCGCCCATACCAGCCATGACCAGTCGCCAGAAGTGGTGGCTGGCGGCGGGCTCAGATGGGACGGCGCTCGCAGTCAGGACCACATGGTCATTGTGGCAGGCGCCCCGTCCAGGCTGGCCGATGTGCGCGCGGTGGCCTCGGCGGCGACGACGCCGATCCCCGTCGTCCGGGCCGGTAAGGATCATCCCGTGGACGCAACGGCTACCACGCCACTGCCCGTGGTGCCGTCCGGTCTGCTTCCGCGTGTCAACGCCGCCACCGTACAGCCTCAGGAGCAAACCGGTACGCAGCGCTCGTTGTGGAGGGGGCTGCGAGCCCGGCTTCTGCGATCCGAGATGTCCGGGGACGCTGCCACCGTCGAGGCCCGTACGCAGCCCGCCGAAACTGCGCCGCCGGTACGGGGAGCGACGCCCCCACGATGAGCGGGATCGCACGCCCGCGGTGACCCGGTTCGACACGCCTGCTGCGCCCCGCACTGGCGCGCCAGCGGACACCCGGCCCGACATGTTTCCCATGCCCCGTGCCGGAATGGCTGCGGACACGCCGCCTGAAATCTTTCCCGCCCCGCGCGCCAGCGCGCCCGGTGCAGCGCCGCGCCGGGTACCCGGCGAAGATCAGGACCACCGGGTACCGCTGCGGCCACGCCCCTATGTCGGTGGTCCAGCCACTTCGCAGCGCGAGAAGGATCTAGCTCGCCGTAGCTGCCCGAGAATACGCTGCACATGCGCGGATCCCATGACTTGCCCGGCCATAGCCGTGGAGCGCGAGCCTGCCGAGCGAGTCCCCAGCCATGGGCTGGCAGATGCCCTCGGTGGAACGGCAGCAGCCGGGCTTCACCACGTTGATGTCGCTCGCGCTGGCCTCAGCGGCGACCATGCCCATCCCCGTCATGCCCGGCGGGCTTGCCTACTCGTCTGCGACCACGGCGACTATGCCGCTGCCGGTGGTGTCGGCCGATGTCGCTCTTCCCAGGCCGCACACCGACGCCGACGCGCGGCGGTCGCCGGTAGAGGAGGAGCACTCCGGCGGTCGTAAGGGGCCGGTTGACGGCCAGGACCGCGCAGGTAATTCACCGTCGCCAAAACCCAGCAGGCAGTCCCCTGGCGGGGTGTGGTACCGGCGGTTGTACCGCTAGCATCGCCCACGGGGCAGGTCATCCCGTCGCCGGCGCGCTCGCCAGAGCCGTCGAAGTCGGCCTCCTCATCGCCGTCATAAGTGGCTATCCAGATCAGCTTTCGCGGACTGGAGCAGTTCTGGGAACGCACGACGCAAGGAGACTTGCCAGTCGCGGATCGGTTCAAGGTCGGCCGATGCCCAAGCGTCGGTGTCCCTGCACGCTGTAGGCCGGCCGAGATGCCGGGCGGGGATAGGCATTGCTCGTCGTCGCCCTTATTCGTACCAGCTCGGCGCCAAGCAGCCCGGAAATCTCCGGGCTGGGAGCGGCCACGAACTCGCCCTGCTCCTGCGGGTCAACGCCCGCCACGTGCCCAGCTCGGCGAATGGGCGCGCCGGGTTTCGTCACCCGCACCGGATTCGGCACCAACCGCCTCAACACGCCGCCGACCGCCGCATCCTCGACAATCCGCGCCTGACCCTTAACTACGCAGCATTGAGCAGAGAGGCGTCGCAGATATCGCCATTGACGAATTCGTACCGCGGGCTGCCGGAGATAGGCTCTGAGATTGGCCAGGTTGCCACCATAGGCAGCTTGCCCGGTACCGTCACGCTGACGTCGCCGAATCCTGGGTACCCGCCGGTCGGTAGCGTCCGTACATAGTGAGAACCGATGAAACCCGCTCCACCGGTAACCAGAATCCTCACGAACTTATCTGCACCTTGCTGTGATCACCGAGGACGAGCCGATGGGCCTTGGGTACCCGCGGCGCTGGGGTCACCTCCACGTCGCGGCCGATGATCGACGCCTCGATCCGCCGCACCCCCCGAATAGATGCGCGGCGCAGCAGGATGGAGTACTCGATCTCGCTGCTGTCGATGGTGCAGTCCTCCGCGACTGCGGTAAACGGGCCAACATAGGAGCCGGTTACCTTGCTTCCCGCTCCGATCATCACCGGGCCCACGATCCGCGAGCCGCTGACCTGGGCGCCGCTTTCGATGCATACCCGGCCGATGATCTCGCACCCGGCATCCACCGTGCCGTCACACCGCGCCTGGGTGGTCTCCAGCACCATGCGATTGACCTCCAGCATGTCGGTGACGTTGCCGGTGTCCTTCCAGTAGCCGGAAATGGCTGACGAGCGCACCGCCTTGCCGTGATCGATAAGCCACTGGATGGCCTCGGTGATCTCCAGCTCCCCCCGCCATGACGGCTTAAGGTCCCGGACCGCCTCGTGTACCGAAGGGCTGAAAATGTAGACGCCGACCAGCGCGAGGTTGCTCTTGGGCTGCTCCGGCTTCTCCTCTAGGCCGATGACCTGCCCCGTGTCGTCAAGTTCCGCGACACCGAACTCACGCGGGTCGGGCACCGGCGTGAGCATGATCTGCGCGTCCGGCTGCTCGTATTGGAACTCCTCAACCAGAGAAGTGATACCGCCGACGATGAAGTTGTCGCCGAGGTACATGACGAAGTCGTCATCTCCCAGGTAGTCCCTCGACACCAGGACCGCGTGGGCCAGGCCAAGCGGCGCCGTCTGCCTGATATACGTGGTGCTGAGGCCGAACGCTGATCCATCACCCACAGCTTCCTTGATCGCCTCCGCCGTATCCCCTACTACCAGCCCGACGTCGGTGATGCCCGCGTCCCGGATGGCCTCAAGACCGTAAAACAAGACGGGTTTGTTAGCCACCGGAAGCAGCTGCTTGGCGGAAGTGTGCGTGATAGGCCTCAGCCTGGTTCCCGCGCCCCCCGATAGGACTAGAGCCTTCATGAGGCGAAGGTACCGCGTGGCCTATCGAATACCTAGCGGGCTGGCTCCTCTGCAGGAATCGGACGCTCGTCCGGTAATTGGGTGAACCGTACTGGCTCATCAGGCGTCTGTTGGTTATGTCCAGCCGCCTGCGGGCTGGCCGCGGTCACATCCTCCAGATCGGCAAGCGACTGGGGACCACGGCTAGCGTCCTCACTGCTGGCGTCGCGATGGGCGGTCTGCTCTCCGCGTGCTCCGGTGGCGCCGCCTCATCCGGTGGCGGTGCACCAGCTAGCACCGCTGCCTCGCCATCAAACGTCCTCACCGTGTCGGCTGCGGCATGCGGCACGGGATGGGCGCACCCGGCGGCCGGGACGCAGACGCTGTACATTCGCAATACCTCCCGCGGCGTGATCGAAGTCCAGCTCATCGACCCCGAAAGCGGTGCCGTGTACGCCCAGCTCGAGGGAGTCGGGGCGGGCACCACGCGGTCGATGCCGGTCGACGTCGGATCCGGCCAGTACTCGTTCAGCTGCTCGGGAACCAACTACGGCGTACGGACCGGCCCCGTCATCCAGATCCCGGGCCAGGTTCGCGGCGGCGGCGCGATCCTGCCGCTGACGCAGGCACAGCTCAACACGGTGACCGACCAGGCCCATGCCTACGTGGCCAGTGGCCTGACTACCCTGGTCCAGCAGACCGGTGCGCTGATCGCCGATATCCAGGCCGGCAACCTTACGTCTGCCCGGACGATGTGGCTGACCGCTCACCTGACGTGGGAGCGCCTTGGCAGCGCCTACGGGATGTTCGGCGGCTATGACGACGTGATCGACGGATTGCCCGATGGTCTGCCGGGCGGTGTCCGCGATCCCGGCTTCACCGGTTTTTACCGGCTGGAGTACGGGTTGTGGCACGGCCAGTCCGCGTCCGAGCTGGCCCAGCCCGCCAGACAACTGGCCGCCGACGCGCGATCACTGAGAACGGCCTGGCCCGGCCTCGAACTCCCGCCCGGCCACGCCGTGGGCGACCTGGCCCTGCGCACCCATGAAGTCCTGGAAAATGCCATCCAGTTCCAGCTCAGCGGGCACGATGACTTTGGCAGCGGCACCACGCTGGCCACGTTCGCGGCCGGTATCGATGCGACCCGGGCCCAGCTCGCGATCCTTTACCCACTACTGGTCTCCCGCTATCCGCAGACGGCAGAGCTGTACCGCTGGCTCAACCAGCTGGAGGGTCTCGTTAATGCGGCCAAGACCAGCCACGGCTGGACGCCGGCCGGTGATCTGACGACGACACAGCGGGAGCGGCTGGACGCCGCGGCCGGGCAGACGGTGGAACTGCTGGCACCGATTCCGGTCATTTTCGAGCAGGAAAGGCCCGTGCCGTGAGCGTGCAGGATCCCCTTGCTGGTGGCTGCCCCGTCCACCCTGGGGGAGCAGATGCTGAGCCAGGGACCGGGACGCCGCGGCGCCGGTCATTTCTGCGTGGCGTGCTGGGCGCCAGTGCCCTGGGGGTAGCCGGGGCCGTAGGGGCGGGCGCGGGGGTGGCGAAAGGCGCGCAGGTCACTGACCTGGCTGGCACAGCAGCGACCGCTGGGCCGGCTGATCCGCAAGGACGGCTGCCGGCGGTGCCCTTTCACGGCATCCACCAGGCAGGCATCCTGCTGCCGCCAGCACGCCAGATGGCCATGCTTTCCTTTGACGTCGCCGCGGCGAGCAAGGGCGAGCTGAGCGAACTGCTGCAGACGATGACGCAGCGTGCCCGCTTCCTGACGTCCGGCGGCGTGCCCGCGCCCGCCGGGGTCACCGGGCCGCCCACCGACTCAGGCATTCTCGGTGCCACGGTCGTGCCGGACGGGCTGACGGTAACCGTCGGCGCAGGTGCATCGCTGTTCGACGAGCGTTTTGGGCTTATGTCCCGTAAGCCTGTCCATCTCACCGCCATGACCCCGTTTCCCAATGACGATCTGGACGCTGCCCAGTGCGGGGGTGACCTGAGTGTCCAGCTCGCCGCAGGCAGCACCGACACGATCCTGCACGCGATGCGCGACCTGACCAGCCACACCCGCGGCGGGATGCAGTTGCGCTGGCGCATCGACGGCTTTTCCAGCCCGCCCAGACCGGCCGGGACACCGCGGAATCTGATGGGCTTCAAGGACGGCATCGCCAATCCGGACACCGGCGACCCGGCGCAGCTCAGCCAGCTCGTCTGGGCCCGGCCCGGATCTTCCGGTGAGCCAGCCTGGACCGAGGGTGGCAGCTACCTGGTCGTCCGGCTCATCCGCATGTATGTCGAGTTCTGGGACCGGGTCTCGATCACCGAACAGGAGAACATGTTCGGCCGCGCCCGCGACTCGGGTGCGCCCCTGGACGCCAATAGTGAATTCGCCGTGCCCGACTACACAGACGACCCCGACGGTGCCGTGATACCCCTGGATTCTCATATCCGGCTGGCGAACCCGCGCACCCCGCAGACGGCCGATAACCAGATCCTGCGCCGTGCATACAACTACGACCGGGGCATCGACGTGATCGGGGATCTCGACATGGGCCTGGTCTTCACCTGCTACCAGCAGGACATCGAGCGGCAGTTCGCGACCGTGCAGAAACGGCTCATCGATGAGCCACTGGTGGACTACATCAGCCCGTTCGGCGGGGGCTATTTCTTCGCCCTGCCCGGAGTCCGCGACCAGGCGGACTTTTATGGCCGGGCGCTCCTGGGCTGACCTCTTCGCGGGCACTCGCCGCGACCAGTACTACAGCCCCAGATCTTGAAACCGTCTGCTTGATCGTTCGTTGATGGGTTCGTGGTCGCGGCGGTCGAGGTTGGGGATGTCGAGGGTTGGGACGCGGATCTGTCCGCGGTGACGCAGGGGTTGGGGTGGTTGTTCGCCCGCCCGGAGCCGAAGCAGACGTTCGGGTTGCTGGTACGGGCCCTGCTGGCGGACGTGGCGAAAAGGAACTGTTGGGGGATGTCGGAGTACGCCGGGCTGCCCAGCCCGAAACGGTTCCAGCACCTGCTGAATGCGGCGTCGTGGAACGCCGATGCGTTGCGGGACTGGATCCGCGGCTACGTCCTCGCCGCGTTGGCGCACCCGGACGGGGCGCTGGTCCTGGACGACACGCAGGCAGTCAAGAAGGGCCGGATGAGCGTCGGGGTAGCGCCACAGCATTGCGGCGCGACCGGGCAGACGGAGAACTGCCAGTGCATGGTGATGCTGACCTACGCCAGCGTCCTAGGGCACGCGTTCATCGACCGGGAGTTGTACCTACCCGCGTGCTGGACGGCGGATCGGGCCCGCTGCGCGGCTGCGGGGGTGCCCGCCGAGCGGGGCCTGGTCACCAAGCCGCACCTGGGCATCGCCATGCTCCAGCGGGCCCTGGCCAACTCGGCGTTGGCGTTCGGCTGGGTGGTCGCCGACTCCGGCTACGGCCGAGACCCGAAGCTGCGCGCCTTCTGCCACCGGCGCACGCTGGCGTACGTGTTCGCGGTGCCGGTGGACCTGCCGCTGGTCGACGTGCGCGGCACCGCATCACGCCCGGACGTGGTGCTGGCCGCCACCCGCGATGGTGACTGGGAACGACGCTCCTGCGGGCACGGGGCAAAGGGCAGCGGTATTGGGACTTCGCCGCCCACTCGGTGACCGTGAAGGGTCAGCGGCCCGCGGCCGGGCACACGCACACCCTGCTGATCCGCCGCGCGTTGACCCCGAAAGTCACCAAGGCTCACCTCGAAGGCATCCTGGAGGTGGAGTACTTCCTAGTTCACGCCCGTACCGGCACCCCGATCCCACAGATGATCACCTCGGCTGGGCTGCGCTGGAACATCGAAGACGACAACCGCGCCGGCAAGGACCTGCTCGGCCTGGATCACTACCAGGTCCGCAAGTGGACCCCGTGGCACCGGCACGTGACCACCTGCATGCTGGCTCACGCCTTCCTCGCAGTCACCCGGGCCAACCTGGGGAAAAGACCAGAATCCCGAGCCGAGGAAGGCCACCGGCTGATCCCGGCCCTACTGATCGCTTACTCCCTGGCCGCAATCCGCGGCCTGCTCGCCGCCACCGTGCTGGCCCGCACCAACCTCGACATCGCCGCCGCCATCGCCCGCGACCTTTGGCGCCAGGCCCACCAAACCCGCGCCATGATCAGCCACTACCGCCGCCGTGGCGACCCACTCCCACCCCACCTGCGCATGTAGGCCCACCATTCACGGAGCGGGTCGACCATCACAAGGTCTGGTGTCCTGGACAGCGAATCGTCCTCTGCCTGGGTGTTCTGCCCTGGGCTGGGGAATCTTGAGTGGCAAGCTTGCCGGCTGGCAGGTGCTGTTTGCTGGGAGGTGCCCGGGGACCGCGTCAATGGATCTTGCTCCACCGTGCGTGCAACTGAAGAATCGCCGAGGACGCCCTTGACCGCCTGAGGCCTCTACCTCAACGACCCCAGTGGCTCCAGCGGTAACCCCGCGACGAACGTGCGGGCAGAGGTACTTAGCGGCCGTTGAGTTGGAGGCTAACGGCGAGCGCCGTCAAGACTGCGATGGCGAGGATCAACAGGGTGAGGCGTACGGCTCGGCGGCGGCGGGGTGCCGGCGTCGGCTGGCTTGTCGGGTCCGGTGTGGTCATGGGGTTCACGCCTCCTGTACCGGGTGGGTGGCCCGCGGGACAGCCGGTGTGGGTTTACGGCGTACCAGGTAGCCGACGAGGGCGGCGCCGGCCCAGCCGACCATCGCGATGATCAGCGTCGAGACCACGAGGTCGACGATGTTGTTGCCGAGGCGGTCACTGACCGTGCCGCGGACCGTGAAGCCGCCGTCCTGGTCGGGTGGTCCGCCACCGCCGAGGATGGCGACCGCGACTGTGGCGTACAGCAGTTGCAGCAGCCCGGCGCTGAGGGCGGCCAGGCGGGCGACGTGACGCCCCGCGGCCGGGTCACGGCCCCACAGGGTGCCGGCGGCACCGATGGCGGCGGGTACCGCGATCACCCGCACCCACTGCTGCCAGGGATTCGGGATGAAGGTGACCTGGTCGACCGCGGTGAACCCGGACATGCCCAGCCCCACCACGGTCGCGAACACGCCGCCCAGCAGGCCGGGCAACGCGACACCGGGCCGGCGCAGCAACGCGCTGGCACCCAGCAGGTACCCGACGCAGATGATCCCGACGACCGCGAGCGCGATCCAGTCACCGACGCCGAGCCGGTAGCCGACGGTCAGGCCAGCGAAGAGGGTGAAGCTGGCGGCGGTGAGCCCGATCGTCGCCCAAAGGCCGACGGCGGCCCGGCCCCAGGGCGGCAGGACCAGCGCGGCGCCGGTACAGCCCAACGCGAAGCGCATCCGCCGCAGGCGCCCGTCCAGGTGGCCGAGTTCGCCGAGCATGGCCTGCCCCCACTCGGCCCGCTGTGGGGACAGCAAGCTGACCGCCCAGCCCAGCAGCCGCAGCGGCGCGTCCTCCCACGGGCCGTCCAGGAACCGGCGCGGGTTGCGCCGGTACAGCGCGACCGCCACGGCGATCGGCGTCACCAGGAACACGATGAAGAACGGCATCACGCCTCACTCAAGCGGCGGTGGGGGCTGGCGGCGCCGCGGTCGCGGCGCGCGGCGCTCAGGGCGGCCACGAATTCGCGACCGGCGCCGGTCAGGCGGTACAGATGCCGCGGCGGCCGGCTGCCGACGCTCGGCTCCCAGGACGTCTCCAGTAGGCCACGGTCGGCCAGCCGGACGAGGATCGGGTAGAGCGAACCGGATTTGAGATGCACCTCGGTGACCAGGTCATAGCCGTAACGCCACCGGGCCGGGTCGGCGGCCAGTGCCTGCAGGACGTTGACCGTCTGCGGCGATGGGGGCCGGTTACGCTGCACGAGCGGTAACTCTACTCATGTAGCCGTAATTGTCAAGAGACACGCACCGCAGGGCCTGCTCCGACGCCCGGGTTTCTAGACGTTATGGTCGATCGGGATAGCAAACCGTAGTGGCTGACAGCAGAACGAGCAAGATTCAACGGCAAGGAGGAAGACCTACTGTCACGGGACATCTGGGGCTGTAGTACCAGTGCCCCCGGACCACAGAAACCCCCCTGACGAGGCCGCCAATCAGGGGGGTTCTGCCGCCGACCGGCGTTAGCCGGCCGGCGCGGGAACGATGTTGTAGTTGGCGCGGAACAGGTTGCCGGGATCGTACTGGGCCTTGACCCGGCCGAGCTTCGCGTACTTCTCGGGGCCGCCGAGCGCCTCGACCACCCGGTCCATCTCGTCAAAGTTCAGCATGTTGAGGTAGACGCCGTTGCCGACCCAGGGGGCCAGGTCGCCGACGGCAGCGCGAGTGCGAGCCATGTAGTCGGCGTCGCAGGCCGGGTCGTCCCAGCGCATCGCGAAGTTCAGCCAGAGGAGGTAGCCGCGGTTGGAGAACGCCGTGGCGTCCTCCGGGACGTCGCCGATCGCGCCGCCGAGGCCGATGATCTCGACCTCGCCCTCCATGGGCATGTCCGACCAGAAGGTCACCAGCTTGTCGATGGCCTCGTCGGCCAGCTCAGCCACGTGTGCTTCCTTGGTGTAGTACCGGTGCCCGTCCTCGAACTCCTTGTCGATGAGCTTCTGCACGCCCGCCGCGAACGGGAGCACAGTGGTGGCGGTGACCTTCGGCTGACCGATGGTGGACAGGCGGTCGATCATCTCCACGCCGTCCGGGGCCTCGGCGTCGTCCAGCCACATGGCGACGAGCATGAGCATCCGCGCCCCGACCAGCTCCGGCGGGACGAACGGGAGCGCGGGCATGTCGTGCTTGAGCGCCGCGTGCCAGCCCACGGTCCGGGGCAGCGTGGGCACGATGGCGGCGTACTCGCGCAGCGCCTCGGTGGCGTCGGCCACGTCGTAAAGCGACACCCCGATCCGCATGATCGGGCCGAATTCGTAGGCGCGGAAGGTGAAGCGCGTGACGATGCCAAAGTTCCCGCCGCCGCCCTTCAGGGCCCAGAGCAGGTCGGGGTGCTCGTCGGCGGTCACCTCGATCACCTCGCCGCTGGCCAGCACCAGCTCCAGGGAGACGAACTGGTCGCAGGTGAGCCCGTGCTTGCGGGAGAACCAGCCGATGCCGCCGCCCAGGGACAGCCCGGCCACGCCCGTCTCGGACATGATCCCGGCCGGGACGATCAGGCCATGACTGGCCACAGCGGCGTCCACGTCGCCGAGCCGGCTGCCGCCGCCTACGCTGACCAGCTTGTTCGCGGCGTCTACGGTCACCTCGCGCAGGCCGCTCAGGTCCAGGGTCAGCCCGCCGTCGGACATGGCCTTGCCGGCCACGTTGTGGCCGCCGCACCGGACCGACGGGTACAGCCCATTGTCCCGGGCCACGTTGACCGCGGCCACCACGTCGGCGGTGCTCGTGCAGCGCAGGATCAGCCCGGGGCTCCGGTCGATCATGGAGTTCCACACCTGGCGAGCGGCGTCGTACTGGAGATGGTCCGGGCCGATGATGTCGCCCTTGAACCGGCCGGCCAGCTGGTCGGCGATGCGCGCCCGCAGCCCGTCATCGAGACTCGGAGGCGCCGTGGCGCTGGGGCCAGCGGGAGAAGTCAGTGACATCGCAGTTGCCTTCCAGCTAATACAGGTCGGTTGAGGCGGAGATGGGGATGGCGGATCGGACAGACTGCCGCGGGACCGGCCGGTCAGGCGGAGACCGCCTTGTCAGCCGCGATCCGGCGCATGGCGCCCAGGGTGGCCGCGACGGCCTTGAGGTAGTCGCCGGTCATCGAGTCGGCGTACTCCTGCTCCCGGCTGGAGCCGCCTTCGACCCCGGTCACGACCAGGGCGAAGCTGAACCGGAGCCGCAGGTCGTCGTCGCTGCCCTCGATCTCGTTGGCGATCGTGCCGAGCACGGGCCCGGCGATGCGGGTGAAGGTGACCCGGTGCGGCTCCTCCATCGTGATCCGCTCGGTGAAGCGCTCGCCACGGAACTCGATGTCGCGGTCGAAGACGGTATCGCTCAGACGGCTGGTGACCTCGCAGAACGTCATGCTGGGCACGAACGGCAGCGCGTTGTTGGCCTTCAGCACCAGCCCGTCCCAGACGTCGGCGCGGCCCAGGCGCGGCTCGCCGGGGACGTTCACCGGCAGATCGTGGGTAACGAAGATCATGATGTTCCTCCCGACGGATTGACCACGGTGTTCTCCAAAGTCCCCAGGCCGTCGATGCTGGTGCGGACGACATCACCCGCCCGCAGGTAGCGGCCGCGGCCGGCGCCCACCCCGGACGGGGTGCCGGTGGCTATGACGTCTCCCGGCTCCAGCGTCGCGACCTCGCTGGCCGCCGCGATCAGCTCCGCGACCGTGCAGACCATATCGGCGGTCGACTCGTCCTGCTGAAGCTCGCCGTTCACCCACAGGCGCAGCCGCAGGTCCTGCGGATCAGGTACCTGGAAGGCGGGGGTGATGCCCGGCCCGAGGGGCAGCGACCCGTCCATCGACTTGGCGGCGAACCAGTCGTAGACGAATGGCTCGGCCGGCGCACTGGCCCGCTTGTGGTGGCCCCGGGCAGTGATGTCGTTGGCCACGCAGTACCCGGCGACGTGGGCCAGGGCGTCCACGGCGTCGACGTCGCGGCCGCCGGTGCCGATGACCACGGCCAGCTCGGCTTCCCAGTCGTAGCGGGCCTGCTCCGGGGCGCGGACGATGATGGGGTCGCTGGGCCCGATGATCGTCGTGGTCGGGGCCTTCAGGAAGAAGAACGGCCGCCACCCTGCCGCGGGGATCTCCCCGCCCATCTCGCGCATGTGACGGCGGTAGTTGACGCCCGCGCACATGACCTTGCGCGGCCAGTGCAGCGGGGCCAGCAGCCGGTCGTGCTCGACCAGCGGCGCGTCGGCGACGTCCAGGCCGCGCAGGACGCCGGCGGCCTGCTCCCAGTCAGCCAGCAGCTCCATCATCGTGGGCCACCGCTTGAGCTCGGTCGGCGCGGCCAGCGAGCCGTCCGCGCGCAGCACGGCCAGCCCGGTACTGCCCTCCCAGTCGTAGGTCGACAACTGCCAGGTCATGAGGGCTTTCCTTGGCTGAGGGCGGCCAGGCCCGAGATCTGGTCGTAGACGGAGGCGATGTCGAGGTGCCCCCACCCGTCCGCCAGGGCCTGGTCGAACACCGCCTTGGCCGAGGCGAACACCGGAGCGGCCAGGCCGGTCTCCGCGGCACAGTCCTGGATCTGCTCCAGGATGGGGTGCAAGGTGGTGATCGGGCCGGGCGCGGGTGACCAGGCGCGCTCGCGCATCAGCGGGCCGCGCTGCCGCCAGATCGCCGAGCTGCCGATCGAGTCGTCCAGGGTGCGCTGCACGAGGTCCAGATCCAGGCCGCTGCGGCGGGCCAGTTCCATCGCCTCGGCCGCGGCCACGGTGTGCACGGCCAGCAGCAGGGTTCGCGATGTACTTGAGCCGTGCCCCGGTGCCGAACGCGCCCGTGTAGACCCAGGGGCCCGAGATCGCGTCCAGGACCGGCCGGACCTTCGCCACGCTGGCCTCCTCGCCGGAGGCGAACGTGGTGGCCTGCCGGGGCGCGACCATAGCCGGACTGCCACTGATCGGGCAATCGAGCATGTCTCCGCCGCGGCGCTGGACCGCGTCCCGGATGGCGCTCTTGCGGCCCACGTCGATGGTGCTCATCTCGATGTGCACGGCGCCGGGCCGCAGGGTGGTCAGCGTGCCGGCTGCACCGCAAACGATGTCCGACACGGCGGCGATGTCGGGCACGATCGACAGCAGGACGTCGGACTGGCTGGCCACCTCGGCGGCCGAACCGGCCAGCTTGCCGCCGGCCTCGGCCAGCTCGGGTGACCCGTGACGGCGGTAGCCGATCACTTCGAAACCGCGATCGATGAGATTACGCGCGATGGGCAGGCCCATCTTGCCGAGACCGATCACACCGACTCGTTGCATCGCTGCCTCCTCGCAGCCGTTCAGCGCCAGCCGTTCAGCGCCAGTCACGGCCCAGCAGCCGGGACGTATCCACCCGGCCCACTGATTCCCCGCTCCCTGCCATTGCCTCAAACTGTATGCAGTTTTGTGGAAGAGTCAACCCTCCGCGGCAATCAAACTGTATGCAGATGGCCGGGCGTCAGTGACAATAGATGTCATGCCACGGATCGTTCAGATTCCTGATATTCGCAAGGTCGATCTGCCGGAGGCCCGGCAGGCCATCCCGCGCCTGCACGCGTACCTGCGGGAGTGCATCCTCGACGGCACACTGATACCCGGGACGAAGCTGTCCCAGGTGAGCCTGGCCAAGCAGCTCGGGGTCAGCCGCACGCCGCTGCGCGAGGTCCTGCGGATGCTGCAGGAGGAGGGGCTGGTCGAGATCGAGCCCAACCAGCGCACCCGGGTGGCTGGCCTCGACCCCCAGGAACTGGACGACGTGTACGCGAGCCGCATCCTGCTCGAGACGCTGGCGCTGTCGATGACGCTGGGCACCTTTACGGCCGCCGGCCGCAAGGAGGCCCGCCGGCTGCTGACCGTGATGCGGCGCGCGGCGAAGAACGGTGACTTCGGCGAGTGGTTCGCCGCGCACGCCGACTACCACCGGCTGATCACCGGCGGCGCGGGCGAGGCGATGAAGCGGCAACTGCAGACGCTGGCCGACCGCACGATCCGCTACATCCGCATTTACCAGGTCTCGGACCCGCACAGCTGGCAGACGGCCGGCGACGTGGAGCACGCGGAGATCCTGCAGGCGCTGATCGCCGGGGACGAGCCGGCCGCACTCATCGGGATGGCTCACCACCTGGCGCGTACCGCGCTACGGGTGCTGGCCGACTGCGCGCCGGGCTACGAGCCCGCCGCCGTGACGCACGCGGTCGCGCTCATCGAGGACGGCCGCCCCGCCGCGCTGCCCCTGACCAGCGCCAGCTGACGTCAGGCTGAGCTTAGGCTCAGCTGAGCTCAGGGCCAGCTCAGCTCAGGGCCAGCTGAGCCGGGACCGTCATCTTCTCGCGCGTCACCCCCTCTCGTCCCACTGACCACACCAGCATCCACGCCCGCGCACACCGGAGTTTTCTCAGCGCTGCGGGGATGCCGAACAATCACTTCCAACTCGGCCGACTCGCCAACCAGCCATCAAGTGGACCGCCGAGCTGCGACCGCAGTGCGCCCTTGCGTACACCGAGCCCGGAGCCGCAGGCATCGAGCAATGCGCAGGGCTTGGGCCGGGTCGGAAACGCCCCAGTTGGAGGCGGGCAAACGGGGGAATGCAGTGATAGCATTGACAGCAATGCATGCATAGGAGGTTGACGATGGCGACGCTGACGATTCGCGGCCTTGATGAGGAGACACACGCCCGGCTCCGGATCCGTGCCGCACAGCACGGACGATCTATGGAGGCCGAGGTGCGAGCCATCCTCACGGAGCGGCTGACCTCCCCCACGCCGGACTTTGGCCTCGGGAGCCGCATTCACGCGCGGTTCGCGACCTTGGGAGACGCAGACCTGGAGCTTCCCGCACGTAACGAGCTGCCCCGCGCAGCGGCGTTCGACGCGTGATCATCCTCGACACGAACGTCATCTCGGAACTTGCGCGCATCGATCCAGAGCCGGATGTGGTGACCTGGCTGGATTCGCAGCCCGCCGCCGAAATCGCCATCACCGCAATTACGGCGGCGGAACTGCTGTACGGGGTTGCCCGCCTGCCGGAGGGACGGCGTCGAGCCGCACTTGCGGAAATAATCGATGCGCTGATCAACGACGATTTCCGCGGTCGCGTGCAGCCTTTCGACGGACAAGCCGCTGACCGGTACGCCACGGTAGTCGTCGGCCGGGAGAAATTGGGCCGTCCCATCGGCATGGCGGATGCTCAGATAGCAGCCATCTGCAGCGTGTACAGCGCAACACTGGCTACCCGAAACATCGGCGACTTTACGGACACCGGGATCAGCCTCATCAACCCCTGGGAGGCTACCGGCTGATGACCGCCGGTCGCGGCACACCCACAGCCATCGTTCAGCCCACCAGGCGGCAGCCAACCCTCCCCCGTCCGCCCACAACAGCACCGAGGTAGTGACCGTGATCCCGGCTCTTGGTGACGATGTCGTCATCCTGAACCAGTACGCCGACGACGACCTGCCAGCCCACCTCGCCGGAGAGGACGAGGAGACAGCCCGCCGCTTCGGCTGGTGGCCGGAGACCTCGACCCCGGCGACCGTCCGGGACGCCTTCGCCCAATGGGCACACGACTGGGAGACGGGCGGCCCAGTGCGGGCCTTCGCCACCTGCGAGCAGGCCACCGGGCGGCTGGTGGGCGGCTGCGAACTGCGCATCAAGCCCGGCGGACCAGCCAACGTCTCCTACTGGACATACGCCGCCGACCGGGGCCACGGCTACGCCACCAGAAGCCTTGCCCTCCTCCTCGGCTACGCCCGCTCAATCGGGATCCGCGACGCCGAAGCGTACATCGCCACAGACAACCACCCGTCCCGCCGGGTCGCGGAGAAAGCCGGGTTCCTTCCAGCAGGTGCCTACACCGCAGAAGACGGTACCGGCATGATCAGGTATCAGATCCACCTGACAAATTCCTAGGGCGCGTCAAGGACCAGCCGAGGCCGATCCGGGCGCGTTCAAGTGAAACCAGACACGCCGTCCTCCAGCCGCCTCATGGCCTCGGTGGTAACGACCCGGCCGGGTGGACGATTGCCACTGCGTCAGCGTGCCGGGCGGGGGGCCGGCGCGCCCCGGGGCTAGCGTGGGCGGGTGAGGACGGGCGCGGAATCAACCCGGCTCATCGTCCTGCGCGGGAACTCCGGCTCGGGCAAGAGCTCGATCGCGGCGGAGATCCGCGCGAGGCATGGCCGGGGTATCGCGCTCGTCAGCCAAGACAACCTTCGCCGTGTGGTGCTGAGGGAACGCGACACGGCCGACGCCGCAAACATCGGGCTGATCGACATGGTGGCCCGCTACGCGCTCGACCGTGGTCTTCACGTGATCATCGACGGGATCCTTTACGAGGCGCACTACGGGACCATGCTCCGGGCCCTGCGCGACGACCACCGGGGCCTATCCCGTTTCTATTACCTCGACGTGCCGTTCGAGGAAACGATGCGCCGGCACGCAACACGTCCCCAGGCCGGCGAATTCGGCCGGGCCGAGATGACGGCCTGGTACCGGGGACGGGACCTGCTGCCGGGGGGAATCGAGCGGGTCATCCCCGCAGGAACGACCCTGGAGGCCGCCGTCGCGTGGGTGATGCGGGACGCCGGCCTTGACTCCCTCAGGCGCTAGCCCGATCGGCGGCCTTCACCTCACCGGCAAACCGGCGCCACGTCTTCGGGCTGAAGGCCAGCACCGGGCCCTGACGGTCGTTGGTGTCGCGCACCAGCACACGGCCGGCTTCGGCGTGCGCGCCGACCTCCACGCAGTTGCCGCCGTTGCCGCCGCTGTAGCTGGACCTACGCCAGGTCGCGTCCATGTTCCTCAGCTACTTTCATGATCAAGTCCCGCGAAGCTCCGCGCGGAAGCGCTTCGGATCTCAACGTATCGAACGTGAGGATGACCTTGGCCACCGTGGCGGAGTCCCGCGTCGTCTCGCCCTCGTCCGGCGACTCGAAGTAGGCGATACCCGGCGCCTCATCGGCGAAGCCGGCGATGGCGAAGGCGCCCAGTAGGCCGATGTGCGCGCCGACCTCGGCTGGTACCACGTGAATCTTGATCATCGGGCGCTCGGCCATCTCGGCCAGGTGCACGAGCTGATCGTGCATGACCTTCGGGCTGCCGATGCGGCGCCGCAGCACGCCCTCGTCTACTACCGCCCAGAAGGATGGCGGCCTGGGCCGGTCGAAGATGCGCTGCCGGTCGATCCGGGCCATGGTGAGCTGCTCGACGTCATCCTCGTCTCCCGTGGTCTGCCACGCCTTGAACAGGGCCCGTGCGTATTGGGCCGTCTGCATCAGGCCTGGTACCAACAGGGGTTCCCATGTCCTCAGCACGGATGCTCGCGCCTCGGCATCCACCCAATCGACGAACCAGTGCGGGTAGGGGCCGTCCCACGTCCGGCTGTTGCGGTAGAACCGGGTGAACCAGCCGCCCATGTGGGGAAACGCCTCATCGCACGCGGCCGCGAATCGCTCGGTCGGGCTGAGCCGCCCGGCCTCGATCCTCGACACGGTGGAGGCGTCACAGGGGACCATCGCGCCCAGGCCGGCGAGCGTCATCCCGGCCGCCTCACGGGACCGCCTGACCTCGGCGCCGAAAAAATGCGCCGGAGAGGCCCCGGGGTCCAGTAGTGCCCTCCAACGCTGGGGACTCGCGCCTTTAGTCGCGGATGCGGAGCTGGTCGTCTCCGAGCTGGCCTCCAACGCGGTCCGGGCCACGGGCCCGGCGGGCACAGACGGCAAGGAGGGCCCGGAGGCCACTTACGCCGCGCACGAAGCCAAGGATGCGGACGACGTGCGCCGAGGAGACAGCGCGAACAGCAGATGGGACGAGGCAGGAAACGCCGCGGCCATGCAGGTCCGGCTGCTGCTGTTCGAGGCCAGCATCGTGATCGAGGTCTGGGACGGTGATCCGGCGGCGCCCAGGCCCCACAACGTGACCGGCGAGCAGGAAAGCGGCCGAGGACTGGTGATCGTGGCCGGGCTCAGCACGCGATGGGGCTGGTTTCCTATCCCACGCGGCCACAAGGTCGTATGGGCGGAACTGGCGCTCCCTTGACGCCATTATCGGGCCGGCACGGAGAGGTAAGGGGAACAGCGGACGATGGTAGAAGTCGGCTCGGAAATCTATACTTCTCCTATGGCGTTGAGTATCAAGAGCGACGAGGCGGACCGGCTGGCCCGGGAGCTTGCTGCCGAGACGGGTGAGACGCTGACCGAGGCCGTCGAGACGGCGCTCAGGGAGCGGCTTGACCGGGAGCACGCCCGGCATGCGGCCAGCATGAGTTCGCGGCTGAAGCGCCTGGCGGCCGATGCTGCGGCGCTTCCGGTCGCCGACGGCAGGGCGCCGGAGGACATCATCGGTTACGACGACGCCGGCCTGCCGCGTTGACAGTGCCGGCCGGAGGCAGCCTTGTCGTCGATACGTCGGCGGTCGTGGCGATCATCCTTGGCGAGCCGCGGAGCGAGGAGCTTGCGGTACAACTGGAGAACGCCGTCGCCCGGCTGATGCCGGCTGCCATCCGCGTCGAACTGGGCATCGTCATCGAGGCCCGGTTCTGGCCTGCAGGGCAGGATATTGTCGACCGGTTCCTGCGCGACGCAAACATCGACATCGTGCCCGTCGATGCGGACCTGGCCGCGCGGGCGATGAGCGGCTGGCGGCGATACGGCAAGGGACGCCATCCGGCGGGACTTAATTTCGGCGACTGCTTCACTTACGCACTCGCCGAGCGGACCGGATACCCGGTGCTGTGCACCGGCGACGACTTCGCTGCGACGGATATCTTGGTGACTCGCCCCGGGTCAGCGCCGGAACAGGATTGACTTCGATGGCCGCCTATCAGGCTGGGCTAGGGATCGCCTCGATCGTCGCTGAGCGATTGCACGTGGGCACCGTGGCCGCGGGCCCTTTCACCGCCCTCAGCGCGGCCGAGATCGCCGCCTGGCGGGCGGTGAGCAGTGAGCTTCTGCCCCGGCTGTGGCAGCACCTGCGGCACCGGGCAGGCTCACGGAGTGCACCGCTACGATGACGGCGGGGGAACCGTTGGGCGCGCCGATGGAATGGGAGAGGGCATGACCGTGGAACCCGGCTGGGTACCACCAGGCATCGATACCGGAAAGGCCAATATCGCCCGCGTCTACGACTACTGGCTGGGCGGCAGCAACAACTTCCGGGCCGATCAGGACGCGGCCCGCGCGATGATCGCGATCGAGCCGAACATCCGCGGCATCGCCCGCGCGAACAGAGCTTTCCTCGGCCGGGCCGTCCGGTTCCTGGCCACCGAGGGCGGCGTTCGCCAGTTCATCGACATCGGCTCGGGCATCCCCACCGGGCGCAACGTGCACGAGGTGGCGCAGGAGGCCGCACCGGCCTCGCGGGTCGTTTACGCGGACATCGACGAGGTGGCCGTGGCCCACAGCAGGCTGCTGCTGGAGGGCAACGCGGACACCGCGGTCATCCAGGCCGACGTGCGGGAGCCGGACAGCATCCTGACAGCCCCGGAAACCCAGCTGCTCATCGACCTCAGCCAGCCGGTGGGGCTGCTGCTGGTGTCGGTCCTGCACTTCCTGGACAGCAGCGATGACCCCTGGCGGGTCGTGGCGCACCTGCGGGACGCGCTTGCGCCCGGCAGTTACCTCGTGCTCAGCCATGGCACCGCCGAGGCCAGGCCGGACGTCGCCGCGGCGGCCAACACGGTGTACCTGAGCAGGGTCTCGGCCCGCGGCGACGCCCGGTCGCGGGCGGAGATCCTGCGCTTCTTCGACGGATTCGAGCTGGTCGACCCGGGACTCGTCTACCTCACACAGTGGCGCCCCGACGACCCGGCGGACGAGGCGGCCGACGCATCCCGGTACTGGCTGCTGGCCGGGGTCGGGCGCCGCGGCGGCCCGGCCCGATGATCGTCTTACGCGGTCATGACCCGCCCTTGGGGTAAGCGAGGGAAGGGCATGCCATAACCGCAACGACCTTGTGACCCCCTTCCCGGCCGAGGTGCGGTTCCCTGGAATGGTGTGGACCACGTCACCGGAGCCGACGGCCCGCACAGCCAGTACGTCCGGCCGGCAAGGGAACGGTGGGAAAGGTGAAGCAGTTCAAGTACAGCGCGCTCGTCAGGCTCAACCTGCCCAGCGAAGTAAGCGCCGAAATGGAGCTGCCCGTCGTGGGCGGCCGGGTGGTGGTGCGGGCGCGGCACCACGACACCCGAACGAGCAAGATATTCAGCGCCCTGGTCAGCAACGCGCAGGACCGCGTGGCGCAAGCCAATCGAAGCATTCAGCTGACGCTGACCGTGCTCGGTGACGACGCCAGCGACTACCTCGAGGCGGGCGACAGCTTCACGCTGTGGCGCGGCCACGACATTGGGCAGGGCGTGATCTCCCGCCGCCTGTCCTGGTGGGCCGACGCCCCCTGAGACAGCCGCACGGTGCGGGCCCCGGGCTGACACGGTCGCCGCGGGTGAGTGGCTCGCTGCCCGTGCCGTGATCCGGGATGGATACGCTGAGGACCGCGGCGGCCCGAGGCCGGCCGTCGCACGCTTCGTCCGCAGCCCAGGGAGCAACGGTGACCACAGACGCTGACCCGCTCGAGACCGTGCTGCCCGCACTGCGCAGCTCACACGCACGGCTGGCCGCAATCGCCGGGCCGCTCACGGCGGACGAGGTGACCGGTCCCTCGTACTGCGACGAATGGACGATCGCGCAGGTGCTGTCCCACCTGGGGTCGGGCGCCGAGATCTTCGGCCTGCTGCTGGACGCCGGGCTGCGCGGCGAAGACGCCCCCGGGCCGGATCAGTATCAGGAGATCTGGAGCCGGTGGAACGGCAAGAGCCCGCAGGGCCAGGCGCGGGACAGCATTGCCGCCGACGGCGCATTCCTGGACCGCCTGGCCGCCGTGGACCCGGCGGTCAGGGAGACCTGGCGGCTCACGTTCTTCGGCGCCGAGCGCGGGCTGGGGGACCTGGCCCAGATGCGCCTCGGCGAGCACGCCCTGCACACCTGGGACGTCGCGGTGGCCCGGGACGGCAAGGCCACCGTGACCGAGGACGCCGTGGAGCTGATCCTGGACACGCTGCCCGGCTTCGCCCCCATGATCGGCAAGCCCGCCAGCGAGCCGCTCCTGGTCCGCGTGACCACCTACGATCCCGAGCGCCACTTCCGGCTCGAGGCCGGCCCGGACGGGGTGAGCCTGTCCCCCGCCGCGCCGGGCCCGCTGCCGCCGGGCGGCGCCGAGCTGCGGCTGCCCGCCGAGGCGTTCGTCCGGCTCGTCTACGGACGCCTCGACGAGGAACACCCGGCCCGGGTCGAGACCGCACACGTCGAGCCGGGCACGCTGCGCGGCATCTTCCCCGGGTTCTAGGGGCCTGCCCCGGTCCCAGGCTCAGCTGGACGGGTGGTCGACCAGGTGGCTGGCCTGCTCCAGGTCCACCGCGTACTGCGGCCAGTACTGGCCCGCGGCCGGGCCGCCGTTGCACGGGCCATCACTGGCCCCCGGATCCTTGATCCACAGGTAGCCGTCGATCCCCGCCGGGCCCGGATCGAGCCGGGGGGCCGGGCCCGGAGCCCGTCCCGGCGGGTTGCACCACTGCGGGGCCAGCGGGCCGGTGTAGGGGCCGTTGCCGTTGCGGCTGGTGTCCACGACCGCTGCGAGCTTGCCGCCGAGGTCACGCTCTAGCCGCTGGCTCCAGCTCACCGCCACCGACGTCCACTGGAAGTTCGACACGTTGGCCGAGAAACCGCGGCCGTGCTGGATCCCGGCCCGCTTCAGCGGCCCGGCGAGCACGTCCGGATCGCCGAACATGCCCGGATTGCCGGCGTCCAGGTACACGCGTGCCTTGGGCAGCGCACCGAGCGTCTTCATCGCGTATCGCAGCAATTCGTAGCGCTGGGCGCTCTGGGCCGCCGACAGGCAGCCCCGGACGATGTCCGGCAGCCCGTCGGGCTCCACCACCACGATGGCATTGGCGCTGCCGATCGCCGCGGCGAGCTGCCGGATCCAGGCCTCGTAGTGCACACCGCCGGCCGGGGCGGCGGAGAACTTCCCGCAGGCGTCCCGGCCGGGCAGGTTGTAGGCCACGACGACCGGGACCTCGTGAGCCTTCGCCGCGGCCTGGGCCGCCTGGCCGATCCGCTGCATGTCGTCCGGGGCCCCGACGGCCCAGATCCCGGCGGGGGTCGAGGCGATGGCCTCGAGCTCCGCCGCATCCCCGGCCCGGCCATTGGCCGTCAGGAACGAGGCCGCGGACAGCAGCGGGTCACCTGGATCGGTGTACAGCCGGGTCGAGCCGGTGTAAACGTCCTGGCCACAGCCCGTGGCGGACAGCACGATGACCATGGCCAGGGCGGCCAGGAGCGGCGCTCGCCAGCGCCGCCGGGGGGACGGCTGGGCCGTTGACATCCGCGTGCATTCCTCTCGCGGCCGCTGGCGGCCGGGTCAAAGCGGTCTGATCGCGGGGCGGGAGGCACGTGACGCCGGGCGGGTCATCCGATGATGTGAATTCCCGTACCGGCGTCACGTGTTATTGAAGAACGATTTATCTGCCCCCGGCCAGCGCCACTAATTCACGGCACCTGAACCCAGTAACCGGCGGACGGAACACCCTTGCCGTTCACCGCGAACAGCATGTAATAACTGGGCGGGATGATGTTGGAATCCGACGGAATGGTGATCCGCAGATATCCATTGCCCGCCTGGGTGAAATTGACCGCGATCGAGCGCGCGTTGACGTCGGTCACGTGGGTGGGATTGTCCGGCCGCATCAGCCGCAGGTACCGGATGCTGGCCGGGTCATTGACCTTGACCAGGTAGCTCCGCGACGGGTCCATCACCCCGGGCGCCGATTCGATGGCGGGGCGGCCGCCCTGGAACATGTAGGGCGGGTAGTAGACGTCGATCTCCTGGTTGAACGTCTGCGGCTCGGTGTCCTGCTTGTTCCCGTACAGCGGGTTCCCGCCCAGGGTCAGCACGCTCCCGTTCGGCAGCAGGATGCCGCCCGAGTGATAGTCGCGGCCGGTGATCGAGTTCGCGGCCCAGGAGAACGAGTTCGTGGCCACGTTGTAGATCCGGGTGTCCCGGTTGTCGCTGCCGTGCATGCCGCGGTAGTACTTCGACCCGCCGGTCACCAGCACCTCGTCGTTCGGCAGCAGGACGGTGATCGGGTAGCGCGTCGGCTCGGCCAGGTTCGGGCCCTGGACCCAGTGCGGGTTCGGGGCGGAGGTGTCGATCAGCGCCGTCCGCGCGGTCGACAGGTTCGACTGGCCGACACCGCCGCCGCCCAGGACCATGAAGGTCTGCTTCTGCGCGGGAGGCAGCAGGACCGAGGCGCTGGTCTCCAGGTCCTCCGGGTCCGGGATGCCCGGCACCGGGGTGAACACGTTGGTGTTGACGTTCCAGAAGCCGGGGGTCCGCCACGCGGCGGTGGACGGCCCGTAACCGGAGTTGGACCCGGTGAAGAACAGCTGCCCACTCTCGGTCAGGAAGGTGGCCGGGTAGGTCGGGAAGCCGCGGGACGGCCCCACGGTCCAGGTGTTGGTGGACGGGTTGAACGACTCGCTGTTCATGGTGATCTGGCCGACGTTGTTGAGCCCGGACATGGCCATGTCCATGCCGTTGCCCATCTCGGCCAGCGTCGGGTACCAGCGGGCGTAGTTCATCGAGTTGACCTTGACGAACTTTTCTTCCTTGACGTTGTAGATGTAGGCGTCGTCGGTGCCCAAGAAGTTCTGCTTCTGCAGGGTCATGGCCGTGCCGACGCCGTACAGCTCGGCGTTGGCCTGCGGGCCGAGCAGGCCCTGGATCTGGTACTGCTCGCCGCTCTTTTCCAGCGACCCCTTGCCCTTCTTGACCGCGTCCGCCCAGACGTTCTGCTGGCTGGCCGTCACGACGGCCTTGCCGGTGGCCGGGTCGATCTTCTGGGTTGCCTTCGGAATGGTCAGGGCGAAGGCCGACTTGAACTGGACTCCGTTCGGCGCGGTGAAGATCGTGCCCTTGGGCAGCGTCCAGGGCTGCGTGACGTCGTTGTTGACGATCGTCATGCTGCCGCCGGTGGTGGTCGGGTTGAGGTTCTCGTACCGGGCGGTGCCTCCGGCGAGCAGGATGTTGCCGTCGGGCAGCTCGATGTGGCCGGCGCAGAACAGGTCCCAGGGGGTGGGGATCAGCTTCTCCTGCATGGTGACCGGGTTGAGCAGCAGGGTCTTGAACGTCCCGGCGTTGAAGTACGCCTGGTTGTTACCCGACCCGGCCATGACGAGGACGTCCCCGTTGTACAGCAGGGTCGAGTGGATGCCGTTCACCCGGAACTTGACCGGGATGTTCAGCTTGGTCCACAGCCCGTACTTCTCCTCGTAGGCCTTCTGGGTGATCTGGTAGTGGCGCACCCAGCCGGTCACGGTGGCCCCGACCGTCGGCACGTTGGCGGCCAGCACGCCACAGAACACCAGCAGGCCAATCAGCAAGCCCAGCACGCGGCGCCCGCGCCGTTTCTTGCGCTTGGTCTCCACCTGGAATGGAAAGGCGAGGGTGGGAGGATTAGTCATCGGTGAAAATTCTCCTAGGCCTTTTCGGAGGCGAGATCCAGCGCGGCTGAATCTTCCGGATGAATGGATGCGGCAGGCCGGCCACCCGGATCCACAGGACTACGGGAACGAGAACGCGAACGGTCATAGAGCCAGATGAAAATCGGCGCCAGGCAGGCGAAAAGAATGATCGCGGTCCAGGCCATCATCATCGGGTAAGGCCGGTGCCGCAGGAAAGCGATGGTCATGATGACGACCGGCACGACGGCCCACATCAGCGAGTAGCGGAACGTCGACAGCCGGTCCTGGGCCGTCGACCTTCCCTTGGCCGTCACGTTGAAGGTCAGCTTCCGGCCGAACATCACCTTCATCACGGCCCGGGCGTAGATCGGCGCGGTCAGCGCGGACACGAGCATGCCGGAGAAGCCGGAGGAACCGGCCGGCTCGTGCGGGCTCACGTTGTGCCGCCGCATGAAGCGGTAGAGCAGAAACTGCATGACCGCGACGTCGACGTAGTAGGTGAGCCACCAGGTTTCACTGGTCCGCAGGCTGGAGATCCCGAACCCGAGGTAGCAGGCGCTGATCAGGATGCCGAGAATCCAGCCGAAGGCAACCGACGGGTAGTAGGTCAGCATCAGGAAGTAGTGCAGCATCGCGCCCGGGCGGAGCTTGAAGAACATCCGCCAGACCTGGCGGAGGATGGCGTCGAATGTACCCGCCGACCACCGCGTCTGCTGGCCGAAGAACTCCGTCCACGAGGCCGGCCCCTCGCCCACCGCGACCAGGTCCGGGGTGTACACCGACCGCCACATATGGCCCGTGGGGGCCTTGGTGGCGTGGATCCGCAGGCTGGTGGCCATGTCCTCGGTGATCGAGTCGACGTAGCCCTGCCGGATGGCACTGGTCCGCACGGCGGCGTTGGTCCCCACGAGCATCGGGCAGCGGCGGCGGTTGCCGGCCCGCTGGATGACGCTGTGGAACAGGTACTGCGCCGACTCGGCCCAGCGGGTGATGCGGTTGCCCTGGTTGCCGTAGAACTGGGGCGCCACCACGAACGCCACGTCGGGATCGCGGAAGTAGCCCAGCAGCCGTTCGGCAAAGATCGGCAGCGGCACGTGGTCGGTGTCGACGAACATCACGACGTCGTAGTCGCCGGCGTGCTCCCACAGCCAGCGGTTGTGGTTGCCGTGCTTGGTCTTGGCGGCGAAGGCCCCCTTGTCGAACTCCAGGTAACCCCGGCCCTTCCGGCTGAAGTGGTGCACGCCCAGCCGGCGGCACATCGCCTTGCACTCGTCGTCGTTACCCTCGTCCAGCAGCCAGAGGTCGAGCTTGCCCTCGTAGACGATGGACTTGGCCGCGCGCAGCGTCCGCTCGGCCACCTCGAGCGGCTCCTTGTCCGGGACGATCGTGGTGAGGAACGCCACCCGCATCCGGGTGTCCGGCTCCACCGGGATCGGGTCCCGGGCAACGAGGCAGGCCCGGGACACGGTCAGCACGTTCACCAGCAGGAACAGCTGCATGAGGATGGAGCCGAACGCCATCCCGGCCAGCAGCATGATGTGCGCGTCGGTGCCGATCGTCTGCAGGCTGCCCGGCATGTGCCAGCCGCTGAGGTCGGGGTACTGGGACTGGAAGATCAGCCAGTACATGAACCGCAGGTCCAGCAGGACCAGGATGGTGGCGATGATCCTGGTCATCAGCCACTCGCGCCTGGTCCGGTGGATGGGCCGGTACTGGACCCGGTAGGGCTCGTCCCAGCGGGGGCTCTCCAGCGGGCCGGCCAGATTCGAGAACTGGTCGTAGTCGTAGCCCGAGTCGGCCAGTTCGTCGTCCACCGGGGCACGGGTGCCGCCCACCACCATGAACCGGGCACCACGCGGGGAATACTCGAAGCGCGGCGCCGGGGGGCGGGGCGGCTCCGGCCGGCGCGGTGACGCCGGCCGGAGCGGGACCTCAGGCCGCGGCGGCGGCTCGGAGCGGGGCACCGGCTCGGGAAGCGCGGTGAAGGCTCGAAGCGCGGTGAAGGCTCGAAGCGCGGTGAAGGCTCGAAGCGCGGTGAAGGCTCGAAGCGCGGTGCAGGCTCGAAGCGCGGTGCAGGCTCGAAGCGCGGTGCAGGCTCGAAGCGCGGTGCAGGCTCGGGGCCGCGCGGCAGCGGGGGGGCCAGATCGGCCCGCCCGGCCGGGCGAGGTGCGGCGGTTGGAGGCGGCGCAATCCTGTGGTGCGGCGCGGAGTCCGGCCGGAAGTCGGGGTTCGGGTAGAAGGCGGGGCGACGCGGCGGGACGGCTTCCTGGCGCGGCGCGGGGGCCCGCTCGAGCTCGCGGGCACGTGGTGGAGCGGGCTCCGGCCGTGGCTCGCGGCCGCGCTCAGGCTCGCGGCCCCGCTCAACCCCGCGGCCGCGCTCAAGCTCGCGGCCCCGCTCAAGCTCGCGGCCTCGCCGCGGCAGTGGGCCACGGTGTGACTGCTGGCCACGCTGCGGGGGCGGCTCCGGCTGGAGCCCGAGGGCGCGCTGCGGAGCCGGGCCCGGCTGCAGACCCGGCCGGGGCTGAGGGTCGAGGTCTTGCGGCGGCGCCGGATCCCAAGGAGGTCTCGCACCCTGCCGGGGGGCAGGTCCTCGCTGAGGCTCAAGGCTGGGTTCCGAGGTCGCACGGGGCGTATCGTTCACCGCCGGCACGATCTCGGTACGGCGTCCTTGACCTGACATATTTCCTTTTCTCTCTTCCGGGGACCAGATGCCTGACGAGCGGCAGCGTGGAGCAGAGAATGCGTCATCGCACGGTGAGAAAAGCGGCTCGGGTACCGCGTGGATCTGTACTCGCACGTCAGCGTGGAGTGCCCGGCGGACCCGACCCGCGGGGGCGTAGCTGAACCCGGGTGAAGGCCTAGCGAGAGCGGCGCCGCCCCGAGAGCAGCCCCGGACATGCCGTGCCGGGCAAAAGGATCATCGTGTTCTCCCCATCGATGACTTGACCATCTCAGCTACACCGGGAGGCCTGCAGTCCCGCTACCAGCACAGATCTCACTGGCCCCAACCTGCACAGATCCGGCGCATGCGATATAGACGTTTTTAGTCGCTCTTACGTTTACATGACGGATGTTCTTCGCAGATAACTCGCACCGATTTTTCGCCAGTGGTTGCGCCGCGTAAACGACCGGTATCAGGACCATAAAACCGACGATAAGATGGCGGGTTTGGTTAAAAAAGACGGTCAATTCTTGATAACAAAGGTGCGGCACTGGGGGCATGACGGGAGACTGCAGCGGGCCATAGCGCCTTGACCTGCGTAAACATCGACGGCGCCCTAGGTGCTCCGCCGACCGCGGCGACCGCATAGGCGCGCCCGCCGGCAACCTCGGAGCCGGGAGCGCCCTGCCGTAAGCCACCCGCGTTATCCGTTCCGAAATGGACCGGGCTCCTGACCGCAATTGAGTACGTAAGGTAACCAAGGCCAAACCAAGAGCCTGTACATCGCTACCCGGGAGCCTATCCCGGGGCCCATACACGCCCATTTAGGCCCATTAAAGGCTTTTTAGGACAATTGGGTTTACTAGGGCCCACTCCGGCCACCACGGTCATCGAGGACGCCAGCCATGCCGTGCTCCCCGGACCGGGCCA
Source organism: uncultured Actinomycetes bacterium (assembly GCA_963775825.1). GTDB lineage: Bacteria > Actinomycetota > Actinomycetes > Streptosporangiales > Streptosporangiaceae > Bog-532. The sequence goes on from CAVZKY010000068.1 coordinate 35,375, forward strand.
CCGCGGACGGTTGTCGAAGACGGCGCGCCCGCGGCCGCAGTGACCGCGCTCAGGCCTCCGGATGCCTGATGACAGCGACTGACAACGGTCGTGCTAGAGTAATGTCAGCAACTGACATCGACGGTCGTCCGCCGCGGATCTCCTCGGCGGACGACCAGCTCCCGGAGGTTTCCATGCGTGTTTTCGTCACCGGAGCGTCGGGCTGGATCGGCCGCGCCGTCGTCCCCGATCTGATCGCCGCCGGCCACGAGGTCACCGGGCTCGGCCGCTCCGACGCCTCGGCCAAGGCCCTGCAGGATGCGGGGGCCGAGGTCCGCCGGGGATCGCTCGACGACCTCGGCATCCTGCACGACGCCGCCGCGTCGTCCGACGGCGTCATTCACCTCGCGTTCAAGCACGACCTCGCCTTCACCGGCGACTTCGCCGGCGCCGCCGACGCCGATCGCCAGGCAATTGAGACCTTCGGCGAGGCCCTCGCCGGCAGCGGCAAGCCGTTCGTCATCGCCTCCGGCCTGCTTGGTCTCACGCCCGGACGTGTCGCCACCGAGCACGATGGGCTGGTCGCGGCCGACGGTGACCGCGAGGCGCCGGTCAGCGGCCCCGAGCAACGGCTGGCCAATGCCCAGTTCACACTCGCCCTCGCCGACCGCGGGGTCCGCTCCTCGATCGTGCGGCTGCCGCCAACCTGTCACGGTAACGGCGACAACGGGTTCATGGCGATCGCAATCGGCTTCGCGCGCGAGAAGGGCGCCGCGGCCTACGTTGGCGACGGCGCCAACCGCTGGCCGGCGGTCCACCGCGACGACGCCGCTCGCCTGTTCCGCCTCGCGCTGGAGTCCGGGCCGGCCGGGTCGGTGCTGCACGCGGTCGGCGACGAGGGCGTCCCGATCCGCGAGGTCGCCGAGGTCTTCGCCACACACCTGGGCGTTCCCGCGGTCTCCGTCACCGCGGAGCAGGCCGGGGAGTACGTCGGCTGGCTCGGGGCCTTCTGGGGACTCGACAGCCCCGCCTCGGCGCAGATCACCCGCGAACTGCTCGGGTGGGAGCCGACCCGCCCGGGACTGATCGCCGACCTGGCGGAGGGCCACTACTTCGCCTGACCGCCTCGGGGCCGGCGGCAGTCGGCACCGGCGGCGGCTCCGGCCATCCCGGACGGGCGGAGCGCGCGCTAGCTGTCGTCGGCGCGCTGGGCGCGGAGGGCCTCGCCTTTGGCCCGGGCCGTAACGGCCAGCTGATCCTGGAACAGGGTCATCCGGTGGCGCAGATCCGGGTCGGCCGTGGCGAGAATCCGGACGGCGAGCAGCCCGGCGTTCCGGGCGCCGCCGACCGCCACCGTCGCCACGGGAATCCCGGCCGGCATCTGGACGATCGACAACAGCGAGTCCAGCCCGTCCAGGTGAGCCAGCGGCACCGGCACGCCGATCACCGGCAACGGGGTCACCGACGCCAGCATGCCCGGCAGGTGCGCCGCCCCGCCCGCACCCGCGATGATGACCCGGAGCCCACGCTCGGCCGCGGTCGAGCCGTACTCGATCATCTCGCGCGGCATCCGGTGTGCGGACACCACGTCCGCCTCGCAGGCAACGCCGAACTCGGCCAGCGCGTCAGCGGCCGCGCGCATCACCGGCCAGTCCGAATCGCTGCCCATGACGACGCCGGCCAGTGGCGATGCGCTCATGATCGTGCTGCCTTCCGTCGGGCCCGGACCGCGATCACGTCCCGGGCCACCCTCAGTCACCGTTCTCGGTCCCCCAGCGCAGGAAGCTCGCCGCGCGGCGGGCCCGGTCCCGCAGCTCCGCGACATCGTCGCCGAGCACGGTGACGTGCCCGATCTTGCGGCCGGGGCGCACCGCCTTGCCGTACAGGTGGACCTTGACGCCCGGATCGGCGGCCATCACGTGGATGTACCGGTCGTAGACGTCGGGGTCGGTCCCGCCGAGCAGGTTGGCCATCACCACCTGGGGGGCCAGCAGGCCCGGCGCCCCCAGCGGCAGGTCGAGGACGGCCCGCAGATGCTGCTCGAACTGGGAGGTCACCGCCCCCTCGATGGTCCAGTGCCCGCAGTTGTGCGGCCGCATCGCCAGCTCGTTGACCAGCAGGCCACCCGGCGTCTCGAACAGCTCCACCGCGAGCAGCCCGGTCACGTCCAGCTCGGCGGCGATCCGCAGGGCGAGCGACTGGGCCGCCTCGGCGCGGTCCACCCGCAGGCCCGGCGCTGGCGCGAGCACCTCGCGGCAGATCCCGTCCCGCTGGACCGTCTGCACGACCGGGTACGCGGCGCCCTGCCGGTGCGGGGACCGGGCGACGAGCGCGGCCAGCTCGCGGTCGAAGCTCACGTACTCCTCGGCCATCAGCCGGAGATCCAGGCCGGCCACCTCGGCCGCTTCGGCGGGTGACGCGCAGACCCAGACGCCCCTGCCGTCGTAGCCCCCGCTGACCGCCTTGAGCACCACCGGCCAGCCCGCCTCTTCGGCGAACCGCTCGATGTCGCCGAGGTCGCGGACCGGCGCGTACCGCGGGCAGGCCACGCCGAGCGCGGTCAGCCGCTCGCGCATGGCCAGCTTGTCCTGCGTGTAGCGCAGCGCGTCCGCACCGGGGCGGATCACGGCCCCGGCTTCCTCCAGCGCGGCCAGGTGCGGGCCGGGCACGTGCTCGTGGTCGAACGTCACGACGTCGCAGCCTGCGGCGAAGCCGCGCAGATCGTCCAGGGACCGGTAATCGCCGAGCCGGACATCGGGCCAGACCTTGGCGGCGCTGTCGTCCGCGGCGGCAGCGAGCACGCGGAAGCCGATGGCCAGGTCGGCGGCCGCCGGGCAGGTCATCCGGGCCAGTTGCCCGGCGCCGACCATGCCGACGGACGGGATCGCGGCTCCGGCCGGCTTCCCGGCGGCCGGCGGCGCGGGGCGCTCGTCGAGCTGTTCACTCACGGCCCGTAGCTTATGAGCAGGCCAGGTGTGCCCGCGCACGATGTCGCGCTCCGGGCCAACCGGCCAAAATTAACTTTGGCGATACATTCCCTCCGCGCCATCAGGCCTATGATCAGCGCGGTTGCCAGCAGATGAGCCGGAGGACCGACATGGCCATACCCGACCGTGAGGCTGACGTCCTGACCGAGGATGTGCCCGCGGGCGCGGTCGCGCGCGAGGGCACCTACGGCGAGCGGGTAATAGCCGTCGAGCCGGGCGGTGCGGGGTTCATCCCGCTGCACGAGCGGCACGGCAGGCCGCTCCAGCTGTTCTGGACCTGGACCTCGCCGAACATGGAGTTCGCGACGATCTTCGTCGGCGTGCTGGCGGTGGCCGGGTTCGGCCTGAGCCTCGGGGAGGCGCTGCTCGGGATCATCATCGGCACCGGCATCGGCGCCGTCACCCAGGGCCTGCTGTCGCAGGACGGCCCGGTGTACGGCGTCCCGCAGATGGTCATCAGCCGGCTCGGCTTCGGCTACTGGGGCAACGTGCTGCCCGCCGGCCTGAACGCCATCACGGCCGGGATCGGCTGGTTCGCGGTCAACAGCGTGAGCGCGACCTTCGCGCTCAACACGCTCACCGGGCTGGCCAAGCCCGCGTGCCTGGTCATCGTGGTGATCGTTCAGGTCGCGATCGCGTTCTTCGGCCATAACCTGGTGCACATCTTCGAGCGGTACGCCTTCCCCGTGCTGACGATCATTTTCCTGATCGCCTCGGTGGTCGTGCTGTCCAAGGCGAACCCGGGCGCCGTGCACCACACGATCCCCGGCGGATTCCTGCTCACGGTCGGCGCGTCGTTCGGCTACGCGGTCGGCTGGAACCCGTACGCCTCGGACTACACCCGCTACATGCGCCCCACGGTGAGCAAGACCGCCGTCGCCTGGTGGTCCTTCCTTGGCCTGTTCCTGTCCTGCACGCTGCTGGAGACCGTCGGCGCGGCCGCTGCGACCGTGGTCAGCCCCGGCGCGGCGCTGGGCAGCAACCCGACCGGCGCCTTCACCGGGCTGATGAGCACCCCGCTGGCCGACGTCACGCTGCTGGCGATCTGCCTGGGCGGCATCGCGGCCAACGTGCTGAACATCTACTCCGGTGCGCTGTCGTTCGTCGCTCTCGGGATCAGGCTCCCGCTGGCCCTGCGCCGGGCGATCGTGGCCCTGGTCTTCGGCGCGATCGGCTTCGTCCTCGCGCTCACCGGCCTGCACGACGCGGGCACCAAGTACCAGAACTTCCTGCTGGTCATCGCCTACTGGATCGCGCCGTGGCTGGCCGTGATGTTCTGCGACCGGATGCGGCGCAGGCGGCTGGGCCCGGCCCAGGTCGAGCGGCTGCTGTTCGACAGGAAGTACGAGAACTGGGCCTGCCCGGTGGCCATGCTGATCGGGATCGTCGTGTCGATCTGGCTGTTCTCCAACCAGACCGAGTACATCGGAGTGATACCCAAGCACGTTCCCTCAGTCGGCGACCTCACCTTCGAGGCGGGCTTCGTCATCACCGCCGTCATCTACCTGACCTGGCGCGCCATCGAGGACCGGCGGCACCCGGCCACCCTGACCCGCTGAGGCCTGGCTCAGGCGGGGCCACTGCGGACCGGCTGAGCACGGGACGCCGGCGGCCGCCGGGGCAGGAACACCGCGAAGACCGGAGGCCGCTGCCGGACGAGAACCACGCGGCCACCGTCCGCCGCCGCCATCGTCCGGGCCAGCGACAGGCCGAGCCCGGTGCCCTCGGGGCGGCCGCTGACGCTGCGCTCGAAGATGCGGGACACAAGTTCGGGCGGGACGCCCTTGCCCTGGTCCTCCACCTCGATGACGGCCGACTTGGTGTTCTGCGACGTGCGGATCTCGACCGTCCCCTGCCCGTGCATCAGGGCGTTGTCGACCAGCGTGGCCAGCACCTGGGCCAGCCCGCCCGGGGTGACGTGCGCCCGGAGCCCCCGTTCGCCGGTGACCGCGAGTTTGCGGCCCGCGCGGCGGAAAGCGGGCTCCCACTCGACGACCTGCTGGTCGATGATCTCGTCGATCCCGGTGAGCGAGGCGGTACCGGACGTGGCCCGCCGGGCGGGGTCGAGAAGCTGGCTGACCACGTTGGCGAGGCGTTCGGCCTGGGCCAGCGCCGCGCCGCCTTCCTCCCGGACCGCATCGGGGTCGTCGGCGGCGGCGATCACTTCCTCCAGCCGCATCGACAGCGCGGTCAGCGGGGTCCGCAGCTGATGGGAAGCGTCGACCGCGAGTTCACGCTCGGCGGCCAGCAGGCTGGTGACCCGGCGGCCGGAGCTGTCCAGGCCGTCCGCCACCTGATCGAGCTCGGCCATCCCGTAACGGCGGCCAATGGGCCGCGGGTCCCCGGACCGGAGCCGGTCGGCTGCTTCGGCCAGCTCCGCGACGGGCCGGGTCAGGGCGCGGGACTGGACGGCCGCCGCCGCGGCGGCGGCCACGATGGCCACGGCGCACAGGCCAATGATGACAGCCCGGAACTTCGCGTCCGCCACAGTGGCGGGCACACCGACCACAAGCACCGCCGCCACCGCGATGGCCAGCGTGGTGAGCAGGATGCGGCGCCGCATGGGTCAGCCGCCCGGGCCGTCCGGCCGCAGCGCGGGCCCCGGGCCCGTACGCTGAGGCTCAGTCGCCGCGTTCAAACCGGAACCCGACTCCGCGCACGGTCGTGATGTACCGGGGGCTGTGCGCATCATCACCCAGCTTGCGGCGAAGCCAGGAAATGTGCATGTCCAGCGTCTTGGTGGAGGTCCACCATTTCGCGTCCCAGACCTCGCGCATGATCTGCTCGCGGGTGATGACCTTCCCTGCGTCCCGGAACAGCATCCAGAGCAGGTCGAACTCCTTGGTGGTGAGCTCCAGCTCCGTATCACCGTGCCAGGCCCGCCGCGCCTCGGGGTCGATACGCACCCCCATCACCATGGAGTTCTCCGCGCCGCCGCGGCGCAGCAGGGCCCGTACCCGGGCCAGCAGCTCGGCCAGCCGGAACGGCTTGGTCACGTAGTCATCGGCGCCAGCGTCCAGGCCGACCACCGTATCCACCTCGTCCGCGCGGGCGGTCAGGATCAGCACCGGCAGACCATGCCCCTCAGCGCGAACCCGGCGGCAGACCTCCAGCCCGTCCAGCACCGGCAGCCCGATGTCGAGCACGATCAGGTCGATGCCATCGCTGAGGGCCCGCTCGAGCGTGCTGGGCCCGTCGGCGGTCACGTCGACGTGATATCCCTCCCGGCGCAGGGCACGGGACAGGGGCTCGGAGATGGATTCATCGTCCTCAGCGAGCAAAACGCTGGTCATACCTCGATCGTAGAACGTAGCCGACCGTGCCGTTTGCTCACGCCACTCCCATCAAGACCGGCAGTGAGGATAAATCGACGGTGCTGCCGGGCTCCAGGCGGTCCAGGGGCGTGCCGGCCGGCTTCGACCCTACCGGGGCCGGGGAAGGTCCACCGGTACGACCTGGCCGGACTAGCGGTCCTCGCCCGCGAGCCGGGCCTGCTCCTCTCCCACCAGCTCGAACAGGATCGCCTGCACGCGCTCGACACTTGGGATGTCGGCCAGCACGATCTGCCCGTGCTCTCCCGGCGACTCCACGATCAGGCGGCCAGCGCCGAGCAGCCGGTCGAGCAGGCTGCGGGTGAACGACACGTCGGTGATCCTGGCCAGCGGGATATCCCGGCCACGGCGGGTCAGGATGCCCTCACGCACCCGCAGCCGCCCGGTCGTGAGCTCGTAGGTCGTGGTCTTCCAGCGCAGCACCGGCCGCAGGACCCCGACGAGCAGCAGCACGACCGCGACAGCCGCGATCACCAGGCGTTCCGTGCCAACCGAAGGCCCCGCCGGGATGCTGGCCAGCACCGCGACGGCAGCGGCCACGACCAGCACGCCGAAAATCACCGGCCACAGCAGCACCTTCCAGTGCGGATGCAGGACGAGGACACTGCGCTCCGGCCCGCCTGACGATGCGTCATGGACCATATGCCTCATCGTGGCACGGCATCGCCGTAGCCAGCAGCCCGGATCCACCGCACTCCGGGCGGAAACGTCAGCGGACGTGCCGGACATCGCCGGCCCCGATGGCGACGTCCCCCGCCGCGGTGCGGATGACCAGCCGTCCGTCCGTGTCGATGCCGGTGGCAAGTCCGCTGGTGGCCGCCCGCCCCGGCAGCTCGGCCCAGACATCCCGGCCGATGGTCGAGCAGAGCCGCACGTACGCCGCACGCAGGCCACTGCCCTCCGCGTCACCCGCCAGGTCTGTGCCGCGCCACGCCAGGTACCAGCGTTCTATCTCATCCAGCATCCGGCCCAGCAGCAGCTCGCGGTCCAGGCTGGGCGATCCCTCCAGGCGCAGCGACGTGGCCGGCCGGGACGATGCGGCGGGTGCAGGCAGCTCGTGCCGGGCTGTGGAGACGTTGACGCCGATGCCGACGACGACCGCATCGCCGGACTGCTCGGCCAGGATGCCGGCCAGCTTCCCGGATCGGAGCAGCACGTCATTCGGCCACTTCAGGGTGGCGCCCAGCGCGGAGACCTGCCGGATCGCCGTCGCCACCGCGACGCCGGCGAGCAGCGGCAGCCAGCCCCGCCGGGCGGCTGGCACATCCGCGGGCCTCAGCAGCACGGAGAACGTCAGCGCAGCCCGCGGCGGGCTCAGCCAGCTGCGGCCCATCCGGCCGCGGCCGGCGGTCTGCTCCTCGGCGACCAGGACGGCACCTTCCGGGGCGCCGTCACGGGCCGCCGCGGCCAGATCGGCGTTGGTCGAGCCGGTCCGGGCCACCACCGAGACCTCGCCCCAGAGTCCACCTGGGCGGACGATCTGCCTGGCCAGTGTCGTGCCGCTGAGCGGTGAGCGAGCCGGGTCCTGAATATCGGTCATCGTGCTGATCATTGTCGCGCGGCCAGGAGCGGGCCCGGGTAGTCGGGGGACCGCGCCGGGCATAACAGAGGGGCCCTGCGTTGGCGGGGCCCCTCCGGGCTGATCAGGTGGTTCCCGCTACCGGCAGGAGCCCTGGCACGCGATTAGTACTGCCCGCCGCCCTGACCCTGGTCCTGGCCGCCCTGGTCTCCGTAGCCACCCTGACCCTGGCTGCCCTGGTCGCCGTACTGACCGCCTGCTGGCCCTGGTCGCCGCCCTGGCCCTGGTCGCCGTACTGACCGCCCTGGTCGCCGCCCTGGCCCTGGTCGCCGTACTGACCGCCCTGCTGGCCTTGGTCGCCGTAGCCGCCCTGGTTGCCCTGGCCGCCCTGGTCGCCGTAACCACCCTGGCCCTGGTTCCCCTGGTCGCCGTAGGCCGCCCTGGGCCCTGGCTGCCCTGGTCGCCGTAACCACCCTGGCCCTGGTTCCCCTGGTCGCCGTACTGGCCGCCCTGGCCCTGGCCGCCCTGGTCGCCGTAACCACCCTGGCCCTGGTTCCCCTGGTCGCCGTAGGCCGCCCTGACCCTGGCTGCCCTGGTCGCCGTAACCACCCTGGCCCTGGTTCCCCTGGTCGCCGTAGCCGCCCTGGTTGCCCTGGCCGCCCTGGTCGCCGTAACCACCCTGGCCCTGGTTCCCCTGGTCGCCGTACTGACCGCCCTGACCCTGGTTGCCCTGGTCGCCGTAGCCACTCTGGTTTCCCTGGTTCCCCTGGTCGCCGCCGTACTGACCGCCCTGGCCCTGGTCGCCGCCGTACTGGCCCTGATCCTGGCTCTGCTGCTGCTGGTCAGGCTGCTGCTGTTGCCCGTCCTGCTGCTGACCGCCGAGGTAATTCTCGCCGGCCTGTTCGCCCTTCTGGATCTCGCTGTCGAAGCGGTTCCCTGTCTCCTTATCGGCGAAATCGCCCGCCTTTTCGATACCCTGGTCAACTTGCTGGGAGTGCTCGCCGGCTTCCTTCTTGGCTTCATCCTCGAACTGGCTGAAGTCAGGCATGGGTGCCCCCTTTTCCGTCATTGGCTGAATTGCCCCTACTCTGCACCCGCTTCACGTTCCCACCCGATGGCTGGTCAAACAAGGCCTGGCAGCCATCCCCGCAGGTCCAGGCCTCCCTTGACGTCTCCCGTTCGCCGCAGGACCGGGCAAAATCCATCGGGGGTCAGCCGTGGATCCGGATCCTCAGCCGGCGGAAGCCCTTCCCTTTGTTCTCCACCTTGACCACCTCGATCCGGCCGACCTGCCGCGTGGAGGCGACATGCGTCCCGCCATCGGCCTGCTGGTCGAGCCCGACGATGTCGACGATCCGCACGTCTTTGACCTCGGGCGGGACCAGGTTCGTGGCGGTGCGGATGATGTCGGGAAGCGCGAACGCGTCCCCGCGGGGCAGCACGCGCACGTCGATACGCCGGTCGGCGTCGATCTCCATGTTGCAGAGATCCTCGACGGCCAGCCGGAACCCATCGGGGACGGCCGGCAAGTTGAAATCCATCCGTGCGGTCAGCGGTTCCATATTGCCGCCGGTGACCAGGGCGCCGAAGTCGCGGAACACGACACCACACAAGATGTGCAGTCCTGAGTGGGTCCGCATCAGCGCGGTCCGGCGTGCGTCTTCCACCGCGCCGCGGACCGTCGCACCTGACGACGGGACCGGGTCGCCTTCGTGGGGAATCAAGTAAAGGTCGTCGCCCTTGCGAGCGCCGTCGATGCGGGTCTGCACCCCGCCCCAAAGCAGCACGCCCTGGTCCGGTGGCTGGCCTCCGCCACCCGGATAGAACGCCGAACGGTCCAGCACGATCCCATCGGGCCCGGAGGAGAGCACCACCGCGTCCCACTCACGCAGGGTCTGATCGTCCAGTTCGAGCCGGTGCGTCCGCTCTTTGGTCTCAGCCATCCGAGCAGCCTACTGCGGGTCACCTGGCGCGGCCATCGTGCGATCGGGCTGCGGATCGGCCACCGCCGCAGCTGGCCCGACCGGAGCGCCGCAGCCGTCTTGATCGGAGGCTGAGCTTCCCGCCGGAGCGGGAAGCTCAGCCAGGAGTCGGGCCGCAAACGCGCCGCACGGTCAGGCGACGCGACGGCTGGCCAGGATGCGCCGGATGTCAGCCGTGTCCTCGTCGCTGTAACGGTCGAGGATCGCGTCCAGGTCGTTCAGGTCACTGGCCGACGTGTAGGTGGCCAGATCGCCAGCCAGCGACCGGTGGGCGGCGCGGGTCTCGCGGCTGTCGCGCAGTTCGTCCCGCAGGGCCGTCCAGCGGCGGCTGAGTGTGTGTGTTGCGCTCTCCATTTGCTCTCCTCAGGATCAAATTGCCTTCGCTGTCCAGTGTCATGACGAATGACCCATGCGTCCAATGACTAAAACTCATTCGAGCCATGATCTAACGTCATGAATATGGAGACGGATTCGCTGCGCTGGTTCCAGCAGGTCGCCGACGGCACGACCGTGACGGAAGTCAGTGAGCTGGAGCAAGTGACGCAGTCGGGGGTGTCGCGCGCCCTGGCCCGGCTGGAGGCGGAAATCGGTACGCCGCTGCTGCAGCGTTCGGGCCGCATACTCCGGATGACCCACGCGGGCTCGGTATTTAAACGGCACGTCGACGCGATGCTGCACCAACTCGACGACGGGATCGCGGCTGTCAATCAGCTCATCGAGCCCGACACCGGCACGGTGGCCCTCGCCTTTCAGCACTCTCTGGCTACCTGGCTCGTGCCGGACCTCGTGCGCAGCTTTCGCGCGGCGCACCCGAACGTCCGTTTTCAGCTCACGCAGGTCCGTGACGAACTCCACGCGCCCCCGCTAGCGGGCGGCCACGCCGAGCTCGAGATCGGGACACGGCGCCCGCACGAGCCAGACATTCGTACCCGGCGGATCGCCATCGAGCCATTGCGGCTGGCCTTGCCGCGCGACCATCCACGCAGCCAGCAGCAGCACATCGCGCTGGCGGACCTCGCCGAGGAACGGTTCATCAGCCTGAGCCCGACCTCCGCCCTGCGCCGGCTGACGGACAGTCTCTGCGAGGAGGCCGGCTTCGAGCCGGACGTGATGTTCGAGGCGGAGGACCTGTCCACCGTGCGCGGCTTCGTGGCGGCCGGCCTCGGGGTGGCCATCGTCCCCGCGCCCCGGGCCGGGTCTCCCGAGGCGGCCACCGGGCCCCTGCTCTATCGCGATATCACGGACGCGGGGGCGGTCCGGGAGATCACCCTGACCTGGTCCGCGGAGCGGCGCCTGCTGCCCGCCGCCGACCTGTTCCGGCGGCACGTCATCCGCCGGGCGAGCGCCGGACGGGTCCCCACGCTCTCGGAGTAAGGTGCCCGGCGCCGCCGGGCCTCCCGGCCCGAACTGGTGGCCGACACATGGATTTGAGCGGCTGCTCACGACGATGGCCGAGGAGAATCCCAGCGTCACCGGCTCGACTGACGCCCGTCTTTGCGGGCTGGGTGGATTGTGGTGGCGTCTGGCGATCAAACCATTGAACAGCGGCGTGCGGGTCACGCCGCTGTTCGATGGGTGCCGGACGGTCGGGGGTGGTGCGGGACCGCTCGATCATCTGCACGGCCAACGCGGCCAGATCCGCCAGCTCCGCGCCGCCCTGGGCGGCGGCCAGCAGAATCCGGTCCGCGTCCGCCCGGCGGTCCTGCGGCAGCTGATCGGTCCACCCGCACAGGGCCTTCGCCCAGGAGACGGACAGCTGCCCCGCCGCCAGCGCCTCAGCGATCAGCGGATGGGCGGCCAGCCGCCGGGCCCACCGCACCGCCCCGGCGGCGGCACCATTGGTGATCTTGGTGAAGGCCCGCAGCCAGGCGGCGGGCCCGTACTGCCCATCGGCCTGATGGCCCTGCTGGGCGCTGAACACGGCCAGCATCCTGGCCCGGGCCGCCGTGTGCTGCGCCTCGGCCTGCTCCAGCCCGATCAGCGCCTCCGCCTGAGCGGCCGTCCCCAGCTCAGCCGGGTCACAGGAGGTGAGGTACCCCAGCGAGGCCCGCAGCATGGCCAGCGCCTGCGCCAGGTTCGACGGCGCAGCCGGCTCGATCTGGGTGCACACGGACGGGATCACCTCCCTCGCGGGACGGGCCAGCAGGCGGGTCGGCCCGGGCACCCGGGCCTGCGATTCGATTTCTAGTTCGATAATAAATGGGTTTGCCGAAAGCAGCGGCGGAACTCCACAGGGCCGGCGGGTTATCCCCAGCGCGGAAAAGAGGCTTGCTTATTGGTGCCTGGAAGGTCGGGCTCGTTTCAGAACTAGCCGCCGACAGGAGACAACGGCTCAGCCGGTGTTCTGCAGGCCGGCCGCGACGCCGTTGACGGTCAGCAACAGGAGCCGTTCGAGCCGGGCCCGCTCGGCGGGGTCGTCCGCGGCTGGACGGCGCAGCGCCGTGAGCGCCCGGAGCTGCAGGTGCGAGAGCGCGTCCACGTATGGGTCGCGGAGCCTGACCGCGCGGGAAAGCACCGGCCGGTCGGCCAGCAGACGACCGTGCTGGGTGACGGCCAGGACGAGCCGCATCGTCAGGTCGTATTCGGCCAGGACCTGACCGGTCAGATCCGCCCGGCCACCGAGCGCCAGGTACCGTTCGGCGATCCGGCGGTCGGTTTTGGCCAGGCTCATCTCGGCGTTGTCGATCAGCACCGTGAACAGCGGCCACTCCTGATACGCCCGCTGCAGCTCCGCCAGCCCCGGATGAGCCGCCAGGCTGTCACCCGCCGCCTCGCCGCTGTCCGCTCCGAGAAGATCATCGAGCCCGGCGCCGGCGCCGACGGCGGCGGATTTCACCACGGCGGCCAGCCCGCTGCCGAGACCGAACCAGCCGGGCAGGTTCACCCTCGTCTGGGACCAGGCGAAGACCCACGGGATAGCGCGCAGGTCATCCAGGCTGGCCGCGGACAGGCCGCGGCGCGCCGGCCGAGAGCCGATCCGCAGGCCGCCGATCTCCTCCAGCGGGCTGATCCGGGCGAACCACTCGGCGAAGCCGTCACTTTCCACCAGCGCGCGGAAGGTACGCCGGGCCGCGTCATCGATCACGTCCGCGACGCGGCGGTACCGCAGCGAGACCTCGGCGTTGCTGCCGGTCCGGTCCGGCGAGGAGGCCAGCAGCACGGCCGACGTGACCTGCTCCAGGTGGCGCTTCGCGACGACCGTCCGGCCGTACCGGGCGAAGATCACCTCACCTTGCTCGGTGACCTTGAACCGGTCCGCGACCGACCCGGGCGCCTGGGCCAGCACCGCCTGCCCGGTCGGGCCGCCGCCGCGGCCCAGTGCCCCGCCGCGGCCATGGAACAAGGTCAGCGCAACGTCGTGATCGGTCGCCCAGGCGGCCAGCTCGGCCTGCGCCTCGAACAGCCGTAGCGTCGCGGTGGCGGGCCCGAGCTCCTTCGCCGAGTCGGAGTAGCCGAGCATCGCCTCGAGCTGCCGGCCATTGGCCGCGAGCCGGTCCGTGACGGGGGCCAGCTTCAGCATCTCGGTCAGCACGCGGGGCGCGTTGGCCAGGTCTGTCCCGCTCTCGAACAGCGGTACCACGTCCAGGACCGGGGCGTCCCCGGCTGGCACGGCCAGCTGGGCCAGCTCGTAGACGGCGGCGATGTCCTGCGCCGACCGGGTAAAGCTGACCACGTACCGCCGGCACGCCTCGACCCCGAAGCGATGCTGGATCCAGGCGGCCACCCGCAGGGTCGCCAGCACTTCCTCGGCCTCCGCCGACAGCGGCGCGTCCTCGGGCGCGGACCGCACTTCGGCGAGCACCCGGGCGTGGACCTCGCTGTGCTGGCGGATCTCCAGCTCGGCGAGGTGGAAGCCGAACGTCTCCGCCTGCCAGATGAGGTGCTGCACCTCGCCGTAGGCCTGCCGGCGCGCTCCCGCGGCCACCAGCGACCCCTGGACCAGGCGCAGATCGGCCACGAATGCGTCCGGCCCCGGGTAGGCGAGGTCGGCGTCGCGGTTACGGGTCGCCTCGAGGCGCGCCGCGACGTAGAGCAGGTAGGTCCGGTAGGGCTCCTGCGGGGAACGGGCCGAGATCTCGGCGATCAGCTCTGGGTGCGCCGCGGCGGTAGCATCGAGCGCGCGGCGCAGCCCCGGCGACGCTGGCGTCATGGATTCGTGCAGGGTCAGCGCCCGCCCAATCCGGGTGGTCACCCGCTCCAGCGCGCGCAGCACGTGATCAGCCTGGATGGTGGCGGCTTCCCGGGTGACCCGGGCCGTCACGAACGGGTTGCCGTCCCGGTCGGCTCCCACCCAGCTGCCGAACCGCAGGAACGCGGGCACCCGGGTCGGGACGCTGCCGCTGTCCGGGCCCGCAACCGCGTGGTCCATCGACCGGTAGAGCGCCGGAACGACCCGGAACAGGGTCTCGTCGAACGCGGTCATCACCGTCCGGACCTCATCGATCGGGTCCATGGCGTTGACCCGCAGCTGTGCGGTGCGCCACAGCACGTCGATCTGCTCACGCAGCTCGCGGAGCGTCTCCTCGTGGTCGGTGGCGGCGGCACGCGGGTCGTCGAAGGCGTCCACCAGCACCGAGATACGGCGCAGCGACTCGACCACCGCCCGACGGCGCGCTTCGGTGGGGTGGGCGGTGAACACCGGGTGCACGCGCAGCCCGGCGAGCAGCTTCCCGATCTCGTCATCGCCGCGGTCCCGGCGAATCTGGGCCACCGTCGCCTCCAGCGACTCCGGCAGCGGGTGGCCCGCCACGTCCCGCTCCCGCAGGGCCCGGATGCGCTGATGCTCCTCGGCCAGGTTGGCCAGGTGAAAGTACACGGTGAAGGCGCTGGCCACCTGCTCCGCGCGGTCCAGCGGCCAGGAGGCGACGAGCGCGGCGATGCCATCCACCGAGGCGCCCGAATCCGGATCCGGGATACCCGCGATCGCCGACCGCCGGACCTCGATCACGGCGTGCCGGAGTTGTTCCACGTCATCGAGCAGATCCTGGCCCCCGGCCTGGCTCAGCACCTCGCCGAGCAAGCGGCCGAGCAGGCGAACGTCACGCCGCATCGGCTCTGGCATCCGGTAACGGTCACTGTCCCGGTCAATCGTCTCCCGATCCACCTCGCAAGGGTAGCGAAACACCCAGCTGGACCCTCGGTACCCTTACCTTCATGACCAGTGATGCTTCCGCCCAGCCGGACACCGTTCCCGACGGCCACGACCAGGACAAGGACTGGGGCCCGCACACCACGGCGGGGAAGATCGCCGACCTGGCGCGGCGCCGCCAGGAGGCCACGCACGCGGGCTCGCAGCAGGCGGTGGTCAAGCAGCACGAGAAGGGGAAGCTGACCGCGCGGGAGCGGATCGAGCGGTTCCTGGATCCGGGCTCGTTCGTGGAGTTCGACGAGTTCGCCCGGCACCGGGCCACCGACTTCGGTATCGCCGAGAACCGGCCGTACGCGGACGGCGTGGTCACCGGGCACGGCACCGTGGACGGCCGCCCCGTCGCCGTGTTCAGCCAGGACTTCACCGTCTTCGGCGGATCGCTCGGCGAGGTGTACGGCACCAAGATCGTCAAGGTGATGGACCACGCGCTGAAGGTGGGCTGCCCGATCATCGGCTTCAACGACGGCGGCGGGGCGCGGATCCAGGAGGGGGTGGTCGCGCTCGGGCTGTTCGGCGAGGTCTTCTACCGGAACGTCATGGCCTCCGGGGTGATCCCGCAGATCTCGCTGATCATGGGCCCGTGTGCGGGCGGCGCGGTCTACTCGCCGGCCATCACGGACTTCACCTTGATGGTGGAGGGAACCTCGCACATGTTCATCACCGGCCCGGACGTGATCAAGACGGTGACCGGCGAGGAGGTGACGTTCGAGGAACTCGGCGGGGCGCACGCGCATAACGTCCGGTCCGGCGTCGCCCACTACCAGGCCAAGGACGAGGACGACTGCATCGAGTTCGCCCGCGACCTGCTGTCCTTCCTGCCGTCCAACAACCTCGAAGAACCCGCCGATCATCGGGCCCCGACGACCCCGCCGCGGCGGACGAGGTCACCGCCACGACGAGGCGCTGGACACGCTGATCCCGGACTCACCGAACCAGCCGTACGACATGCACACGGTCATCACGGCCGTGCTGGACGACGCCTACTTCCTCGAGGTACACACGGGGTTCGCGCCGAACATGGTCTGCGGCTTCGGCCGGGTGGCCGGTTCGCCGGTCGGGGTCGTGGCCAACCAGCCGATGCACTTCGCCGGCTGCCTGGACATCAACGCGTCGGAGAAGGCCGCCCGGTTCGTCCGCACCTGTGACGCCTTCAGCGTCCCGATCCTGACCTTCGTGGACGTGCCCGGCTTCCTGCCCGGCGCCGGCCAGGAGTGGAACGGGATCATCCGGCGCGGGGCCAAGCTCATCTACGCCTACGCCGAGGCCACCGTGCCCAAGGTCACCGTCATCACCCGCAAGGCTTACGGCGGCGCCTACGACGTCATGGGCTCCAAGCACCTGGGCGGTGACGTGAACCTGGCCTGGCCTACGGCGCAGATCGCGGTCATGGGCGCGCAGGGCGCGGTGAACATCCTGTACCGCCGCGAGCTGGCCACGGCCGACGACCCCGACACACTGCGGGCCCAGCGGGTCACCGAGTACGAGGACACGCTCACAAACCCCTACGTCGCCGCCGAGCGCGGCTACGTCGACGCGGTCATCCGGCCGGCCGAGACCCGCTCGGAGGTAACCAAGGCCCTCCGTGCGCTGCGGACCAAGCGGCAGACCCTCCCGCCCAAGAAGCACGGGAACATACCGCTTTAGCCCGGGGGGACGACCCGGTGTCGGCCGGGGGGCGACCCTGGGGCGACCCCCGGAACCCCCCGCTGCGCTGTGCTGGCCCGGGGGGCGACCCCCGGAACCCCCCGCTGCGCTGTGCTGGCCCGGGGGGCGACCCCCGGAACCCCCCGCTGCGCTGTGCTGGCCCGGGCGGCCGACCCCCCGGAACCCCCCGCGACGCCCCGATGGTGGTACTCGCCGATAACACCGCCGCTCACCGGGCCTCAAAGGCCCGGTTCGCTCGCGGTCGGGCCTTCGGTCCGGCTGTCCGTAGCCCGCTCCGTCGTAGCTCGCCTTGATCGCCAGCGACCCACCGGGCGCGCACCCGGGCCTCCGGCCCGGGTGCGCTGGGCCGGTAAGGATGGGGTGGTGGCCTTTTCTAGGGCTAGGTGGTCGAGGATTTGGGCGAAGTGGTCGCCCATGGCTTCGGGGACGTGCTGGGCCATGGACTGGGCCAGCATGGCGTCCACGCGGCCTGGGCCAGCGGCCGGACGCGGCGGGTGATGGCCGCCACCTCGGCGATGTCCTGCTGAGCATGCCGTTCCGCAGATGGGCGGCCAGCACGTAGCGGGTCACGGTGCGGGCCAGGTCGCTCGCGGCAGCGTCGACCTCCGCGCGGAGCCGCCCGGCCATCTCCAGGACGGCGCCGAGCGGCATCCCCACCGATACGAGCTCGGCACCGGCGTTGAGCAGACGCGGACTCGGCACCCGGTACCGGGCCCCGTCGGGCTCGATCAGGCCGAGCGCAACCGACTGCGTGATGTCCGCCGCGGTGACCTCACCGCCGAACATCTCGGCGAGCCGGGCCGCGGTGACGTGGGCCGGTATCTCGTCGGACCAGGGCAGGCCCACGGCGGACTCCAGGTCGAGGATCTCGGTGATGTCCCCACCGCGCTCCCAGACGGCCAGCAGCTCACCGATGTTGGCGAAGGTGTAGCCGCGCTTGAGCAGCTGGCCGATGAGCCGCAGCCGGGCCAGGTGGGCGTCGGTGTAGATGCCGACGCGGCCGTCGCGGCGGGGCGGGTCGAGCAGGCCGCGGTCCTGGTAGACGCGATGTTGCGGACAGTCGCCCCGGCCAGCCGGGCCAGCTCGTCGATGCGGTACTCGCCCATGGGTTCACCTTACGCAGGGCGCCGCAGCGGGCGCGGCGATAATTCTGCATTGCATTGAGACAATGCTCATTGTAACGTTTTTGCTATCCGCGCCGCCGCTCCTACCTCACCCACAGTGACGCGAGCGGCCGATCATCAACGGGTGCCCCCATTTATGCCATTTGCGCAGACCAGGCGTTATTTTGCGGCTTCGGTCGCGCGTCGGCGGCGCGGCCACTGAGCGGCCTGGCCTAAAGTCGTGAACACGATGAGCGAATACGCAGCCCCGCTACCGCTGCTGGCCCGCTACGCCGTCATGGTTGACGTGGGTTACATCTACGCTGCCGCCGGGGAATTGCTGCTCGGCACGAGCTCACGCCGTGACTTCCGCGTCGACGCTGTACCGCTCATCAACGCCATGAGCAAGCACGCGGACGAGCTCGTGCGCGGTGAGCTGCTGCGGGTCTACTGGTACGACGCGGCGCGGGACCGGGTACCCACGATCGACCAGCGGGTGATCGCCCAGATGCCGATGGTCAAGCTGCGGCTCGGCAACCTCAACGCCCGGGGCCAGCAGAAGGGCGTGGACGCCCAGATCCGCGCGGACATGGAGGCGCTGGCCCGGCACCGGGCGATCACCGACGCGATCCTGGTGGCCGGGGACGAGGACATGGTGCCCGCCGTCGAGGCCGCGCAGGCCTACGGCGTCCGCGTGCACCTGTGGGGGATCGAGCCGCCGTACGGCACGAACCAGGCGGAGCGGCTGGTCTGGGAGTCCGACACAGTGGAGATCCTGGACAGCGCGTTCGTCAAGCCCTACTTCACCCGGCAGCCGGCCAGCGTGGTCGAGCCCGCCCAGCCCGAAGAGCCGACGGCCGGCACCGTGCCCTCCCCGCGCAGCTCTTCGGCGACCGGGTACCGAGACCGGCCGTCAAGCCGGCCCACCCCCCCTACCCGGGGGGCCCGCTGCACGGGGCGACCGTCCCGGGCGCGGCGGCTGGCGGCCCCGTGCCGCACGCCCCGGCGCCGCGAGCACGGCCACGGCCGGCCACGGCGGGCTGCACGGGCCCGCCGCGGCCCGGCTCGGCCCCGTCCGGGGGCGCGTTGAGGAAGCCGGTGAGCACGTGGCGCAGAAGTGGATTCTGACCCGCGGCACCGACAACATCCGTGACCTGCTCCCGGGCCCCATCCTGCCGCCAGTGATCGATAAGGAGCTGCTGGTCGAGGCGGAGAAGGAGCTCGGCCTGTCGCTACGCTCCTACCAGGAAGCGCGCGAATGGCTGCGGGACGCGTTCTGGACCCGGGTGCACCGCGAGTTCGGCATCATCGTGGGCCGCTCGGACACGCGGCGCGCCTGGCCTGCCCGAACCCGGGCGGCCGCGGCCTAAACTGGCCCATGCCATCAGACGAGCCGGGCCAGCCGGTGCTGCGCGTCATCCGGGGCGATGCCAGCGCCGAGGAGATCGCCGCCATCTTGGCCGTGCTTGCCGTCCGGCGGGACGCTGCCACAGCCGCCGCGTCGTCCGCAGCGGGGACGGCTCCCGGACGGTTCCGTTCAGCATGGACGGACAGATCCCGGCAGCTCGGCGCGCCCCTTTCGCCCGGCCCCGGCCACTGGCGGCGTTCCGCCCTGCCGCGCTAGGAGAGGCGCTCCAGGATCAGGTCGCGGACCTTGGCGGCGTCGGCCTGGCCGCGGGTGGCCTTCATGACCGCGCCGACCAGGACCCCGGCCGCGGCAACCTTTCCGCTGCGGATCTTCTCCGCGACATCTGGGTGAGCGGCGATGGCCTCGTCGACTGCGGCCTGCAGCGCGCTGTCGTCACTGACCACGGCCAGGCCGCGGGCCTTGACCACATCGTCCGGGGTGCCCTCGCCGGCCAGCACTCCGTCGATCACCTGGCGGGCGAGCCGGTCGTTCAGCGCGCCGGAGAACACCAGGTCCGCGACCCGGGCCACCTGATCGGGCGTAATCGGGAGGGCGGACAGCGCGGTGCCGGTCTCGTTCGCGCGGCGGGACAGCTCGCCCAGCCACCACTTCCGGGCGTCAGCCGGGGACGCGCCCGCGGCTACGGTACCGGCTACCAGGTCGAACGCGTCCGCGTTACGCAGCGCGGCCATATCGGCGTCGGACAGGTGCCACTCGGCCTGGAGCCGTTCCCGCCGCGCCGAGGGCAGCTCGGGCAGCGACCGTCGGATCTGCTCCACCCACTCGGACGGGGGCGCGATCGGTACCAGATCCGGCTCGGGGAAGTAGCGGTAGTCCTCCGCCTCCTCCTTGCTGCGGCCGGGCGTCGTGATGCCGGTGTCCTCGTGGAAATGCCGGGTCTCCAGGGCCACCTTTCCGCCCGCGTCCAGCACTGCGGCCTGCCGCTCGATCTCGGACCGGACGGCCCGCTCCACCGAGCGCAGCGAGTTGACGTTCTTGGTCTCCGTCCGGGTGCCCAGCACCGCCGAGCCGCGGGGCGCCAGCGAGGTGTTCACGTCGCAGCGCAGGGAGCCCTCCTCCATGCGCACGTCGGACACGCCCAGGGACCGGACGACCTCCCGCAGCTCCGCGACGTAGGTACGGGCCACCACGGGAGCGGCCGCGCCCGTGCCGGTGATCGGCTTGGTCACGATCTCCACCAGCGGGATGCCGGCCCGGTTGTAGTCGACCAGCGAGTAGTCGGCGCCCTGGATCCGGCCGGTGGCCCCGCCCACGTGCAGCGATTTGCCGGTGTCCTCCTCCAGATGCACCCGCTCGATACCGACCCGCACGTGCCGCGGCTCCGCCTCACCCTCGTCGAGCGTCACGTCCAGCCAGCCGTCGGTGCACAGCGGCTCGTCGTACTGGGAGATCTGGTAGTCCTTCGGCATGTCCGGGTAGAAGTAGTTCTTCCGCGCGAACCGGCACCAGCTGGCGATCGAGCAGTTCAGCGCGAGCCCGATCCGGATCGTGTACTCGATTGCCGTGCGCGACGGCACCGGCAGTGAGCCGGGCAGGCCGAGGCAGACCGGGCAGACCTGCGTATTCGGCTCGCCGCCGAACTGGGCCGGGCAGCCGCAGAACAGCTTGGTCCGCGTGCCCAGCTCCACGTGCGTCTCCAGCCCGATCGTGGGCCCGTAACGGGCCAGCGCCTCGGCGTACGGGATGAGCGGCAGCGGTTCGGCCGTCATCGGCCCGCTCCCTTCGTCTCACTCGTCGTGCTGGTCTCGCGCTGGTGGTCGAGGCCGTGCGCCCCGGCCAGCAGCGGATGGCCCCAGCGCTCGGTGAACGCGGCCTCCGCCGCGGCCGCGACCCGGTAGGCACGGTCGTCGGCCAGCACCGGCGCCATGATCTGCAGCCCGACCGGCAGGCCGTCCTCGGGGGCCAGGCCGCACGGCACCGAGATGGCCGCGTTACCGGCCAGGTTCGACGGGATCGTGCACAGGTCGGCCAGGTACATCGACATCGGGTCGTCGGTCCGCTCCCCGATCGGGAAGGCGGTCGTCGGCGTGGTCGGCGAGACCAGCACGTCGACCTGGCCGAACGCCGCCTCGAAGTCGCGCGTGATCAGCGTGCGGACCTGCTGCGCCTTGCCGTAGTAGGCGTCGTAGTAACCACTGGACAGGGCGTAGGTGCCGAGCATGATGCGCCGCTTGACCTCGGCGCCGAAGCCCACCTCGCGGGTCAGCGACATGACCTCTTCGGCGCTGCGGGTGCCGTCGTCACCGACCCGAAGGCCGTACCGCATCGCGTCGAACCGGGCCAGGTTCGAGGAGCACTCGCTCGGCGCGATCAGGTAGTACGCGGGCAGCGCGTAGCGGAAGTGCGGACAGGACACTTCGGTCACCTTGGCGCCCAGCGATTCGAGTAGTTCCACCGCCTGGCTGAACCGGCTCAGCACGCCGGGCTGGTACCCCTCGCCGGACAGTTCGGTGACCACGCCGATACGCAGGCCGGCCACGTCCGCCTGGCGGGCGGCGGCGACGACCGGGGGGGCCGCATCGGAGATGGACGTGGCGTCCATCGGATCGTGCCCGGAGATGGCTTCCTGCAGCAGCGCCGCGTCCAGCACGGTCCGGGCCAGCGGGCCCGGGGTGTCGAGTGAGGAGGCGAACGCGATCAGGCCGTACCGGGAGTTCCCGCCGTAGGTCGGCTTCATCCCGGTGATGCCGCAGACCGCGGCCGGCTGGCGAATGGACCCGCCGGTGTCGGTCCCGATCGCGAGCGGCGCCTCGAACGCGGCCACCGAGGCCGCCGAGCCACCCGAGGAGCCCCCGGGTACCCGGGACAGATCCCACGGGTTGCGGGTCGGGCCGAACGCGGAGTTCTCGGTGGAGGAGCCCATGGCGAACTCATCCATGTTGGTCTTGCCGAGGATGATGGCCCCGGCGCGGCGCAGCCGGCTGGTCACCGTCGCGTCGTACGGCGGCTGCCACAAATTGAGGATCTTCGATCCGGCCGTGGTCGGCATGTCGGTCGTGGTGAAGACGTCCTTCAGCGCGACCGGCACGCCGGCCAGCGGGCCGAGGATGTCGCCGGCCGCGCGGCGCTCGTCCACCGATCGGGCCGCGGCCAGGGCCTGGTCCGCGGCGACATGCAGGAAGGCGTGTACTCTCTCATCGACCTCGGCGATCCGGTCCAGGTGCGCCTGGGTGACCTCGGCGGCCGAGACGGCTTTGCTGACCAGCGCGGCGGACAGGTCCGCCGCCGTCATCGTGGTGAGCTCGTCACTCATCGCTCAGTCCTCATCCAGGATCCGGGGCACCTTGAACCGCTCCTGTTCCACCGCCGGGGCCTGGGCGAGCACCACGTCCCGCGGCAGGCACGGGACGATCTCGTCCTCGCGGTAGACGTTCGTGATCGGCAGCGCGTGTGAGGTGGGCGGGATCCCCTCTGCGGTGACCTCCTGGACCCGGGCGACCGCGGAGATGATCTGGTCGAGCTGAGGCGCGAGGTGGTCCAGCTCCTCCTCGCCGAGGGCGAGCCTCGACAGCCTGGCCAGATGGGCGACCTCGTCGCGGGTAATGGACATGCACGCCATCCTAGAAGCCCGCGCGCCCCGCCCCGACCGGATTTACCGGGTGCCGCTCCGCTACTCCGGCGCCGGCGCTGCCTCCTTCATGGCGGGCTCGGGGCGGAAGGCGTCCGGGCCCTCGGCCAGCAGACCACGGAAGGCGGGCTCATCGAGGACGGGGACGCCGATCTCGACGGCCTTGTCGTACTTGGAACCGGGGTTCTCCCCCGCCACCACGAAGTCGGTCTTCTTCGACACCGAGCCGGTGACCTTGCCCCCGGCGGCCCGAACGGCCTCGGCGGCCTCATCCCGGCTGAACTCCTGCAGCGACCCGGTGATCACGACCGTGACCCCGGCCAGCAGCCGCGGCGTCGCCCCACTGGGGTCGAAGCCTTCTTCTTCCATCCGCACACCGGCCGCGCGCCACTTGTGCACGATCGCGCGGTGCCAGTCCACGCCGAACCAGTCGACCACGGACGCCGCGATCGTCGGCCCGACGCCGTCCACCACCGCGAGCTGCTCGACGCTGGCCGCGGCGATCACGTCCAGTGAGCCGAACTCGGTGGCCAGCGCGCGGGCTGCGGTCGGCCCGACGTGCCGGATGGACAGCGCGACCAGGATGCGCCACAGCGGCCGCTGCCGGGCGACCTCCAGGTTGGCCAGCAGCCGCCCGGCGTTGACCTTCAGCGTGCCCTGCTTGTTGATGAAGAACGGCGAGGCCCTGAGCTTGTCCTCGGTCAGGTCGAACAAGTCCCCCTCGTCGGTGACCAGGTGGTCGTCGAGCAGCGCGG
This sequence comes from uncultured Actinomycetes bacterium, assembly GCA_963775825.1. Lineage (GTDB taxonomy): Bacteria > Actinomycetota > Actinomycetes > Streptosporangiales > Streptosporangiaceae > Bog-532. The sequence goes on from CAVZKY010000068.1 coordinate 58,843, forward strand.
CGACGGCTTCGTAGCCCAGCACCTCGATGTCGAAAGCGCCCCGGCCCGCCAAGTGGAACAGCCGCTCGCGCAGCTGGGCCGGACAGGACCGGGTGTTCGGGCAGCGCCAGTCGACCTCGTCCTCCTCCCGGGCCAGCCGCGTGCCGCACGCGGGGCAGTGGGTGGGGAACTCGAACTCGCGCTCGTCACCGGTGCGCAGGTCGGCCACGGGAGCCACGATCTCCGGTATCACGTCCCCAGCCTTGCGCAGGACCACCATGTCGCCGATCAGCACGCCCTTCCGCTTCACCTCGTCCGCGTTGTGCAGGGTCGCCATCTCCACCGTCGACCCACTGACCTTGGCCGGCTCCATCACGCCGAACGGCGTCACCCGGCCGGTCCGACCCACGTTGACCCGGATGTCCAGCAGCCGGGTGGTGACCTCTTCCGGCGGGTACTTGTAGGCCATGGCCCAGCGCGGCGCGCGTGAGGTAGCGCCCAGTGCGCGCTGCTCGTCCAGCCGGTCCAGCTTGACCACCACGCCGTCGATCTCGTACGGCGGGTCGTGCCGGTGCTCGGCGTAGAACTTGATGTAGTCGTGCACCGCGGCCAGGTCCGGCACGACCTTGATGCGGTCGCTGACCGGCAGCCCCCACCCGGCCATCCGCTCGTACCAGCCGGACTGGGTCTCGGGCGGCTCCTCGCCGTCCGGGAAGCCTTCCACCCGGCCGACGCCGTGCACGATGACGTCGAGCGCGCGGCTGGCGGTGACCCGTGGATCCTTCTGCCGCAGCGAGCCTGCCCCCGAGTTGCGCGGGTTGGCGAACGCGGCCTTGCCCGCTTCGGTCAGCCGCTCGTTCAGCTCCTCGAACGCCTTGACCGGCAGGAAGACCTCACCGCGCACCTCCAGCGTCGCCGGGAAGCCGCTGCCCGCGAGCCGGGCCGGGACCGAGCCGATGGTGCGGATGTTCGGCGTGACGTCTTCCCCGGTCCGCCCGTCGCCACGGGTCGCGCCGCGGGTCAGCCGGCCGTTCCGGTAGACCAGCGCGATGGCCAGCCCGTCGATCTTCAGCTCGCAGAGGTACGGCCCGGTGCCGCCACCGCGCGCCGCCCGCTCGGCCCAGGCGTCGAGCTCGTCGGCGGAGAACGAGTTATCCAGGCTGAGCAGCCGCTGCAGGTGCTCCACCGGGGTGAACAGCGTGGAGACCGACCCGCCGACCTGCTGTGTCGGCGAGTCAGGGGTGCGCAGCTCCGGGAAGCTCTGCTCCAGCCCCTCCAGCTCCCGCATCAGCACGTCGAACTCGGCGTCCGAGATCGTGGGCGCGTCCAGGATGTAGTACCGGTGCCGGGCCTCGGTGATCAGCGCGCTCAGTTCGGCGTGCCGCTGCCGGACCTCGGCCGGTGTCTCGTTCGGATCCGTCGGTTCCCTCGACTCGGCGGTCCCCGTGTCGCTCATGCCCCGCCCTCCGTGTCCTCGCTCTCTTCGGCCAGCTCAGCGACAATTCTCGCCGCTTCCCGGCAGTGCGCCAGCACCTCGGCCGCCCGGGCGGGGACCGCACCGGCCAGCCCGCACGACGGGGTGACGACCACCTGCGGCGCGCAGTCTTCCGGTGCCATGCCGAGCCGCCGCCAGAACCGCAGGACGCGCCGCGCCGTCTTGAGGGGCTCCGCTTTCTCCCGGGGCGCCCAGGGCTCCGTTATGGCAGGCAGCGCGCCGGCCAGGATACCCATGGCGGCCTCGGCCATCTCGGCCACGCAGTCGGCGTCCTCGCGCCGCAGCAGGCTGAGGTCGAAGGCGACCGCATTCGGCCGCGCACTCCAGATGATCCCGAACGGGACCGGGCTCGCGCAGCAGTGAATGACGGAGTACCGCCCGGTCGCGATCAAGACCGTCTCCAGCCGGTCCGACATGACGGCCGCGTCGGCGGCGGGGAGCCGGGACAGCCCGCTGGCCGTGGGCACCTCCCCGTTGGCCACCGCGGCCAGGGCCGGCTCGTCCAGCTGGACCAGCAGCTGGGCGCCGGGCACGCGCTTGGCCACCTCGAGCCACGTGCGCCGCCGCGCCCTCGGCCAGGGAACCGGCGAGGTCGGCGACCGCGCCGGGGTCGGCGAGCACGGGATTGAGCGTACGGGCCAGCTCGATGGTGGCGGCCAGGGTCCAGGGCCCGCACAGGCTGATCTTGAGCGGCCCCTCGTAACCGGCGAAGACCTCCTCGATCGCGTCGAGGTCGGCCGACATCATGCTCTGCGCGGCGCGCATGTAACGGCCGGGCCGCTCGGCGATCCGCCAGCCGCCCGGGGTGGTCTCCACCGGCATGTCGATCAGCAGGGCGGCGGTGCGCCCGACCAGGTCGGCACCCGGCCCGCGAGCGGGAAGCTCGGGCAGGTAGGGGAAGTCCGGTAGTTCGCCGGCCACGATCCGGGCGGCCTCGGCCGGGTCCGTTCCGGGCATGGAGCCGATGCCGGTGGCGGTCCCGGCCAGCCAGGGGAACGGCTGCGGGCCGCGGGTGTTACCGAGCGTGTCATCCTGCACGCTGCTGAGCTTAGATCCTTTTCACTGACCGGCGCTCGGCCGCGCATCTGCGCAGGTCAGCGGGGTGCCGGATCCGCTCCAGCCGCCACCGGACCGCCGAGCGGGGACAGTCGGCCCGGATTACCAGCCATCGGGATCTGCGGTCGAGCCGCGGTGACCGGTTCCGATGAATCGCCGGACCTTGCGCTCCAGGAGATCCAGGGACTGCCCGGCCAGGGAATCGCGCCGGCGTTCGGACCGGATCGCCACCAACGTCGTAACGACCACTCCGGACATGACACCTGTCGAGAAGGCGACCACCGCCGCTACGGCAATGTCACGGGCCATCATAGCCTCCTGCGTCCGCCGACGGTCTTCCCATCGGATCGTTACAGCGAGACACGCTGCGTTCGGGCGTTGTACACAGTATGCCCTGGTTGAGATCATCCGCGACCACGCTTGCACTCTCATCGTGACAGCGCGAAAAGCGGGTTCTCAAGGTTCGAAGGGTCGGCCTCAGCAGGACCTTTGGCCGTTACCGGCCAGTAGGCGTGAGTCGTGAGCCAGGCTGTCCGCCCAACGAGACGCCGCGGGAGTGCTCGGGTTCCACCCAGACCTGAACGAAGCCAACGAGCGTCACCCTGACAACGAAGACATCGAAGAGGGCACGGTCGAGTACCTGAAAGGCACGTTGGGTCTCACCCAGGTCGGCTACCGGGACTGGATCACGGTACGCGCGCCAAAGAATGATGCAGTCGGCTTTTTTGGGCTGCCGCCTGACGGCCGAGTCCCCGTGTTCGAGATCTTCCGTACAGCGTTTGATCAAAACGGAAAACCGATGCGGGTAACTGTCACCATCTTCCCGGCGGACAGGCAGCAGTTCATCATCGATGTCGGCAAGGTTCCCGCTGCACAGTTCCGGCCTCCGAAGCGACGGCTACTCGGCAGCGATCAGCTCGTCACGCTTTACGAATCAGCGTGGCCAGGTACCTTCACCGTATTTCGGGTCGCCGTGCACGCTTAGTCTCTGACATGTTGATCCAACCGCAGAAAGTCTGGCCCATCTTAGGCTAATGATACCGAACTCGGTAGGTAGGGCAGCTAAGCGTTCTTCGTACTGGCATGACCTTATCTCGATCCTCGCCACTAGATCCCATCGCACGGTCACCTTGAGGTGCCCGAATCCCGCGGTAGCCAGAAGCGACGTCCCCCAAGATACATTGGCCAACGCCTTAACAGGAACCCCTGACATCACACCGGCCTCAACCAAGTGTTTTCAGCATAATCCCGGTTATTCTTGATGTCCTAGCCAAACCATCAGCCGGTTGCATCTCGTCCTCGAGGGCGAGCGACTCCGCGCAACACCCGCGGTATACCCGCGAGTGACCAGGGTTGATCCAAGGAGGCGCCGTGGCCGACCCGCTGTACAGGCGGATCGCGGATGACCTCCGCGCGCAGATCGAGACGGGTCAGTTCGAGCCGGGTTCGCAGCTGCCGTCCGGGGAGAAGCTGGGCGAGCTGTTCAGGGCATCTCGCAATACGATCCGGGATGCGATCAAGTTCTTGATCAGCCTGGGCCTCGTCGAAACCAGGGCCGGTCAGGGCACGTTCGTGGTGGACCCGCCGGACCCGCTGGTGACCACGCTGACCACCAAGGAGCCCGGCCGCGGCGAGGGGGTCGTGCTCGACAACGAAGACATCGAAGAGGGCACGGTCGAGTACCTGAAAGGCACGTTGGGTCTCACCCAGGTCGGCTACCGGGACTGGATCACGGTACGCGCGCCAAAGAATGATGCAGTCGGCTTTTTTGGGCTGCCGCCTGACGGCCGAGTCCCCGTGTTCGAGATCTTCCGTACAGCGTTTGATCAAAACGGAAAACCGATGCGGGTAACTGTCACCATCTTCCCGGCGGACAGGCAGCAGTTCATCATCGATGTCGGCAAGGTTCCCGCTCCACACTGCGAGCCCGCGAAGCGGCCAGCATGAGAACGCCGCTATTAGTCAGGCTGACTGCGCGGGCTGAGCATAAATACCCTGCTAAAGCACCATGCAGCTGCAGCGCCATTACCGGAGCCAGCAGGCGATGCCCAATTCGATGATAGAGCCAGCACGAGACAACAGTGCTGCCGCTAATGAGGACAATCGCATAGTGCAAGTGACCTCCGAATCGCAGCACCCTAGGTCGGTTACGGACGATATGCCCGAAGAACTTGCCAGCTTCATCCGTAGCAGGAAGCTGCCTCTTGTCATCAGGTGCGCCAGTCCTGACAATCTGCCCGCCGGTGTTGGAACTCATCGATGAGGCAAAGCTGTGGCTGCTCAGCAAGAAAACGAATCAATGGTCCAGGGACTGGGCCGACCAGAAGGGCCGGAAGCGCAGCGACCGTATCCAGGCTTCGCTCGCGCAGGGGACAACTTGGATTGTCACCGTAACGCATGAAAAGCAGACATACGCCGTGGCCACGGTGACAATTGAGCCTAAAGCGAATCCACTGGTGTGGGATCGTCCAGGAGATCTTGACGATTCTGCTGTTTATCTCAGCCGCCTCGTTGTGGCGAGAAGGTTCGCCGGGCTGAGAATTGGCGCCGCTCTGCTCAACTGGTCGTGTGATCATGCTCGTCATCGGTATCAGGCTGAGCTGGTCCGCATCGATGTTTGGACCCGCAATTTCGCGTTGCATAGTTACTATCTGACACAGGGCTTCCGGCGGCAAGAATATTGCCGAGATACGTCCTATCCTTCTCGTGCGCGTTTTCAGCGGTCCACCAGCCGGAAAGTCCGAAGGACGCCACGGCTATTGACCATGTAAAGGAGAGCGTACTCGGGCGACCAAGACCTTTGTGGTCACTTGCGACCAGTACTAACACAGTCAGAAGGCGCTGTCCGCTCAAGTGACAGCGATTTATCGTGGTGCGGAAGACGCTCGGCCCTTCAACTGTCCGTGCGAGCACTGGAGCCGTGCACCGGGGTCCCCATCAGACGTCGGACCTTGAGCTCGAGGAAGTCCAGCGACAAGCCGACCACAGAATTACGCCCGGCCCTTCGACCTGATCGCCAGCGCCGTGGTGACGACCACTCCGGACATGACACCGGTCGAGAAGGCGACCAACGCCGCCACTGCAATGTCACGGGCCATCATGGCCTCCTGCGTCGGCCGTCGGTACTCGTTCCGTCGGACAGGTACAGCGAGACACGCTGTGATTGGCGCTCACCAGAGTATCCCCGGGTCTTGATCATCTGAAACCCCGGAGGCACCGCTATTAATTACGTCGGCGTCCTGACTTACGGTCGGCGTCCCGACGTTGCCGGCCGTTCCTCCAGCGCCCGATGACCCCCACAATCAGGACGCCGACCGCGAAACCCACGGCGAAGAATGCGAGGACAACGATTCCGATAAGGACTACATCGGCCATCTGGCCTCCCGCAGTCTCGCCGTCGGCGGCCCATGCCGCCGACGGCTTCCGCTACCACCTACCGAGGCTGGCGCTCACAGGTCGCGGCGCCGTTCTTCACCGGGGAAGTTGCCTCGGGCCGTTGCGCTGGCCTGCGCCGGCCAGCCAGCGCACGCCGCGAGACACAGATCCTTGGGGTTCTTCGTGCAACAAGATCGCCCCGTCCAGCCGCTGCGTCGTGAGCATCCGCCGCCTGGCGGCCTTGTCCTCAAGGTTGATGCGGACGGCGATGACCAGCAGTGCTCCAACGAGGAACCCCGCCACGAAGAGAACGAACACGATGGCGGCTATCAGCAGTCCGAACATGGCCTGCCTCCTGAGATCCAGCGGCTTACTTCGCCGCCCGGCAACTCGTGCGTCGCTCTCGCTGCGGATCCTGTCGGCTCGTTACGAGAGCTCGTGCCCGGGCGGGTTGCACTCGTCCCGGGCGATGTTCTGCTAGAAGTTGATGGAGGTGATGGAGTGGCCCATTAGCCCGCGTGCAGCAAGAGGCGAAGTGCGGGCCTGATCGCAGAGGCGAAGTCGCGGGTGTCGATCACGCTGCTCCGGGCCTCCTGGCTGGGATTATGCGATCGTTACCGTTTCTTCGTACCGCGGGTACCTAACTACCCTACAATCAGACTCGCAAGATCGTCTTACTTGTACGTACCTTTCATACCGCCAGATTGAGACGGCTTAAACATGACACCCAAGCTGATTTCATAGTTTGGGTGGTTTGGAATCGTTCTACACTGAGGGTTATGCTCCACTGACACGTCGACGGGAGGAGCTGGCATGGCAGGCGAGCCCATGTACCGGGTGATCGCCGATGACCTCCGGCGGCAGATCGAATCCGGCGAGCTCCGTGCCGGGGCTACAGCTCAAGACTGAAGTCGAGCTCAGGGAGGAGTACGGCCGGCCAGATACGCCGATCTCCAGAACTACGGTCCGTGATGCGATAAAACTTCTCGTAGCCCGAGGCCTGGTCGAGACCCGACCCGGCCAGGGGACCTTCGTCCTGGGACGCAACGACCCATTCGTGTCCAAGCTGACCGTGGACCCCGCAGCTGGCGGCCTGGAAGACGAGATCTACAGCTCCGAAGTCGAACGACAGGGTCGCGTACCAGACGAGACCCGCCCGCGGGTGGAGGTGCAGCCGCCTTCCGCCCGACGATTGCTCAGTCACTCGGCCTCAAGGAAGACGACCAGGTCATCAGCCGGCACCAGCAGCGATCTATCGACGGCACCCCGTATTCGATGCAGACCACCTACTACCCGATGAAGTTCGTCACGGAAAAAGGCGCCACGCGGCTACTAGAGGCCCGGGACATCGAAGGCGGAGTGGTCGATTATCTCCGTGGGCTCGGCATCGATCAGGTCGGATGGCGCGACCAGTTCATCCTGCGGCCACCGGACGGGAATGAGCGGACCTTCTTCAACTTGTCTGACCGTGTGCAGGTGGCCATGCTCCGATGTGCAGCGGACCGGATACGACAAGGAAGGCAATCCGATCCGGGTGACCGTCACCATCTACCCCGGCGACCGCAACCAATTTGAGATGGAAGCCGGCAAAGTCCCGCCGCCCGCCCGGTCTGCCGTCGGCTCGCTCGTCGATCTTCGAGCGAGCCGACCGCCGACGGGGCGAAGGCAACAAGGCCAACCACTGCGGACGCCTCGTCGTGACAAGCACCACCCGCTTCGGCGGCAGCCAGGTCGAATTACATACTTGAGCGGCGCGGTAGCACCAATTTCCTTCTATTTTAGTCGGAATTGTCGATTTAGGCCCGGATAAAACCGTCGGCTTAACGGCCGAACAGATGTGAAGCAGGGCTGCTGCCGCAGCGGTCAGAACCTACAGAAAGGAGGCGTCACCATGGCAAAGCGATACGGTCGTCCTTCCCTGCACTACCGGTACGAGCATTACGACCCCCGTTGATGCGGTCGAGATAGTCGTCGGCACCGCGGGGCCCGCATCGCCGCGCGGTGCCGACGACTGGACCGCCGTGGATCGTCAATGAACGTCTGTTTCTGGTGGTGTTCGCGGTCACTCGTCTCCGTACAGATGGCGGTTGAGTTCGGGGGGACGGGTCGACTCCGGGCACTCATCTGTGTAGTAATTCCTCACCGGTGAGCGGGTTGGAATCCACGTGGCACTCGAATCGCATCCTGGGGCCGCGTTGCATGTTCAGCACCGTCCCGTACCGTTCGTCCGCGGCGGCGTACACCCTACGGACGGCCGGCCGCCTGCTCGGCCAGGACCCTGAAGGCCGCTCGGTAGAGGTCGCGCAGCCACGGCAGCGCACTCGCCACCTGGTCTGCGTGCACCCGCCCGCGGACGACTCGCTGGACGTCGTCCGCTTCCCGTGAGATCACGGGTGTCCGGCCGAAGGGCCTCACTTCCGCCTCGTCCGCTGAGCGCGTGACATCCTGCTGCCAGCCGTCGGGAAGTATCCAGGTCACGTCGAACGTCGTCCAGCTGAACATAGGCAGCATCAGTTAACTCAGCCCCCGCGCATTAGCAAGATCGCGTCGCGAGCAATCTTCCTTACCACCATCAGCTATGGCCCGCGACGCTGGCAACCCCGCCAGCGTCAAAGCCGCCGTCGACTTCCGCAGTGTCGTGTGCCGGTCAGGCGGGGACGGCAGCGCGGGTGGCGGTGATGGTGGCGCTTCCCAGAACCGTGTCCCCGTCGTAAAGGACGGCGGTCTGGCCGGTGGCCACTCCCCTGGCGGGTTCGGTCAGGGTGATGGTCAGGTCCTCGCCGTCCAGGCGGGCTACGCAGGGGTAGACCTCGCCGTGGGCGCGGAGCTGGACCCGCATTCGCGGGGCGTCGTGAGCGGGTCACAGCCGGTCCAGACCGGGCGCTGGGCGGTGATGTCGCGGACTTCGAGCTCGTCGGCGGTGCCGACCGTGACCGTGCGGGTGACGGGCTCGATGCCGAGGACGTAACGGGGGCGGCCGTCCTCGGCGGGGCGGTCCAGGCGCAGGCCGCGGCGCTGGCCGACGGTGAAGGCGTAGGCGCCGTCGTGGCTGCCGAGCGTCGCGCCGGAGCTGTCCACGATCGGGCCGGGGGCCTCGCCCAGGTGCCTGGTCAGGAAGCCGCGGGTGTCACCGTCGGCGATGAAGCACACGTCGTGGCTGTCGGGCTTGTCGGCCACGCCCAGGCCGCGCTGCGCGGCTTCGATGCGGACCTGGGCCTTGGTGGTGTCGCCCAGCGGGAACATCGCGTGCGCGAGCTGGTCGCGGGTCAGCACAGCCAGCACGTAGGACTGGTCCTTGCCCTGGTCGACGCTGCGGCGCAGCAGGCCGTCCTCGATCCGTGCGTGGTGGCCGGTGCACACCGCGTCGAACCCCAGGGCGATGGCCCGGTCCAGTACCGCGGCGAACTTGATCTTCTCGTTGCAGCGGACGCACGGGTTGGGCGTCCGGCCCGCTGCGTACTCGGCCACGAAGTCCTCTACGACGTCGCGGTGGAACCGCTCGGCCATGTCCCAGACGTAGAACGGGACGCCGATCACATCGGCGGCGCGGCGGGCATCGCGGGAGTCCTCCAGCGTGCAGCAGCCCCGCGCGCCGGTGCGGTAGGAGCTCGGGTTCGCGGACAGCGCGAGATGGACCGCCGTCACGTCGTGGCCCGCGTCCACGGCCCGTGCGGCGGCCGTCGCCGAATCAACGCCGCCCGACAAAGCGGCCAGCACCCGTAGAGAAGTCATCGCCTACTGAGCCTACGCGTCCACGGGACCGGCTCTACCCAGGGGGCGCGAGCCAGGGTCGACGGGAGGCGGCGGCGCGCTTCTGCGGAGGGAGCGGGGACGCGAGCCGGGGACAACGCAGGAGCGGGGGCGGCGGGATCGGGGGGAGGACTACCGGGAGGCGGCGCGGCGGGCGCGTTCCACGGCTTCGCCAATGGCGGCGGCTACCGCGTCGACGTCTTCCTGGGTACTGGTGTGGCCCAGGGAGAAACGCAGTGAGCCGCGGGCCCGGTCCTCGTCGGCGCCCATCGCGAGCAGGACGTGACTGGGCTGGGCCACCCCCGCGGTGCAGGCCGACCCGGTGGAGCAGGCGATGCCCTTGGCGTCGAGCAGCATCAGCAGCGCGTCGCCCTCACAGCCGGGGAAGGAGAAGTGGGCGTTGCCCGGCAGCCGGTCCGGGCCGGGCGGCGGGCCGTTCAGCACCGCGTCGGGCACGACGTCGAGGATCTGGCGGATCAGGTCGTCGCGGAGCACGGTGAGCCGCTTGGCCTCGGCTTCACGGCGCTCCGCCGAGATGATGACCGCGGTGGCGAAGGCGCGGATGGCGGGCGCGTCGAGGGTGCCGGAACGCACGTCACGTTCCTGGCCGCCGCCGTGCAGGACCGGGACCGGCTCGATCCCGCGGCGCAGCAGCAGCGCGCCGACGCCGATCGGGCCACCGAGCTTGTGGCCGGTGATGGTCAGCGCGTCCACCCCGCTCCCGGTGAAGTCGACGGGGAGCTGGGCGGCCGCCTGCACCGCGTCGCTATGGAACACGATGCCGTAGTCGTGGGCGACTTCGGCCAGCCCGGGGATGGGCAGCACCGATCCGACCTCGTTGTTCGCCCACATGACGCTGACCAGGGCCACCTGGCCCGGGTTCTGCTCGATGGCGGCGCGGAGGGCCTCCGGGCGGAGCATGCCCTCATCATCGACGTCCAGCAGGACCGGCTCGGCGTCCTCGTGATCGCTGAGCCACCGCACCGAATCCAGCACCGCGTGGTGCTCGACCGATGTGACCAGGATGCGCCGCCGGGCCGGGTCCGCCGCGCGGCGCGCCCAGTACAGGCCCTTCACGGCGAGGTTGTCCGCCTCCGTGCCGCCGCTGGTGAAGATCACTTCGCTGGGGCGGGCGTTCATTACCTCGGCGATCTGCTCGCGGGACTCCTCCACGACGCGGCGGGCCCGGCGGCCCGCGTTGTGCAGCGAGGAGGGGTTGCCGAGCTGGGCGAGCTCCTCGGTCATCACCTCGATGGCCTCGGGCAGCATCGGCGTCGTGGCCGCATGATCGAGGTAAATCACGGAGTCAGCCTAGTCGGGTCGTAGGGCTCGCCGGGTCCAGAGGGTCACTGGCTGCAGGGACCACCGGGCGCAGGGAGCCCCGAGCGATCGGGCAGAGCTTCCCGCGGCCGGTGCGGGAAGCTCTGCCCGTTGATGTTCAGAAGCCGGATCGGTCAGGAACCCGATCGCTTCTGGATGTCGCCGAGGAGCTGGGGGACGACCTGGAACAGGTCGCCGACCACGCCGAAGTCGGCGAGCTCGAAGATGGGCGCTTCGGGGTCCTTGTTGACCGCCATGATGGTCTTGGAGGTCTGCATGCCGGCCCGGTGCTGGATGGCGCCGGAGATGCCGATCGCCATGTACAGCTGCGGGGAGACGGTGGTGCCGGTCTGGCCGACCTGGAACTTGTGCGGGTACCAGCCCGCGTCGGTCACCGCCCGGGACGCCCCCACGGCGGCGCCGAGGGAGTCGGCGAGCTTCTCGATGATCTCGAACCCGTCGGCCGATCCCACGCCGCGGCCGCCGGAGACCACGATCGCCGCTTCGGCCAGCTCCGGGCGCTCCCCGGTCTCCTGGACGATCTTCTCGGTGACCTTGGCGCTCTTGGCCGCGTCGCTGAGGCTCAGGCTGACCGCGGACAGCTCCGCGGCGCCCGGGGCCGGCTCGGCGGCGACCGAGTTCGGCCGGACCGTGACGATCGGGGTGCCGGTCTTGACCGCCGAGTGCACGATCGTGGCCCCGCCGAACACCGACTGCTCCGCGACGATCTTGCCGTCCTGGCTGACCAGGCCAACCGCGTCGCAGAGCATCCCGGAGCTGGTCTTGACCGCGAGCCGGCCGGCGACCTCCTTGTTCTGCCCGGTGGAGGCCAGCAGCACCGCCGCGGGTGACGTCTCGGTCACCAGCGAGGCCAGCAGCTCCGCTTCCGGGGCGGTCACATAATCGGTGAAGTCGCTGCCGTCCGCGACGTACACCTTCGCCGCGCCGTACTCGGCCAGCCGCGGCTGCCCGTCCGCGGCTCCCGCACCCGCCCAGACCACGGCGGGCTCGCCGAACTGGCGGGCCAGCGTCAGCAGCTCCAAAGTGACCTTCTTGACATCCCCGCCACTGTGCTCGGCGAGGACCAGAACTTCCGCCATGTCGCCCGCCCCTCAGATGAACTTGCCACGGACGAGGAACTCGGCGGCCTTGTTGCCGCCGTCGCCTTCGTCCTTGACGATCGTGCCGGCCTGCCGCGGCGGCCGCTCAGCGAAGTCGACGACCTCGGTCGCGGCGTTGGCCAGGCCAACCAGGGACGGGTCGATGCCCGCATCCGCCAGGCTCATCACCTGCATCGGCTTCTTCTTCGCGGCCATGATGCCCTTGAACGACGGATACCGCGGCTCGTTGATCTTCTCCACCACGCTGATCACCGCCGGCAGGTCGGCCGCCACCTTCCAGTACCCATCCTCAGACTGGCGTTGAATGGTCATCGCCGTACCGTCGATCTCCACCTTCGAGGCCAGCGACAGCTGCGGGACACCCAGCCGCTCGGCGAGCATCGCCGCCATCGCGCCCATCCGGGCGTCGGTGGACTCCGCGCCCAGCACCACCAGGTCGAACCCGATGCTGCCCAGCACCTGGGCCAGCGCGTAGGAAGTCTGCAGCACATCCGACCCGGCCAGCGCGTCGTCGAGCAGGTGCACCGCCTTGTCGGCCCCCATCGACAGCGCCTTGCGGACCGATTCGGACGCCTTCTCCGGGCCCATGGTCAGCACCGTGACCTCGCCGCCGTGGGCCTCCTTGATCTGCAAGGCCTCCTCGATGGCGTACTCATCCAGCTCGTTGATCAGGCCATCCACCGACTCACGGTCCAGCGTGGCGTCACCGGGCTTCAGCTTGCGTTCGGCCCACGTATCGGGGACCTGCTTGACGCAGACGACGATGTTCATCGGCGACGCCTACCTCCCTGCATTGGGTTCATCTACCTACAGCCTCCCAAAAACCGCAGAGAAAGCGCCACGGGGGGGTCTGCCTGCTTCATCACATCATATTACCGTTGGTAACTTGCCCGGCCCGGCGGGGCCGGACGAACGGGGCCCGGCTGGGGCCAGGGCCGGAGCCGGATAGGGCTGGGGCGTCGACCGGAACGTCCGCCCAGCGGAAGTCCGACACAGCGCAGTCGACCACAGAGCAGAGCGTCACGCGGACCGCTCGGCGGCTTCCACGACATTGGCCAGCAGCATGGCCCGGGTCATCGGGCCCACGCCGCCAGGCATTGGGGCCAGCCAGCCCGCGACCTCCAGCACGGGCGGTGCCACGTCCCCGACCAGGCCCGCGTCGGTCCGGGTGATCCCCACGTCGAGCACGGCCGCGCCTGGCTTGACCATGTCCGGAGTCAGCAGGCCCGGAACGCCCGCGGCCACGACCACGATGTCGGCCGCACGGGTATGCGCGGCCAGATCCTTGGTGCCCGTGTGGCACAGCGTCACCGTCGCGTTCTCGCTGCGCCGGGTCAGCAGCAGGCCAAGCGACCGGCCGACGGTGATCCCGCGGCCAATGATCGTGACGTCCGCGCCCGCGATCTCGACCCCGTAGATGCCCAGCAGTTCGACGATCCCGCGCGGGGTACACGGCAGCGGCCCCCGCTCGCCGAGGACCAGGTTGCCGAGATTGAACGGGTGCAGGCCGTCTGCGTCCTTGGCCGGGTCCATCCGGCGCAGTACCCGGCGGGCGTCCAGGCCGCCGGGCAGGGGCAGCTGGACGATGTAGCCGGTGCAGGCCGGATCGGCGTTCAGCTCGTCGACGACCGCCTCCACCTGCTCCTGGGTCGCGTCAGCGGGCAGGTCGCGCCGGATGCTGGCGATGCCGACCTCGGCGCAATCCCGGTGCTTGCCGTTCACGTAGGCGCGGCTGCCTGGATCGTCCCCGACCAGGACGGTGCCGAGCCCGGGGACGATACCGCGCTCGGCCAGGACCGCGACCCGTTCCTTCAGCGCGCTGCGGATCTCGGCCGCGGCGGCCCTGCCGTCCAGAATCTGCGCCGTCATCGTGAATCAGCCTTCCGGGTCGTGAGCTGTGTTTGCGCGGTGCGGAGGGCGCGGCGGTGCGGGCCGCCCGGGACCGGAGCGGGTGCGGCGAAAGTCAGTGGTAGAAATGGCGGACTCCGGTGAAGTAGAGGGTGATGCCGGCCTGCTCGCAGGCCTCGACGGCCAGGTGGTCACGGATCGAACCGCCCGGCTCGGCGATGGCCGCGACGCCGGCTTCGGCCAGCACCTCGATGTTGTCCGGGAACGGGAAGTAGGCGTCGCTGGCGCATACCGATCCGGTGGCGCGGTCCCCGGCGCGGGCCACGGCGAGACGGCACGAGTCGACCCGGTTGACCTGGCCCATGCCGATGCCCACGGACGCGCCGCCGGAGGCGAGCAGGATCGCGTTCGACTTCACCGAGCGGCACGCCCGCCAGGCGAACGCCAGGTCGCCGAGCGTCAATTCGTCCAGCGCGATGCCGGCCTTCAGCTCCCAATGGGCGGGGTCGTCGCCCGGTGCGTCCACCCGGTCCGCGGACTGCATGAGCAGGCCCCCGCTGATCGGCCGCCATTCGACGCCAGGGCCGCGGTACGGCGGCGGGCAGGTCAGCAGGCGGACGTTCTTGGCCTGGGCCAGGATGTCCAGCGCTTCGTCGTCGAAGGCGGGCGCGATAACCACCTCGGTGAAGATCTCGGCGACCTGCCGGGCCATCTCCGGGGTGACCAGGCCGTTGGTCGCGATCACCCCGCCGAAGGCGGACACCGGATCACAGGCGTGCGCCTTGCGGTGGGCGTCGGCCAGGTCCGCGCCGATGGCGATGCCGCAGGGGTTCGAGTGCTTGATGATCGCCACGCAAGGCTCGGCGAAGTCGTGAGCGGCCCGGCGGGCGGCGTCGGCGTCCACGTAGTTGTTGTACGACATGGCCTTGCCGTGCAGCTGGCGCGCGGTAGCGATGCCGCCGTCCCCGGTGGGGGTGGCTCCCGCCGGGTCCTGCTCGGCCAGATCCTGGCCAGCCGCACCGGCCCGGACGTACAGGGCGGCCCGCTGGTGCGGGTTCTCGCCGTACCGCAGCACGTCGGACCGGGACCAGAAGGTGCCGGCCACGTCCGGCCAGCCGGCCTCGCGGGCGGTCTCGTCGGGCGCGTAGGCGGCGGCGAACCAGGACGCGACGGCCACGTCGTAGCGGGCAGTGAGCGCGAACGCGCGGGCGGCCAGCCGCTGGCGCTGCTCGAAGGTGAACCCGCCGCTCGCTACCGCGGACAGCACGTCACCGTACTGGGACGGATCGGTGACGACGGCCACGCTGGCGTGGTTCTTGGCCGCGGCGCGGACCATGGCGGGGCCGCCGATGTCGATCTCCTCGACGCACTGCTCGGGCGGCGCGCCCGCTGGCCACCGTGGCCTCGAACGGGTACAGGTTGGACACGAGCAGCTCGAACGGCGCGACGCCCAGGTCGTCCAGCTGGGCCCGGTGCTCCGGCCGGCGGGTGTCCGCGAGCAGGCCAGCGTGCACCCGGGGATGCAGCGTCTTGACCCGCCCGTCCAGGCACTCCGGGAAGCCGGTGAGCTCCTCCACCTTCCGCACCGGGACCCCGGCCCCGGCGATGACCGCTGCGGTGCTGCCGGTGGAGACGATCTCGACACCGGCCTCGTGCAGCCCCCGGGCCAGGTCCGCCAGGCCGGTCTTGTCGTAGACGCTGACCAGCGCCCGCGTGATCTCGATGGTGCTCAACTGCCGATCCTCACCTTCCTGCCACGTACGGACCAGCCCTCGCGGACCATCCGGCCCACGGTCTCCACGAGCAGCGCCCGCTCCGTCACCTTGATCCGCTCGTGCAAGGAGGCCTCATCGTCATCGTCCCGCACCAGGACAGGGCGCTGCGCGACGACCGGCCCCGCGTCGATGCCCGGGTCCACGATGAGGACGGTGCACCCCGTCACCTTCACCCCGTAGTCGAGGGCGTCCCGTACACCGTGCATACCGGGAAACGACGGTAGCAGCGCGGGGTGGGTATTCAGGCACCGGCCGCCGAAGCGGCCCAGAAAGCGCGGCCCCACCAGCTTCATGAACCCGGCCAGGATGACCAGGTCGGCCCGATACGCCGCGCACGACTCGGCGAGCACCATGTCCCAGTCCGCGCGGGAGGAGTAGTCCTTGACGCGGTGCACGAACGTGGGAATGCCGGCCCGGGCCGCGCGGGCCAGGGCCGCGATCCCGTCCCGGTCGGCCCCGACGGCGACCACGTCCGCGCCGTACGCATCATCCGCGCACGCCTCGATCAGAGCCTGAAGATTGGTCCCCGTGCCAGAGACCAGGACGACCAGCCGTCCCCGCATGCGGTTACCTTAGCCGCGCCGCGGAGGGCTCTGGCCGACCCGCGGCGGCGGCGGGTGCGCGGCGCCGCGCCGGCACGGGCCGCGGCACGGCGCAGCAGGCCGCCGGACACGGCAGAATGAGGGTCTATGCCTACGCCGACAGACCGTCCCCCGACCCGGCCGCCGCGGCCGGCCCCGGGCGGTCGGCCGCCGACACCGCCCGATCCAGTGCTGCAGCAGCGGGCCTGGACGGCGCTGGGGCTGGGCGGCCTGAGCCTGGTCGGGGTGGCGCTGGCCGGGGGCCTGCGCCGCTCGGTCTACGTCGTGGTCGCGACGCTGCTGATCGGGGCGCTCGCGGCCTGGCTGGGCCGCACCGCGACGTCCCGGGCCCGGCGCGCCGGGACGGCCCGGCCGCGCGGCGCCGTGCCAGGCACCGTCCTGGGCATCCTGGGCCTCTCGTTCAGCGCGGTCACGCTCATCGTCTTCGGCCTGTTCTGGAGCGAGCTGTCGGCCTACTCCAATTGCCTCAGCGGTGCCAACACGGTGACGGCGCAGCAGGCTTGCCAGCACCAGTTCAGTCAGACCATCAGCACCGACATCAGGTCCCTGCAGAGCGGCTGAGCAGCCGGTCAGGACTCGCCGCGGTGCTGGGCCCAGGGGTCCAGGTAGATGCGGTGGCCGCCCGCGTCGTCGGTCTCGTCGACTACCGCCGGCCCGTGGTATTCGTCGGCGTCGTCCGCCGCGGCGGGCACGATCGGCGGCGGGGATCCCGGGCCGGGCCGCAGGAAGCGGAAGCCGGCGGAGGTATGCCGCAGCATGAGCCAGTTGGCCGCCCCGGCGGCGACGGCGGCCGTGACCCCCATCTCCAGGATCGCGATCAGGGTGACCTGCCAGCCTGAGGGGCCGACCGCGGCGAGCCGGCCATCGCCGAGCGGGCCGCCGGCGAACGCCGCGAGCAGGCCCACCACGCAGCCGGACGCGGCGCCGGAGACAAATCCCCACAGCGGCGCCGCCTCGAGGACCGGGGTCGGCAGGATGCGCACGGTGAGGATGCCGCCGGCCGCCGCCGCCACGTACGGGACCGCCAGCGCGGTCACCGACAGCCAGGCCGGGATGCCGCCCCCGGAGGGCAGCGCGGCGAGCATGGGGAAGGCGGGCAGTGCCCCGAGCACCGACCCGGTCGGCGCGACGAACGTGCCCGCGCCGAAGGCGAAGCCCGGGCCGAGCGAGAAGGCGATCGCCCAGACGACCGCGTTGGGCAGGTAGGCCAGCTCGGTCAGGAGCAGCAGGACCGCCCCGGCCGGGCCGGGCGAAAGGCTGTCGGTGAGCGTACGGACCTGGCCGAGATGCAGCGCCAGGGAACCGCCGGCCAGCGCCGCCCCGGCCGCGGTGAGCAGGCCGAGCGTCATGAGCGAGCCCATGGTCACCGAGCGGGACCGGACCGGGAGCAGTCCGGCCAGGCGGCGCCACGGAGCGAGCGCGTGCGCACCACCCAGGCCGCCCGCGACCAGCGCGGCCAGGAACGGCCCGATCACTGCCTGAATCAGCGACGGGGCCGGCCAGCGAGCTGCGCGCGGCGAGGGCCAAAGCGGCGGACAGCGCCGCGTAGGGCAGCGCGAGAGCCAGCGCCGCGTAGCCGACGTGCCGCAGCTCGGCCACCGCACCCGTCCGCACGACCCAGCGGCCGGCCCGCCACAGCAGCGCACCGGGCAGCAGGAGCAGCCCGAGCGGGAGCATGCCGATGCGCCCGCCGCCGTGCAGGGTGAAGGCGACGTGGTGAGCGGCGAGCCACAGCGTGATCGCGGTCCGCAGTACCCCGGGCAGGCCGTTGCCGAGGCCGGCGTGCGGGGCGGTGATCCAGCCGATCGCGGTCAGCGTGGTGAGCAGCGCGACCCCGGTGCCGGCCACGGCGCACGCGGCAATGGCTCCGGTCACCGCCAGCGGCCGGTGGTAGGCCCCGGCCGGGGCGCTGCTCCCGCCCGTACCAGCACCGTGCTCGCCGGGCGCGGCCGGGCCCGCGGAGCCCGGCGGGCCCGGCAGGCGGGCCTGGCCCGGGGCCTGCGCGGAAGCACTCACGGTCCCATCCTGGCAACGCCGGACGGTGAGCGCCGGGAGGCGCGCCGGGGCCGGGCCGGAGCCAGAACCGGGCGAAAGGACTCAGGCCCGGGCCGCCGCGGACGGCCCGGGCCGCAAGGGCGGGGATCCGGGCCGGACAAAGCAGGCCCGGACCGGCGAAAGCAGCCCGTCAGGCCGGAATCATCCGGCCGCGGGAAGCAGGCCGGTCAGGCGCGGCGGATGGCCTCGCGGGCCAGGACCGCCGTCCCGCTGGGGGTCCGGCCGACGCGGACGCCCGCCTTCTCCAGCGCTTCCTTCTTGGCCTGGGCGGTGCCGGCCGAGCCGGAGATGATGGCGCCCGCGTGCCCCATCGTCTTGCCCTCCGGTGCCGTGAAGCCGGCCACGTAGCCGACGACCGGCTTCGTGACGTACTGCGCGATGTAGTCCGCGGCCCGCTCCTCGGCGTCGCCGCCGATCTCACCGATCATCACGATCACGTCGGTCTCCGGGTCCTCCTGGAATGCCTGGAGGCAGTCGATGTGCGTGGTGCCGATGATCGGGTCACCGCCGATGCCGACGGCCGTGGAGAAGCCGATGTCGCGCAGCTCGTACATCATCTGGTAGGTCAGCGTGCCGGACTTGGAGACCAGCCCGATGCGGCCCTCGGAGCTGATGTCGGCCGGGATGATGCCCGCGTTGGACTTGCCGGGCGAGGCGATGCCGGGGCAGTTCGGCCCGACGATCCGGGTCGCGTTGCCGGCAGCGCAGGCATAGGCCCAGAACTCGGCCGAGTCATGCACCGGGACGCCCTCGGTGATGACGACGGCCACCGGGATGCGCGCGTCGATCGCCTCGATGACCGCGTCCTTGGTCCCGCTCGCGGGCACGAAGATCACCGAGACGTCGGCGCCGGTGTCGGCCATGGTGTCGGCGACCGTGCCGAATACCGGGATGTCGCTGCCGTTCAGGCTGACCGTCTGCCCGGCCTTGCGCGGGTTGGTCCCGCCGACAATGTTGGTGCCGGCGGCCAGCATCCGGGTACCGTGCTTACGGCCCTCCGAGCCGGTGATCCCCTGGATCATGACCCGGCTCTGGGCCGTGAGGAAGATCGCCATCTCTATGCTCCTGCTCCGGCCGTGGACGCCAGCTCGGCGGCCCGCCTGGCGGCGTCGTCCATGGTCCCTACCTGCTCCACCGAGCCGATCCCGGCTTCCTCGAGTATCCGCCGGCCTTCGGCCGCGTTGTTACCGTCCAGGCGCACGACGATCGGGTGATTGACCTTCTCGCCCCGGTCACCGAGCATGCCGATGGCCGAGACGATCCCGTTGGCCACCGCGTCGCAGGAGGTGATGCCGCCGAAGACGTTGACGAACACGCTGCGCACCGACGGGTCGGACAGCACGATCTCCAGGCCGTTCGTCATCACCTCCGCGGACGCCCCGCCGCCGATGTCCAGGAAGTTGGCCGGGCGGATTCCCCCGAACGCTTCCCCGGCGTAGGCCACCACGTCCAGCGTGGACATGACCAGGCCCGCGCCGTTGCCGATGATGCCGACCTGGCCCTCGAGCTTGACGTAGTTCAGATGCTTGGCCTTGGCCCGCGCCTCGATCGGGTCGGTGGTGCTCTGGTCGGCGAACTTCTCGAAGTCCCCGGCCTGGCGGAACGCGGCGTTGTCGTCGAGGGTGACCTTGCCGTCGAGGGCCAGCACGCGGCCATCGGTGGCCAGGATCATCGGGTTGACCTCGACCAGCGTCGCGTCCTCGTCGGTGAACACCGCCCAGAGCCGCTCGGCCAGCTGAGCCGCGCCAATCAGCGCCTCGTCGGGAAGCCGGCCCGCGCTGACGATCTCCCGGGCCTTTTCGTGGCTGATCCCGGTCAGCGGCGAGACCGGGATACGCGCGACCGCCTCCGGGCTGGTGTGCGCGACCTCCTCGATCTCCATGCCGCCCTGTACCGAGCAGATCGACAGGAACGTCCGGTTGGCCCGGTCGAGCAGGAAGGACAGGTAGTACTCCTGCGCGATGTCGCTGGCCTCCTCGACGAGGACCTTGTGCACGGTGTGGCCCTTGATGTCCATGCCGAGAATCTGCTGGGCGATCTCGTAGGCGGCCTCCGGGCCATCGGCCAGCTTCACGCCGCCGGCCTTCCCGCGCCCGCCGACCTTCACCTGTGCCTTGATGACGACCTTGGCGCGGCCCGCCGCGGCGAACTCCGCCGCGATGTCGCGTGCCTCCTCGGCCGTATAGGCGACCTTCCCGCCTGGCACGGGAACGCCGTACTCGGCGAAGAGCTCCTTCGCCTGATGCTCGAACAGGTCCACGTCTGCCCGTCCTCAGTGTCCGCTGGGTTCGCTTGCAGGCGCAACCCTCGGCGGGCTCGCCCTGCTCGCAGCCTAGCCGTGATCAGCGGGTCCCGCGCCGGCCGGTCCCGCCCGGCTTTGTGAGCTGGCTCTCAGGGAAGGCCGGGCCGGCCGCGTCCCCGCAGGTCAGCTGCGCCGGGCGGAGGGTGTGGCCAGCTCGGACTGGACCCAGTCCACGATGGCGGTGGTGGGCGTGCCGGGGGTGAAGATGCGCGCCACGCCCAGCCGGGTGAGCTCGGTGATGTCCTCGACGGGAATGATCCCGCCGCCGAAGACCGTGATGTCGCTGGCGCCACGTTCCCGGAGGAGCTCGATGACCCGGGCGAACAGGGTCATGTGCGCGCCGGACAGGATGGACAGCCCGATGGCGTCCGCGTCCTCCTGGATGGCGGCCGCGACGATCTGCTCCGGTGTCTGGTGCAGCCCGGTGTAGATCACTTCGACCCCGGCGTCCCGCAGGGCGCGCGCGACGACTTTGGCTCCTCGGTCGTGGCCGTCCAGGCCGGGCTTGGCGATAACGACACGGATACTGGCCATGACTGCATCTTGCCTCAGCAATGGCCGGTTGCCTCAGTAATCGTGCGCCTTTTTTCTCCGCCGGGGCGCTCAGCTCCGCCGGGACGCGCTACAGCTTTTCCAGTGGCGCGTAACGGAGCACCAGATGCTTGACGCCGTATTCGGCACCGAAATCAATCTTGGCCTCGGCCCGGTCGCCGGCACCGTCGACGGAAATCACCGTGCCGAGGCCGAACTTGTCGTGGGTGACCATGTCCCCGGGGCTGAGCGCCGGCACCTGCCGGTTGCCGGGTGAGTCCACACCCGGCCGCTGCGCGGCGCGCTCCATCGCCGGGGCACTGGCCGCCCCTTCGTCCCGCCGCCACTCCATGAGCCGCGTGGGGATCTCGCCGAGGAAGCGCGACTGCCGGTGGAAGGAGGGACGCCCCCACCACATCCGGGCCACCGCCCGGGTGAGGTACAGCCGCCGCATGGCCCGGGTGATCCCGACGTAGGCCAGCCGCCGCTCCTCCTCCAGTTCCTTCTCGTCGGTGGCAGACCGCTGGTGCGGGAAGACGTCCTCTTCCATGCCGGCGAGGAACACCACCGGGAACTCCAGGCCCTTGGCCGTGTGCAGGGTCATCAGGGTGACCATGCCGCCGTGCTGGGCACCGTCGGGAATCTGGTCCGCGTCGGCGACCAGCGACACCTGCTCCAGGAAGCCGTCCAGCGTGCCTTCCTCGCTCTGGCCGTCGTACTCGCGGGCCACCGACACCAACTCCTGCAGGTTCTCCACCCGGCTGGCGTCCTGCAGGTCGTTCGACTCCTCCAGGGCAGCCTGGTAACCGGACCGGTCGAGGACCGCCTCGGCCAGCTCGGCCACCGGGTGACTGGCGGCCATCTCCCGCAGCCCGCTGATGAGCGCATTGAACCGCTCGATGGCCTGCGCGGACCGCGCGGCCAGGCCCGGTACATCCTGCGGCCGGGCCAGGGCCTCGGCGAACGTGATCCGCTGCCGCGCCGCGTAGGCGGCCACGTAGTCCTCGGCCCGCTCTCCGATGCCCCGCTTGGGCACGTTGAGGATCCGGCGCAGCGACACCTCGTCGGCCGGGTTGGCGATCAGCCGCAGGTAGGCGAGCAGGTCGCGGACCTCGCGGCGCTCGTAGAAGCGGACCCCGCCGATCACCTTGTACGGCAGGCCGACCCGGATGAAGACTTCCTCGAACACACGGGACTGCGCGTTGGTCCGGTAGAAGACGGCCACGTCGCCGGGCGTCGCCTCCCCCGCGTCGGTGAGCCGGTCCACCTCTTCGGCCACGAACGCGGCCTCATCGTGCTCGCTGTCGGCCACGTACCCGGTGATCAGCGGCCCGGCGCCCTGCTCGGACCACAGGTTCTTCGGCTTGCGGCTCGGGTTGCGCGACACGACCGCGTTCGCCGCGGAAAGGATGTTCTGCGTGGAGCGGTAGTTCTGCTCCAGCACGATCACCTTGGCGTCGGGAAAGTCCTGCTCGAACTCGACGATGTTCCTGATGGTGGCGCCGCGGAAGGCGTAGATCGACTGATCGGCGTCCCCCACGACGCACAGCTCGGTGGGCGGATCGCCGTGGTCGGTGACCCCGGCCGGGCTGGCATGCGCGCCGGCCCGGGCGCCGACCAGCTCCCGGATCAGGACGTACTGCGCGTGGTTGGTGTCCTGGTACTCGTCCACCAGTACGTGCCGGAACTGGTGCCGGTAGCTGGCCACGACGTCCGGGAAGGCCTGAAACAGGCAGACTGTCACCATGATCAGGTCGTCGAAGTCCATCGCGCCCGCCGCCATGAGCCGGCGCTGGTACTCGGCGTAGGCCTCGGCCAGCACCTTGGCCCGGTGCGTCTGGGCCCGGCCGGTGAACGTCTCGTAGTCGACCAGCTCGTTCTTGAGGTTGGAGACCTGGGCGTGCAGCGCTTTGGGCGGGTACTGCTTGGCGTCGAGGTCCAGCTCCCGGCAGACCAGGGCCATCAGCCGCTGTGAGTCGGCCTGGTCGTAGATGGTGAAGGAGGAGGGGTAGCCGAGCCGCTTGGCCTCCCGGCGCAGGATGCGGACGCACGCGGAGTGGAACGTCATGACCCACATCGCCCGGGCTCGCCGGCCGACCAGCGCCGCCACCCGGGACGCCATCTCCGCGGCCGCCTTGTTCGTAAAAGTGATGGCCAGGATCTCGCTCGGCAGCACGTCCCGCGCGGCGAGCAGGTAGGCGATCCGGTGGGTCAGCACCCGGGTCTTGCCGGACCCCGCACCGGCCACGATCAGCAGCGGGCTGCCCTCGTGGATCACCGCAGCACGCTGCTGCGGGTTCAGCGCGTCCAGGAGGGTCTCGGCAGCCGTAGCGGTCACTCAGACAGCGTAGGCGGTGCCGCCGACATCGCGCGCGCCCGACGGGCCAGCCCACGGAATGCGGGGGCTGCTGATTACCAGCGCGAGCCAGTTACTAGCCCGAGCCAGTCCGATACCGTTAGTGCCTTTCGGGCCCAATGCCGTGTTTATTTATGAATGCATGTACGGGTTAACGCCTATTTCGATACTTTGGGCGGGCCTGCCGGTAACGCGGTCCCGCCTCTGCTGGCGGCACCGGAGGATCTGATCGCCCGCCTCCCGCCAAGGGTTCACCCGCCTCTCGCCAAGGGTAAGGATGCCTAACACCGACGGTCAGCGCGCTGGGGGACAACGTGGTCCCTCCATTCGCCGCCCGCTTTACCTTCTCGTCGCCATCCCGCTGCTGACGGTGATCGGGCTGTACGCCTTCGTGCTGTACACAACGGTCGGGGACGCCATCAACCTGGACCGGGCGCCGAACCTCATCAAC
Source organism: uncultured Actinomycetes bacterium (assembly GCA_963775825.1). Lineage (GTDB taxonomy): Bacteria > Actinomycetota > Actinomycetes > Streptosporangiales > Streptosporangiaceae > Bog-532. The sequence goes on from CAVZKY010000068.1 coordinate 82,859, forward strand.
GCGACCTCCGTACCGGCCGCCCAGTTCGACATCAACATCCAGAACGAGCGCAAGGCGTCGCTGGTCTATCTCGCCGCACCGACCGCCACGAACCGGGCCCAGCTGGTGGCGGCCCAGAATGCGACCACCCAGGCGTTTCCCGCCTTCCAGGCCAAGATGACCAGCTCGGCGACGACCGGATCGGCGACCACCGCCGAGGAAGACGTCATCCGGCAGATGCTCGCGAGCATCCAGGGCCTGGCCAACATCCGCCCGGCCATCCTGGCCCGGGCGATCACCCCCACCGAGGTATTCGGCGCGTTCAGCAACATCCTGACCCAGGAGCTGCAGCTCTTCATCAAGGAGAACGCCAGCCTGACCAACGCACCCTCGGCCACCCAGTCACTGGCGATCATCAACAGCACCGAGTCCGGTGAGCTGCTCAGCCAGGAGGACGCGCTGGTCTCGGCGTCCCTCGCCGCGCACCAGCTGACCACGGCCACGCGGATCCAGGTCACCCAGCTCGCCGGGGCGCGGCAGGCCATGTACCAGGCCACCATCACCCGGCTTGACCCCAGCGGCCTGGCCGTCTTCAACGCACAGATGAACAAGCACGCGCCGGCCGCCACGCAGTCCGACCTCGCCCAGCTGGAAGACGCGATCGCGGCCGACACGACCCCGTTCCCGCCGCCCCAGGTCACCACGGCCAACTGGAACCCGGTCGTGCAGGCGATGTCGACCGGTATCTTCTCCGCCAGTGTGGGGGCCGTCGAGCACCAGGTGCAGCAGGACCACTCGGTCACCAACGCCGCGTGGCGGCGGGTGGCCCTGTCCGGTGGCCTCGGCCTGCTGGGCCTGCTGCTGTCGGTGATCCTGTCCGCGCTGATCGCCCGCTGGCTGATCCGCCGCATCGGCGGTCTCGAGGAATCGGCGGTCACCCTGGCCGGGGTCGAGCTACCCAGCGTCGTGGCCCGGCTGCGCCGCGGTGAGGACGTGCCCGTCGAGGAACTGTCCGGGACGGACTCACAGTTCGGCCGGGACGAGATCGGGCGGGTCGGCCAGGCCTTCGACGCGGCCCGCCGCACGGCTATCGAGGCTGCGGTCGGCGAGGCCCGGATGCGCCGCGGGATCAACGACGTATTCCGCAACCTGGCCCGGCGCAACCAGTCACTGCTGCACCGCGAGCTCACGGTGCTGGACGGCATGGAGCGCCGCACGACGGACCCGGAGACGCTGGAAGACCTCTTCCGCCTCGACCACCTGACGACGAGGATGCGCCGCCACTCCGAGGGCCTCATCATCCTGTCCGGCGCCGCGCCGGGCCGGGGCTGGGTGCACCCGGTCCGGATGATCGACGTCCTGCGGGCCGCGGCCGCCGAGGTCGAGGACTACTCGCGGGTGACGGTGACCACCCCGTCCCAGGCCGAACTGACCGGCCCCGCGGTGGCGGACGTCATCCACCTGCTGGCCGAGCTCATCGAGAACGCCACAACGCTGTCCCCGCCGTACACCCCCGTGCGCGTCTCCGGTGACATGGTGGCGAGCGGCTTCGCGGTCGAGATCGAGGACCGCGGCCTGGGCATGAGCGAGCAGCGGTACGTGGAGCTCAACGCACGGCTGGCCGAGCCACCCGAATTTGACGTGTTCAACAGCGAGCAGCTCGGCCTGTTCGTCGTCGGCCAGCTGGCCAAGCGGCACGGCATCCGGGTGACGCTGCGCCCGTCCCCGTACGGCGGTACCACCGCGATCGCGCTGATCCCGACCACCCTGGTGGGCGTGGAGGACGGTTTCGTGGCGGGTCTCCCCACCGGGATACCCGCGATCTCCTCGGCCTGGGCCGCGGGCCGCAACGAGATGCCCAGCGAGGACCCCGGGGGGCAGCCGTCCGTGCAGGCTCAGCTCACCGGGCAATCGTGGAGCGCGCTGCCGCAGGGCAACGGATCGGCCGGCGCGAACGGGACCGGCAGCGAGGACCCGTTCGGTTCCTTCGGCTCCGATCCGTCCCAGCTCTCCGACCCCTACGCCGGCCGGCCCTACGCGGGCCAGGCCGACGCGGGCTTCGCCACCAGCGGCGGCAACGGGTCCGCCGAAGCCGGCGCGACCGGCTCGTCCTACGGGGAGCAGCCGTTCGGCACCGATCCCTACACCGGTCAGGCGTATGGCTGGCCGGTCCCGGCCGGCCCGTCCTTCGGCGTGCCCGGGGAGACCGGTGCGGCCCCAACCGAGACGGGACTGCCGTGGCCGTACGACCGCCCCGCCCCGGCGGGCCACGGCATGAGCCAGCCGCCCGCCGCCGCGTTCGGCTCGGGCGACCCGGCCTACCAGACCGGGAACACCTACCGGCCGTACTCACCGGCCGATTCGGCCTTCCCGCCGGCAGGCGATCCGTTCCCGCTGCCGGAGGCGCCACCGTCGGCCACGGAGCCGTCCTACCCCACGACCCAGCCCTCGTACTCCGAGGCCGCATCGACGGCACCGCAGCAGGCCTTCGGCCAGGACCCAGCCGCCTTGCCGCCGCCGGGCGACGCTCCGTACCCCAGCGCCGAGACCGTCGTTTTCCCCGGGGCCGAGCCCTCCTTCCCGGCGACCGCATCGTTCGGCAGCGACGAACCGGCCACGGAGCAGCCCGACGAGACCTACAAGGGACTGCCGAAACGCGTGCGGCAGGCCAACCTGGCGCCGCAGCTTCGCGACCGGGCCACCCCCAGCAGCACGGCGTCGGCGGCCTATGGGGACAACGTCGCCAACCGTTCGCCGGACGACATCCGCAACGCGCTGTCGGCGATGCAGCGCGGCTGGCAGCAGGGACGGGCCCGGGATCAGAGCGGGCCGGCGGACGACGTTACGCCGGGGAGCGACGCACCGGCCCACGGAGCGAACGAGGCCACCAGAGCCATCCCGCTGGGGCCAGTCTCGGCCAGCCCGGACGAGGACACTCTGGCCGGCGAGGAAAGGCTCGGGCACGAAGACGAGCGGCCAGCCGCCCGCAGTAACGGCAACGTGGTTAACGGCATGGACAGCCACGACGATACCGGCGGCTACGGCTACGGCAGCAACGCCGACAACTACGGAACGGCCGACAACTACGGAACGGCCGACAACTACGGAACGGCCGACAACTACGGAACGGCCGACAACTACGAAACGGCCGACAACTACGAAACGGCCGACAACTACGAAACGGCCGACAACTACGGAACGGCCGACAACTACGGGGCCGGCAGCGTCGGATACCCGGACTACTCCACCGAGTCGGCCGGGAGCACCGGAAGTGGAGACGACACAGGGCGGAGCGCGGAAACGGAGGCGAGCGGCAGCGAGGATCAGAGCTATCGCGGGGGAAACGATGACCTTTGATCGGGATCGCAAACCCGGGGGAACGCATGACGCCTCATTACGTGAACCAGGGCGCGGAGCTGAACTGGCTGCTCGATGACCTGGTGAACCGAGTGGCGCAGGTCAGCAAGGCCGTGATGCTAACGCAGGATGGTCTGGCCATCGGCGCCTCGGCGGGGCTCAACCGTGAGGATGCCGAGCACCTCGCCGCGCTGGCGTCCGGCTTCCAGAGCATGGCCCGCGGCGCCGGGCAGCACCCGAGTCGGCTCCGTACACGGAGTGAGTCGTCCTATGCCGAGCTCTGACGAACGCTGGCTGGACTCTGAGGCCGGCCCCGTAGTGCGCCCGTACGCGCTGATCGGTGGCCGGACCCGGCACGCCGGCGAAATGTTCGATCTGGTCGCGACGGTCAGAGCGACGCACAAGGAGATTTCCGATCCGGCCGCGTTGAGCCCGGAACAGATGTTGGCGCTTGACCTGTCCCGGCGGGCGACCACCGTCGCCGATCTGGCGTCCGAGCTGAACCTTCCCCTAGGTGTTGTCCGGATCTTGCTCGCTGATCTCCGCGACGCCGGATACGTCGTGATCCGAGCCCCGGAGACCGGGCAGAGTCACCGCGACAGCCACATTCTGAGAGAGGTGCTCAATGGCCTACGGGCACTTTGAGCCGGCGATCACCGCCGGGCGAGGCCACACAGCCATCAAGATTCTGCTCGCGGGTGGCTTCGGCGTGGGCAAGACCACGATGGTGGGGGCGGTCAGCGAGATCAAGCCTCTCCGGACCGAGGAGCCGCTGACCGAGCGCGGCGTACGCCACGACAACACCGCCGGAGTGGAAGGCAAGACCACCACCACGGTCGCCATGGACTTCGGCCGGATCAGCTTGCGCGAGGATCTGGTGCTGTACCTGTTCGGCACGCCTGGCCAGCAGCGATTCTGGTTCATGTGGGACGAACTCGCCGTCGGCGCGCTCGGAGCGGTGGTGCTGACCGACACCCGGCGGCTCGCAGACTGCTTCCCCGCCGTTGACTACTTCGAGCGACGCCAGATCCCGTTCATCGTGGCGGTGAACTGCTTCGACGGGTCGATCACGCATAACCCGGACGACATCCGGGTCGCCCTGGACCTGGACCCCGGTTTCCCGGTCGTGCTCTGCGATGCGCGGAGCAAGGACTCGGCCAAGGAAGTGCTGATCGCCCTGGTGGAATACGTACTCATGACCGTCGAGGAAGCGCCCGGTCAGCCGGAGGCGGCCGCGCACGGATGACCCTCGGGCTGGCCAGGCCGCAGCCCGGTGCGGGGCCGGCCCAGCGGGCATCTTGCGGGCCGGCCAGCGGCCCGGGTCCAGACGGCGGCGGCGGGGCCCGTCATTCGTACGGCAGGACCGCCCAGACCGCCTTACCACGGCCCTCGATCGGGCTCCAGCCCCAGACGCTGCTGAGCGCGTGCACGATCTGCAACCCGCGGCCGCTTTCCTTGACCCAGTCCGGCTGGCGGGGCGCCGGGGCATCGTCGCTGCCGTCTATGACGGCCAGCATGACCTCCCCGGCCCGGCGGAGCAGGCACAGCCGCAGCACGGCCGCCTCGGGCGGGCTAGCCCCCGTGGCTGCGGCGATCCCCGCTGGCTCCGTGACTCTGGCTGGCTCCGCCGTTCCGGCTGGCTCCGCCGGCCAGGGGACCTTCGGCTGTTTCGCGGGCGTCGCGGGCCCAGCGAGATCGTCCGGGCTGGCTGAGGCCGGATACACGGGCGCGGGGTAGCTAGCACCGGCTGGGTGGCCGCCCCGGGCGGCCCGGACCCGGGCCCGGGGATAGCCGTTCGCGCCCCCGGTCTGGACCGCGCCGACGCGCCAGCTACGGCTGGTGCTGTGCCGCGTCCCGTGCTGAACCGCGTTGACGACAAGCTCGCCAATGATGGTTTCCGCTTCGTCCGCGAGCTCGCCTACCCCCCACGAGACCAGGACTTCGCGCGTGAAGTGCCGGGCGGTACTGGCCGATTCGGGCTGCGCGGCGAGTACCCGGCAGGTGACAGCCGGCGTTTCCCACCAGGCGGATGGCACGGGAAAGAGCCGCGGTGACGAAAGCCCTGGCTCAGATCCGGCGGAGCCGCTCACAGCCAAGTCGTCACTCCCGGGTTCCGGGGACGGCTCGCAGCTGTGCTACTTGCTGCCGGTCGACGCGGTGTCATCGCAGGTGCGGAGCCATGCCGTCGCAGTGTATTAGTATCCGTCATCCCTATGCTGCCTGATACATTGTGCAAGTGCAAGGCCTAATGCACGTTCATCCGAATGTGCACGGTGCGATTCTATATGTTTACGGCGAATGCATACGGGGGTTCAGAGTGGTCACGAGCAACGGCGCCCACCGAACCGAAAGTAAGACCGGTTGAGCCTGAGAAAAGATCGTATCCAGGCCACGCTGCGCGGGGTTCGCAGCCTTCCTGGCCCGGACGTTTCAGCGCGGCAGTACGCCCACGGCAACGTAGCCGAATCCCGGCGTCCTGAACGCGTGAGCGGGCGCCTGCGTTTATATGGTGACGTCACTACGGGAGAAGTCATGGATGAGCCGTACAACGGGATGCCAGCGACGGCGCTAGGCTGCCTGACCTGGCTCAAGAGCCGTCATAGCAACCCCAGCGGCAACTGCGTTGAGGTCGCATGCCTGCCCAACGGCGAGATCGCGGTCCGGAACTCCCGGCATCCGGCGGGGCCCGCGCTCGTCTACACCAGGGCCGAGATCGCCGCGTTCCTGCAGGGGGCCAAGGAGGGCGAGTTCGACCGCATGCTGAACTGAGCAGAGGTTCCCGAAGCGGCGGCCGCCGCGCCGGGAACCCGTCGCACTGCCCATGGGCCGGTGTCGGACAAGGGGCCATGCCGGGCTACGTTGGCGGGTGGAACGTGCGGGCAGACCGCGCGCCCGGCTTGCTTCGGTAACCCGGGCCGACCGTTAAGCATAGTCTGGTGCACGTGCATCTGCCCTGTTCACTAAGGTGAGGCGCGAATTTGCGGCTACGCAGAGGACTCAGTGACTAACCGTATGCTTAACTGCGGAGTAACAAAAAGCCACGTCAAATTATGATATGCACTCTTTGCAAGCCCAAGATCACGTGCAAGACTTGGCCACGCGCTGCAATTTGTCAACGACCGAGGGGTGGCGATGAGCGCGTCTGAGGGCGTCGCCTGGGAGGGGCCGGTCCGGAATTTCGGTCGCCGCGCGAGTGGTCCGACCGTGCAACGGATTGTGCTGGGCGCTCAACTGCGCCGGCTCCGTGAGGCCAGGGAGATTACGACCGAGCAGGCCGCTGAGGCTATTCGCGGTTCGCATTCCAAGATCAGCCGGATGGAACACGGCCGGGTCGGCTTCAAGGACCGGGACGTTAGTGACCTGCTCACGCTGTACGGCGTCACCGATCCCGACGAGCGGGCGAGCCTACTGGCGCTGGCCCGGGAGGCCGGCAACCCCGGATGGTGGCACGATTTCGGCGACCTCCTACCGCACTGGTTCGAGCCGTACATCAGCCTGGAAGCCGCCGCGTCCGTCATCCGCAACTACGAAGTACAGTTCGTGCCGGGCCTGCTGCAGTCGCGGTCCTACGCCCGTGAAGTGATTCGCCTCGGGTACGGCTCCATCAGCGACGAGGAGCTGAACCGGCGGGTCGAGCTGCGGATGGGCCGCCAGCGGCTGCTGTCCAAGGTGACCGCGCCCCGGTTCTGGGCCGTTCTCGACGAGGCGGTGCTGCGCCGCCCGATCGGGGGTTCCGAGGTGATGCGCGAGGAGGTCGAGTACCTCATCAAGATGGCTGAGCACCCCGCGGTGACGCTGCAGATCGTCCCGTTCCGGGTGGGCGGGCACTCCGCCGCGGGCGGCCCGTTCTCCATCTTGCGCTTCGCCGAGCCCGAACTGTCCGACGTCGTATACCTCGAACAGCTGACCAGCGCGCTCTACATTGACAAGCCCACCGAGGTGGACCGCTACCTCGAGGTCATGGAGCGGCTCTGTGTGCAGGCCGAGGCGGCCACGGACACCACCAGGCTGCTCGAGAAGATCCACGACCGGATGCCTCTGTAAGCAGTGCTAACCCGGGGGGCGACCCCCCGGGACCCCGGGTCCAGGGGGTCGTCCCCCCGGACGGCGTCGTTACCCGTTGGAACCGGGGAGGCCTTCGGGGGTCTCGGGGACCAGCGTCGGGGTGGCGCGGGTGAGGGTCTGCTTCTTGAAGAAGGCCGGCAGGGTGAACCGGCAGTAGAGGTACAGCAGGAGCCCGACGAGGGCGGACAGGAACACGATCACGAACACGCCACCGATCTGCCAGTGCGGGTAGAACGGCATCGTCCATGACGTGAAGCTGTTTTGGGTGGCGACGTCGTAGTCGGTCCACAGGCTCCAGCCGCCGGCGAAGTACATGATCAGGCCGCCCAGCAGCGGGAGAATCCCGCGCATCCACAGGTTGCGCATGCTGCTGGTCAGCGTCTTGCGGTAGTACCAGACGCAGGTGAAGGCGGTGAGCCCGTAGTAGAAGGCGATGTAGAGGCCGATCGCGGTCACCGCGTCGGCGATCACGTTGCCGCCCGAGATGTAGTTCATCGGGACGTACAGCACGATCGAGATCGCGCCCATGGCGATGGTGGAGACGGTGGGCGTCAGGTACCGGCCGTGCATCCGGGCGAACGCGGGCGGCAGGGCCTTGTAGACGGCCATCAACAGCGTCGTCCGCGCCGTGGGCAGGATCGTCGTCTGGGTGGAGGCGGCCGCCGAGCTGAGCACCATCAGGACCAGCAGCCGGGCCAGGAAGACGCCGAAGCCGGAGCCGCCGAAGACCGCCGTGCCGAGGACGGAGAGCACGTCGCCGACGTTGTTGGGGTTAGCCAGGCCGATGCCCTTGGCCCCGATGCCCGCGAACGACTGGGCCGCGAAGATGACGATCACGTAGGTGACGAGCAGCACCAGCGTGGAAATGATCGCCGCGCGGCCGGGGGTCTTGTTCCGGTCGGTGGTCTCCTCGTTGACGGCCACCGCGGTGTCCCAGCCCCAGTAGATGAACAGCATCAGGATCAAGCCGGTGACGAACGCCTGAAAGCTGCTGATCTGGAACGGGTTGAGCCAGGATGCGGCCGGATGGACCGAGACGGCTGGGTGATGACCGCTGCCCACACGCACCAGGGCCACCACGGACAGCACCAGCAGCATGACGACCTCGATGCTGAGCAGGGCACGCTGCAGCCGGGCCGAGATCTCGATGCCGCGGTAGCAGATGTAGGTCATCGCGACGATCCACAGCACCCCGACGAGCAGCACCCAGGGGCTGGTCGGGTCCGAACCGATGCCCTTGGCCCCGAAGAGCAGGAACACGTACTGCCCCGCGACCTGCGCCAGGCTGGCCATGACGAGGATGTCGGCCGCGATGATGCCCCACCCGCCGGCCCAGCCCGTCCGCGGGCCGAACGCGCGGGTGGCCCAGGTAAACGTGGTGCCGCAGTCCGGGTCGGCCTTGTTCAGCTCGCTGTAGCCGACGGAGGTGAGCAGCATCGGGACGAAGGCCAAAACCGCCACGATGGGCGACTGCAGGCCGACGGCCACAACGATAAGACCGAGGGTGGCCGCCAGGCTGTACGCCGGGGCGGTCGACGCCACACCCATCACGATGCTGGACACGAGCCCGAGCGCGCCGGGCTTGAGGCCTTTCTCGATCTGGTCTTCCGTTGGACCGAGAGCCTCGTCGGCTGCGGTCATCTCGTACCCCCTCTAGCGTTACACCTGATGACGACGGTTCTAGCACATGAAACCGCTGACCACGAGGTTTTCAGTCGTAACAGGTACATTTCACCGCTGGATGCGCGGGCAAAATGGCATTCATCTACGGCATCCGTAGCTACCTCTTCACGATGCCGGGCGGCGGACACCGACCCACGACCCGCGCCAGCCCGTTCCGTAGGATCACGCATGTGCGAGACGACAAGGACATCCAGCGGATCCTGGCCATCGCGGCGCACCCCGATGACCTGGACTTCGGCGCGGCCGGAACCATTGCCCTCTGGACCGGCGCGGGGATCGAGGTCGTCTACTGCATCGTGACCGACGGCGACGCCGGCGGTTTTGACGAGACGTTCCCGCGGGCCGAGATGGCGCCGCTGCGGCGCGCCGAGCAGACCGCCGCCGCCAACTGCGTGGGCGTGCACGACATCCGGTTCCTCGGTTACCCGGACGGCAGGGTTGAGCCGACCCTCGGCCTCCGCAAGGACCTGTCCCGGGTGATCAGGCAGGTCCGGCCGGATCGCGTGGTGTGCCCCAGCCCCGAGCGCAACTACGCCCGGATCGGGACCAGTCATCCCGACCATCGGGCGGTGGGCTCGGCGGCGCTGGACGCCGTGTACCCGGATGCGCGTAACCCGTTTGCCTTCCCGGAGCTGGCCGGCGCCGAGGGGCTGGCCGCCTGGACGGTCGGAGAGGTCTGGATCGCCGGCAGCCCGGCGCCGGACCACTATGTCGACGTGACCGCCACGTTCTCCCTTAAGATCGCCGCGCTGCGCGCGCATGAGAGCCAGATCGGTCACCTCACCGGCCTGGCGGAACGGCTGCGCGGGCGGCTCGCCGCCACGGCGGAGCAAGCCGGCCTGGGCGATGGCCGTCTGGCCGAGGCGTTCCAGGTCCTGGAGACGGCGTGAGCGGGCCTGGCCAGGTGCGTTGTCGGCCGGTCCGGTGGCTCGTCGCACCTGGGATCGCCGAATCCGGCCAGGCGGGAACTAAAGCCGGGAACTAAAGTAAGTGCTCTGAACCGTTGCCCGCGCCGTTGTTGGCCGGAGGAAGCGAACCGCACATGGCCATGGAGCTAGATCACTCGTTCACCGTCCCCGTCCCGCCGGATCAGGCGTGGGACGTCCTGCTCGACGTCCAGAAGATCGCGCCCTGCATGCCGGGCGCCCAGGTCGACAGCGTCGAGGGCGATGACGTCACCGGCCGGATGAAGGTCAAGGTGGGCCCGGTTTCGCTCACCTACAAAGGGATGGCCTCGTTCAAGGACCGGGACGCGGCGGAACGATCGATCCTGGTGGAGGCGTCCGGCAAGGAGATGCGTGGTGCCGGGACCGCATCCGCCACGGTCCGGGCCGCGCTGAGCCCGGAGAACGGCTCCGGGGACGAATCGACCCTGGTCACGATGCATACCACGCTGAACGTAACCGGCCGGCCCGCGCAGTTCGGCCGGGGGGTCATCGCCGAGGTGGGTTCCCGGCTGATCGACAAGTTCGCCGACAACCTGGCCCAGCAGCTAGGCGGCGGGGCCGCCGCTGAGGCTCCGGTGGCCAGTGTGGCGGCTCTGGCGGCCAGCGCCCCGGCCGCAGCCGCGGCGGCGACCGCCGGTGCACCGGCCGTGGCGCCCCCGAGCGCCGCTGAGGAGACCGGGACCGGCGCAGCAGCCGGGGCGGGCGAGACGCCCGGCACCGGCAAGGCCCCGGCGGCGCCGCCCGCAGCGGCGACCCCGGTGCCCGTGCCGCCCGCGGCGGCCCCCCAGGCGACGGTCCGGACCGAGCCGGAGCCGGCAACCCCAGCAGAGCCGGAGCCGGCAACCGCACCCGATCAGGAGGACTCCCTCAACCTGCTGAGCCTGGTGGGCCCGGTGATCGTGAAGCGGCTCGCCCCGGTGGTTGGCGCCGCCGTGGCGGCAGGGCTGATCGCCTGGGGCGTCCGGCGCATCGTCCGCCGCAGGCGGGCCTGACCTGACCCGCGACGGGGCGGTACCGCGGCGAACGCCACGACCATCCGCGGCCCGCTGCGGCTGCCCGTCACCACGGGCCCGCCCCCAGCCCGGGCGGGCACGGCGGGCACGGCGGGCTAATGCACCACGACCTCGGTGACGGGAAGCGAGGAGTCGGCGGGCAGGTCCAGCGGAGACGAGGGCAGGCCGCGCGCGGCGAGCTCGGAGCCGAGCGCGGCGACCATCGCGCCGTTGTCGGTGCACAGGCCGGGCCGGGGGACGCGGAGCCGGATGCCTGCGGCCGTGCAGCGCTCCCCGGCCAGCAACCGCAGCCGCGAGTTGGCGGCCACGCCGCCGCCGATGACCAGATGATCGACGCCGTGCTGACGGCAGGCGTCCACCGCCTTGCGGGTCAGCACGTCGGCGACCGCCTCCTGGAAGGAGGCCGCGACGTCGGCGACCGGCACCGGCTCGCCGCGGGCCTCGCGATCCTCGACCCACCGGGCCACGGCGGTCTTCAGGCCGGCGAAGGAGAAGTCAAGCGACCCGTCGTGGTACTTGCCGCGGGGAAACGCGATCGCGGCCTGGTCCCCGGACCGCGCGGCCGCGTCGATAGGCGGCCCGCCGGGGAACGGCAGGCCGAGCACCCGGGCCACCTTGTCGTACGCCTCGCCGGCCGCGTCGTCGACGGTCGCGCCCAGGGGCTTCACCTCACCCGCCACGTCCGGGACGAGCAGCAGCGACGAGTGGCCGCCCGACACGAGCAGCGCGATGACCGGCGCCGGGAGCGGGCCGTGCTCAAGCTGGTCGACGGCCACGTGCGCAGCCAGGTGGTTGACCCCGTACAACGGCTTGCCGAGGGTGAGCGCGTACGCCTTGGCCGCGGCCACCCCAACCAGCAGGGCACCCGCCAAGCCGGGGCCCGCGGTCACCGCGATCGCGTCGACGTCAGCCAGGGTCACCCCCGCCTTGGCCAGCGCACGGTCGACGGACGGGGTCATGGCCTCCAGGTGGGCGCGGCTGGCTACCTCCGGTACGACGCCGCCAAACCGGGCGTGCTCATCGACACTGGAAGCCACGGCGTCCGCGAGCAGCTCGCGCCCGCGGACCAGGCCAGCGCCGGTCTCGTCACACGAAGTCTCGATGCCGAGAACGAGCGGGCCAGTCACCGGGCACCCCCCGCGGGGGCGGCGCCGTCCGCCGCCTCCGCCGGACCGGGCGGGATCGGCGTGACGGGCTCACGGAGGCCGCGGCGCATCACGATCGCGTCCATCCCGGACGGCTGGTAGTAGGCACGCCGGATGCCGGCGTCGGAGAAACCGAACCGGCGGTAGAGCTGCTGAGCGCGCGGATTGTCGGCGCGCACCTCGAGGAAGACTTCCGCGCAGTCACGGCGGCCTGCCTCGTCCAGCAGGTCCGTCAGCAGCGCCGAACCTATCCCCCGGCCCCAGGCCGCCTCGCGAACGGCCAGCGTCAGCACCTCGGCCTGGCGGCCACCGGGCAGCATCATCCCGGCGTATCCCACGAGCTTGTTTCCTTCCTCGGCCGCCACGTAGTGGCGGCCATGTCCCTGCATGGCCAGTTCTTCCGCGAACATCCCTGGTGACCAGCCGTCATCGGGAAACAGTGTGCGCTCCAGGTCCAGCACGGCGGCCAGGTCCTCGTAGCGCAACGGCCGCAGCTGCGCAGTCATGGCGCCGTCACCCGCTTCGGCGGGCCCGGCACGCGGGCGTCCGGCCGGCGCAGGTAGAGCGGCTCCGGGGGCAGCAGGGCCACGCCGGACCCGTCCGCCGGGCCGCCGTCGGGGCCATCGTCCGGGCGGCCGGCGAGCAGCTCCACGACCAGGTCCGCGAGCACCGCCGCGGTGGGGTACTCGGGCCAGATCGGCTCACCGAGATCACCGGGGTACAGCGCCGCCGCCTGGCCGGCCACGGGCAGCGCGTCGCCACCGGGAATGTCGGCCGCGCGATTGACGGCCGGGCCCGCGAGCCGCGATCCTGGCCCGGAGTAGCGCGCCCAGTAGAGCTCCTTGCGGCGGGCGTCGGTCACGGCGAGGAACTCCCGTCCCGCCGCGGCGCCGGCCGCGGCGCGGGCTACGACGTCGAGCGTGCAGACGCCGTAGACGGGCAGGCCCAGGGTCCGGCCGAACACCCGCGCGGTGACCACGCCGACCCGCAGCCCGGTGTACGGTCCCGGGCCGACCCCGGTGGCTACGGCGGTCAGATCGCGCGGCTCGGCCCCGGCATCGGCGATGACCTTGGCGATGGAAGGAGCGAGCAGTTCCCCGTGCCTGCGCGCATCCACCGTGACGGTCTCGGCGAGCACGCGCTGGCCGTCATGCAGGGCGGCGGTGACCGCCGGGGTAGCAGTATCGAAGGCAAGCAGGAGCACGGATGCACAGCCTAGTTCACGGTGCCTAGTTCACCGTGGCGCTCCTCAGCGGCACAGCCGGATCGGCGAGCAGCCCGGCGTCGACCGAGGCGGCGGCCGCGATAAGGCGGCGGCCCTGCATGACGTCGCGGGGCCGGTCGACCGCGAGCACCGCCATCAGCCGCGGCCCCGACAGCCAGCACGCCGTCCACGGGCCTTCGTCCGGCGGGCCAGCTGAGCCACCGGCGGAGCGGCGGGCGGAACCGCCAGCGGGCGGGCCGTCCGGGCCGCGCCAGATCAGCCGGCTGGCATCCGCGTGATAGCCGGCGTACTGCATCATCCGGCCGAACTGCTCCGACCAGGAGTAGGGAACCGGGTCGTAGACGTCATGCCCGCCCAGGATGTTGGCCGCCACGACGTGCGGGCCCTGCACGGCGACGTCCCAATGCTCGAACCTGAGCCGCCGGCCGTAGCGGAGGGACAGGAAGGAAGCGCAGTCGCCGACCGCGTAGACGCCCGGCACCGACGTCCGCAGCCCCTCGTCGGCGGCGACCCCGTTGTCCAGCTGGAGGCCGGAGCCGGCCAGCCATCCCACCGCCGGCCGCACCCCAACTGCGGTAACGATCTCGTCGGCTGGAATCCAGCCGCCGCCGGCCAGCGCGAGCCCATCGTCCTCGACCGCTTCGACCGGCTGCGACGTCCGCAGCTCCACGCCTGCGGCCGCGTACCAGGGAATCGTCCGCGCGCCCACCTCGGCGCCGACGGCACCGGCGAGCGGGGCCGGCCCCGCCTCCACCACGGTGACCTGGCAGCCGCGGGCCGCGGCGGCGGTGGCGAGCTCGGCCCCGATCCAGCCCGCCCCGACGATGACCAGGCGCACGCCGGGCCGCAACCGGGCCCGCAGCTCCAGCGCGTCCTCATGGGTGCGCAGAAAACGCTGCCGCCCGGGCCCCGGGAGCGCCACCGGCTCCGCTCCGGTGGCCACGACCAGCCGGTCGAACGGGTACTCGCCGTGTGCCGTCCGCACCCGGCCCGCCGTCCCGTCCGCGCTGCCCCGGCCGCCCGGGCCGCGCCGGCGGCCGGCTTCGGCGGGCGACGCCGCCGAGCCGCCCGGGCCGCCGGAGCCGGGCGGGACGAGATCCAGGCCGGTCGCGGGCTCGGCAAGGTGCAGGTCGACGCCCAGCGCCGCGAAGTCTGCCCGGAGCGTGGTGTCCAGCTCGCCGGCCATCCGGGCCGGATCCGCCGCTGCCGCCAGCAGCTCTCCCGCGAGGGCCTGTTTGGACAGGGGCGGCCGGTCGTACGGCGGCCGGCTCTCGGCGGCGATCATCGTGATCTGGCCGCTGAAGGCGCGTGCCCGGAGCTCTTCGGCGGTCCGGAGCCCGGCCAGCCCTCCCCCGACGATGACGACCTGCATGACGACATAGGCTAGAGGCCGGCGCGCGGGAGCCCGGTAGCGACCGGGCTGAGAGGGAAACTGGCGAGTTTCCGACCGCAGAACCTGATCCGGATCATGCCGGCGAAGGGAGCGAGGGCATGACGACGATAGTCGTGACCGGCGGCGGGGTGATCGGCCTCAGCATCGCCTGGCGGGCCGCGCAGCGCGGGTTCAGCGTGACCCTGGCCGATCCGTCGCCCGGCCAGGGGGCCAGCTACGCCGCCGCCGGGATGCTCACCCCCGTCTCCGAAGCCGCCTATGCGGAGAAGGAACTGTTCGCGCTGGGCGCAGCGTCGCTGGGGCGTTACCCCGCCTTCGCGGCGGAGCTGGCGGCGGCCAGCGGCAAGCCGGCCAGCTTCCGGACGGCCGGCACCCTGCAGATCGGTTATGACGCCGACGACATCGCCGTGATCGACCAACTGCACGCGCTGCAGGACAGCCTCGGTGTCCCGGGCCAGCGGCTGACGGCGCGCGAATGCCGTCGCCTGGAGCCCATGCTCGACCCCTCGGTGCGGGGCGGCCTGCTGGCCGAGGCGGACGGCTCGGTCGATCCCCGGCAGCTGACCCGGGCCCTGCTGGCCGCCACGGAGCAGGCCGGAGTGCAACTGATCCGGCAGCCCGTCGAGGGCATCCTCACCGGGCCGGGTGAGCGGTGGCCGGGTGACGGCGGGCCCGGTCACGGGCTGGGCACCGGGCCCCGGGCCGGTGCAGGCGGCGGGACGGACCAGCCTGGTAGCGAACGGGCCGGTGGGGTGCGTCTCGCCGACGGCTCGACGATCACCGCGGACTGGACGGTGCTCGCGGCTGGCTGGAACTCGGCGGCCATCGAGGGACTCCCGGCCGACTGCGTGCCGCCGGTACGGCCGGTCAAGGGACAGGTGGCCCGGCTGCGGGCCCCGGACGGGTTCCTGCGGCGGACGGTCCGCGGCATCGTGCGGGGCTCATCGGTGTACCTGGTGCCGCGGGACAACGGCGAGCTGGTGCTGGGGGCGACCCAGGAGGACCTCGGCCCGGACACCCGGGTGACCGCCGGCGGCCTGTGGGAGCTGCTGCGGGACGCGCGGGCGCTGGTACCTGGCATCACGGAGCTGGAATTCACCGAGGCGGTCGCGCGGCTGCGGCCGGGGACGCCGGACAACGCCCCGGTGCTGGGCCCGTGCCGGATGGCGGGCCTGGTCCTGGCGACCGGCCACTTCCGTAACGGGGTCCTGCTCACCCCGGTAACCGCCGACATCATCACCGGCTACCTGGAGACCGGGCAGATGCCGGAGATCGCGGCGCACTTCACCATCGACCGGTTCCTGGGAGGGCGGCCGGAATGAAGATCATCGTCAACGGGAATCCGGCCGAGCTGCCCGACGGCGCGACGACCGCCGAGGCCGTCCAGCTGGTGACCAACGCCGTCCGCGGCATCGCCGTCGCAGTCAACGGGGCGGTGGTCCGGCGGGCCGCATGGGACTCCACCCCGCTGGCCGACGGCGACCAGGTCGAGGTGCTCACCGCGGTCCAGGGAGGCTGATCGATGGATCCGCTCGTCATCGCCGGCGAGAAATTCGGCTCGCGGCTCATCATGGGAACCGGCGGGGCACCGAGCCTGGACGTGCTGGACCGGGCCCTCGCGGCGTCCGGCACGGAGATGACCACCGTCGCCATGCGCCGGGTCGCGCCGGGGCCCGGGGCGTCGGTACTGAGCCTGCTGGCCAGGCGCGGCATCCGCATGCTGCCCAATACCGCGGGGTGCCACACGGCCGCCGATGCGGTGCGCACCGCCGAACTGGCCCGGGAAGCACTCGGCACGAGCTGGGTGAAACTCGAGGTGATCGCGGACGAGCGCACGCTCCTGCCGGACCCCGTGGAGCTGCTGGACGCTGCCGATCTGCTCATCGCGTCGCGGGTTCACCGTGCTGCCCTATACCAACGACGACCCCGTGCTGGCCCGGCGGCTGGAGCAGGCCGGCTGCGCGGCGGTCATGCCGCTCGGTGCGCCGATCGGCTCGGGGCTGGGCGTCAGGAACCCGCACAACATTGAGCTCATCGTGGCGGAGGCGGGCGTGCCCGTGATCCTCGACGCCGGCATCGGCACCGCGAGTGACGCGGCGATCGCGATGGAGCTGGGCTGCGACGCCGTGCTGCTGGCCACCTCGGTGACCCGGGCCCGCGATCCGGAGCTGATGGCCGAGGCGATGCGGCACGCCATCATCGCCGGACGGTCGGCCCGGCTGGCTGGACGGGTCCCGCCGCGGCGCTACGCCAGCGCCTCATCACCGCCAGCGACCGGCGGGCCGCAAAGCAAGTAATCGAGCCCGGTGCGCCTGACCTGCTCGTACAATTGGGCCCGATGGACACTACCCTCGCAGATCCGCTGGTCGGACGGTTGCTGGACCGCCGCTACCAGGTGGAGGCGCTGGTTGCAACGGGCGGCATGGCCACGGTGTACCGCGCCGTGGACACTCGCCTCGACCGGCGGGTGGCGCTCAAGGTCATGCACGCGGACCTGGCGCGGGACGAAGATTTCGTCAACCGGTTCATCGGCGAGGCCAAGTCCGTGGCGCGGCTCTCGCATCCGAACGTGGTCTCCGTTTACGACCAGGGCCGCGACGGGCCCTACCTGTACCTGGCCATGGAGTACCTGCCCGGCCGGACCCTGCGGGACCTGCTCGACGAGCGTGGCTGGTTCCCGCCGCGCGAGGCGCTGTCCATCATGGTGCCGCTGCTGTCCGGGCTGGCCGCCGCGCACAGGGCCGGGATCGTGCACCGGGACGTCAAGCCGGAGAACGTGCTCATAGCCCCGGACGGCCACCTGAAGGTAGTGGACTTCGGCCTGGCCCGGGCCCTCAGCGTCAGTCCCCAGACGCGGACCGGGGTGATCATCGGGACCGTGGCCTACCTGGCCCCGGAACAGGTCAGGGGCATCGGCGGGGACGTCCGTACGGATGTCTACGCCGCGGGCATCGTCCTGTTCGAGCTGCTTACCGGGACCAAGCCGCACACTGGCGACAGCCCGCTGTCGGTGGCCTACAAGCACGTCAACGAGGCCGTCCCGGCGCCGTCCCAGCTGGTGCCGGACATCCCGCCCGAGGTCGACCGGCTCGTCGCCCAGGCCACCAGCCGCGATCCGCACGGCAGGCCGGCGGATGCCGGGCAGTTCCTCCGGCAGGTCAACGACGTCATGCACTGGCTGCCGGGACCCGCAGGGTGGACCGCCCCGGCGGCGGCCTGGCCCGGAGCCGGCTCCTTCGCCACGGCCGGGTACCGTGCCGGTAGCCAGACTCAGGTGCTCGACGACGGCCGGACGATCATCGCGGCGCATGACGGCCTGGGCGGCGACAACGGCGCGCCGGACGACGACGGCACCGGCGGCTACCGGCGTAAGCGGTGGATCGGCCTTCTGGCGGTCGCGGTGCTCGTCTTCGCCGTGGCCGGGACGGCCGGCTGGTGGTTCACCCTGGGGCGGTACACAAGCGTCCCCGCGGTCGCGGGCATGACGGAAAGCGCCGCGGTCAACACGCTGCGGGCCGACGGCTTCGCGGTGCGGATGGGTACCGCCGTAGCGGACAATAACGCCAAGGCCGGGACGGTCGCCCGCACCGTGCCCGCCGCGGGCGGCCGGATCGGCAAGGGGGCGGCCATCACCCTGATCCCATCCGCCGGCCCGCGGATGATCAAGGTGCCCAACGTGGCCGGTCAGCAGCTCAGCAATGCTGAGCGGGCGCTGCGCACCATGGGCCTGACGCCCGGGGGGGTGCATAAGGAACCGTCATCCTCTGTTGATGACGGGATCGTGATCAGCACCAGCCCCGCCGCCGGGCTGTCCCAGCCGCAGACCACGCCGGTGGACATCAACGTCAGCGAAGGGCCCCCGCTGCCCAACTTCGTCGGCCAGGACCAGCAGAGCATTCGGCAGTGGGCGGCGCAGAACGGCATCACGCTCAACGTCCAGCAGGACAGCAGCGGCTCGCAGCCGCAGGGCATCATCACCCGGCAATCCCCGGCCGCGGGCACGCCGATCAGCGACAACGAGACGGTGACCATCGGCGTGTCGTCCGGCCCGCCCGTGGTCGGCATTCCCGACGTGGACGGCATGGGCATCGGGCAGGCCAAGCAGACCCTGGCCAAGCTCGGCTTCAACGTGACGGTGGACAGGTTCGGGCCGTTCAACAAGGTCTTCGACTACAGCCCCACGCAGCAGGCGCCCAAGGGCAGCACGATCACGATCTACGCCGGCTTCTGAGCAGGGCTGCTGAGCACGCCCAGGCCCTGGTTGGCGAATCCGCCGCCGTGATCGGGCCCGCGGCGCCGGTCAGCCGAAGAAGACTTCGGCCTCCGCGTACCGCTCCGGGGGCACGGTCTTCAGCTCGCTGGTCGCTTCGCTGAGCGGAACCCGGATGATGTCGGTGGCCCGGAGCGCCACCATGTTGCCGAACGCACCGTCGTGCACCGCCTCGATCGCGTGCACCCCGAACCGGGTGGCCAGGACCCGGTCGAACGCGGTCGGGGTGCCGCCGCGCTGGATGTGCCCGAGCACCGCGCAACGGGCTTCCTTGCCGGCCCGCTTCTCGATCTCCTCCGCCAGCATCTGGCCGACACCGCGGCCGGCCAGCCGCACGTGCCCGAAAGCGTCGACGCCCTCCCCGGGGGCCTGAATGTCCTCATCTTCCGCGTACGCACCCTCGGCCACCACCACGATCGGGGCGTACCTGGTCTGGAAGCGGTGCTCGACGTACTCGCAGACCCTCTTGATCTCGAAGGGCTTCTCCGGGATGAGGATGACGTTGGCACCACTGGCCATCCCGGCGTGCAATGCGATCCAGCCCGCGTGCCGGCCCATCACCTCCACTATCAGCGCGCGGTGGTGGCTCTCCGCCGTGGTGTGCAGCCGGTCGATCGCTTCCATCGCGATGTTCACCGCGGTGTCGAAGCCGAACGTGTAGTCGGTAGCGGCCAGGTCATTGTCAATCGTCTTGGGCACGCCCACAACGTTGACGCCCTCGGCGTGCAGCCGCGTCGCCACGCCCAGCGTGTCCTCGCCGCCGATCGCGACCAGCGCGTCCACCCCCAGACCGGCCAGGTTGTCGTTAATCCGGTCCGCCCCCGAGCGAATCCGGTCCGCCCCCGAGCGCTCACCGCCCCGCTCCGCGAAGGGGTTGGTCCGCGACGTGCCGAGGATCGTCCCGCCCCGGGGCAGGATGCCGCGGACCGCCTGTACGTCCAGGGGCACGGTGTCGCCCTCCAGCGGCCCCCGCCAGCCATCGCGGAAACCAACGAACTCATATCCGTACTCCTGCACGCCCTTGCGGACCACGGCACGGATCACAGCATTCAGGCCGGGGCAGTCGCCGCCACCGGTGAGGACTCCCACTCTCATTGGGCAACCATAGCCGTGCGGGACCGCGCGGATGACGGTTACGACCCGGTTTCCGGCGGCGCTGCGGGGGTGGCCGGCGGCGGTATCTGCGGCGGGGTGATTCCCGCATCCGGCGCCGCTGCGGGCGTGGCCGGCGGCGGTGTCTGCGGCGGTGCGATTCCCCCATCCGGCGGCGGCCCGCCGGGCCCGGAACGGTGCGCGTCGAAGGCCAGCTTCTCCTTGGCCTGCTGGGCGTACATGTCCACGTACTCCTGCCCGGAGAGCTTGTTGATAGCGCGCATCACCTCGTCGGTGACCTCCCGCAGGACACGGCGGTCCGTCGCCCGCCCGTAGAAACGGGAGAAGTCCAGCGGCGCGCCGAACCGCACGCCCGGCCGGATCCCGAAGTTCGGCCTGGCCTGGCCGGACGGCATGAACTCGAAGGTGTGCACCATCGCGGTCGGGATCACCGGCACCTGCGCCTCCAGGGCCAGCCGGGCGATACCGGTCTTGCCGCGGTACAGCCGGCCGTCCGGGCTGCGGGTGCCCTCCGGGTAGATACCGAGCAGCTTGCCCTCGGCGAGCACCCGCAGGCCGGTCTGGATCGCCTGTTCGCTGGCCGCCCCGCCGCCCCGGTCGACCGGGATCTGGCCGAGGGCGCTGAAGAAGGCCTTGCTGATCAGGCCCTTCAGCCCACGTCCGGTGAAGTACTCGGCCTTGGCCAGGAAGATCACTTGCCGGCGCAGCGGGAGCGGGCCGAAGAAATGATCCGAGAACGACAGGTGGTTGCTGGCGATGATCGCCGGGCCCTGTCGCGGTACGTTCCGCGCGCCCTCCGCCCAGGGACGAAAGACGATCTTTAGTGTCACCCCGAGGGTGAGCTGCGCCAGTTTGTAGTACACGTCCAAATATTCGCACGTTCGGCGGTGTTTTTACCGCCACGTTGGGTGCGATCTGCTCGCCCGCGTGCGACGATGCCTAGCATCGGGCGGTTGACCACGGGGGAGGGAGCGGCGATTCATGGTTGATCTGTTGCCAGGCGCGCAGCCGTTTTCCCGCACGGGTGGCGCCGTCGGCGCGCTGTTGTGCCATGGCTTCACCGGAAGCCCGCAATCGCTGCGGTCCTGGGCCGAGTATCTGGCCGACCGGGGGCTGGCCGTCTCGGTGCCCCTATTCCCCGGCCACGGGACCAGCTGGCAGGACATGGCGCGGACCAGCTCGGCGGACTGGTACGCGGCGGCCGAGGTCGCCCTGGCCGAGCTGCGCGCGCAGTGCCAGGAAGTGTTCGTGATGGGACTGTCGCTGGGCGGCTGCCTCGCCCTCCGGCTGGCCGAATGCCACCGGGCCGACGTCAGCGGGCTCGTCCTGGTCAACCCTTCGCTGGCCCCGGATACCAAGCTCTTCCTGCTGTCCCCGGTGCTGAAGTACCTGGTGCCGTCGCTGCGCGGGGTCGGCAGTGACATCAAGAAGCCGGGTGCGGTGGAGCTGTCCTACGACCGGGTTCCGGTCCGGGCGGCTGCGTCCCTGCCGGATATCTGGCAGCAGACCTCCCGCGACCTGGCCCGCGTCACCCAGCCCGTGCTGGTCTACCGGAGCAGCGTGGACCACGTGGTCGGGCCCGCCAGCATGAAGGTCCTGGAAGCAGGCCTGGCCCCAGCGTTGCTGACCCTCCGCACCTGCAGCGACAGCTATCACGTTGCAACGATGGACAATGACGCGCAGGCTATTTTTACCGGAAGCCTGCAGTTTGTCCGGGACCACTGCCGGGATGCGGCCTGGTTTGCCGGCGGGACCGTGCCGGAGACGACGTAGCTGGGGAGGGAGGTGCGAGACAAAGCGTGACCAGCGGCGACAATGACGAAGAACAAGCGGCCTGGCTCGACCTGATCGCGAACTACGACGCACCCGTGGACGTCGGCGGCGGACCATGGCCCGAGCGCGAGAACCTCACCAAGCAGGACAACGCGCCCATTCCTGGCGCCTCTCAAGTCACAAGATCCCCCCAGGCCCCGGAATCCCCGCAGACCACTGGTCCGCTGCCCGGCATCCGGCCCCCGGCCCCGGCCGACCCGCTGTCCGGCCCGGACCAACTCGACGCGCCCAGCAGTCTGGACGGCGGTATGCCGGGCCCTGGCGACCCGCGCGACGGCGGTCATTTCCGCGGTCCCGGCCGGCTCGGCGCCGCGGGCCCGATCGGCGGTGCCGACCCGTTCGGCGACCCCGGCCCGGTCGGCGACCAGGGCGATCTCGGTGAGCGCCGGGACGCCGGCGGCCCAGGGTCACCGCCCACCGTGCCGCACCCGGTGACGCCGCCGCCCGCCCGCGCTCCCGCACCGGGACCGGAATCCCAGCAGGAGCACTACTTCCCGCCGCCGCCTCCGCCACTGCCAAAGCTGGACCCACTGAGCAAGGGAGCCTGGGCCGCCCTGTTCGGTGGCCCCGCGTACCTGCTGATCGCGACGGCAGTGGGCTGGACGGTGCCGGCGGTGGCGGCGTTCTTCGCGATCGGGGCGTTCGTCGGCGGTTTCGCGATCCTCGTGCTGCGGATGGGCGACGACCCGCGGAACGGTTCCGGCCCCGACGACGGCGCGGTCGTCTAGCCGCCGGGTGTGGTGGCGTGCGACTGACCTACGGCGGCGGCGTGCCGGCGGGCCAGATCCGCGGCGCCCACCAGGCCGGCGTCAGGCCCCAGCTCGGCGAGCCTGACGTCGGCGAAATCGCGGTAGCCGCGGCCTGGCAGGGCGCGCTCGTAGGCCCAGCGCGCCGGGTCGACGAGCAGGCTGCCTGCTTCCGATACACCGCCGCCGATCACGAAACAGCCCGGGTCGATGATCGCGGCCAGGTCGGCCATGCCCTGCCCCAGCCAGCTGCCCACGATCTGGAAGCACCGAAGGGCGGCCGGATCACCTTCCCGGGCCGCCCGGGTGACCTGCGGGCCAGAGATGCCCTCGGGCGTCCCGGCACCGAGCTGCAGCAGCCGGATGGCCGCCTCCGGGCTGTTCCGCGCGAACTCGCGGGCCTCCGCCACCAGCGCGCTCCCGCTCGCGTACCGCTCCCAGCAGCCGCGGTTGCCGCAGCCGCAGAGCCGCCCGTCGGGCACGGCCCGGTAATGCCCCGGCTCGCCAGCGATGCCGAACGCGCCGCGGTACAGGTCGCCGTTGATCATGATGCTCGCCCCGATGCCGGTACCCACCGCGATCAGGAACACGTCCCGGTAGCCTCGGGCCGCGCCGAACCGCGACTCGGCCCAGAGGCTGGCGTTCGCGTCGTTCTCGACGAACACGGGCAGCCCGACTTTTTGCTGCACCGATTCCCGCAGCGGCTCATCCCGCCAGGCGAGGTTGGGCGCGAACAGCACCGTGGAACGCGTCTTGTCGATGAACCCCGCCGCACCGATCCCGACCGCCGCCACGTCGTGCCGGGACGCCAGCTCGGTCACCACCTCGGCGATGACCCGCTCCGTCTCCGGCGGGCTCGCTGCGGGCGTCGAGCGCTTCAGCTTCTCAACGATCTGGCCGTCGGGGGCGACGACACCGGCCGCGGCCTTGGTGCCACCGACATCAATGCCGATCGTCAGGCGCACGGCCAGCATCTCCCGATGGGCCGGTGGCGTCTGACCAGGGGCTGGTGGCAGGCCCAGCGGGCCGGGCAGGCCCAGCGGGCCGGGCAGGCCCAGCGGGCCCCGCAGCCGCACCGGGACCGCCCGCTCCGCGGCCACCCTCGGGTGTGCCCTGCGGGCGCGGCGGCGGCTTCATGACCGCCTCAAAGGCGGAGTAGGCCTCTTGGACCACGGAGGCGAGCGCGTCACCGGCTCCGGCCAGAGGCGAGCCCTGACCGGCCTCGCGGGACTCGCGCATCCTGCGGGCCGCGCGGCAGACCGGGCACCAGGCACACTCGGGTGCCTCGTCATGGACCGGGCGCGTCGTGGCGGTTTCCCACACATCAGCGCGCTTACCGGACGGCTCCTGGCCCAGCGCCCGGCGCATCTGCCCGGTCAGATCCCTGGTGACGCTGCGCGCACCCGAACGCATCAGCCATCGCTGGAGGTCACCTATCGGATCTCCGCCTGGCTGGCTGTCCCGCTCGGTCACTTCGCGCCTCCCACTGTCAATCTCCTCCCTTGGAGAGTACCTCTACCATTGCAGGACAAAGGGACGTCCGGTGGCGCGGAAGTGCCCGACATTTATGCACTCGGTGGTGCCGACCCGGACGCGCTGGGCCAGCGGCTGGTGCACATGGCCAAAGAGCGCGAAGCGCGGCCTGGTCCGCTTGATCGCGGCCAGCAGCGCGTGACTCCCACGCTCCATCCGCCGCGCGACGGTGTCGTAGAGCAGCTCGGGCACGGCGGGCGGGATGTGCGTGCAGAGCACGTCCACCGCGCCGACCTCGTCGAGCTTGGCCCCGTACGCGTCCTCGTCCATCTCGTGGGGCGTCCGGTAACGGGAGACCAGGCCGCCGCCGACGAAACCGAACGTCCAGCCGTCCAGCTCCGCCCGCGCGCCGTCGAAGACCTGATGCCCGGGCTTGAGATGCTCGGCCCACATGCGGGGGATGTCGACGTTGCCGTAGGTGAGGTACGCGGGCTCCGGGAGCACCTCGAACAGCTCGGCGTACTGGCGGGCGGCGGCGGCCTCGATAGCTGCGCGTACCGAGCCGCCCGGCAGGCGCTCCGCCAGCCGGGCAGACAGGGCCCGCGCCTCCTCGAACCGCTTGGCCAGCCGGAGCGCCATGAACGTGCGCGCCTCCTCCGCACCGAACAGATCCGCGAAGATGCCGTGCCGGTGATCCGCGTAGTCCATGAATAGCAGCAGGTCGCCCAGGCAGACGAGCGCGTCCGCATCCCGGGCCGCCGCAGGCAGCGCGTCAGCCCGGCCGTGCACATCGCTCACCACGTGAATCCGCATGAGAACACGCTAAGCCGGCCCAGGATAGCCTGATGACGCGGGCTTCACGGCCCGATGACAGCGATGGCGGGTGACCTAAACCCTACCGGCCAGTAGCTTCACGCGATAACGTGGCGGCGGCGGCAAGGGCCCTTGATAAGGAGACAGCGTCGTGCGTCAGCACACCATCCCAGCTCTCGTGCAGATCCCCGATTCGGCCAGCCTCGCCGCGGTCGTATCCCGGCGCGCCGCCGCCAATCCGCAACAGGTCGCGCTGCGCCGCGCCAGCGGCGTAGGAAGCTGGCAGGACGTCACGATCGGCGAGTTCCGCGACGAGATCACGGCTCTGGCCAAGGGACTGATCGCCGCCGGGATCGGGGCCGGCGACCGGGTCGGCCTGATGTCCCGCACGCGGTACGAGTGGACGGTCATCGACTACGCGATCTGGACCGCAGGCGCGGTCTGCGTGCCTGTCTATGAGACATCCTCGGCCGAGCAGGTCGAGTGGATCATGAGCGACTCCGGCGCCAAGGCGCTCTTCGTCGAGACCGCGGCGCACGAGGGGATCGTCGCCGGGCTGCGTGACCGGCTCAGTGCCCTGGAGCATGTCTGGCGCATCGAGGCCGGGCCGGCGGCCACGGCTGCCGGCGGGGTGACGGAGCGGGCGGGCGACAAGGCCCCGGGCCTGGACACCCTGGCTGCCGACGGTCGGCCCGTCGGTGACGACGTGGTGCGCGCGCGTGTATCCGGCACCACCGCCGGCGACCTGGCCACCATCATCTACACGTCCGGTACCACCGGGCGGCCCAAGGGCTGCGAGCTGACGCACCGCAATATGCTGGCCGAGGTCCGCAACGGCAGCGCGGCCAGCCCGGAGATCTTCAGCGTGACCGGGGGCTCGACGCTGCTGTTCCTGCCGCTGGCGCACGTGCTGGCCCGGGTCATCCAGGTTGGCTGTATCGAGGACGGCATCATCATCGGGCATACGCCCGACGTGGCGGACCTGCTGCCCGACCTGGCTTCCTTCCGCCCCACCTTCCTGCTCGCGGTCCCGCGGGTCTTCGAGAAGGTCTACAACGGTGCCGAGCAGAAGGCAGCGGCGGACGGCAAGGGCGCGATCTTCCGCCGGGCGGCCCGCACGGCGATCGCCTACAGCCAGGCCCTGGACGACCGGGCGCGCGGAGGCCGCGGGCCGGGCGCCGGACTACGGGTCGCCCACGGTGTCTTCGACCGGCTCGTCTACGTCAAGCTGCGGGAAGCGGTCGGCGGCCAGGTCCGGTACGCCATCTCCGGCGGCTCCGCGCTCGGCGAGCGGCTGGGCCACTTCTTCCGGGGGGCGAGCATCACGATCCTGGAGGGCTACGGGCTCACCGAGACCACCGCGGCCGCGACGGTGAACCGGCCGGCCAGCAACAAGATCGGCACGGTGGGGCTGCCCATACCCGGTGACGCCCTGCGGATCGCCGAGGACGGCGAGGTCCTGATCAAGGGGCCGACCGTGTTCGCGAGCTACTGGGGCAACGGCGCGGCCAGCGCGGAGGCGCTGACCGACGACGGCTGGATGCGGACCGGTGACCTCGGGGAACTGGACGACGAGGGATACCTGCGGATCACCGGCCGGAAAAAGGAGATCATCGTCACCGCGGGCGGCAAGAACGTCGCCCCGGGGCCACTGGAGGACCGGATCCGGGCGCACGCGCTCGTCAGCCAGGCCATGGTCGTCGGCGACGGCAGGCCGTACGTGGCGGCGCTGGTGACACTGGACGAGGAGTCGTTCCCCGCGTGGAAGGAAAAGCACGGCAAGCCTGCGGGCGCGACCGTTGCTGAGCTACGCGACGACCCCGATCTGGTGGCCGAGATCCAGACCGCGGTGGACGACGCCAACACCACCGTGTCCCGGGCCGAGTCGATCCGCCGCTTCGGCATCGTGGACGATGACTTCAGCCAGGAGAACGGTCAGCTGACCCCCTCGCTCAAGGTCCGCCGCAACGTGGTGAACAAGGACCGGTCGGCCGACATCGAGGCCCTCTACGCGTAGCCGCCGTGCGGCCGACGCTCGGCGCGCCGGCCCCCAGGCGCTCGCAGGCTGGACGCTCGCCATCCTGCGGCTGGGCGCTGGCGCCCCAGCCTTACCCGGCTGGGTGCTCGTCGCGCAGGATCGCACTGAGGCGGCCACCGACGCGGGACCAGTCCCATTCCCGCTCGGCCCAGGCGAGCCCGTGGCGTCCCATGGCCTGCGCCCGCGCCGGGTCGGTCAGCAGCTCGCAGATGCGCCGGCTGAGAGCACCCACGTCCCGGCCGGGCACCACATAGCCCGTCTCGCCGTCCAGGATGGCGTCCGGGGCGCCGCCGGAGTCACCGCCGATGACCGGCAGCCCGGCCGAGGACGCCTCCAGGTAGACGATGCCGAGACCCTCCACGTCGAGGCCGCCGCGGCGGGTCCGGCAGGGCATGGCGAAGACGTCGCCGGCCGCGTAGTAGCCGGGCAGCTCGTCGCTGGGGACGCTGCCCGCGAACGTGACCGCGCCCGCCACGCCCCGCTCTGAGGCCAGGCGGCGCAGGTCACGGCCGTAGGGGCCATCCCCGACCAGGAGCAGCCGCGCGCCGGGGACGGCGGCGCGGACGCCGGGCCAGGAACGGATCAGCGTGTCCTGCCCCTTCCGCTTGACCAGGCGGGACACGCACACGACGACCGGAGAGCCCGCCAGGCCCAGGCGCTCCCTGATCCGGTGCGCTGGCCTTCCGGCCGGGCCCGGCCGGAAGGCGGCCACGTCCACGCCGGGGGCCAGCCGGACCATCCGCGCGGCGGCCTGCGGGGAAAGCGCCCGCGAGAGCCGGGACCGGAAGTACTCGCCCAGATAGGTCACCACGTCGACGCTGTCCCCGATCCGGCGCAGCAGGCCGCGGGCGCCGGGCAGCACCGCCCAGCCCGCTTCGTGCCCGTGGGTGAGCGCCACCAGTCGGGTGGCACCGGCCCGGCGCAGGGCGGGCCCCAGCAGCCCCAGCGGTGCGGCCGCTCCGAACAGCACGGCGTCGAAGTCGTATTCGTGCAACGCGGCGACGGCGCGCCGCCGCACGGACGGAACGGGCAGCATCAGCGACGTGGGGTGCCTGATCACCGGGAACGGCTGCCGGGCGTCGAAGTTCTTGGCGCCATCCCAGGCCGGGGCGTAGACCGCCACCTGGCCCGGGGGCAGCAGGCAGGCCAGGCCGTGCACGAACGACTGGATGCCGCCCTGCCGGGGCGGGAAGTCGTTGGTGACGATGAGCGTGCCGCGCATAGCGCCCGAGTCTAGGGCCGGCCGGGTGCGGCTCGCAGACCTCAGGGGCGGACGGCGCCGTCCTCGTTCTGCGCGTACCAGGACTCGTTCATGGAAAACTCCTCGACGTTCGCCCCGGTATGCGGGGCGTCGACGATCATCCCGCCGCCGACGTACATCCCGACGTGCCCCTCACCGTCGTAGAGGATCAGGTCGCCCGGCTCGAGCGAGGACAGTGAAATGTGCGGCAGCGAACCCCAGTCGTCGTAGGTGGTCCGCGGGATCGACACATTGGCCGAGGCCCACGCCGCCTGGACGAGTCCGGAGCAGTCGAAGCCGTCCGCACACGGCCCGGTGCCGCCGTAGACGTAGGGGCAGGCGGCCTGTGCCTCAGCCACGGCGAACGCCGCTGCCTTGCCGCCCTCGGTCGCGGTGGACCCGGTGTAGGCCGGGGCCGGGCCGCTGGTCGCTCCGCCGCCCAGACCGTTGTTCTCGACGGTCTGCTGCTGCTGGGTGGTGAGGCTGTCGAGGATGACCTTCTCGCTGTTCAGAAGGTGGGTCGCGTGCTGCTGGTTGCTCTGCTTCTGCTGCTCGATCGCGGCCAGGGCGTCCTTGGTGCGCTGCGCCTGCTGCTGGGAGGCCCTGAGCTGGCGGGCGGCGACCAGGAACTGCTGCATCTGCTGGTCCCGGCTGCCGGAAAGCTCCAGCAGCAGCGACGCTCCGTTCAGCACCGTGCCGGGGTTGTTCGAGGTGAGCAGGTTCGCGACGGAGGTCGTGTCGCCCTGCTCGTAACTCTCGGCCGCGATCTGCGCGACCGCCCCCTGCAGCTTCTTGAACTGTGCCTGATTGGCGGCGACCTGCTCGTCCACCGTCGCGAGCTTCGCGCGCGCCTGGCTGACCTGCTGCGCGACCTGGTCGTACTCCTGGTTGGCCTGGTCGAGCTGCGAGGTGTACTGGTTCACCTTCGCCTGCACCTCGGTGACGGACGGCTGCGGCGCTGCTCCGGCCGTCACCGCGTAGGTGCTCAGGCCAAAGACAGTCAGAACGCCCGTCGCGACCGCGACACTCGCTCGAAGCCGGGGCTTGATGCCCGGAAGCGGCACACGCACGAGTTCGACACGCTCCTTCTCCCACGTCCCGCCGGGGAAGAGGCCCGGTTCGCGGGCCGAAAAGGCTTTGTTCCCTGGCGGGACTTGCCGACAGTGACCGCCCAGCTCCTCATATGGAAGGGCAATTGAGCGGTGTAACCGGAAGGAGACGTTAGTGAAAGCAATAGGTCGTTTCAACCGCTTCGGCCAGTGTCGCCCGGGTTTCATCGATCACCGCACGAGCAAGACCTTGTAACGCTAGAATCTCGCGCGCTGGCATCTCGGCCGGACGGAACCGCAGCGGCGGAATCAGGCCAGCCGCCGCCAGCATGCCCAATGCACGCAGCTCAACGGCCCCGAGGGCGTGCTGGTCCGGGCCGCCGGCCGACGGGCTCCCGGCACCGGGACCGAGCACCGCCCGGTGACGAACAGCGGCTTCCGGGGCCGCCGAGTGTGCTGCGCGGCCATTACTTACCTCTTTATTACGGCTGATGTTCTTTTGCCGTTCGGCGGACACGCTGGCCGATTCATTTCCGGCCAGCGATGTGATCAGGCAGTCACCGCATGCCACTTCACGGAAGGCGCATTGCCCGCAGTCAATAAGCATTGATCTCTCCGTTCACCGCCGCCAGCAATGCGGCTCACGTTAGAGGCGGCCACTGACATTTCCGCCGGCCAGCGTGCCGGGCCCGGCGGATCGGCGGCGCGGCGTGGCCGCCGGCAAACTGTCGGTGGGGGGACCTACGGTGTGGGTCGTGACCGATCTGCGCCCGGGGCCGCCGACCGGGGGCCTCCCTGTGCCGGCCGCTCCCCCTGTCCCCGTCCCTACCCTGGCCGGGGCGGGAGCTGCGGTGCCCGCACCGGGGATCACTCCGGTGGCCAGCGGGCTGGCGCCCGCAGCCGCGGGCGGCCTGCCCGCAGACGGCGAGCAGGCCCTGACGCAGGTCGAGTTCGTCGTGGTGGACGTGGAGACGACCGGCTGGTCCCCGGCGGAGGCGCGAATCACGGAGATCGGCGCGGTCAGGCTGCGAGCGGGCCGGATCACGGCGGAATTCTCGACCCTGGTCGACCCCGCGATGCCGATTCCCCCCGACATCGAGGCTCTGACTGGGATCAGCGGCCAGATGGTGTCCGCTGCGCCGCCGCCGGCCGAGGTGCTGCCGGCCTGGCTGCGGTTCGCGGACGGCTGCGTGCTCACTGCGCACAACGCGCCGTTCGACCTGGGGTTCCTGCGGGCGGCGTGCGGTGCCTGCGGCCTGCCCTGGCCCGAATTCGCCGTGCTGGACACGGTCGCGGTCGCCCGGCAGGCCCTCGTCCAGGGTGAGGTGCCCGACTGCAAGCTCGCCACGCTGGCCGCGTTCTTCGAGACGCCGGCCGCACCCCGCCATCGGGCGCTGGCCGACGCCCGCGCCACCGCCGCCGTGCTGGACGTCCTGATCACCCGGCTCGCCCTGCTGGGAATCCGGACCCTGGACGAGCTCGGTGAGTGGCTGGCGGTACCCTGAGCGACGCGAGGAACAGGCCGAGGAGGCACGTACATGGTCACCGCGATCGTTCTGGTAAAGGCCGACATCCAGCGCATCCCCGAGGTCGCGGAGATGATCGCCCAGATCGCCGGGGTCAGCGAGGTCTACTCGGTCACCGGTGAGTTCGACCTGGTCGCGATGGTGCGGGTCCGCGGGCACGACGAGCTGGCCGACGTGATTCCCGGCCGGCTCAACAAGGTGCCGGGCATCACGCACACCGAGACGCACATCGCGTTCCGCGCCTACTCACGGCACGACCTGGAGGCCGCGTTCTCCCTGGGCGCAGACGACATCGCTTAGCCCAGCTGCCGCCCGCAGGTCCGCCCGCCGGACCGCAGGTCCGCCCGCCGGCCCGCAGGTCCGCCCGCCGCGCCCCGGCCTGAGGATCGGCGGCCACGGTCATGACGATGCGGTGGCCGCCAGGCGCTGACTGGCCTTTATCCAGCGCGCGAGCAGCGCCGCCGCAGCACCGGAATCGATCGCTTCCGCGGCCCGGGCCAGCCCGGCGGACAGCGCCGGGACCAGGTCCTCCGGGCTGCGCACGCCCTCCGCGGCGGCCAGGGCCGCCGCCGCGTTCAGCAGCACGATGTCGCGTACCGGGCCCGCCTCGCCGGCCAGCACGGCCCGCACCACGGCCGCGTTGTGGGCGGCGTCGCCACCGCGCAGGTCGCCGGGCTCCGACCGGGGCAGGCCCAGCTCGGCCGGATCGAGCTCGGCCGCAGCCACCGCCGAACTGTGCACCAGCCAGACCGACGAGGTCGTGGTGGTGGTCAGCTCATCCAGGCCGTCACCGCCGTGGAACACCAGGGCACTCGCCCCCCGTGCGGCCAGCACACCCGCGATGACGCCACCCATCCGGGCGTCAGCCACCCCGACCGCCAGGGCCTGCGGCCGGGCCGGGTTCGCGACGGGCCCCAGGAAATTGAACACGGTCGGCACGCCGAGCTGGCTCCGGGTCGGTCCGGCGTGACGCAGGGCAGGGTGGTAGAGCGGCGCGAAGAGAAAGGCGGCGCCGATCTCAGCGGCGAGCTCCACGGTGGCCGCGGGCGGGAGGTTGATGACCACCCCGAGAGCCTCCAGCACGTCGGCGGCGCCGCACTTGGAGGACGCGGCCCGGTTGCCATGCTTGACCATGCGGGCACCCGCAGCGGCCGCGACGATGGTGGCCATCGTCGAGATGTTGACCGTGTGCGCTCCGTCGGCCCCGGTGCCGACCAGGTCGACCAGGCGCCCCGGCACGCTGATCGGCGTGGCATGGTCCAGCATGGCTCGCGCCAGGCCCGCCAGCTCGATAGCCGTCTCGCCCTTCATCCGCAGCGCGATGGCGAAACCGGAGATCTGGGCGTCGGTCGCCGCGCCCTCCATGATCTCGTTCATCGCCCAGGCCGCCTCGTCAGCGGTGAGCGATTCGCCTTTGACGAGCGCGCCGATCAGCGCCGGCCAGTTCGTTCGGGCGTCCATGGCCGGCGGCGTCAGCTGCTGGCGATCTCGGTGCGCCCGGCCCGGCGCCGCATCAGCTGGCTCAGCTCCCGGGCCAGCTGACGCGGATCGATCGGGTGGCTGATCACCGCGTCCGCCCGGGACCAGGTCGCCAGCCAGC
The DNA here is from genome assembly GCA_963775825.1 of uncultured Actinomycetes bacterium. Classification (GTDB taxonomy): domain Bacteria; phylum Actinomycetota; class Actinomycetes; order Streptosporangiales; family Streptosporangiaceae; genus Bog-532. The sequence continues at coordinate 115,367 of CAVZKY010000068.1, forward strand.
CGTCGTCGGCGCGGCCGGTGATGAGCAGAACCGGCGGGCAGTCATAGATCTCGTCCTTGGCCTGCCGGCAGACGCCCATCCCGCCCGCGGGCTGCGCCTCCCCGTCCAGGACCATGACCTCCGCGCCGCGCTCGTCCAGCAGCCGGAACAACGCCGGCGCGGTGGCGCACTCAACTATCTCCGCGTCCGGGGCATCCGGCTCCGGACGCGAGCCGATGGCGAGCCGGATCTGGCCCCGCGTGTCGGCATCATGGCTGTAAACAACGACCTTCACAAGAATGGTTGCTTTCTCGCTGGTGACCGCAAGGCCCTGAGCTGCGGTAAAAGGTGACCTGGGTCAAGTCTATCGGTGGGCGGTAAAACTCAGCTGCCGCTTCCGGCCACCGGCTTCTGGTGGCGGCCGAGCGTGGTGAGGTCAAGCCAGTTGCGTGCCGAGGTCCGGTCGGTTGCGGGGTGAGGTCGGCCAGTTGTAGGTGCCCATGAGCGGGTCGATACCAAGCGGGTAACAAGATTAGCCGGGCAAGACGCGTTCGCCGTGCCGCGGAACCTACGGCCGCACCCGGCTGCGCAGCCGCTACCCAGGCCTTCCGTCACGGCCGGGAGGTCGGCTCCGGTAAAAATAATTGCCGCCGAGTTGGGGGGGCGGCTGCCGCTCGCCTACGGGTTGTCGTAATAATGACGTCGTGGCGACAGCATCCGTAACCGAGGCGGTACCCCGCACGCCGGCGAACCGGCCGAACCTGGTCAGCGTGGGCACGATCATCTGGCTGTCCTCAGAGCTGATGTTCTTCGCGGCGCTGTTCGCGATGTATTTCACGGTCCGTTCCGTCGTGAAGGGCGAAGGCCTGCCCTGGCCGGGCGCTCACCTGGATATTGCTCTGGGGTCCGTCAACACGACCGTGCTGCTGCTCTCCAGCGTGACCTGCCAGATGGGCGTGTTCGCGGTCGAGCGCGGCCAGGTCGGCCGCGTGGGCAGCATTTTCAACGTCAGCAAGTGGGGCCTGCGCGAGTGGTACGTCCTCACGTTCCTGATGGGCCTGTACTTCGACCTGGGCCAAGCCTACGAGTACCACGACCTGGTCTCGAAGCAGCACCTGACGCTCTCCTCCAGCGCGTACGGGTCCGTGTTCTACATCCCCACCGGGTTCCACGGCCTACACGTGGCGGGCGGCCTGGTGGCGTTCCTGTTCCTGCTCGGCCGCACCTACGCGGCTAAGCGGTTCACCCGAGAACAGCAGATCAGCGCGATCGTCGTGTCCTACTACTGGCACTTTGTCGACGTCGTCTGGATCGGCCTGTTCACCACGATCTACCTGATCCACTGACCCCCGATGCCGGGACCCCGTGATCCAGTTCACTCCGGCGCCCTGCATCCAAGAGCGCATCAAGTCACGAAGACACCAATGAACCACTATCCGGAAAACCGAGGGCTGCAGTGAGGTGGATCACCGCGCGGCGACGTCGGCCGCTTTTCGGCTACGCAGCCGTTCTGCTGGCGCTCGTCGCCGTCGCCATGCTGTACGCAGCGGTCACGGGGGTGGGCGGCAGTACCGCGTCGGCGGGCTCGGGCTCATCGTCCGCGCAGATCGCCGAGGGTAAGGACCTGTTCGATACCTCCTGCTCGAGCTGCCACGGTCTGGACGCCCAGGGCAGCTCGGTGGCGCCGAGCCTGATCGGGGCGGGCGCGGCGGCCGTCGACTTCCAGGTCGGTACCGGGCGCATGCCGCTGAAGGAAGTCGGCGCGGAGGCGGCCCAGAAGCCGCCGGTGTTCAACCAGCAGCAGATCTACGCCATCGCCGCCTACGTCGCCTCGCTGGGCGGCGGCCCGGCGATTCCGACTGACCAGCAGGTGAGCACGGCAGGCGCGGACGCGGGGAACGGCCAGAGCCTGTTCAACGCGAACTGTGCCCAGTGCCACAACTACAGCGGCGCGGGCGGCGCACTGACCGACGGCAAGTACGCCCCCGCGCTGACCAACGCCACCAACCGGCAGATCTACGAGGCCATGCTGACCGGCCCCGAGGCCATGCCGGTGTTCAATGACGAGACGCTGCCGTCTGCCGACAAGCGCGACATCATCGCCTACATCACCCAGACACGCTCCGAGGCCAACCCGGGCGGGTTCAGCCTGGGCCGGGTCGGGCCGACCACCGAGGGCCTGGTCGCGTGGCTGGGGGGAATCGGCGCGCTCGTGCTCGCCGCCATGTGGATTACCGCGAAGCGCCGGGAAGAGCGCTCGGGAGAAATCACGGATAACCGATGAGCGACAACGACAGGGACAACGACCGGGGCCTGGAAGACACGCCCGCCGAGCGGCAGCCTCCGCACCGCATTGTCGGTACTCCCCCGCCTGCCCCCGGCATCCTGACGGATCCCGAGCGCGGTGACGGTGACGACGGCCGGAAGGGGACTACGCCGTACGGTCCCGGTGAGGCCGAGGCTCCCGAGCTGGAGGAGCTGCCTGCCGAGAACCCAAACCCCGTCTCGGCCAGGAACTGGGAGCGGGTCGCGGCCGTCCTGTTCATCGTCTCGGCGCTGGCCAGCGTGGCCTTCGTCGCCGCCTACGTGGGGCTCGAGGTCGACGGCGACACCAAGGGCAACGTCGTGGTGGCCACGCTGCGGTCCAACCTCGCCCTCGGCTCCGCGATGTCGCTCGCCTTCCTGGCCATCGGCATCGGCATGGTCATCTGGGTCCGGAACATCATGCCCCCGGTCGAACTGGCCGAGGAACGGCACCCGATGGCGTCCCCCGAGGAGGACCGGGAGGCGTTCGCGGAGACGATCATCGAGGGCGCGGAGGCCAGCCAGATCACCAAGCGCCCGCTGCTGCGGCGCACGCTGATCGTGGCCACGCTGCCCGCCGCGCTCGCGCCCCTGGTCCTCCTGCGCGGCCTCGGGCCGTTGCCCAAGGGCAGCCTGCGGACCACGGTGTGGAAGAAGGGCACCCGGCTGCTCGTCTACGGGACGAACCAGCCGATCACGCCCGCCGACTTCGACTCCCCAGGCGGCATGATCACGGTCGTGCCGGAGGGCTACCAGGACAACGACGAAGCCCTGGCCAAGGCCACCGCGATCATCATCAAGATGGAGCCGGGCCAGCTCCAGATACCCACCCGGTACAACGACGGGGCCGACGGGGCGAACACGCTGCTGAACTCGATGAACTGGACGGTCGACAACATCGTCGCCTACTCCAAGATCTGCACGCATCTCGGCTGCCCCGCCGCACTGTACGAGCAGACAACGCAACGGATCCTCTGCCCGTGCCACCAGTCCACGTTCCAGGCCAACACGGGCGCGACCGTCATCTTCGGGCCCGCGCCGCGGCCGCTGCCACAGCTTCCGATCGCGACCAACGCGCAGGGCTATCTGGTGGCCCAGAGCGACTTCCAAGAACCCGTCGGGCCAAGCTTCTGGGAGCGGGGATGACCACGGACAACAAGCGGCTGACCATACCGAAGCCACTGGCCAAGCAGGCAGGTGAGCTGGACGACCGGCTGCACGCGGCCAAGGGCGTCCGGACGCTGCTGCGCAAGGTCTTCCCGGACCACTGGACGTTCCTGCTGGGCGAGATCGCGCTCTACTCGTTCATCATCCTGATCCTGACCGGCATCTTCCTCACGCTGTTCTTCCAGCCCAGCATGAGCGACGTGATCTACCACGGGTCGTACACCAAGCTGGACGGCGTCCGGATGAGCGAGGCGTACCAGTCGACGCTCAACATCAGCTTCGATGTCCGCGGCGGCCTGCTGATGCGGCAGATCCACCACTGGGCCGCGGACGTGTTCCTGGCCGCGATCCTGTGCCACCTGCTGCGGATCTTCTTCACCGGCGCGTACCGCAAGCCCCGGGAGACCAACTGGCTGATCGGCATCGTCATGTTCACCCTCGGCATCCTGGAGGGTTTCCTCGGCTACTCCATGCCGGACGACCTGCTGTCCGGCACGGGCGTGCGGATCGCGGAAGGCGTGCTGCTGGGCATCCCGGTGGTCGGCACGTACCTGTCGTTCTTCCTGTTCGGCGGGCAGTTCCCCGGCACCGAGTTCGTGGTCCGGTTCTACATCATCCACGTGCTGCTGATCCCGGGCCTGCTGCTGGCCCTGGTCAGCGCGCACCTGTTCCTGATGGTGCACCAGAAGCACACCCAGATGCCGGGCCCGGGCCGGACCAACGCCAACGTCGTCGGCCAGCCCATGTACCCGTACTTCATGGTCAAGACGGGGGCGTTCTTCTTCTTCGTCTTCGGGGTGCTGGCTCTGCTGGCCACGTTCGCCCAGATCAACCCGATCTGGGAGGTCGGCCCGTACACGCCGACGGCGATCTCGGCGGGCTCCCAGCCGGACTTCTACATGGGCTTCCTCGAAGGCTCGCTGCGCATGTTCCCGAGCTGGACCTGGGATATCGGCGGCCATACGATCGCCTGGAACTCCCTCATCCCCGCGCTGGTGGTCCCGGGCCTCATCTTCACCGCGCTCGGGATATGGCCGTTCCTGGAAAGCTGGGCGACCGGGGACAAGTCCTACCACAACGTGAACCAGAGGCCGCGGAACGCCCCGACCCGGACCGGTTTCGGCATGGCCGGGGTCACCATCTACGGCATCCTGTGGCTGGAAGGCGCGAACGACATCATCGCCGACCACTTGCAGATCCCGCTCTACTTGACGACCGAGATCGCGCGCTGGGCGATCTTCATCGGGCCCGTGATCGTCTTCTGGGCCACCCGGCGGATCTGCTTCGGCCTGCAGCGCCGGGACGCCTCGATGCTCACCCACGGCGTGGAGACCGGCATTATCCGGCAGCTGCCGAACGGCGCCTTCGTCGAGCTGGAACGGCCGCTGACCGAGGGTGAGGTGGCGAGGTCGCAGAGGTCGCCGCCCTGCCACCCTCGCCCACCGCCGCCATCACGGCCCGCGAGGTCGACGACAACGGGCTGCCCGAGCCGGCCTTGCGAGGCGCCCGGGGCAAGCTGCAGGCCCGCGTGCACGAGATCTTCGTCGAGGGCATCTCGCTGGCCCCCCCAGCCGACGGGCACGGGAACGGGCACGGCGGCGGGAACGGCCATGCGGCCATCGGCGGACGAAGGCGAGCGGGCCGCCGTCGGCGGAGGTGGAGCGCCGCAGGTCGAGGACGGCGACGCCACCGAGGACGGCGAATAACCAAGCTGAGCGCCCGGACAGGCGCTAGCGAGCCGGAAGGCGGCAACCCCGGGGGGTGGCCGCCTTCCGGCGTCTCAGGGCCGCACAGGGCCGCTCTGGGCCGTCTGGCCGTGCTGGGCCGGGTGGCCGGGCTGGAGCGGCCCAGGTGGCCGGGCCACGGCCGGGACGAATCAGGCCGGGCGCGTGACCGGGCCAGGCGGGGTGGCCGGGCCAGGCCGGGTGGCCGGGCCAGGCCGGGTGGCCGGGCCATGGCCGAGCGGAAGCACTGACCGGATACCCGGCGGCCGGCCACGCGGGGATGTGCTGAGATCGTGGCCAGACCAAAATCAGGGCCGTGTTCCCACGCTCAGCGGTGGGAACACGGCCCTGACGGTTTGCGGCCGCCTCAGTGGGCGTAGTGGCCGCGGTAGTACTCGAAGACAAAGCCGATCACGGAGAACAGGGTCATCAGCGCGCCGATGAGGAAGAGCCACCAGCCCATCGCGAAGCCGGCCGCGGCGACGGCGCAGGAGAAGCCGACGAACAGCGGCCACCAGCTGTGCGGGCTGAAGAAGCCGATCTCGCCGGTGCCCTCGGCGATCTCGCCCTGCGGGTTGTCCTCCGGGCGCTCGGGGAGCCGGCGGCCGGTGAACAGGCACGTAGAACCCGGTGAGGATGGCCAGCGTCACCGCGAACGCGAGCGCGGCGGTACCCGTCGGGTCCTTCGAGTAGTACCAGTAGATGACGTCCAGGCCACCGAAGAACGCCGCGCAGCCCAGGAACAGCCAGCCTTCGACCTTCATGCGAACCTCGCCCTCACCGTGCCACCCATCGTCAGCAAAGTCTTCCCGTCACTGTTCGGCCGGCGGGGCCGGGGGGATCTCGTTGACCGGCGCGGTCATCGTCTGGGTCAGCGACCGGGAGGCCGCGCCGGACACAATGTGCGGGTAGTGCAGCTCGAACGCCGGCCGCTCGGACCGGATGCGCGGAATCCGGTAGAAGTTGTGCCGCGGCGGCGGGCAGGAGGTGGCCCACTCCAGCGAGCTGCCGAAGCCCCACGGGTCCTCGACGTTGACCATCACGCCGTAGCGCCAGGTCTTGTACACGTTGTAGAAGAACACCAGGATCGACAAGGTCAGGATCCACGAGCCGATGGAGGAGATCTGGTTCAGGGTCGTGACGTTGCCGGGCAGGTCGGGGTAGTTCGCGACGCGGCGCGGCATGCCCTCCACGCCGATCCAGTGCTGGACCAGGAACGTCATGTTGAACCCGATGAACATCAGCCAGAACTGGATCTTCCCGATCCGGTCGTCCAGCTTCTTGCCGGTCATCTTCGGCCACCAGAAGTAAAAGCCGGCGAACATCTCGAACAGCACGGTCCCGGCCAGCACGTAGTGGAAGTGCGCCACCACGAAGTAGGAGTCGCTGACCGCGAAGTCCATCGGCGGCGAGGCCAGGATGATGCCGGTGATCCCGCCGAACAGGAACACGATCAGGAACCCGACCGTGAACAGCATCGGCGGCTCGAACGTCAGCTGGCCGCGCCACATCGTGCCCGCCCAGTTGAAGAACTTCACGCCGGTGGGTACCGCGATCAGGAACGTCATGAACGAGAAGAACGGGAGCAGCACGCCGCCGGTGGTGAACATGTGGTGCGCCCACACCGTCATCGACAGCCCGGCGATCGAGATCGTGGCGGCGATCAGGCCCTTGTAGCCGAACAGCGGCTTGCGGCTGAACACCGGCAGGATCTCCGTCGCGATGCCGAAGAACGGCAACGCCAGGATGTAGACCTCCGGATGACCGAAGAACCAGAACAGGTTCTGCCATAGCAGGGCGCCGCCGGTCGAGGCGTCGAACACGTGCGCACCGAGCCGTCGGTCGATCTCCAGCACCAGCAGCGCCGCCGCCAGCACCGGGAACGCGAGCAGGATCAGCAGGCTGGTGAGCAGAGTGTTCCAGGTGAACATCGGCATCCGGAACATCGTCATGCCGGGGCACCGCAGGCAGAAGATCGTGGTGATGAAGTTGACGCCGCCCAGGATGGTGCCCAGCCCGGACAGCGTCAGCCCCATGATCCACATGTCCGCGCCGATACCCGGGGAGTACACCGAGCTGGTCAGCGGCGAGTAGGCGTACCAGCCGAACGCGGCCGCCCCACCGGGGGCCAGGAAGCTGGCCATCACGATGAGCCCGCCGAACAGGAAGAAGTAGTAGCTGAGCAGGTTCATCCGGGGGAACGCCACGTCCGGCGCGCCGATCTGCAGCGGCATGACCACGTTCGCGAACCCGATGAACAGCGGCGTGGCGAACAGCAGCAGCATGATCGTGCCGTGGATGGTGAACAGCTGGTTGTACACCTGGTCCGACACGATGTGGTTCGCCGGCTCGAACAGCTGCAGCCGGATGATGATCGCCATGATCCCGGCGATCAGGAAAAAGGCGAACGAGGTGATCAGGTACATGTACCCGATGACCTTGTGGTCCGTGGACGACAGCCAGAGCGCGAGAACGCCGCCCTTACGGTCGGTGCGCTGCCGCGGGATGATCGGGGTGCCGGTGGCCGGCGGCTGCTGTTCGATCGTGCTCACTGGACACCACTCCTGGAAGCCGTCGCCGTCGCGGGCTGCCCGCTGGACGAGGAGTTAGAGGCCGCTTGCCGCGCCGAGATCCACTGCCTGAACTGCGCCGGGGTCACCACCTTGAGGGTGAACAACATACGGCTGTGGTAGAGGCCGCACAGTTCGCTGCAGTGCCCGAGGTACGTGCCGGTCTGGGTCAGCGTGACCTGGAAATGGTTCGGGTGGCCCGGGATCACGTCGCGCTTGAACAGGAACTGCGGCACCCAGAACGAGTGGATCACGTCCGGCGAGGTGAGGTTGAACTGGACGTTCTCCCCCGTCGGCAGTTCGAGCACCGGCAGCGGCCCCGGGTAACTCACGCCGTTGTCCGTCACGTTGTACTGCGGGTACTGGAACTGCCAGCTCCACTGGTAGCCGACCACGTTGACCGTCACCGCCGGGTTGGCGGACAGAGTTGTCGATGTAGTCCTCGTCCTTGGCCGTGTAGTAGAAGAGCACCGCGATCAGCACGAACGGCAGGGCCGTGTACAGGATCTCAATCGGAAGGTTGTACCGGACCTGCGGCGGGAGCCGGTCGCCCCGCTTGCGGTGGAAGACCACCGCCCACAGAATGAGCCCCCAGACGACGACCGCGACGCACATGCCGGCGATCCATGATCCCTGCCAGAGATGCAGTGTGGCGTGCCCCTGCTTGGTGATGGGGTTAGGGAAGCCGATGCGCGTGAACGTGTCGTTGGTGCATCCGGTCAGGGCGGCCAGCACCACGGCGACGGCGGCCGCGCGCGGCACCCAGCGGCGCGGTCTGCGTGTACGTCCGCTGCGCGGGGCGGGGCGGATGGGAGTCAACGAAATGCCTTCCGGGCGGGGTGTCCCCGGCTCGGCGAGCCGGTGCTCACGTCCTTCTACAGCGTGTCGTGGAAACAGTATCGCGCTTCGGCCCGCCGACGTCGGGGACCCCCGGCGTTTTTCCGGGCCTTCCGCGGACCGGCCTGGTCTGGTAAAACCCGCCTAGCGCAAGGCTGCGCCGCGAGGGCCAGAAAATGACATGTTGAAGTCGAATGGCTTCAAATTGTATTCTTGACCGCGGGACACAAGTGTCAGGGCATTATAGGGACGTGGGCGTGATCGCATGAGCAGCCGCTGGTTTGGCCGGGCCGCTGAGCGCAGCGCTCCGGCCACGCTCGGCGGAACGGACGATGGCGGCTCCGATCAGGTGGCTGCGACACAATGGCGCCGACCCCGCTGCTGACCATTGACGCGCTGGGCCGCAAGTGCCCCATCCCCATCATCATGCTGGCGGAACGCATCCATGAGGTGCCGATCGGGCAGATCATCGCCGTGCTGGCCGATGACCCGGCCGCCGAGAACGACGTGCCCGCCTGGTGCCTGATGAAGTCGCACGACCACGTGTTCACCCAGTCGCTGCCCCACGGCGGCTGGTCGATCCTGATCCGCCGCGGATACTAGAAGGGCTGTGCTGGCCCGGGGGGGCGCCCCCCCGGAACCCCCCGCTGCGCTTCGCGCCCCCGCGGTGGTACTTCGCCGACACACCGGCCGCTCACCGGGCACGAGGCCCGGTTCGCTGGGCCGGTAGCGAGCGCCTCGCCGTGACCCGCGGTGGTGCTCGCCGACAGCACCGGCCGCTCACCCAGGCCTTCGGCCCGGGGTCGCTGGGCCGGTTAGGTCAGTTTTGAGAAGGCGGCTTGGGCTATGGCTTGGGAGGCGGCGGAGAGCTGGGGCATCGAGACCGGGCCGTAGCCGCCGTTGTTGGACCTGTCCAGCCCGTTCAGGACCACGGTGATCAGGACGTTCCGGTAGCGGATGACGGTCGTGGCCACGTCGGTGATGGCCCCGCCCACCACATATACCTGAGTGGCGGTGAACGCGGCCGTGCCTAGCTTGGGCACCACCGTGACCTGGCCGCGCGGGGCGCCGGTCGCCGGGGCCGGATCCTGCTTCTGCTGCATGGCTTCGGCGTAGGCGTCGATGGCGGCGAACGTCGCACTGCCGTCCCCGCTGGCCAGCCCGTTGGGCGTGTAAGCCTGGATATCGAGCTGCAGCAGCCGGTAGACGGGGCGGACGTCGAGCGTCCAGTCGCACTGGCTGCCGAGCGGGCCGTCAAGGGGCGGCGGGGCGGCGGACTTGGGCCGACCGGAAAGATAGCTGTCCACCGTGGCGGCCGGCACCGACGGGCAGGCGTCCGGCACCTTCTGAATCTCGCCGGGCAGGAAGGTGGTGATGAGCGAGCCAGGTGTGACCGGGGCCGGGGTTGAGCGGCCCGGGACGATCAGGACCACGACCGCCACGACGATTGACGATGACGACCGCGGCCGGCACCACCCAGAAAAGCGGTCCGCGCCGTTTGCCGCGCCCCCGGCTGCGCCGCTGGCCGCGGCTGCGCCCCTGCCCGGCGGCCGGCCCCGGCGGTCAACGAGTGGGGGCCAGTCCGCAGCGAGCGCGTCGTCCGCTGGCTCCGGAGCGGAACCGGCGCGACGTACGCCGCGGAAGTGACCCCTGCTCTGTCACAGCGCGCCTCCGGGTAAGGACGATCAGACCGGGTAAATCGTATGGCACCACCCATAGGGCGCGCGGGCGTTCGGCCGGGCTGGGCAGGCGGCTCAGGCGGAGGCGAGCTCGACGTCGGCCCAGCGGGAGCCGACCCCGCTGATCCGGACCGTCCGGCGGTCGCCGGAGAGCTCGATCGAAACCTCAAGACGGTCCTCGGACAATCCCTCGGCCAGGCCTTCACCCCACTCCACCGCGGTCACCGAACTGGCCGCGTCCGAGTCGAGGTCGAGATCGTCGATCTCGGCCACCCCGCCCAGGCGGTACGCGTCGGCGTGCACCAGAGCCGGTCCACCCCGCAGCGACGGGTGCACGCGGGCGATCACGAACGTCGGCGACGTTACCGGGCCCCGGACCCCCAGGCCTTCCCCGATGCCCTGAACCAGGGTGGTCTTGCCCGCGCCGAGCGGCCCGCTGAGGACCAGCAGGTCCCCGGCCCGCAGATCGGCGGCCAGGCGGCGGCCCAGGCCGCGCATCTCGTCGGCCGTGGCCACGTCGACGTGCTCACGCATCTCCGGTGTCCGCTGGCTCGTCCGCACCGGCGGGCCGGCCCGCGCCGCCAGGGGCTGCGTAGGTCCGTCGGACCCGCGCCCCGATCCCGGTGACAATCTCATAGGAAATGGTGCCGAGGGCCTCGCCCCACTCCTGGGCCGTGGCCTCGCCGCCGTCGCCGGGGCCGAAGAGCAGCACTTCTTCACCGGCCGCCACCGGCTCGTCCCCGAAGTCGACGACGAACTGGTCCATGCAGACCGTCCCGGCGATCGGCCACCGGCGGCCACGGGCCTGCACCAGGGCACGTCCCGCCGCGGCCCGCGGCACGCCGTCGGCGTAACCGAGCGGGACCAGGCCCAGGGTGGTCTCGGCCGTGGTGACGTACCGGTGGCCGTACGACACCCCGGTGCCGGCCGGCACCCGTTTCACCTGCGCCAGCCGCGCCTTCAGCGTCATGGCCGGCCGCAGCCAGCCGGGGGCGCCGCCGGGGAGCGTGGACAGGCCGTAGATGGCGCCACCCAGGCGCACCAGATCCAGCCGGGACTCCGGCACGGTCAGCGCGCCCGCGGTGTTGGCGATGTGCCGGACCTCCGGGACCAGCCCGGCCTTCTCCGCGTAGTCGGCCGCCTCGCCGAACCGGGCGAGCTGCGCGGCGATCGATGGATGCCCAGGCTCGTCGGCGCACGCGAAATGCGACCACAGGCCGGTGACCCGCAGCTGGCCGTCCGCCTGGGCGGCCAGCGCCGCATCCACCACGGCGGGCCATTCGGCCTTCGTCGCACCGCCCCGGCTGAGGCCGGTGTCCGCCTTGAGGTGGAGCCGGGCCGGGCGCCCGGCCCGCTCGGCGGCGTGCGCGATCTGCCGGACCAGGGCGACCGTGCCCGCGGTCAGGTCAACGCCCGCCCTGATGGCGTCGGCGTGTGCGTCCTCGCCCAGCGCCATCAGGCACAGGACCGGTACCGTGAGGCCGGCCTGGCGCAGCCGGAGGGCCTCCGCGACGTGCACGACGCCCAGCCAGTCTGTCCCGCCCGCGACGGCAGCCGCTCCGGCCTGGGCGATGCCGTGCCCGTACCCGTCGGCCTTGACGACGGCCATGACCAGGCTGCCGTTCATCCGCCGCCGCAGGGTCGCCACGTTGCGGGTGATCGCGGCCAGGTCGACCGGCGCCTCAGCGTGGTAGGTGTCCGCGGTCCCGTCCATGACCATCAAGTTTGCCAGCTCGCGGCACCAGACGGTCCGCGACCGCGCAGTCCCCGGCCGGTCATCACGCCCTGATCGCGCGGATGGCTCCCGGCAGCGCCCGGACGACGTCGGCAGCGCCGATGGGTGCACCCGGGACCGACGGCCCGTCTCCCACGGCCTCGTCCACGGCCGTCTCAGCACCGGGCGCCGTACCGGACAGGTCACCGGCGGCCGCGCGGCGGGCCGCCACCCCGTGCAGGAAGGCGGCCGCTTGCGCGGCCGCGGCCGGCGCCAGGCCCTGCGCGAGCAGCGACCCGGCCAGGCCGGACAGGACGTCACCGGAACCGGCAGTGGCCAGCCAGGGCGTCCCGGTGGAGTTGACCAGATCGGGCTGGCCGGGACCGCCGGGCGGTGAGCAGATGACCGTGGTGGAGCCCTTGAGCAGGACCGTCACCCCGAGCTGGCGGGCCGCGTCCCGGGCGTGCTGAAGGCGCTGCGCCTCGATGTCGGCGCGGTCGGCACCGGTGAGCCGGGATAGCTCACCGGCGTGCGGTGTGATCAGCGTCGGCGCCTGGCGCGGCAGCAGATCCCGGTGCTCAGCGAGCACGGTCAGGCCGTCCGCATCGACGAGGACCGGCAGATCCGTGCCGAGTACCGCCCGCAGCAGCTCGGCGGAATCATCGCCGGTGCCCATGCCCGGTCCGGCCACCCAGGCCTGCACGCGCCCCACCGAGGCGAGGAAATCCTCCGCCGTCGTCGCCGCGAACCGGTTGCCGCCAGGGGGCTCCGCCGGGAGGACGGTGATCACGGTCTCCGGCCACCACTGCCGCACGACCTCCACGGCCGGCTTGGCGGAGACGAACCGGACCATGCCCGCGCCCCCGCGGATGGCGCCGCCGACAGACAGCACGGCCGCGCCGGTGAAGGGCTCGCTGCCGGATACGACGCCGATGACACCCCGGCGGTACTTGTCAGAGTCGGCCGTGGGCACGGGCAGCATCGCGGCGATGTCCGCAGCTTGCGCGGAGACGACATCCGGCGCATCAAGGTGCGGCCCCAGTCCGATGTCGACCAGCTCGACCACCCCGGCGTGCGCGGCGCCGGGATCGACGAGCAGCCCGGGTTTCCAGGTACCGAAGGTGACCGTGACGTCGGCTTGCATCGCGGGCCCGTCGACCGCGCCGGTGTCCGCGTCGACGCCGCTGGGCAGGTCCACGGCGACCACCGTCGCGGTTGAGCGGGCGGCCAGGGCGGCGAGGCCCGCGTAGGCGGTCCGCAACCCTCCGTGGCCCCCGATCCCGAGCATCCCGTCCAGGATGAGATCGGCTCGGCCGATGGCAGCCTCGGCGGCCGCTTCGCCGCCGGAAACGATTCGGCCGCCGGACGCGCGCAGGGCAGCCGAGCCGCCCTCATGGATCCGGGACCCGGCCGCGATGGCCAGAACACCGGCTCCGCGCCGGGCCAGCCGGGCCCCGGCGTACAGCGCGTCCCCGCCGTTGTCGCCGCTTCCGGCCAGCACCACGATCCGCGACCCGTACACCGGGCCGAGGAGCGTCGCGCACACCGAAGCCAGGCCCGCCGCGGCGCGCTGCATGAGGGCCCCGTCGGGCAGTGCGGCCATCAGCTCGCTCTCGGCCGCGCGGACCTTGGCGACGTTGTGCGCATCGCGCATGAGGAGCGCCTCCCTTTCAGTAGGCCTTCAGCTGGGGCCTTCGGCTATGACCACGGCCACCGCGGCGCCGCCGTCGTGGCTGAGCGACAGGTGCCAGCGCGCCACGCCCAGCCGATCCGCCGCGGCCGCCACCGTACCGCGGAGCCGCAGCGCGGGACGCCCGCTGTCGTCGCGGACCACCTCGGCGTCGGTCCACCGCAGCCCGGGCGGCGCGCCGAGCGCCTTGGCCAGCGCCTCCTTGGCGGCGAAGCGGGCGGCCAGCGAGGTGACAGGCAGGCCGCGCTCGGCGTCGACGAACAGGCGCTCGGCCAGGGCCGGGGTACGGTCCAGCGCGACGGCCAGCCGCGCGACGTCCGCGATGTCGACCCCGATGCCCATGATCACGGCTCAAGGGTATTGGCAACGCCGTCCGGGGGGACGACCCCCTGGACCCCCCGCTTCCCGCTGCGGTGCGGACCGCAGTACCGGCCACTCGCCGAGGCCTACGGCCCCGGCTCGGCCCGGTCTTGGAGGTAGTGCAGCGAGCCCGCAGCGGGCAGCGGCGGCAGGCGGCACGGAAGGTCACGTTACGGCGGGCGCTGATGCGCCGGATGAGCCCGGCAGGGCAGGTCACGGTCCCGGCGGCCTCATCGACAGCGAAATCGTCCAGGGTGAACCCGCCCTCGACCGCGGGCTTGAGCGGCCCGGGCTTGATCACTGCCGCATGCCCGGCCTCGTGCACCGCCTTGCGCAGGTCCGCGGTGCCGTAGGCCGAGTCGGCGTACCACTCACACGGCGGGCTGCCGTCAGCGACGTGAGCAGCCAGGAACTGCGCGGCCAGGGCGGCGTCGCTGTGTTCTTCCCCCGAGGCCCGGGTCAGCTGCTCCCCGGTGATGATCCCGGTCTCCGGGCACGCCACGACATGGGCACGGTACCAGTCACGGCGGTTCTCCGGCGACTTGCGGGTGTGCCGGGCATCGGGATCCACCGTAGAGATGACCCGCCGCGCAGCGACCTTGCGGGCGATCCGCCACCGCCCATCCGTCCCGTCCGACCCCTCAGCGGGCTCAACGTCCTGCCCGGCGACCAGCGCCAGCAGCCCCACCGCCGAGGCGGCCTGCTCATCCAGCTCACGCTCCGCCAGCACGGCGACCAGCGCGTTCGCGTCGTTCACCAGCGCTGAGACCAGCGCGTCCTTCGCCTGCGGGTCATCCCAGTCGATCTGCGGCTTACCAGGCTGGGAGTAGTCGTGGCCGGTGCACACCACCGTGATCTGCCCCGCCGCCCCGGGCACCACCCGGCCCACCCGGCGGATCGCGGCGATGAGCTGGGTGATGGTGTCCTGGGTGGCCACCGCATCAGCCAGGATCGTGGAATCCACCGCGCACCGGCGCCTGCCCTTCAAGACCCCGGTTTCCCCGATCACCTTCCTGACCGCATCGCTGATCCGGGGCGGGCAGGCCCGACTTCGCCAGGCGCCGCCGCCAGTACACCAGCGTCGAGGGATCAAACCCCCCATGATCCAGCTAGGCCAGTAAGGACGTACCGCCGTAGCCCGCGCTGGTGGCCGTTAGACCCGCACCAGTCCTGTCGACGAGAACCGCAGCAGGACCTACGGTGAGGCGATCGTGACCGGCCGCGAACCGGGCCTCCGGGCCCGGTGAGTGGCCGGTGTGTCGGCGAGTTACCACCGCGGGGCGCGAAGCGCAGCGGGGGGTTCCGGGGGGTCGCCCCCCGGGCCAGCACAGCTAGGCGAGGACGGTCCGGATGGTTTCGGCTACGCGGCGGGCTATGGACTCGGCTTGGGCGGTGTCTACGGCTTCGACCATGACGCGGATGGCGGGCTCGGTGCCACTGGGGCGGACCAGGATGCGGCCGGACGTACCCAGCTCGTCCCGGGCCGCCGCGACCGCCCGGTCGATCTCGGGGAAGTCAGCGGCGCGGGTCTTGTCCGCGGGGACGTTGATGAGGACCTGCGGGTACCGGGTCATGACCTTGACCGCCTCGGCCAGCGCCACGCCGCGGCGGGCCAGCACCGCGAGAAGCTGGAGGGCGGTCAGGATGCCGTCCCCGGTCGTCGCTTGCGTGGCCAGGATGATGTGGCCGGACTGCTCGCCGCCAAGGACGTAATGCCCGTCCAGCATGGCTTCCAGGACGTACCGGTCCCCGACAGGGGTCTCGACGATATGGATGCCCGCGTCGCTCATGGCCAGCCGGAAACCGAGGTTCGACATGACGGTGACGACGACCGTGTCCCGGGCGAGCTGGCCTTCCTCCTTGAGGTGGGTAGCGAGCACCGCGAGGATCTGGTCACCATCCACCACCTCGCCGTTGGCGTCGACCGCCAGGCAGCGGTCCGCGTCTCCATCGTGCGCGATGCCAACGTCAGCCCCCTGGGCCTGGACGGCCGTGGCCACAGCGTCCAGGCAGGTCGAGCCGCAGCCCTGATTGATGTTGTAGCCGTCGGGCTGCACGCCGATCGCGATGACCTCGGCACCCGCCCGGCGCAGCGCCTCGGGCGCGATGGTGTAGGCAGCGCCGTGTGCGCAGTCGACCACCACCCGCAGGCCCGCCAGCGGCGGCCGGACCGGCAGCGGCCCGTCGCCCAGGGACGCCAGCAGGTGCTGCAGATAGCGTTCCTGCTCTGCCTCGGCGTCGGTCACCCGCCCGAATCCGTGGGCGGGCAGGCCGTCCGGGCGGCTCTGCGTCAGGAAGCGCTCGATCCGGTCCTCGACGGCGTCGGGAAGCTTGCGCCCGCCCCGGGCGAAGAACTTGATCCCATTGTCCGGAGCCGGGTTGTGGCTGGCCGACAGGACCACGCCGAAGTCAGCGTCCAGGGCCTTGGTCAGATAGGCGACCGCGGGCGTGGGGAGCACCCCGAGCCGCAGCACGTCGACCCCGGAACTGGCCAGCCCGGCGACGACCGCGGCTTCGAGGAATTCACCGGAGACACGCGGATCCCGGCCCACGACAGCACGCGGGCGGGCGGGCGCGCCGTCCGGGCGCTGAGGATCCCGCAAGCCGAGCTCATGCGCGGCCGCTACGGACAGATCGAGGGCCAGCTGGGCCGTTAGTTCACGGCCTGCAATACCCCGGACACCGTCAGTGCCGAACAGAAGGCCCATGAAGTTACACTCCAAGTCGGCGAGGTTCCCGTTTAGATACAAGACGCGCAACGCCGGTGCCCGGAGTACCAGGACTCCGGGCACCGGCGCTCAGAACGCTAAGCGCCGGTAGCGGCCGCCGCGTCCGGCGTACTAACGCTTGGAGTACTGCGGTGCCTTGCGGGCCTTCTTCAGGCCGTACTTCTTCCGCTCCTTCACCCGGGGATCGCGGGTCAGGAAACCGGCCTTCTTCAGCGCCGGACGGTTCTCCACGTCGATCAGGATCAGCGCCCGCGCGACACCGAGCCGCAGCGCGCCCGCCTGCCCGGTGACCCCGCCTCCGCTGATCCGGGCGATCACGTCGAACTGGCCCTCGGCACCCAGGGTGACCAGCGGCTCGCTGACGATCTGCTGGTGCACCTTGTTCGGGAAGTACCCCTCCAGGGGCCGCCCGTTGATCTGCCACTGCCCCGTGCCGGGGACGATGCGGACCCGCGCGATCGCTTCCTTGCGGCGCCCGGTCCCGGCGCTCTGGCCGGTGGTCACCGGACGGCGCGCCGGCTGCCCGGCGGCGTCCGCCGGCGACTCGCTGGTGTACTCGGAGGGAACGTCGGCTCCTTCGAACTCCCCGAAGTCAGCGCCTTCCACGCCTGCGTCATCGACGGGCGTCTCTACCCCTGTGGGCTCAGCCACGGTTACTTCCTCGTGCTTCCTGGCCTTGAGCTGTCGTCTGCTCGGCGGTCATCTCTGCGCGCCACGGACGGGGCGTGCGGCCCCGGCCCGCGGCCTGGGTGGTCTTTACTGCGGAACCTGGGTGATCTCGAACGGCACCGGCTGCTGAGCCTGGTGCGGGTGATCCGGCCCCGCGTATACCTTGAGCTTGCGGAGCGTCTTGCGGCCCAGCGAGTTCTTCGGGAGCATGCCCCGCACGGCCTTCTCGACCGCGCGCTCGGGGTGCTTCTCCATCAGTTCGGCGTAGCCGACCGCCCGCAGTCCGCCCGGGTAACCGGAGTGCCGGTACGCCCGCTTCTGCTCCAGCTTGTTGCCGGTGAGGGCGATCTTGTCCGCGTTGATGACGATCACGAAGTCGCCGGTGTCCACGTGCGGGGCGAAGATCGGCTTGTGCTTGCCGCGTAGGAGCACGGCGGCCTGGCTGGCCAGCCGGCCGAGAACGACATCGGACGCGTCAATAACGTGCCACTGCCGCGTGATGTCACTGTCCTTCGGACTGAACGTGCGCACAGTCGAGCCTTTCGCATGTGGGACTCTGATGAGGAACCCGTATCGCGGTGGCCACCGGAATGGAAGCCGACCGCACCGGCCGCGCCCGCAAGCGGAACCGCCTGCCCGGGCGCCACGTGCATGCTCACAACACATGGACGCGAATGCAAAGAATACTCGCTGTCAAGCGTGCTTGGCAAAGCAAGTGGATTACGGCGCCGGAGGCACAGCCGGACGGGGGCCGGAGACCCGCGGCGGCGTCCCGCCCGGGAAAACTGTGACATAAGAATTTCTGAGAGCGCACAGTGACTAAGTGTAGCGGAAAAATATTGCGACCACCTTGCCGCGCCGCAGCAGGACGATAGCCTCACTTTCATGGGACACCGGGGCACGGAAGGCTCTCGCACGTCCGACGGCTGGCAGAGCCAGCGGTCCGGCCGGCCTCGGTCATACTCGCCTCCCGCCGCGCTGGAGCCGGGCGCGGCGAACGGCGCGGGCGCACCCGGCGGCACCGTCGGTGCCGGTGCGGGCCCCGGCGACGACGAGGCGGCTTACGGCAGCGGCGAGTGGGCTGCCGCCCCCTGGGCGGGCGGCCCGGCCGCCGGCGGGCCGGCTCGCGGTTTCCCGCCCGTGCCCGGCCAGCCCGACCCCAGCTACCCCGAGCACGACTTCGACACCTGGAATGACCATCCAGGGGCTGGCGACCAGCACCCAGTCGCCACATCCGGCGCCACATCCGGGCAGTGGGACACCCCGGCCAGCACCGAGCACGGCGCCCCCGGTCATTGGGACACCGCGCCGGTCGCGGAATGGGAGTTCACCGGAACGCCGGATCTGGCCGGGGCCGGCGAGGGCGACTGGGGAGAACCGGGGCGGACGGGGGAATGGGCAGGCAGCCAGACCGGCGAATGGGCGCGCGCCGATGAGGGCGGCCACCCCGGCGCGAGTGCGGGCGGCCTGGGTCAAAGGGAGCATTGGCAACAAGGTGGGCACTGGGATCAGGACGAGCGCTGGGATCCGGGGGACGGCAGGGCGTCGCGGCCCTGGGGGGAGGGCAGCGGTCAATGGGACGCACCGTACGGCCGGTTCGACGAGAACGGTGACTGGCACGGCCCGGCGGAGGGCGCCGGCCGCGAGGGCGCCGGCCGCGAGGGCGACGGCCGCGAGGGCGACGACTACGTGACGAGCGGCCACGATTACCCGGCGAACGGTCACGATGAGGACGCCCGGTACGCCGGCGGCTACGAACGGGCCGATTTCGCCATCGCCGGCCGGGACGGACTCGCGGCTGGAGATCGGGGGGCCCGGGCAGTGCCAGGACCGGCCCGCAACCTGGCCCGGCCGGTGGTGCGGAGACTGGGGAGGACCAGCCCCGGCGGAGCGGGCCGGGACGGGCCGCCGCCCGGAAGGCGGCGGCCCGCGGATCACGGAACAGGACGGCCATCCTGGCCGCCGCGGCCGTGGTGGTCGTCGCCGTCCTCGCCGCAACGGCCTACGTCCTGCTGGGCCGGCATTCGCGTCATCCGGCCACGGCGGCTCCGGTCACGTCCGCGCCCAAGCTGCCCACGCCCACGGCGTCCGTCGCCTCCGGCGCGGCCAGGATCGGCAAGTGGGGCTATCTCACCAGCCGGGCCACGGACACGGCGCCGCTGACCGTCGCCGAGCTGTACCCCGCGCAGTTCCTGATCAACGGCAGCTCCTTCGTCCGGACCACCGACCGGGCTGACACCAGCTGCGACCAGGGCCTGTTCGGCACGCAGCTGCAGAACGCGGCCAAGGTGTACGGCTGCACCCAGGTGGTCCGGGCCAGCTACGTCTCCGGCGATCAGACCATGATGGGCACCATCGGCGTGGTGAACCTGTCCAGCGCCAACGATGCCGCCAAGGCCGGGAACGCGTCCGGGTCAACCGACTTCGTCACCCCGCTGAACGGCACGACCGGGCCGACGAAGAAACTGAGCCAGGGGACGGGCGTCGTCCAGGCCGAGTACAAGGGCCACTACCTGATCCTGATCTGGGCCGAGTTCGCGAACCTCAAGGCCCCGTCGACCCAGACGCAGCGCAGCCAGCTGGAGCAGTTCGCATCGGATCTGATCTCCGGCAGCGCGAACATCGCGCTGAGCAACCGCATGGTCAACGGCAAGCCCGAGGCCACGGGAAGGCCCGGATAGAACGTCGCGGTAGGCCGCCAAGGCCAGGAGCACCCTGCCAGCAGGACCCGGGCGGCGTCAGGCCAGCGGGGCGGATCGGACCCGGCGCGTCTCGGCCGCCCGGGCGGCGAGCTCTGCCGGAGGGGGATAGCGCACCTCGGCCAGGCAGAGACCGTGCGGCGGCACGACCCGCACGGCGGAATCACGGATGGCCGCCGCCAGCACCTGGCCGGGCCAGCTCTGCTCCCGGCGCTCCTCCCCCACCGCGAGCAGCGCCCCCACCAGTGCGCGGACCATGTTGTGGCAGAACGCATCGGCCACCACGGCCGCCACGGCCACCCCGTCATCGTCGCGCGCCCAGTGGAGCCGGAGCAGCCGCCGGACGGTGGTCGCTCCTTCCCGGCGGCGGCAGAAGGCGGCGAAATCGTGCTCTCCGACCAAGGCGGCGGCCGCGGAGTTCATCCGGTCCACGCTGATCCGGCGCGGATACCACAGGGTCTCGTTCCGGCGCAGTGGGTCCGCCGTGGCCGGGTCGTCGCAGACCCGGTACGAATACCGGCGCCAGAGCGGGGAGAACCGCGCGTCGAAGCCGTCCGGGGCCGGAGCCAGACCGCGCAGCCGGACATCGCCCGGCAGCACCCCGGCTAGCGCCCGGTCCGCGCTGTCCGCCGCGGCGTGCCAGGCACCGGCGGGCACGTCGGCGTGCGCCACCTGGCCACGCGCGTGCACCCCGGCGTCCGTCCGCCCGGCGACCGTCAGCCGGGCCGCCGCGGGCAGCCGCAGCACCCGGCCAAGGGCCTCTTCGACGACCCCCTGGACGGTCCGCCGCCCGGGCTGGGCGGCCCAGCCGGAGAAGCCGGAACCGTCGTAGGCCAGGTCCAGCCGCAGCCGGACGAGCGCAGCGTCGGTGTTCACCTAGCTGATCTCCCCTCGGCGGCCCGCAGACGCAGCGCCGGGCTGCCCCAAATGCTGGGACAGCCCGGCTGAATCTCTCCGCTGCGATCGGTCAGGCGGACTCTTCGCCATCCGCCGACGCGGGCTCCGCGGACTCCTCGTCCGCGGACTCCTCGTCCGCAGACTCCTCGTCCACGGGGCTCGCGCCTGCCGCCGTCCCATCCTCAGCCTGAACAGACCCGGCCTCATCGGCCGTGTCGGTGCTGGCGGCAGCCGACTCGGTACCGTCGTCGGCGCCCGCGGTGTCCCCGGCCGTCTCCGTGGCTTCGGTGGCGGGGGCGGCCGCTGGCGCCTCGTCCCGCGACCGGCGGATCCGCCGGCGCGGCCGGGACGTCACCTCGTCCCGGACCAGCTCGATCACGGCCATCGGGGCGTTGTCGCCCTTGCGCGGCCCGATCTTGGTGATCCGGGTGTAACCGCCCGCACGCTCGGCGAAACCCGGCCCGATCTCGGTGAAGAGCGAGTGCACGACGCCCTTGTCGTTCACGACCGTGAGCACACGCCGCCGTGCGTGCAGGTCGCCCCGCTTCGCGAACGTGATCAGGCGCTCGGCGACGGGACGCAGCCGGCGCGCCTTGGCCTCGGTCGTGGTGATCCGCCCATGCTCGAAGAGCGCGGTGGCCAGGTTCGACAGGATATGCCGCTGGTGGGCCGAGCTGCCGCCCAGCCGCGGCCCCTTGGTGGGCGTGGGCATTCGTTTCCTCTTTCGGTGTCAGTTGCTGGCTAGACGTGCGTCAGTACTGCTCGGTCTCGACGTAGCTGTCGTCCTCGTCCGGCGCGTAGTTGTCCACCGCGCTACTCGGGTCGAACCCGGGCGGGGAGTCCTTGAGGGCCAGCCCCATGTCGATCAGCTTCTGCTTGACCTCCTCGATGGACTTCGCACCGAAGTTGCGGATGTCCAGCAGGTCCTGCTCACTGCGCGACACGAGCTCGCCGACGGTGTGGATGCCCTCACGCTTGAGGCAGTTGTACGACCGGACCGTGAGGTTCAGGTCCTCGATCGGCAGGGCCAGGTCCGCGGCCAGGGCCGCGTCCGTGGGCGACGGGCCGACGTCGATGCCCTCGGCGTCGACGTTGAGCTCGCGGGCCAGCCCGAACAGCTCGACAAGCGTCTTGCCGGCGCTGGCTACCGCGTCCCGCGGCCGGATCGAGGAACTTGGTCTCCACATCCAGGATCAGCCGGTCGAAGTCGGTCCGCTGCTCGACACGGGTGGCCTCGACCTTGTAGCTCACCCGGGTCACCGGGGAGTAGATCGAGTCGATGGGCACCCGGCCGATCTCCTGGCCCGGCTGCTTGTTCTGGGTGGCCGAGACGTAGCCGCGACCGCGCTCGACGGTGAGCTCCATCTCGAGCTTGCCCTTGCCGTTCAGCGTGGCGATGTGCAGCTCGGGGTTGTAGACCTCGACGCCCGCGGGCGGCGTGATGTCCGCCGCGGTGACCTGGCCGGGCCCCTGCTTGCGCAGGTACATCACCACGGGCTCGTCGTGCTCGGAGGAGACGACCAGGCCCTTGAGGTTGAGGATGATGTCGGTGACGTCTTCCTTCACGCCCGGCACGGTGGAGAACTCGTGCAGGACGCCCTCGATGCGGATGCTGGTTACGGCCGCTCCGGGGATGGACGACAGCAGCGTGCGGCGGAGCGAGTTGCCGATGGTGTAACCGAATCCCGGCTCCAGCGGCTCGATGACGAACCTGGACCGGGCGTCACCTATCTGCTCTTCCGTCAGGGTAGGACGCTGAGCGATAAGCATGTGGTGCCTTCCTTCCCGTGACGCCCGCTATTTGACGTCACGATTCCGTCCCGCGACGCCCGCTATTTGACGTCGCGATGGTGCCGGCGACCGCGTGGCCGCCGGCTCCCCCCGGCGCGGGGCCGGGGGAAGCTAGCTGCTTACTTCGAGTAAAGCTCAACAATGAGCTGTTCCTGAACCTGTGTGTCGATCTGCGCCCGGATCGGCAGCGCGTGCACCAGGATGCGCATCTGGTCCGGGACGACCTCGAGCCACGCGGGAACCTGACGCTCGCCCGCCTCGGCCTGCGCCACCACGAACGGGGTCATGTCGCGGGACTTCTGCCGGACCTCGATGATGTCGTTCTCGGCCACCCGGTAGGAAGGGATGTCCACCTTCTTGCCGTTGACCGTGATGTGGCCGTGCGTAGTGAGCTGGCGGGCCATGTCCCGGCTCTTGGCGAAGCCGGCCCGGTACACCACGTTGTCCAGGCGGCTCTCCAGGATCTGGAGCAGGTTGTCGCCGGTCCGGCCGTGCCGGCGGGTGGCCTCTTCGTAGTAGTTGTGGAACTGCCGCTCCAGCACGCCATACATCCGGCGGGCCTTCTGCTTCTCGCGGATCTGGAGAAGGTACTCGCTCTCCTTGGGGCGGTTCCTGCCGTGCTCACCCGGCGGGTAAGGCCGGATCTCGATCGGGCACTTCGGCGAGTCGCACTTGGCGCCCTTCAGGAACAGCTTCATCTTCTCGCGGCGGCAGCGCTTGCAGTCCGCGCCAGTGTCTCGAGCCATCTGCTCTGTAACTCTCCCTCAGACCCGGCGCCGCTTCGGCGGCCGGCAGCCATTGTGCGGAACCGGGGTGACGTCCTGGATCGACCCGACCTCCAGGCCGGTCGCCTGCAGCGACCGGATGGCGGTCTCCCGGCCCGACCCAGGGCCCTTGACGAAGACGTCGACCTTGCGCATGCCGTGCTCCATCGCGCGGCGCGCGGCGGCCTCGGCGGCCATCTGCGCGGCGAACGGCGTCGACTTGCGCGAACCCTTGAACCCGACCTGCCCGGAAGACGCCCATGCGATGACGGCTCCGGCCGGGTCGGTAATTGAGACGATCGTGTTGTTGAACGTGCTTCTGATGTGCGCGTGCCCATGAGCAACGTTCTTCCGCTCCTTGCGGCGCACCTTCTTGGCGCCCGCATTGCGGCTCCTCGGCGGCATCTGCTTATAACTCCTGAGGTGATCGGTCCGTTTCGGGGGGTCCGGGGGGTCGTCCCCCCGGGCTAACGCTGCGGGTGACCGGGAAGGTGGCCGGAGGACACCGAACTGGGTCAGCCGCCCCGGACTACTACTTCTTGCCGGCCTTCTTCTTGCCGGCCACGGTCTTCTTCTTGCCCTTGCGGGTGCGCGCGTTGGTCTGCGTCCGCTGACCGTGCACGGGCAGCCCCCGGCGGTGCCGGATCCCCTGGTAGCAGCCAATCTCGATCTTGCGCCGGATGTCGGCCTGGACCTCACGGCGCAGGTCGCCCTCGATCCGGTAGGTCGCATCGATCCAGTCCCGGAGGCGGATCAGGTCGTCTTCGCCGAGCTCGTGGACCCGGGCGTCGGGGCTGACCCCCGTCGCCTGCAGCGTCTCCAGGGCCCGGGTACGGCCGATGCCGTAGATGTAGGTGAGCGCGACCTCCATCCGCTTCTCGCGGGGGAGGTCAACGCCGGCAAGGCGTGCCACGTCGGGCAGTTCTCCTTCGGTAGGTGGGAGGTCCTTCGCGCCGCATCCTGGCCCTGCCCGAGCCAGCCCCGGCCTCCCCCGGGGGTTGTCCCGTGACCATGGTGGCGGTCACGGGACTGCGGTACGCGTTTTCAGTTATAAGGCCAGGGCCCTAGCCCTGGCGCTGCTTGTGCCGCGGATCTGAGCAGATGACCATCACCCGGCCGTTGCGGCGGATGA
This sequence comes from uncultured Actinomycetes bacterium, assembly GCA_963775825.1. GTDB lineage: Bacteria > Actinomycetota > Actinomycetes > Streptosporangiales > Streptosporangiaceae > Bog-532. The sequence continues at coordinate 140,072 of CAVZKY010000068.1, forward strand.
TGCGGCACTTGCTGCAGATCTTCTTGACACTCGGCTTGACCTTCACGGCCTGCGTCTCCTCATGGGACCGCCCGTGTGGACGGCCCGCTCACGGTGCTCTTCGCTGCTCGTCTTACTTGTACCGGTACACGATGCGCCCGCGGCTCAGGTCGTAGGGACTGAGCTCAACCACGACCCGGTCGTCAGGCAGGATACGGATGTAGTGCATCCGCATCTTCCCGCTGATGTGAGCGAGAACCTGGTGCCCGTTGTCTAGCTCCACCTTGAAGAAGGCGTTTGGCAGGGACTCGACAACCGTGCCTTCAATCTCGATGGCGCCGTCTTTCTTGGGCATGTCCTCCGCGTTTCACTATCCGGCTCGGCCGCGCACAGCGCACGGCGTCGCATTGCTACGTATCCTGAGTGGGTTGCCTGACGAGATACGGCGCGTACGTCCTGCACTGTGCTGGACTGTGCTGCGCCGGACTCACAGGGCCCGCCGACACGGGATCCGTATCGACAGGATCGGTACGGCCGAGCAGACGTTGCTTCGCGGTAGGGCTACGCGAGAAGAACAGCCCACAGGCCGTGTGCGAGTTTACGCGATCCGCGTCACCAAAGCGAACTGAACTGCCCGCCCGGAACTACGGCCGCGCCCTGAATCACACCACGGGCCCGGCAGCGGTCATGCCGCCGGCTCAGGATGCCCGTCCCGGACCGTATAAGCGCTGCGGGCCCGGTTTTATGCCCGCGGCTGGGAGCAGGCCCTGGGCCGGGGGCCGGTGCAGCGAGGCATCCGGCAGCGTGTAGCGCTTCAGGTCAATGTGCGGCAGGTCGGCCAGCAGCTCATCGAGCTCACCGAGGGTCCGGGCCCGCAGCGCCGCGTCGATCCGCTCACTGAACTCCTCCGCCGTCAGCCGCCCGGCCGCGTGATGCTCCTGCAGGAGCGCCACGACCCGGTCCCGGTCCGCGTCGGAAGCGCGGATCCGTGCGTCCGGCATCGGCGTCCTCCTCACCTGTCCCCCGGGACCGCCCTGGTGATCCCGCCGGCCGCTGGCCGGCGGTGGCCGACGCTAGCCCGGGGCCTAGCGCCGGGGCCTCTCCTCTGAGAGTGCCTCTTCGGGTGCCCGGACGGCAACTGGCGGCTGGCCGATGGCGGTGAATCCGGCCGTCCCGCCGTCCTCCGCGGTCAGTACCCAGGGACCCTCCGGGGTGATCGCGACCGTGTGCTCATAGTGCGCGGCGTAGCTGCCATCCGCAGTGACGACCGTCCACTCGTCTTCGAGCGTCTCGGTCTCGGCGCGGCCGAGCACGACCATCGGCTCCACCGCGATGGCCATCCCCTCCCGCAGCCGGGGCCCGCGGCCCGGGCGGCCGTAGTTGGGCACCGGCGGTTCCATGTGCATGGCGCTGCCGATGCCGTGCCCCACGTACTCCTCGATGATCCCGTATGATCCGGCGGCCTGGATGGTCGCCTCGACGGCGTGGGAGATGTCGGTCAGCCGGCCGCCCACCTGCGCCTGGGCCAGGCCCTGCCACAGCGAGATCTCGCAGACCTCCAGCAGCCGGGCCAGCTCCGGGGCGATCTCCCCGACGCCGACGGTCAGGGCCGCGTCCCCGTGCCAGCCGTCGACGATGGCGCCGCAGTCGATGGAGATGATGTTCCCCTCGTGCAGCACCGTGTCCGGGCGGGGGATGCCGTGCACGATGACCTGGTTGACCGACGTGCAGACCGACGCCGGGTATCCGTGGTAGCCCAGGAAGGAAGGCGTCGCTCCTGCCCCCCGGATCTCACGCTCGGCCAGCTCGTCCAGGTCGGCGGTGCTGATGCCGGGCCTGACCGCCTCGCGGAGGACGGCCAGGGTGCGGGCCACCACCAGTCCGGCCTGCCGCATCGACCGGATCTGCTCCGGGGTCTTGATCTCGATGCTGGACCTGGGCCTCATCCGCGCCGCTCCCATTTCGTCCTGGGCCTCCTATATCAACGGGCTCGGGAGTGGCCTCGTCAGCGAGCGAACGGCCGCAGCGCGGCCAGCGCCCGTTCGGTGATCTCCTCGACCGGCCCGGTCGCGTCGATCCCAATCAGGATGCCCTCGTCGGCGTAGTAGGCGACCAGCGGCGCGGTCTGCTTGGTGTAGACCTCGAGGCGGTGCCGGACGGTCTCTTCCCGGTCATCGTCCCGCTGGAACAGCTCACCGCTGCAGGCGTCGCAGATGCCGTCCCGGCTGGGCGGGTCGAACAGGATGTGCCACACCCGCTCGCACCGCCGGCAGGTCCGGCGCCCGGACAGCCGGCGGACCACTTCGTCCTCGTCCACGACCAGCTCGAGAACGACGGTGAGCCGGGTTTCCCAGTCGGTAAGCATCTTCTGCAGCGTCTCGGCCTGCGGCACGTTCCGCGGGAAGCCGTCCAGCAGGAAGCCCGCCTGGGCGTCGTCCTCGCCGAGCCGGTCACGGACCATGGCGATGGTGACCTCGTCGGGCACCAGGTCGCCGCGGTTCATGTACTCCTTGGCCTCACGGCCCAGCGGCGTCCCGTTGGTGACGTTGTGCCGGAAGATATCGCCTGTCGATATCTTCGGGATCGCCAGGTGCGATGCGATGAATTGGGCCTGTGTCCCCTTGCCCGCTCCGGGGGGCCCGACGAGGACGATGCGCACTATCGGAGGAAACCCTCATAGTTGCGCTGCTGCAACTGGCTCTCGATCTGCTTCACCGTGTCCAGGCCGACACCGACCATGATCAGCAGGCTCGTGCCGCCGAACGGTATCTCGTTACTCACGTTCATCAACGCGAACGCCACCATCGGGATCAGGCCGATCGTCGCCAGGTACAGGGAACCGGGGGCGGTGAGGCGCGTGAGCACGTAGTTCAGGTACTCGGCGGTCGGCCGGCCGGGCCGGATACCGGGAATGAAGCCACCGTACTTCTTCATGTTGTCAGCGACTTCGGTCGGGTTGAAGGTGATCGACACGTAGAAGTACGTGAAGCCGATGATGAGCAGGAAGAAGAAGACCATGTAGAGGGCCGAGTCGGTCTGCGCGAAGTAGCGGTCGACCCAGGCCACCCAGCCTTGCGGGTTGGTCTGGTTCCCGAACAGCGACGCCGCCAGCTGGGGGATGTACAGCAGGGACGAGGCGAAGATGACCGGGATGACCCCGGCCTGGTTGACCTTCAGCGGGATGTAGGTGGACGTCCCGCCGTACATGCGGCGGCCCACCATCCGCTTGGCGTACTGCACCGGGATCCGCCGCTGCGCCTGCTCCATGAACACGATGAACGCGACGATCGCGATCAGCACGACCACGGTGATGCCGGTGACGAACGCCGACTTGGTGCGGTAGATCTCCAGCAGGCCGCCGGGGATGACGGCGATCACCTGCGTGAAGATGATGACCGACATGCCGTTGCCGACGCCGCGGTCGGTGATCAGCTCGCCCATCCACATGATGACGGCCGTGCCGGACACCATGGTGATCACCATGGTGGCGATGGTGAAGACCGACGAGTTCGGGATGAGGCTCTCGCTGCAGTTCGGGTACAGCCGGCCCGACCGGGCCAGCTCCACGTACCCGGTGGACTGCAGCACGCCCAGCCCGATGGTCAGGTACCGGGTGTACTGGGTGATCTTGGCCGTACCCGCCTGGCCCTCGTTTTTCAGCGCCTCGAGCCGCGGGATGACCACGGTGAGCAGCTGCAGGATGATGCTGGCGGTGATGTATGGCATGATGCCGAGCGCGAACACCGACATACGCAGCAGCGCGTTACCGCTCAGCAGGTTGATGAGCTGGTAGACACCCTGCGCCGCGCCGGTGCTCGACTCGACGCCCGCGCAGTAGGTGATCGCCTTCTCGGAGATGCCCGGGGTCGGTACGGCCGCGCCGAAGCGGAACAGCGCGATGATGCCGATGGTGAAGAGCAGCTTCTTGCGCAGGTCTGGCGTCCGGAAGGCCCGGAGGAACGCGGTCAGCATGCGCAGCCCTCGGTTCGATTGATCGGTATCACCCAGCCGTGCGGCTTCCGTATCCTACCCGGCAGTTCCGGCATTGTCTTCTCCAGAAGGTCGGAGCGCCCGCCTGCGGCGGGCGCTCCGAAAACTACTAAGGGGAACGGATGGGACACGCTCAGAGTTCCGTGACGGACCCGCCGGCGCCGGTGATCCGCTCCCGCGCCGACGCGGAGAACGCGTGCGCGCTCACCCGCAGGGCCACCGAGAGGTCGCCGTCGGCGAGCACCTTGACCCGCTCGCCCTTGCGGACGGCGCCCCTGGCCACGAGGTCGTCCGGGGTCACGTCGCCGCCCGAGGGGTACAGCTCCGCGAGCCGGCCCGTGTTCACCACCTGGTAGGTGGTGCCGAACCCGGCGTTGGAGAAGCCCTTGAGCTTCGGCACGCGCCGGTACAGCGGCATCTGGCCGCCCTCGAAGCCCAGGCGCATCGTGTTGCGCGCCCTGGTGCCCTTGGTGCCGCGCCCCGCGGTCTTGCCCTTCGAGGCCTCACCGCGGCCGACCCGGGTCTTGGCGGTGCGCGCCCCGGGTGCCGGCCTGAGGTGATGCAGCTTCAGGCCGCGGCCGGTGGCGCCTTCCCGGCCCTCCGCCGCCGCCTTACCGGAGCTGCTGGCCCCAGGAGCGTCCTGTTGCGCGGCGTCTTCTTTCGCGGCGTCTTCTTTCGCGGCGTCTACTTTCTCTGGCTTGGCTGGTGGCATGTCAGTCCACCTCCTCCACGCTTACCAGGTGGCGAACGGCCTGGATCATGCCGCGGAACTCAGGCTTGTCCGGCTTGAGGACAACCTGCCCGATCCGCTTCAGGCCGAGCGAGCGCAGCGAATCACGCTGCGGCCGCGTACCACCGATCTCTGACTTGATCTGGGTGACCTTCAACTGTGCCATGCTGCTGCTCCCGCCTAGCTAGCCGCCGCCGCACGGGCCCGGAGCATCGCCGCCGGAGCGACGTCCTCGATGGGCAGGCCGCGCTTGGCCGCGATCTCCTCCGGCCGCTCAGGCCCTTCAGCGCCGCCACCGTCGCGTGCACGACGTTGATCGGGTTGGAGGAACCGAGCGAACGGGAGAGCACGTCATGGATGCCCGCGCACTCGAGCACGGCGCGCACCGGGCCACCGGCGATGACGCCGGTACCGGGGCTGGCCGGCTTCAGCAGCACGACACCGGCCGCGTCCTCGCCCTGCACCGTGTGCGGGATGGTGCCGGCGATACGCGGTACCCGGAAGAAGTGCTTCTTGGCCTCCTCGACGCCCTTGGCGATCGCCGCGGGCACCTCCTTGGCCTTGCCGTACCCGACGCCGACCATGCCGTTGGCGTCACCCACCACGACGAGCGCGGTGAAGCTGAACCGGCGGCCACCCTTGACCACCTTGGCCACCCGGTTGATGGTGACCACGCGCTCGAGGTAGGCCGGCTGCTTGTCGGCCCCGCCTCCACGTCGGTCGTCACGGCGTTCCCGCCGCTCGCCGCCGCCGCCACCGCGCCGCGGAGCTCCTGGCATTAGTTCATCCTCATCTCAGGTATTACGTTCATGCGGGGCCATCAGAAATCGAGCCCGCCTTCCCGGGCGGCATCGGCGAGGGCCGCCAGCCGGCCGTGGTAGGCGTAGCCGCCACGGTCGAACACCACAGCCGTGATGCCGGCCTCGGCGGCCCGCCGCGCCAGCAGCTCGCCGACCTGGCGGGCCTTGGCTGTCTTGTCACCGTCACCGCCGCGGATGTCCGCATCCAGCGAGGACGCGGACGCCAGCGTGCGGCCCGCGGTGTCGTCGACGATCTGCGCGAACATGTGCCGCGCGGAACGGTTCACGACGAGCCGGGGCCGCTGCGGGCTGCCGGTGACCTTCTTTCGAACCCGCAGGTGCCGCTTGGCCTGTGCCGCGGAGCGGGCGCTCAGCCGCCGCCCGGTGCGCGCACGCGACCTGGTCTTCGTGCTAGCCATGGCTACTTCCCAGCCTTCCCGACCTTGCGGCGAATCTGCTCGCCCTGGTACCGCACGCCCTTGCCCTTGTACGGGTCGGGCTTGCGCAGCTTGTGAATCTTGGCCGCGATCTCGCCGACCTGCTGCTTGTCGATGCCCTCGACCACGAACCGGGTGGGCGCCTCGACCCGGAAGGTGATGCCCTCCGGGGGCGCCACGGTCACCGGGTGGCTGTAGCCGAGCGCGAACTCCAGGTTCTGCCCGCGGGCCTGGACCCGGTAGCCGACCCCGACGATCTCCAGGGTCTTGCGGTAACCGTCGGTCACGCCGGTCACCATGTTGGCGATCAGCGTGCGCGACAGGCCGTGCAGCGCCTCGGACCCTGCCTTCGTCGTTGGGCCGGGTGACCGTGACCGTCGCCGTCCTCGCGGACGACCGTCAGCGGCTCCGGCACGCTGTAGCTCAGCGTCCCCTTCGGCCCCTTGACGGTGACGTCCTGCCCGTCGATGGCGACGTCGACGCCGCTGGGCACCGTGATGGGGAGCCGTCCGATCCTTGACATAGCCGCCTCCCCTCTTACCAGACGTAGGCGAGGACTTCCCCGCCCACGCCGCGCTTGTTGGCCTGCTTGTCGGTCATCAGGCCGTTGGACGTCGAGATGATCGCGACACCCAGCCCGCCCAGGACCTTCGGCAGGTTGTCCTTCTTCGCGTACACCCGCAGGCCCGGCTTGGACACCCGCTTGATACCGGCGATCGAGCGCTCGCGGGAGTTGCCGTACTTGAGGCTGATCACGAGCTTCCTGCCCACCTCGGCGCTCTCCACCGACCAGCCGGCGATGTAGCCCTGCTGCTGGAGGATCTCGGCGATGTGGGACTTGATCTTGGAGTACGGCATGGAAGCGGTGTCGTGGTACGCGGAGTTCGCATTGCGCAGACGGGTCAGCATGTCTGCGATCGGGTCGGTCATCGTCATGGCCTGATGGCCCTCCTCACCGCGGTTTCCGTCCCCGCCCCGGCTGCCTGCCCGGGCGGTACGGACCTTCGGTGTGGTCGGTGGGTGCGCGGTGCGCACCCAGGGTCGGTCTATTTCCTCATCGGTGTTGCTCATGGGGGCCGCCGAGGCACGGCGGCCGCCCGTGGACTACCAGCTGGACTTGGTGATGCCCGGCAGCTCTCCGGCGTGCGCCATCATGCGGAAGCACACACGGCAGAGACCGAACTTGCGGTACACGGCCCGCGGCCGCCCGCAGCGGGTGCAGCGCGTGTAACCGCGCACCGCGAACTTGGGCTTCCGGTTGGCCTTGACCACCAGCGCCTTCTTCGCCACTATCAACCCTCCCTGAAGGGGAAACCGAGGCGCCGCAGCAGCGAGCGGCCCTCTTCATCGTTGGTTGCGGTCGTGACGAAGGTGATGTCCATCCCGCGCTGCCGGTCCACCCGGTCGGGGTCGATCTCATGGAACATCAGCTGCTCGGTCAGGCCGAACGTGTAGTTGCCGCGGCCGTCGAACTGACGGGGCGACAGGCCGCGGAAGTCACGGATCCGCGGCAGCGCGATCGTCAGCAGCCGGTCGGCGAACTCCCACATCCGGGTGCCGCGCAGCGTCACGTGCGCGCCGATCGGCATGCCCTCGCGCAGCTTGAACTGGGCGATGGACTTCTTCGCCCGGGCCACGGCCGGCTTCTGCCCGGTGATGAGGGACAGGTCGCGGACCGCGCCCTCGATCAGCTTGGCGTCCCGGGCCGCCTCGCCGACACCCATGTTGACCACGATCTTGGCCAGGCCGGGCGTCTGCATGACGTTGCCGTACTTGAACTCATCCCGGAGCGCCGGCGCGATCTCGCTGAGGTAGCGCTCCTTGAGGCGCGGCACCGCCGGCTGGGGCGCGGCCGTGCTCGCCTCTCTCGTCGCTGCTGGCATCAGATGTCCTTACCGCTCGGCCGGGAAACCCGGACCTTCTTGCCGTCTTCGTCAACGCGGTAGCCGACGCGGGCCGGCTTCTTCGTGTCCGGGTCGACGATCTGCACGTTGCTCACGTGGATCGGCGCTTCGGCGTGGACGATGCCGCCCTCCTTGTTCCCGCGCATGCCCTGGGTGACCTTGGTGTTCTTCTTCACCATGTTCACGCCCTGGACCAGCACCCGCTGGCGCTCGGGGTAGGCGGCGATGACCGTGCCCTCACGGCCGCGGTCCCGGCCCGCCACGACGATCACGTGATCGCCCTTCTTGATCTTCACTAGAGCACCTCCGGCGCGAGCGAGATGATCCGCATGAACCGCTTCTCACGCAGCTCGCGGCCGACCGGGCCGAAGATACGGGTACCGCGGGGGTCCCCGCCGTCCCTGATCAGGACCGCGGCGTTCTCATCGAAGCGGATGTAGGAGCCGTCACCGCGGCGGCGCTCCTTGCGGGTGCGCACGACGACCGCCTTGACGACATCGCCCTTCTTCACGCCGGCACCGGGAAGCGCGTCCTTCACGGTAGCCACGATGATGTCGCCGATGCCCGCGTATCGCCGGCCCGAACCGCCGAGCACACGGATGCACAGAATCTCCTTGGCACCCGTGTTGTCGGCGACCTTGAGCCGCGACTCCTGCTGGATCACGTCAACTCCTGCTTCCTCACGCCGGGCATCGTGGCCGGCGAGTTACCTACTTGGCCTTTTCGAGGATCTCGGCCACGCGCCACCGCTTGGTGGCCGACATCGGCCGGGTCTCCATCAGCAGCACACGGTCGCCGATGCCACAGGTGTTGGCCTCGTCGTGTGCCTGGTACTTCTTGGTACGGCGGATGACCTTGCCGTACTTGGGATGCTTCACGCGGTCCTCGACCTCGACCACGACGGTCTTGTCCATCCTGGCGCTGGTCACCAGGCCCTCGCGGGCCTTGCGGTAACCGCGGGCCGTGTCCCTGCTGGCAGCGGTCCCCGTGTTCTCACTCATTGGTGTCCGCCTCCTGCTCGGCGTCCTCATCCGAAAGCTCCACGATGATGCCGAGCTCGCGCTCCCGCATCACCGTGTAGATGCGGGCGATCTCCTTGCGGACGGCACGCAGCCGCCCGTGGTTCTCCAGCTGGCCGGTGGCGCCCTGGAAGCGGAGGTTGAACAGCTCCTCCTTCGCCTCGGCCAGCTTGCTGCCCAGCTCGTCCTCGGTGGACGTCCGCAGCTCAGCGGCGGTCAGGCCGTTGCCATCACGCCTCACCGCCCTCTCGCGTAACAACCTTGCAGGTCTTCAGCAAGCACAGCATCGGGAGCTTGTGTTGAACATCAAGCTTCACCGCCCTCTCGCGTAACGACCTTGCACTTCATCGGGAGCTTGTGGATCGCCCGGCGAAGCGCCTCCCGGGCGACCGGCTCGGCCACACCGGACAGCTCGAACATGACCCGGCCCGGCTTGACGTTGGCGACCCACCACTCGGGCGAGCCCTTGCCGGAGCCCATCCGGGTCTCGGCCGGCTTCTTGGTCAGCGGCCGGTCCGGGAAGATGTTGATCCAGACCTTCCCGCCACGGCGGATGTGCCGCGTCATGGCGATACGGGCCGCCTCGATCTGCCGGTTGGTCACGTACGAGTGCTCGAGCGCCTGGATGCCGAACTCGCCGAAGGCCACGCTCGTGCCGCCCTTGGCCTTGCCCCGTGCGGTGGGGCCGGTGCTGCTTACGGTGCTTGACTCTGCGTGGAACGAGCATGTCCTAGCCCTCCGCTCCGGTTGCGCCCGCCGGGCTCGCCGACGCGCTGGCCGGGGCCACGGCCGGGGACTCGGCCGGGGTCGCAGCGGGCCCGCCCGAGCCGCCGGGGCCGCGGTCGGGCCGGTCGCCCCGCTCGCGCGTGGTCGGCCGGTCCTGGCGGCCGCGACGCGGCGCGGGGCCACCCGGCCGGTCCCGGCGCGGGCCGCCAGCCCGCAGCGCGGCAGCCGCCGCCTCACGGGCCGCGCGGGTCGCGGGCGCCTCGCCCTTGTAGATCCAGACCTTCACGCCGATCCGGCCGAAGGTGGTACGCGCCTCGTAGAAGCCGTAGTCGATGTCCGCGCGCAGCGTGTGCAGCGGCACGCGCCCCTCGCGGTAGAACTCCGAGCGCGACATCTCCGCGCCGCCGAGACGGCCGGAGCACTGCACCCGGATGCCCTTGGCGCCGCCCTTCATCGCGCTCTGCATCGCCTTGCGCATGGCCCGCCGGAACGAAACCCGGCTGGACAGCTGCTCGGCGACGCCCTGCGCGACAAGCTGGGCGTCGATCTCGGGGTTCTTGACCTCGAGGATGTTGAGCTGGATCTGCTTGCCGGTCAGCTTCTCCAGGTCGGTACGGATGCGGTCCGCCTCGGCGCCGCGGCGGCCGATGACGATGCCCGGGCGCGCCGTGTGGATGTCCACCCGGACCCGGTCCCTGGTCCGCTCGATCTCGACCTTGGAGATGCCGGCCCGCTCCATGCCGCGCTGCAGCATGCGGCGGATCGCCACATCTTCCTTGACGTATTCCTTGTACAGCTTGCTGGCGTACCAGGGGCTGTTGAAGTCGGTGGTGATGCCAAGCCGGAACCCGTGCGGGTTCACTTTCTGTCCCACTAGCGGGTCCCTCCTTCGGCCTCGTCAGAGACGATCACCGTTATATGGCTGGTGCGCTTGTTGATCCGGTAGGCGCGGCCCTGGGCCCGCGGCCGGAACCGCTTGAGCGTCGGCCCCTCGTCGACCCATGCCCGGCTCACCACGAGCGCGCCGCGGTCGGACCGCCGGTCGCTGCCCCCGGCATTGGCGATCGCGCTCGCCAGTACCTTGCCGACCGGGCCGCTGGCGGACTGCGGCGCGAAGGCGAGCACCGCCTGTGCCTGCTCGGCGGGCATCCCGCGGATCAGGTCCACCACACGGCGGGCCTTCCGCGGCGTGACACGCACGTAGCGCGCCTTTGCCCTCGCTTCCATCAGTATCTCCGTCTCTGCGTCAACTGGATCTAGCGCCGGCTGCGCCGATCGTCCTTCACGTGGCTGCGGAACGTCCGCGTGGGCGCGAACTCCCCGAGCTTGTGGCCGACCATCGACTCGGTGATGAACACCGGGATGTGCTTGCGGCCATCGTGGACGGCGATCGTGTGACCCAGCATGGCCGGGATGATCATCGAGCGCCGGGACCACGTCCGGATGACGTTCTTGCTGCCCTTCTCGTTCTGCGTGTCCACCTTCTTCATCAGGTGGTCGTCGACGAAAGGGCCCTTCTTAAGGCTACGAGGCATCGCGTAGTGTTCCTTCACTCAGGCTCGCGTTATCCGGAAGACCGGAGTCCTGTTCATCTTCTTGTTCTGTCTGATCCCTGCACCGGCCGCTCGCCCGGGCTGGCCCGGGCTCGCTAGCCGGTTCCGGATAACGCTCACCGGTCCTACCGCTTCTTCCTGCTGCGGCGGCGGCTGATGAGCCGGTCGCTGGGCTTGTGGGCCCGCCGGGTGCGCCCTTCGGGCTGGCCCCAGGGGCTGACTGGATGGCGCCCGCCGGAGCTCTTGCCCTCGCCGCCGCCGAGCGGGTGGTCAACCGGGTTCATCGCGACGCCGCGCACGGAGGGGCGCTTGCCCTTCCACCGGTTGCGTCCCGCCTTGCCGAGCTTGATGTTGCCCTGCTCGGCGTTGCCGACCTCGCCGACCGTGGCGCGGCAGCTCACGTCCACCCGCCGGATCTCGCCCGAGGGCATCCGGAGCTGGGCGTAACCGCCCTCCTTGGCGAGCAGCTGCACGCCGGAGCCGGCCGACCGGGCGATCTTGGCGCCGCCGCCGGGCCGGAGCTCGATGGCGTGCACCACCGTGCCGGTCGGGATGTTGCGCAGCGGCAGGCAGTTGCCGGGCTTGATGTCGGCCGCGGCGCCGTTCTCCACCCGGTCCCCCTGGGACAGGCCCTGGGGGGCGATGATGTAGCGCTTCTCGCCGTCGGCGTAGTGCAGCAGCGCGATGCGGGCGGTCCGGTTCGGGTCGTACTCGATGTGCGCGACCTTGGCCGGCACGCCGTCCTTGTCGTGCCGCCGGAAGTCGATCAGCCGGTAGGCGCGCTTGTGGCCGCCACCCTGGTGCCGCGTGGTGATCCGGCCGTGCACATTCCGGCCGCCCCTGCGAATGCAGCGGGCGCACCAGCGACTTCTCCGGCTCGTCCCTGGTGATCTCGGCGAAGTCGGAGCCGCTGGCACCGCGCCGGCCCGGCGTGGTCGGCTTGTACTTACGGATAGCCATGAGTGCTCAAATCTCCTGTATCGTGCCTGCCGCTAGCGGACCGGGCCGCCGAAGATGTCGATCCGGTCGCCCTCGGCCAGGGTGACGATCGCCCGCTTGGTGTCCGGCCGCTTGCCCCAGCCGACCCGGGTGCGGCGGCGCTTGCCCCGCCGGTTGACGGTGTTGACCCCGGTCACCTTGACGCCGAAGACCTCCTCGACCGCCAGGCGGACCTCGGTCTTGTTGGCGTCCGGCGCCACGATGAACGTGTACTTCCCCTCATCGAGCAGGCCGTAGCTCTTCTCGGAGATCACCGGCCGCAAGAGGATGTCCCTGGGATTGTCGGTGCCCTTCACTGGGCTGCCTCCTCGCTACCCGTCGCACTGCCGCGGCCGACGAACGCCCGCAGCGCCTCGGCGGTGAAGACCACGTGATCGGCGGCCAGCACGTCGTAGGTGTTGAGCTGGGTGTCGGCGAGGACGCGCACGCCCACCGACGTTGCGCAGGCTCTTCCAGGTCAGCTCGTCGTCGCGGCGCGCGACGACCAGCACGGCGGTGCCGCGGCCGGAGCCCGTCGCCGAGCCCAGCACGGCCAGCGCGTCCTTCGTCCGGGGCTCGCTCGCCGTCGACGAATCCGCTCACCACCTGCACCCGGCCGTGCCGCGCCCGGTCGGACAGGGCGCCGCGCAGCGCGGCCGCCTTCATCTTCTTGGGCGTGCGCTGCACGTAGGAACGCGGCTGCGGGCCGTGCACCGTGCCGCCGCCGGCGTACTGCGGGGCGCGCAGCGAACCCTGCCGCGCCCGGCCGGTGCCCTTCTGGCGGTACGGCTTCTTGCCGCCGCCGCGGACCTGGCCGCGCGTCTTGGTCGCGTGCGTGCCCTGCCGGGCCGCCGCGAGCTGCGCCACCACGACCTGGTGCATCAGCGGGATGTTGACCTTGGCGTCGAAGATCTCGTCGGGCAGCTCGGCGGTCTCGCTCGTTGCTGCCGGACGGGCCGACGATGTTGACGGCGGTCATCAGGCCTCCTTCGCGGCGGGCGCCTTGGCGGCGCTGCGGACCAGGATGAGGCCGCCCGCGGCTCCCGGGACCGCGCCCTTGATCAGCAGCAGCCCGCGGTCCGGTGTCGACCGAGTGCACCGTGAGGCTCTGCACGGTGGTCCGGACGGCGCCCATCCGGCCCGCCATGCGCAGGCCCTTGAAGACCCGGCCCGGGCGTGGCACAGCCGCCGATGGAACCGGGCGAGCGGTGCTTGCGCTGGGTACCGTGCGAGGAGCTGAGGCCCTTGAAGCCGTGCCGCTTCATGACACCGGCCGTGCCCTTGCCCTTGCTGGTGCCGGTGGCGTCGACGAGCTGCCCGGCCTCGAAGACCTCAGCCGTGACCTCCTGGCCGACCTGGTACTCGGACGCGTCGTCCGTGCGCAGCTCGGCCAGGTACCGGCGCGGCGTCACGCCCGCCTCGGCGAAGATCCCCGCGACCGGCTTGGTCACCTTGCGCGGGTCGATCTCGCCGTAGCCGAACTGGACGGCGGAGTAGCCGTCACGGTCCGGCGTGCGCACGGCGGTGACGACGCACGGGCCGGCCTTGACGACGGTGACGGGCGTCACCTGCCCGGCTCTCGTCGAAGACCTGGGTCATGCCGAGCTTGGTGCCCAGGATGCCTTTCATCTGTTGGCCATGTCGGTGCGTTCCTCAGAGCTTGATCTCGATGTCGACGCCGGCCGGCAGGTCGAGGCGCATGAGCGAGTCGACCGTCTTGGGCGTCGGATCGATGATGTCGATCAGCCGCTTGTGCGTCCGCATCTCGAAGTGCTCGCGCGAGTCCTTGTACTTGTGCGGTGAGCGGATGACGCAGTACACGTTCTTCTCGGTAGGCAGCGGCACAGGGCCCGCGACGCGCGCGCCAGTCCTGGTCACCGTGTCGACGATCTTGCGCGCCGAGTTGTCGATGACCTCGTGGTCATATGCCTTGAGCCGGATGCGGATCTTCTGTCCCGCCATTGGCCTTTTCCTGTTCCTTCGCTTCGGTGGTGCCGATGCCGCTGTGCCCTGGCGTGCCGTACGGCGGCCGGGCCGGGATGGCCCGGCCGCCGTGACAGCCGCTACTTGAGGATCTTCGTGACCCGGCCGGCGCCGACGGTGCGGCCGCCTTCCCGGATCGCGAAGCGCAGTCCTTCCTCCATGGCGATGGGCTGGATCAGCTCAACGTGCATGTCGGTCCGGTCGCCCGGCATCACCATCTCCGTGCCCTCAGGCAGGGTGACAACGCCGGTCACGTCCGTGGTCCGGAAGTAGAACTGCGGACGGTAGTTGTTGAAGAACGGCGTGTGCCGTCCACCCTCGTCCTTGGACAGGATGTAGACCTGGCCCTCGAACGAGGTGTGCGGGGTGTTGGTGCCCGGCTTGATCACGACCTGGCCGCGCTCCACGTCCTCGCGCTTGATGCCGCGGAGCAGCAGCCCCACGTTGTCGCCCGCCTGGCCCTCGTCGAGGATCTTGCGGAACATCTCCACGCCGGTGACGGTGGTCGTCTGCGGCTTCTCCTTGATGCCGATGATGTCCACGGTCTCACCGGTCTTGATGACACCGCGCTCCACCCGGCCGGTCACCACGGTGCCGCGGCCGGTGATGGAGAAGACGTCCTCGACGGGCATCAGGAACGGCTTTTCGATCTCGCGCACCGGCTGCGGGATGCTCTCGTCGCACGCGGCGAGCAGCTCCGCGACCTTCTCGCCCCACTCGGCGTCGCCCTCAAGCGCCTTGAGCGCGGACACCCGGACCACGGGGACGTCGTCGCCGGGGAACTCGTACTCGGTGAGCAGGTCGCGGACCTCGAGCTCGACGAGCTCGAGGATCTCCTCGTCATCGACCATGTCCGCCTTGTTGAGCGCCACGACGATGTAAGGCACGCCGACCTGGCGGGCGAGCAGCACGTGCTCGCGCGTCTGCGGCATCGGGCCGTCGGTGGCGGCCACGACGAGGATCGCCCCGTCCATCTGGGCGGCACCCGTGATCATGTTCTTGATGTAGTCAGCGTGACCGGGGCAGTCCACGTGGGCGTAGTGGCGCTTCTCGGTCTGGTACTCGACGTGCGAGATCGAGATGGTGATCCCGCGCTCCTTCTCTTCCTTCGCGTTGTCGATCTGGTCGAAGGGCGTGAAGGGGTTGAGCTCGGGGTACTTGTCGTGCAGCACCCGGGTGATCGCCGCGGTCAGGGTCGTCTTGCCGTGGTCGATGTGCCCAATGGTGCCGATGTTTACGTGCGGCTTGGTCCGCTCGAACTTGGCCTTCGCCACTGGTGTCTCCTCGTTGCGATCCGCCCCACCGCAGTGGGGCCAGGCGCTCCATCGGGCGCCGTGATTTCCTTACGTTTCCTTCTGCCTACTCGCCGCGGGCCTTGGCGATGATCTCCTTGGCAATTGATACCGTGCGGCACCTCGGCATCATTCGCCCCGTGCCTTCGCGATGATCTCCTTGGCAATGCTGGGCGGCACCTCTGCATACGAGTCGAACTGCATGCTGTAGTCCGCCCGGCCCTGAGTACGGCTCCGCAGGTCCCCCACGTAGCCGAACATCTCCGACAGCGGCACGTGAGCCTTGATGACCCGGGCCCGCGGAGCGTTCCTCCATCGCCTGGATCTGGCCGCGCCGGCTGTTGAGATCCCCGATGACGTCACCCATGTACTCATCGGGAGTCCTGACCTCGACCGCCATGATCGGCTCGAGCAGCACCGGGTTGGCCTGCGCTGCCGCCTTCTTGAAGGCCATCGAGCCCGCGATCTTGAAGGCAAGCTCAGAGGAGTCCACCTCGTGGTAGGCACCATCGGTGAGCGTGACCTTCAGGTCGACCATCGGGTAGCCAGCCAGCACGCCGAACTCGGCCGCCTCCTGGCACCCCGCGTCGACCGAGGGGATGTACTCGCGCGGGATCCGGCCGCCGGTCACCTTGTTCTCGAACTCGTAACCGCCGCCGTCGCCGCCGGTCGGCTCCAGGTTGATGACCACCCGGCCGAACTGGCCGGAACCGCCGGTCTGCTTCTTGTGCGTGTACTCGATCTTCTCGACCTTCTTCCGCACGGTCTCCCGGTAGGCGACCTGCGGACGGCCGATGTTGGCCTCGACCTTGAACTCACGCCGCATGCGGTCGACCAGCACCTCGAGGTGCAGTTCGCCCATGCCGGAGATGATGGTCTGGCCGGTCTCCTCGTCGGTCCGCACCTGGAAGGTTGGGTCTTCCTCGGCGAGCCGCTGGATCGCGGTGCCCAGCTTCTCCTGGTCGCTCTTGGTCTTCGGCTCGATCGCGACGTTGATGACCGGCGCCGGGAACGTCATCGACTCCAGGACCACGGGCTTGGCCTGGTCACACAGCGTGTCACCGGTGCTCGTGTCCTTCAGCCCCATCACGGCGACGATCTGGCCAGCCACCGCGACGTTGCGCTCCTCGCGCTTGTTCGCGTGCATCTGGTAGATCTTGCCGATCCGCTCCTTGCGGCCCTTGATCGCGTTCAGCACGCTGCTGCCGGTCTCCACCGTCCCGGAGTACACCCGGATGTAGGTGAGCTTGCCCAGGTGCTGGTCGGCCATGATCTTGAAGGCCAGGGCCGAGAACGGCTCCTCGGGGTCGGAGTGCCGCTCGACCGCGGTCTCCTCGTCGCCCACGGCGTGCCCCTGGATGGAGGGGATGTCGAGCGGGCTGGGCAGGAAGTCCACGATCGCGTCGAGCATCGGCTGGATGCCCTTGTTCTTGAACGCGGTCCCGCACAGCACCGGGGTCGCCCCGCCGGCGATGGTGACCCGCCGGATGGCGGCCACGAGCTGCTCCTCGGTGGGCTCGGTGCCCTCCAGGTAAAGCTCCATCATCTGCTCGTCGTTCTCGGCGACGGCCTCCAGCAGCCGGTCGCGCCACTCGCGCGCGGCGTCGGCGTGGTCGTCGGGGATGGCCACGATGTCGTACTTGTCGCCCTTGCCCTCCGTCTGCCAGAGCAGCGCGCGCATCCGGACGAGGTCGATGACCCCGCGGAAGTCGGACTCGACGCCCCACGGCAGCTGAACGACGATGGGCTGCGCGCCCAGCCGGTCCACGATCATGTCCACGCAGCGGTGGAACTCCGCGCCGACCCGGTCCATCTTGTTGACGAAACAGATCCGCGGCACGTTGTAGCGGTCAGCCTGCCGCCACACGGTCTCCGACTGCGGCTCGACGCCGGCCACGGCGTCGAAGACGGCGACCGCGCCGTCCAGTACGCGCAGGGAACGCTCAACCTCGACGGTGAAGTCGACGTGCCCAGGTGTGTCGATGATGTTGATGGTGTGGTCGCGCCACGTCGTGGTCGTGGCGGCGGAGGTAATGGTGATCCCCCGCTCCTGCTCCTGCTCCATCCAGTCCATGGTGGCGGCGCCCTCATGGACCTCACCGATCTTGTAGTTGATACCGGTGTAAAAGAGAATCCGCTCGGTCGTCGTCGTCTTGCCCGCGTCGATATGCGCCATGATCCCGATGTTGCGGACCTTGGCGAGATCGACGGCCGTCTTGGTGGCCACTGCTAGTTGCCCTCGTTCCCTAAGCTCTAAATTCACCAGCGGTAATGGGCGAACGCCTTGTTCGATTCGGCCATCTTGTGGGTGTCCTCGCGGCGCTTCACGCTCGCGCCCAGGCCGTTGCTCGCATCCAGGAGCTCGTTCATCAGCCGCTCTGTCATGGTCTTCTCGCGGCGCGCCCGTGCGTACTGCACGATCCAGCGCAGCGCGAGCGTGGTGCTGCGCGAGGCGCGCACCTCGACCGGGACCTGGTAGGTCGCACCGCCAACCCGGCGGCTGCGGACTTCCAGCGTCGGCTTGACGTTGTCGAGAGCACGCTTCAGCGTGACCACGGGGTCATTGCCCGTCTTGTCCCGGCAGCCTTCGAGGGCCCCGTAGACGACGCGCTCGGCGAGCGAGCGCTTGCCGTCCCTGAGCACCTTGTTGGCCAGCGCGGTGACGAGCGGCGAGCCGTAGACCGGATCGGTGACGAGCTGCCGCTTCGTCGCTGGGCCCTTGCGCGGCATGTCAGCTCTTCTCCTTCTTCGCGCCGTAGCGGCTGCGTGCCTGCTTGCGGTTGCGGACACCCTGGGTGTCGAGCGAACCGCGGATGATCTTGTACCGGACACCGGGCAGGTCGCGCACGCGGCCGCCGCGGACGAGCACGATGGAGTGCTCCTGCAGGTTGTGCCCAACCCCGGGGATGTAGGCGGTGACCTCGATCTGGCTGGTCAGCCGGACACGCGCCACCTTGCGGAGCGCCGAGTTCGGCTTCTTCGGCGTGGTCGTGTAGACACGCGTGCACACGCCGCGGCGCTGGGGGCTTCCCTTCAGCGCCGGGGTCTTGGTCTTCGCCACCTTCTCCTGGCGGCCCTTCCGGACAAGCTGCTGGATCGTGGGCACCGGGTCTCCGTCTTCCCTGTATCTCCGCTGGCGCGCCGGGGCGCGTCTCTTCTTTCGCGCCGGGGCGCGTCTCTTCCTGCCAGTCCGCGCGGCCAATCCGCGCCTTTAGACGCGGCCTCACCTGCGGTTTTATCTCCCGTCCCGACCCCCGCGGTCGGGCGTGTCGCCGACCCCAGGGCACACCCGGCCCATTACGAGCCGGTGTTAGTCGGGGAGTAACCAAGCGGTCAGGGCTATCCGGCCCGCACCCGATTCGACCAAGGGGTCGCGGGTTCGAAACCGTACTGCCTGCTGACACGCATACGTGCCCGCCTTGTTACGGGCACGAAGACACAGGTTACCCAGGCCAGGCCCCGCTGGTCAAAATGGAGGCCCGGCACCAGATCCCTTGTGCCTCAGACAGTGTACACAACACAGGGCCGGATTATTTCCGTCAGCCGTAGCCATTTCGGATTTCCGGCGCTGTGCTGGCCCGGGGGGCGACCCCCCGGAACCCCCCGCTGCGCTCCGCGCCCCGCGGTGGTAACTTCGCCGACACACCGGCCGCTCACCGGGCCTGAAGGCCCGGTTCGCTGGGCCGGTACGAGCGCCTCGCCGTAACGCGTACCACCTGCTCGCCGACAGCACCGGCCACTCACCGGGCCTGAAGGCCCGGGTTCGCTGGGCCGGTACGCAAAGGGCTCCCGGGCGGTGCCGGGAGCCCTTTGCGCGTGCGAGCCGGTGGTTACCGGTTGTAGGAGCCGAAGTCGTACTCCTCGAGCGGGACGGCCTCGCCGGAGCCCTGCCCGAAGGCGTACGCCTCGGACTCGGCGTAGGTGCCGGCCGGGTAGGCCGACGAACGCGCGTCCTCGGTCGGCTCCACCTTGACGTTCCGGTAGACCTGCATACCGGTACCGGCCGGGATGAGCTTGCCGATGATCACGTTCTCCTTCAGGCCGAGCAGCGAGTCCGACTTGGCGTGGATCGCCGCGTCGGTGAGCACCCGCGTCGTCTCCTGGAAGGAGGCCGCCGACAGCCACGACTCCGTGGCCAGCGACGCCTTGGTGATCCCCATCAGGACCGGGCGGCCAGCCGCGGGAGTCCCGCCCTCGCCGACCACCGCGCGGTTCAGCTCTTCGAACCGCGGGCGCTCGACGAGCTCGCCCGGCAGCAGCTCGGTGTCGCCGGACTCCAGCACGTTCACCCGCTTGAGCATCTGCCGGATGATGATCTCGATGTGCTTGTCGTGGATCGAGACACCCTGCGACCGGTACACCTCCTGGACCTCGTGGACCAGGTGCAGCTGCACCGCCCGCGAGCCCAGGATCCGGAGCACCTCGTGCGGGTTCACCGCGCCGAAGACGAGCTGCTGCCCGACGGACACCCGCTCCCCCTCGGACACCAGCAGCCGGGAGCGCATGCTGACCTGGTAGGCGATCTCCTCCGAGCCGTCGTCCGGCACGATGATGATCTTCCGGGCCTTCTCCGTCTCCTCGATCTTGACCCGGCCTTCCACCTCGCTGATCGGTGCGAGCCCCTTGGGGATGCGCGCCTCGAACAGCTCCTGGATTCGCGGCAGACCGTGGGTGATGTCCTGGCCCGCCACACCACCGGTGTGGAAGGTGCGCATGGTCAGCTGCGTACCGGGCTCACCGATCGACTGGGCGGCGACGATGCCGACCGCCTCGCCGACGTCCACCCGCTTGCCGGTGGCCAGCGAGCGGCCGTAGCACTTGGCGCAGACACCGATCTTGGCCTCGCACGTCATCGCGCTGAACGTCCGGACGCCATCCACCCCGGCCTCGACCAGGCGGTCGATCATGGTCTCGGTGGTGTCCTCGTTGACCGCGGCGATCGTGGTGCCATCGACCACGACGTCCTCGGCGATCGTCCGGCCGGTGCCGGTGTTCTCGATGTTCGGCAGCTTGCGCAGGTTGCCCTGGGCGTCCCGGTCGGCGATCTTCATCACGATCGACCGGTCGGTGCCACAGTCCTCCTCGCGGACGATGACGTCCTGCGCCACGTCCACCAGGCGCCGGGTGAGGTACCCGGAGTCGGCGGTCCGCAGTGCGGTGTCCGCCAGGCCCTTGCGCGCGCCGTGCGTGGAGATGAAGTACTCCACCACGGACAGCCCTTCCCGGAAGCTCGACTTGATCGGCCGCGGGATGGTCTCGCCCTTGGGGTTGGAGACCAGGCCTCGCATGCCGGCGATCTGCCGGACCTGCATCATGTTGCCTCGGGCACCGGAGTTGACCATCATCCAGACCGGGTTGGTCGGGGGGAAAGCCTCCTCCATGTCCTTGGCCACGTCGGCCGTCGCGTGCGTCCAGATCTCGATGAGCTCCTGACGGCGCTCGTCGTCGGTGATCAGGCCACGCTCGTACTCACGCTGCACCTTGTCGGCGCGGCGCTCGTAGTCCTCCAGGATGTGCTGCTTGTTCGGCGGGGCGACGACATCCTCGATGCCGATCGTCACGCCGGACCGCGTGGCCCAGTGGAACCCGGCGTCCTTGAGCGCGTCGAGCGCCGCGGCCACCTGGACCTTCGGGTAGCGCTCGGCGAGCTCGTTGATGATCACCGAGAGCTGCTTCTTGCCGACCTCGTAGTTGACGTACGGGAAGTCGGCGGGCAGCGTCTCGTTGAAGATCGTCCGGCCCAGCGTGGTGGACATGCGGAACGGCTCACCCGGGACCCAGTCCTCCGGCATCGTCTGGCCGCGGGACGGCGTGACGTTCTCCAGCCGGATCTCGATCCGCGCCTGCAGGTCGAGCTCGCCGCGGTCGTAGGCCATGATGGCCTCCGACGTCGACGCGAAGCTGCGCCCGGTGCCGGTCGCGCCCTCCGCCTCCTGCGTCAGGCAGAACAGCCCGATGATCATGTCCTGGGTGGGCATGGTCACCGGCTTGCCGTCGGCCGGCTTGAGGATGTTGTTGGTGGACAGCATCAGGATCCGCGCCTCGGCCTGCGCCTCCGCCGACAGCGGCAGGTGCACGGCCATCTGGTCCCCGTCGAAGTCCGCGTTGAACGCGGTGCAGACGAGCGGGTGGATCTGGATGGCCTTGCCCTCGACCAGCTGCGGCTCGAACGCCTGGATGCCGAGCCGGTGCAGCGTCGGCGCCCGGTTCAGCAGCACCGGGTGCTCGGTGATGACCTCCTCGAGCACGTCCCAGACGACCGGCCGCGCGCGCTCCACCATCCGCTTGGCGGACTTGATGTTCTGCGCGTGGTTCAGGTCGACCAGCCGCTTCATGACGAACGGCTTGAACAGCTCGAGCGCCATCTGCTTGGGCAGGCCGCACTGGTGCAGCTTGAGCTGCGGGCCGACCACGATGACGCTACGGCCCGAGTAGTCGACGCGCTTGCCGAGCAGGTTCTGGCGGAACCGGCCCTGCTTGCCCTTGAGCATGTCGGACAGCGACTTCAGCGGGCGGTTGCCCGGCCCGGTGACCGGGCGGCCGCGGCGGCCGTTGTCGAACAGCGAGTCCACGGCCTCCTGGAGCATCCGCTTCTCGTTGTTGACGATGATCTCCGGCGCGCCCAGGTCAAGCAGCCGCTTGAGCCGGTTGTTCCG
Source organism: uncultured Actinomycetes bacterium (assembly GCA_963775825.1). Lineage (GTDB taxonomy): Bacteria > Actinomycetota > Actinomycetes > Streptosporangiales > Streptosporangiaceae > Bog-532. Next base: position 162,119 of record CAVZKY010000068.1, read on the forward strand.
GTTGATGACCCGGCGGTACAGGTCGTTCAGGTCCGAGGTGGCGAACCGGCCACCGTCGAGCTGGACCATCGGCCGCAGGTCCGGCGGGATCACCGGGATGCAGTCGAGGACCATGCCCATCGGGCTGTTCCGGGTGTTCAGGAACGCGGACACGACCTTGAGCCGCTTCAGCGCGCGGGCCTTCTTCTGGCCCTTGCCGCTGCGGATCGTCTCGCGCAGCGACGCGGCCTCCGCGTCGAGGTCGAAGGTGCCCAGCCGGTCCTGGATCGCCTGGGCGCCCATGCCGCCGCGGAAGTAGCGGCCGAAACGGTCGCGCATCTCGCGGTACAGCATCTCGTCGCCCTCGAGGTCCTGGACCTTGAGGCTCTTGAACCTGCTCCACACCTCGTCGAGCCGGTCGATTTCCTTGCCCGCGCGGTCGCGGAGCTGCTTGCACTCGCGGTCGCAGCTCTCCCGCACCTTGCGGCGCGCGTCACCCTTGGCCCCGGAGGCCTCCAGCTCGGCCAGGTCGGCCTCGAGCTTGGCCTGCCGCGCCTCGATGTCGGCGTCCCGGCGCTGCTCGATCTGGCCGCGCTCGACGGAGATCTTCGCCTCCAGCGAGGGCAGATCGCGGGCCCGGGCCTCGTCATCGACCCAGGTGATCATGTACGCGGCGAAGTAGATGACCTTCTCCAGGTCCTTCGGCGCGAGGTCAAGGAGATAGCCGAGACGGCTCGGCACGCCCTTGAAATACCAAATATGGGTAACGGGCGCGGCCAGCTCGATGTGGCCCATCCGCTCGCGCCGCACCTTGGCGCGGGTAACCTCCACGCCACAGCGCTCACAGATGATGCCCTTGAACCGGACACGCTTGTACTTACCGCAGTAGCACTCCCAGTCCCGGGTCGGACCGAAGATCTTCTCGCAGAAGAGCCCGTCCTTTTCCGGCTTGAGGGTGCGGTAGTTAATGGTCTCCGGCTTCTTCACCTCGCCGTGAGACCACTGCCTGATGTCGTCCGCCGTGGCGAGGCCGATACGTAGGTCGTCGAAGAAGTTGACGTCCAGCACTTGCACTTCCCCTGGGTAGATCCGGATTAAGAGCGCGGTCGGGCAGCCCCGGCGTACGGGGCTGCCCAGGTGCACTCAGACCTCTTCAACGCTGCTTGGCTCACGCCGTGACAGGTCGATGCCGAGTTCCTCGGCCGCGCGGAACACGTCCTCGTCGGTATCCCGCATCTCAATCGCCGCGCCGTCGCTCGACAGCACCTCCACGTTGAGGCAGAGCGATTGCATTTCCTTGATGAGGACCTTGAAGGATTCGGGGATACCCGGCTCGGGCACGTTCTCGCCCTTGACGATCGCCTCGTACACCTTCACGCGGCCGAGCACGTCGTCGGACTTGATCGTCAGCAGCTCCTGCAGGGCGTAGGCGGCCCCGTAGGCCTCCAGCGCCCACACCTCCATCTCACCGAACCGCTGCCCGCCGAACTGCGCCTTGCCGCCCAGCGGCTGCTGGGTGATCATCGAGTACGGGCCGGTCGAGCGAGCGTGGATCTTGTCGTCGACCAGGTGCAGCAGCTTGAGGATGTAGATGTAGCCGACCGCGATCGGGTCCTTGAAGGGCTCACCGGTGCGGCCGTCGAACAGCCTCGCCTTGCCGCTCTGGCCGACCAGCTGCTGGCCGTCCCGGTTCGGCAGGGTGCTGCCGAGCAGGCCGGTGATCTCCTCCTCGCGGGCGCCGTCGAACACCGGCGTGGCCACGGGCGTACCGGCCGGGGCAGTGTCCACGCCGACGCTGCGCAGCCGGGTCTTCCACTCCTCGTCGTCACCCTGGACCTGCCAGCCCGTCTGGGCCACCCAGCCAAGGTGCGTCTCGAGGACCTGGCCGACGTTCATCCGGCCCGGCACACCGAGCGGGTTGAGCACGATGTCCACCGGCGTGCCGTCCTCGAGGAACGGCATGTCCTCCACCGGGTTGATCTTCGCGATCACGCCCTTGTTGCCGTGCCGGCCCGCGAGCTTGTCGCCGTCGGTGATCTTGCGCTTCTGCGCGACGTACACCCGGACCAGCTCGTTCACGCCCGGGCGGCAGCTCGTCGCCGTCCTCGCGGGTGAACACCCGGACGCCGATGACCTTGCCCTCTTCACCGTGCGGCACCTTCAGCGAGGTGTCGCGCACCTCGCGCGCCTTCTCGCCGAAGATCGCGCGGAGCAGGCGCTCCTCCGGGGTCAGCTCGGTCTCGCCCTTGGGGGTCACCTTGCCGACCAGGATGTCGCCGTTGACGACCTCCGCGCCGATCCGGATGATGCCCCGGTCGTCGAGGTCCGCGAGGACCTCCTCCGACACGTTCGGGATGTCACGGGTGATCTCCTCGGGACCCAGCTTGGTGTCCCGCGCGTCGACCTCGTGCTCCTCGATGTGGATGGAGGAGAGCACGTCGTCCTGCACCAGCCGCTGGGACAGGATGATCGCGTCCTCGTAGTTGTGGCCCTCCCACGGCATGAACGCCACGAGCAGATTCTTGCCCAGCGCCATCTCGCCGTTGTCGGTGCACGGCCCGTCCGCCAGGACCTGGCCGTCGGCGACCCGCTGGCCCTCGTCCACGATGGGCTTCTGGTTGAAGCAGGTGCCCTGGTTGGACCGGCGGAACTTGGAGACCAGGTAGGTCTTCCGGGTGCCGTCGTCGTGCATGACCGTGACGAAGTCGGCGCAGACCTCCTCGACCACGCCCGCCCGCTCGGCGACGATGACGTCACCGGCGTCGACCGCGGCGCGGTATTCCATGCCCGTGCCGACCAGCGGCGCCTCGCTGCGCAGCAGCGGAACGGACTGGCGCTGCATGTTCGAGCCCATCAGCGCGCGGTTGGCGTCGTCGTGCTCGAGGAACGGGATCATGGCGGTAGCCACCGACACCATCTGGCGCGCGGAGACGTCCATGTAGTCGACGTCGTCCGGGCGGATGAGGTCGACCTCGCCGCCCTTCCGGCGGACCAGGACGCGATTCTCCGCGAACGACCCGTCGTCCGCGAGCGGCGTGTTCGCCTGCGCGATGACGTGCCGGTCTTCCTCATCGGCAGTCAGGTAGTCGATCTGGTCGGTCACCTTGCCGTTGCGGATCTTCCGGTAGGGCGTCTCCACGAAGCCGAACGCGTTGACCCGCGCGTACGAGGACAGCGAGCCGATCAGGCCGATGTTCGGCCCTTCCGGCGTCTCGATCGGGCACATCCGGCCGTAGTGGCTGGGGTGCACGTCACGGACCTCGAACCCGGCCCGCTCACGGGACAGGCCACCCGGGCCCAGCGCCGACAGGCGGCGCTTGTGGGTCAGCCCGGCCAGCGGGTTCGTCTGGTCCATGAACTGGGAGAGCTGGCTGGTGCCGAAGAACTCCTTGATGGACGCGACGACCGGCCGGATGTTGATCAGGGTCTGCGGCGTGATCGCCTCGACGTCCTGCGTCGTCATCCGCTCCCGGACCACGCGCTCCATCCGGGCCAGGCCCAGCCGGACCTGGTTCTGGATCAGCTCGCCGACCGTGCGCAGCCGCCGGTTGCCGAAGTGGTCGATGTCGTCGGTCTCCAGCGGGATGGTGCCCGTGCCGACCTTCATCTCCTCCTCGCCGGCGTGCAGCCGGACGAGGTACTCGATCGTGGAGACGATGTCTTCCTCGGTCAGCGTGCCCTTCCGCAGCTCGACGTCGAGGCCGAGCTTCCGGTTGAGCTTGTACCGGCCCACCTTGGCCAGGTCGTAGCGCTTGGAGTTGAAGTACAGGTTCTCCAGCAGCGCCTGCGCCGACTCGCGGGTCGGCGGCTCACCCGGCCGCAGCTTGCGGTAGATGTCCAGCAGCGCGTCGTCCTGGCCGGTGGTGTGGTCCTTCTCCAGGGTGGCGCGCATCGACTCGTAGGCGCCGAAGCGCTCGAGGATGCGGGCGTCGTCCCAGCCGAGCGCCTTGAGCAGGACGGTGACGCTCTGCTTGCGCTTGCGGTCGATGCGGACGCCGACGGCATCCCGCTTGTCGATCTCAAACTCCAGCCAGGCCCCGCGGGACGGGATCACCTTGCAGCTGTAGATGTCCTTGTCCGAGGTCTTGTCCACCTGGCGGTCGAAGTAGACACCCGGCGAACGGACGAGCTGCGAGACCACCACGCGCTCGGTGCCGTTGATGATGAACGTGCCCTTGGCGGACATCAGGGGGAAGTCCCCCATGAAGACCGTCTGGCTCTTGATCTCACCGGTGGTGTTGTTGATGAACTCCGCCGTCACGAACATGGGGGCGGAGTACGTCATGTCCTTGTCCTTGCACTCCTCCGAGGAGTACTTGGGCGGCTCGAACCGATGGTCACGGAACGAGAGGGACATGGTTCCCGAGAAGTCTTCGATGGGGCTAATTTCCTCGAAGATCTCCTCGAGCCCGGACTGCTCAGGGACATCCTTGCGCCCTGCCGCCTTGGCGGCCTCCACCCGGGACTTCCACTTGTCGTTGCCCAGCAGCCAGTCGAACGACTCGGTCTGGAGGGCCAGCAGGTCCGGAACCATGAGCGGTTCCTGGATACGAGCAAAAGAGACGCGGCGAGAATCATGAGCGGAGGCGCTGCGCGATGCTGCCAACAGGGATCCTTCCGAACTTGTGGCGGACCTATCACCGCACGCACGCCAAACGTCCCACGGCTATGCCGCCTGGGAGCGAGGGAACCGAGGACGTTAGAGTGCAGCGCAAATGAGCAGTGTAGCCCAAGGCCACACCGCTAGTCAACTATACGCCACTTTCAGGATCACGACTGCTCCGCAGCATTGCTCGTCTGCGCCGAAACGTCAAGCCTCAACCCGGCAGATCGGGCGACTTCATGCCGTGACAGATGCCACACAGGCCTGGACGTGTGAGCGGTTCCTAGCAGGGTATACCTCTTGATTCAGCAGGTGAGGCGCGTTTTCAGCGACTCCGCCGGACCGGGCGGGCCCGGGCCGGGTACCGCACATAGCAGAGATCTACGGAGCAGGCGCGAAACCGGTACGTGGTTTCTAGCCGCTTAGCACAACCAGCCGGTCGCACGCAAACATTCCGCGCCGGAGAAATTTCTTTTTTCGGGCCGCTGCCGGATCGGCCCTGGGGCGGCGCACGCGGCCCAGCGCAGGGCCGCCGGATGCGGCAGCGACGCACGCGGCCCCCGCGGGCGCGAACGCGGCGCGGGCCGGTGCGCCGCGGCCGGCCTGCGCGCCGCGGCTGCCTGGGTCGCGGGCCTTACTTGACGGTGACGGTGGCGCCAGCGCCCTCGAGGGCCGCCTTCGCCTTGTCCGCCGCCTCCTTGTTGACGTTCTCGAGCACGAGCTTGGGCGCGCCGTCAACCAGGTCCTTGGCCTCCTTCAGCCCGAGGCTGGTGAGGGTGCGGACTTCCTTGATGACCTGGATCTTCTTGTCGCCCGCGGCCTCGAGCGTGACGTTGAACTCGTCCTTCTCTTCCGCGCGCCGGGGCCTCGGCCCCACCGCCGCCGGCGGCCGGGGCCGCCACGGCGACCGGCGCGGCCGCCTTGACGTCAAACGTGTCCTCGAACTGCTTCACGAACTCCGACAGCTCAAGGAGGGTCATCTCCTTGAACGCCTCGAGCAGGTCGTCGGTGCTGAGCTTCGCCATAGTGCTGGTTCCTCCGTCTACCTGGCGTCTATCTGTGTCATCGATGGCTCGCGGCCATCAGGTCCGGCCGCGGGCGGGTCAGCTCTCGCTGGCGCGCCCGGCCTGGGCTCTCGCCGGCTGGGCTCGCCCGGCGTCCTCGGCGGGCGCCTCCGGCGCTGCCTCCTGGCCGCCCTCGGCGCCGCCCTGCTCGGCCCGCTGGACCCGCAGAGCCTCGGCGAGCTGGGCGACCTGCGTCGGCAGCGCGTTGAACACCGCGGCGGCGCGGGACATCGACGCCGTCATGGCGCCGGCCAGCCTGGCGAGCAGAACCTCGCGCGGCTCCAGGTCAGCCAGCCGGGTGATCTCGTCGGGCGTGAGCGCCTTGCCGTCGAGCACGCCCCCCTTGATCACCAGAGCGGGGTTGTCCCGGGAAAAGTCGCGCAGGCCCTTGGCGGCCTCGACCACGTCGCCGCCGACGAACGCGATGGCGGACGGGCCGGAAAGCAGCGACGCGAGCTGGTCCTGCAGACCGAGCCTCGCTGACCGCGATCTTGGTAAGGGTGTTCTTGACCACGCTGAACGTGGCGTTGTCCCCGAGCGACTGACGAAGCGCGCGGAGCTGCGAAACGCTGAGCCCGCGGTACTCGGTCAGCACGACGCTGTCCGAGTCCCGGAAACGGTCGGTGAGCTCCGTAACGGCAGCCACCTTGTCCGCTCTCGCCATGGGCCTCCTTTCTCCTGCCGGACCCGGCTCCGCCGTTTCGCGGCCGGCGCTGAGCCCGGACAGGACTCACGCGGCCCCGCGACAGGGCCGGGAAAGGTCTCCGATACGCACGAAGAAGTGCCCGTAAAAGCGAAACGCCCCAGGCGCAGGCGCACTGGGGCTTCGTCATGATCCCGGGCAGGAGCCCGGGCACCACAAGCTTGCTCAGTTACCTGCGCAGGATGCCCGTTCTCCACGGGACCTTCGGTCACCTGAGCCGGATGGCTCGTGACAACCTGCGGTCTTCGGCAGCTACAGAGTACGTGGCCGCCCGCGCTCCGCCCGGGCCAAAATCAGGGCCGGCCCGGCAGGGAACGGCCGAAGTGCCCGTGGCCGGCACGCGAGGCGATACCGGCCCAGCACCCCGGCCGAATCGAGCGGGTATATCGCGAGCACCGCGCGGTTACGCAGGCGCTCGTACCGGCCCAGCGAGCCGGGCCTCTGCCCGGCGAGTGGCCGGTGTCGGCGAGTACCACCGCGGGGCGCGGAGCGCAGCGGGGGTTCCAGGGGGCGTCACCCCGGGCTAAACCGCGGCGGGCTCTTCGTCCTCGATGAAGCCGCGGGTCTTGTTGGGGTCGACGGGGATGCCGGGGCCCATGGTCGTGGTGATCGTCGCCTTCTTGACGTAGCGGCCCTTGGCGGCGGCCGGCTTGAGCCGGATCACCTCGTCCAGCGCGGCCGCGTAGTTCTCCAGCAGCGCGCGGGGCGGGAACGAGGCCTTGCCGATCACGAAGTGCAGGTTGCCCTGCCGGTCGGTGCGGAACTCGATCTTGCCGCCCTTGATGTCGGACACCGCCTTGGCCACGTCGGGCGTGACCGTGCCGGTCTTGGGGTTCGGCATCAGGCCACGCGGGCCGAGGACCCGGCCGAGGCGTCCCACCTTGCCCATCAGGTCCGGGGTGGCGACAACCGCGTCGAAGTCCAGGAAGCCGCCCTGAATCCGCTCCACGAGGTCGTCGGAGCCAACGTAGTCCGCGCCGGCCGCGCGGGCCTGCTCGGCGCGGTCACCGGTCGCGAAGACGAGGACCCGCGCCGTCTTACCGGTGCCGTTCGGCAGGTTGACGGTGCCGCGGACCATCTGGTCGGCCTTGCGGGGGTCAACACCCAGCCGGAGGGCCACCTCGACGGTCGGGTCGAACTTGGTCACCGAAGCCGACTTGGCGAGGGCCACGGCCTCGGGCGGGCTGTAGAGCCGGTCACGGTCGATCTGCTCGGCGGCGTTGCGGTACGCCTTACTGCGCTTCATTGCTTTCTCCTGCTCAACTGAGGAGGTCGTGGTCCTGGGGCCGCGCCCGGCCCTCCCACGCCTGACGTCGTTCTGTTGTCCCGGCCGGTTCACCCGGCCGGGAGCGGCTGCGTCAGCCCTGGACCTGAATGCCCATCGAGCGGGCGGTACCGGCGATGATCCGTTCCGCCATCTCGATGCTCCGCGCGTTGAGGTCGGGCATCTTGGTCTGGGCGATCTCACGGACCTGGGCGGCGGAAATGGTGCCGACCTTGGTCTTGTGCGGCTCGCTGCTGCCCTTGGCGACCCCGGCCGCCTTCTTGATCAGCTCGGGCGCGGGCGGCGTCTTGGTGACGAACTCAAACGACCGGTCTTCGTAGATCGTGATCTCGACCGGAATGATGTTGCCCCGCTGGGCCTCGGTCGCGGCGTTGTACTGCTTGCAGAAGTCCATGATGTTCACGCCGTGCGGGCCAAGCGCGGTGCCGACGGGCGGCGCCGGGGTGGCCTGGCCGGCCGGCAGTTGCACCTTGACAACCGCAGCGACCCTTCTCCTCCTTGGAGGCATGGTTCCCTTTCCTTTTCCCGAGTTCCGGGGCTGCCGGGCTCGTCACCCGGCCGGTCAGGCCGGAGCTTTATACGGTCAGATCTTGGCGACCTGGTCGAAGGAGAGCTCGACGGGCGTCTCCCGGCCGAAGATCGACACCAGCACCTTGAGCTTCTGCGTGTCGGCGTTGATCTCGTTCACGGTCGCCGGAAGCGTCGCGAACGGGCCATCCATCACGGTAACCGACTCGCCGACCTCGTAGTCCACGGTCGGCGCCTTCGCGGCCTCGGCCTGCTTGACCTGCTCCTCGGGCTCCGGCGCGAGCAGCCCGGCCACCTCGTGCAGGCTGAGCGCCGAGGGACGGCTGGACAGGCCGACGAAGCCGGTCACGCCCGGGGTGTTCCGGACCACCGCCCACGACTCGTCCGTCAGCTCCATCCGGACCAGGATGTAGCCGGGCAGCACCTTCTCCTGAGACCTGCTGCCGCTTGCCCTGCTTGATCTCGGTCACCTTGTGCACCGGGACCTCGATCTGGAAGATGTAGTCCTCCATGTTGAGCGAGGAGATCCGGTTCTCCAGGTTCGTCTTCACCCGGTTCTCATAACCCGCGTAGGAGTGAATGACATACCAGTCGCCGGGCATCGCCCGGAGCTGGCGCATGAACTCCTCCACCGGGTCGGCCTCGGGCTCCTCGGCGGCCGCCTCGCCGACGGCCGCCTCGCCGACGGTAGTCTCATCGCCGATCACCTCGTCGCCGACCGCAGCGTCTCCCGCCTCGGTCCCGGCCGGCAGGGCGCCATCCGGCTCGGAGCCGTCGGACAGCGTGCCATCGGACAGGGTGGCGTCCGCCAGCGTGCCATCGGACAGCTCGGTGCCGGGCCGGGCGGCGTCGGACAGCTCGGCATCGGACAGGGTGGCGTCGCCGAACCCGCCGGACAGGTTCTCGCCCGAGGAGTCGTCATCGTCGTACGACGCGTCGTCCTCCGGCGTGGCCTCGGAGTCTTCGGTCACGTCGGCCTCCCCGCCTCGCTCGAATCCTGCGATCGCCTCGTCCGCGTCTGCGGAATCGCCCACCTGTACTTGGGGCTCGGACACAATTACTCTTCCTTCTATGCTTCCTCGCGGATTCCTCCGCGCTTCCTTCGGTGCGGTGCTGGCCCGGGGATGACCCCCGGAGCCCCCGCGACGCCCCGCTCGGGCCGGTCGCCGTGACACCGGCCACTCACCCCAGGCGCATGGCCCGGGTTCGCGCCCGGCCGGCCGGCCCGACCGTCCGTATCCTTCACCGGCCTCACTCGTGACCGGCCTCGGCGGACGACCCCCGAGCCCGTCAGCCGAAGAGCGCGATGACCAGCTTGGTAAAGCCATAGTCCAGGCTGGTGACGATCGCGATCATCACGACGATGAAAACCAGGGCGACGGTCGTGTACGTGCCCAGCTCCCGGCGGGTCGGCCAGATCACCTTGTGCAGTTCGGCGACGATCTGGCGGAAGAACAACGCCGGAGTGGTGCGGTTGCGCTGTGCGGGGGGCTTATCGCCGCCCCGTCTCTCCGCGGCCTCACCGCGCGTCTGAGTCGCCATGTCCTCACCTATGAAGCGCTGAACGGTCAGGTATCTCTACCGCCGTCTTCCTACGATCAGTGTCCGTTGCAGGGCAGGAGGGACTCGAACCCCCAACCACCGGTTTTGGAGACCGGGACTCTAGCCAATTGAGCTACTGCCCTTTGCCTGGTGACCTGGCCAGCTCGTGCCTTCCGGCCGCCACCTGGTGGGCGGCGTCGCCCGGAGGGCATGCGCCAGCAACGACGGAACACCATCAGACCCGAAAGTGTAGCCCGCATACGCGCCCCCGTCGAACTGTGCTAGCCCGGGGGGCGACCCCCCGGAACCCCCCGCATGCGCTCCGCGCCCGCGCGGTGGTACTTCGCCGACACACCGGCCACTCGCCGGGCACAAGGCCCGGCTCGCTGGGCCGGTCACGAGCGCCTCACCGTAGGTCCTGCTGCGGTTCTCGCCGACAGCACCGGCCACTCGCCCGAGCCTTCGGCCCGGGACTCGCTGGGCCAGTAGCGGGAGGCCTCGCCTTGCCCCGTCAGGTTGATCACCGTATCCGCCTCGGTTGGGGACTTATCGATGTGCGGGGTAGGGCGGGTTGATGTCACCATGGGTGTATGCCTTCGACACATCCTCGCATCTCGGCGCGCCTGTCCGCGATCGCCGAATCAGCCACCCTGGCGGTGGACGCCAAGGCCAAGGCGCTCAAGGCGGCCGGACGGCCGGTCATCGGCTTCGGCGCGGGCGAACCCGACTTCCCCACCCCCGGCTACATCGTCGAGGCGGCCCAGCGGGCGTGCGCGGAGCCCCGGTTCCACAAGTACACCCCCGCGGCCGGGCTGCCGGAGCTGCGGCAGGCCGTCGCGGACAAGACCGCGCGGGACTCTGGCTTTGAGGTCACGGCGGGCCAGGTCCTGATCACCAACGGCGGCAAGCAGGCGGTATTCCAGACTTTCGCGGCGCTGCTCGACCCGGGCGACGAAGTGCTCGTCCCCGCGCCGTACTGGACCACGTATCCCGAGGCCATCCAGCTGGCGGGCGGGGTGACGGTCCCGGTGGCGACCGACGAGAGCACGGGCTACCTGGCGTCGGTCGCCGACCTGGAGGCGGCGCGCACCGAGCGGACCAAGATCCTGCTCTTTGTGTCGCCGTCCAACCCCACCGGCGCGGTCTACCCGCCCGAGCAGGTGGCCGAGATCGGCCGCTGGGCCGCGGCCAACGGGCTGTGGGTCGTGACCGACGAGATCTACGAGCACCTGGTGTACGGCGACGCACGATTCTCCTCCATGCCGGTGATGGCCCCCGAAATCACCGAGCAGTGCGTGGTGGTGAACGGCGTGGCCAAGACGTACGCGATGACCGGCTGGCGGGTGGGCTGGATGATCGGCCCCGCCGACGTGATCAAGGCGGCGACCAACTTCGAGTCGCACGTCACGTCGAACGTCTGCAACGTCGCGCAGGCCGCCGCGCTCGCCGCCGTTTCCGGTGACCTGTCCGCGGTGGCCCAGATGCGCGAGGCGTTCGACCGGCGGCGGCGCACGATGACGCGGATGCTGAACGAGATCCCCGGCGTGGTCTGCCCCGAGCCGGAGGGCGCTTTCTACTGCTACCCGTCGGTGCAGGGCGTGCTGGGCAAGGAGATCGGCGGCCATCGGCCGGGCAGCTCCGCCGAGCTGGCCGCGCTGATCCTGGACGAGGCGGAGGTCGCGGTGGTGCCGGGTGAGGCGTTCGGCACACCGGGGTACTTCCGGCTGTCCTGCGCACTCGGCGACGCCGATCTGGAGGAAGGCGTTATGCGCATCGGCAAGCTGCTCAGCCAGGCCCGGTAGGCGCCCGGCGGGGCGCAGCCATGCGCACCGGACCGGCCCGGCGACCCGGCGCCAGGGGTCACACTAGGCGGATGGCACGTCCGCTCGATGAGCTTCCCAAGGCGCACCTGCACCTGCACCTCACGGGAGCGATGCGGCACTCGACGCTGGTCGAGCTGGCCCGCGCGCACCACGTCCATCTGCCGGCCGCGCTGGTCGAGGAGTGGCCGCCGAAGCTGAGCGGCGCGGACGAACGGGGCTGGTTCCGCTTTCAGCGGCTGTACGACACGGCCCGGTCGGTGCTGCGGACCCCGGCGGACATGCGGCGGCTACTGACCGAGATCGCCGAGGACGAGCGGACCGAAGGATCCCGCTGGCTGGAGATCCAGGTCGACCCGTCCGGGTACGCCGGGCGGTTCGGCGGGCTGACCCCCACCGTCGAGCTGGTGCTGGACGCCGCGGCCGGCGCCAGCGCGGCGACCGGGGTGGGGATCGCGGTCATCATCGCCGCGAACCGGACCAGGCACCCGCTGGACGCGCGCACACTGGCCCGGCTGGCCGTCCAGTACGCGGGACGCGGGGTGACCGGCTTCGGCCTCAGCAACGACGAGCGGCGCGGGCGGGCGGAAGACTTCGCCCCGGCGTTCCGGATCGCCGAGCGCGGCGGCCTGCTCGCGGTGCCGCACGGCGGGGAGCTGGCCGGGCCGGCCAGCGTGCGCGCCTGCCTGGATGAGCTGCACGCGGACCGGATCGGGCACGGCGTGCTGGCCGCACCGGACCACGAGCTGGTCAAGCGGCTGGCCACGCGCGGCGTCACGCTGGAGGTCTGCCCGTCGTCGAACGTGGCGCTGGGCATCGCGGCCCGCACCCGTGACGTGCCGCTGCGGCGCGCTGTTCGAATCCGGGGTGCCGATCGCGCTAGGCGCCGACGACCCGCTGCTGTTCGGCTCGCGGCTGGTCGCCCAGTACGGCATTGCCCGCCGCCAGCACGGCTTCTCCGACGCCGAGCTGGCCGACCTGGCCCGGATGTCGGTACTGGGCTCCGCCGCGCCCGCAGCGGTGCGCACGGAGACGCTGGCGGCCATCGACGACTGGCTCGCCGCCTGACGTCAGGCTGACCGAGGGTGCCGACGAGCACCGGCTCGATGACCAGCGTCACGCCGAAGGCGTCGCGCACGCCGTCACGGATCTGCCCGGCCAGGGCCAGCAGGCTGGACGTGCTGGCGCCGCCGGGGTTGATCAGGGCCAGCGTGTGCTTGGACGAGATACGGGCCGGCCCGGCGTGGCCCGGCCCGGGATAGCCCTTGCCGAAGCCGGCGTGCTCGATCAGCCAGGCGGCGGGAACCTTCACGTGCCCGTCCGGGCCCGGGAAGTGCGGCACGCGCACGTCCGGTCCCTGGGCTCGCTGCGCCCGGCGGGTGACGCCGGCGAACTCGGCCTCGGTGAGGATCGGGTTGGTGAAGAACGACCCGGCGCTGCGGGTGTCCGGGTCGCCGGCGTCCAGCACCATGCCTTTGCGGGCGCGCAGCTTCAGCACGGCCGCGCGCGCCTCGCCGAGCGGAACCCGCTCGCCCACCGTGACCCCGAGCTCGGTGGCCAGCTCGGGATAGCGGACCGGAGCGGACCGCGGGCCAGGCGTGAGCCGGAAGGTGACGGCCAGGATGACGAACCGCCCGGTGGGCGATCCGGGGGTGAAGGGCGTGCGCTTGAAGGAGCTGGTCCGGTAGCCGAACCCGCACGCCGCGGCCGGGATCTCGGCTACGTGGCGGCGCTCGCGGTCATAGGCGCGCACGCTGGTGATCGTGTCGGCCACTTCCTGGCCGTAGGCACCGACGTTCTGGATCGGGGTGGCACCGGCCAGGCCGGGAATCCCGGACAGGCATTCCAGCCCGGCCAGTTCGGCGGCGACGCAGTGCGCCACCACGTCGTCCCAGTTCTCGCCCGCGGCGACGGTCATGGCCTGGGCCCCGGGATCAGCGGGCGCGAAGGAGAGCCCCCGGGTCGCCACCCGGACGACGATGCCGGGGAAGCCAGCGTCGGAAATCACCACGTTGCTGCCGCCGCCGAGCACGAACACCGGCTCGCCACGTTCGTCGGCGTCGCGGACCGCGGTCACCAGCGCGGCCTCGTCGGCAGGCTCGGCCAGGGTGGCGGCCGGGCCGCCGAGGCCCAGGGTGGTGAAGGCGGCCAGCGGCACCTGCGTGCGCATCAGGGCAGGACCACGACCGCCCGGGCGCGGGTCAGGACCTTGGTACCGGCCGACCGGGCCACCAGGGCCAGGACGACCTTGTTCCCGTCGAGCTTCTCCACGACGGTGCCGCTGACCTCGATCGTCGTCCCCTGGTCGGTCGTCGGGCACGACGACCGGGGAGGAGAAGCGCACGCCGAACTCGACCACGGCACCCGGGTCCCCGGCCCAGTCGCTGGCGAACCGGCCGACCTCGGCCATCGTGAACATGCCGTGCGCGATGACATCGGGCAGGCCGACCGACCTGGCGACCCGCTCGTTCCAGTGGATGACGTTGAAGTCACCGGAAGCGCCCGCGTATCTCACCAGGTCAAGCCGGGTGACCTGGTAGCTCTTTGGCGCTATCTCGGCGCCCGGTCGCACGTCCGCGTAGCTGACCGTCGCTGCCACGTTCCCGCCTCCGCTTCGCACTGGCCGTTGCCCCCGTCAGCCCCCGTTTTCCGGGTCTCCCCCGATGTCGTTCGTCTCCCGGTCCGGCTACCCGCCCGGTCCCCCGACCCAGCCTCGCCGCCCCGTCCAGCAGGGACTGTCATACCCAGCAAATGGCCGCACCCCGTACCTCAGCCCGCGCCGCCCCGTTCGACGAGCGTGGACAGGGTGGTGCAGACCTGCTCACCGCCGGTGGTCTTGATGTCGGTCCGGGTGGTCAGCATGACATTGCGCCCGGCGTCGCGGATGTCCGCGATCGTCGACTGCGCCACGACGATATCGCCGGCGTGCAACGGGCGCGCGTGCTCGAACCGCTGTTCGCCGTGCACGACCATCGAGTAGTCCAGCCCCAGGCCCTCGTCCAGGACCGCGTAGGAGCTGCTGGCCATGGTGATGACGATCGCGAACGTGGGCGGCGCGATGACGTCCGGGTACCCGGCCGCCTGGGCCGCCGCCTGGTCGCGGCAAAGCGGGCTGGGATCGCCGATCGCGTTGGCAAACTCAGCGATCTTGACCCGGCTGACCTCATATGGCTCGGACGCCGGGAAGCTCCGGCCGATGTAGTCCCGGTTGAGGGCCATCGGGCCGGTTAGCGGGTTTCCCGGTGCGGCTGGTGGCAGCGGCAGTTCGGGCAGTACTTCTTCAGCTCGAGGCGGTCCGGGTTGTTCCGCCGGTTCTTTTTGGTGATGTAGTTCCGGTGCTTACACTCCTGGCAAGCCAGAGTGATCTTGGGCCGGACGTCGGTGGCAGCCACGGCGCGGTGCCTTTCGTTTTGGGCCTCTCTCGGCCAACTGGGACAAGCGGGGTAGCTAACGAGCGCGACCCCTCCGATATTTCGTAGCGGAGGCCGGACTTGAACCGGCGACACAGCGATTATGAGCCGCTTGCTCTGCCTGACTGAGCTACTCCGCCCGGGGCCCATCGCCGACCAGGCTGGGCACCGATGGCAAGCGATGGAAAGCGTTAGTCAGATTACCCGATCCCGCGCCCGCCGCGTGACGGGCGGCAGGTACTCGCGGCCCGGCGACCGCTGCCACCAGGCTCCGGTCTCCCGGAGTTCGCGCCAGGTCGTGAAACGGTAGCGGTACAGCCGGGCCCGGACGCACACGGGCGGCGCGTCGGGGAACGGGTTGCCGCGCAGCAGCGTGAGGACGTCGGGGTCACCGGCCAGGAGCCGGTGCAGCAGCGGCACGAACCACGGCTCGGCGTACCGGGGCGACAGCGCGGCGAACCACATCAGCCAGTCCAGCCGCAGATGGTAGGGCGCCACCTGGGGCGGCCGCCGCCGCGGATCACCCGGCTTGCCCTTGAACTGGTACTCGAGCCACAGCGTCCCGGGGGTGATGGAATCGTCGCTGGTCCCCTCGATGATCAGTTCGTAGCGCTGCCGGGTGATCCCGCCGAACGCGCCGTAGGCGCTGACCAGGCGGAGCGGGTCGAAGCTGTAGTTCATCAGCTGCTGCCGGGACAGCAGGTTGCGGGCGGGCCGGTAGCTGAGCACCACCAGCACGGCCGTCACGGCCAGCACGATGCCCTCGTACCAGCCGGGCGGCGCGGCCAGCCGGGGCGCCGTCGGCAGCGGCAGGACCCGGCGGGCGGCGGAATCATCCAGCACCGAAACGGCCAGCACGATCGTCAGCCAGTTGAGCCAGGCGAAGTTGCCCGACAGCACGAGCCACACCTGCGTCGCGATGATGATCGCGGCAGCCACGCTGGCCACCGGCTGCGGGGTGAACAGAGCGAACGGCACGACCAGCTGGGCAAAGTGATTGGCCAGGGCTTCGGCCCGGTGCAGCGGATCGGGCAGGTGGTGGAAGAACCAGCTCAACGGCCCCGGCATCGGCTGAGTCTCGTGGTGATACCGCAGGCAGGTCAGATCACGCCAGCAGCGGTCGCCGCGCATCTTGATCAGGCCGGCCCCGAATTCCAGCCGGAAGACCAGCCATCGCACCAGCCAGAGGATCAGGACGGGCGGCGCGGCCCTGGCGTTCCCCAGGAAGATGGCCAGGAAGCCGCTCTCGGCCAGCAGGGTCTCCCAGCCGAAGCCGTACCAGGTCTGGCCCACGTTGACGATGGAGACCTGCAGCGCCCAGGGTACGGCCCACAGCAACATCGATGCCCACAGTGGCACCAGATCAGCGAGCCCGGCGGCCAGCGCCGCGGCGAGGATCGCCCCGCCGCCCGCCGCCAGCGCGAAGAAGCGGTCCGAGTAGTACAGCGCGAACAGGCTCGGCGCCCGGCGGAACGGGGTGCGCGCGGTGTAGGCCGGGATCGGCAGCAGGCCCCGCTCGCCCAGCAGCGGGCGGAACTGGCGGAGGGCGGCGACGAAGGCGATCAGATAGATGGCCGCGAGGCCCCGCTGGAACGCCAGCCGGGCGAACCAGTAATCCGGGGCCGCGAACCACCGCATCGGGGTCACTCCCGGCCGGGCCGCCCCGGAACCGGGCGGGACGGCCCGGGATGGCCCGGGACCGCCACGGCGGAAGCCGCGGCCGGCGGCACCGCGCCCCGCGTCACCGGGAGCTGCGTCTTCGGGTGCTGCGTCATGGGGTTTTGCGGCAGGCGGCGGCCGAAGACCCGGCGCAGGGCCGCGGCGGCCGCGTGGTAGCCGCACATGCCGTGCGTTCCGGGGCCGGGCGGGGTCGCGGCGGAGCACAGGTAGATGGCCCGGTTCGGCGTCGCGTAGGGGACAGCCGCGAACGTGGGGCGGAAGAGCAGCCGGAACTGGTCGCAGCGTCCTTCGGCGATGTCACCGCCCGTGTTGTTCGGGTTGCGGGCCTCGACGCCGGCTGGTGCGGTGACGGCGCGGGCCAGAATCAGGTCGCGGAAGCCCGGCGCGAACCGCTCGATCTGCGCCTCGATGGCGGCGGTGTGGTCCGCCCGCCATCCGTTCGGCACCTGGCAGTACACCCAGAAGACGTGCGATCCCGCCGGTGCGCGGGACGGGTCGAACAGGCTCGGCTGGGAGGTGATGAGGAACGGGCGGCCGGGGGCGGCGCCACGGTGCACCGCGCGCAGCGCGCCGCTGATGTCCCCCAGCGTCGCGCCGAGGTGCACGGTGCCCGCCCGGCGGCACGCCGGGGCGGTCCACGGCACGGGGCCGCTCAGCGCGTAGTCGATCTTGAAGACGGCGGGGCCACGCTGGTACCGGCGCATCCGGCTGGCGTAAGGTGCCGGCAGCCGGGAGCCGGCGATGCGGGCCAGCTGCTCGGGTGAGGTGTCGAACAGATAGCACCGGGCCGGCGGCAGCTCGGCCAGATCGCCGACCGGGTGACCGGTCAGGATGGTCCCGCCGAGCGAGGTCAGCAGGCCGGCCAGGGCGTCCGAGAGCGCCTGCGTGCCGCCGAGTGGGAAGGGCCAGCCGACCTCGTGGGCGGCCAGGGCGAACATCAGGGCGATGCCGCCGGTGACCGGCGCGGTCAGTGGTGCGGTCACGTGCGCGGCCAGGCCGGCCAGCAGGCCGCGGGCCCGGTCACCGCCGAACGAGCGGGCCAGCACAGCGGCCGGGGCGGCGGCCAGGATCCCGAAGGCGGACAGCAGCAGCGGATCGGGCGGCAGGCCGTCCAGCGGGGCCCGCAGCACGCTGGCCGCCAGGTCGTCCCAGCGGCCGTGGAAGGGCCGCAGGAAGTCGAGGTACACCTTGCTGTCGGCGCCGAGGGACGCGGCCGTGTCATTCATTGAGCGCGTCAGCATGGCCGCGGAACCGTCGGGGAACGGATGCGCGAGCGGCAGGTCGGGGTGGATCCAGCACAGGCCGTGATCCTCCAGCGGCCACGTCCGCAGGATCGGCGAGCCGGCGGCGAGCGGGTGGACGGCCGAGCACGGGTCGTGCCAGAAGCCCGGCAGCGTCAGCTCCTCGGTCCGGGCGCCCCCGCCCACGGTGCCCGCGCCTTCGTAGACCACGACCTCCAGGCCCGCCTGGGCCAGCGTGATCGCCGCGGCCAGCCCGTTCGGCCCCGCGCCCACCACTACCGCGTCGAGCATCTGCATCTCCTTCCGGTTACCCGCCACGGAGCGTGGCAACCGGGGTCCGCGCAACCAGGCGGCGGCCGGCGCTAACGGCCCTCCAGCAGCGGGCGGAGCGGGTCCCAGGAAGTCCCGGCGGCCGTGTCAAGGCGCCGGCGGGCCAGCGCGGACAGCGCCTCCAGCACGACCCGGTTAGCCAGCGACGAGGTGATGTCGGCGTGATCGTACGGTGGCGCCACCTCGACCACGTCGATCCCGGCGACCGGCAGCTCGTAGCAGATCCGCCGGACCGCGTCGAGCAACTGCCGGGCGGACAGCCCGCCGGGCTCCGGGGTCCCGGTGCCGGGCGCGTGCGCGGGATCGCAGACGTCGATGTCGACGGACAAGAACACGCCGTCGCAGTGGTCCAGCGCGATCGCGAAGGCTTCGGTCAGGCAGGTGTCCAGGCCACGCGCCACGATCTCAGTCATCTCGTAGGAACGCATGCCGCGGGCGGCCATCCAGGCCAGCGTCTCCGGCCCGGGCCAGTAGCCGCGCAGCCCGATCTGCAGGAAGCGGTCCCCGCGCACCGCCCCCGACTCGATCAGCCGCCGCATCGGCTGGCCGTGCCCGATCAGTGAGCCGAACTCCACGTCGCCAGTGTCCGCGTGCGCGTCGAAGTGCAGCATGGACACCCGTCCGGCCCCGGTGTGCTGGGCGACGCCCGCCGCATCGGGCCAGGTGATGGTGTGATCACCGCCAAGCACGAGAGGGATGGCGCCGGCCCGCGTGACGGCGTGCACCGCGGCCTGCAGGTCCCGAACCGACCGTGCGGCGTCGCCGGAGAACATCTCGACGTCCCCGGCGTCGTAGACGGACAGGTCGGTCAGCCCGTCGGCGCGCAGCGCCAGCGACGGCCGGGAGCCGTCGTGCGGCAGATAGCAGGTCTGCCGGATGTACTGCGGCCCGAACCGCGCGCCGGAGCGGTAGGAGGTGCCCCCGTCGAATGGCGCGCCGAGGATCACGACATCGGCGCCCGGGTAGGTCGCCGGGTCCGCCCAGTCACACCGGGCCACGCCCAGAAACGTTATGTCCGGGCCGAACTGCGGGCCGTAGCGAGCCATGACCGGACTTTAGCGGACGTTTAGCCGAATGACATCTGCAAACAGATCGCTGCGCCGCCCGCCTGGCGGCCGGACTGAGGAGGCGGCGGATCATTCAGGCACTTACCAAATGGATACGAGTCCGTCCTTTCCGTTACGCGGGGCGGTCAGCGTGCCATGCTCCAGGCTTAGGCATAACGCCGCCGAGAGGAGGCAATGACATAGCCGGCATAAGGGCGAGGCGTTCAAAGGCTCAGCCAGCGGCCGAGCCGGAAAGACCCTGGCGGGTCCACGCGGCCAGCGGTTTCACCACCGATCACCGCTCCATGGCGACCGCATTCGAGCAGGTCAAGGCGGTACACCGGTGGGGCATGGCGGCCTCGGTCTACCGCTGGCGGGACGAGAGCTGGGAGCTGTACCGGCGCATGGAGCCACCGGCGCGCCAGCCAGAGGAAGACTCCTGGCCGTTCTGAGGGTACCGGCGCCGGCCGCCATAAGGGCGCTGGGGAACAACGGTCAGCCCCGCCGCCAGCCACCGCACTCCCTGATCTTACCCGATCGGCCTGGTCTTACCCGATCGGCCTGGTCTTACCCGATCGGCCGTCTGGTCTTACCCGATCGGCCGTCGCCTGCCGCGGCCTGGCTCATGTTCATGTTCTGCCCCGGCCTTTCGTGAAGTTAGTTAGGAAAGTTTACTGTTCGGCCTGCCCGGCCGTTTGCCGCGTATGTGCGCGTTTCGACATTTATTAGCCAAATGCCGAGTATGGAAATCTGCGCGAAACGCCTTTATAACGGTTTTTTCTTCGAAAACACGCTGCTAGCAACCGTTAATAACTTCTAATGGTCAGCTGTGAACCTTCTGCGCCAGACCGACGTCCTTCTCTTGCAAGGCTTTTGCCGCAAATAGGACATACGGGTAGTTGCGCATCGTTATAAGCCGTTCTCGGATCCCACGAATCCTGGGGGGACCAGTGATGTCGGACTTGACCGGCAACGACGTTGTCAGGCTGAAACAGCTTCTACGTCACGAGGAGGATGAAGCCCGGCGCAGAGTGCCGCGGGTCAGACTCGCCACTGTCGCAGCGGCTCCTGCGGAGGAGTACGAGCGCATTCGCGAGGCCAGCCCAGGACCGCACGAGGGTGCAGCGGTGCCACGGCCGAGGCGCTACGCGCCGGCCCACGGCCCAGCCTGGCTGCAGACGAGATCTTCAGAAGCTCACACCAAAGACTTTCCCGCTGTACCGGCGGTGGAAGCGGCGGAAACTGGCCGGCACCGTCCAAAAGCCCCGCGCATCGTCGCCGACACGAAGACGGCCACTCTTACCGGTGACATGCAGCTCCTGTCCGCTGGGAGTATCCGGAAAATACGGTGGGGCGGCCCAGTCCTGGCCAAGCGCCCGGCGCGACGTCTGCGCCGCAGCACCTTCAGCCCGATCATGAGCACGTCGGACCGGCTTCTCATCGCTGCCCTCTCACTGGGATGGGTGATCTGCCTCACCGGGTTCTGGGCCTGGCTGGCTGCAGCCATCTCACCGCACCAGTGTCTTTGGGCTGGCTATCAACAGCGTTGTACTGATCTACGTAACCGTGTATCCGGTATTCTTCGTGATCGCCGCGAACCGGCTACGCAATGTGCGGAAGTCGGTGGCGGTACCGCTTCTACGCACGGCGTTCGTCGTCACCCGGGCGCCTTCCGAGCCGTGGGATGTCGCCAAGAGAACGCTGACGGCGATGCTCGATCAGGACTTGCCGCTGCCATACGACGTATGGATCTGCGACGAGCGGCCGACTGCTGAAATCATCGACTGGTGCGCCGAGCACGGCGTGATCATGGCCAGTCGCCACGGCCGCGACGACTATCACCGCAGCACATGGCCACGGAGGACCAAGTGCAAGGAAGGAAACCTCGCCTACTTCTACGACCACTGGGGTTACGGCAACTACGACGTGGTGGCGCAGCTGGATTGCGATCATCAGCCGTCTCGCAGTTACCTGTCCGAGATCGTCCGTCCATTCTCCGACCCGGCTATCGGGTACGTATCCGCTCCCAGTGTGTGCGACACCAACGCCGCGGTTTCGTGGGCGGCACGAGGCCGTCTGTACCGGGAAGCCACCTTTCACGGCGCGTTCCAACTCGGGCATAGCGACGGCTGGGCGCCGGCGTGCATCGGCTCACACTACGCGGTACGAACACGCGCCCTGCGGGACATCGGCGGGATCGGCCCTGAGCTGGCCGAGGATTTCTCAACCTATTTTCTGCTGAGTGCCGCCGGCTGGCAGGGCGCGTTCGCAATCGACGCCGAAGCACACGGTGACGGCCCCAACACCTTCGCCGCCATGCTGGTACAAGAATTCCAGTGGGCCCGCAGCATCATCATGGTGGTGCTGCGGACTGTTCCGGGCAATTTTCGCCGCCTTTCCCTATCGTTGAAGTTGCGGTTCCTCTACGCGATGGTTTTCTACTCGCTCCTGGTGACTAGCACGCTTGGCGGTCTCGTCCTAGCTCCGTACGCCGCAGTGACGGGAAAGCCCTGGATCAACGTCAACTACCTCACCTTCCTCCTGCACTGGTGGTCACTCTCCGTCTGGCTGATCCTTCTCACCCTTTTCCTACGCAGACGAAGATTGCTGCGACCACCGGATGCGCCTATCCTGAGTTGGGAAAACTGGCTATATACACTGGTCCGCTGGCCTTATATAGCTCGCGGGATATTCTCTGCGGTCATCAACTGGATATACCCGCGCCCGGTAACCTTCAAGGTCACCCCGAAAGGCACCGGCGGCCCCGAGCCACTACCTACCCGACTCATGGTGCCGTACATAGTCATCAGCTGCGGATCGGCGGCAGCCGCCCTGGTCGGCGAGGCAACCAACAATGCCGTGGGGTACGTCTTCCTCTGCATCGCGGCCGCGTTCGTATACTCGCTAGTGTCCATCATCGTGCCCGTCCTGCACGCGCGGGAGTCGGCGCTGCAAAGCGATGTGCCGACCTGGTTCGCGCTACGCCGCACCAGCCTGCTGCCGCTTTTGGCAGGTCTTACATCCCTGCTGCCGGTACTGATCGCGGCTCTGCATTATCCGTCATACGTGCTGCACGTTTTTCATATGTAACAGAGCTTTACCTGATCTTCTATCCAGCTAGCCCGAGGGGAATTATTTTGGCCATAATCGTAACTGGTGGGGCTGGATTTATCGGCAGTCACACTTGCGTGGAACTGCTACGCCGCGGCAAGGAGGTGATTGTGGTCGACAATTACTCGAACAGCTCACCCGCCGCGCTGACCGCCATCCGCGAGGTGTCGGGCGGAGATCTGACGGCCTACCAGGCGGACATCCGTGACCAGCAAGAGATGGAACAAATCTTCGCGCACAAGACGATAGATGCGGTCATCCACTTCGCGGCGAAGAAGTCGGTCCGTGAATCAGTGGACGTACCTCTCGACTATTACAGCAGCAATCTCGGCTGCACTATGAGCATTCTCCAGACGATGCTGAAGTACGGCGTGAACCGGCTGGTGTTTTCATCCTCGTGCTCGATTTACGGCGGCCGCTACAGCAGGCCCATCTCAGAGGACGACGAGACCGGGCCGACGAACCCTTACGCGCGGTCCAAGCTCATGTGCGAACAAATACTGAGCGACGCATGCCGTCGGCATCCCCAGCTTTCGGTCATCGCGCTCCGTTACTTCAACCCGATCGGCGCCCACCGCAGCGGAGGGCTCGGCGAAGACCCGGCCGGGATCCCCAGCAACGTCCTGCCGTACATGATGCAGGTAGCGATCGGCCGCCTGGAACGGCTCGACGTCTATGGCAGCGATTACGACACCATCGACGGCACGGGCGTACGCGATTACATCCACGTCATGGATGTCGCCGAGGCGCACTGTACCGCGCTGGACCACCTCGCCGGGGAAACGGGGATCCGCGCCTTCAACCTGGGTACCGGGAGCGGCGTTTCCGTCCTGCAGCTGCTCGCGACCGTCGAGGAAGTCAGCGGGCGAGCCATCCCGTGCCGGATCGTCAGCAGGCAACCCGGTGATGTCGGGACGCTCATCGCCGACCCCACCCGGATCGAAAAGGTATGGGGATGGCGGACCAGCCGGGACCTGCAGGCCATGTGCCGTGACGCATGGCAGTTTCAGAGGCTTCACCCTGACGGCTACTGAGATTAATGAGATTAATCAGCGCAGCTTAGATAAACAGGAGGGGTAAGATGCGCATTTCTGTTATTGGCACCGGTTATCTGGGGGCCGTACACGCCGCGTGCATGGCCGAGCTCGGCCATGAGGTCCTCGGAGTCGACAACGACGCCAATAAGATCGTTGCCCTGGCTGACGGGCGGGCGCCTTTCTACGAATCGGGCCTCACGGAGCTTCTCCTCCGGACGGCCAGTTCGGGGAAGCTGCGGTTCAGTACCTCGCTCGCGGAGGCGGCGCAGTTCGCCGACGTCCACTTCTTCTGTGTCGGGACACCCCAGCTACCCGGCTCGCTAGGCGCCAATCTCAGCCACATTGAAGCCGTGATCGATGGCCTGGCGCCACACCTGTCCCGCGACTGTCTGGTCGTCGGCAAGTCCACCGTCCCGGTCGGGACCGCGCCCCGGCTCGCCGCGCGGCTGGCCGCGCAGACCCGCGAGGGCGTCACGGCCGCCCTGGCCTGGAATCCCGAGTTCCTGCGTGAAGGGTTCGCGGTGCAGGACACACTGCGGCCCGACCGGCTGGTGGTAGGGGTCAGCTCAGACCAAGCGGACGCTGCGCTCCGTACGCTCTACGCGCCGATCGTGCAGGCGGGCACGCCGTACATCACCACCGATCTGGCCACCGCGGAACTAATCAAGGTGGCGGCCAATGCCTTCCTGGCAACGAAGGTGTCGTTCATCAACGCGATGGCCGACGTGTGCGAGGCCGCCGGCGCCGATGTGGTGACCCTTGCGGACGCGCTCGGGCACGACACCCGGATCGGCCGGCGCTTCCTGTCCGCGGGCCTCGGTTTCGGCGGGGGATGCCTGCCCAAGGACATCAGGGCTTTCGTTGCCCGGGCGACCGAGCTGGGAGTGGCCGACTCGGTTCAGTTCCTTCACCAAGTTGATGAGATCAACACCGCACGGCGGCAGCACGCCGTCGGCCTGGCCCGGAACCTGGTGGGCGGGTCTCTCGCCGGCCAGCGGGTCGGTGTGCTGGGGGCCGCCTTCAAACCCGACACCGACGACGTGCGCGACTCGCCCGCGCTGAGCGTCGCGGCGGCCGTCCGGGCCGAAGGCGCCGCAGTGCGCGTGCACGACCCGAAGGCGAATGACAGCGCACGGCAGGCGTGCCCGGAACTCGACTATGCCGACCGGCCAGAAAAGGCCTGCGAGGGAGCCGACCTGGTGCTGCATCTCACCGAGTGGGCCGAGTACCGCCAGCTCGATCCGGCCACGCTCCTCGCAGTCGTGCGATCGCCACGGATCCTGGACGCCCGCAACGTGCTGCCGCTCGGCCAATGGCGGGCGGCAGGATGGACCGTGCAGTCGATGGGGGCGGCACCGCGCGCATAGGGGCCGTCCAGCCCGGGAACCCGCTCCCGAGAAAGGTAGGCGACACCAATCGCAATCCGTTACCGGCTGCGCGCCGGACAGGCGGCCCTGCTCTGCCTCGCGACCTTGCTGGCGGTGGCCTGTTCCGGGTCGTCACATGTCGCGCAGCCCGTCTCGGTCACGACCTACTATCTGAGCCTGTCCGGCAATGACGCCGCGGCAGGTACCTCGCCGTCTACGGCCTGGCGCACACTTGGGCGGGCCAACCGGGCGATCTTGCGGCCCGGCGATCGGCTGCTGCTGCAGGGCGGCCAGCCGTTCGCCGGGCAGTTGACGATCGGGCCCGCCGACGTCGGCTCTCCCGCCCATCCCCTGGTGATCAGCTCGTACGGCGGAGGGCCGGCGACCATCACGTCCGGAAGGTTCGGCGTCTACGTGCACGACACGGGCGGCGTCCGCATCACCGAACTGAACGTCGTGGGCCAGTCGCCGGTCAGCAATGCGTGGGGACCGGGACAGGGACAGGAGCCGGGCGGTCAGCCGGGGAGCGTAGCCACTGCGGGCATCTACGTGAATAACGATCTGCCGACCGACCAGAGACTGGCGCATGTGATCATCGATCACGTCTACGCCAGCGGTTTCGGCGAAGGCATCGCCGTGGGAGGGGTCCATTCCGGCGCTGGCTTCAGTGATGTCCACATCAGTGACTGCCTAGTAAGCGGAAACACCGACGCAGGCCTGGAGACCTACGGGCCGCAGTTCAATGCCGATTCACCCACTTACGCCAACCGGAACGTGACGGTGTTGGACGTGGTGGCGTCCCAAAATCATGGCGATCCGAGGGTAACATCCCATAACACCGGCAATGGAATTGTCCTCGGCAGCGTGCGGGACGGCCGCATCATCTGGTCGACGGCGGACGATAACGGCGGCGCGGGGGGCGACAGTACTCAGGGCCCCACTGGTATATGGGCCTTCGATTCCACCGGCATCTCCATCGAGCACAGTCTTTCTTACGACAACCAGGCGGTCAGCAAGGTAGACGGTAATGGCTTTGGTCTCGACCAGAACACATCCGACTCGGTTATGCAGGACAACCTGTCCTACGGTAACGCCGGACCAGGGTTCCTGATCTACAGCAGGCTCAGCAACGGGGCACAGAAAAACAATATCGTCCGCTACAATATCAGCAGTGACGACGCAAACGATGGCAACACATTTAACGGCGGAATCAGCATCTATGGCGGCACTGTGTCTGGAATAGACGTATATCAGAATACCGTCGTGATGTCATCAGCATCTAGTCTGTCTGCGCCCGCGCTCCGCCTCGGCGCCGGAATACACGAAATCACGATCCGGAACAACGTTTTCATGACCGATTTCCGTCCAGTCGTCGCAGCCAGCCAGGCCGCCTCCCCAGCCGTGGCGACCTCGCAGGGAAATGATTATTATTCCGCTGCCGGGGCCTGGTCAATCATCTGGGGGAAAAGCTTACAGCTCGCTCGCGAACTGGCGGGAAGCAACCTCCGAAGAGGAAGTGGCAGCCACGAAAACCGGCTCTACCCTCAACCCGGACCTGCGCGGCCCCGTCCGGGGACTGCAAATGAAGGCAGCGACGAGCGAGCCAAGCGCGGCGAACGGCTTTGTTCTCCGCGCGGGCTCACCGCTGCTGGGCGCAGGGCTTGACCTGGCCAGCTTCGGGGTAAACTCCGGCACTGCCGACTACGCTGGCAAAAACATATCTTCTCAGCACCCCAACGTCGGCGCCCAGTAGCTGTCATCGAAGTCAGGCTGGCGATACCTGGTGCCACCCGCCCCGGGCGCCCGCCGCCGCAAGCTGGACCTCCATCGGCCTGGACCGCAGCCAATCCGCGGTGAGGCCGATCCCCTCGGCCACTGGCACCTCCGGCTCCCAGCCAAGGGATCGGCGCGCACGGTTGATCACTGGGCAACGGCGAGTCGGGTCGTCGACCGGCAGCGGCCGGTATTCTATCCGTGACGCGGAGCCAGTGATCTGCAGCACTAGCTTGGCGAAATCACCGACGGTGAACTCCTCGGGATTGCCGAGATTAATTGGGCCGGGCTCGGTGGAGTCAATCATAGCCACGATGCCACGTATCAGATCGCCCACATAACAGAAACTGCGTGTCTGATCGCCGTCTCCATAGACGGTAAGGGGATCACCGTTGAGAGCCTGGGTAATGAAATTCGTGACAACCCGGCCATCCGTGGCACTCATGCGGGGACCGTACGTGTTGAAGATTCGGATGATCCCTGTCTGCACCCCGCGGGCGCCGCTGAAGGCGCGGGTCAGCGCCTCCGCGAACCGTTTCGCCTCGTCGTAAACACTCCGTGGTCCGATGGGGTTCACATTACCCCAGTACTCTTCGGCCTGGGGATGCACGGCCGGATCGCCGTAAATTTCGCTCGTCGAGGCTAGAACGAACCTGGCCGAGTTACGCTCGGCTAGCCGCAGCGCATTCTCGGTGCCCTTGCTCCCCACCGCCAGCGTCTCGAGTGGAAGCCGCTGGTAATCCGGCGGCGATGCGGCGCTGGCGAAGTGGGCAACCGCGTCGACCGGCCCGTCAACGTCAATACCGCTACTCACATCGGTCTCGGCAAACTCGAACCCTGAACGACCGATCAGGTGCGTGACGTTGTCAATGCGCCCGGTCGACAGATTGTCTAGGCAGACAACTTGGTCGCCCCGAGCGAACAGAGCATCACACAGATGTGATCCCAGGAAGCCCGCGCCACCGGTCACGGCAACTCGCATTGATTCCCTCCCCTAATTCCTGCCCGGGCACGCTCGTGTCACAACGTTACTGGCAGGTAAGCTCACTGTCGGTATACCGAAGTACGGCATAGACTTGGTACCAGGAGAATTTAGCATTTAAAGCACACGAATGCCAATCTACTGCGATTTATTCGGAGTGGGTGGTCCGCCAAAAGTACGGCGCCCCGGCGGACCGCTGCAGACGTAGGCCCGACTCCTCGGGAAGCGCTTCACACCTTCGTCGGAAATGCGTCGCATGTCCGCAATGTGGGCCTACTTGGCTGCGTGGTGGAATCTCTTACCGTCTGCCGGAAATCGAGAGGATCGGCATGTCCTGCACCATCGAACCGGAAGTATCGGCCGGGGGAGCCAGCGATGTCACGCTGAGAAGGGTGCCGTCCCGCCGGGGGCCCGCCGGGGCAGGGGGACTATCGCCGGGTAGGGCGGGGCAGGCGAACCGGCACCAGGCAGGCGGTTATCCACAGGCAGGCGGAGAATTTCGGCAGACCGGGCCGCGTGTGTTAGCTCTGAGATATGGATACCGGGCAACAGCGGCTATTGCGGACCATGCCGCTGCACGCGATCACCTCGGCCTATGGCGAAGCGGGGCTGCGGGATCGGTTCGCGGCGGAGATCGCCGCCTTTCCGGACGCGGAGCGGCGGCG
Organism: uncultured Actinomycetes bacterium; assembly: GCA_963775825.1. Taxonomy (GTDB): domain Bacteria; phylum Actinomycetota; class Actinomycetes; order Streptosporangiales; family Streptosporangiaceae; genus Bog-532. Next base: position 190,285 of record CAVZKY010000068.1, read on the forward strand.
GCTGGAGCAGGCCCTGGAGCTCGCGTCGGCACTGCACGCCGGCGACCGAAGGCAGCGGGAGCCCTACCTGAACCACCTGCTACGGGTGGCGATCAGGATCCTCTCGCACTATGAGGTGCACGACGCCGACATCGCGACGGCCGCGCTGCTGCACGATGCAGTGGAAGATCACGCCGCAGAGCTCGCTCCGGGTGGCGACCGTGCGGCCGCGTTCGCGGTGCTGGCCGGCCGGTTCGGGCCGCGGGTGGCCGAGCTGGTCCGGGCCGTAACCAACCCCGTCTGGCAGCCCGGCCGCGACAAGAACGAGCAGTACCGGGAGCACGTCGCGGACAGCCTGGACCGCTCCCCCTGGGGGCGGGTCATCAAGGCGTCCGACTTCGCCGACAACGGCGTGGGCCTCATCCACACCACCGGGCCGCAGACGGAAAAGCTGGCCGGCAAGTACGCGCCGCTCATCCCGGTGCTCCGGGACCTGATGACCCGGCCCGATACGCCGCTGAACCCCGCGGCCAGGCAGCGCATCCTGGACCAGCTGGGCCGGGCCAGCGAGCGCTTTTCGGCCCTCCTGCCCCCCGGGCAGGCACCGGTCACAGAGTAACTTTTCGGCCCTCCTGCCCCCCAGTTAGGCACCAGTCACAGGGTAAGTTGCCAGTTAAAGTATCCCGGAGGAGGCGCTGGCGGGCGGGGCCAGCCCCGCGGAGGCCGCCGAGCTGGCGGCCGACGGCACCGAGCCCGGTGCGGACATCACGCCGACCGCGCCTTCCGCCAGCACCTGGCGCGGGTCCTGACCCGGCGCGCGCTGGAGCACCGGGCGGACTAGGCAGGCCGGTCCCCGGCGGGCGATGGCCGGTCCGCTCAGAACGTCCGGATCGCGATCTCCGCCGGCGCGGCGAGCAGCTCACCGATCTCCTGGTCGAGGCGGCTCAGGGTGATAGATACCCCTGCCATGTCAAGGGATGTGCAGTAGTTGCCGACGTAGTTGCGCCGGACGTTGATCCCGCGCTGGGCCAGCTGCTCGTGGGCGTATCCGTAGAGCAGGTACAGCTCGCTGATCGGCGTGCCGCCGAGCCCGTTGATCATGAGCGACACGTCATCACCCTGGCGGAAGGGCAGATCGCTCACCACGGCTTCGAGCAGCTCATCGACGATCTCGTTGGCGCTGGCCAGCTTCTCACGGCGGCGTCCCGGTTCCCCGTGGATGCCGACACCCATCTCCATCTCGTCGTCCCCGAGCTCGAAGAGCGGCGAGCCCTTGGCTGGTGGCGTGCACGACGTCAGTGCCATTCCCATCGTCCGGGTCGCCGAGTTGACCTTGTTGCCGATGCGCAGCAACTCATCGAGATCGGCGCCCTGCTCAGCCGCGGCCCCCGTCGCCTTGATGACAAAGAAGTTCCCGGCCACGCCGCGCCGGCCGACCGTGTAGGTCGAATCCTTCACCGCAACATCGTCGTCGACCAGCAGCGTGCCGATCGTGATCCCGTCCGCCGCCGCCATCTCCTGGCCCATTTCGAAAGCCATCCGGTCGCCGGTGTAGTTGTTGATGATGTGCAGCACGCCCTTGGGGGAAGCGAGCAGTTTGCTCGTCTCGAGCACGTAGTCCATCGGCGGGGCGGAGAACACGTCGCCCGGGCATGCGGCGTCGAGCATTCCCGTGCCCACGATCATCACGTGGGCGGGCTCGTGACCGGACCCGGAACCCTGGATGATCGAGACCTTGTCGTCGCGCGGTGCGTCGGCCCGCATGATGAGGTTGTACTCAGGCACGTACCTGAGCGTCTCCGGGTTGGCCAGGGCGATGCCTTTCAGCATCTCGGGCACGAATTGCTGCGGGTCGTTGACAAACTTCTTCATCGCGTTGTCCTCCGGGGATCAGGATTGAACTGGGCGCTTCGACCACTGGTCGGCGAGTGCCTCAAACATGACGGCGACAGCGACGGCGCCCGCGTCCAGGCTGCCGATACTGCGTTCGCCGGTGTAGCTGGCCCGGCCCCGCATGGCCTGCATCGACCGCGTCGCGTCGGATCGGCTTCGCGCGGTTGCCGCCGCCGCCCGTAGCGTGGCCGCGGTGTCGTGCCCGGCGCCGATTTGCTCTTCGATGGTGTCGACCGCCGGGACGAGCGCGTCCAGGAGCGTCTTGTCGCCGACGTCTGACTTCCCGCGCGCCTTGATTCCTTCGATCGCAGCCCGCAGCATCGCCACGATCTGGGAAGGTTCCAGCCGGTCCGCGGCTCCGGCGGTCATGCCCGCACGCAGAAAGGCCGTCCCCCAGATTGGGCCGGACGTGCCGCCGATGCGGCTGGTGATGACGATCGCGATCTTCTTGAGGAAGGCGCCGATATCGGCACGGTCGAAGTCGTCCCAGCCCTGCAGGACCAGCTCGAAGCCACGCGCCATCGAATAGCCGAAGTCGCCGTCTCCCACCACGGCATCCAGGTCGCCGAAGTATTTCTCGTTGTCGACGGCGACCGTGGCGATCGTGCGGACGACGGCCTCGACGTCGGCTAGATCTGCGGACATGACTGCTCCTTGGGCCGGCAGGGTCGCCGCCGCGGCGCCCGGTGACGGATTGCTACTGGGCAGCAGGCTGGCCAGGTCGGCCAGGGTGATCCAGGCACCCGGCGTGGCCCGGCTGCGGTTGGCGAGGACCAACGTGCGCTCTCCGCCGGGGTCACCCAGCGAGGAGACGACCAGAGCGGCTTCGCTGAAATCCTCGGCCGCGGTGAAGTCGTTGACGGTGATCAGGCAGGTCACGCCGGCTCCGGTGGCGGCCAGCAGGCCGTTTCTGGAGTCCTCGATCACCACGACGCGGTCCGCGGGCAGGCCGAGCGAGCCGAGGGCCAGCAGGTAGATGTCCGGCGCTGGCTTCTTCCGCGGGACGATGTCACCGGCGAACACTTTGACCGCGCGTGCGTTCTCCGCCCCCACCGCCCGCTCCAGCGTCACGCGTACCGAGGGTTCGGCCGACGTCGACGCGACGGCCACCGGCCAGCCCGCGGCCAGCGCCTCGGCCACGATGCGCGCGATGCCCGGCCGGGGCGGGACGGCGCCGGACGCGACCAGTTCGGCGTAGATCTCCGTCTTACGGCGGTGCCAGGCGGCGACGGCGGTGCGCTGCCCTTCGGCACCGGCCGGAAGGCCAGCGGCCGCCACGAACTCGGGGGTGAGCAGGCTGGCCATCCGCTCCTTGCCGCCGCCGATGCGGACCTTCTGCTGGTAGTCCGGCACGCTCCAGCGGACCGGAAGACCGAATTCCTCGAACGTCTGGTTGAACGCGACCAGATGGCCGTAGCGTTCGGTGTCGGCCAGCACACCGTCACAGTCGAGCACCAGGGCCTGGGCCGGCGGGCTGGTCACCTGATCACCAGGCCTGGCCGACGCTGCCGAAGCGGCGCATGTGATCAGCGGCCATATCCTTCACGGCCGTCCGCACCGCATCAAACAACGACGGCGGGATCCCACGTGTCACGCTCGTCGGCGTCGCGCAGGAAGGCCAGGTTCGCCTTCATATACGTGACCTTGAGAGCGGTCGAAATGTTCACCTTGGCGCAGCCTCGCGCGATCAGGTCGGTGAACTGGGCGTCGGTCATCCCCGTACCGCCGTGCAGCGCGATAGGAATCGGCTGCGCCGCCACGATGTCGGAAACCCGCTGTGCGTCGAGATGGGGCTCGGAACGGTACACGCCGTGCGCGTTGCCGATGGCCGGCGCGAATACGTCGATCCCGGTCTCCCGGATGAATTCGAGCGCCACCGGCAGCGACTGCCGCTGGGCCTCTTCATCGGAGCCGATGTCGTCCTCGACGCCGGTGATCGCCTCGATTTCCCCTTCGACGTTCGCGCCGCAGGATCGGGCCTCGGCCACGACCTCTACCGTCTGCCGCTGGTTCTCCTCCACGGGCAGCCTGGAGCCGTCGAACAGGACCGAGTTCCACCCTTTGCGCAGGCAACTGGTGATGACCTTGCGATCCGGGCAGTGGTCCAGGTGCAGGCTGACCGGAACCTCAATTCCCGCCGTCAGCTCGCTGCCACATGGCGAACAGCAGGTCAATGCCGATAGCCCGGACCGTCTTGACCGACGTCTGGATGATGACCGGGGAGCGCTGCTCGCACCGCCGCCGCCAGTACCGCCTCCAGGGTCAGGTCATTGACCACGTTGATCGCCGCGACACCGTAACGCTCACTGAACGCCCGGTCGACGATCTGCTTCAACGGCACAACAGGCACAGGCTGGACCTCCCGCGGGATGAACCCGGATGAGTCCCAACCTATGGAGCCCAGCCACCGGACCGGATCGGTGGAAGTACCCATCTTCGGGGGAGGACTTCCCCTACCTGGGGGTCCGCCTGAGCCGGGCTTGGCTGGCCAGCGCGGCGAGTTCGGTACGGTTGCGGGCGCCGGTCTTCCGCAGCACGGCGCCAGCGTGCTTTTCCACCGTCTTGATCGATAGGACCAGTTGCTCGGCGATGAGCTTGTCGGGCATCCCCTGCTCCATCAGGCTGCGCACCTGACGTTCCCGGTCGGTCAGGGCCGCCCCGGGCTCATCTTCCTGCAGGCCGCGATGGAGCCGCTGGAGGCACGGGACCGGACAGGATGGCCTGGCCGCGTCTGGCCGCGATGACGGCTCGTACGAGTTCCGCGCCGTCCGAACCGATGTCCACACAGCCGCGCGCGCCCGCGCGCATCGCGCTGGCGACCAGCTTCTCGTCACCGACCTCGCATAGACCTACTACGGCCAGGCTCGGGTCGCGGGTGAGCAGGAGGGCGGTCACGCCACCGTCAGGACTGCGCCACGTGGCCGACGTGTCCGCGGCTGACAGACCGAGTTCGGCCAGCACCACATCGGGCCGGAGGTCCTGACTGGCTTCCAGCGCGTCGGCCGCCGTCGCGACCTCGCCGATCACTTCGATTCCGGGCTCAGCAGCCGAAAGCAGCCGGACAATGCCGGCGCGTACCAGCGGCCGGGCCGCCGCGATGAGCACCCGCAGCCGCGAGTCAGCTTGCTGGTCATGTTGCCGATAGGGGAAGCGGGAGCGGATCCGCGTGCCCCAGCCGGCCACCGAATCAACGTCGACCGTCGCACCAAGAACACGCGCGCGCTCGCTGATGGCGCGCAGCCCGAAGCGGCCGCCCTTCCACTCGGCTCTCGGGTCGAAGCCATGGCCGTCATCCTGAACCAGAAGCGTCACCGCCGCCTGCTCATAGAGCAGGCCAATCCGGACGGAACGCGCCTGGGCGTGCCGGACGATGTTGGTGAGGGCTTCGCGTGCTACCAGCAGGATCGCGCGGGACAGGCTTTCCTCCATCGCCACCGGCGCCCCTGCTGACACATATCTGACCTCAAGCCGGCCGATGCTCTCGGCCCAGGCTGCCTCCGAGCGAAGTGCGGCGTCGAGCGTCCGGCCGTTGAGCGGCGACGACGCCAGCCCGAGCAGGGTAAGCCGCGCCTCGGCGAGTGCGTCCCTGGCCGCGGTGCCGGCCTGCCGGAGCTGGGCCGCCACCACGCTGATCCGCTCGTCGGGTGCCGTCTTACCCCCCGCGGGCTGCTGGGCCGCCGTGGCAAGATCCCGTTCGGCGCCGTCGAGATGCACCCGGATGCTCACGAGCCGCTGCGCGAGGCTATCGTGAACCTCCCCGAGCAGCCGGTCCCGCTCGGCAGCCGCCGCTTCCACGCGAGCCCGCTCCTCAGCCACTTCATGCATGCGGGCGGTGGCCAGGGCGATCGCCGCATGCCTGGCGAACAGCTCCAGCAGCTCGGCGTCGTCAGGCCCGAAGACCCGAAGATCGTCCCGGCTGAACACGATGCACGCACCGATAACGCGCCCGCGCCACTCCAGTGGCACGCCAATGACACCACGCAGCGTGGCACGCTCATCCGCGGCCAGATGGCCGCCGGGTACTTCGTCGTAGCGGGTGAACCACACCGGCTTGCGGCGCGCCACCACGGCTCCGGTCATCCCCTCGGTGAGCGGGAAGACCGCGCCGGATTGGCATGCGACGCCAATGTCGGCCTCTTTGCGGTATGTGCCAGCCGCCTCATCGACGCTGCAGATCGAACCCGCGGTACAGCCGAGCAACTCAGTGCAGCGCCGCAGGATTCGTTCCAGCAAGGGGCGCAGCGAGAACTCACCGGCCAGATCCTCCGCCACCGCGATCAGCCCGGCCGCGCGTGCGGCGACGCTCTGCTGGGTCTGCGGTAGCCCCTTCGGACAAGGGTCGGCGGACACGTGCCCTCCGGATCTGCAACGACGTTGTCGCACCGACGAACAGTTCGCTCGGCGGATGATCCGAGCATCACCCGCTGCGCGTTACGACGTCAAGCCCGGTTCAGCCTGGTTGAGGCAGGTTTACCTGAGCCGGTTGCGGCTCTTTCCTAACGGCAGCGTCCACATCTGCTGTGCCGAGTGGGCACAGGTTTCGATGTCGAGCCGGGAACCGGTGTTACCGCCAGGATCGGTCAGGCACAGGTTGGCGTGCTGGTTCACCAGCTCCCCATCTGACTTATGGGTCCAGGTCTGTGCCGCAGTGCCGTTACACGCATACCAGTCCACGTCGGAGCCGCCGGTTGTGCCGCCCACGACCCCAAGACATCCCCCCTCAGTCCGCAGCGTGCTGTCGGTGTAGGCCGACCACCGCTGACCGGAGCTGCCGTTGCACGCCTTTACGTACATCGGGTTGCCCTCGGTGTTCAGCGAGTTCTGGTTGCTCAGGCAGAGCCCGTCAACGCCTCTGACCTGCGCGGTCGCGGCGGGGGCGGCGGTCGGCGTGGAGTTACCGCCCTTCTCGTATGCGGCCACGTACGACACGCTCATCGACGCGCCGGATGTCGTGGCCGAATTCGGGGTCGAGCAGTCGCAGACCCCGTTCGGGTAGTGGCCGCCTATGGCCAGGTCGAAGATGATGAAGAAGCCGTGGTCTATGGCCTCCCGCCAGGCGGCCGTGCCGACCTGCGCCTCGGTGAACGTGCTCTCCACCCTGCCGTCCATGAGGAATTGCAGGGACTCCGCGCTGGTGTTGGTCCGGTTGATGATCGCCGAGTAGGTGTGGTACCCGGTCTGGCAGCCGGATCCGGCGGCGGGGCACGCGATCAGCGGGTGACTACTGACGCCCGCCGCATCGTGCAGGAACTGCGCAGCCTTGTTCAGGCCGTTGATGTCCTCCATCATGTCGATCTCGCCGGAGCCGACCAGGGAGCCGCCCGCCCGCGCGGGCGCACCGAGTGCCCAGAAGCCTGGCCAGTACCCCATCCCGTGCGCCGGATCCGGCTGCTCGATCGACGCGGTCATCTCCAGTTCGCCGCCGGACGGGGCCTGGAAGTCGTCGCGGGTGCTCTCAATCCGGGCCGCGGTCCAGCTACCGCCGCTGTTGATCGCCTTCAGCACCAGGTGGCCCTTACCGTCCAGGTAGACGTTGCTGGTCGAGCTGGTGTTGTGGTTAATCTCCTCGTTGCCCGAATCCGTGCCGATGTCATAGAACCAGTTGGCCGATGTTGGCGCGGATCCGGCCGTGCCGGCGAAGTCGTCCCCGAACACGGTGGTCCATCCTGCGGGAGCGGATGGCACGGTACCCGCGAGTGCCCGCTGCCCGGTAGCCACGGCCACCGCGGCCCCGGCGAGGCAGCCGGCGAGCAGAATCAGCGCGTTCAGCGCAACGCGGAAGCGCGACAAAGCCGGGCGTTCCATCTGTGCACCCCCTAATCCGGAAAGTCGTCCCAAGGCTCTCGGGCAGCATTTATTGAATGCGTGATTCGCAGCTTACTGCAAGGGGCTTATTCACTAAGCACATTGACGTGCGTTTCCCCCCGACGGAACCCTAGCGGCTGGCCAGGCGGTATTCTATCGCCATTTCGGCAGCCCAAGATGAATATTTCCACGGGAATGCCGGAAAAGCCGTGATAGGGAAAAGGTTCCTCCGTTTTGGTCCCGGGACTTGCGCCCGCGACCGGGGCCTCGCTCAGCCTCCGAGGTACCCGGTCTGTAGGTCGGGTGCTACGCGAGCTATGAACGGGTCACCCCGCTGCAGGGTGGACATGCGTGCTGGCCTGTGACTAAATGATCACGGAGGGTGATTCGTTCCGATCATCCGGGGAGGGGAAGCTGATGGATCTCGGGAAGCTGATCAGCTCGGTCACTGGTGGGGGGAGCAGCGAAAACAGCACCGTCACCAAGCTGCTCGGCATGGTGGGCGGTCAGGAAGGTCTGAACAACCTGGTGTCGCAGCTTCAGAGTGGTGGCCTGGGCCAGAAGGTGCAGTCGTGGATCGGCAAGGGCAGCAACCAGCCGGTCAGCGGACCGGAGATTGGCAGCGCCCTGGGTGAGGATAAGGTCGCGCAGCTCGCCGAGCAGACCGGCATGAGCCAGAGTCAGGTGACCGATGACCTGGCGCAGCAGCTGCCCCATGTCATTGATCATCTGACCCCGGATGGGCACATGCCGGGTCAGGCGAGCTAGGAGCAGCCTTCCCAGGTCGCATCCGTAAGACGTCGCCTACTCGCCGGTAAATCGGAATTCTGCCTGCCATGGACCGTCCACGTGGACGACCTCCCAGTAGCGTTCGGCGATGCGCTCCGGGTCAAAGGAAGTACCGGCAACTATCTGCCCGGCGATCGTCAGTGTGGCCACCCGGATGCCGTCCGGTTCCAGGTCAGCGCCCAGCATTGTCGCGGCCGACCGGAGAGCCGCCTTGCCGAGGGAAACGGTCGCAAGGGCCGGGATCGGGTGATCGGCGAACCCGCCCCCGGTGACGATGATCGTCCCGAAGCCGGCGGCCCGCATGGCCGGGGCGGCCACCTGCGCGACGACGATGGCGCTGATGACATCTACTGAATACGCCGCCTGGAGGTGGGCGACACTTGAGCTCAGCAGCTGGTCTGGAGCTCCCATGACGGCGTTATAGACGATGACGCCCGGTGCGCCATCTCCGAGATAGAGCTCCCTCATTCGGGCGCCCAGGCGATCGGGGTCGCTGGCATCGGCCGCGATGGTGCTGATCTTGGCACCGGTATCGGCCAAGGTGCCCGCGAGGTCGCCAAGGCCGTCCCTGCTACGCGCCACCAGGGTTACCCGGTAGCCGCCCACGGCGAAGCGACGTGCCACGGCCATTCCAAGGCCAGGCCCCGCGCCGACCAGTAGAAGGTGGCGGCCATCGACTGAGCCGGGACCTGCGGCCTCGGCGAGGTCAGCGATCGTGCTTCCTCGGTTGCCAGGGTCGCCCACTCGCTCGTTAGGCATGGATGCCGTTTCTTTCGCGTCGGCCGCCTCGGAGAGCGGGGATATGGATGCATCGCTGGGGGTCAAGGGGGCGCCGTTCAAATCGGGCCGTCCCGACTGGTCAGACGCGGATTGTGATCAGCATGTTGGGATATTAGCATCGCATTTTCAGACAGAACCGAGAGCCAATAATTCATCCGTTCGGCGTTCGTAGTGTCCCGCCAGTGCGGAAAGAGCCACGCGGCGTCGGCGAGGGGCAGTCGCCCTTCGACCTGGTGGACCTCGACCGTGAAGGAGACTCCCTGCGGCGGGCATGCCTCAACAGCTGTTGACACGATGGAGGCCAGGCCGCCTGGCCCGTACATCGTGCTCAATGATTGGCGGCCTTGGTAGCTGAAGGGAATTGGCAGCCGCGTCAGGAAACTGAAGTGATCCCGCAGACCCGGGATGAGGGGATGCCCATCGTGCAGATGAAAGTGCACGGGCTTGCCGAGCCGACCGAGGAAACGTGTGACGTCGAGCACATGCGGCAAAGCGCTTCCCACTGCCTCCTGAACGTCTCCGGCCAGGTCGGGCAATCGTTCATCCGCCGGGCTGAGCTTCTTGAGGTCCAGGCCAGGATGGCTGCGCCCGAACGTGGAAGACACCTGTCGCAGGCCGACGTGGCCGACGTCGATGCAGCAACTAACTCGCTCCGCGGCCTGGAGCTGCTCCACCACCTCGACGAACCAGCCGCGATCCAGTCCAGCGGCGTACTCGAGAAAAACAAGGGGACCATCCGGCCGCTCGCAAAGACCCGCATTGAGCTCGCGCATCGCGGCAAGCAGGCGGTCCGTCTGTGCCGCCATCTCACGCTTGTCATGGACGACCAGGCCGGCGACGCGGCCTGCGAAGCGGTCGGCGAACTCCCTCACCATGGCGCGGTCCCGCTCGTGCAGCACGTTGACCCTGCGGTTCAGATGGACGGTGGGCAAGCACGCATGGGAGGGCACGAACTGCAGGACATACTGAAGCTGGTCCGGCGTGTCGGCGTACACCTCCGCAGCCGCGCCCATCTGGGCGAAGCGGACCCCGGCGAGTTTGAGCAGCGCATCATCCCCGGCGACGCGTTGCTGGAACAGGGCGTGAACGTGCCCAAGCACCTCCTGCTCCGCGGTGGTTCCCCCCGGGTTGGCCTCGCCGAGATCTCGTCGCGCACGATCCATGACCCTCACTCCACAGCGCCGCTGATGATCTTGTGCTCGCCCCTCTTAACCTCATATCCCCGGTCAGAGGCGGGTTCGAACGGCTCTAGGCCGCCGGCGACAGTTGATCTACTGCCGGGGCAAAGCCGTCGACAGTGCGCGGTATTGTCCGCCTAAGCTGCTTCAGCTGCGCACGGGCGCTGTCGTGACGCATGAGGACGTAATGGACAATGCCCTCCATCTTCTTCTTTCCATGGCGCAGTTCGCGCTGCCGGCAGGCGCTTTGGTGGATCTCGTCGTTACTGTACCGCCGGCCGGTGAACGGCCGCCCATACGGTGTATCAGATTCCAAATAGGCTGCCTGCCGGACGCGGTGCCACAGGCCGCATTCAGAGCGCGTCCCGATCTGCGCGGCAATTGCGTCCGGATTGAACTCGGTATCAAGCATGTACTCTATATAGTCCAGGTAGTACTGACGGTAGTCGCGGTTGCGGAGCAGGTTCCGCACGAGTGGGATGTTCGGGGCATGGCGGTTCACTTTTCCCGGCCAGTTGAGGATATCGGCGTACTGCCATCGTGTGCCGGAATAGTCGATCCCCAGACAGTTGTCGTAGTCCCAGGGGATGAAATGGAAATAAGGAGAGCTGACGAAATCCTTGGTCGCTCCCTTGCGGCCCGAGTTGTAGAGATAGTAATTCAACGGGGTCGCATAATAATTGTCCCAGCTCCCGAGCAGCATGTTGACGGCCGCCCACCGGAGAAAGGCATTGACGTTCATGATGCCGTCCACCGACGCACGGAAGGCGTCCGTGTCGAATCGTTCCTCGCCGCCCGGGCGCCTGATGCCGTTGATCGTCCTGATGAAGCAGGCGAGGTCGTCATACGTGTTGGCCTCGGGGTTGTTCTTGTTGGTCTTGAGACGGTAGGTGCGCTCCGCCGACCCCGGGACGAAGTACTGACGCCCTGTGTCATCACCATCCGGACCGGTCCGGTAGGCGAGAGTCGCGCACCCGATATCGCGGCAGCCGGCCTTGTAAAGGTTTCCCAGGTGGTTCTCGCCGAAGTGATCTCTCAGGAACCTTTTGTCGACGTGTTCGATGACCGAGAAGAGGCCCCTGTAGCTTGTGTCAAATGCCAGCTTCGCATACGTATGCCGCGGCGCCGGAATATCGGCCTTGCCGAACAGGCGCCAGGCCAATGCTTCACGCATCTGAGCAGGATCGTTGTACATCGACTTGAGATTGATCCGGATCATTCCGGCCAGCCGGTTGTCGGGCCCGGCGGCATCGAGGGTCATCCTCCAGGACCGCTTTGGCGCGCACAGTGTGCGGTTTCCGCTGCCAGGCGGCACGCCTGCTCCCGGCACAGGTCGATGCCCTGATACGTGCGGAAGTGCGCCACGGAGTCGGCCTTGTTCCTCGGACACAATCTCGGCTGAGGAATCCTGACGATCAGAACCGGGGGCGTCGCCAGGTCAGAAAGACGCCCGCAACGCATCCGTCAGCAACGCGACCAGCGCATCGAGCTGCACGTCGCCCGAGGAGGAGACCTCCTGATCCGACCCGTCCAGCGCCCGGGCGGCAAGCCCCGCCTTGCTGTCGATCAGCTCGGCGATCCGGGCGTCGATGGTCTGCGCGGCGATGATGCGCCACGCGGTGACCGGTTCGGCCTGCCCGATGCGGTGGCTGCGATCGATGGCCTGGGTCTGTTCCGCGTCGGTCCAGGACAGCTCGGCCAGCACGACGTTCGAGGCGACCTGAAGATTTAGGCCCACGCCAGCCGCGGTCAGCGAGCACACCGCGACCGCGACGTCCGGGTCGTTGACGAAGGCGTCGACGTTCGCCTGCCGCGCCGTGGGCGTCTGGTCGCCACGGATCGACGAGAAGCGTACCCCCTTCCGGGCGAAGGTCTCTTCGGCCTCGTCCATCACGTCGATGTGCTTGGCGAAGAAGACGACCTTGCCGGCGCTGCGGGCCAGCTGCGCCGCGTAGTCGGCGGCCAATTCGGCCTTTGCCTGGCCAATGCGCCGCATCACGGTGAACACGTTGTCGCCGGACTGCGAGGCCGTCGCATCCTTCAGCTCCGACCGGGCGACCCGGCGGACCAGGTCGTGGTCGATGCCTTCGGCACCGGCGTCGGAGGATCGGTTTGCGAGCGCGGTCTCGTACCGCGCCACCATCCGGCTAGCGAGGTCCCGTTCTGCCGCCCGGATTGACCGGCCGGCCCGGCCGTCCAGCTCGACGGGGAGGTCGGCGATCCGGCGGGCGGGGATGTCGGCGGCCACGTCGAGCTTGCGCCGGCGCACGATGCCGAGGTCGATCACGCACTGGCGCGCCGCGGCGTCGAAGCCCCGGTCGGCGGGCGTCAGGCCGGTGTCCTCGAGCGCGTCCACCAACTCGTCGAGGGGCTTGCTGTCGTCGATCCAGCCGAGGAACTGCCAGATCGCCCGGAAGTCCTCGATGTCGTTGATCAGCGGGGTGCCGGTCAGCGCCATCAGCAGGGGCCGCGCTGTGCGGGACCGGATGCGGTCGGAGAGCGCGAGGACGTGCTGCGAGCGCTGCGAGGTCTTGTTCTTGATGAAGTGAGCCTCGTCCACGACCATGCCGCGGAAGCCGAAATCACCGAGCCAGCCCACGTGGCGGTCGAGCACCTCGTAGTTGAGCACGATGATGTCGGCGAAGGCGTCGGCAGCCTTGCCGTCGCCATGCACCACGGTGGCCGGGCGGTGGGGCGTCCAGCGGCCCGCCTCACGGGCCCAGTTGGTCTTGACGACGTTCGGCACGACGACGAGCAGCGGGTAGGCGTTCGCCGCTTCTGCGGCGAACAGCGCCTGGGCCGTTTTGCCCAGGCCCGGCTCATCGGCGAGCAGGAACGTCCGATGACCGGCAGCGGCCGCGGCGACCAGCTGGCCCTGGTGGGGCATCAGCTCCAGGCCCGCCGGGGTGAACTGTGCCGTCGGCGCCGGGAGCGCCATGCACGCCGGCGCGCCCCCACCGGCGTGCTCGAACGAGCTGAACAGTGGGCCGAGCAGTTCCCAGCCGTCCAGGTGGCGCGCACGGGAGGTGCGCTGCGGAACGGCGGACAAGTCGGGGGCGAGGAAGGGGTTCGCCAGCTGCCGGGAGATCACCGACTGCGGCACGACCCGCGGCTCCGTGCGGGCGGGAGCGGTCGCGGTCTCCGCCGGCGCTATCTCTTCGGGCGCCGGCTCGATGCCGAGGTCCCGCGCCATCTCCAGCTTGAGCGACCGGGCCGCGGCGGAGACGCCGGCCTCCTCAGCGAGCAGCGCTAGTAGTCCGGCGTCCCGGACGGCGGTCGTCGCGAGGATGGTCGCGATGCCGTCCAGGCGCTTGAGCTGCTCGGCCCAATGACCGTCGCTTCCGGCCGCCGCCCGGACGCGGGCGCGCTCGTCCCGCAGCAGCATGGCGACGGCCTGGAACTTCGTGCGCACGGCAGGCGTCACGCGACCGCGCTGGGCAGCCGCCTCAAGCTCACGGGCGGTTCGGGCGAGCGCCGAGACGGCGTCCCCGCGGTGGCTGGCGCGCCGCTGCTTCCGCGGGGCGGTACGGCGAGCGCCCGTCTGGCGCTGGCCTGATCGAGCCAAAGACTCCTCCTCTGAAATGCCGGGGCACGGTGGCCGGGGCAGCATGCCGGACGGTCCCGCGGACGGGGCGAGGAACGTCCCGAGCAGCGGGCCTGGTGCTTCGAGCGCCGAGCCGACTTGCGGATCTCCGAGGATCGACGAAGCGGGCCTCGGCAGGCGTCTCACAAGGACCCGGAGCCGCCGGTGGGTGGGCTGGTGACCACGGCACGGGGAAAGTCGTCGGACGACCGGTTCAGTTCTCGGGCACCTCACTTACATCAACGCGTGCGACAAAGCATAATTCCCGGCCCGTGCTCAAGTCCCGTTGCCCGCTCGACCGGGACGGCCAGGGTCGGTGCGGCGCTCTCGGTGGCTGGCTGCCCGGATCGCTGCCTGGAGGGACGAGCACCGGATCCCGCATGCGACGGCATAGTTCTGCACTTCTTCTGCGTACAGGGTGTTGATGAACCCGAGGGCGAGGATAGTCAGGCATGCCGAGCCGGGCGCCGTCTCACCAGGTCAGCTGGTGGTGGTGGTTGCGGCGGCGGTGATGACGTCCATGAGGCGGCCGCGGCGCTGGTATTCCGAGCGCTGGGCGGCCGCGCCGTTGCCGCGGTGGAGCACAGCGTCGAGCAGGTCTGCGACCAGGAGCGTGTCCCCGGCGTCGGCCAGGGCGTCGCGGACGTGCTCGACCAGCAAGCCAGTCACAGCGGCCGCCTTGTCCGGCCGGAAGGTGACCGGGTTGATCAGCACGTCGTCCAGGCCGGACCGGCTGGCCCGCCACCTGGCCAGCCGCAGTTTCTCGGTACGCGCCGGCGAGCCCGGCCGGCTCGCCTGCCAGTTGCGGGCCTCGGTTTCCACCAGCCCCCGGATCAGCGCCGCGATCAGCACGGCATCCTCGGCGTGCTGGCACACATCGGCGATGCGCACCTCGATGGTCGGATAGTGCTGGGACAGCCGGGCGTCGAAGTACACCATGCCGGAATCCAGCAGCGTCTCGGTGTCGATCATCTGCTGCACGGTGGCCTGGTACGCCTCTGCCGAGCCGAACTGGGCGGTCGGGCCGGAACAGGGCCAGCGGCCCCACGCCTGGTAGCGGAAGCTCGCGTAGGCGCTGTCCACGCCCTGCCAGAACGGGGAGTTGGCGCTCAGCGCCAGCAACGTCGCCAGCCACGGCTGGATCCGGTCGAGCACGGCGACGCCCTCTTCGGCCGAGGAGACCCCGACGTGTACATGGCACCCGCAAGTGAGCTGTTCCTGCGCGGTCAGCCCGAAGGCCTCGGCCATCGCCTGGTAGCGGCTCGTCGGCACGACCTCCGGATGTACTGCCACCGGTGAGGTGCCGAGTGCGGCGACGGTAACGCCCGCCCGGGCGGCCGCCGCCGCGGCTGCGGCCCGGCACCGGCGCAGCTCGCGGCCGAGGTCGTCGAGCGAGCGGCAGGGCCTGGTATCGATCTCCAGCTGCTGCTTCTGCAACTCGAACTCGAGCGGCTGCACCGCGTCCAGCTCACCCGCCGAGCGCTCATCAGTACCGGGCTCGTCCGCACCCGGCTCCCGCGCGCCCAGGCCGGACGCCCTGATGACGGCGCCGGCCAGCGCCCGTGGGCGGCCAGTGCCGGGCTCGACGATCAGGAGTTCCTCCTCCACCCCAACGCTGCGCACGGTTCGCCTTTCCGCCAGCCGGCGAATCACCAGGCCGCCCGGTACTCTGAGGCTTCACCCGATTTGTGAAGGCACGCTTGCGGCCGTGTTACAGCCGTGGGTCGGCTCTGAACGGAGGGCGAGCACGGCGAACACCGACTCGTCGCCAGCGGCAAGATGGATGACCGGGGTTGCCCACCAATTGGACTCCTCGGCCAGGACCGTCCGCTCAGGGTTGGCGTGATCGGCGCGCCGCGTGCTACGAGAACGGAGATCATAAAGGCCGCCGCGCACATTGATCTGGCAACCGTCGCGAAGTACGTTGAACATGCTGCTCCAGACCCTGGTGGCGCGCGTCCGGGAAAGCGACGGCCGTGCGGCTGGCCGCGGAGCTTCTTCTCTGGGGGGAGTTGCTGGTCCCCCAACAGGCTCGTGAGGCTGCATCCCGACGCCGTAGACGTGCACGAAGTTGCCATAACAGGCGTAGCAGCAAGGGAGGCTTCATGGGAAGGCGGCTGGGCATCCTCGGCGCGGCTATCGCGGTGGCGGCGCTGGTGGCTGGTTTAGTTACTCCTGCTTGGGGTTCATCCGGAGCGCCAGGAGGCGCAGTGCGTCGCTACGTACTCGTTCGGCGGCGCGCAGATCACCGCGCAGGCGCTGATTACCCTGGGTAGCACGGCGCCGTACGCCGGGGCCATCACTGGCGGCACCGGCAAATACGACGGCGCGGCGGGTGAGGTACACGTCACCCCAGTCTCCGGTACGGAGGGGAACCTGACCTTCGACCTGCAACACTGATGGGTTCTTCGCCCTTTGTGGTCGCGATGGTCCTGCTGAGGTCTGCATCTGGAAAGGCGCCGCTCAGGCCGCCAGCCAGCGTCAGGAACCGGACGCCGTACCGGTGCAGCAGTAGCTTGAGCTGGAAGCGGTCCACCGACCGCGAGCAGGTGATCGGCGTGCCCAAGGCCGCGTTCGTGCAGGGCATGCTGGCCAAGGACGAATTCGACCTGCGGGTGGGGCAGCGGCCGCGCGAGCGGGGATGGGGAGGATGGCATGGTGGCAGCGACGCGGACCTCTAGCGCGTGGGAGCGTTATGCCTGGGTGGCGGGCATCGTTTTCTTTATCGCGCTGGTGGCGGAGACCGTGGTCGCGCTCGGTGTCGGAGTGAACCAGAACGACTCGGCGGCGAAGATCGCGAACGCGCTTTACGACCACCGCGGGCGGCTGTTGGCGATCACATACCTATCCGTCGTCTATGCCGCCATGTTCCTGGTCTACCTGGCCAAGCTGCACGACCTGCTGCGAAGGGACACGGATCGGCCGCGGTTCCTTAGCTCCCTGGTGCTGGCTGGCGGCGCGTTCTTTATTGCCCTGCATGCTGTCAGCGACATCGGTATCACCGGCTTGGTCGGCGCGAAGCTCGCGTCGTTCGGGTTCCAGCACGATCAGGGCGCGTCCTACACGCTGTACTTGATGACCTTTGCTTTGGACAGTGTCGGGGACGTGTTCGGCAGTCTCTTTGCTTTCGCAGCAGGCGTGCTCGTGATCCGCAGCGGCGTCTTGCCGCGCTGGCTTGGGTGGGTTTCGATCCTCACCGGGATCATGCTCTTCCTCCAGGGCTTCGGCCTCGGCGGCGTCATCGCCTCGTTCGGGCTCGTTCTCGACGGCATCGGGTTCGTGCTGCTCCTGATCTTCGTCTTGGTGAGCAGTGTCATCTTGCTGACGCGCGAAAACGCGCTCCCCGACTCCGCGGGCGGAATCGAGTAGACGACTACATCTTCGAGGCCATGGTGGCGCTGTTGTTTCGTGTGGGGTGAGAGACCGCCACCTTCGGCTTGTCGCAGCAGGAGGGCTGCTTCCCGCCCTCCCTGGCAGTCTCCGACCACTACCCCTCACCGCCCGCCCATCGCGCCGATGCCCAAACGCGCCGGTACGTGCGCTGTGCGCCCCCTGTGACGCGCCGGCTCTCCTTGTGGGGCCCGGAAGATCTCGCCCGGAAACGTGGTGAAGCCGAGCGGGAGCTTCATCTCCGGACGAGCCTGCCCGGCCGCGTGAGCTGCGGCCTGTCCGCCGTCCCAGTACGAGCGGGCCGCCGAGGCCCCGGTGCCAGTCAGCCAGTACAGCGTGACGTTGTCGAGGACGTGGTCCTGGGTGAGATTGCCCGATGGCTGCCCGCCGGTAAAGGCGCAGGAGATCTTGCAGTAGCTGTCGGTGTCGTGGTCGAGCATCCAGGCCGCCAGCGCGACCGGTGAATCCAGCAGGGCGTAGCCAATCGTCTGCGGCCGGGTGGCCTGCTCCAGGAAGTAGCCCGAGCCGCTCGTCCTGAAGGTGGTGATCGCGGCGAGCGCGGCGCGCTCCTCCCCGGAGCCCGCGGGCAAGCCGCTGACGCCGCCCAGCGCCTCCCGGAGGAAGTTCAGGTGGATGCCGGCCAGCCCGGCGGGTGCCTGGCGGCCCATCGCGTCGGTGACGGCGGCACCCTGGTCCCCGCCCTGGGCGACGTAGCGGGTGTAGCCGAGGCGGTTCATCAGCTCCGCCCAGGCTCTGGCGATGCGGCCGGGGTCCCAGCCGACCTCGGCCGGCTCGCCGGAGAAGCCGTAGCCGGGCAGGGACGGCAGCACCAGGTCGAACGCGTCCTCGGTGCGTCCGCCGTGCGCAGTCGGGTCGGTGAGCGGGCCGATGACCTCGAGCAGCTCGATCACTGAGCCGGGCCAGCCGTGCGTGATGATCAGCGGCAGCGCGTCCGCGTGCGGCGACTTCACGTGGATGAAGTGGATGTCTACCCCGTCGATCTGGGTCATGAACTGCGGCAGCGCGTTCAGTTTCGCCTCGCCCGCGCGCCAGTCGTACTCGGCCGCCCAGTAGCGGGCGAGCTCCCGGATGGTCGCCAGCTGCACGCCCTGTGACCGGTCTTTGACCAGCTCCTTGGAGGGCCAGCGCGTCGCGGCGATACGCCGCCGAAGGGCGGCGATCGCTTCGCCGGGCATGTCGACCCGGAAGGGACGCATGTCAGTTTCGCTGGACATAAGTCTCCACCTCCCTGGACTGGTTGTCGGCGGCGGACGGCCGGACCGGTCGGCTCCGGCCGACGCGTATCTGCCAGGTCAATATCGCTCACTGGCCTCGGTGGCGCGAGACTGGATGGGTGGATGCCATAGACCTGGACGCTGACCCACTGCGGCAGCTGTCCACGTGGCTGGACGCGGCCCGCGCGGCCGGGGCACCGATGCCGGAAGCCATGACCATCGCGACCGCGACCAGCGACGCCATTCCCTCGGCCCGCCTGGTGGTCCTGCGTGGCCTGCAGCGAGGGCTGGTCTTCTTCACCGACTGCGACAGCGACAAGGGGGCTGAGCTGGCGGCCAATCCACGGGCGGCGGCCGTGCTGCACTGGCTTGTTCCGGCCCACCGCCAGGTACGTGTGGCGGGGCCGGTTGAGCGGGTCGGCGAGGACGAGGCCAACCAGTACTGGAGTACGCGCGCCCCCGCCGTCCGCCTCAGCGCGGCCGCCTGGCACCAAAGCCGGGTCGTCGCCAGCCGGGCGGTCCTGGAGATGCAGGTCCGGGACGGCCTGCGGCGCCACCCCGGCGGAGCCGATGTTCCCCGTCCGCGGCGCTGGGGCGGCTTCCGGGTGCTGCCCGCCCGTGTGGAGTTCTGGCAGGAATCATCGGACGGCCTGCACGACCGGATCCGCTACCGCCGGGCAAACAGCGGCTGGATCACCGAGCGGCTGTCGCCGTAACGATCCGGCGGCCGCAGATCCCAACGGCCGAGGATGGCTAAGAACGCCACGATGTCGCGGGCTACCGGCTGTGGCTCCCCGGCGGGGCAAAATGGCCGGGCCCCAGGGCCCCGGGCGCCAGCAGCGGATGCTGTACATGCGCTCGGCCCACTCTCAGGGGCGGCTCGCCCTTGGGGCGAACATGTGCGGGAGGCCGCGATCCGGATCCGGATGAGTCAGCTGACGGTACGAAATGAGAGGGGCCCAAACACGTGATAACGGGCCGTTATCACTATTTAGGCTCCCTGTTGTGCTTTTGCACGGACGGCCCCGTGAGGCCTCACACGGGGCACGCCGCCAAGTTGGGCCCTGCCGAAGCGCCAGCGTGCGGCAGAGGGGGACAGCCACCGACGGGCGGAGGGGGATAGCCACGCAGGGGGCCGCCGGGGTCGACGGGATAGGGCTCCCAGAGGCAGAGGGTGAGCCGGATCGGGAGAAGCTCGGCGTGCTCGAGCTCGAGCGCCTGCATCGTTACAGCAGGTACAGATGACATGGATAGCCTCCTTCGAGGACGGTCTGCCTGGCCAGGCAGAGCCCGGTTGCCCGCGTTCCTGGGACCGTCCGGGACCGTCGGTGGCCTCCGGGACCGCGGGCGCCGGTATCGCTCAGCGGCCGGCAAGAGGGCTGCGGATGGCGACTGAGTTCACCTCCGGAGGAAGACCGGGACCGGGGTATCGGCGGGCCGGGCTACCAGCCGCGGAATTGGCCTTGCAGGGTCCAGATGGCGGCGAGCGCCGCGCAGCAGGCCAGGCCGGCTGCGGCGGCCAGGAGGCGGCGGGCGGGTTGGCCGGCGGACCAGCGCAGCCCCATGGTGGTGGCCCGCCGCGCTAGCCCGGTCACGATGTACAGCGAGCCGGCCAGCGGCAGGATCAGCAGGGCAGTGCCGATGGCGTCGATGGTGGCCATCGCGTAGCGGTGCCCGGTGAGGGCGGTGGCCATGAGGTGGGCCTGCCAGCTCGCGGAGCGCCACAGCGCCCGGTTGATGGCGGGGAAGTGCAGCAGCATGTAGGCGAGGGTGGCGATGAGCAGCGGGATGACGCACATTACCCAGCCAGTGACCACGATCCGGGCGCGGCGCCGCAGGCCGGTCACGCGCGGGTCCCGGCGCCCCCGGGCCACGGCGCTGCGCAGGATGGGAACGACGCGGGCGAACAGGTCCGGCACGCCGACCAGGTCGCTGAGGATGTAGTAGCCGTCGAAGCGGATGAACGGGAGCAGCTGCTCCAGCATCTCCAGATGGGTGACGGCGATGACCAGCAGCAGGACCTGGCTGGAGGTGGCCACGTAGAGGCCGGCCAGGGCCAGCATGAAGACCGCGTTGAAGTACAGGCCGCCGAGGTCGGTGCGCAGCCGGCCGGCGCGGGAGAGCCGGTAGGAGTCGGTGACGTTGGTGAAGAACGACGGCCAGACCAGGTAGATGCCGACGCCGACCACGCCGGGCCGCGCGCCGCCATACCGGCACCCGGCCGCGTGCCCGCACTCGTGGAACATGGCGGAAACCGCCGACAAGCCGAGCACGACCAGCAAGTCCACCGGGTCACGCAGCACCTGCCGGAGTCCCCCGCCCAGCCCGTGGACGGCGAACAGCCACCAGTCCACGGCCAGGACACTGCCGGCCACGGCCACGATCACTGGCCAGCGGAACAGCGGCCGCAGCAGCGTCCCGGTGGCGTTCGCCGCACGCTCGGGCAGGAGCGTGCCCCGTGCCCGCAGCGCCAGCAGCGGGTTGGCCGTCGGCGGGGCGGCCGTAGCGGCCGGATCGGCGACGATGCCCAGGGGCAGCAGCTTGGTGGTGATCAGATAGCCGGCCTGCCCGGCGGTCAGGGTCCGGCCAAGGTCGGCGCTGACCAGTTCGGCGATAGCAGCGGGGCCGCGGGCGCCGTCGATCCGGCAGATCACCTGGTACAGCAGCGCCGATATCTGGATGACCTGGCCGTCGGGCCGGCGTACCAGCGACGGCGGCTGGCTGTAACCGGAGTCCTTGTACTCGCCGAGCAGCTCCACCCCGTCGGCCAGCCGGGGCACCCCGGTGAATGCGGGCACGCCTGCCGGGAGCGGGGCGGGCGCTGGCCGCCCGGAAGCCACGTGCCCGGCGACTGCGGTCATCACCTGCTCCTCCTTCGCATGCTCACCAGGGGACGTCGGGGCATCTGGGCGCGGCGGCCGGGCAGGGCCGCCCGGTGAGAGGGCCGCCCGGGGGGATCCGGTCCCGGGCGCCCCCTGCCCTGCTGCGCATTCCCCCCTTCAGGTCATGCACAGCAGGACGGGGACGCCCGGGGGGCTATGGCGGGCCGCGGGCGCCCGTCCCGCCCGGTGAGAGGGCCGCCCGGAAGGGGCCCGGGCGGCCCTCCTGTCCTGCTGTGCATTCCCCCCTCGGGTCATGCACAGCTGGCGGTACGGGCCGGGCCGGTGCTACCAGATGTTGCCCGAGCCCAGGCTGAGGATGTTGTTGAGGCTGCCGTTGGCGACGGCGACGTTCAGCAGTCCGGCCTGGGCGGTGTTGCCGTATCCCACCTGGGTGAAGCTGAAGCCGCCGGAGTGGCCGGAGTAGACGCTCAGGGTTTCCCGGCTCGGGAGCAGCTCGGCGTGCTCGAGCTCAAGGTCCTGCATCGTTACGGCAGGTGCTGTCGGCATGGGGTCTCCTTCGGGTGATCTGCCCCGGCCACCGGCCGGGGGGCTGTCCGCGTTCCCGGGCCGCACGGGCCTCCGGGACGCCCGGCACCTCTGGTGGGCCGGGCCACGGCTTGTACGTCGATGGACGAACGAGTCGTTCGTTTATCAACGTACAACATCACTCTGGGTCAGGCAAGGGCCGCGATCGCGAACCGGAAATCCATCAGGACGGGGACGCCCAGGGGGTGGCTATGGCGGGCCGCGGGCGCCCGTCCCGCCCGGTGAGAGGGCCGCCCGGAAAGGGTTCGGGCGGCCCTCCTGTGCTGCGCATTCCCCCCTCAGGTCAGGCACAGCCAGCCGGCGGTGCGGGCCAGGCCGGTGCTGCTAGAGGATGTTGCCGGAGCCCAGGCTGAGGATGTTGTTGGCGCTGCCGTTCAGGGCGGAGACGTTCACCAGCCCGGCCTGGGCGGTGTTGCCGTACCCGACCTGGGTGAAGCTGGAGCCGGAGCCGGAAGAGTGGCTGCAGCAGCAGGAGAGCGTTTCCCGGCTGGGGAGCAGTTCGGCGTGCTCGAGCTCAAGGTCCTGCATCGTCACGGCAGTTACAGTGGACATGGAGAGTCTCCTTCGGAGATGATCTGCCTTTGCCGAGGCAGATCACGGGTTTGCCCGCGTTCCCGGCCGGACTGGGGCCGGGACCGCCGGCACCCCTGTGATGCCGGGCCGCGGACAGGTGTACGTCGATTGACGTACATGTTGTTCGTTGGCTACCGTACAGCATGACCAAGGGTCAGGCAAGGGCCGCGGCGGAGCAGCTCACCGGGCGAAGGTGGCTAGGGAAGATGGCTAGGTTGGCGATGACGGCGCACGTGACCGGTGACGGGCCGGACCCCCCGGCCGGGCGGCCGCGCACCACTGCGGCGCCGGAGCAGGACGTCAACCCGCTGCAGCGGCTGATCCGCCAGCGGCTGGGTGAGCGGGGCTGGTCCTACGGTGAGGTGGCCCGGCGCGGCAGTCTGCCCCGGTCCACCGTCTACACCCTGGCCACGACCCGGAACCTGACCCGGCCGCCGCGCCCGGACACGATCGACGCGCTGGCCAAGGGCCTGGACGTGCCGGTCGCCGTGGTCCGCGCCGCCGCCGCCGCATCCACCGGGCTGCACTACTACGACCAGGGCCAGGCCGAACGGGAGCGTCCCGGCGACCCGGACCGGGAACTGCTGATCGCCAGCATCGACGAGCTGACACCCGAGGACCGCCGGCACGTGGCCGCGCTGGTGGAATCCCTGCGGAACAGGACCTCGCCGCCGCCGGCGGACCGTTTAGCTGCGGCCCGCCAGCCCATGCCGCCGATGCGGTTTCGCCGCTTCGCGGAGCGGCCCGCCGGCATCGGGCTCCAGCGTGGCGGATGAGTGCTGTATCGCGCGCGGTCCCAGATGGCTGGCCTGACCGGCCGGCAGGCCGGCCCCGGTGGCGAGGCGGCGCACGACCCGCCGCACGTCGGCGGCAAACAGTCGTCCTCCGGTTCGGGTGGCGAACAGCACCGGGACGCCTGCCAGGCCGGCCCGCCCGGCGAGGTACGCATCGATCCGGGACGCAGCCGGGCTGGGCAGCGGCAGGCCCTGGCGGCGGCCATTGCCGCGGGTGACCCACAGCACCCGGTGCCCCCGGCTGGTGCCGAGGTCAGCGACATCGGCGCCGATGACGTCGCTGAGGCGGGCGCCAGTGAACAGCAGGAGGGCCACCAGCGCTGCGGTGCGGGCACGCTGCGGGCCGGTCGCCTGATCGGCCGCGTGCACGAGCGCGAGGGCCTGCGCCCGGGTCAGGCCGGGCCCAGGAGGGGTGTGCGGAGCGGCCCGGGGCCGGGCGATGCCGGCGGCCGGGCTGGCGGTGATATGCCCGCGCCGGGCCAGCCAGGCATACCAGCTCGATACGGCGGCGAGCTTGCGGGCCGCGCTGGCCGGGGACAATCCGGCGGCCTGTAGCCGCCTGGCGTACCGGGCCACGTGCAGCCCGGTGACGCCGGTGACCGGATCCACTCCCTCCGCCTGGCACCAGGTGAGCCATGACGGCGCGCGGCCGGCTCGCCGCTGCGGTGTGATCCCGATGTCCCGGGCATAGGCGGTGCGAGTGTTCGGCGACCGCTTCGCGGCGAGCCAGCCGAGCACAAGGCGGGTCACCCAATCGGCGTCGGCGGCTGCGGCCACGAGTGCGACTCCCGCAGATGGGCTGCTGTCCATGGACGGGCCCTATCCGTGAAAGTCCCTGAATAATCATTATTATCTAGGACTTTTTTGCTCATTTTCGCGCTCCGCTACGCCCTGGCAACCAGCCATCTCCCCAGTCCAAAAGGGGTACGGCGAAGGTATGGAAGAAGATGGCGGGCGCATTGGCCAGTGCGGGCTGCCCGAGGTTGCGCAGCGCCTGCCATGCGAGGCTCCTGCGCCGGCGGGGCATGCGGCCGAGGTACCGGCCTGCTATCCTCATCGCGGCAACAGACGAATTAGTCCTATGCGCGCAGGTTTATAGTCAAAACCGGCGGGAACGGCGGTCACGTCTGACTCTCCCCGCCGGAGCGGACGGTCAGATCTGTCTCTCCCGATGAAACGGGAGCTGCTATGCCGCAGCCGATCTTGCGTCACATCGCTCGCCGAGCGGTGCAAGCCGCGATCTTGGCTGCCGGGATTCTGACCATCTTGCTGCTGTTCTCACGGCAGGCGCACGCAGCAACCTCGCCACAGTCGGCCATCCCATCGACTACCACGGCCACCGCCCCGGCCGCCACCGCGAGGCCGACCACCCCGACCACGGCCCCGGCCAGCTCGACTACGGCTCCGGCCAGCTCGGGTACGGCTCCGGCCAGCTCGGGTACGGCTCCGGCCAGCTCGGGTACGGCTCCGGCCAGCTCGGGTACGGCTCCGGCCAGCTCGGCCGTGCGGCCGTGACCTCGGCGACCACCACCCCGGCCACCACCGGGACTGCGGCCCCGGCCAGCTCGGCTACGGCCCCGGCCAGCTCGGCAACGGCCCCGGCCAGCTCGGCCGTGCGGGCCGTGACGTCGGCGACCACCGCCCCGGCCACCACCGCGAAGCCGGCCACCACCGGCTACGGCCCCGGCCAGCTCGGCCGTGCGGGCCGTGACCTCGGCGACCACCACCCCGGCCACCACCGGGACTGCGGCCCCGGCCAGCCGGCTACGGCCCCGGCCAGCTCGGCTACGGCCCCGGCCAGCTCGGCCGTGCGGGCCGTGACGTCGGCGACCACCGCCCCGGCCACCACCGGGACTGCGGCCCCGGCCAGCTCGGCTGCGGCCCCGGCCAGCTCGGCTACGGCCCCGGCCAGCTCGGCCGTGCGGGCCGTGACGTCGGCGACCACCGCCCCGGCCACCACCGCGAAGCCGGCCACCACGACCACGGCCCCGGCCACCCCGAAGCCGGCCACCCCGGTCAGCACCGCAGCCACCACTGTGACCGCCCCGGTTACCTCCGCGGCCAGTTCCGTGGTGACGCCGGTCACCGGCGTGCTGGCCCCGGCCGCCTCCGCCGTCACCACAGCCACCACCGCGAAGCCAGCCACCACCACGGCCACCTCGGCTACGGCTCCGGCCAGCTCGGCCGTGCCGGCCGTGACGTCGGCGATCACCCCGGCCCCGGCCACCCCGAAGCCGGCCACCCCGGTCAGCACCGCAGCCACCACTGTGACCGCCCCGGTTACCTCCGCGGCCACTTCCGTGGTGACGCCGGTCACCGGCGTGCTGGCCCCGGCCGCCTCCGCCGTCACCACAGCCACCACCGCGAAGCCAGCCACCCCGGCTACGGCCCCGGCCACCTCGGCCGTGCGGGCCGTGACGTCGGCGACCACCGCCCCGGCCACCCCGAAGCCGGCCACCCCGGTCAGCACCGCAGCCACCACTGTGACCGCCCCGGTTACCTCCGCGGCCAGCTCCGTGGTGACGCCGGTCACCGGCGTGCTGGCCCCGGCCGCCTCCGCCATCATCGCCGCGGCGGCCCCGGTCACCGCCACGGTGACCCCGGCCGTCTCCGCCGCCACCAGCACGGTGGCCCCCGTCATGGCCGCGGCGGCCCCGGTCACCGCCACGGTGACCCCGATCGTCTCCGCCCTCACCAGCACGCTGGCCCCTCCCCCCGTCACCGCCACGGTGGCCCCCGTCACCGCCACGGTGGCCCCGGTCCCCGCCGTCACCGCCACGTGGCCCCCGTCACCGCCACGGTGGCCCCGGTCACCGCCACGGTGGCCCCGGTCACCGCCACGGTGGCCCCGGTCATCTCCGCCCTCACCAGCACGCTGGCCCCGGTCGTCCCACGTCCCGGCACGGTGGCCCCGGTCGTCTCCGCCCTCACCAGCGCGCTGGCCCCGGTCACCGCCACGGTGGCCCCCGTCACCGGCACGGTGGCCCCGGTCATCTCCGCCCTCACCAGCACGCTGGCCCCGGTCACCGCCACGGTCGCCCCCGTCACCGGCACGGTGGCCCCGGTCATCTCCGCCCTCACCAGCACCCTGGCCCCCGTCACCGCCACGGTCGCCCCTGTCATAGCCACGGTGGCCCCGGTCGTCTCGGCCCTCACCGGCACGGTGGCCCCCGTCACCGGCACGGTGGCCCCGGTCATCTCCGCCCTCACCAGCACCCTGGCCCCGGTCACCGCCACGGTGGCCCCCGTCACCGGCACGGTGGCCCCGGTCATCTCCGCCCTCACCAGCACGCTGGCCCCCGTCACCGCCACGGTGGCCCCCGTCACCGGCACGGTGGCCCCGGTCATCTCCGCCCTCACCAGCACGCTGGCCCCCGTCACCGCCACGGTCGCCCCTGTCATAGCCACGGTGGCCCCGGTCGTCTCGGCCCTCACCGGCACGGTGGCCCCCGTCACCGGCACGGTGGCCCCGGTCATCTCCGCCCTCACCAGCACCCTGGCCCCCGTCACCGGCACGGTGGCCCCGGTCGTCTCCACTCGCCACGGTCGCCCCTGTCATAGCCACGGTGGCCCCGGTCGTCTCCGCCCTCACCAGCACGCTGGCCCCCGTCACCGGCACGGTGGCCCCGGTCATCTCCGCCCTCACCAGCACCCTGGCCCCCGTCACCGCCACGGTCGCCCCTGTCATAGCCACGGCGGCCCCGGTCGTCTCCGCCCTCACCAGCACCCTGGCCCCCGTCACCGGCACGCTGGCCCCGGTCACCACCACGGTCGCCCCTGTCACCGCCACGGTGACCCCGGTCATCTCCGCCCTCACCAGCACGCTGGCCCCGGTCACCGCCACGGTGGCCCCGGTCACCAGCCACGGTGGCCCCCGTCATAGCCGCGGTGCCCCCCGTCACCGCCACGGCGAGCCCGGTCGTCTCCGCCGCCACCGGCACGCTGGCCCCGGTCACCGCCACGCTGGCCCCCGTCACCGGGCCGTCCGGCGCTGGCGTGCGGGGTGTGACTTGGCCGCCTCAACCGGCGATGCTGGGCGCCGGCCTGTCCTCGTCGCCGGTGACAGGGGCAGGTGGCGGCGGTGCGCCGAGCTCGCCGGCGCTTCCCCGGCTGCCGGCCGGGCCTGGCGGCGGCGCAAACGGCGGCAGCGGGCCTGCGGGCGGTTCTGGTGACGGTTCTGGCGGGCACAGTGGGGGCGGAATACAGGGCAGCGGTAATGCTCTGATCACGCACCACACTCTGATCTTGCTGCGGTTGGCAAGTCGTGCCGCCGCGAAGCCGATCTGGCGCTCCTATCTGCCGGAGGTGCCACCCGCTTAAGTCCTTTCCTTCCTGACCGGTTCGTGCCTTTGGCGTCCGGACCAGCAGCGTTCGGCGCTGATCCCTTGGAAGGAAAGTGACAGCACTATGCATGCGTGGACGAAGTCCGCGTGCGTCGTGCTCGCCTGGAGCGTTCTGTCGATCATCTTGATGACGGCCGGGATGAACGGATCCGTTCATCCGGCCCAGGCGAACACCCGCACGACAAGAAGTACCGAGGTCATCCTCCACCAGCACCAGCACCAGCACCAGCACGTTGAGCGCCGCCGCGGCACCGATGACGGCGGCCAGTTCCCCCGCCAGCTACGTCGTGCAGCCCGGCGACAGCCTGGCCGGAATCGCCGCCCGGTTCGCCGTGCGCGGCGGCTGGCCGGCCCTGTACGGCGCCAACCAGCGGCGCATCGGCCCCGATCCGGACGCGATCCGCCCCGGCACCGTGGTGGTGCTGCCTGGGGTGAGAACTCCCGTCCGCTACACGGTCGCGGCCGGTGACACCTTGACCGGGATCGCGGCGGCCCTGTCCGTGCGCGGCGGCTGGCCGGCCCTGTACGCGGCCAACCAGCGGCGCATCGGCCCCGATCCGGACGCGATCCGCCCCGGCACCGTGCTGGCGATCCCGCAGCGGGCACCACCATCACCGCCCAGGCGGCCCGGCCCCCCGGCAGCACCAGACCCCGCCGCCGTCGGCGCCAGCTGGCAGCGGGCACCGTCCCGGGCCGACCGGAAAGGCAGCGCCCGGCGCGGGCATGCCGCCGTGGCTGAAGATCCTGCTGCTGGCCGCCGGCCTGCTCATCGCGGTGACCTTCCTGACGGAGCTGGGACGAGCGGCCCGCCGGCGGCGGCAGGCCGCGATCGCCGCCGCCGTCCAGCGCCGCAAGGCCCAGCTCGGCCAGGGGCCGGCCCTGCCACCGGCCGGCCCGCAGCTGGCCCACCCCGGCCCGGGCCCGGCCCCGCCGCCATGCGCGGGGAAGGCTCCTATCGTCCTGGCCGACCATGACCGGCTGATTGTGACCCGCAGCCAGCCCGACGACACGGTTTGCGTGCTACGGCCCCCCGGGACGGACCCGACGGCGATCCTGCGGACGGCTCGCCTGATTCTGCCTGAGCACCTTTACCGTGCGCTGGCGGCCCGGCTGGGAATGCCGGCCAGCTGGCCGATCATCCTGGCCGACCATGACCAGCTGGTGGTGACCCGCAGCATCGGTGACGACACCGTTTTCGTGCTGCGGCCTCCCGGGGCGGACCCGAGGGAAATCTTGCGGGTGGCCCGCCTGGTGCTGCCGGAGGACCCGTACGGGGAGCTGGCCGACCAGCTCGGGCTGCCCGCCGGCTTGCCGATGGAATAGCGGGTACTAGCGCAGACCGCCCGGGGGCCGATGCCCCGCCCCCGGGCGGCTGCCGCGTGGACCGCCAAGTACGGCCGGTGTTCCGCGAACTGATGCTTTCCGCCGTGAGTTCAGCCGGACTGAAGGTTCCTCATGTGGAACTCACGGCGTTATCTGCGATCAGGGCCGGAATCCCGGTGGTCGTTCACTCAAGAGTGCGTGGCGGATAACGACCCTTCGCGTCCACCACGCCCGTGCGATGGCAGTGCGGGCGTTGGTAAGAACCCTGTCACCAAGGCCATTTGGAAGCCCGGCCCTGGTCAGGCCGCCTTGGTCGAGGATGCGGTGGGCCTGACTGGTTAGGCAGGCCCGTCTGCGGGGCCTTCGGGAAGCGGCCTCGGTTCGTCGTCGAGCCAGGTGTTGAGCAGCGCCGGCCGCTGGATGATGTCGCTGCGGGCTTGGCCGGTTGCGGTGGCGCGCCAGCCGGGCAGGATCCGGGCGACGGTGGCGTGCACCATGGTCTCGCGGCTGCGGAGCTGCAACGGCAGTGCCTTGATGATGCCAGTTCCGCGTGGCCCCGCGCGGGTCCACCCAGGCAAGCTATTGACTGAGAGAATACTCTTGGAGTATTCTCTCGGTTATGAGTGTTCCGCTGACGCTGCTTGGCCTGCTTGAGCGGGGGCCAAGCCACGGATACGACCTGAAACGGGACTACGACGCGTACTTCGGCCGGGGCAGGCCGCTGCGTTACAGCCAGGTGTACGCGACCCTGTCCCGGCTGGCCAGGGACGGGAAGGCGATCCCCGGGCCGGTCGAGCAGGGGGCCGGGCCGGAGCGGCGCCGGTACGTGATCACCGAGGCGGGGATCGCGGAGGTGGAGCGGTGGCTGGCCGAGCCGGCCCCGCCGGAGCCGGACCTGCACAGCGAGCTGTTCGCCAAGGTGGTGCTCGCCCTGATGCTCGGCCGCCCGGCCGACAGGTACCTGGACGCCCAGCGGGCGGCGCACCTGCAGCGGATGCGCGAGCTCACCGAACTCAAGCGGGACGGCGAGCCACTCGACGTGCTGCTCGCCGACCACGCGCTCTACCGGCTGGAGGCTGACCTGCGATGGATCGACCACACCGCGGCCCGGCTGGACCTGCTCGAACGGGCGGTGCACCGGTGACCGCGAACCTCCCCGCCGCGGCGGGCCCCGGGGCCGGGAACATCGTCGAGGCGCGGGACCTGGTGAAGTCGTTCGGCGAAACGCCGGCGCTGCGCGGCGCCTCGCTCACCGTCCGGCAGGGCGAGATCGTCGCGGTCATGGGGCCGAGCGGCTCGGGCAAGTCCACCTTGCTGCACTGCCTGGCGGGCATCCTGGTCCCCGAGCAGGGCGAGGTCTGGTTCGGCGGGCAGCGGCTGGACACCCTGAGCGACGAGCGGCGCAGCGCGCTGCGCCGGGACCGGTTCGGGTTCGTGTTCCAGTCCGGCCAGCTGGTCCCCGAGCTGACCGCGGAAGAGAACGTCGCGCTGCCGCTGCTGCTGTCCGGCACCCGCCGCGGCCCGGCGATGACGGCGGCCAGGAAATGGTTCGCCGCGCTCGGCCTGGACGGGCTCGAGGGCCGCAGGTCCGGGGAGCTGTCCGGCGGGCAGGCCCAGCGCGTCGCGCTGGCCCGCGGCCTGGTCGCCGGGCCGGAGGTGCTGTTCGCCGACGAGCCGACCGGGTCGCTGGACTCGGTGTCCGGCGAGCTGGTGATGGACCTGCTCACCGCCGCCGCCCGCGAGCACGGCACCACCGTCGTCCTGGTCACCCACGACGCCCGGGTCGCCGCCTACGCCGACCGCGAGGTCATCGTCCGCGACGGCACGGTCGGCACGCTCACCGGGGCCCAGCCATGATCCCCCTCGGCCTGCGGCTGGTGGTCAACGGCGGCCGCGAGGCGATCACCCGGCTGGTCGTCCTGGCCGTCGCGGTCGGCCTCGGCGTCGGCCTGCTGCTGACCGCCGTGGCCGCGACCAACGCGGTCACCACCTGGAACAACCGCCACGCCTGGTTCTGGACCGGCAGCGCGTGGGTGGCCCCCGGCCCGGCGGCAGCGGGCACCGCCCCGCTGTGGTGGCACCCCGGCGGCGACATCTTCGACGGCCAGACGATCAGCCGCTTCGACGTGGCCGCCACCGGCGCCTCGTCACCGGTGCCGCCGGGCATCCCCCGGGACCCGGGACCCGGCCAGTACTACGCCTCGCCCGCGCTCGCCGCGCTGCTGCGCGCCACCCCGGCGAACCAGCTGGCCGGCCGCTACCCCGGCCACCTGGCCGGGCACGATCGGCGACGCCGCGCTGCCGTCGCCGAACTCGCTGGTCATCATCGTCGGGCGCACCCCGGCGCAGCTGGCGCACACCCCGGACAGCGTGCAGGTGACGTCGATCTCCACAACGGAGCTGGGCTGGCCCCTCCCCCCGACCGAGGTCAACCCCCAGGGCCTGACCTACGCCCCGCGCGACCCGGGAGGCGGGGCGAGCGCCATCGACCTCATCCTGTCCGTCGTCGCGCTGGCCATCCTGGCCCCGGTGCTGATCTTCATCGCCACCGCGACCCGGCTGTCGGCCGCCCGCCGCGAGGAACGGTTCGCGGCGATGCGCCTGGCCGGCGCGACCCGCAGGCAGGTCTCCCTGCTCGCCGCCACCGAATCGACCGTGGCCGGGATCCTGGGGGTGGCCGCCGGGTTCGGGATCTTCTTCGTGCTGCGCATCCCGGTCGCGGGCATCCCGTTCATCGGCCAGCCGTTCTTCCCCGCCGAACTGTCGCTCAGCCTGCCAGACATCCTCGCGGTCGCGATCGGCGTGCCCGTCTTCGCCGCCGTGGCGGCCCGGCTGGCGCTGCGCCGGGTGCACATCTCCCCGCTCGGCGTCGCCCGGCGGGCCACGCCGAAACCGCCGCGGGCCTGGCGGGTGGTGCCGCTGCTGGCCGGCCTGGCCGAGCTCGGCTTCTGGACCGTCCACGGCCACCCGGCCTCCATCCCCGGGCAGGTCCAGGCGTTCGTGTCCAGCTTCGCGCTCATCATCGTCGGCCTGTTCATCGCGGGCCCGTGGCTCACCATGGCCGCGGCCAGGGTCATGGCCCGGTGGACCAGCCGCCCCGGCACGCTGCTCGCCGCCCGCCGCCTCGCCGACGACCCCAGGGCCGCCTTCCGCGCCGTCAGCGGGCTCGTGCTCGCCCTGTTCATCACCACCGTGGCCGTGGTGGCGATCACCACGCAGAACGCCAAGAACCTCACCCGGTGGGGCAGCGCCGCAGAAGCGAACGTGCTGACCAGCCAGGTATCGGCATCGAGCCAGGTGGCCGGCAACAGCGGCCCCGGAATCAGCCCCGGCACGGCGCGCCCGGGGCCGGCCGCGCCCGCCGCGCCGCTGACGGCACGGCTGAGCGGGATTCCCGGCGTCCAGGGGGTGCTCGTGGTCCGCGCGGACCCGGGGCTGACCATCCCCGGGACATTTCACAACCTCGACGATCTGCAGGCGTCACCGGTCCGGTACCGGCCGGCGTGGTCTCGTGCGCGCAGCTCGCGGCCGTTCCCGCCCTGGGCCGCTGCCCGGCCGGGGCGACAGCGGCGGCGTTCCCTTCAGACGGGTTCAACGGCCCCCTGTTCGGCGTGGACGCCACCACGATCACCTGGCCGGCCGCGAACGTCCCGGCCGCGCGGCTGGACACCCTCGGCGTGGACGCCATCAACGTGGCGACGAACGGCACCACGCCAGCGGTCGAACAGGCCAGGACGGTGCTCGAGAACGCACGCGCCTACCCCGCCGTCAGCACGCCGTCCACCCTCAGCGACATCATCCGGCAGGACAATTCCGCCAACAGCGACTACCAGCAGCTCGCGAACACGGTGATCCTGGTCAGCCTGCCGATCGCCGGCTGCACGCTCGCCGCGGGCATCGCGGCCGGGCTCGCCGACCGCAAGCGGCCATTCAGCATGCTGCGGCTCACCGGCGCCCGGCTCGCCACGCTGCGCCACGTCGTCGCACTCGAAGGCGCCGTCCCGCTGCTCGCCGTCGCCGCCGTCGCGATCGGCACCGGATTCGCCGGCGCCGCCATGTTCGCCTCCGAAGCGCAACAGCACCCGATGGTGGCGCCCGGCGCCGCCTACTACCTCCTCACCGCGGGCGGGATCATCGTGTCGCTCGGCATCATCGCGGCCACCTTCCCGCTGCTGGCACGCATCACCGGACCCGAAGTCGCCAGAAACGAATGAACCCCCGCATCTAAACCAATCCCCCGAACAGGTTCCCTGCTTCGCGCCACGGCGGTCCGCGCGAGGATCTGGCTGCTGCCTTCGCGGGGTGCTCACCTTCCGTAACCGCCACGTCCGCGGTCTCGTGCCCGGCCAGGCGCTGCTGGCCCACGCCCGGCACCAACGCGTCCTGCGGGCCCGGCCCCGGGGCCGCCCCGGCCGTCATCAACGTGGAGGACACCGGCCACCTGGCGGACGGCGCCACGCGCGGCCGCCGGCGCGAACCGGGAACCGGGAACCGGTAGACGCTTCGCCCCGGCTGGTGCTGATCGTCGACCAGTTCGAAGAGGTGTTCACCCAGTGCCCGGACGAGCAGGAGCGCCGGGCCTTTATCGCGGCGCTGTGCGCCGCCGCGGGTGCCGCCGCGTTGGCGGCACCCCCGCCTGATGGCGGCGGCACGTCCAGGGGGATGCTCAGTTCGCGGGATGCGCCGGCGATGGTGGTGCTCGGGATACGAGCCGACTTCTACGCCCGCACCGCCGGCTACCCCGAGCTGGGGCCGTACCTGCAGGACTATCAGGTGCTGGTCGGCCCACTGGACCAGGCCGGGCTGCGCGCGGCCATCGAAAAACCCGCAGCCTCGGCCGGGCTCGTCGTCGAGGCCGGGCTGGCCGAGTTGCTGATGGCTGACCTCGGGCTGCGCCCCCGTCCCTTCGGCCCGCCGGCCTCCGCCCGGGACCGGGGCGCCCTGGCCCTCCAGGAGGCGGGCAGCGGGCCGGCGCCACCGGCTGGCGGCAGCTACGAGGCGGGCCGACTGCCGCTGCTGGCCTACGCACTCGCGCAGACCTGGGCGCACCGGGAGGGCCGGCGACTGACCATCGCCGCCTACCGGGCCACCGGCGGCATCGACGGGGCGGTGGCCCACGCCGCCGAGGCCGTGTACCAAAAGTTCAGCGCCGCCGACAAAAAGGCCGCCCAGCGGCTGCTGCTGCGCCTGGTCAGCCTCGGCGAAGGCACCATGGATACCCGCCGGCGGGTCACCATGACCGAGCTGACCGGGACAACCGGCCAGCCGGGCAGGCGGACACCCCACAGGCCCTAACCACCCAGACAGTGCTCACCAACCTGGTCCAGGCCCGCCTGCTGACCGCTGACAGGGACCGACACCGCCTCGACACCGACACCGGCAGCACGGACACCGTCGAGATCAGCCACGAGGCGCTGCTATCGGCCTGGCCACGGCTGCGCCAATGGGTCACCGATAACCGGGCGAGCCTGCGGATCCACCGCGACCTTACCGACGCCGCCCACGCCTGGGAGGTCCAGGACCGCGAGCCCAGCCACCTGTTCGCTGGCACCCGCCTGGCGGACGCCCGCAACTGGGCCGCCCAGCACGACCAGGACCTCAACCCCCGCGAACAAGCGTTTCTGACCGCCTCCGCGCGCGACCAGCAACGCACCACCCGGCGGCGCCGCCTT
>CAVZKY010000069.1:0-75853 GCA_963775825.1 uncultured Actinomycetes bacterium
GGTTTTACAGACCGCTCCCTTTGGCCGCTCGGGCAACCTGCCTGGATGCCGCCGTTTGCCCGGCGGCACAGAGAAGAATAGCGGACAATGGCCGGGACGCGAACCCAGACCGCGATGCCATGGGCGGCCACCGGGCGTCTCGGCGTGACCACCAGCCAGGATGCCGTCTAGCCTGGACCCTGCCTTCAGAACCTCGTGGCCCGGGAGTAGCCAGATGCCTGCAGATTCCTCGTTCGACATCGTGTCCAAGCTCGACCGGCAGGAGGTCGACAACGCACTGAACCAGGCGGCCAAGGAGATCAGCACCCGGTTCGACTTCCGCAACGTCGGCGCGTCAATCGCCTGGTCTGGCGACCACGGGGTGGAGATCCGCGCCAACAGCGAGGAGCGGGCCAAGGCTGTCCTGGACGTGTTCAAAGACAAGCTGGTCAAACGGGGGGTCTCGCTCAAGGTGCTGGACGCCAGCGACCCGAAGCTGTCCGGCAAGGAGTACCGGCTGTCCATCGCGCTCAAAGAGGGCATCACACAGGACGACGCCAAGAAAATCGCGAAGATCATTCGGGATAACGGGCCGAAAGGCATCAAGGCGCAGGTCCAGGGGGACGAGCTCCGGGTCTCGTCCAAGAAGAAGGACGACCTGCAGTCGGTCATCGCGCTGCTCAAGGGCAAGGACTTCGACTTCGCCGTCCAGTTCACCAATTACCGCTGAGCGCCCCGGGCCGGTTACCGCTGAGCGCCCCCGGGCCGGTGGCGCCGGCCAGCTGGCGCACTCGGCCCGGCCAGCCGGACGGAATCCGGTCAGCGCGGGTGACCCGCCAGGCCCTCCAGCCGGTAGACCCGCTCCCCGGTCGGCGGGTGCGTGGTGAACAGCCGGGTGAATCCCGCGCAGCTGAACGGGTTGACGATCATGAGGTGGCTCGCCGACGCCAGCGGCCCGGTCGGGAACAGCGGCAGCTCCACCGTCCGCGCCTCTATCTTGCGCAGCGCCCGGGCCAGCGCCAGCGGGTCCCCGGCCAGCTGGGCCCCCAGCGCGTCGGCCGAGAACTCCCGGGACCGGCTTACCGACAGCTGCAGCAGTAGCGCCGCCACCGGCCCGAGCACCAGCATGGTGAGCCCGGCCAGCACCCGGCGGCCGCCATCCGGGCCGCGCACCCCGCCGGCCAGCACGAAGTGCGGCGGTCCCGAAAAGGTGAACCAGGCCGTGCTGACCGCCGACGTGGTGACCGCGGTCAGGCCAGCCGAGAATGACGTCACCATCGTGTCCCGCTCGCGCACGTGCGCCAGCTCGTGCCCCAGCACGCCGCGCAGCTCATCGACGGTCACCAGCCGCAGCAGGCCCTCCGTGCAGCACAGCGACGCGGAGCGGCGGCTCCGGCCGATCGCGAATGAATTCGGCTGCGGCGCCGGAGACACGTACACCCGGGGCACCGGCAGCAGAGCGGCCTTGCAGATCTCCCGAACCACGCGGTAGAGCTCCGGATACTCGACCTCGCTGACCGCCCGGGCGCGGACAGCTCGCAGAGCGACCCGTTCGGCCAGGAAAATCGCCGCCATCACCACCGCAGCGATGCCCGCCAGCGCCAGCACGATGCCCGGGAGGCCACCCAGGGCGGCCGCCAGGAACACGGCGGCACCGACGCAGACCGCGGCCACCGCCACCGCCCGCAGCCAGTTACGGTTCACCGCAGGTCCCCTCCCGGCCCATGCCGGAGCTGACGATTCGCACAGCACAGTCCAGATGGTGAGACAGGCGATCGGCGGCCGGAGCGCCGATCGTGCCTATTCAACGATTCAGCCCCGGCGCCGCGTTCCCGCCTGCTTCGCCGCGTGGCAGCTGAGATTCCGCAGGCCACGCCGCTATAGCCAGGCGTCGCCCCAGGGCGTAATACCTCCGGCAGGTGACATAGCCGTCACAGCGAGATGACAAAGGCCCGCAGCTAATGCGTATCCTCGTCGGGGATCGCTTAGGTAGACCTAACGTCGCAGCTAGGCTGCCCCAGTGGTCCGCCTTGCAGCGTAAAATTAGTTCCCGTCCGAACTCACGCCCTCGGCTGTGGGATGGCGCCAAACGGCGCCCGGCCGCGGCGTGCGGAGGAGGTCCCTCACTGTGACCAAACAGGTCCAGCAGCTCGATGGTGTCATCATCCGTTTCGCAGGGGACTCCGGCGACGGCATGCAGCTTACGGGTGACAGGTTCAGTCAGGAGACGGCCGTTTTCGGCAACGACCTGTCCACCCTGCCGAACTTCCCGGCCGAGATCCGCGCCCCCGCCGGGACGCTGCCGGGGGTATCGAGCTTTCAGGTTCATTTCGCCGACCACGACATCCTGACCCCGGGTGACGCGCCGAACGTGCTGGTGGCCATGAACCCAGCTGCGCTCAAAGCCAACCTGCGGGACCTGCCGCGCGGCGCTGACCTGATCGTCAACACGGACGAGTTCACCAAGCGGAACCTGAGCAAGGTGGGGTACGACGCGAACCCGATCGAGGACGGCTCGCTGAGCGAGTACAACCTGCACGCCATGCCGATCACGTCGATGACGGTCAGGGCGCTGGACGACTTCGACGTCACCCGCAAGGACGCCGAGCGGGCCAAGAACATGTTCGCGCTCGGGCTGCTGTCCTGGCTGTACGACCGGCCGCAGGAGGGCACGCTCGAGTTTCTGCGGTCGAGGTTCGCCACCAAGCCCGAGATCATGAAGGCCAACATCGCGGCCTTCCACGCGGGCTGGAACTTCGGCGAGACCACCGAGGCCTTCTCGGTCAAGTACGAGGTCAAGCCGGCCTCCCTGGACAAGGGCACCTACCGGAACATCACCGGCAACGGCGCGCTCGCCTACGGGCTGATCGCCGGGTCGCAGCTGTCCGGCCTGCCGCTCTTCCTCGGGTCGTACCCGATCACGCCGGCCTCCGACATCCTGCACGAGCTGGCCAAGCAGAAGCGGTTCGGCGTCCGCACGTTCCAGGCCGAGGACGAGATCGCCGGTGTCGGCGCCGCCCTCGGTGCGTCGTTTGGCGGGTCGCTGGGCGTCACCACCACGTCCGGGCCGGGCATCCTGCTCAAAGCGGAGACGATCGGCCTGGGCGTCTCGCTGGAGCTGCCGCTCATCGTGTGCGACATCCAGCGGGCGGGCCCGTCGACGGGGATGCCGACCAAGACCGAGCAGGGTGACTTGCTGCAGGCGCTGTTCGGCCGGAACGGCGAGTCACCGCTGCCGGTGGTGGCCCCGTGCAGCCCGGCAGACTGCTTCGCGGTCGCGATCGAGGCCACCCGGCTGGCGATCAAGTACCGCACCCCAGTCATCCTGCTGTCCGACGGCTACCTGGCCAACGGGTCCGAGCCCTGGCTCATCCCGGACGTGGCCAGCCTCCCCGATCTGAAGCAGGACTTCTCCTTCGCCCGCCCCGGTGATTGGCGCGGCGAGGACGGGACCATCGACTTCCGGCCGTTCCAGCGGGACCCGCAGACGCTGGCCCGTCCCTGGGCCGTACCGGGGACCCCGGGCCTGGAGCACCGGATCGGCGGGATCGAGAAGGCCGATGGAACCGGTACGATCTCTTACGATCCGGACAACCACGACCGGATGGTCCGGCTGCGCCAGGCCAAGGTCGACGGGATCGCCGCCGATATCCCGCCGCTGGAGGTCGACGACCCGGGCGACGAGGCACGCGTTCTCGTCCTCGGCTGGGGGTCCACCTACGGCTCGATCGGTGCCGCGGTCCGCCGCGTCCGGCGGGCCGGCCAGCCCATCGCCCAGGCGCATCTGCGCCACCTCAACCCGTTCCCTGGCAACCTTGGCGACGTGCTGCGCCGCTACGAGAAGGTCCTGGTGCCGGAGATCAACCTGGGCCAGCTCGCGCTGCTGCTGCGCGGCCGCTACCTGGTCGACGTGATCTCCTACAACCGGGTCCGGGGCCTGCCGTTCGGCGCCGCCGAACTGGCCAGCGTGATCAAGGATGTGATCGACAATGTTCGAAGCGGGACCCACGCGCCGGAACGGCTCGGGACCGCTGAACGGTGCGGCGAACGGCCATGGGCCGGCTACCGGGAAGGAACGGCCGAACGGCACGGCGGCAGAAGCTCGCCGGCCTGCGTCGCTCACGCTGGTGCCGGAGGCGCCGGAAAAGCTGGCCACCAAGGACTTCAAGTCCGACCAGGAGGTGCGCTGGTGCCCGGGCTGCGGTGACTACGCGATTCTGGCCGCGTTCCAGGCGTTCCTGCCCGAACTGGAGGTGCCGCGCGAAAACGTGGCCGTGGTGTCCGGCATCGGCTGCTCGTCCCGGCTGCCGTACTACATGGACACGTACGGGATGCACTCCATCCACGGCCGGGCCCCGGCGATCGCCACCGGGCTGGCCTCGTCCCGGCCCGACCTGTCCGTATGGGTCATCACCGGCGACGGCGACGCGCTGTCAATTGGCGGCAACCACCTGATCCACGCGCTGCGCCGCAACGTCAACATCAAGATCCTGCTGTTCAACAACCGGATCTACGGGCTGACCAAGGGCCAGTACTCGCCCACCTCCGAGCGGGGGAAGATCACCAAATCGACCCCATTCGGCTCGCTGGACAACCCGTTCAACCCGGTGTCGCTGGCCCTGGGCGCCGACGCCACCTTCGTGGCCCGTAGCATCGACTCGGACCGCAAGCACCTGACCAGCGTGCTGCGGGCTGCCGCCGATCACCAGGGGGCGGCGTTCATCGAGATCTACCAGAACTGCCCGATCTTCAATGACGACGCCTTCGCGCCGCTGAAGGACGCCTCGTCGCGGGACGATCAGCTGATCCGGCTGGCCGACGGTGAGCCGATCCGGTTCGGCGCCGACGGGCGGCAGGGGCTGCGGGCCGGCCGGTACGGAGGGCTGGAGGCCGTGAACGTGGCGGACGTGGATCCCAATTCGCTGCTCGTCCACGACGCCGCCGGGATGACCCGTCGTACGCGTTCGCGCTGTCCCGGCTCGACGTGGCCGCCGTGCCGCACACTCCGATCGGGGTGTTCCGCCAGGTGGAGCGGCCCAGCTACGACGCGCTCATGGCCCAGCAGATCCGCGAGACGCAGACCAAGCAGGGCGAGGGCGATCTGGCCAGCCTGCTCGCCAGCGGCGACACCTGGACGATCCGCTAACCAGGAACACCCGCACAGCGCCCGCCCTCCTCCCCGGAGCGGCAGGCGACGTGAGCGTGCTGGTGAAGCAGGTCATCGCTCGGTGGCAACCGCTCCGGCGGCGGCAGCAGCACCGCAAGGCGCTGCCGCTGCCGTCAGAGCCGGAGATATCGCCGCCCCGAAGACCAGCTTTGTGCGCCGGTAAGCGGATCGGGCTAGCTGGTCACCGTCCGGACCAGCCCGAATTCAGCGCGTCATCGTCCCATAAGACAACTCGCGGCGGTCCCGCACGGCCAGCAGGGCCGGGCAGGGCCGCCGCAGCCGTGCTCAGCCGTCGGCGCGAACCACGCCGACCGGGCAGGAAATGCCCGTGCCGTGGTCCGGGCAGTACCCGAACGGGTTCTTGTCCAGGTACTGCTGGTGGTAGCCCTCGGCGAAGTAGAACTCGCCGGCCGGGACGATCTCCGTGGTCACGGGGCCGTAGCCGGCCTCGGCCAGCTTCTTCTCGTACACGGCGCGGGACTCCTCCGCAGCGGCCTGCTGCTCCGGCGTGTGGAAGAAGATCGCCGAACGGTACTGGGTGCCGACGTCGTTCCCCTGGCGCATGCCCTGCGTCGGGTTGTGGGACTCCCAGAACACCTTGAGCAGAGCGGCGTAGGAGACCTTGGTGGGGTCATAGACGATCCGGACGGTCTCAGCGTGACCGGTACGGCCCGAGCAGACCTCCTCGTACGTGGGGTTCGGCGTGTAACCGCCCTCGTACCCGACGGAGGTCGACACGACGCCGGCGACCTGCCAGAAGGCCTTCTCCTCGCCCCAGAAACAGCCAAGGGCGAACTCGGCGATCTCGGTCCCCTGCGGAGAGGGGGGCGCCAGGGGCGTACCGAGGACGGTGTGCCGCTCCGGCACGGGCATGGTCTCACTGCGTCCCCGTAGCGCCCGGCCGGGCTCCACCATCTGGGCCGCGCGCATTCCAAACAAGCTCATGAAATCCTCCTTGCGTTGCAATGATTACAACGTTGCAGGGGGACGAAAGCTTCCTTTCGAGACGGCGGCAGATCACCGGTCAGGGCTGGTCAGCCGGTGCGCTCGACCATGAAGTCACAGAGCTTCTCGAAGGCCGCCCGGGCCGGGCCGGCCGGTAGCGCCAGGACGTGCCCCCGGGCGCGGTCCGTCCAGCGGCCCAGGTCGGCGCGGGCCTCTTTCATGGCCGGATGGGCACGCAGCAACGCAAGTGCTTCGGCGTACGCGGCGTCATCGGTCAGCGGGCCGCGGGCCAGCAGTTCCCGCAGCCGCTCACCGCCCGGCTCGGCGGAGCGCCGCGCGTGCAGCACCGGCAGCGACTGCACGCCCTCGCGCAGGTCGGTGCCCGGCGTCTTCCCGGACTGGCCAGTCTCGCTGCTGATGTCCAGGATGTCGTCGGAGACCTGGAACGCGACTCCGAGGGCGGCGCAGGCCAGCTCAACCTCGTCGGCCAGCTGATCCAGCGCGCCGGAGAACATGGCCCCGAACCGCCCGGACGTGGCGATCAGCGAGCCGGTCTTCTGGGTCGCCACCCGCCAGTAGTGGTCGAGCGGATCCTCACCGGGACGCGGGCCGATCGTCTCGGCGACCTGGCCGCTGACCAGGCGGGCGAAGGTCTCGGTCTGAATCCGGATCGCTTCGGCACCCAGATCAGCCAGGATGCGCGAGGCCCGGGCGAACAGGAAGTCGCCGGTCAGGATGGCGACGGTGTTGTCCCAGCGCGAGTTGGCCGACGGATGGCCGCGGCGGATCACCGCCTCGTCCATCACGTCATCGTGGAACAGGGTCGCCAGGTGGGTCAGCTCGATGGCGGCCGCGGCCGGTGCAAGCCGGGGGTCCCGCGGGTCGCCGAACTGCCCGGCGAGCAGCACGAGCATCGCCCGGAAGCGCTTGCCGCCCGCGTCGATCAGGTGCAGGGAGGCCTCGGTGAGCAGCGACTCCTCGGCGTGCGCGGTCTCGCGGATGATGGACTCCACGGCGGCCAGGCCGTCGGCCACATCCGCCTCGACGGCGGTGTCGGGAAAATCCACAGGCAACGCACTGGTCACGCAGGCTCCAAATCCTGGGATACCCGAGTATGCCCGCTATGGCCGTCTTCGACACACGCGGGGCGGCCCGGGCGGCGCCGTGCCGTGTCAGCGGACGAACAGGTGAGTCGCGGCATTGTTCGCGAGGCTAAGGACCGGTTCCGGAACGATACCCAGGAACAGCGTGACGGCGGCCCCGACCGCCACCGCGGTGCCGGTGAGTGCGCTGGGCACCACCACGGCCGGCCCGTCGGGAACGGGGTCGCTGAAGAACATGAGCACGATGATCCGGACGTAAAAGAAGGCCGCGATCGCACTGCTGAGCACGCCGACGATCACCAGGGGCGTCGCGCCGCCCGCTTCGGCCGCCTGGAAAACGGCAAACTTCGCGGTGAAGCCGCTGGTCAGCGGGATACCGGCGAAGGCCAGCAGGAAGAACGCGAACGTAACGGCCACCAGCGGCGACCGCCTGCCCAGCCCGGCCCAGCGGGACAGGTGCAGTGCCTCGCCGCCGGGGTCCCGGACCAGGGTGATCAGCGCGAACGCGCCGATCGTGCTGAAGCCGTAGGCCACGAGGTAGAACAGGGTGCTGGAGATGCCGAGTGCGCTCGTGGCGATGACCCCGGTGAGGATGAAGCCGGCGTGCGTGATCGAGGAGTACGCGAGGAGGCGCTTCACGTCGGTCTGGGTGATGGCGATGACGGCGCCGACGACCATGGTGAGGATCGCGACCCCCCACATCACCGGCCGCCAGTCCCAGATCACCCTGCCAAACGCGACGTAGAAGATGTGCATCAGCGCGCCGAACGCGGACACTACCACGCACGACGCCATCAGCGCGGTGATCGGGGTGGGCGCACCCTGGTACACATCCGGCTTCCAGCTCTGGAACGGCACGGCCCCAATCTTGAACAGCAGGCCGAGGCCGAGCAGCGCCATCCCGGCCAGCAGCAGCGTCTCGTTGGAGGTGTTGGTAGAGATCGCCGAGGCGATGGCGGGCAGTGCCACCGAGCCCGTGAACCCGTACAGCAGGGCGATGCCGAACAGCAGGAACGCCGAGGAGAAGGCCCCGAGCAGGAAGTACTTCACCGCCGCTTCCTGGGACAGCAGCCGGCGGCGGCGGGCCAGCCCGCACAGCAGGTAGAGCGGCAGCGACAGCACCTCGAGCGCCACGAACAGCGTGAGCAGGTCGTTGGCCGCGGGGAACAGCAGCATGCCGCCGACCGCGAACAGGGTCAGCGGGTAGATCTCGGTGTGCGTGACCCCCTTCAGCTGGCCTTCGCGTTCCTCGGCGCTGCCGGGGACGGCCGCCGCCTGCGCCACGAAGGGGCTGAGGCCATGTGCGTCGTCGGCGATGATCAGGACGCTGACGAAAGCGAGAACCAGGATCGTGCCCTGGATGAACAGGGTGGGCCGGTCGACGGCCACCGCGCCCATGGCCGCCACGTGCCCCGCGCCGCCGCTCGCGAAGATGGTGCTGGACGCGGCGATGAGAATGGTGAGGATGAAGGCCGCGCCCAGGCTGCCCAGGGCCAGCACGAGATGCAGGGCGCGGCGGGCCGCCCGCGGCGCGAACGCCTCGACCAGGACGGCCGCGAGCGCCGCACCGAACACGAT
Source organism: uncultured Actinomycetes bacterium (assembly GCA_963775825.1). GTDB lineage: Bacteria > Actinomycetota > Actinomycetes > Streptosporangiales > Streptosporangiaceae > Bog-532. Next base: position 8,773 of record CAVZKY010000069.1, read on the forward strand.
CAGCATCGGCGCGAGCTGGCTGTACTCGATGTGCGGAGCGGCGATCGTCGATGCCGCGAGCGTCCCGGGGCGCCCGATGTGGCCCGCCACGCCCGCGGAGCTCAGGAGGCCAGTCACGGTGCGGTTCCCTTCTGCGCCGTCGCCGGATGCGCCGGCGTGGGATCAGTCATGTGCACCTGGACCATCGTCTGGTGCACGGCCGGGTTGATGACGTCGAGCACCGGCTTGGGGTAGATGCCCATGGCGATGATCAGCGCTACCAGCGGCACCACCGCCCACAGCTCCCGGGACTTCAGGTCCGGCAGGCCCTCGACCTCGGGCGCGGTCGGCCCGTTCATCGTGCGCTGGTACATCCACAGGATGTAGATCGCGGCCAGGATGATGCCGAGCGTGGCCAGGATCGCGGCCAGCTTGTAGCGGCTGAACGTCCCGACCAGCACCAGGAACTCGCTGACGAATGTGGACAGCCCCGGCAGCGACAGCCCGGCCAGGCCGGAGATCAGGAACAGCCCGGCGAGCATGGGAGCGACCTTCTGCATCCCGCCGTAGTCCGCGATCCGGGTCGAGCCGCGGCGGCTGATCATGAAGCCCGCCAGGATGAACAGCGCGCCGGTGGAGAACCCGTGGTTGACCATGTAGAGCGTCGCCCCGGACTGGCCCTGGCTGGTCATCGCGAAGATGCCCAGGGCGATGAAGCCGAAGTGGGACACCGAGGTATACGCGAGCAGCCGTTTCAGATCCTGCTGGCCGATCGCGACGATCGCGCCGTACAAGATGCCGATCACCGCCAGCGTCAGGACCAGCGGGGTGAAGTACCTGGACGCGGACGGGAACAACTCCAGGCAGTACCGGATCATGCCGAACGTGCCGACCTTGTCCAGCACGCCGACCAGCAGCACCGCACCGCCCGGCTGGGCCGAGGCCGCGGCGTCCGGCAGCCAGGTGTGGAACGGAAACAGCGGGGCCTTGATCGCGAACGCGATGAAAAAGCCGAGGAACAGCCACTTCTGTGCGGCCGGGTCGATCGTGACGTGCACCAGCTGGCTGAGCAGGAACGTGCCGTGGTGGCCCGTCACGGCGCTGCGCGAGGAGAACACGTACAGCGCGATGACCGCGGCCAGCATGAGCAGGCCGCCGGCCAGGCTGTACAGCAGGAACTTCACCGCGGCGTACTGCCGCTTGCCCACGCCGTAGCTCCCGATCATGAAGTACATCGGGATGAGCATGGCCTCGAAGAACACGTAGAACAGGAAGACGTCGGTGGCGGCGAAAACGCCGATCATCATCGTCTCCAGCAACAGCATCAGCGCGAAGTAGCTCTTGACGCTGCCCTTGCGGGGCAGGCCGGCCGCCCCTGCGTCGGCATCGTGCCACGAGGCCAGCATGACCACCGGCATCAGCACCACGGACATGCCGATCAGCACCAGCGCGATGCCATCGACGCCGACCGCGTAGTGCACACCGAACTGCGGGATCCACGAGACGGTCTGGGTGAACTGGTAATCGGGGCCGCTCGGCTTGAACTGGACGGCCATCACGATGAACCAGATCAGCGTGAGCACGGAGAAGCCCAGCGCCAGCCGTTTGGCCAGCAGGTCGCGGGCGACCCGATCCGCTTCGGCGCCGTTGGCCGGCAGGCCGGGGATCACGGCGAGAAGGACCGCGCCGGCCAGCGGGATGGCGCCGGCGATGGTCAGCCAGGGAACACTGTTCATCTCGTCTACAGCCTCACCGCGAGCAGGGCGGCGACCAGGAGCACGGCGCCGAAGAACATGGACAGGGCGTACGAGCGGACGAAACCGGTCTGTATCCGGCGCAGCCGTCCGGACGACCCGCCCACCGCGGCCGCGGAGGAGTTGACCGCGCCGTCGATGCCCCGGCTGTCGAAGTACACCGAAAGGCGGGTCAGCCACTGGCCGGGCCGCATCAGGACCGACTCGTTGAACGCGTCTCCGTAGAGATCCTGGCGTGCGGCCCTGGTGAGCAGCCGGCCAGGCGGAGCGATCGCCGGCACCTCGACGCGCCCGTACATCGTCCACGCGGCCAGCACACCCAGCAGCACGACCACCAGCGTGATATCTGACGTGACATTGAAGAGGGCGTGAATGGGGGGCACCGGCCCGATCACCGGGGCGAGGAAGTTCGCGAGCCGGTTGTTGACCACGAGGAAACCGCCCACCACGACGGAGCCGATGGCCAGCACGATCATCGGCCAGATCATCACGGCCGGTGACTCGTGCGGATGCGGAGCGGACCCCACGGTGCCGGCTTCTGGCGTCTCACGGCGCTCGGCAGGAACCTCCTGCTCCCACCGGGGCTTGCCCATGAACGTCATGAGCACCATCCGCGTCATGTAGAAGCCGGTGATCGCCGCGCCGATCACCGCCACCGTGCCGAGGATGTCACCCGACGTGCCGCCCTTGTCAAAGCAGGACTCGACGATGCCGTCCTTGGTGAAGAAGCCGGAGAACGGCGGGATCCCGATGATGGCCAGGTAGCCAGCGAGGAAGGTGACGTAAGTGACCGGCATGACCTTGCGCAGCGCCCCGTAGCGGCGCATGTTCACCTCGTCGTTCATGCCGTGCATGACCGAGCCGGCGCCGAGGAAGAGGTTGGCCTTGAAGAAGCCGTGCGCGACCAGGTGCGCGATCGCGAACGCGTACCCGATCGGGCTGCCGAGCCCGGCGGCGAGGATCATGTAACCGATCTGGCTCATCGTCGAACCGGCCAGGGACTTCTTGATGTCGTCCTTGGCGCAGCCGATGATCGCACCGAACAGGAGCGTGACCGCGCCCACGACCGTGATCGCCAGCCGGGCGGTCGGGCTGAGGGCCAGGATCGGATTGGACCGGACCAGCAGGTAGACGCCCGCGGTCACCATGGTGGCCGCGTGGATCAGGGCCGACACCGGGGTCGGGCCCTCCATCGCGTCCAGCAGCCACGACTGGAGCGGCACCTGCGCCGATTTGCCGCAGGCGGCGAGCAGGAGCAGCAGGCCGAGGGCCGTGTTCACGCCGCTGCCCGCGGCGGGGGCGCCGTGGAACACACCGGTGAAATTCACCGTACCGAACTCGGAGAACATCAAGAAGATCGCGATCGTGAGACCGGTGTCACCGATCCGGTTGACGATGAACGCCTTCTTGGCCGCGACCGCCGCGGACGGCTTGAATTGCCAGAACCCGATCAGCAGGTAGGACGCCAGGCCGACGCCCTCCCAGCCGACGTACAGGACCAGGTAGTTGTCGGCCAGCACCAGCAGCAGCATTGACGCCAGGAACAGGTTCATATAGCCGAAGAACCGCCGCCGGCCGGGGTCGTGAGCCATGTAGCCGATCGAGTAAATGTGGATGAGCGAGCCAACGCCGGTGATGAGCAGCACGAACGTGATCGACAGCGGGTCGATCTGCAGCGCGGCGTCCACGTGGAAGTCCCCCACCGGGATCCAGGTGAACATGTGCAGATCACGGCTGCGCGCGGCGGCCGGGTAGCTGAGCAGCGCGAAGAACGCGATGATCCCGTAGACCAGCGACGCGATCGGCAAGAGGACGCCGAGCAGGGGCCCCCACCGGTCGGTACGGTGGCCGCCGAAGATCAGCACCAGGGCGCCGAAAACCGGGAACGCCAGCAGCAGCCACGCGAAGCGCAGTGCGCCGACGGCGGGCACGGTGGTCATGGTCGCGGCGATCGAGTGCACGCCAGCAGCCGAGCTGCTCACCCCTCCACCCCTTCTAGTTCTTCAGCAGGCTGGCGTCGTCCACCGACGTCGACCTGCGGGTCCGGAACATCGACATCAGGATCGCCAGGCCCACCACGACCTCCGCCGCGGCGACCACCATCACGAAGAACGCGATGACCTGGCCATCCAGGTTGCCGTGCATGCGTGCGAACGCCACGAACGCCAGGTTGGCCGCGTTCAGCATCAGCTCGATGCACATGAACACGATGATGGCGTTGCGCCGTACCAGGACGCCGACGCCGCCGATGGCGAACAGGATGACCGACAGCGTGACATAGGCCGAAGGGCTCATGCGCCCGCCCCTCCCTGGCTCGAGGCCTCGACCGGCTCGCCGCGGTCCGGCAGGCCGTCCGGCGGGCCGTCCGGCTTCTCATCGCCCGGCTCGGCGCCGTCCTGGTCTTCCCGGTAGGCCAGCTCCGGCTCGGGCGGTACCGGCGGCAGCGCCGGGGTACCGTCATCGCCGATCTCGCGGCGGGCCAGCAGGGAACTCACCGAGAGCTCCGACGGGGAGCCGTCCGGCAGCAGGGCCGGCATGTCGACCGCGTTGTGCAGCGCGAACACGCCCGGGGACGGCAGCGGAGTGGGCCGCCCGCTGGCGACCCGCCGCTTGGCCAGGTCCCGCTGGGTCGGCTTGGGGCTGGTGCGCTCGCGGTGCGCCAGCACCATGGCCCCGAGTGCCGCGGTGATGAGCAGGGCGCTGGTGGCCTCGAAGGGGAACACGTACGTGGTGAAGATCAGCGTCGCGATCCCCGTCAGGTTGCCGACTCCCCCGTTCGCCACCGACTGGGTAGCGGGCCCGAGGGCCGCGTGGCCGAGGCCGAGGATGAGCAGCACCACCAGGGCGATCCCCGCGATGGCCGCCGCGAGCCGCTGACCGCGGATCGTCTCCACCAGCGACTCGCGCGAACTCACGCCGATCAGCATCATGACGAACAGGAACAGCATGAGCACCGCGCCGGTGTAGACGATGACCTGGACGAACGCCAGGAACGGTGCGCCTTGCATGGCGTAGAACACGGCCAGGGACAGCATGATCGTGGCCAGGTATACCGCGCAGTGCACCGCGCGCCGGGCCAGCACCATCCCGCAGGCGGACCCGACAGAGACCACGGCGAGCAGCCAGAAGATGACCGACTGGGTGGTGGCGGCGGCCGTGGAGCCGGCGCTGGCCAGGACATTGGTCACTGTTCCGCACCGTCCGCTCTGGTCTCTTCGGCCGTACCGGAGGGGGCCGCGCTCGTGGGGGATTCCCTGAAGGCCGCATCGGCGGGGGGCGGGCTGGACGGAGCGGCGAGCGGGGTTTCGCCGCGGCCGACCTCCGCGGCCTCGCCCGCCGCCTGCCCGCCCGGATCCGCGGGCGCGGTCAGCGGCGCCTCGGATGCGGGTACCGGGTCGCCGGTGCCCGCGATACCGGCCGCGCCGAGCAGGTAGTAGTCCTTCTCGTCAGCACCGAGCCGCATCGGGTGCGGCGGGGCTTCCATCCCGACCTGCAGCGGCGCCAGCAACTGCTCCTTGGTCCAGATCAGGTTCTCGCGGCTGTCGTCGGCCAGCTCGTACTCGTTGGTCATCGTCAGCGCGCGGGTCGGGCACGCCTCGATGCACAGGCCGCACAGGATGCAGCGCAGGTAGTTGATCTGGTAGACGTGCCCGTACCGCTCGCCGGGGGAATAGCGGCCGTCGACCGTGTTGTCGCGTCCCTCGACGTAGATCGCGTCGGCCGGGCAGGCCCAGGCGCACAGCTCACAGCCGATGCACTTCTCCAGCCCGTCGGGCCAGCGGTTGAGCTGATGGTGCCCGTGGAAACGCGGCGCGGTCGGCCGCCTTTCCTCGGGGTACTGCACGGTGTCGACCTTCCGGAACATCTCGTGGAAGGTGACCCCGAACCCCTTGATGGGGTTGAGGAAGTCAAGCACCGGTGACCTCCTTGGTGCCGTTGGCGTCAGCCGCACCGGTCAACGTGCCCGCCGGGGCGGCCTCGGCCGCGCCAGCCGGGTCGGTGACCCCGATGCCGTGGTAGTGGGGCAGGTCGAGCGGCGGGACCCGGTAGGTCACCCGGCCGCTACGGGCCAGCGCCGGGCCAGCGCCCGGCTCGGACTCGGCCTCCAGCGTCGCCGAGTCGGCCTCGGCCCCGCGTGAGGCACGCCGTTCCGCGGCGATATCCCACGACACGGCGATGACGATGATGATGGCGAGCACCACGCCGCCGACGACGTAGACCGCCGTGCTGTGCGTGTCGTAGCGCCAGGCGCGGACGGTGGCGATGAGCAGCAGCCAGACGATGGCGACCGGGATCAGCACCTTCCAGCCGAGCGACATGAGCTGGTCGTAGCGGACCCGGGGCAGCGACCCGCGCAGCCAGATGAAGCCGAACTCGAACAGCGCGACCTTGATCAGGAACCAGATGATCGGGTACCAGCCGCTGTTGGCGCCCGACCACAGGGACAGTGGCCAGGGCGCCCGCCAGCCGCCGAGGAACAGCGTGGTCGCGAGCGCGGAGACGGTCAGCATGTTGACGTACTCCGCCAGGTACATCAGCACGAACCGCATCGAGGAGTACTCGGTGTGGTACCCGCCGACCAGCTCACCCTCGCCCTCGGGCAGGTCGAACGGCAGCCGGTTGGTCTCCCCGACCATGCAGATGACGTAGATCAGGAACGACGGGAGCAGCTCCCACACGTACCAGCCGTGCTCCTGCGCGGTGACGATGCCGGTGGTGGACAGCGTGCCCGCGTAGAGGAACACGGCCACGAAGGCCAGGGCCATGGCGATCTCGTAGCTGATCACCTGGGCGGACGAGCGCAGGCCGCCGAGCAGCGAGTACGGCGACTCCGCCGACCAGCCCGCGAGCACGATGCCGTAGACCGCGATCGAGCTCATGGCCAGCACCAGCAGGACCGCGACCGGGAAGTCGGTGAGCTGCAGCGGCGTGCGCACCCCGAAGATCGACACTATCGGGCCGACCGGGATGATCGCGAAGCTGATGAACGCGGGCACCGCGGCCAGGATCGGGGCCAGGGCGAACAGGAACTTGTCCACCTGCCGCGGCACGATGTCTTCCTTCAGCGGCAGCTTGAGCGCGTCGGCGACCGGCTGAAGCAGCCCGAACGGGCCCCACCGGTTGGGGCCCGGCCGGCTTCTGCATGCGGCCGATGACCCGCCGCTCGGCCCAGATCATGAGGATCTGGAACAGCAGCAGGAACAGGAAGATAACGACCACCTTGATGGCGATGATCCACCAGACCAAGGGGTAGAAGCTCGCCAGCGTGGGGTCCGCCGCGGACACCGCGCCCGCAGCCAGGTTGCTCATTCGGGGCTCCTCAGCGTGACCCGGGTGCCGTGGCCGGCCCCCAGCTGCGCGCGGACGGCGCAGCCGACGGAGTTGGTGGGCAGCCACACCACCCGGTCGGGCATGTCGGTCACCTCAGCGGGAAGTGTGCACGAGCCGCGTTCGGTGGCCACGGTGACCTTATCGCCGTCGGCTACACCGGCTTCGGCCGCGGTCCCCGGTGACATCCGCGCCGTGGCCGGCCGGGCCGTGCCGGCCAGGTACGGCTCCCCGTCCTGCATCCGCCCGTCGTCGAGCAGCAGGTGCCAGGTGGCCAGCGCGGCCTCCCCGGACCCGGCCGCGTCCTGCGGCTCGGCTGGGACGGTGGGGGCGGCCTGCCGGGCGCCGCGCCAGGTGCCGATGCGGGCGATCTCGGCCCGCGCGGCCTCGGCTTCGGGCAGGCCGAGGTGGACGTCCATCTCGTCGGCGATCTCGCCCAGCACGTACAGGTCGGACCGGATGCCGGGTACCGGCAGGGCCGGGCCGAACGTGCCGCCGCGGCCCTCCCAGTTGACGAACGTGCCCGGCTTCTCGACCACGGCCGCGACCGGCAGGACCACATCCGCCCGGTCCGTGACCGCGCTGACCCGCAGCTCGAGGCTGACGATGAACGGTGTCACCGCCAGCGCGGCCAGCGCGGCAGCCGGGTCGGGCAGGTCGGCGGGGTCGACCCCGGCGACGACGAGGGCGCCGAGCTCACCGGCGGCCGCGGCGGCGAGGATGCCAGCGGTGTCACGGCCGGGCTCCGACGGCAGGGACGCGACGCCCCAGGCCCGCGCGACCTCCATGCGGGCGTCGGTGTCCGTGACCGGCCGGCCGACCGGAAGCAGGCCAGGCATCGCTCCGGCCTCGATCGCGCCGCGCTCACCCGCGCGGCGCGGGATCCAGGCGAGCCGTGCGCCGGTCGTCTCGGCCAGCCCGGCCGCGGCCGACAGCGCACCCGGGACCTCCGCCAGCCGCTCGCCGACCAGGATGATGGCCCCGGGCGCGGCCAGGGCCCCGGCCGCCGACTTCCACCGCACGGCTTCCGCCGCGGCGGCGGCGCCCAGCGGGGCCGCGGCCGGCCGGGCCGGGCCGGCGTCGCCGCCGCCCAGGCGGCCGATGGCCCGCGCTTCCTCGCCCGGGACGGTGGCGAGCAGGTCGCCGGACAGCTTGGCGAGCCCGCGGGTCGCGAACGGCGCGATCGCGAAGACCCGCAGGTTGTACTTGCGGACCGCCTTCCGCAGCCGCAGGAAGACGATGGGCGACTCGTCCTCGGGCTCGAACCCGGCCAGCAGCACGGCCGGGGCGTGCTCAAGGTCGTCGTAGCTGACCTGAATGCCTTGCCCGGCGACCCCGGCGGCCAGGAAGTCGGCCTCCTCGGCCGAGAGCGGGCGGGCCCGCATGTCGACGTCATTGGTGCCGAGCGCGACCCGGGCGAACTTGGCGTAGGCGTAGGCGTCTTCCAGCGTGAGCCGGCCACCGGTCAGCACCGCGGCGCCGTGCGGGCCCTGCGGCCGCAGGCCGGCCGGGGTGTCCGTGACACAGGCGGCTTGCAGGCCGCGCGCCGCGGCCCGGATCGCCTGCGGCCAGGACGCGGGGACCAGCACGCCGTCGGAGTTGCGCACCAGCGGGGTGGTCAGCCGGTCGGACTCGGCGGCGTAGGTGAACGCCCACCGGCCCTTGTCGCAATTCCACTCCTCGTTGACCTGCGGGTCGTCGGCGGCCAGGCGCCGCATGACCCGGCCGCGGCGGTGGTCGGTGCGCTGCCGGCAGCCGGCCGCGCAGTGCTCGCAGACGCCGCTGGTCGAAACCAGGTCGAAGGGGCGGGACCGGAACCGGTACGCCGCGCCCGTGAGCGCGCCCACCGGGCAGATCTGCACGGTATTGCCGGAGAAGTAGGAGTTGAACGGGTCACCCTCGGCGGTGCTGATCATCTGACTGGGCCCGCGGTCGACGAACTCGATGAACGCGTCGCCGGCGATCTCCTCGGAGAACCGCGTGCACCGGGTGCACGAGATGCAGCGTTCCCGGTCCAGCAGCACCTCGGAGGAGATCGCGACCGGCTTGGGGAACGTCCGCTTGGGCTCGGTGAACCGGGTCTCGCCCTGGCCGGCGGTCATGGCCTGGTTCTGCAGCGGGCACTCGCCGCCCTTGTCGCACATCGGGCAGTCCAGCGGGTGGTTGACCAGCAGCAGCTCCATCACGCCCCGCTGCGCCTTCTCCGCCACCGGCGAGCTGAGCTGGGTGCGGACCACCATGCCACCGGTGCACACCGTGGTGCAGGAGGCCATCGGCTTGCGCTGGCCTTCCACGTCGACCAGGCACTGGCGGCAGGCGCCGATCGGATCGAGCAGCGGATGATCGCAGAACCGGGGGATCTGGATGCCGAGCAGCTCGGCGGCCCGGATCACCAGGGTCCCCTTCGGCACGGCGATCTCGAAGCCGTCGATGGTGACCGACACGGTGTCGACGGGCGCGGGTGAGCCGGGCCCGCTGGTTGCCTGAACGGTCATTGCTCTACCGGCCTCCGCCCAGGGCGTGCGCTGGGCCGCTCGAATCGAACAGGGTCGAGGCGGCGGGGTCGAACGGGCAGCCGCCGCGCTTCTGGTGCTCGATGTACTCGTCCCGGAAGTACTGGATCGATGAGGTGATCGGGCTGGTCGCGCCGTCCCCCAGGGCGCAGAACGCGCGGCCCAGGATGTTGTCGCAGATATCCAGCAGCTTGTCCAGGTCCTCATCGGTGCCCTGGCCGTGCTGCAGCCGGTCCAGGACGCGCACCATCCAGTACGTGCCCTCACGGCACGGGGTGCACTTGCCGCACGATTCGTGCTGGTAGAACTCCGTCCAGCGGAGCACGGCCCGCACCACGCAGGTGGTGTCGTCGAAGATCTGCAGGGCCCGGGTGCCCAGCTGAGACCCGGCGGCCATCACCGACTCGAAGTCCAGCGGCACGTCCAGGTGCTCGTCGGTGAGCAGCGGCACCGAAGAGCCGCCGGGGGTCCAGAACTTCAGCCGGTGCCCGGCCCGTACTCCGCCGGCCAGATCGAGCAGCTCGCGCAGGGTGGTGCCGAGCGGCGCCTCGAACTGGCCGGGCGTGGTGACGTGCCCGGACAGCGAGAAGATGCCGTAGCCCGTGGATTTCTCGGTGCCGAGGTCCGCGAACCAGTCGCCGCCGTTGAGCAGGATGGATGGCACGCTGGCGATCGACTCGACGTTGTTGACCACGGTCGGGCAGGCGTACAGGCCCGCGATGGCCGGGAACGGCGGCTTGAGCCGGGGCAGGCCGCGGTATCCCTCCAGCGAGTCGAGCAGCGCCGTCTCCTCGCCGCAGATGTAGGCGCCGGCGCCGCAGTGCAGCACGATCTCGAGGTCGTAGCCGGAGTTGAGGATGTCCCGGCCGGCGTACCCGGCCTCGTAGGCCTCGGCGAGCGCCAGCTGCAGCCGCCGGACCACGTGCAGGACCTCGCCCCGCACGTAGATGAAGGCCTGGCTGCACCGGATCGCATAGGAAGCGATGATGGCGCCCTCGATCAAGGCGTGCGGGTTGGCCATCATCAGCGGGGTGTCCTTGCAGGTGCCCGGCTCGGACTCGTCCGCGTTGACCACCAGGTAGTGCGGCTTACCGTCGCCCTGCGGGATGAAAGCCCACTTGCTGCCGGTCGGGAACCCGGCCCCGCCACGGCCGCGCAGGCTGGATTCCTTGACCTGGGCGATGACGTCGTCCGGGGGCATGGCCAGCGCCTTGGCCAGGGCCTGATAGCCACCCGTCCGCCGGTACCCGGCGAGCAGGAAACTGTCCGGCTCGTCCCAGTGCGCGGTGAGCACCGGTGTCAGCGTGTCGGTCAACGCGACGCTCCCTTGGTGGCAGTGCTGTTCGGCTTGTCCGGGCCGCCCGATGCGCCGGGCCCGGTGGAGACTCCGGGCCGATCGGGCTCCGGCGCCGTCCAGCCCTGCTCTTTGGCGATCCTCAGTCCTACCAGGCTGGCGGGGCCGGCGGCGGGCCCCTCGGCGGCCTGGCCGTCACCGAACCCGGCCAGGATGCGGGATGCCTGCCGCCAGGTGCACAGCCGGCCCGGCCCGCGGGTCGGGATGACGGGGCGGCCGGCCCGCAGGTTGTCCACCAACGCGATCGCGGACTCCGGCGTCTGGTTGTCGAAGAACTCCCAGTTGACCATCACGACGGGGGCGTAGTCGCAGGCCGCGTTGCACTCCACGTGCTCTACGCTGACCTTGCCGTCGCTGGTCGGCTCGTCGGGGACCACGCCGAGGTGCTCCTCCAGCGTGGCCAGGATCTGGTCACCGCCCATGATCGCGCACAGCGTGTTCGTGCACACGCCGACGTGGTACTCACCGACCGGGGCCCGCTTGTACAAGGTGTAGAAGCTCGCCACCGCGGTGACTTCGGTCTGGGTGAGACCGAGCCGGGCGGCGCAGAAGTTGATCGCGTCGTCGGAGACGAAGCCCGCTTCGGACTGCAGCAGGTGCAGCAGCGGCATAAGGGCCGAACGCGGACGCGGGTAGCGGCTGATGATCGCCACCACGTCGGGTTCCAGGCGCGCCAGCGCCTCATCGCTGAAAGCCATTACCGGTCTGCTCCTCCGGGTCGCAGCGGGAGGGCAGCGTCGATGCGATAATGCCGTAGCCCCCCGGGGCCGGACGACTGGCTCATCTGTCTATCCCTCCGAGGACGGGATCGATGCTGGCGATCGCCGGGATCACGTCGGCGAGCAGCGCGCCTTCGCAGAGCACGGCCATCGCCTGCATGTGGTGGAACGACGGGTCCCGCATGTGGACCCGGTAGGGCCGGGTCCCGCCGTCGCTGACCACGTGGCAGCCCAGCTCGCCCTTGGGCGACTCGATCGGCACGTACGCCTGGCCGGCGGGCACCCGGAAGCCCTCGGTGACCAGCTTGAAGTGGTGGATCAGTGCCTCCATGGACTGGCCCATGATGTGCGCGATGTGCTCCGGTGACGGTCCCAACCCGTCCGGGCCGAGCGACAGCCGGGCGGGCCAGCCGATCTTCGCGTCCTGGATCATCACCGGGTCATCGGCGGGCCGGGTCCCGGCCAGCCGGTCGACGCACTGCTCGATGATCCGCAGCGACTGGTCGACCTCATCCATCCGGATCCGGTACCGGCCGTAGGTGTCGCAGGTGGTCATGGTGGGCACGTCGAACTCGTACGTCTCGTACCCGCAGTAGGGCTGGCTCTTGCGCAGGTCCCATGGCAGCCCGGCGCTGCGCAGAATCGGCCCGGTGATGGCCAGGGCCGTGCAGCCTTCCAGGTCGAGGTAGGCCACGCCCTTGGTCCGGCCGGTGAAGACCGGGTTGGAGTCCATCAGCGCACGCAGCTGACCGGTCCAGGTCGGCCCGTGGCGCAGGAACTCGCGGATCTTCTCCAGCGCGCCGGGCGGCAGGTCCTGGGCCACGCCGCCGGGCCGGATGTAGGCGTGGTTCATCCGAAGGCCGGTGATCAGCTCCATCAGGTCGAGCTGGTACTCCCGCATCCGAACGGCCTGCATGTAGATCGTGCTCGCGCCCAGCTCCAGGCCAAACGGCCCGAGGCCGCCGAGGTGCGAGCCGATCCGGTTAAGCTCCATCATCAGCACCCGGATGATGTTCGCCCGGTCCGGGATCCGGTCCTCGATGCCGAGCAGCCGCTCCACGGCCAGGCAGTACGACGTCTCGTTGAAGATCGGCATCAGGTAGTCCGCCCGGGTGCAGAACGTGACGCCCTGCGTCCAGGTGCGGTACTCCATGTTCTTCTCGATGCCGGTGTGCAGGTAGCCGATACCGACGCGGCACTCGGTGACGGTCTCGCCGTCCAGGGTCAGGATGAGCCGAAGCACGCCGTGCGTGGACGGGTGCTGGGGGCCCATGTTGATGACCATGTGACCGGTGCCCGGCGTGTCAGCGGCCTGGTCCGCGGCCGCGACCAGCTGGTCCCAGTCCTGGCCGGAGACGGTGTAGACACGGCCCTCGGCGGTGCCGTCATCGAGGCCGCCGGCCCGCGGCGGCGCGGAATGGCTGGTCATGCGTACGACCTCCGCTCATCGGGCGGCGGCACCTTGGTGCCGCGGTACTCGACGGGGATGCCGCCGAGCGGGTAGTCCTTGCGCTGCGGGTGGCCCTTCCAGTCGTCCGGCATCTCGATCCGGGTGAGCGACGGATGCCCGTCGAAGATGATGCCGAAGAAGTCCCAGGTCTCCCGCTCGTGCCAGTCGAGCGCCGGGTACACGTCGACCAGCGACGGGATGTGCGGGTCCTCGTCCGGTGCGGTGACCTCCAGCCGGATCCGCCGGTTGTGGGTGATCGACAGCAGGTGGTACACGGCCCGCAGCTCACGACCGGTCTCCGCCGGGTAGTGCACCCCGGAGACGCCGGTACACAGCTCGTAGGCCAGCCCGGGCTCGTCGCGCAGCTTGGCGGCCACCTCCGGCAGCCGCTCGCGCCGCACGTGGAAGGTGAGCTCCCCCCGGTCGGCGATGACCCGCTCGACCGCGTCCCCGAAACCGGTGCCGTCCGCCTCCAGCACCCGCGCGAGCTCATCGGTGACCTCGTCGAAGTACGACCCGTAGGGCCGCGGGGTGGACAGTTCCGGCGGCACCCGGACCAGCAGCCGCCCGTAGCCGGACGTATCACCGCTGGTACTGGTGCCGAACATGCCGCGCCGGGCGACGGGCTCGGCGAGGCGCTCATCCCCGGCCCGGGCGGGCAGGTTCGCTTGCTCCTCGGCCGTGCCGTCGCCGGGCGTCCCGGCGCCGCTGTGCTCGCTCATTCGTGTGCCTCCGGCTGCACTCCGGAGCTGACCGGATGGCCGCCCAGCAGCGGCTGGACGGGCAGCACCGACGTCTGCAGCGGCAGCCGGGCCAGCCGCTCATGCTCCAGCTCCTCGATCTGCCGCTCCCGGTTCTTGCCCAGCTTCTCGTTCAGGATCCGGTCGTGCAGCTTGACGATCGCGTCCAGCAGCATCTCCGGCCGCGGCGGGCAGCCGGGCAGGTAGATGTCGACGGGCACGATATGGTCGCAGCCCTGCACGATCGCGTAGTTGTTGAACATCCCGCCGCTGGACGCGCAGACGCCCATCGAGATGACCCACTTGGGGTTGGACATCTGGTCGTAGACCTGCCGCATCACCGGGGCCATCTTCTGGCTGAGCCGTCCCGCCACGATCATCAGGTCCGCCTGCCGCGGTGTGTTGGACACCCGCTCCATGCCGAACCGGGCCAGGTCGTGGCGCGGGCCGCCGGTCTGCATCAGCTCGATCGCGCAGCAGGCGAGGCCGAATGTGGCCGGCCAGAGCGAGCTCCGGCGCGCCCACCCGGCGGCCTTCTCGACCGAGGTCAGCATGATCCCGCTCGGCAGCAGTTCTTCAAGGCCCATTGCTAATCCCAATCCAGGCCGCCGCGCCGCCAGACGTAGGCGTACGCGATCAGCACCGTGACGACGAACGTAACCATTTCGACGAGGCCGAAGGCCCCGAGCTTCTGAAACGTGACCGCCCACGGGTAGAGGAAGACGATCTCGATGTCGAACAGGATGAAGAGCATCGCGGTCAGGTAGTACTTGATCGGGAACCGGCCGCCGCCCGGAGGCTGCGGGGTCGGCTCGATGCCGCTCTCGTACGCCTGCAGCTTGGCCCGGTTCCACCGCTTCGGGCCGGTCACGGTGCCGATGACGACCGAGAAGACCGCGAACGCGGCCGCCAGGCCACCCAGCACGAGGATGGGCACATATGCACTCATGAGGCCCCGCTCCCTCTCTGCGATTTCCGGTGGCGCCGCGACCGGTCATCACGCGGGCCGCGTGCACGTGAGGCGGGGCGATCATCGCGCGCGCCACGTCCCGCCGCGGCGTGTGCGGCCGGGATTTCGATCCTAGGCACGGTATCCACATTCGCTTCTTCAGGGTTGGCTAGCGTGTGGGCGCCAGCCTGGTCAAGGCGTTGATCAGGCGGTCCGACGCGTCGCCGCGCGGATCCGTCAGGTTACCGAGCAGCTTCAGCGCGAAGCGCATCAGCGCCGGGCGTGACATGGCGTGCCGGGTGGCGAACCTCATCAGGTCGGGCTGGCCGATCGCTTTCACGAACGTCCGCCCGAGAGCGTAGTAGCCGCCGTAGGCATCCGCGAGTACGCGGGGGTAGCTATTCAGCACCTTTTCGGCGCCGGGCCATGTCGGCTCGGCCAGGGCCTGCGTTACGATCCGCGCCGCCAGCTCCCCGGATTCCATCGCGTAGGCGATGCCCTCGCCGTTGAAGGGGTTGATCATGCCGGCCGCGTCACCCACCAGGACCAGGCCCCGGGAGTATTGCGGCGTCCGGTTGAAGGCCATCGGGAGCGCGGCGCCGCGCACCGGCCCGACGCGGTTGTCCTCGGTGAATCCCCATTCCGGCGGCATGCCGGCCAGCCAGCGGTGCAGCAGCCCGTGATAATCGGTGTTGCCGAACGCCGCGGACGTGTTCAGCAGTCCCAGCCCGATGTTGCTCGTGCCGTCGCCCATACCGAAGATCCAGCCGTAGCCGGGCAGCTGCCGGTCGCCGTCCCACAGATCGAGCCAGGACTCCAGGTAGTCGTCTTCGTGCCGGGGGCTGGTGTAGTAGGCCCGGACGGCCACGCCGATCGGGCGGTCGTCCCGCTTGCGCAGGCCCATCGAGACCGACAGCCGGGAGGAGTTCCCGTCCGCGGCGATGACCAGGCGGCCGCGGTAGACCCGCTCCGCCCCGGCGTCGCTGCTGTCGGCCCTCTTGCCGCCCGCAGGCCGGGCGGTCACCCCGGTGATCTGGCCGGTCCGCTCGTCGACGACGGGGCCGGTCACGTTGACGCCCTCGATCAGCTTCGCCCCGGCGCGGGTGGCGCGCTGGGCCAGCCGCTGATCGAAGTCCAGCCGGGTGCGGACCAGGCCGTACCCGGGGTAACTGGTCAAGTCCGGCCAGGGCAGCTCGAGCCGCATCCCCGCGCCGACGACGCGCAGGCCCTTGTTGGGCAGCCAGCCGTCGTCCGCACTGATCGGCACCCCCATGGCCACCAGCGCCTTGACCGCCCGGGGCGTGAGGCCGTCGCCGCACACCTTCTCCCGCGGGAAGTGGCTCTTTTCCAGCAGCAGCACGTCGAGCCCCGCGTTGGCGAGGTAATAAGCGGTCGTCGACCCGGAGGGGCCGGCGCCAACAACGATGACATCCGCCTCATCGGCGGCAGGCCGTGCGGGCGCCGCCGCAGCGGCGGGGGAAACGTGCTCGGTCACGTGTCCGTTCCTGACGTTGACTTGTGAAGCCCTTCACAAGTTCTTTGCCGATAGTTTAAGCCCGGCCACCGGTGGGCATGTCGCCGGCCCGGTCAGCGCGGCCCCCCTCCGCAGGGCGGCGGGCGGCGTGTACGGCGACAATACCGAAGGTCAGGTCCCGCCACTTCACCGCCGACCAGCCTGCGCCGAGCATCAGCCGGGCCAGCCCCTGCTGATCAGGCCAGTCGACGATCGACTCGGCCAGGTACTCATAGGCCGCCGGGTTGCGCGCGGCGCGCCGGGCGATCGCGGGCAGCGCCCGGGCCAGGTAGCGCTCGTAGGCCACCCGCAGTGGCCACAGCTTAAGCCGGGAAAACTCGCAGATGACCAGGCGGCCGCCGGGCTTGGTGACCCGGAACATCTCGCCGAGGGCCTGGCCGGGGTCGACCACGTTGCGCAGGCCGAACGAGATCGTCACGGCGTTGAACGCCCCGTCGCGGAAGGGCAGCCGGAGCGCGTCACCGGCCACGAACGCGGGCCGCGGCCCCGCCGCGGCGGACCGGACGCGGCGCAGCCCGGCCCGGAGCATGCCGATGGAGAAGTCGCACGCGACGCACTCGGCACCGTCCGCGCCGAAGGTGACGGTCGAGGTCCCGGTCCCGGCGGCCAGATCCAGGATCCGCTCACCGGCCCGGGCGGCCACGGCACGGGCCACCACGCGCCGCCAGAACCGGACCTGGCCGACCGAAAGCAGGTCGTTGAGCAGGTCGTAACGCCCGGCGAGCTCGTCGAACATCGCTGCGACTTCACCGGGCCGCTTGTCCAGATCGGCGCGGGCCATGCCCCCCAGCCTGGCACAACCCCGCCCGTGCTTCAGACGCAGCCACGGGCTACGGACCGGCTGCCTACGGCGAGGCGTTCGTTACGGCCCAGCGACCCCGGGCGGACGCCGTCCGGGGGGACGACCCCCTGGACCCCCCGCAGCCCGCGGTGGTGCAGACCGTGGCACCGGTCACTCGCCCGGGCCTGCGGCCCGGGACTCGCTGGGCCGGTCAGGAAATGCCGCCGTAACCCGTGCCAGGTCACCGTTAGATCTCGCCGGTCCTATTGGCGAGAAGCCCAGCAGGACCTACGGCGAGGCGCTCGTTACCGGCTAGCGAGCCGGGGCCGAAGGCCTCGGCGAGCGCCGGTGTATCGGCGAGAACCGCAATCGGGGTGCGAAGCACACCGGGGGTTCCGGGGGGTCGCCCCCCGGGCCAACACTGGGGTTCCGGGGGTCGCCCCCCCGGGCCAGCACAGCTCACCGAGTGTCGGTGATCATGGCCGCGCCCGCGGTGGCGTTGGCCGCCTCGTCGATCAGGATCATGCCGCCGGTCAGCCGGTTCCTGGTGTAGGGGTCGCAGAAGATGGGCTGGGTCAGCCGCAACGTCACCCGGCCGACCTCATTGAGCCCGAGCTGGCCGGCGCTCTCATCCCGGTGCAGGGTGTTGACGTCGATCCGGTAGTGCAGGTCCTTGACGATCGCCTTGACCGTGCGCGAGGTGTGCTTGACGATGAAGCGGCTGCGGGGGGTGAGCGGCTTATCGCTGATCATCCAGCACACCATGGCCTCGACGTCCTGGGTGACGGTTGGCTTGTTGTGCGGGCGGCAGATCATGTCACCGCGGGAGATGTCCACGTCGTCATCGAGCAGCAGGGTCACCGACATGGGCGGGAACGCTTCCGGCACCGGCTGGCCCGCGGCTTCGACGGCGCGGACGGTCGTCGTGAAGCCGGACGGCAGGTGCATGACCTCGTCCCCCGGCCGGATCACACCGGCAGCCATCTCGCCGGCATAGCCCCGGTAGTCGTGCAGTCCGGGGTCGGTAGCCTGGTGCGGCCGGATCACGTACTGGACCGGGAACCGCACGTCGATCAGGTTCCGGTCGGAAGCGATGTGCACGTGCTCCAGGTGGTGCAGCAGTGACGGCCCGTCGTACCAGGGCATGTTGGCCGAACGCTGGACCACGTTGTCGCCGAGCAGGGCCGAGATGGGAATGAAGGTCAGGTCGCCGATGTCCAGCTTCGCGGCGAACGCGGAGAACTCGGCGGCGATCCGCTCGAAGACGGCCGCGTCGTAGTTCACCAGGTCCATCTTGTTGACCGCGAGCACCAGGTGCGGGACCTGGAGCAACGTCGCGAGGAAGGCGTGCCGGCGGCTCTGCTCGGTCAGCCCGTTGCGTGCGTCGACGAGGACGACGGCCAGGTCAGCGGTGGACGCGCCGGTCACCATGTTGCGCGTGTACTGAACGTGCCCGGGCGTGTCCGCGATGATGAACTTGCGGCGGGGGGTCGCGAAGTAGCGGTAGGCAACGTCGATCGTGATGCCCTGCTCGCGCTCGGCCCGCAGGCCGTCGGTGAGCAGTGCGAGGTTGGTGTACTCCTCACCACGGTCCTTGCTGGTCCGCTCCACGGCGGCGAGCTGATCCTCGAAAATCGCCTTGGAGTCGTACAGCAACCGCCCGATAAGCGTGCTCTTGCCGTCGTCCACCGAACCGGCCGTGGCGAACCGCAGAATGTCCATTAGAAGTAGCCCTCACGCTTCCGGTCTTCCATGGCCGCCTCGCTGGTGCGGTCGTCGGCGCGGGTCTGGCCCCGCTCGGTGATCCGCGTCGCCGACACCTCCAAGATGACCGTGGCCATGTCGGGCGCGGTCGACTCGACCGCCCCCGTGCACGTCATGTCGCCGACTGTCCGGTACCGGACCACGGCCTCGAACAGCTGCTCGTCCTCGCCCCGGGTCACGTACTGGCTGTCCGCCAGCAGGATCCCGTCCCGCTCGAAGACCCGGCGGGTATGGGCGAAGTACACCGAGGGCAGCTCCAGCTCTTCCCGTTCGATGTACTGCCAGATGTCGAGCTCGGTCCAGTTGGATAGCGGGAAGACCCGGATGTGCTCGCCACGGTGGATCCGGGTGTTGTAAAGATTCCACAGCTCGGGCCGCTGATTCTTCGGGTCCCACTGGCCGAAGTCGTCGCGGAAGGAGAACACCCGCTCCTTGGCGCGCGCCTTCTCCTCATCCCGCCGGGCCCCGCCAAACAGCGCGTCGAACCGGTTGTCCTCGATCGCGTCCAGCAGCGTGATGGTCTGCAGCCGGTTCCGGCTCGCCCACCGGCCGGTCTCCTCGCTCACCCGCCCCGCGTCGATGGAATCCTGCACCGAGGCGACGATGAGCCGGACCCCCAGCTCGGCGACGCGCTTGTCGCGGAACTCGATGACCTCGCTGAAGTTATGCCCGGTGTCGACGTGCATGACCGGAAACGGAATCCGCGCCGGGCGGAACGCCTTTTCGGCCAGGGCCAGCATGACCACGGAGTCCTTGCCGCCGGAGAACAGCAGGACCGGCCGCTCGAACTCGGCGGCGACCTCCCGGATCACGTGGATCGACTCGGCTTCGAGCACGTCAAGTTGAGAGAGGGTGTAATCGGTGCGCATCAATGGCGTCCAGGGGGCATGAGGGACGGGAAAAGGGCACGGCAGGAGGCGCCTGGCAGGACGACCGTCATCGTTGACCGCCGTCAGCTTCGCTGGCCCGGGCGGCGCTGATCGCATCCAGCAGGCCGCCGGCCAGCGCAGGTATACACACGAGAATATCTGGCATCAGCAGATCGGCCTGATTGTAGGTGAGTTCGCGGCCGTCGATCCGGGAGGCGTGGAACTCTGCGGCCCGGGCCACCGCCACCGGGGCCGCCGAATCCCATTCGTACTGGCCGCCGGCGTGCACGTAAGCGTCGGCGTGACCTTGCAGGACGGCCGCCACCTTGGCCCCGGCCGATCCCAGCGGGACGAGGTCCGCGCCGAGAAGCTCGGCCATGGCCGGCAGGAACGCGGCGGGCCTGCTCCGGCTGACCACGATCCGCGGCCGCCCGGGCGGCGGTCCCGGCGGCGGAGCGGGCGGCGGGGCCACCGTGCTCAGTACCTCGCCGGCGGCCGGGAGGGCGACCGCGCCGGCGGTGAGGCGCCCCCGGCCTGGCCCGCTGCGCTCCCACAGGGCGACGTGCACCGCCCAGTCCGTCCGATCGGCGTCGCCGAATTCGCGGGTACCGTCCAACGGATCCACGATCCAGACCCGGTCCGCGGTCAGCCGGGCCGGGCTGTCGGCGGCTTCCTCGGACAGGACCGAGTCCCCCGGCCGCAGCTGGGCCAGCTCAGCCGCCAGAAACTCGTGCGACAGGCGATCGCCCGCCTTACGAAGGTCATCCGGCTGGCCGCCCCGGGCGCGCAGGTCAATCAGGCGACGGCCCGCCTCGGCGGCCAGATCATGGGCGAGACGATCGTCGTCCGTCGCCATCGGCGCTCCTTGGCTGCTTCCGGGCGGGAAACCGGTGTGTGGGTGTGCTTGGCAAAGGTAAGCGCCCGGACCACGTTAGTTCTTCCCGCCCGCACCGAAACAAACGGCCCGGCCGCGCGCCGTGCGTCTCAGTCGGCGTGGAAGGTGTTCTGCGCGACGGCCAGGCCCTTGGACAGCAGGGTTTCCACCGCGTCTGCGCAGCGGTCGAGGAGAAGCGGCAGTTCCTTCCGCTCGGCCGCGGAAAAGTCCCGCAGCACGAACGTGGCGGCGTCCATCCGGCCCGGCGGCCGTCCGATGCCGAACCGCGCCCGGTAGTACTCGTTCGTGCCGAGCGACTGGGTGATCGAGCGAAGCCCGTTATGGCCGTTGTCACCACCGCCCAGCTTCAGCCGGATCGCCCCGACCGGGATGTCGAGCTCGTCGTGGATGACCACGATCCGCGCCGGGGGAATCTTGTAGAAGGCGGCCAGGGCGGCCACCGGCCCCCCGGACAGGTTCATGTAGGTGCGCGGTTTAGCCAGCGTGACCGGTACTCCGGCGAGCCGCCCCTCGGCGACCTCGTTGCGGGTCCGGTGAGCCTTGAACCGGGCGCCCATCCGGTCCGCGAGCAGGCCGACCACCAGGTACCCGGCGTTGTGCCGGGTCCCGGCGTATTCCGGGCCCGGGTTGCCGAGCCCGGCGACGAGCCAGCGTTCTTCTGGCATCGCCGGGCTCACATCGTCCGCAGGCTGACGGGTCAGCCTGCGTCGCTCTCGGCGGATTCGTCGGTGCTGACCTCGCCGACCGGCTCAGGCACTTCAGCGGTCTCGGCGCCCTCACCGGCGATGTCCGCCTCCATCTGCGCCGCGGTCGGCGCAGCGAGCACGTGCACGATCAGCGTGTCCGGGTCGACCTGCAGGCTGACGCCACGCGGCAGGGTCAGGTCGCCGGCGTGGATCGAGCTGCCGACCTCCATACCGGTGACATCGACGTCGATACCGTCGGGGATGTTCGTCGCCTCGGCCTCGACCGGGAGCTGGACGACCTGCTGGTCCAGCAGGCCGTCGGGCGCGATTTCGCCGCTGACCCGGACCGAGATGTCTACGGTGACCTTTTCACCCCGGCGGACCAGGATCAGGTCGGCGTGCTCGATGAAGCCCCTGATCGGATCGCGCTGGACCGCCTTGGGCAGGGCCAGGCCCGTCACCCCGGGCACGCCGTCGAGGCGGATCAGGACGTTGGGCGTCTTCAGCGCGAGCATCAGCTCATGCCCGGGCAGCACGACGTGCCGCGTCTCCTCGCCGTGGCCGTACAGCACGGCGGGCACCCGGCCCTCACGACGCGTACGCCGGGCGGCGCCCTTGCCAAAGTCGGTGCGCGGCTCGGCGGCGATGCGGACCTCAGGCACGGTGGTCACTCCTCATGCGGTGATATTTCTGGATGGCAGCACCGCCCGGTTGTGCTGGGGCGGCTGTTGTGCCGTCCCCTGGCCATGGCCGAGGGGATCCGTGCGGCCCGCAGAAGCCACGCCGCCGCGAACGGCGGCGCCGACGGTAACGGCCGCGCCTCCGCAGTGTAGCCGAGAACTTCGCGTTCTGGGCGGCCCGGCCTAGTGGCCGGAGCGCCCGGTGGATCGTTACATCCAGCGGGAGATACCCCATGCCGGTGCCGGAGCATTTGTTTCCCGGAACCGGCACGGGATCAGATAAGAGGATGGTCTCGCGCCGAGCATCCGCTCAGCTGGCGCCACCTTCGCCCTGCATAGCCGGGGCCGCCTCACCCTGCATAGCCGGGGCCGCCTCACCCTGCATGCCCGGGGCGGCCTCACCGACCATCCCGGCCAGCGAGTGAATGCTCTGGTTCTGCGTGCCGGGCTGACCGACGGCCACGAACGACGCGGAAGCCGCAGTGCCGCCCAGGGCGGCCGCAGTGCCGCCCAGAGCAGTGGCGAGGCCGAGGAAGCTCGCGGCGACCATGATGCGGGGACGGGTGATTTCAGGCATGACGGAGTCCTTTCCAGTTTTGGATTGCCCGAGCGGGCAGGTAAATCGGTGGTTGCCGAATGAGGCGCAGGTACTAATCCGCTTTCTCCGCGGCGGACGGCGGCGGACGCGATATCGCGGCGATTTTGGCAGCCACGTCCAGGACGTCGTTCAGCGCTTTGAGGCCCCCCACCTTGGCGGCCATGAGAAATGCGTCAAGTTCGTCATCATCGTGCCACGTCAGGTCGTCTCCCGTGGGCCAGCTCATTGCGGAGCCCCGGAGATTCCAAGCTTTCTCTTGAGGTTTCTCCGGGCCTTGATGAGGTTCTGCCTGACCGCAGCCGGATCTACGTGCAGCGTCGCCGCGATCTCGGCCGAGCCGAATCCATCGATGTGCCAGGCCATCACCTCGCGCTGCCTCGGCGGCAGGCTGGCCAGTGCGGCCAGCACGGTACGCGCCTCGTCGCGCAGCTCCGTCGCCACGGCAGCAGACAGTGGTCCCTGGCCATCAGGCAGGATTTCCACGGGCGTTTCCGCCCTGTTCAGCTGGCGATAATAGATCCGGCTTGCGACCTGGCGCAGCCAGGCGCGCGGACACCGAATCGTGGGCCAGACGGGGAAAGCCTCCGTGAAGGCGGTCTGGGCCACGTCAGCCGCCTCGTGTCCGCTGGCCCCAAGACTCATCAGGAACCACACCAAGCCAGGGAACTCCTGGGTGTAACCACCCACGAAATCGACGGCACCCGCACACCCGGCCGATCCCGGGTTCTGCTCGCGAAGCGTCCCGGCTGGCGCTGCTTCCGCGCCTGGGTCAGCTGGAGTGACTCTGGAATTGGGCCTGACGAGCAGAGCCTCCATACCGATTCCTCCATCTCACGCGCTTACCGGCAAAGCCGGATTGCGCTAGGCGATTCTGTAAACAAGGTGCCGACTCGTGGATCAAACGTGACCTCGAAACAGAAAAAAGGCTGCGCACCAGCACATTTTCGGCTGAAATCATCGCTTGGCCAGCCGGGCCGCCAGATTGCACTGCCGTATTTGCCGACGTCGGTCAGCCGGCCAGAAACGCCGGACCGGAGCAGCCGGGCGCGGGGGGAGGATGGCCGGGCCGGTGGCCCAGCCCGTCCAGCCCGTCGGCGAGGTCTGGGCGGTGAGCGCAGAGGTTGGATCGCGTCAGCACACCTGGAGACGAAGTATTGAGCCGGGCAGCAGTGTGGGCAGGGCAGCACGACGCCTGCCCTGCCCACAACGATTACCTAACGGGTGCGGCCCATGGGTACTTCGCTCACGCAGCCGCGCGGTAGAGCGCGAGATTACCCTTGCTGATCATCTTGCTGCATAGCGGGACGTGCGTCCTGCTGCATGGCCGGCCCGCCGTCCTGCTACATAGCGGGATCCGTGTCCTGCTGCATGCCCGGCCCGCCGTCCTGCTGCATGGCCGGATCCGTGTCCTGCTGCATGCCCGGCCCGCCGTCCTGCTGCATGGCCGGATCCGTGTCCTGCTGCATGCCCGGCCCGCCGTCCTGCTGCATGGCCGGATCCGTGTCCTGCTGCATAGCCGGCCTCGACTCGTCGCGATTTTCCATGATCGTCGCCCTTCCTTCCTGAGCCCCGTGTGCCAGGACGAACGAAAAGTCCCCTAACGAGGCAAAGGGTACAGGCGTGTTAGGCCGATCAGTTGATAATCCGGACACGCACGAGGTAACCGGACGGTAATAGTTTCCTAACTTAACTTCTCCAAATACTTAAGTTCAAAAAGAAACGTATACAAAATTGCTCACGCTCCGCGAATGGCTCACGCGGTCGGGACACTCAGGGACATCAACTCCACCCGGATTTCCGTCATCCACGCCTCGTCGCCCAGGTCCTCGAATATCGCCTGGGCATTGCCCCAGCATCGCCGGACGTCCTCAATCTTGCCGATACGGCGGTAGGCGCGGCCCAGGAACAGCAGCGTCACGGCCTGGCCGTGACGCTCACCAGCAGCCTGCCGCACGGCCAGCGCACTCTGGAAGTCACTGACCGCTTCATCCGAGCGGCCCAAGTCCAGGTAGGCACGGCCGAGATTGTGCGCCGCGTAACCCTCTCCGCGCAGGGTGCTGATGTCGACGAAGATGCTGCGAGCTTGAATGAGGTCATCGATAGCATCCTCAGGCAGGCCCAGCTCGAGGTAAGCCTCGCCCAGGTTGTTTAGGGCGACGCCTTGGCCGTAGCGGTGCCCGACTTCGATTTGCAGGCTGAGGACGCGCCTGAGCGGATCCAGTGCGTCCTCGGCCCGCCCGAGCTCGATATAGGCGTCGGCCAGATTGTTGGCCACCTGCGCCTCGCCGCGCCGGTCACCCAGGTCGCGGCGAATGGCCAGCGCCTGGTCAAAGTAATTGATCGCCTCATCCATGCGCTGCTGGATGCAGACCATCCCGAGATTGTTCAGCACCCAGGCTTCGGCCTGCCGGTCACCGGCCTGCCGCGCGCTGCTCAGCGCGAGGAGATGAGAAGCCAGCCATTCCGTTCGGTAACTAAGCGTGTTAAAGCACCCGAGTACGGCCACTGGCAGTTTCCAGGCCATGTCATGCAGCCCTTCACTCGAGGCCTGCCGGGTGGCGGCGACGATGTTCGCCCGCTCCTGACTGCACCAGTCCAGTGCACCGCGGATATCCCTAAAGGCCAGCGGCGTACAGCCGGGCGGCAGTGGTTCGAGTGGCACACTGTCCCGCTGGGGGGCAACGACAGCGTTTGCGGCGCTGGCGGTATGCAGGTACCAGGCCACGATCCTCTGCGTGGCCTCGTGCCTGACCCCCGGCGATTCCTCGGCCAAGGCTCTCTCGGCCGCGTACACCCGCAGCAGATCGTGGAATTGGTAACAGTCCGGCGCAGTGGACTCCAGCAGATGGGCGTCGACGAGGAACTCGAGCGCGTCAGCGACCTTGGCCTCATCCTCGCCCAGCAGCGCAGCGGCGGCGCTGAGGCCAATCGATGGTCCCTGCCACAGACCCAGCATGCGAAACAACCTGGCCGGGTCGATGCCGCCAGGGGGCGCCGCCGGCAGGCTGGCGAAGCTGACCTCGAAGCTCGCCCGGACGGCGAGATCGCCAACCTTCAGCTCATCGAGACGGCGGTGCTCATCGCAGAGCCGGTCGGCCAGAGAGCGGATGGTCCATGTGCTGCGGGACGCCAGCCTGGCGGCGGAGATGCGGATGGCGAGCGGAAGCCCGGCACAGGCGAGGAGCAGCTCAGCCGTGGCGTCCGGCTCGGCCGCCGTACGCGCAGCTCCCACGATGCGGCTGAACAGCGTGAGCGCCTCGTGATCGTCGAGCACGTCCAGATGGACGAGGCCACCACCGACCAGGTCCGGCAGGCGGTTCCGGCTGGTGACGATGACGGCGCTGGTTCCACTGCCGGGCAGCAGCGGCCGGACCTGCGCCGCGTCCCGCGCGTTGTCGAGCACGACCAGCATCCGCTGTCCGTTCAGCCGGGTCCGGTACAGGGCGGCGCGCTGCTCCTCTCCCACCGGGATCTGCGCACCCTGTACCCCGAGGTCCCGGAGGAACCGGGCCAGCACCTCAGCCGTGCTCAGCGGCCGGGAACTGGCGCCCAGGAGATCCACGTAGAGCTGCCCGTCAGGGTACGCAGATCGGATCCGGTGCGCGGCATGGATCGTCAGGGTCGTCTTACCGAGGCCACCCGCACCGGCCACGAGGGCAACGGGAACCGCCGCCGGATTCTCATCCGGGGACAACAGGCTGCACAACTGCTCGACATGCAGCTCACGCCCGGTGAAGTCCCTGATGTCAGAAGGAAGCTGCATTGGCCCCGGACCGGCCAGCGACGAGACGGGCGCAATGTCAGCAGTGCCGATGCCCGTATCGATCGCGCCGAGCGCGATGACGCCGGGTGAGGGCAGGCCAGCGGGCGCTTCCGGCGGACCTGCCGCGTCGCGGGCGGTCCCGCCCCCGGCTGCATCTTTCGCTCCCGCCGTGGGCGTGGCCCCCGCGGAAGGAAATGCCCCCGCCGGAGTCGTCTGTGCTGGCGACTGGGCCTCGTCGACGTTGATGACGGGCGCCTCGGCCGGAGCGCCGACGCCGGCCTGCTGCTTTCGCCCGTTCCGCTTCGCGGGTGCCGTCCGCCGGCCACGTGCCGGTCTCCGCTTTTCCTCCCCGGCCGGGGGAGCGGGCCCGACCCCGCTGGACAGCAAACGCTGGAATACCTGCTGCATCTCCGGCCCGGGGTCCACGCCGAGCTGGTCAGCGATGACGGTACGCGCCTGCGCATAAGCGCCGAGCGCCTCGGCGTGCCGCCCAGCCCCGTCCAGGGCACGGATGAGCAGCAGCCACAGCTTTTCCTTAAGTGGCTGATCGGTGAGCAGCCTGCGCAGATCGGGGATGGCTAGGCTGCCGCGATGGCAGGTGATGTCCGCCTCGATGCGGAGCTCCAGCGCGGCAAGAGACAGCTCATTCAGCCGTTCGGCTTCGGCATCGACGTACGGCGACGGCGGAACATCGGCCAGCGCCTGGCCGCGCCACAGGAGGAGCGAGTCCGCCAGCAGCTGGGCGGCCCGCTCCGGATCGTCGGCCGCAAGCGCTTCCCGGCCCCGGCTCATCAAGGTCGTGAACAGCTGCGCATCCAGGTCGTCCGCACCGAGCAGCAATTGGTACCCCGGAGAGCGGGTCCTCAGAACCCGCCCATCACCATCCCCGATGAGCCGGCGCAGCCTGAGAACGTAGATGCTGACCAGATTGGTGGCACGGGCCGGGGGGGCATTGCCCCATAGTTCGTCGATGAGGGTGTCGGTGGAAACGATCTGCCCGGCGCTGAGCAGGAGGCGGGCGAGGACCGCACGCCACTTGGCCGCCCCGATCGGGGCCCAGCCGCCTGGGGTCTGAACCTCGAGCGGTCCGAGTATGCGGAACCGCATAATTCTGATCCGCCCGGGTTCACGATCTCATCTGCCTCCGGGGCTCAGGAACGCCTGCCGCCCGGCACCGCGTAAGCCGCCACGCCCGTCAGCTCCTCGGATCCAAATCGCATCCCGAGCCGGACAATATAGCCCACTTAATCACGGATCAATCGGTACGTAAATCAGCGCGGCGACCATGAGCGGCATCGGCGGTCCACCCCCGTCGCCGGCCGACCGCAGCACCCGGCGGATACCGCAACCAACACCGTTAGGGACGTAATCGCCACTCAACTCACATGCAATACCTAACTGGCACGATGATAACCAATCCCCGCCATGAGGGGCCGGAGCAGGACAACCGGCCCGAGGGCGGGCCCGGCCCGGTCACCGAGAACCGCTACAGGGGCGCGGTTCGCGGTGGCCGGGTCACCGGACAAGGCAGAACAGCACAGGACAGGGGCACCCTCCGGCGTCTTCGCCCGGCCTCCAGGCCGGCGGGACCACAGCGGGAAGCGCCCTCTGGAACGTCCCTTGGGGCCTCTCACAAGGGACGCCTGCCCGCTCGCGTCAGACGGGGTACCGCGCGAGTGGGCCGCGCAACGCAAGGGCTGGTGGCATCGCCCGAAACGGCGGCCGCCAGGCGGATGAGGTGCGGCCAGTGCGACCGCAGCGCAGGTGGGGCGGGGGGCGGCACAGCCATTGTGCCGGGTGTGAAGGCTGCACCGTAGCGGCCGAACGGCACCGGCCGTTACGGTGCAGCCGCAGGATGGGGGCTGAGGCGTGACCGTCGTCCGTGCGGCGTCACCGGGCAGCCGACGGTCAGCCTTCGGGCGGGCCTACGGCGGGACTAGCCTCAGCTCTGGCCGTCGAACAGGCTGGTTACTGAGCCGTCGCTGAACACCTCGTTGATCGCGCGGGCGATCAGCGGCGCGATCGACAGCACGGTGAGCTTGTCGAACTGCCGTTCCGGCGGAACGGGCAGCGTATTGGTGATCACGACCTCGCTGATCTGGGAGTTCTTCAGCGTGTCGACGGCGGGACCGGACAGCACACCGTGCGTGGCCATCACGATGACCTTGGCGGCACCCTGCTCGAACAGCGCTTCGGCCGCCTTCGTGATCGTCGCGCCGGTGTCGATCATGTCGTCCACCAGAATGCAGGTGCGGCCCGCGACCTGGCCGACCACCTCGAACATCCTGACCTGGTTGGCCACGTCCGGGTCCCGGCGCTTGTGGATAATCGCCAGCGGGCAGCCGAGCCGGTCCGTCCAGCGCTCACACATCCGCACCCGCCCGGCGTCCGGCGCCACCACGGTGGCCTGGCTCAGGTCCAGCTTGTCCTCGATGTAGTCGGCGAGGATCGGCAGTGCGAACAGATGGTCGACCGGCCCGTCGAAGAATCCCTGGATCTGCGCCGTGTGCAGGTCGACCGCCATCAGCCGGTGCGCACCGGCCGTGGCGAACAGGTCCGCCATCAGCCGGGCCGAGATCGGCTCCCGGCCGCGGCTCTTCTTGTCCTGGCGGGCGTAGCCGAAGAACGGGGCCACCACCGTGATCCGCTTGGCCGACGCACGTTTGAGCGCGTCGACCATGATCAGGTGCTCCATGATCCACTCATTGATCGGCGCCGTGTGGCTCTGCAGGACGAAGACGTCACAGCCACGCACGGAGTCGAGGAAACGGACGAATATCTCGCCGTTGGCGAAGTCGAAGAGCTTCGACGGGGTGGGCTCGATGCCGAGGCAGGAGGCTACCTCCTCGGCCAGCTCAGGAAATGCCCGGCCGGAAACGAGTATCATCTTCTTCTCGCTGGTGGCCATGATGCCGCTCACTGGGTCACTCCCTCACTGGGTCCTTCTTTTCCTTGAGCAGCCTCCGCGTCGTGAGCCCTCTCGGCGGCCGTGGCCGAGGGCGTGCCCGGCCGGCGCCGCCGCACCCAGCCGGGCACGGTGTGCTGGCTGGCTCGCCCGATGGCCAGCGCGCCCGGCGGAACGTTCTCGGTGATGACGGAGCCTGCCGCGGTGTAGGCACCGTCGCCGACGTCGACCGGGGCGACCAGCATGGTGTCGCTTCCGATCCGGACGTGATCGCCCACGGTGGTGTGGTGCTTGGCCACCCCGTCGTAGTTCGCGAAGACGGTGGCTGCCCCGATGTTGGAGCCGGCGCCGATATCGGCGTCGCCCACGTAGCTGAGGTGCGGCACCTTGCTGTCCTCGCCGACGACCGCGTTCTTCATCTCGACGTAGCTGCCCGCCCGGGTGCCGGGCCCCAGTCTGGTCCCAGGGCGCAGGTAGGTGAAGGGACCGACGCTGGCCCGGGCCCCGATCTCGGCCGAGTCACAGACGGCGTTGATCACCGTTGCGCCGGGACCGACCACAGTGTCGCGCAGTACGCAGCCCGGCCCGACCCGCGCCCCGGCGGCGATCGCGGTACGCCCCTCCAGCTGGGTGGACGGCCCGACCTCGGCGTCCGGCTCGACGGTCACGCCAACGTCAAGCCAGGTGGTGGCGGGATCCACGATCGTCACCCCGGCCCGCATCCAGTACTCGAGCAGCCGGTCGTTGTACAGTCGCCGGGCCACGGCCAGCTGCACCCGGTCGTTCACGCCCTGAATCTCCGAAGGGTCCGCGGCCAGCAGCGTGCCGACCCGGTGGCCGTCACCCCGCAGGATCGCCACCACGTCGGTGAGGTACTCCTGACCCAGGACGTTCCCCGCGGCAATGCGCTTGATCGCGTCAGCCAGCAGCGCACCGTTGAAGGCGTAACAGCCGGAGTTGATCTCGAGGATCAGCCGCTGCCCGGCGGTAGCGTCCGTCTCCTCAACGATCTCGCTGATCGCACCGGAGGCATCGCGGACGATGCGACCGTACCCGCCGGGGTCATCGACCTCCGCGGTCAGCACGGTCACCATGTTGCGCGCGCGCTCATGCTCGCGGGCCAGCTCGTCCAGGGTGCTGCCCCGAAGCAGCGGCATGTCGCCGTAGGTGACGATGACCTGGCCCTCGATGAGGCCGATGGCCTCGATCACGGTCCGCACGGCATGACCCGTGCCGCCCTGCTGGTCCTGGACCACGACTTCCGCCTCCGGCGCCTCGGCGGCGATGTGCGCGGTTACCTCGTCCCGGCGGTGGCCGACCACGACCACCAGCCGCTGCGGGCTGAGTTCGCGCGTGGCGGCCAGCGCGTGGCCCAGCATGCTGCGGCCGCACAGCGGATGCAGCACCTTGGGGACCGCGGACTTCATGCGCGTACCCTCACCCGCGGCGAGGATGACGACGGCGGCTGGGCGGCTGGGGCTCACAGCGTAGGGCTCCTCAGATCGCTGCCTACATGCTCAGATCGCTGCCTACATGCGGGGCATGACGTACCTGTTTACGTGCCCCTCACCCGGAGGATACCGCCAGGTTGCCATCGCCCGCCGGTCCGCCGCAGCAGTCAGCCCGATCTCGTCTGGCCGGCTCGGCCGGCTACTCCGGCCGGATGGGGATGATGTCGGCCTGGCGGGGGCCGCCGCCCGCGGGCAGCACGGCGATTTGCCCGCGGCTATCCGCCACACTCACCGCAGCCCTGCTGACAGGCTGGCGTCGATCTCCCCCGCCGCGTTGGCTGCGGTGACCAGGATGCCGGTACCGGCTCGCCTCCGGGCGCGCGCACGAAGCCGTGCGCCTCACGGGCCGGCTGAAGAGTCAGCTGCGCCGTCTCCGGGTGCCCGTTCAGCTCGGCCTCCCGGCTGGCCGGACGCGCCGACTGCGCCGTTCCGGACGGGCACGGCGGCGGGCGCTGCATGCTGCGGTGGCGCGGCGGCCAGCCGGACGGCCCGGGTGGAGTCCGCCTCGTCAGCGGCGGGCAGCACCAGCTCACTGGGTTCCCACGAGCCTTCACCCGCGATACCGGCGAGTTCCTCTCCGATCGGCTCCGCGGCGGCACGCCGCCGGATCGGGCCGGTCAGCAGCGACGCGATGGCCGCGATCACGTTGGCGGCGATCGCGAACCAGAAAGCGATCCCAATTCCGCTGTGGAACGGGTGGGTGATGACGTTCGGGAAGAATTGCCGGCCGGTCAGATACGCGGCGTGCGACGCCGGCAGGTGACTGAGCAGCGGGCCGAGCAGCTGCTTCATCGGGTTGTAGCCGAGGAAGGCCGCGAACAGGACGCCGATGGGTGGCAGGTGCCCGATCGTGTGCGCGGCACCGGCGGGAATGCCCTGGGCGGCGAGGCCACCGGACAGGGCTGATGGCAGCGTGCTCGACAGTCCGGCCACGATCAGCGAGAAGAAGATGCCGATCGACAGCACGAAGGCGGCATTCTGGAACGTCGCGATGGTGCCGCCGGCGGCACCACGCTGATTGGCCGGGACAGAGTTCATGATCTCGGCCCGGTTCGGCGAGGCGAACAAGCCGGAGCCGAACCCGTTGAGCACGAGGATCAGCGCGAACAGCCCGTAGCTGAAGTTCACCGGCATGAGCATCAGCAGCACGAAGCTGAACGCGGTGAGCAGCGCGCCCCCCACGGTGAACGCCCGGGCCCCGAACCGGTCAGACAGGAAGCCGGACAGCGGCGCGGACACCAGGAACCCGATGGTCAGCGGGATCAGGTAGATGCCGGCCCACAGCGGGGTCTGCGAGAAACTGTAACCGTGCAGCGGCAGCCAGATGCCCTGCAGCCAGATGATGAGGGTGAACTGCATCCCGCCCCGGCCGAGCGCGACCATCAGGTTGGCGAGGTTGCCGGCCGCGAACGCCCGGATCCGGAACAGCGACAGCCGGAACATCGGCTCCGCGACCCTGGTCTCGACGAACCCGAAGACGATGAGCGCGGCCAGCCCGCCGAAGATCATCGACAGCACGAACGGGCTCGTCCAGCCCATCGCGTGGCCGCCGTACGGCTCCAGGCCGTAGGTGATGCCGACCAGGATCGCGACCAGGCCGACCGCGAACAGGACGTTGCCCCACCAGTCCATCCGGGCGTGGTGCCGCTCGCTCAGGTCGTGCAGCATGAAGTAGGCCCAGAAGGTGCCGAAGAGCCCGAACGGGACCGAGACGAGGAAGACGAAGTGCCAGTTGATGGGGGCCAGCACGCCGCCGAGCAGCAGGCCGAGGAAGGAACCGGAGATCGCGGCGATCGCGTTCATGCCCAGGGCGGTACCGCGCTGGTTTGCGGGAAACGCATCGGTCAGGATCGCGGTCGAATTGGCGAACAAGAAAGCCCCGCCGATGCCCTGCACGATCCGCCAGATGATTAGCCACAGCGCCGCGTCGGTGCCTTTCATCCAGGTCACGGCCAGGAAGATGGACGCCACCGTAAATACGGCGAAGCCGATGTTGTACATGCGGACGCGGCCGAACATGTCGCCCAGCCGGCCGAAAGACACCACCAGTACGGCGGATACCACCAGGAAGCCCATGAACATCCACAGCAGGTAGCTGGTGTTACCTGGGGCGAGCGGGTTGACCCCGATGCCACGGAAGATGTCCGGCAGCGCGATCAGCACGATTGACTGGTTGATCGTGGCCATCAGCACGCCGAGCGTGGTGTTCGACAGCGCGATCCACTTGTAGTGCGGACCAGGCTGCCGGCCGTCGCGCTTGGCGTGAGCCGCCGGACCCGTGTCGGCTGCGCCGGACTTGACCGCCATAGCTGAACGAGCCCCCAACAAGTTGAGATGCGGATATAACTTGCTTAACCTCAACTAACGATATCAGAGGCGCTGAACCGCCCGTGGCCGGAGCCCGCGGGGTGGACTGCCCGCTTGCCGTGCCGCTATCCGCCCCAAGGCTCCTGCGCGCCGACGAAGTACCGCTCCATAGCGGGGTAACCAAACCGCAGGCGGCATTCATGCCCCAGCTGGGCCGATTTCCGCAGCCGACAGCTGCACTTACGTTCCCACAATGTCGTACCATGACCGTAGTATTCAAATATGAGTTCCAATAAGTACGCCGCTCTGCGCACCCAGGCTATTGAGCTGCGCCGGGCCGGGAAATCACGCCGCGAGATCAAGGCCATTCTCGGCATCGCCAGCGATCAGACCCTCGGCGATGCCCTCCGCGGCGAGCCACCCCCCGCCTGGACCCGGCGGCCCAATGCCAAGGACGAGGTTCGGGCCCGGGCGAGGGCCCTGCGGGAAGAAGGGCGAGACTATGACGAGATAGCGGCCCGGCTCGGCGTGTCGAAGAGCTCGGTATCGCTCTGGGTCAGGGACCTGCCCACTCCCGCCCGGCTGAGCTATGCGGAATGCCGCAAACGCTCGGTCGAAGGGACCCGCCGCTACTGGGAAGCCGAGCGGCAGGCGCGGGAAGCCGCGCGCTCCGCGATCCCGCGACGCCGCCGCATCGGAAATCGGCCAGCTCAGCGACCGCGAGGTTGTCCTTCTTGGTGCCATCGCCTACTGATGCGAAGGCGCTAAGAGCAAGCCCTACCGGCGTGCCGAGCTAGTCAACTTCATCAACAGTGATCCCGGCCTGATCCGGCTGTTCCTCGCATTCCTCGATCTGACCGGGATAAGGCCCCAGCAACTGCGCTACAGACTGCACATCCACGAAACGGCTGACGTCGAGGCCGCCACGAACTACTGGCAAACGATCGCCGGGGCTGCCCCGGATCTGTTCGTACGGCCCCATATCAAGCGGGACAAGCCACGAACCGTTCGCAAAAATACCGGCGCCGACTACCACGGGTGCCTGCAGATCTGGGTGTCCGGTAGCCGGGATCTATACCTGAGAATCGAAGGTTGGGCCAGAGCTATCATGGCCGCCGTGTCAGCAGCCGGCTAGTGTGCTGAAAGACGTTTCCGCAGCTCCCGGAGAAGGATTCGAACCTTCGTTCAGCGCTCCAAAGGCGCTTGTCCTGCCAGGCTAGACGATCCGGGATCGGCTCCGGCAACACTTTACCGGGGCGCGCACCGCTGGGCCGATCGGTGAGTTGCCGCCCGTTTCCGGGGCGCGCACCGCTGGGCCAATCGGCGAGTTGCCGCCTGTTACCAGGGTGCACCGCTGGCCCGATCGGCGAGTTGCCGCCCGCTGAGGGTTGCCGCCCGCTGAGATGAGCCCGATCGGCGTGTCACGCCGCTGGCATGGGCATGCGACTGCCGCTGGCGTTGCCTGCGGCCAGCCCCACCTCGGCAGTACCTGCGCCCGCCCTTGGGCAATGGGTTATCTGCAGATGCCCCAGTTCAGGCATAACCGGAACCCGGCCGGGCAGTAGCGCTTCAGATGGCCGCTGCCGAACGGCGGTATATGCCGACCGCGCCGAGACCGGATCGTAGCCAACATGCGGCCAAATCGAAACAAGCTCAAATAGTTTCGCCCATGCCCTTGCCTAACCTACGGCTTCGTAGGTTACGGTTACGTAAGCGTCAAGAGCGCTGCACGCCTTCGCGTCTTTCCGGACCCGACCCCCAGCGAGGAGCACGATGACTACTTCCGCCGAACGGGCCAAGGCCCCCGGCCAGGCCCGGCCGACGCCCACGTGGCCACCCACGGCCGCCGAACCGGATAGGAAATCTGCACTGGCCACGGAGCCGCGGGTCCGCACCGTGCGCCCCGACCTGGACGAGGACCGGGCCACCCGCGGACAGCGGGCCCTGGTCGCCATCTTCGTCGTCGTGCCGATGCTGGCGCTGGTCGCGGCCATCCCGGTCGCCTGGGCCTGGGGTTTCCTCGGCTGGCATGACGTGGTCATCGCTCTCGTCTTCTACTGCATCTCCGGACTCGGCATCACCGTAGGCTTCCACCGGTACTTCACGCACAGTTCGTTCAAGGCCAAGACCGGGCTGCGGGTCGCTCTCGCGGTCGCCGGGACGCTGGCCATCGAGGGGCCGGTCTTCAACTGGGTGGCCGACCACCGCCGGCACCACAAGTACAGCGACAAGGAGGGCGACCCGCACTCGCCGTGGCGTTACGGCGACGACCTGAAGGCCCTGTCCAAGGGCCTCGCCTTCGCCCACGTGGGCTGGCTGTTCGACCCGAACAAGACAAATCAGGAAAAGTTCATCCCGGATCTGCTCGCCGACGCCCGGATCCGCCGGGTCCACCAGCTGTTCCCGGTGCTCGTCTTCGCGTCGCTGCTGGCGCCCGCCCTCATCGGCGGCCTGTGGTCGATGTCCTGGTACGGGGCGCTCACCGCGTTCTTCTGGGCCAGCCTGGTCCGCATCGCGCTGCTGCACCACGTCACCTGGTCGATCAACTCGATCTGCCATACCTTTGGCAGCGAGGAGTTCGAGGTGCGGGACAAGTCCCGGAACGTGGCCTGGCTGGCCATCGCCTCGTTCGGCGAGTCCTGGCACAACCTTCACCACGCGGACCCGACGTGCGCGCGGCACGGCGTGCTCAAGGGGCAGCTGGACTCCAGCGCCCGGGTGATCTGGGCGCTCGAGAAGCTTGGCTGGGCCTACGACGTCCGGTGGCCGGACGCGGAGCGGCTGGGGGCTAAGCGCCCCGTCACCGCGACCAGGAAACTCGGCTCGATGACCCGCCGCAAGCCTGCTTCAATCGCATCACGGCCGCCGCAGGTTAGTGACGAGACGGCGGCCTGAACGCGATGATGGCTTGGTGACCGACGATCCGCCCCTCAGATCCAGCCGCAGAAGGATGACCGGGAAAGAACGGCGGGAGCAGCTGCTCGATATCGGCCGGCAGCTGTTCGCCGAACGCGGTTTCGAGGGAACCTCGATCGAGGAGGTAGCCGCCAAGGCAGGTGTGTCCAAACCCGTGGTGTACGAGCACTTCGGCGGCAAGGAAGGCCTGTACGCGGTCGTCGTAGACCGCGAGGTCGAGCGGCTGCTGACCATGGCCACGACGCTGCTGGACGGCAAGGACACGATCCCGAAGTTCCAGGCCGCCGCGGTGCGGCTGCTTAAGTACATCGAGGACAACGCGGACGGGTTCCGCATTCTGGTCCGGGACTCTCCGCCCGGATCGGGGACCGGCACGTACGGCACGCTGCTCTCCGACATCGCCGGCCAGGTCGAGTACATCGTCGGCGACTACCTGACCGTACGCGGCCAGGACCCGAAGCTCGCCCCGATGTACGCCCAGATGCTGGTCGGCATGGTCGCCTTCACCGGCCAGTGGTGGCTGGACGCACGCAAGCCGCCACTGGAGGACGTGGCGGCACATCTCATCAACCTGGCCTGGAACGGGCTGTCGCAGCTCGATCCTGTGCCACGTATCCCGCCGGAGATCATCGCCCGGCAGTGCGAGCCGGACGGCCCGGACAGCCAGCGGTAGCAAGCCGCCTGCGCTGGGCGCCCGCGAGCCGACGGGCCGGTAGCTGGCGACCCGGATCAGCAGGCGCGCGCCGCGGGGCCCGCTGACTCCGGCGGGCAGGCGGGCAGGCCGTCCGCCGCCCAGGCGAGGAAGCCGCCGACGATGTTGGTGGCGCCGGCCAGGCCGAGATCCTGCAGCGCCGCGGCGGCCAGGCTGGAGGTGTAGCCCTCGGAGCAGAACACGATGAGCCGCTGGTCGTAGCCGCGCACCCAGGGCAGCCGGGCCTCGCTGGCCGGGTCGAAACGCCACTCCAGCACGTTGCGCTCCACGATCACCGCCCCGGGTATGCCGCCCTCACGGGCCCGCTGGGCCTGCGGCCGGATATCAACGAGAACGGCGCCGCGGGAGAACTCCGCAAACGCCTCCTCCGGGGTCAGCCGGCGCAGGCCGGCCCGGGCGGCCGCGAGGACCTCATCGATCGTGCGGGCCCCCGGCGGCCGGCCGGTCACGGGCGGGCCACTCACCACTGGTCCGCGGCTTCCGTGTCCAGCACGATGAGGCCGTTCTCGCTGAGGTCATAGCGCGTCATCTCGGTCAGCGGCGGTGAGTAGGCGTGCACGCTGACCGCGACGGCCTCGGAGGTGTTGCGCACGTCGTGAACGTACGCCGGGCCGAAGGAGCGCACCCGCCCCGCGGTAACAGATACGGCCGTCACCGACTGCCGCCCGGCCGTCCCGGCCGTCCCGCCCTGATGTTCTTCCAGTGTGCCCCAGACGACGCCGAAGGCCCCGGCCGAGCCACCGTGGTCGTGGAATCCGGTGCCCTGCCCGGGCAGCCAGCTGATCAGCCAGACCTCGTACTGCTCGTCGGCGGGCATCCGTTCGTACCAGCGCTCGTCCGGGCCCAGCCGGACCCGCGACATCCAGTCCCGGGGCGTGGCCGCCACCAGGCGTACTTGCTCAGCCAGCTGCCGCGGGCTCAGCGCGGCGGGAACGATCGTGGTCATGGTGCGTCTCTCCTCGCGTCGTGATGACCGGCCGTAACCGGCAGGCGGTGCATCCCTGGGCCGCACGGGCCGGACAGAGAGCACTCGCCTGACGGCGGAGGTCTACGTGAAGACGCCGATGGTGATAGCTGCCTCGGTGCACGAGCACGATCATGCCATTATTATCTACTAAAACAATTTGCAAAGTAGATTAACCAGGTCAACACCCTGACGGCGGCGTTTCCCGTCCAGTGAACGGTCAGCCAATCCGGAAGGCACGGTCAGGGCCTGCCGCTCGGGCTGGGCGGTCAGCCGGCCCGCTCGGGCTGGACGGACAGCCGGGCCCGGAGCGGACGGCCTGCGGTGGCCCGCCTGCGCTCGCCGGTCAGCCCGGGCCGTGCGCCACCACGAACACCCGGCGGAAGGGCAGGACCGTCCCGAACGAACGCGGCGGATACGCCCGCCGCATCCGGTCCCGGTACTCAGCCAGGAACTCCGCGGTCTCCATGTCGTCCAGGACCGCGAGGACCGGCCGCAGCGCCGTGCCCTTGACCCACTCGACCACCGGATCCTCCCCGTGCAGGATATGCAGGTAGGTCGTTTCCCAGGCGTCGACCTGACAGCCGGCCCCGGCCAGCACGTCGAGGTAACCGGTCAGATCGCCCGCCTGGCGGGTCAGTTCGGCCTCCCCGATCAGCGAGCGCCAGCGCGGGGAGGCGGCCATCTGCCGGAGCACCGCATGCGGAGGCTGATCGAAGTTTCCGGGCAGCTGGAAAGCCAGCCACCCGCCACCAGACAGCCAGGACACCCAGCAGGGCAGCAGGCCGAGGTGGCCGGGCACCCACTGGAGCACCGCGTTGCAGACCAGCACGTCGACCGGGGCGTCCGGCTGCCAGTCACGCAGGTCGGCCACCGTAAAGGAAACGCCCGGTCGCTTCTCCCCCCGGCGCGCCGCTGCGATCATCTCCGCGGAACTATCGATGCCGAGGATGGCCGCGCCGGGCCAGCGGCGCGCGAGATCGACGGTCAGGTCACCGGGCCCGCAGCCGAGATCGACCACGGAACGCGGCGCGTCCGTTCCAATCCTGGCCACCAGGTCGAAGAAGGGCCGCGCCCGTTCGTCGGCGAAGCGCCGGTACTGGCCCGGGTCCCACATTGGTGACTCCCTCTCTCGACATCGAGATAGTTTACCCCTGTCTACTGGGCAGGCATCTTGACGTCAAGAAAAGATACGCTAGAGCGATGGACGACGGCTCGGAGCCCGCTATTGCGCCCACCGCGGACCGGGGCGCCGCGAGCGATGGGCCGCCCCGAGACGACGGGCTGCGGGATGAGGTGGACGGGCTGGTCGCCGCGTGGCGTGCGCAGCGGCCCGACCTGGATGTGGAACCGCTCCAGGTGCTGAGCCGGGTCTCCCGGCTGGCCCGCCATCTCGATCTGGCCCGGCGGACGTCGTTCGCCAGTCACGGGCTCGAGACCTGGGAGTTCGACGTGCTGTCGGCGCTGCGCCGACAGGGGCCGCCGTACCAGATGACACCGGGGGCGCTGATCCGTGCGACGCTGGTCACGTCGGGCACGATGACCAACCGGATCGACCGGCTCGCCGAAGCAGGGCTGGTACGCCGCAAGCCCGATCCGCGGGACCGGCGCGGTGTACTGGTCACGCTGACGGACCAAGGCCGGGCCGAGGCCGATGACGCGCTGGCCGATCTGCTCCGCCGCGAACGGGACCTGCTCGCCTCG
The DNA here is from genome assembly GCA_963775825.1 of uncultured Actinomycetes bacterium. GTDB lineage: Bacteria > Actinomycetota > Actinomycetes > Streptosporangiales > Streptosporangiaceae > Bog-532. Next base: position 48,148 of record CAVZKY010000069.1, read on the forward strand.
CTGGGCCCCGGGGATCAGCGCACCCTCGCCGGACTGCTACGGGCGCTGCTCGCCCCGTTCGACGCCCTGCCGCCCGAATACGCCCCCCGGACGCACGCCTGCCCGGCCGTGGCTCCCGGTGCCGCCCGGCGGTCAGCTGAGTTCTGAGCCGGCGCCAGTGATCTCTGAGCCGACCGACCGCGTCCGCGGGCCACGGGCTGCGTAACGCGTCGAGACCGTCGGCGACGGTGAGCCAGCGCTCCTCCAGCGCAGCCTTCTCCGCCTGGACAGACCGTAGCTCAGCGCCCATCTCGGTGAGCTTTTCGTAGTCGCTGGCACGCTGGGCCATCTGCTCCCCGAGCTGTGCCTCCCGGCCGGACAAGCGCTCGATCTGCCGTTCCAGCCGCTGCAGCTCCTTGCGCGCGGCCCGCTCCCCGGCCACTCCCAGCCCGCCGCTGGGCGCCGGGCCGGCCGCGGGCGCGGCAGGCGCGGTGGCGGGCAGGGAGATCTCCCGGGTCCCGCGCACCCGGTCCAGGTACTCTGGCACGCCGCCGGCCAGAAAGGATAGCTTCCTGTCACCGAGCAGAGCGATCACGTGATCGGTGACCCGTTCCAGGAAATACCGGTCGTGGCTGACCACGGTCATCGATCCCGGCCAGCCGTCGAGCAGATCCTCCAGCTCGGTAAGGGTCTCGATGTCGAGGTCATTGGTGGGCTCGTCGAGCAGCAGCACGTTCGGCTCGTCCATCAGCAGCCTCAGGAGCTGCAGCCGCCGCCGTTCCCCGCCGGACAGCTCACCGACGGGAGTCCACTGCTGGTCACCGCGAAAGCCGAACCGCTCCAGCATCTGGCTGGCGGACAGCTCACGGTTACCGACCCGGACGAACAACCGGACGTCCTGCACCGTCTCGAGCACCCGGCGCGCCGGATCCAGCTCGCCCAGCTCCTGGCTCAGGTGGGCGATCCGTACGGTCTTGCCCCGCACCACGGTGCCCACGGCCCGGATCCCGCTCCGGTCGCCAGTCTTGCCGGGCACGGCCTGGGCGGCCGGGGCGGGCACGAGCGACCCGTCGAGCAGACGCAGAAACGAGGTCTTACCACTGCCGTTGACGCCCACCAGCCCGGCCCGCTCACCGGGAGCCAGCTGCCAGGTGACGTCATCGAGCAGGACACGCGGCCCGGCCCACAGCGTGACGTCCTCGACATCGACGACCGTCTTGCCGAGCCGTGCGGTGGCGAGACTGGTCAGCTCGACCGCGTCCCGCGGCGGTGGCTCGTCGGCGATCAGCGTGTTGGCCGCCTGTACGCGGAACCTGGGCTTGGTCGATCGCGCCTGCGGACCGCGGCGCAGCCAGGCGAGTTCTTTGCGCAGCAGGCTGCGCCGACGGCGCTGGATCGCCTCCGCGTTCCGTTCCCGCTCGGCCTGGGCCAGCACGTAGGCCGAATATCCGCCGTCGTAGGCGTGCACGGAACCGGATTCGACCTCCCACGTCCGGTCGCAGGCGGTGTCCAGCAGCCAGCGGTCGTGGCTCACTACGACGAGCGCGCAGCCGCGGTCCCGTAGGTGCCGGCCCAGCCAGTCAATGGCCTCCAGGTCAAGGTGGTTGGTGGGCTCGTCAAGGAGCAGCACGTCACGCTCGACAGCCAGCACCGACGCCAGGGCCGTGCGCCGGCGCTCACCACCAGACAGGCGGTCGACGCTCGCATCCAGGTCAATGCCGCTGAGCAGCTCTGCGATCACACTGCGGGCCCGTGGGTCGCGGGCCCACACATGCTCGGCGGCTCCGTTCGCCTCGGGCCCGAACACGGCCTGGCGCACCGTCCCGGACATCTCGTCCCGCTGCCGCAGGAAGCCGATCCGCAGGCCAGCGGCACGCGCGATCCGGCCAGAATCGGGCTCCGCCACGCCCGCCAGCAGCGCCAGCAGGGTCGACTTACCTGCTCCGTTGCGCCCGACGACCCCGATCCGGTCCCCGGTGGCGACGCCCAGCGAAGCGGAGTCCAGCAGCGTGCGCTCACCGAAGGCCTTGGTCATCTTCTCGGCGCTGATCAAGTTCACCATGCGGGCAGCATCCTCAGGCTGTCCCGGTGACGATCGATACGCCGGGCACCGGGCCGGCCGTGCGGGCCACCGCCCGGCACACCCCCACGCCGGAAAGGGCTACCGCCAGGTCGACGGCGCGTTCCGCGTCCTCGGCGAGAAAGACGCAGGTCGGACCGGACCCCGCCACCATCGCTCCCAGCGCGCCGAGCTCGCGGCCGGCCGCGAGCGTCTTGCGCAGCGCTGGGAACAGTGAGATCGCGGCCAGCTGCAGGTCGTTACTGAGCGCGTCGCCCACCGCAGCCGGGTGTCCGGATCGGAGCGCGGCCATCAGGGCGTGATCGAGGGCCGGCTCCCGCACGTCCGGGCCATTCAGCCGGTCGAAGGCCGCATAGACCTTGGGCGTGGACAGCGCGCCGTCGGCCACGGCCAGCACCCAGTGGTACTCACCCGAGGCCAGCGCGGGCGCCAGCCGTTCCCCCCGGCCCTGGCCGACCGCCGTCCCGCCCAGCAGGGCGAAGGCGACGTCGCTGCCGACGCGGCGGCGACCTCGGTGAGCTGCTCGTGGCTCGCAGGCGTGCCACAGCTCGTTGCACGCGACGAGCGCGGCAGCGGCGTCGGCGCTGCCACCGGCCAGCCCGGCGGCCACCGGTATCCGCTTCCGGATCGTGATCTCGATGCGCCGGTCGGGGTCGCGGGGCAGGCCGGCCGCCAGAGTGAGCGCCGCGGCGGCCTTCAGCGCCAGGTTGTCCCGGCCGCCCGGCACCGCGCCCGCACCCTCGCCGCTGACCAGGACCCGGTCCTCGCCCGGGCCGTCCGTCTCGGTCACCGTCACGTCGTCGTAGAGAGAGATCGCCTGGAAGATGGTCACCAGATCGTGGTAGCGGTCAGCGCGTCGCGGCCCGACGGCGAGCTGAAGATTGATCTTGGCGGGAGCCCGCACGGTCACAGCGGTCACGGTTCACCGATCGTAGTTTGTGGTGGCGGGCCGAAGGCCCGACCGGACGCGACCCCGGGCTCCGGCCCGGGTGAGCGCCCAGTGCCAGGCCAGGACCGGAGCAGGCTACGGGCAGACGGGCCGGAGGCCCGACCGGACGCGACCCCGGGCCCTGGCCCGGGTGAGCGCCCGGTGTCACGGCGGGCACCAGCGCGGGGCGTCGCGGGGGTTCCGGGGGTCGTCCCCCCGGGCCAGCACAGCGCGGGGCGTCGCGGGGGGTTCCGGGGGGTCGTCCCCCCGGGCTAGCACAGGGCCGACAGCCGGGCCTTCGGCCCGGCTTTGGGTGGCCGCTTCGGCTATTTGGGCGAACTCGGCGATGCTGAGAGCCTCGCCGCGGGCGCCTGGGTCGAGACCGGCGGCCCGGACCAGGCGTTCGGCTTCCTGGGCCGAGCCGGCCCAGGAGGCCAGCGCCGCGCGAAGCGTCTTGCGGCGCTGGCCGAATGCGGCGTCGATGACCGCGAACACCTGCTCGCGGGACGCCGACGTAGGCGGTGGGTCGGTGCGGGTGAACGAGACCAGGCATGAGTCAACCCCGGGCACCGGCCAGAACACCGTGCGCGCTACCGGGCCGGCGGGGCGCACCCGCGCGAACCAGGCCAGCTTGGCTGAGGACACGCCGTACTCCCGGCTGCCCGGCGGGGCGCACATTCTCGCCCCCACCTCGGCCTGCACCATGACCAGGCCAGCACGGATCGACTGCAGCCGGGCCAGCACGTTGAGCAGCACAGGAACGGTCGCGTTGTAAGGCAGGTTGGCCACCAGTACGGTAGGCGGCTCTCCCGGCAGCTCCCGGATTCGGGCCGCATCCGCCGTGACCACCTCGAGGCGGGCGGCCAGCGCTGGGGCGTGCTCCGCGATGGTACCGGGCAGTGCCGCGGCGAGCACCGGATCCATTTCCACGGCGATGACCCGCCGCGCCGAGCCCAGCAGGGGCAGCGTCAGCGAGCCGAAGCCGGGCCCCACTTCGAGAACCACGTCGCTGGGCCGCAGGCCGGCCAGGGCCACGATGCGGCGCACCGTGCCGTGATCGATGACGAAGTTCTGCCCGAGCCGCTTGGTCGGCCGTACCCCGAGCCGCGCGGCCAGCTGCCTGATCTGGGCCGGCCCGAGCAGAGCCGGGCCGTCCGGCTCCGCTGCCTGGTCCGGGTGTGTCACCGCGGCGCCATCACCATTCCGGCCATCACCATGGGCCGAAGATACGTTCCCCGGTCGCCATGATTTGCGCGCACAGCTCAGCCAGATCCATGTTCTTCACCTCGGCCAGACGGCGGACGGTGTAGGCGGCGAGCGCGGGCGAGTTCGGCTTGCCGCGGAACGGCACCGGGGTCAGGAACGGCGCGTCCGTCTCCACCAGCAGCAGGTCCGCCGGGGCCACCGCGGCCGCGTCGCGCAGATTCTGTGCGCTGGCGAAGGTGAGGTTGCCCGCGAAGCTCATCACGTAGCCCTGGTCCGCGCAGCGCTTGGCCATCTGCCCGTCACCGGAAAAGCAGTGGAAGACCACCTTGTCCGGGGCGCCCTGCTCGGTAAGGATGCGCAGCACGTCCTCATGGGCGTCCCGGTCGTGGATCATCAGCGCCTTGCCGGTCCGCTTAGCGATGTCGATGTGCGCCCTGAACCACTCGCGCTGCAGCTCCGGGGCGGAGTAATCCCGGTAGTAGTCGAGTCCCGTCTCCCCCACCGCACGCACCTGCGGCAGCCCGGCCAGCGTCTCGATCTCGGCCAGCACCGCATCCGCCGACGCCATGTCGCCCGCGGCCGCGCCGATGCCTGGGCTGCCGCCCGGACTGGTGGCTCCGGCAGCCGCGGCCGTGTCGTTCGGGTGGATCGCGACCGCGGCGAACACACTGTCGTACTCGGCCGCGCACCGCGCCGACCAGCGGGACGACTCCAGGTCGACGCCGACCGTGATGACCCGCTCGATCCCGGCTGCGTGCGCCGCCGCCAGCACACCCGGGACCGGCAGCCCCATGATGTCCAGGTGCGTATGGCTGTCGAAGAGGGCAGGGGCGCTCATCAGGAGCCTGACTCCTCGCGGAGGCGGGCCACTTCCTCGTCCGGCACGGACTTGTCGAGCTTGGTGAACAGGGGGGCGGGCGTGGCCAGCGGCGTACCCGGGGCAATCGGCCGGGACGCCCAGCGCGCGGCACTGTCGTACTGGCCGGTGATCACCGGGTAGGAGGGGGCTCCCTCCTCTTCCACCTCACGGATCTCGGGCATTCCGGACCATTCACCGGAGCCGCCGAGCATTTCGAAGACCTGCTGGGACGAATTGGGCAGGAACGGCGTCAGCAGCGTCTTGGCGTCGTCTACCGCCTGGAGCGCCACGTGCAGGATCGTCCGCATCCGGTCCGGGTCGGAGTTCCGTAGCTGCCATGGCGCCTGCTCGGAGAAGTATTTGTTGGCCTCGGCCACCGTCCGCATGGCCTCCCCGATCGCCAGCTTGAACCGGGACCGGGCCAGCTGGTCGCCGACCGCGGCGAAGGCCTGCCGGGAGTGCTCCAGTAGCTCGGTGTCGGCCGCCGTCAGCTCGCCCGCGGCCGGGATCGAGCCGACGTTACGGGCGGCGAACGATACGGCCCGGTTGACCAGGTTGCCCCAGGTGGCCACCAGCTCGTCGTTGTTACGGCGGACGAACTCGCTCCAGGTGAAGTCGGTGTCCTGATTCTCCGGCCCGGCGACCGCGACGTAGTAGCGGAGCGCGTCCACGTCATAGCGCTCCAGGAAGTCGCGGACGTAGATGACCACGTTGCGGGAGGAGGAGAACTTCCGGCCCTCCATCGTCAGATACTCGCTGGAAACAATCTCCGACGGCAGGTTGAGCTGGCCGAGCGGGCCCGGCGTCCCGCCCTTGTCTCCCCGTCCTGCGTAGCCGAGCAGCATGGCCGGCCAGATCTCGGAGTGGAAGACGATGTTGTCCTTGCCCATGAAGTAGTAGGACTCGGCGTCCGGGGACTGCCACCAGGCCCGCCAGGCGTCGGGGTCGCCCGAGCGCTTCGCCCACTCCACCGACGCCGACAGATAGCCAATGACCGCATCGAACCAGACGTAGATCCTCTTGTCCGGCCGGTCACGCCAGCCGTCCAGTGGTACCGGCACCCCCCAGTCCAGGTCCGCGGGTGATCGCGCGGGGCTGGAGGTCGTCGAGCAGGTTGAGGGAGAACTTGAGCACGTTCGGCCGCCACTGGCCGCCCTTGCTCTGCAGCCAGGTGCCGAGCACGTCGGCGAAGGCCGGCAGGTCGAAGAAGAAGTGCTCCTCTTCGACGAACTCCGGCGCCTCTCCGTTGATCCTGGATCGCGGCTGGATCAGGTCCACCGGGTCCAGCTGGTTGCCGCAGTTGTCGCACTGGTCGCCGCGGGCGCTCTCGTACCCGCAGATCGGGCAGGTGCCCTCGATGTAGCGGTCCGGCAGCGTCCGCCCGGTCGACGGTGAGTTCGCGCCCAGGGTGGTCCGCGGGAAGAGGTAGCCGTTCTTGAACAGGCCCAGGAAGATGTCCTGCGTGATCGCGTAGTGGTTGCGCGTCGTCGTCCGGGTGAACAGGTCGTAGGACATGCCGAGAGCGCGCAGGTCCTCAGCGATCACGCGGTTGTACCGGTCCGCGAGCTCGCGGGCGGTCACGCCCTCCGCGTCCGCCTGCACCTGGATCGGGGTGCCGTGCTCGTCGGTACCGCTCACCATCAGCACCTTGTTCCCCGCCATCCGCTGGTAGCGGCTGAACATGTCGCAGGGCAGCCCGAAACCGGAGACGTGCCCAATGTGACGGGGGCCGTTGGCGTACGGCCAGGCCTGGCGCGGCGAGAATGTGCGGCCTGGCTGAGTTGGCGAGGACATAGTTCAAGCCTAGGGCCACCGGTTGGCTGCTAGGCGCGAATTTACGTCCCGTCGGCACTGGCCGCGTGTGTATCGCGGCCGGATGCGGCGGGCACGCCAGCGGCCGCGGGCCCGGCGGCTCCAGCTTCCTTCGCCGCCGTCGCGGCGCCGCCGTTTGCGGAGCTGCCGTTCGCCGGGCTGCCGTCGCGGGCAGCCGGCCGAGCGGCCATCGCCGCCGCGGGCGCGCCGGCGTCTACACCCACCGTGCCGACGGCTCCGTCCGGCCGGGTACGGCTCACCCAGCCCGGGGCGGCCTCCCGGCCCTCCTCGTCCGTCTCCAGCGCCCCCATGGCCGGATGCCGGGTACGGCGGATGCCCAGGATGCTGAGGAAGAAGGTGCCCAGGATGATCTGGCAGCTGACGATCAAGGCGGTCACCGACGGAACGACGAGCCGCAGCGCGTGGTCATAGTTGAGCGCACCGAAGCGGGCGCTGTTCCAGTAGACGAACGAGAAGACCAGGCCGACGATCCCGGCCGCGGCCAGCCCGCCGCCAGCCACCAGGCCGCGTTCCAGGCTCAGCGTTTTCAGAATGTGCCGGACCCGCTTGTCCTCCGGCAGGAAGCCCTCGGCGCTGGCGTACACCTGAGTGAACAGCGCGAAGAGCACCGACTGGAAGCCGATGACGACCATGGCGGACGCGACGACGAGGGTGTCGACGTCGAAGGACACCGAGCCGATGTCGAACGGCCGGGGGATGACGGCCGCCCCGATCACGATGCCCAGGACGAAGACCACCAGGCCAGGGACGAAGAACAGCCAGCGCGGGCTGAACAGCAGCAGGAAGCGCAGGTGACGCCACCCGTCCCGCCAGGTGTGCAGATGCGGCGGCCGGCTCCGGCCGTCCTTGGCCAGCGTGGTCGGGACCTCGGTGATCCGCTGTTTGGCCAGCGTCGCCTTGACCACGAGCTCGCTGGCGAACTCCATGCCCGTGGCCTGCAGCCCGAGCCTCATGACACTGTCCCGGCGGAAACCGCGCAGGCCGCAGTGGAAGTCACCGATCTTGCTGCCGAAGAACAGCCGGCCGATGAAACTGAGCACCGGGTTGCCGAGGTAGCGGTGCAGCGGCGGCATGGCCCCCGGCTCGATGCCGCCCTCAAAGCGGTTGCCCATCACCAGGTCGGCCCCGTCCCGGAGCTTCTCCACGAACGGCATCAGGTTGGTGAAGTCGTAACTGTCGTCCGCGTCGCCCATGATGATGTAGCGACCGCGGGCGGCCACAATCCCGCCCATCAGGGCGTTGCCGTAGCCCTTCTCGGAGACAGGCACCACGCGCGCCCCCGCATCGGTGGCCAGCCGCTGGCTGCCGTCGGTACTGCCGTTGTCCGCGACGATCACCTCGCCGCTGATCTCATGCTCCTGCAGGAATCCCACGGCCTTGCGGACGCACGTCGCGACCGTCTCAGCCTCATTGAGACATGGCATGACGACGGTCAGCTCCACGTCATCTCCCTTACCGCTCACGGTTTCACCATCCGCCGAAGTTTGCGCCAGGTAGCGTGGGAAGCCGCCAGGCCCCGGGCCGCCCGCTATCGCCAGGCCGCCGCTGCACCGTAATACCGTAGGCGAAAGAATGGATGCTGGGCGGCCAGTACCGGTGAAGGGTTCACCAGCATTCGCGATACAGGGTCTTTGAACAGTACAAGGAGGGTCCGGGTTGACAGGACCGGCCTCAGGCACATGGCGGGCAGCGCTGTCCCGCCTGCCCGGGTCGCTTCGCCGCGGCCGATCCCAGGGCGATGCGGGATCCCGCAGCCGGCTCGCGTCCCTGCGATCCGCGCTCTCCCCTGCGCGGCTCTCCCCCGCGCGGATTCGCGCTCTGATCGCACAGAACCGGTTGTTCGTACTGATCTTGACCCCGGCGTTCCTGCTGCGCGTAGACACCGAGCTCGGCTACCAGTGGCAGGTCTGGTTCAACGACTCGTTCCAGTACATGGGCGATGTGATCGGGCTGCACCCGGACGTGACGCGCCCCGCCGGCTACGCGATTTTCCTGAAGCTCCTCGAGCCGCTGCACAGCTATGCGGCGGTAACGATTCTGCAACATCTGATGGGCCTATCCGTCGGCGTCATGGTGTACGCGCTGGCCAGGCACCGGTTCGGTGTCCGGCCCTGGATAGCCTCGCTGGCTGCGGTCCCGGTGCTCTACGACGGCTTCCAGATCCAGCTCGAGCACCTGATTCTGAGCGACGTGCTCTTCGAGTTCCTGCTCGCCCTGGCCACCACGCTGCTGCTGTGGGAGCCCAATCCGGGCTGGAAGCGCTGCTCGCTGATCGGGCTGATCCTCGGCGTGTCAGCCACGGTCCGCTCGGAGGGGGATGCCTTCCTCGTCATCTTCGTCGCGTACATGCTCATCAGGCGGATCGGCTGGCGCGCGGTCCTCGGCACCATCGTGGCCTGCCTCACCCCGGTCCTGCTGTACTGCACCTGGTTCTACTCGGCGTACGGGCAGTTCGCGATGACCGACAGCACCGGCGTCTTCCTCTACTCGCGCGTCATGGCCTTCGCCGAGTGCTCCAAGATGCACGTGCCGACCGACGAACTGTCGCTATGCACGACGACACCGCCGGACAAGCGGCCGATGTCGCAGTCCTACATCTGGACGAACATCTCGCCACTGGACCGATTCCCCCCGAACAAGTTCTCGCCGCTGCCGAACCAGCTCGCCGAGGACTTCGCCAAGCGCGCGATCATCGCCCAGCCGCTGGGCTACGCGCAGATCGTGGCGTACGACACGGCCCGGGTCTTCGAGTGGCGGCGCTACATCTTCCCGAATGCGGCCACCTACGACGAGTATGTGTTCGGCTATCGCTCGCTGCCGATCCCGGCCTGGGCGCGCGGGCACGTCGGCTCCTACAACTCCGACGTCGCCTATTACGTCCGCGGTAATGCGGAGACCAACGTCGTCGAGCCGTTCGCCGGGGTCATCCGGACGTGGCAGCGCTACATCTGGCTGCCAGGCTCGGTGTACGGCGCCATCCTCGTCGTCGGGCTGGGCGGCATGGTGCTGTCCTGGCGCCGGCTGGGCGGTGAGGCCACGATGCCCTGGGTGATCTCGGTCGCCCTCATCGTCGCCCCGGCCGCGACGGCGGAATTTGACTACCGCTACGTGCTGCCGGCCGTACCGTTCGGCTGCCTCGCGGCGGCCATGGCGTTCGGCCGGGACATGCCCGCCCGCAAGTGGCTGGACGCCCGCCGGGCCCGCAAGTCCGGCGGAGGGGCGCCAGACGGCCAGGAAGGCCGGGCAGGCCCCACCGGTCAGGAGCTGACCCGCGGCGAGACGGCCGCTTCGTAGACGAGCCGCCGGGGCAACCCGGCTTCGGCGGCGACCGCGGCGACCGCGTCCTTGCGTGACGACCCGCTGGCGACCCGGCGATCCACCTCGGCGGCAGCCGCGCTGACGCCGGCGGCGCGGGCCTCCGGGCTCGCGGCGGTGGCGCCGCCGACCACCAGGGTGATCTCACCGCGCAGGCCGCCGTCCGCCCAGGCGGCCAGTTCCCCGAGTGGGCCGCGACGGATCTCCTCGTGCGTCTTGGTCAGCTCACGGCACACGACGGCGCGACGTTCCTCCCCGAATGCCGCCGCCAGCTCGCGGAGCGTGGTCCCGGCCCGGCGCGGTGACTCGAAGAACACCATCGTCCGCGGCTCACCGGCCAGCTCAGCGAAGCGACGGGCCCGCTCCCCCCCGCCGCGCGGCGGAAAGCCCTCGAAGCAGAACCGGTCCGTGGGCAGGCCGGAGACGGCCAGGGCGGCGGTCACCGCCGACGGCCCCGGCAGGACGGTCACCCGGATTCCCGCGGCCGCGGCGGCGGCGGTCAGCCGGTAGCCGGGATCGCTGACCCCGGGCATGCCGGCGTCGGTAACCAGGAAGACGTCACGGCCTGCGCGCAGTTCGGCAAGCAACTGGTCCTGGCGCCTGGCCTCGGCCGCATCCCAGTACGAATACACCCGGCCGGTCAGCTTGATGCCCAGGCGGCTGGCCAGCCGTCGTAGCCGGGTCGTGTCCTCCGCCGCGATAACCGGGGCCGCAGCCAGCTCAGCGGTGAACCGGCCCGATGCATCGTCCAGGCGGCCGATGGGGGACGCGGCCAGAATCAGCGTGCCCGCCGCCGGGAGCTGCGTATCGCCGGTGGGATCGCTGGGAATTTCCTCTCTGCCGCGCATTCAGTTTCCTTCTCTACGGCCGGGTCCTCATCCCGTACGATATGCATCGATGGCGGCAACTGAGGCCGGCGTACCGGCTACCGAAACGGCGAGCGAGCCGACGGCGCTACGCGACCGGCTCGTCTCCTCGCTCCCGGGCGACAAGGTGCTGGGCTGGCTCGGCCCCCTGCTGGTCACCGCGTTCGGCGCATACCTGCGGTTCAACCGGCTCGCGGTGCCGCGCACGCTGATCTTCGACGAGACGTATTACGCCAAGGACGCGTACAGCCTGCTCAAGTTCGGCGTTGAGCGCAATCCGGTACACAACGCCAACGCGCTCATCCAATCGGGCAGCACGCACATTTTCGCGTCCGGGGGCGAATACGTGGTGATGCCCCCGCTCGGAAAGTGGATCATCGCCGGCGGGGAATGGCTCTTCGGCCTGAACTCCTTCGGCTGGCGCTTTTCCGCTGCGGTGTTCGGCTCACTCGCCATTCTGCTGATCAGCCGTATCACCCGGCGGATGACGCGGTTGACCCTGCTGGGCTGCATCGCCGGCCTGCTGATGTCGCTCGACGGCCTCGAATTCGTCATGAGCCGCACGGGCATACTCGACATCTTCCTGATGTTCTTCGTGCTGGCTTCGTTCGGCTGCCTGGTCATCGACCGCGACGTTTCGCGGGCGCGGCTGGCCAAGGCGGTGGCCGCGCGGGGCGTCAGCGGCGGGGGTCCGGGAATCGGGATTCACTGGTGGCGGGTCGCGGCGGGCTTCTTCATTGGCTGTGCCTGCGCCTGCAAGTGGGATGCGGTCTGGTACCTCCTCGCGTTCGCCGCCCTGGCGGTCGCCTGGGACGTCGGGGCACGCCGGGCCGCAGGTATCACCCACTTCTGGCGTGGCGCGCTGGTGCGGGACGCCAAATGGCTGCCGCTCACCTTCGGGGTGCTCCCGCTGGCGGTTTACATTGCCTCCTGGACCGGCTGGTTCGCCTCACCGGACGGCTACGACCGGAACTACGCCGCCACCGTGGGCGTGCACACCCCAGTGCTCTCCCCCCTGTACTCACTGTTCGAGTACCACGTGGCGATGCTGCGGTTCGGCGTGGGCCTGTCCGTACGTCATCCGTACGAGTCCCAGCCGTGGGACTGGTTGGTGTTGTCCCGGCCGGTCGCTTACTACTATTCCGCGCCGACGACCGGCGCCGCGTGCCGGGTGGCGCCGCACTGTTCCCAGGAAGTGCTCGCGATCGGCACCCCGGCGATCTGGTGGGCGTCCATCCCGGCACTGGCCTTCTGCCTGCTCTGGTGGCTGCTGCGCCGTGACTGGCGAGCGGGCGCGACGGTGCTGGCGGTCGCGGCGGGCTGGCTGACCTGGTTCCCGTTCGTCTCGCGGACGAAGTTCTTCTACTACGCCACCGAGTTCGAGCCGTTCCTGATCCTGGCCATCGTCTTGTGCATAGGGCTGATCATCGGGCCAGTACGCGCGAGCGTCGCGCGCCGGTCGGTCGGCGCGGCCATCAGCGGTGCCTACCTTCTGGTGGTGCTGCTGAACTTCGTTTACCTGTACCCGATCCTGGCGGGCAAGGTCATTCCCTACTCGTCCTGGCTATCCCATATGTGGTACCACGGCTGGATCTGAGCCGGCATTCAGCCTGCTCACAGCTGGGAAGCTGTAGCCTACGGGCAAGATCATAGGCGTTTGTGATTTGCGTTACATTACCGAGCTTTCCCAGCCTCCCAAACGTCTACTTAGAAGTAGCAATGATCGAGCCCGGAGAGAACCGATGAGTGCCAGTGATGGGGCCGCCGACAGCCGTGCCCGGTTCGAGCGTGATGTCGTGCCTCAACTCGGCCAGCTTTATCCCGCTGCCCTGCGGATGACCCGCAACCCGACGGACGCCGAAGACCTCGTGCAGGAGACGTCGGCCAAAGCGTATGCGGCCTTCCACCAGTTCCAGACCGGGACGAACCTCCGGGCGTGGCTGAACCGCATCCTCACGACCACGTTCATCAACGTGTACCGGAAGCGGAAGCGGGAGCCGCAGCAGGCGCTGGGCGGCGATCTGGCGGACTGGCAGATGTCGGCGGACCGGCTTTCGCCGCCCTCGCCGTCGGCAGAGGCCGAGGCGCTGGACCGGATCACCGACTCCGACCTCCTGCGCGCACTGCGCGAGCTGCCCGGCGAGTTCCGGACGGCTGTGTACCTCGCCGACATTGAGGGATACCCCTACCGGGAGATCGCGGAGATGATGGGCACGCCGATCGGCACCGTCATGTCCCGGCTGCACCGCGGCCGCCGGCGGCTCCGCGAGCAGGTGACCGAGCACAGCTTTCCCGCGAGGCCGGCCGACACTGCGTTAACCCGGGGGGGCGACCCCCCGGAACCCCCCGCTGCGCTCCGCGCCCGCGCGGTGGTACCTCGCCGACACACCGGCCACTCACCCGGACCTTCGGCCCGGGTTCGCTGGGCCGGTAACGAGCGCCTCGCCGTGGAACGGCACTGAGCTCCCGCTGACAGCACGGGCCTTCACTCACCCGGACCATCGCGCCGGGTTCGCTGGGCCGGAAACGATCGCCTGGCCGGACCCGCAGTTCCCGCCGCGGCCACCGAGAGACCCGCGGGGAATTCCCGCTCACCCGGACCTTCGGCCCGGGTTCGCTGGGCCGGTAACGATCGCCTCGCCGAAACCCGCTGCAGTTCCCGCCGACAGCACCGGCCACTCACCCGGACCTTCGGCCCGGGTTCGCTGGGCCGGTAACGATCGCCTCGCCGAAACCCGCTGCAGTTCCCGCCGACAGCACCGGCCACTCACCCGGCACCTTCGGCCCGGGTTCGCTGGGCCGGTAACGATCGCCTCGCCGAAACCCATCGTGGCGGAGCCATGCGGATGCCAGAGACCAGGTCACAGCCCATACGCCGAGGCCAGGCAGCATCCGGAGCGCCTGCCGGGCCGGGCCGCCAAGCCCGCAGGCCACGGTCAGCCTGCCCGCTCGTAGGGGAACTGCTCGGTGAAGGCCGGCCGCAGGTCCGACAGCCAGGTCGCGGACGGATCGAAGCGCGCGAAGAACGGGCGGCCCACGAGTTCCGGCCGCCGGGCCTGGATCAGGTGCAGAACGAAGACTTGCTGCCCGGCTACGTCGGCGACCCCGTCCACGCACACCTTTCCGGGGGTCGCCGACATGGAGGGGCCGCGCACCGTCCGGCACAGCCCGGACACGCTCGTATACGCCTCGCGGAAGATCTCGTGCGCGCGAGCCAGCGGCACCGCGAAGTAATCCTGAGGGCCCGTATCGCGCTCCACGAACATGTAATAGGGGATCATCCCCATCCGCGTCTGCGCCCGCCACATGGCCGACCAGGCCTGCGGCGCGTCGTTGATCGTGCGGATCAGCGGGGCCTGGGTGCGGATGACGGTGCCGGTGTCCCAAATGCGGCGCACCGCCTCGGCGACCAGCGGGGGCTCCAGCTCACGCGGGTGCGAAAAGTGGGCCATCAGCGCGAGTGTGCGCCCGGACGCCTGCACCTGCTCGAAGAGCCGCAGCGTGGCCGCGGCGTCCGGATCGCCGACGAACCGCTGCGGCCAGTACGCCAGCGACTTGGTCCCGATCCGGATCGACTCCAGCTGCTCCAGCGCCGGATCGAGGAGTGGCTCGATGTAACGGCGCAGCACCGGCTCGCCCATGATCATCGGGTCGCCGCCCGTGATCAGCACGCTGGTCACCTCGGAATGCTCCCGCAGGTAGGCCACGAGCGAGGCGATGTCGTCGGTGGCCATCTTCAGGTCCGGCTCGTCGACGAACTGGGCCCACCGGAAGCAGTACGTGCAGTAGGTATGGCAGGTCTGCCCCTGCCGGGGGAAGAACAGTACCGTCTCCGGGTACTTGTGCTGCAGGCCTCGCAGCGGGGCTGAAGCCAGCTCGGGCATGTTCAGGGCCAGCTGGCCCCCGGGATGCGGATTGAGGCGCATGCGGACCTCATGCGCCAGGGCGCGCACCTCGGCGTCCGGCGCACCCGCCGCCAGCGCCGCGGACAGCCGGCTGACGTCGGCCTGAGGAAGCATGTCGGGCTGCGGGAAGACCAGCCGGTAGATGGGGTCGTCCGGGGCCAGGTCCCAGTCGATGAGCTCCTCGGCCACGTACGCATTGGTCCGGAACGGCAGGACGGTGGCGACCGCGCGGACGGCGAGCCGGGTATGGGCGGGCAGCCCGGCTCGCTGCGTGAGCATGTCCAGATGCTTCGCGGTATAGGCCCGGAAGCGGCGGCCCGGACTCTGCTCCCCCGTCTGGGCCGGGTTGACGTGCTGGAGCTGAAGTCACGCAGCTCCCTCGATGAAACTCCCCCGATCGGCACCTTTCCAGACGCTTATACGCACCGAAAAGTTGCTTCCTGTGCACCCTGCGCCGCGCGAACCGATTCCTGGGGCTCCCCGCGCCCCAGTCCCCGCCGCCCGCTGCCATGGCCATGGCCATGGGGCGCCATGTCGTCAGTGGCGGCCCAGCCGGTAGGGTCAGATGCCGCAGAAATGATAACGACGGGCCGTCGCCGGCGGCTACAGACACGCTGGAGAGGTGCCGTGGCCTGCGTCAACCGCTGTCCCGCAGGGCCTGCCAGCCTGCGGGGACCCGCGCCGGCCGGCCGCGCGGCCGCGCGCTGAGCCCCGGCCGGGTATCTCGTGACTCCGGATTCCAGCCTCCCGGCCGCTGATCCTTCCCGGGTCGTGGCGGTGGACGCTATGGGCGGCGACCACGCGCCCGGCGAGATCGTGGCCGGCGCCCTCGGTGCGCAGCGCGATCACGGTGTCGAGATCATTCTGGCTGGGCAGCCGCAGCTGGTGGCGGCCGAGCTCGCCACGCTCGGCGCCGCCCCCGACGAGGTCGCCATCGCCCCGGCGGAGGACGTGCTGGGCATGGACGAAGGCGCCCTGGCCATCCGCCGCCGGCCGCGGTCCAGCATCGCGGTCGCCTGCCAGCTGGTCCGGCGCGGTCAGGCGGCCGCGGTGGTGTCAGCCGGATCGACCGGCGGGATCGTCACCACCGCCCGGCTGCGGCTGCGGCCGCTCGCGGGCGGGGTGCGGCCCGCGCTCGCTGCCGTACTGCCCAGCCTGCCCCGGCCCACCGTGCTCATCGACGTGGGCGCGACCGCGGATCCAAAGCCGGAGATGCTGGTCCAGTTCGCCCAGCTCGGTGTGGCCTACGCGCAGGTGACCCTCGGCATCCAGGCTCCGCGGGTGGGACTGCTGACCATCGGGGCCGAGCCCGGCAAGGGAAACAAGCTGACCAGGGACGCGCACGAACTGCTCACCGCGGATCCGGCCCACGGGGCCTCCCCGCTGAGCTTCGCGGGGAACATCGAAGGCGGCGACCTGATGGCCGGCAAGGTAGACGTGATCGTCACCGACGGGTTCACCGGGAACGTAGCCCTGAAGACACTGGAAGGATCGGTCCGCTTCGCGGCCGCGCAAGTCCGGGAAGCGGTCTTGGCCAACCGGGCGGCCCGGCTCGGTGCGATGCTGCAGCGCCGCGCGTTCCGGGAAATGGCCGAGCGGCTTGAACCGGAGACCTACGGCGGGGCGGCGCTGCTCGGACTGGGCGGGACGGTCGTCATCGCGCACGGCGCAAGTACGGCCCGGGGCGTGCAGTCCGCATGCGTCCTGGCCGATGAGCTGGCCCACGGCCAGATCGTGGACAAGGTCAGGGAACGGCTGGGAACCGGGCGGAGCGGTCATTTCCGGCGCCGCCCGGCTGGATAATGCGGAGCTTCGGGTAAGCACCGCCGATAGTCTAGAGACATGGCCAATCCGCAGGAAGTGCTCGCCCGGCGAGTGCAGGACGGCCTCGCCGCGGCGTTCGGTGAGGCCCTGGCCGGCACCGATCCGGTGATCCGGCCGTCGCAGCACGCCGACTTCCAGGCCAACGTCGCCCTCTCACTGGCCCGCGAGCTGCACCGTAATCCGCGGGAGATCGCCACCGAACTGGCCCGCTGCCTCCAGGTCAGCGACATCTGCCTGGAGCCCGAGGTCAGCGGCCCGGGATTCATCAACCTGACCTTGCGCGATGACTGGATCGCCGCCCAGGCTGATCAAATGCTGGCCGATGAGCGGCTCGGGACCGAACGGGCGGCGGACCCGCAGACGGTCGTGGTCGAATACTCCTCGCCCAATATCGCGAAGGAAATGCACGTCGGGCACCTGCGGACCACGATCGTGGGCGACGCCATCGCCCGCATCCTGGACTTCGCCGGCCACCACGTGATCAGGGACAACCACGTCGGAGACTGGGGCACGCCGTTCGGCATGCTGATCGAGCACCTGCTCGACGTGGGCGAGAATTCCCCCGAGGCCGGGACGCTGCGGACCGACCCCAACTCCTTCTATCAGGCGGCGCGGGCCACCTTCGATTCTGATCCCGTTTTCGCCGAGCGGTCCCGGCAGCGCGTCGTCCTGCTGCAGGGCGGCGACCCGGGAACGCTGCGGCTCTGGCAGGAGCTCGTCGACCTGTCCGAGCAATACCTGGACCGGATGTACAGCCGGCTCCGTGTCTCGCTGACCGAAGACGACATCCGCGGGGAGAGCTTCTACAACGCCCTGCTCCCCGGGGTGGTGGCCGATCTGGAGGCGGCCGGCCTCGCCGTGCCCAGCGAGGGCGCGCTGTGCGCGTTCCCGCCTGGTTTCACCGGCCGGGACGGCGGCCCTCTGCCGGTCATCATCCGGAAGAGCGACGGCGGGTACAACTACTCGACCAGCGACCTGGCGACGATCCGGTACCGGGTCGACGACCTGGGCTGCGACCGGGCCATCTATGTGGTCGGCTCGGCTCAGGCCCTGCACTTCAGGATGGTCTTTGCGGTGGCGCGCCAGGCGGGCTGGATCCCGGACGGAGCCAGCTTCGAGCACGCCCAGATCGGTAACGTGCTCGGCACCGACGGCAAGATTTTGCGGACCCGGTCCGGGGACAGCATCAAGCTGAGTGCCCTGCTGCAGGAGGGTGTGGACCGGGCGCGCGGCATCCTGAACGAACTGGAGGCCAGCTCGCAGTTCGATGAGGCGACGCGGGCGGCCATCGCCGAGGCGGTTGGCATCGGCGCGGTGAAGTACGCCGACCTGTCCACGGCCCGCGACAGCGAGTACGTCTTCGACTGGGATCGGATGATCTCATTCAAGGGGAACACCGGCCCTTACCTGCAGTACGCGACCGCCCGAATCCGGTCGATCTTCCGCCGGGCGGGCCTCGCGCCCGAGTCGGCCGGGGCCCCGATCACCGTCGCAGAACAGGCCGAGCGGGCGCTGGCCGTCAAATTGCTCAACTTCGGCGCCGCCGTCTGGTCAGTGACCGACGCCGCGCAGCCGCACCGCCTGTGCACCTACCTCTTCGAGTTGGCCAGCCAGTTCACGGCGTTCTACGAGCAATGCCCGGTGCTGAAGGCGACCGACGAGCCGGTCCGGGCCTCCCGGCTGGCGTTGTGCGCACTGACCCTGCGTGTCCTGGTGACCGGGCTTGACCTGCTCGGGGTTCCGGTGCCGGCCCGGATGTAGCGGCTACCAGCGAACGTCCTGGGCGTTCCCAGGCTCTTCCAAGGAAGCGCCGACGGCCATCCCAGGATGGCCGCGCATGCTGGCTGGTATGAACGCACTAGCAGAGCATTTCGCACACGATCGCCGCAGGCCCATGATCTGGGCGATCGGCATTGCCGTGGTCCTGCTCCTGGCCGTCGGCGGAGCCATCGCGGGATCGGTGCTGGCCGGCGGTTCGCCGGGCGGCCCGTCACCGGAAGCGGCTACGCTCAACGCGGCGGTTGGCAGCGCAGGGAACTCTACGGGCAGCACGGCCACCGCCGGGAAGACCCCCCGCGCCCGGTCGGGTGCTATCGCCCGGCTCCGCCGCCTGGGCGGCATGTACGGGGAGGTCGCCTTCCGCGGCAAGGACGGCGCAACCCGGACGCTCGCCTTCGAGCGGGGCGTCGTCACGTCGGCCGGCACTGACCTGGTGGTCAAGGCCGCCAACGGCACCACATGGACCTGGCAGTACACGTCCAGCACGGTGGTACGCAAGGGCGGCGTGAAGGTCAGCCGCTCCGACCTGTACAGCGACGAGCACGTCCTGCTGGCCGGCCCGGTGGTGTCCGGTGTGCGCGACGCCCGGCTGATCGTGATCCCGGGCGCCAAGAAGGATGCCGCCGGCACGCCGGCGCCGGTACCCTCGGCGTCGTCTTCGGCCGGCACGTCGTCCGCCAGCTAACCGGTACCGGAGGGGAAAGCGCTCCCGGCGGCCCGGCCAGGCCGCCGGGAATCGCTTTTCGTAAGAATGTGAATTCTCGAACGTCTTTATTACGTGCCTGGTCGTCCGGGACCGGGCCGGTTGCTATCCGCAGCCTCCCCAATAGGCCGTCGCAGGAATGTGAACTCTCGAACGGACTGCTTACGTGGACGCCGATCACGTACCCATCACGGCCGAGCCGGTGCACTCTCATAGCCATGGATATGTACGAGCCGTCCATCGGCTATCCAGAAACTCACTGGCAATCGCAGTCGCAGGCGGACGCACGTGGCGGGCGTAGCGACTTGGGAAAGAGGCACCGATGATGGGACGCAATCGGCGTGGCCCGGCTGGACGCCGGCGCAGTAACCTAAAGGCGCGCCTCGGCATTGCGACCGCGGTCGTAGTCGGCGGCGGCGCAATCGGCGCGGTGGCGGTAGCAACCACAAGCCACCCGAGCGTAACCGCGGCCCAGTCCGCCGGTTACAGCAGTCATTATTCGTTCTACGGAAACCAGGCAAAGGACCTTAGTGCCGGCCTGAGTGATTACTCGTGGTCGCAGCGGGCGCGCCTTTTCCTACTTCTCTCATCTCGCCAACACAAACAAAGAAATGGAGTGGTGGAGCGGTCACAGCAAGCTCGCTTTTGAGCGCGGCACCGTGGTTCTGGCCACCAAGAAGTTCGTCGTGATCCGGGCCGCCAACGGCTCGTTCAACGTGTGGTGGCTGTCGGGCGGGACGAAGGTCACGAACGTGGCCGCCAGCACGACCGGCACCACGGCCCTGACGGGCAGCACCTCGGCGGCAGGCGCGGCCATGGCCGGGCAGCTGGCCCCCGCGACGGCCATGCTGACCGGAAGCACCACGGCCGCACAGCAGGTGCTCGCGCCCACGGCCCCGACGGTCACGGTCAACGTCGTCGGCACAGGCATTACGATCTCGATCAAGGTGACCAGCGGCGTGGCCACGGTGGCGCAGACTGCCCCCGTGACCAGTACCACGGCCACGGCGCCGCGGGTCACCACGTGGACGAAGCAGCCGGCCACGGCCACGGCCGCCGGCCTGCAGCGCGGTGATCTGGTGTTCATCGCGGGCTCGCGGTCGCACTGGGAGCTGCACGCGAAGGTGATCCTCATCGAGAAGGCCCCGCTGACGACGGTCACGCCGGCCACCGCCCCGACCACCACGCCCACCGTGGCGCCGACCACCGCGCCCACGGTGGCGCCGACGCCGACCGTGAGCGCCACCCCGGCGGGCAGCCACATGTGAGTTAACGCCCCGGGCTGCCCCGTCCGGGGACGGGAGATGGCCGAGCCGCCCGTGCCTTGCCGCCTTGCGCGGCACGGCACGGGCGGTCGGCGTCACAGCAAGGAAGGTGAGGAAGCGTCATGGCAGCAGGCCGCGGAGGGAACAGCGGGTGGTCCTGGAATCATTACGGGCGCGGCCCCGTTCGCGTAACCGGGGGAGACTGTGACGACACCGCGGGGGCGGGAGCGAACAATGATGCTGGGACGTCATGGCTGAGAGCAAGCACATTCCGAAAGTGCTCGTCGTCGACGACGAGCCGAACATCCGCGAACTGGTGCAGGTCGCGCTGAACTTCCACGGCTGCACGGTACTGACCGCTGCAAGCGGCAAGGCTGCGCTCCGTGACGCCGAAGCCACCGGGCCCGATCTGATCGTCCTCGATGTCGTGCTGCCCGACCTCGACGGCTTCGAGGTGTGCCGGCGGCTCCGCGCGAGCGGTAACGACGTGCCGATCATCTTCCTGACCGCGCGTGATACCTCCTCTGACACCGTGCAGGGGCTGGCCCTCGGCGGCGACGACTACGTGACCAAGCCGTTCTCGGTGGAAGCTCTGGTCGCCCGCATCCGCGCGGTGCTGCGCCGGGCCGCGCGGTCCGCGGACGAGGCGGCCGCGGCCGACAGCGACACGCTGCAGGCAGGCGATCTGGAGCTGGACGAGTCACGCTGGACAGTGCACCGCGCGGGCACCCCGGTCGAACTGTCGCCGACCGAGTTCCGGTTGCTGGCTTACCTCATGCGGCACCAGGGCCGCGTCCTGACCCGCGCGCAGCTGCTGGAGAACGTGTGGGGCTGGGATTACGCGGGCCAATCGCAGATCGTCGAGACGTACGTCAGCTACCTGCGGCGCAAGCTCGACCCGCTCGGGCCGCCGCTCATCCACACCCAGCGCGGCGTCGGCTACACGCTGCGCCCGCCGCAACCCGTTGCGGGTGCCGCAGAATCCCTTAGATGACCCGCTCACCCCGGCTCTCACTCCGCGCTCGCCTGCTGGCTGGCCTGATCGCCGTGACGGCCGTTTTCCTGGTCATCATGGGAACCGTCAGTGCGATCGTCATCAGCGGCCACCTGGGAGCACAGTTCGATGACCGCCTGCTGGCCGAAGTGGGCGAGACACCCGGGCAGCTGAAGGCCAGCCCCGACTACGCCGTCGCCGGCGTGGGGCTCGGGGGAACCGTCTTTTCGTATGACAACGGGTCGCCCTACGCCAGCCAGCTGGCCACGGGCCTGAACGACATGACGTTGGCCCAGATCCGGCAGGACGTCAAGGCCCGTACGGGTTTTCCCCGTTCCGGGAACCAGCCTGGCTGCGGTCGGGCGGCGAGTGAATCTGGGCGACGGCGTGGGCGGCTTCATGGTGATCGCGGAACCGCACAGCCGGGTCGCCGACGGGGTACGTACGCTGATCATCGCCGAGCTGATCACGGGCTGCGCGCTGCTCGCGATCCTCGGCCTAGGCGGCCGGTGGCTGATCGGCAGGGGGCTGGCGCCGCTCAACCAGATGGCCACCGCGGCCCGGCGGATCACGACCCGGGGCGACCTGACCGCGCGCATGCCAGATCCCGGTGATCATGCCGAAGTCGGCTACCTGGCCGATGCGATCAACACCATGCTGGACCGGATTCAGCAGGCGTTCAGCGCGCGGCTGAATTCAGAGCAGAAGGTGCGCCAGTTCGCCGCGGATGCGTCACACGAGCTCCGCACTCCGCTGACGACCATCCGCGGGTATGCCGAACTGTACGGGCAGGGAGCACTCGGCCCGGACCAGCTGCCCAACGCGATGCGCCGGATCGACGAGGAATCGCAGCGGATGAGCCGGCTGGTGGCTGAACTGCTGGAGCTCGCCCGGCTTGACCGGACCTCGTCCCTGAACCTGACGCAGACCGATCTGGCCCTCCTGGTCCGCGACGCCGCGGCCGACGCGGGTGCGGTCGAGCCGGGCCGCCCCATCCGGCTCGACGGCCCCGACCGGCTGCTCATCGTGGCCGACGAGCCCCGGACCCGCCAGGTGCTGGCGAACCTGCTGGCCAACGTGCGTGAGCACACCCCGCCGGAAACGCCCGTCACGCTGCGGCTCAGCGCGGCCGGGGGCGGGGCTCTGCTGGAGGTCGCCGACGAAGGTCCCGGTATGGCGCCCGAGGATGCGGCGCGCGCGTTCGACCGATTCCATCGCGGCGCCCGGGAGCAGGATGCGGGCCGGGGCGATACCGGAAGCGGGCTCGGGCTGTCGATCGTCCAGGCCATCGCGGCCGCGCACAACGGCCACGCCGATCTGATGTCGGCGCCGGGGCGCGGCACGCTGGTCCGGGTATGGCTGCCCACGCTCGGCCCGGAGACCTACGTGGGCGTAGCCGCTGCGGGCCCGGTAACGTAGTCTGGCGATAGGTCAGGCAATTGCGCCACCGAGGAGGCGGGCATGAGCGGGGTCATACTGCTGTTCTTCCTGGCCATCCTCGTCGCGTTCTTCTGGACCAAGATCCGCAAGCGCGCCGGCCTGAGCATCTCCGCCAAGACCTGGACGGGCGCCATCGCTGTCTTCGTCGTCGTCGTGGCTCTGCTGTACGCCTCCAGCCAGGGTCACTGACGGGCCGGGACGGCTGACGCTGTTCGTTGACGGACGTCAACTTCCAGCCGGTCCGCAGTGCTGACCCGGGGGCGACCCCGACCCCCCGAGGCGGGCTTCGCCCGCACGGGACGGCTGACGCTGTTCGCTGACGGACGTCAACTTCCAGCCGGTCCGCAGTGCTGACCCGGGGGCGACCCCGACCCCCCGAGGCGGGCTTCGCCCGCACGGGACGGCTGACGCTGTTCGCTGACGGACGTCAACTTCCAGCCGGTCCGCAGTGCTGACCCGGGGGCGACCCCGGACCCCCCCGAGGCGGGCTTCGCCCGCACGGGACGGCTGACGCTGTTCGCTGACGGACGTCAACTTCCAGCCGGTCCGCAGTGCTGACCCGGGGGCGACCCCCCGGACCCCCCGAGGCGGGCTTCGCCCGCACGGGACGGCTGACGCTGTTCGCTGACGGACGTCAACTTCCAGCCGGTCCGCAGTGCTGACCCGGGGGCGACCCCCCGGACCCCCGAGGCGGGCTTCGCCCGCAGCGGACGGATCGGGTCGATTAGGACCGCTCGCCGTCAATCGGCATCTCGAACCAGACAGCCTTGCCATTTCGCGTCGGCCTGGTTCCCCACCGGGTGGCGAGCTGTTCGACCAGGTAAAGGCCACGGCCGCCCTCGTCGCTGTCCTCCGCCGTCCGGATGCGGGGCAGCCGCATGTCCGGGTCGAAAACCTCCACCCAGATAGCCGCCGATCCCCGCCGGAGCCGCATCGCGAAATTCTTCGGCGCCGTGGCGGTAAAGGACGCTGCGCGGCGGTCCACGACCGGCACCGGTACGTCCCAGGGCAGCGGCGGGCGGGCAGCCGGTGCGGCCGCCGAGCCCGCCGGGTTCCCGGACGGGCCCGGACCGGCCGGGTGCGAGCGGGACGGTTACGGGTGCCGTGGCCAGGTCCTCGGCCAGGGCAACGGGATCGGGGCTGAAGTCGCCGAACTCCCGGCGCGGGCTGGCCGCGGCCGAGGTGTGCAGGACAGCGTTCGTGACGACCTCAGACACCAGCAGGCACGCGAGCTCGGCCTGGGTGCTGTCCACGCCCCAGGCCTGGAAGGCGTCCAGGGCCATCCGCCGCGCCTCCGAAACCATGACCGGCTCGGCCGGGAAGACCCGCTCGCGGGCGTCCAGCTCATCGGGAAGCGAGCGCACCACCAGGATCGCCATGTCGTCATCGATGTCGCCGGGAACGGACTCCTCCGCGGCCCGGGCGATCGCGTTGGCATCGCCGGACGCCAACGAACTGACCGCCCGGCACAGCATGCCGAGCGCCTCTTCCTCCGTGTAGTGGCCGGAGCCGTCGGCCCGGGCCCGGCGGTCGGTCAGGCCGTCGGTGTAAAGAACGAGGGTGGCCCCTGGCGGGAGGATGAACGTCTCCTCCTTGTACGTCGGCAGGCCGCGGATGCCCGGGCCGCGCACGCCAAGCAGGACGCCCTTGTCGCCGATCTCCATCTGCTGCGCCTCGCCGTCCACCATGAGCACGGTGCGTCGTGCCCCGCGTTGGCAAACGAAAGCTCGCGCGACCAGGGATCGTAGACGAGGTACGTGCAGCTCACGGTGGGCGGGCTGGCGGCCAGCGGATCCGTGCCGACGGGAGCCAGGGAGCGGCACCACTCATCCAGCTTGCGCAGGATGTCGGCCGGTTCCTTCTCGTCCTGGGCGAAAGCACGCAGCGCGGCCCGGAGCTGGCCCATCACGGCGGCGGCGCGGGCCCCGCGGCCCTCGACGTCACCGATGACGATGCCCACCCGCCCCGCGGCCAGCGGGATGACGTCGTACCAGTCACCGCCGACCTGTGTCTGGATGCCCTGGCCGTGCGTCTCCAGCGGCTCGGCCGGCACATACCGGCAGGCCACCTCAACCCCGTCCAGCTTGGGCAGCTCGTGCGGCAGCAGGCTCTTCTGGAACACCAGGGCGGTCTGCCGCTCCGCCTCGAACAGCATCGCGTTGTCGATGGCGATCGCGATCCGGCTCGCGATCGCGCCGAACAGGTCGCGGTCATCCGGGCCGTACCGCCGTCCTTTCCGATCCGTAAGCCCGGACAGGGCCAGGCTCATGACGCCCAGCAGCTCGCCACGGGCGTGCAGCGGAAGCGCGATCACCGAGCTCATCGCGATATCCAGACTGGCCCGCAGGCTGTCCGCGCTGGGTGCCGGATAGGTGCCTTCGTGCAGATCTGCGACGACGAGGATTTCCGTCCGCGCCATGGCCTGCTGGCAGAAATGACCTTCGGGGTAATGGACCTGCTCCCCGACGGAGGCCCACGCTCCAGCCGCCGGCTGCCAGCCGCCGGCGTTGGTCTGGACCCGCCGGATCAGCTTGTCGCCCTGGAACAGGTCGATGAAGCAATGATCGGCGAACTGCGGTACGAGCATGTCGGTGACGTGGCGCAGAGTCGCGCCAAGTTCGAGCGAGCCGCCGAGCCGCTCCCCGATGCGCTCCAGCAGCCCGATCCGGTTCCGCTCGGCGAGCGTGCCCCGGCCCGCCTTCCGGGCGAAGAGGGCGATGCCGTCGATGGCGCCTGAGGAATGGCGCAGCGGCACGCCATACGCGCGGATCAGCAGGCCGGAACCGTCTTCGCGGATGCTGGCGAAGGTTCCCTCCCAGGGCCGCCCGTGCAGGACGGACCGCGCCAGCTCCGTGATCTTGTCCTGGTCCCTGGCCGCGAAGCCGATGCTAAGGATGGACTGCCCGATGAACCGGGACGCATGCCCGGGCACGCCCAGCAGCTGGCCCGCGTAGGCGTTGACATACAGCAGGCTGCAGTGCCGGTCGGTGACGATGACGGCCATCTCCGCCTGGTCGAGCAGCATCTCCGCGGGCAGGAACGACTCGCCCGCGGCGTCCACCCAAGGTCTCATGTCTGCGCCCCGTAGCCCGGCCGCAGGCGCCCCGGCACGGCCCCGCCGACAGGCCTACCCGCGCCCGTCAGCGCACCGTCCTCATCACGGGCCTCATCACGGCCGGGACACGAACACGTGCGCGGCAATCTCGCGGGGCAGTTCCGCCTCGGCATCATCAGTGCTGTCGCCACACGTCACTCGCACACCATCGTCGCTCGCCGCAAGCATTACCTCACGTCCGGGTTGTATCCCGGTCCGCTTGAGTTTAAGCATCAGAACGAGATCGCTTTGGATCTGCTCACTAATCCGCCGCACGACGACAGGGCCGGCTCGGCCGAAGCGGCCTTGGTCATCGCCTCACCGCCGTCCCCCGCCGCAGCCAGGATCCGTTCCCGGGCCTGGGCCGGTATCCCGAGTTCGTCGAGACCGGGAATCGCGTTACCGTGCGGGCAGCGGACCGGATACCCGAGCAGCTCGAACAGGCGCCGCTCGACGCTTTCCGAGATCACGTGCTCCCACCGGCACGCCTCGATGTGGACTTCCTCCCACGGCAGCTCGATGACCCCGACCAGCAGGCATTCGGCCAGCCGGTGCTTGCGCATCACCCGGGTGGCCAGGGTCCGGCCGACTTCGCTCAGGGACAGCTGACGGTCGCCGGCGACGTGCAGCAGCCCGTCCCGCTCCATCCTTGCCACGGTCTGGCTGACGGTCGGCCCGCTCTGGGCCAGCCGCTCGGCGATCCGGGCGCGCAGCGGAACGATGCCCTCCTCTTCGAGCTCGAAGACAGTGCGGAGGTACATCTCGGTCGTGTCAATAAGCCCCTGGGCGGTCACCTGCTCATTCCTCCTGCTGTGATGCTATGCCGCACCAGGCGCTGGGCGTACCCGCCGCGGGCCCCGGGCTCCGCGGCCTGCGGCGGACCGGGTGCCCCGGTCGGCCTGCGGCGGACCGGGTGCCCCGGGTCAGGGCGAGACCCGCTCAATTACCCAGCCACCGGGACTTCTGCGGTACCGGAACCGGTCGTGCAGACGGCTCTCGCGTGACTGCCAGAACTCGATCACTTCCGGCGCCAGCCGGTATCCGCCCCAGAAGCTGGGCATCGGCACGTCGGTACCGGCAGGCCAGCGCCGCTCGAGCTCCGCAACCCGGTCGTCGAGCTCCGACCGCGAGGCGATGACCCGGGACTGCCTGCTGGCCCACGCCCCCAGCTGCGATCCGCGGGGCCGGGACCGGAAGTACGGCTCACTTTCCTCCGTCGACATCGCGCTGACGGGACCTTCAATGGTCGCCTGGCGCCCCAGCGCGTACCAGGGGAACAGCACGCATGCCCACGAATTCCCGGCCAGGTCGGTGCCCTTGCGCGACGTCCGGTTCGTGTAGAAGGCGAACCCCGCACCGCCGTGCTCCTTGAGCAGGACGGTGCGGGCCCGGGTGTGCCCCTCGGCGGACGTGGTGGCCAGCACCATGGCGTTGGGTTCCGGCAGCCCAGCGGCCACTGCGTCCGCCAGCCACCCGGAGAACTGGTGGACCGGGTCGGCAGCGAGCATGTCTTCGGTGAGAGACCGGGCGCTTTCGCCGGCTTGGGCGCGGGAACCGTCCCCGCCGCGAGTCGTTTCCATAAGTAACGCTCCTAAGCGCACTGAGCTGGGCAGACGCATCATTGCACGTCCTTGCC
>CAVZKY010000070.1:0-108184 GCA_963775825.1 uncultured Actinomycetes bacterium
TCTGCCCCACTCTCAACCACGCGCCGCCTCGATCCAGCGGCCATACCCGCGAGATGCTGGACGAGGCGCTCGCCCGCGACCCGGCCGAGCCGGTGCGGGGGTTCCTGCTGATCCCGCCCGACCGTGAGCCGGGCACGGCCTTCGCCTACAGCCAGCCCTGCACGTACACGCTGGCCAGCATCATCCAGCGCAACGCCGGGCTGCCGCTGACCCGGTACCTGCGGCCCCGCCTGTTCGACCCGCTCGGTATCGGGCACGTGGGCTGGCAGGCGTTCCCGCCCGGGCGGGAGCAGGGCTTCAGCGGCCTGCACGCCCGCACCGAGGACATCGCCAAGCTCGGGCAGCTCTATCTGCAGCGAGGCCGGTGGGGCGGAGTCCAGCTGATCCCCGAGCAGTGGGTCGCCGAGGCGACCTCGAAGCAGGTCGGCAACCCTGACGGGGAAAATCCCGACTGGCAGCAGGGCTACGGTTTCCAGTTCTGGATGGCCCGGCACGGGTACCGCGGCGACGGGGCGTTCGGCCAGTTCTGCGTGATCCTGCCCGAGCACGACACGGTCGTGGTCACCACCGCCTACACGCTCGAGATGCAGGCCGTGCTCGACGCCAGGTGGGCGCACCTGCTACCCGGCCTCGGCGCCACCGCGCCGGCGGACGCCTCGGCGCACAACCAGCTTGAGGCCCGGCTCGCCCGGCTGGCGCTGCCCGCCTGCCAGGCCCACCTGGCGCCCTCGGGCTGGGCCCGGTGGACGGGGAAAGAGTTCACCGTGACTACAGGGGCCGACGGGGCCACAGAGGCCTTCGTCGCCCTGGAGTCTCTCGGCGGCGGTCAGATTCAGCCGACGGTCAGCTCGGTGGCGGTGGCCCCGGGGGCGGACGGCATGCAGATCAGCCTCATTGAGCGGGATAACTCCCTGACCTTTCCCGTCGGCGCGGGTGACTGGGCTACATCGGCCCCCGCCGACGGCCACGGCGACACCATCCCGGTGGCCGCCTCCGGCGGCTGGCTCGACGACCGCACGTTCCGGGCCGAAGTCATCTTCCTCGAGACCCCGCACCGGATGGATATCACCTGCTCCCTGGCAGGCCGCCGCGCCGAGGCCGTCTGGCGCCACCCGCCGCTCAGCCGGAACAGCCTGCAGGACCTGCACTGCCCCAGCTGAGACCTCCGGCGGCCACCGCCACTACCGCCGCGGCGACCGCGATCCGGCCGGCGCGGTGAGGCCTGTCCGAAGGCCCCTCACAGCACCGGGGCGAAGCCGGGCTTGATGACCGAGTTGATGATCTCCAGGCGCTGATCGAAGTGCAGGAACGCGCTCTTCATCGCGTTGACCGTGAGCCACTGGAGGTCGGCCCAGCCGTAGCCGAACGCCTCCGTCAGCGCGTGCAGCTCCGACGACAGCGTGACCCCGCTCATCAGCCGGTTATCGGTGTTGACGGTGATGCGGAAGGACAGGTCGCGCAGCAGGCCGATCGGGTGCTCGGCGATGGAGGCGGCCACACCGGTCTGGATGTTGGAGGTCGGGGACATCTCCAGCGCGATCCGGCGGTCCCGGACGTAGGAGGCGAGCCGGCCGAGGGACGCGGTGCCGTCCGGGTCGGTTTTGATGTCATCGACCAGCCGGACCCCGTGCCCGAGCCGCTCCGCCCCGCAGAACTGCACGGCCTCCCAGATCGACGGCAGGCCGAACGCCTCGCCCGCGTGGATCGTGATGTGGAAGTTCTCCCGCTGCACGTACTCGAACACGTCCAGGTGCCGGCTGGGCGGCCAGCCGGCTTCCGCACCGGCGATGTCGAACCCGACCACGCCCAGGTCGCGGTAACGGACGGCCAGCTCGGCGATCTCCAACGACCGCGCCGTGGTTCGCATCGCGGTGACCAGGGCACGTACCGCGATGCCGGAGCTGGCACTGCCCAGCCGGAAACCGGCGAGGACGGCCTCGACCACCTCGTCCAGGCCGAGCCCGCCAGCCAGGTGAAGCTCGGGGGCGAACCGCACCTCGGCGTAGACGATCCCGTCGGCGGCCAGGTCCTCGGCGCACTCGGCGGCCACCCGGGTCAGCGCCTCCGGGGTCTGCATGACCGCCACCGTGTGCTTGAACGGCTCCAGGTACAGCTCGAGGTGGCCGCGCCGCGCGGCGCCGGTCATCGAGGCGGCCAGCACCTCCGGGTCGGTGCTCGGCAGGTCGTTGTAGCCGATGTCGCGGGCCAGCTCCACGATGGTCGCCGGCCGCAGGCCGCCGTCGAGGTGATCGTGCAGCAGCACCTTCGGCACGGCCCGGATCTGGTCCAGGGTCAGGGTCACAGCTCCATTGTTAACGATCGGGCCGGGCGGCGCCGGATAATTAAGCCCGGCGTTACGTCAATAAGGGCGCGCGTTGGACTAGGCGGCTCGGATGGTATTGGTGTAAAGATTGCCGGTCTGGGGTTGGCGTTCTCCAGTCTCGGTTGTTGCCAGCGCGACGGCATAATAGTTGCGGCCTCTTACCACACTCTCACGTAATCGACCAGCATCGTCGCGCTGGAGAAGTCGTTGTTGCCCACGCAGCGCGCCGTGGAGTCAGCGTCCCAGCCTGGCTGGCCGTACACCTCTACCATGTCGATTTCACCGCACTGCGGCCAGCCGACTTGGCCATAGTTGTCACCGATCATCCATCGGGCGGGCCAGCTGCCGGTAGCACGGTCAACCTTAATCCGTGCCTCGAAGCTGCCGTGGCTGCGGGAGATCAGGCCATGGGTCAGCAGGCGCGCGGACGTATAGCCCCGTGCCTGCCACCCGTGCCGAGCGCCTTGATAACCAGGTACCCCTGCCCGTCCAGGTAACTGTTGGTACGGCTGTCGGTGTAGGTCTCCAGTTCATTGTTGTCGGTCCATCGGCCGAGATCGTAGGTCCATTTTGATGGGTCCGGGGCCGCACCATTCGGCCCATTAATTAAACTCATCCTCAAAGACATACGCCATCATGCTCCGTTCATTTGCGGAAAGTTGGGTGGCGGCGGGCAGCCGTGATCGTGATTACCCGCCGCCATATGCTTGTCAGCCTCCGTGACCTGAAGTGACCGGGACGTTGATGTGGCCGGTAGGCTTGGCGGCGTTCTGGGCGGCAGCCTTCATGCCTGCCTGAGCCTGGGTAACCGGCGAGTAACCGGTGCTCAGCACGCCGAAACTGAATCCGGCGGCCTTCAGTTGTGACAGCAGTGACGGCAGGAATCCGGGCGTTCCACCTGTGGAGTAAAGCGGCAGCGCCCCGTTGCCGATTACCGGCTGGTCGCGGGCTATGACGTCCTGCCCATCGTGCAGGTCCACCACAGCACCATCAGCGGCGTACTTCATGACGTACGCGGTGACTTGCGCGTCGGTGACCGAGGTGTCCCAGTCGCTCGGGTCAATGGTGTCGCCTTCGGCCACCATTCCCTGACTGGTCAGGTAAGCGTCGCCGTTGGCAGTGGCATCGAAGTACGGGTACCGGAATATCTTGGTGTCAATGCCGGTAATGGCGACCTGGAGTGCCCGCGCCTGAGAGATCTCGGCCGCAGTCTGCGTCGGGTTCAGGAGTGGGCTCTGGAAGTCCGGGTGGTCCCACGAGTGGGTGCCAATCTGGTTGCCGTCGGCCAGAATCTGCCGCACCAGCGCGTAGTTGCCGTAGTTGCTGGTAGTGCTCGCGTTGGCGAGGCAGGTGGCGTAGCTGGGCACGGGTGCCGCTGGCCATTGGTTGGACGGCGGGCACATGCCCGACTCGCTGTAGGTGCTCTGGCCGATCTGGAAGAACGTGGCACGGGCACCGGCCGCCTGCAGTGCGGTCAGGATGTTGGCGTCATATCCTGGTGTCGGGCCGTCATCGAACGTCAGGTAGATGGTCTTGGTCTGCGTCGGTGTCGGGGTTGGAGTAGGTGTCGGAGTCGGAGTAGGCGTCGGGGTTGGAGTCGGGGTCGTTGACACAGGGGTCTTGAAGGAGATGGTCACCCCATTCTTCTGCCCCTTGCTGTTCCAGGCGTATGCCGCGTACGTGTAGGACGTACTGGGCTGGAGCCCGGTGATTGTCACAGAGAGCGGCACGACTGCCGTCCCGGCGGCGACCGACTTAACCGTGTTGGTGTTCCCATCGGGAGGATTCCACTGGAACCAGGTGGTGGTTGCCAGCCCCCCCGGATTGACGCTGCCGTTGAGCGTGGCCGTGGTCGACGTCACATTGGACGCGGCCAATGTCGTCACAACAGGCGCAGCGGTCTTCGTAGCAGCAGGGGCCATGGCCGCCGCGCCGGTAAACGCGAGCAGCGGGACAACGACACCGATAGCTGCAATTCCCTTCCACTTCATCAGATTCTCCGTGAATCCATACCGGCTCGTGGTACCAACCGCCGCCTGGCAGATATGAACTTCACCTTGTTTGCGAGTGTGAGCTTCATTTTGATTTCTCCCCGTGAAGAATGTGGCTGCTGGAGTGCGCCGGGCCAGGCGCTTGCTTCGGTAATGACTCTTTGATGGAAGGGCCTGCACCTGTGCCTCCCGGTTTGCTTTTGATTGCAGGCCGGTTGCAGCGCCATCAGGGGCCCTGAACGCCAGGCGCGCCGCTGCCGGTGGTGGGAACTCCTGGACCGGGCGATGCGGCAAGCCGAAGCCGGGAACGAGGAAGGAACCAGCCCGCTCGACCGGGCCCGGGTCATCACCGAACAAGCCCGCCACCTGATCACCCGCGGCGAACCCGCACCAGCCGAACGGGCACTCCAGCAAGCTCACCAGCAAGCCCACCAGCTGTTTACGACCGCCGGAGCCGAAGACGAGGCGGCGACGGTGATGGGGATAATCGCCGACATCGCCTACCGGCGGCGCGAGCTCGACGAGGCCCTGCGCATCCGCCGCGAGATCGAGCTTCCGGCCTTTGAGCGGCTCGGCGATACCCGCGAAACCGCCGTCACCTGGGGCAAGATCGCCGACATCGCCTACCAGCGCGGCGCTCGGCGAGCTCGGCGAGCTCGGCGAGGCAGCTGAGCTGCAGCACAAGCGGCTGGAAGTCAACAAACAGCTCGGCGACCTTGACGGGATAGCCGCAGCCACCTGGGATCTGGCCCAGATCGACCTCACCCGGGAGGATTACGAATCAGCCTTCCCCCGAACCGCTCCGGCAGATCCCGCCACGGACACCCCGTCCGGACAGGGCAGAACACTCCGTCGATCACCAGCCGGTGATCGTTCCACCGATGCCCCTGCCGCGGATGACCCGGCAGCAAAGGCTCCAGCTGCATCCACTCCGCAGCACTGAGATCATGCCGCTTCAGCCGGTCATCACCCATGGCGCAATCCAAGCCGAAATGATCCGTGAAGGTCTACGGGACACGCCCTAACCGAAACGCTGGCGAATGCCTAAGTTACCTGGGTATCACATACAGCAAGAGCTGGCTGCGGCCACTTGCGGTCGCCTCGGGCCACCGACTAGGTTGACCATGACCGGCACTATGCAATGCAAACGTTATCGACCCAGATGTAGCAGCAGGGCAATTTTAGACGGCCATTTAGAAATTGGTCCTGCGGTGCGCTATAAGTTCATTGTCGAGCCCGCCAGCCGGCGGGCTCCCGTGCGTCAGGAGGACCACCATGCCAACCGTGAGGACGCCTGAGGGGCTCGACATCTTCTACAAGGACTGGGGCTCGGGCCGGCCCGTCGTTTTCAGCCACGGCTGGCCGCTGAACGCCGACGACTGGGACGTCTTCATGAAGCTGGTCGCGGACAACGGCTTCCGCGGGGTCGCCCACGACCGGCGCGGGCACGGCCGGTCGACCCAGACCTATTCCGGGCATGACATGGACCACTACGCCGACGACCTCGCGGCGGTGATCGACGAGCTCGACCTGCGCGACATCACCCTGATGGGGCACTCCACCGGCGGCGGTGAGGTCGTGCGGTACCTCAGCCGCCACGGCACCGGGCGCGTGCATTCCGCGGTGCTGGCCGGTGCCGTGCCGCCGCTCATGCTGCAGACCCCCGACTGGCCCGAAGGTACGCCGCGGTCCGTGTTCGACGGCCTCCGGGAGGGCGTCCTCGCCGACCGGTCGCAGTTCTACATGGACCTGTCCGAGCCGTTCTACGGCGCGAACCGCCCGGGTAACAAAATCTCGCACGGCTTGCGCGAGCAGTTCTGGCGGCTCAGCATGCAGGTGGGCCTGGCGCCGGCCTACGACTGCATCAAGGCGTTCTCGGAGACCGATTTCCGCGCGGAAATGCCCGGCATCGACGTCCCGGTGTTCATCGCGCAGGGCGGCGACGACCAGATCGTGCCGATCAAGGCCTCGGGCGAGCAGTCCGTCAAGCTGCTCCCGCATTCGGCGCTGAAGGTGTACCCCGGGGCACCGCACGGCATCTCCGCCGACTACCAGCGGGAACTGGGCGCCGACCTGCTCTCGTTCGTCAAGACGGATAAGTTCCCGAGCTGATCCGCTCGATCACCAGGGGCACCGGGGGCGGTGGCTCGCCGCCGATCTCGATGGCGCCGGCGAGCGCCGCCCGCGCCCCCGTGAGCAGGGACTCGGTGTCGGTGCGCAGTTCCAGCACCGGCTGGCCGGCCTCGACCTGGTCCCCCGGCTTGGCCAGGCACAGCACGCCCGCGGCGGCGCTGACCGGATCTTCCTTCCGGGCCCGTCCGGCCCCGAGCCGCCAGGCGGCCACGCCGACGGCGCGCGCGTCGAGCCGGCGCAGCCAGCCGGTCTCCGGCGCTGTCAGCACCGCGGAGACCGCCGCCTGCGGCAGCGGAGCGTCCGGGTCGCCGCCTTGGGCGGCGATCATCGCCCGGTAGCGCTCCAGCGCCCGCCCGTCGGCCAGCGCCGCCGCCGGGTCGGCGTCGATCCCGGCCAGCCGCAGCATCTCGGCCGCCAGCGCGAGCGTCACCTCCACCAGGTCGGCGGGGCCCTCGCCGCGCAGCACGGCGACGGACTCCTCGACCTCCAGCGCGTTGCCGGCGGCCCGGCCTAGCGGGGCGTCCATCGCGGTGAGCAGCGCGCTGGTGCGCACGCCCTGCTCCTCCCCCAGCATCACCATGGTCTGCGCCAGCCGCCGGGCCTGCTCCAGGCCGGGCAGGAAGGCGCCGCTGCCCACCTTGACGTCCAGCACCAGGGCCGACGTACCCTCGGCGATCTTCTTCGACATGATCGAGCTCGCGATCAGCGGGATCGATTCGACCGTCCCGGTCACGTCGCGCAGTGCGTACAGCTTGCGGTCAGCCGGCGCGAGCCCGGCGCCGGCGGCGCAGATGACGCAGCCCACCCGGCGCAGAGCGGTGATCATCTCCGCCGGGGACAGCGCGGCCCGCCACCCGGGGATGGCCTCCAGCTTGTCCAGCGTGCCGCCGGTGTGGCCCAGCCCGCGTCCGGACAGCTGCGGCACGGCCGCCCCGCAGGCGGCCACCAGCGGGGCGAGGATGAGCGACACCTTGTCGCCCACCCCACCGGTCGAATGCTTGTCCACGGTGGGCCGGCCGACCGCGGACAGGTCCAGCCGCTCCCCGGACGCGATCATCGCCGCCGTCCAGGCGCGCAGCTCGGGCGGCTCCAGGCCGCGGAAGTAGATGGCCATGGCCATGGCGGCCATCTGCTCGTCGGCGGCCTCGCCGCGGACGTAGGCCCCGATCAGCCAGCGCACCTCGGCGGCACTCAGCGTGCGCCCGTCCCGTTTGGCGCGGATCAGGTCCACCGCGGCCGGCGCCGTCGGCGGGTCACCCGGCTCAGGCACCGCGGCCGTCCGCTCCCGGCAGGTCCGCTCCGGTGAACGCGGACGGCAGCAGCCGTTCCAGCTCCACGGGCCCGGCGTCGGTATCGACCAGCAGGCTGGGACCGCCGGCTTCGAGCAGCAGCTGGCGGCAGCGGCCGCAGGGCAGCAGGAAGCGGCCGTCCGGGCCGCACACGGCGACCGCGGCGATCGCGCCGCCGCCCGACGCGTGCAGGGCCGACACCAGGCCGCATTCCGCGCACAGCGTCAGCCCGTAGGACGCGTTCTCCACGTTGCAGCCGGCGATGACCCGGCCGTCACTGACCAGCCCGGCCGCGCCGACCTGCAGGCGCGAATACGGTGCGTGCGCACGCCCGGCCGTTTCCGCGGCCAGGGCCCGCAGAGCCGCCCAGTCGATTTCCAACGCAATTCACCTCTGCTTAGCAGCCGGGATTCACCCGTAACACGCGGAACGCACCGTGCGCACGACACAGGAACGATAACAGTGCAGCTAGCGGCGGGACATTGACGGCACATTGACGGGACACCGCGGAGTTCATTGCGGGTCCGGACTCGGGCCGATTGCAATTTTGCAACGGGGCACAGCAGGGCAGGCCCGCTCCTTCCCGCCCGGCCACATCGGGACTAACCTGCGATGATCCAGATGATCGAGACCATCACGGTGCGTACGGCACCGGCTCCGCCCGGCGCGGGAATGCGCTGCGAGAGCGCCGGCGGCGGCCTGGAACGCGTGAGGTCCGGGGGGCGGCGACTGCCCACGAAACAGGCGGCAATGGTGCCCCGCGAAACAGGAGGTAGCCAGTGAAGAAGACCCTTGCGGCCAGCGCGGTGCTGACCGTGGCGGGCCTGCTCGCCGCGGCGTGCGGCAGCAGTACATCGGCGCCGAGCACCAGCTCGTCATCGACGCCCAGCGGCAGCTCGAGTTCGGCCTCGACCGCAGGCAAGTTCCTGGGCTGCATGGTCACCGACACCGGCGGTATCGACGACCGTTCGTTCAACGCCTCATCGTGGCAGGGCATGCAGGAAGCACAGGCCGCCGATCCCAGCAAGGTCTCGGTCACCTACCTGCAGTCGACGACGCAGAGCGACTACACGCCGAACATCAACACGTTCATCAGCAAGAAGTGCGGCGTCATCGTGACCGTCGGGTTCCTGATGGCCGGCGCCACGCAGACCGCCTCGAAGGCCAATCCGAGCGCCAAGTTCGCGATCGTGGACAACGCCTACACACCGCCCCTGAACAACGTCGACGCCCTGCTGTTCAACACCGTGCAGGACGGGTTCCTCGGCGGCTACCTCACGGCCGGCATGACCAAGACCGGCAAGGTGGCCACGTTCGGCGGCGAGAAGCTGCCGACCGTGACGATCTACATGGACGGCTTCTACGACGGCGTGCAGTACTACAACTCCAAGCACGGCACGCACGTGCAGGTGCTCGGCTGGAACGAGTCCACCCAGAACGGCAGCTTCACGGGCAACTTCACCGACCAGACCGCCGGCCAGCAGCTCACCCAGACGTTCATCACCGAGGGCGCGGACATCATCTTCCCGGTGGCCGGGAACGTCGGGCTGGGCGCGGCCAAGGCCGTCCAGAACGCGGACGCCGCAGCCGGCAGCCAGAAGGTGAACATGATGTGGGTGGACACCGACGGCTGCATCAGCGCCCCGCAGTACTGCAAGTACTTCATCACCAGCGTGACCAAGGGCATCCAGCCCGCCGTGAAGAACGCCGTCACCACGGCCGCGAACGGGAGCTTCAAGGGCGGTAACTACATCGGCACGCTGGCCAACGGCGGCGTGGCGCTCGCGCCGTACCACGACTTCGCCAGCAAGGTGCCGGCCAGCCTGCAGGCCGAGCTGGCCGCGATCAAGCTCGCCATCATCGCCGGGAAGGTCCCGACCCCGACGAAGGCCCCGGTTTCGTAGGCCAGGCCTGAAGCGCGAGTTGCCCGGTCCGGGCGAAGTGGTGCCCGGGCCGGATCACCCATGCCAGGCAGGCCTATCTTGATGGGACGGGCGAGATGAGGCAGGCGAGCGGGTGAATCTTGAGCTGCAGGGCATCACGAAGCGCTTCGGCAGCCTCGTGGCCAACGACCACATCGACCTTTCTGTCGTCCCGGGCACCATCCACGCCCTGCTCGGTGAGAACGGGGCCGGCAAGACCACGCTGATGAACATCCTCTACGGGCTCACCCAGCCCGACGAGGGGACGATCCTGGCCGGCGGCAAGCCGCTGACCGTCCATTCGCCGAAGGACGCGATCGCGGCCGGTATCGGCATGGTGCATCAGCACTTCATGCTGGTGCCGGTGTTCACGGTCGCCGAGAACGTCACCCTGGGCGACGAGCAGACCTGGCCGCTTGGCCTGCTGGACCGGCGCCAGATGCGCCGCAAGGTGCGGGAGCTGTCCGAGCGGTACGGGCTGCGGGTCGAGCCGGATGCGCTGACCGAGGACCTCCCGGTCGGCGTCCAGCAACGGGTGGAGATTCTGAAGGCGCTGGTCCGTGACGCCCAAGTGCTGATCCTGGACGAGCCCACCGCCGTGCTGACCCCCGGCGAGACCGAGGACCTGTTCCGGATCATGCGCGAGCTGCGCGAAAGCGGCCGGGCCGTCGTCTTCATCTCGCACAAGCTCAAGGAGGTGCAGGCGATCGCCGACACGATCACGATCCTGCGCCGCGGCCGGTTGGTGGGCGAGCGGCCGCCGGGCAGCAGCGAGGACGAGCTGGCCGCGCTGATGGTTGGCCGCTCGGTCCAGCTGCGGGTGTCCAAGACGGCCGCCAAGCCGGGCCCGGTCGTGCTGGACGTCCGCGATCTGGTCGTCCCGGCCGGCCACGAGGGCCTGCCGGGCGGCGAGCACACCGCCGCCGTCAACGGGCTGTCCTTCCAGGTGCGGGCCGGTGAGATTCTCGGCGTGGCCGGGGTGCAGGGCAACGGCCAGACCGAGCTGTGCGAGGCGCTGATTGGGCTGCTGCCGGTCGCGTCCGGCTCGGTACAGCTCAACGACCACGATGTCACCCACGCCACGCCAGGCAACCGGCTGCGGGCCGGGATCGGCTACGTCCCGGAGGACAGGCAGCAGGACGGGCTCGTCGGCTCGTTCCCGATCTCGGAGAACGTCGTCCTGGACACCTACAACCAGCCGCCGTACTCCTCCGGCCTGGCCCTGAACCTGGGCGAGATCCGGGCCACGGCGGAAACGCGGGTGCAGGAGTTCGACATCCGGACCCAGTCGATCTCCGTGCCGGTCGAAACGCTGTCCGGCGGCAACCAGCAGAAGGTCATCCTCGCCCGCGAGGTGGGACGCGACGTCAGGCTCCTGCTCGCCAGCCAGCCAACGCGCGGCCTGGACGTCGGCTCCATCGAGTTCGTGCACCGGCGCATCATCGAAGAGCGCGACAAGGGCGTGGCCGTGGTGCTCGTGTCTTCCGAGCTGGACGAGATCTACGCCCTGTCGGACCGGATCGCGATCATGTACGAGGGCAGGTTCACCGGGTTCCGGGAGCCCGACGTGCCGGTCGAGGAGCTGGGCCTGCTGATGGCCGGCATCGGCGGGATCGATACCCCCGAGCCCGGCGAACACGACTCTGCCGAACGGGTGGCACCGGGAGCTTCCGCACCGGGAGCGCCCGCGACCGGGGCACCCGCGCCAGCGGAGCCGGATTCGCCCGGCGATGATCCCACCGTAACGGCCAGGAAGCCGACGTGAGCGAACAGGCCCCGGCGCCCGCACCGGCGCCCGTGCCCCCGGCCGACCGGAGCAGCGGGGACAGCCGGCCGCCGTTCAGCCGGGTCGTGCTGGACGCCGTGCTGGAGGGTAACTCCGTCGTCGTGACGATCCTGGCCATCTTCACCGCCATCGTGCTCGGCGGCCTGCTGATCGCCTTCACCAACACCGCCGTGCTGCACGCCTGGGGCAACCTGTTCGCCGACCCGGGCAACGCGATCGCCCAGGCCTGGGACGCGGCCTCCGGCGCCTACGTGGCCATCTTCGAGGGCGCCATCTTCAACCCGCACACCGTCAGCGCACTTTTCCAGCAGAGGTCGATGTCGGTCGCGCTGCACGACGGCGCGCTCAGCGCGGTATTCAACCCGCTGTCGGAGACGTGCGTCCAGGCCACCCCGCTGATCCTGGCGGGCCTGTCGGTCGCGGTCGCGTTCCGGGCCGGCCTGTTCAACATCGGCGCGCAGAGCCAGTTCATCGGCGGGGCCATCCTCGCCACCTGGCTCGGCTACGGGGTGAGCCTGCCCCTGGTCATCCACGTCGTCGTCTGCGTGCTCGGCGCGTTCGTGGGCGGGGCGGTGCTGGGCTGGATCGTCGGGGTGCTGAAGGCCAGGACCGGCGCGCACGAGGTCATCGTGACGATCATGCTCAACTACATCATGGCGTACCTGCTGGCCTACCTGCTGAGCAAGCCCTCGCTGCTGGAGGAGCCGGGCGCCAACGGCAACCTGATCAGCTCCAGCATTGCCAGCAACGCGCACCTCCCCCTGCTGGCCGGGACGCACCTGCGCATCAACGTCGGCTTCCTGCTCGCGCTGGCCTGCGCGGCCGGCGTGTGGTGGCTGATGAGCCGCAGCACGCTGGGGTTCGAGTTCCGCACGGTAGGCGCCAACCCGAACGCGGCCCGCAGCGCCGGCATGAGCGTGCCCCGGACCTGGATTTTGGTCATGCTGATCGCCGGCGGCCTGGCGGGCCTGTCCGCCTCGACCGTCATCCAGGGCACCGACTTCAGCCTCAACTTCCAGAGCTACGGCACGTACGGGATCGATGCGATCACCGTGGCCCTGCTCGGCCGGGCCCGGCCGGGCGGCGTCGTGCTGGCCGCGCTGCTGCTTGGCGCGCTGCACGCCGGAGCGCCGCTGATGCAGGCGTCGACCGGGGTCCCGGTCGACATCGTGCAGGTGATCCAGGCGCTGATCGTCATGTTCGTCGCCGCGCCGCCGCTGGTCCGGGCGATCTACCGGCTGCGCGCAGTCCGGGCCGGAGGCACCGGCCAGGTCTTGTCCAAAGGATGGGGAGGATGACGACACTCGCCGTTCCGGGGCGGCTTCAGCTCGGCGTCGGCCGCCGGTGGATCGCGCCGGGCGCCTTCCTGCTGCTGGGGCTGGTCGACATCCTGGTGTTCGGCCGGTACGCCCACCACGGCGACGCGACGTTCGCCTTCTCCCAGCCGTTCGCCAAGGTGACGGTGCCGAACCTGACGCTGCCCGCCGCGGCGACCTGCTACGTGCTCGGTGCCCTGTCCATAGTCCTCGGCGCACTGCGCGTCGTGGACGTGGGCAAGGTGCTGCGGCGGGTCAGCATCGGCCTGGTGCTGGCGTTCTTCGTGATCTCGCTGCTGTGCTGGGCCTACGCGGGCTCCGCGAACACGTTCAACGTCATCAACCAGTTCCAGGGCACGCTGTCGGACTCGATCCCGCTGATCCTGGGCGCGCTGGCCGGCTGCCTGTGCGAGCGGTCCGGCGTCATCAACATCGCGATCGAGGGCCAGCTGCTGCTCGGCGCGTTCGCGGGCGCGATCTTCGCCAGCGCGTTCGGTGTCCTGTGGCTGGGCATCATCGCCGGGTCGCTGGCCGGTGGCCTGGTCGGGCTGCTGCTCGGCGTCTTCGCCATCACCTACCTGGTCGACCAGATCATCCTCGGCGTGGTGCTCAACGTCTTTGTCTCCGGGCTCACCGGCTACCTCTACGACAAGCTGCTGGTGCCCTACGCCAACACGCTGAACTCGCCGTCGACCTACCTGCCGATCAAGATCCCGCTGCTGGGTGACATCCCGATCATCGGGCCGGTGTTCTTCGACTCGACGCTGTTCCTCTACATCACGTACATCCTGATCGCGGCGGTACAGGTCGGCTTGTTCAGCACCGCCTGGGGACTGCGGGTCCGGGCCGTGGGCGAGCATCCCGCCGCGGCGGACACGGTGGGCATCAGCGTTCGGCTGACCCGGTACCGCAACGTCATCCTGGCTGGGCTCATCGCCGGGATCGGCGGCGCGTTCCTGACCATCGGGTCGGTCGGGTCGTTCGGCA
Organism: uncultured Actinomycetes bacterium; assembly: GCA_963775825.1. GTDB lineage: Bacteria > Actinomycetota > Actinomycetes > Streptosporangiales > Streptosporangiaceae > Bog-532. The sequence continues at coordinate 13,748 of CAVZKY010000070.1, forward strand.
AGGACATGTCGTCGGGCAAGGGGTACATCGCGCTGGCGGCCATGATCTTCGGGCGGTGGACGCCGCTCGGCGGGGTCGGCGCGGCGCTGCTGTTCGGCTTCACCTTCGAGCTGCAGTCCATCCTGTCCACCGTCAACGTGCCCATCCCGTCGTACTTCCTGCTCATGGTCCCCTACGTCGCGACGATCATCGCGGTGGCCGGCCTCGTCGGGCAGGTCCGGCCCCCCGCCGCCGACGGCCAGCCCTACATCACGTCATGACCGGGAGCAACGCGTGGGTCGAGGCGCTGGCCGAGGAGATGGTGAACGGCGTCTGGCCGGGCTCCCCCGGCCCCTTCCCGGAGGGCGCCGACCCGTACCAGGCCGCCGCCCGGAGCGCGCGGCGGCTGGCCGAGCTCACCGGCCAGCCACGGCACGACGTGGCCGTCGTGCTCGGCTCCGGGTGGGCCCTGGCCGCGGACGCGTTCGCGGCGGCCCTGGGCGCAGACGTCACCGAGATCCCGGTGAGCAGCCTGGGCGGCTTCGCGCGGCCCACGGTCCCGGGGCACGCCGGAACGGTGCGGTCGCTGGCCGCCGGGGATCTGCGGGTGCTCGTCTTCGTCGGCCGGACGCACCTGTACGAGGGGCTGCCGGTCAGCGCCACCGTGCACGGCGTCCGCACCGCGGTGGCGGCCGGCTGCACGGTGGTCGCGCTGACCAACGCCGCGGGCGGCATCCGCGCCAGCTACCAGGTCGGGCAGCCAGTGATCGTCCGGGACCACCTCAACCTCACCGGCCAGTCGCCGCTGACCGGGCCACCGCCGCCGGCGCCGTATGCGTCCCGGTTCGTCGACCTGACCGGCCTGTACTCGCCCCGGCTGCGCCAGCTGGCCCGGGCGGCCGACCCGTCGCTGGCCGAAGGCGTGTACGCGGGCCTGCCCGGCCCGCATTACGAGACGCCCGCCGAGATCGCGATGCTGCAGGTCCTCGGGGCCGACCTGGTCGGCATGTCCACGGTGACGGAGGCCATCGCCGCCCGCCACCTGGGGGCCGAGGTGATGGCCATCTCGCTGGTCACCAACCTCGCGGCCGGAATCAGCGGCGAGCCGCTCAGCCACGCCGAAGTCGTCGCGGCGGGCCAGGCCAGCGCGGGCCGGATGGGCGCCCTGCTGGCCGAGATCCTCCCCCGCGCCATTCCCGGGTTACGGCGAGGTGAGCGGCGGTGCTATCGGCGAGCACCCCCATCGGGGTGCCGCGGGGGGGTCCGGGGAGTCGTCCCCCGGGGCAGCACAGCGTAGGCGACGGCGGTCTCGGCGGCGAGCGCGGCGTTGTCCTCGATCAGCTGGCGGTTGACGGTCACGCTGGCGCCCCCGCTGCGCTCGTGCACGATGGACAGCACGGCGGGCGTGACGGCCTGGCCGGACAGGTTCTGGCCGCGGACCTCCTCGACGGCCTCGTCGATCAGCGGGCCGAGGTCGATCCCATCGGCCGGCGGCCGGGCCAGCAGGATGCCGCCCGCGCCGTCCAGCTCCCAGTGGGCGGCACAGATCCGCGCCGCTTCCGGGGAGTCGCTCACCACGGCGGACACCGGGGGCCCGCCCTCGGCGGTGTAGAAGCGGGGCAGGGTGGGTGTCTGCCAGCCCAGCACGGGCACCGCCAGCGTCTCCAGCAGCTCGCTGGTCGCGCCCACGTCCAGCAGCGACTTGGGCCCGGAGGCGACCACGGCCACCTGGGTCCGCGCGATCTGCAGCAGGTCGCCCGAGATGTCCAGGCTCTCGGCGAAGCCGCGGTGCACGCCGCCGATCCCGCCGGTGCCCATGAACCGGATCCCGAGCTGGCGGCAGACGGCCAGCGTGCCGCCGACCGTGGTCGCGCCGAGAGCGCCCTGGGCCAGGCAGGCGGCCAGGTCCCGGGCACCGACCTTGCGCGCGGCCAGGCCCGCCTCGGCGAACCGCTCCAGCTCGGCCTTGGTCAGGCCCACGTGGATGGCGCCGTCGACGATGCCAACGGTCGCGGGGGCGGCGCCCGCCTCGCGGACCCGGCGCTCGGACTCGATCGCGGCGGCCAGCCCCAGGCCGCCGGAGAAGCCGTGGGAGACAAGCGTCGTCTCCAGCGCCACGACCGGCCGGTGCTGCGCCAGGGCCTGGGCGACCTCCTCCGTCACCTGCGTCCACTGCGTCACGGCATCGCTCCCATCTTCGACACAGCCCGCGCCGCGGCCTGCAGCGCCAGCTCCAGCCCGCCGACCAGGTATCCGGCGGCGAACGCGTCGCCCGCGCCCGTCGAGTCGACCGGGGCGGCGGGCCGCGCCGGGTGAACGAGGCCGCCGGCCCGGGCCCCGTCCCGGCCAAGCTTCACCACCATTTCGGCGCCGGGGACGTCACCGACCAGGCCGACTTCGGCCTCGGTGCCGAAGACCACATCCGGCGCCAGCTGCGCCGCGAGTTCCCGGAACCGCCCCACCCCGAGAGCCGCCACGGCCGCGGTGGACGACAGGTCCAGGCTGCGGTGCGCGACCTGCCCGGCCGCGGCCAGGGCCGCCTCCCGGACCGGCCAGGAAACCAGGCTATAGGTGGGCAGGTGCAGCCATGCGCAGCCCGCCAGCCAGCGGCCGTCGAGAGCCGCCGCCGTCAGCTGCGGGCCGACGCCCCGGTCGGTGAGCATCGACCGGGCCCGGCCGCTGTCCGACAGCGACACGACCACGCCGGTGCGACCCTTCAGCACCGGCCCGGCCAGGTCGACGCCGCGCCGGATCAGCTCGGCAGCCACGAGATCGGCCGCGGGATCGCTGGCCCGGGCCGCGATCAGCCGGGCCTGGCCACCCAGCTCGGCGATCCAGGCGGCCACATTGGCGGCCTGCCCGCCGGCCCCGACGAGCGTCTGGGCCGGGGTATCGGTCTCTTCGGCCACCGGGCCGGACACGCGCACAACGACGTCCAGGTGGGCGTCGCCGAGCACGCAGATCATCTTGCCTGCTCCAGGCCACTTTCCCGCCATGCCACCTCCGGGATCGGACCAGGCTCTACAGAGCGCGTGCTGTGACGGGGGCCAGACGCGCGGGCAGCGACTGTGCGTTCAGTCCGTGCTGGGCCACGAAGGTCTCGAAACTGGCCCGCTGGCCAGCTGTGGCCCGCTGCGCCGCGTGGCGCCGCCCCGAATCGGCCAGGCTGGGCCGCACCAGGTTGATGGCCCCGCCCAGCTCCGGGTCGGGCGCCGCCTGCAGGCCGTCGGCCCGGGCCAGGCGCCGGTTGACCTCGTCCTGGGACGGTCCCAGTGCCGGCATCACCCACAAGGGGCCGTCCACGCCCAGCTGGTAGGAGCAGTAATTACCACCCCAGGGCTGCGCCGCGACGCGAATGCGGATGGCGAGCCTCGTGCTGTCCCGCTCCACCCCTGCGGCGTCGCTGCCGAGGATGGCACTGAACGCCCGGTGGCCCTCGGCGACGACGGGATGCCCCTGCAGCGCCGACGACTCGTGGTTCTCGGTCCTGCCGTGTTCGGCATAGAAGGCGTGCAAGTGGGCGTGCTGCACGTCCTGCCGGGGATTCCTGGTGATCGCCACATCGGTGCCGCTGCTGGCGAGGGTCCCGCCTGCGGCTTCCACGTCACGCAGGTAGTCCAGGTTCGGTGCACTGTCATTGGCGCAGAACACCACGTGTCCGCCGTCCAGGCTGCGGTACCACCCGGCGACCAGGGTCATCGCCGTCTGGCAAGCCGCTAGTTCGGAAGCCGTGGCCGACGACCATCCGTCGCGATGGCTGCGGGGCACCAGGAGCGCATGGGGCCGTGCCGCCCGCCGGGGCCCGTTAGCCAGCATGAACGGGTTGCGATCCAGGACCAGGTCCACCAGCGCGGTACCGTCAGCCGCAGTAACCGTGCCCAGATAGCCGGGAAAACCGAGCACATCCGCGAACACGTCCACCGGCCGGAACCGGCATGAGAATTCTCCCGCCGGAACCACACCCTGGATGTTCCCGGTTCCCTGGTCGACCAGAACCCAGCTCCCGGCCCCGACGGCGCCACTCGGCCACCAGGACCCCTTGACCGTGCGGACGCCATCGCTGTACGTCCACATTTCGCGCCTCTCGACCTGCGTGAACGGGGAACGCCGGCGCTCTGGATGATCGGCCACGCTTCCATGTTCGGCCCTGTCCGCAGACGGCGGGCGGACAAGGCGAGAACATCCTTCGACAGGCAGCCGCAAAAGCTGCTAGTAGATAGCTCATGGAACGACGCCAGGCGACGTCCCGCGCCACTCCAGACGCACCTGTCCAGCAGCAGTGGCCCAATGGAGACCCGGGATGACTGAACGCGCCGGACTCCTCGGGCTCGGCGGACTCTTCGGGCTCGGCGGGCTCGGCGGACTCTTCGGGCTCGGCGGGCTCGGCGGGCTCGGCGGGCTCGGCGGGCTCGGCGGGCTCGGCGGGGCTGACGCGCTGGCAGGGCAAGACGCTCTGGGCGCGGGACCGTTCGGCGCCGCTGCGGGAGTTCCTGCGCACCGAGTCGGGCAGCGCCCTCGTCCTGGTGGCGGCCATCGCGCTGGCGCTGATCTGGGCCAACACCAGCGATTCCTCCTACGAGGCGTTCTGGCGTGCGACGCTTTCCCTGCGGGCCGGCCCGTTCGGGATCTCCCAGGACCTGCGTACCTGGCTGAACAGCGGACTGATGACGCTGTTCTTCCTGGTCGTGGGGCTGGAAACACGGCGCGAGTTCGACCTCGGTGACTTGCGCGAACGCCGCCGGTTCGTGCTGCCGATGGTGGCGGGCCTGGCCGGGATGGTGGTCCCCGTCGGGATCTACCTGGCGTTCAACCCGGCCGGCCCACCGCGCACGGCTGGGGCGTGACCATGTCCACCGACACGGCGCTGGCCCTGGGACTGCTCGCCGTCATGGGCCGGGACATCCCGGACCGGATGCGCGTCTTCGTGCTCACCGTCTTCGTGGTCGATGACCTCGCCTCCCTCGTCGTGATCGCGGTGTTCTACAGCGACCAGATCGAACCCGGTCGCGCTGAGCGTCGCGATCGCCGCCTTCGCGCTGGTGCTGGTCGCGGTCCGGCTCCAGCTGCGGCAGCGCAGCATCTTCGTCGTCCTCGGCATCGTCGTGTGGGCCGCGCTGCGGTCCAGCGGGGTCAACCCGGTCGCCGCCGGGCTGGCCATCGGGCTGGCCGCGCCCGCGTACACGCCGGCCCGCGGGGAGCTGGAGGACGCGACCGGGCTGGTGCGCCGTTTCCGCGAACAGCCCACTCCCGAGCTGGCGCGGTCGGCGCAGGCGGCCTGGTGGGCGTGCTGTCGCCGAACGAGCGGCTGCAGGCGTTCTACCACCCGTGGACCAGCTACGTGATCGTCCCGCTGTTCGCGCTGGCCAATGCCGGCATCGTGCTGAACGGCGGGTTCCTGGCCCGCGCCTACACCGCGCCGGTCACGCTGGGCGTGCTGGTCGGCTACGTGGTGGGCAAGCCGATCGCGGTGATCGGCGCCTCCTGGGCGGTGACCCGGCTGAGCCACGGGCGGATCCGGCCGCCGATCGGGATCGCCGCGGTGATCGGCAGCGGCACCATCGCCGGCATCGGCTTCACCGTCGCCCTGCTCATCGCCACTCGCGCGTTCCAGGGCGCCGAGCTGGCCGAAGCCAAGCTGGGCGCGCTGTCGGCCGCGTTCGCCGCCGCCGTCGTGACCTGGGTCGTGCTGCGCGTGGTCCGGCTGCTGCCGCCGGACCGGCGGGCCCGGGCCATGTTCGGCGACACCCGGCTCATCCAGGACCTGATCCCCGGGGTCGACCCGGACCGCGATCACATCCGCGGGCCGCGGCACGCGGACATCACCGTGATCGAGTTCGGTGACTTCGAATGCCCCTACTGCGGCCAGGCCGAGCCCGTGGTCCGGGACATCCTGACCGACGCCACGATCCGCTATGTCTGGCGCCATCTGCCGCTGACCGACGTGCACCCGAACGCCCAGCTCGCGGCGGAGGCGGCCGAGGCGGCTGGCACACAGGGGGCGTTCTGGCCGATGCACGACCTGCTGCTGCGGCACCAGGACGAGCTGCGGCTGGTCGACCTCATCGGCTACGCGACCACGCTGGGCCTCAACCTGAACCGGTTCCGTGACGACCTGCGCAACCATGTGCACTCCACCCGGGTCGCGCAGGACATCGAGTCAGCCGACCTGTCCGGCGTGTCGGGGACGCCCACGTTCTTCATCAACGGCCAGCGGCACTACGGGGCTTTCGACCTGCCGACGCTCACCGCCGCGATCCGCACCGAGCGCGACCAGGTAGTGACCGCCGCCCGGCCCGCGCCCGCCACGTCTGAATGAGCCCTTGGCGTAGCGAGGGGTGACTGGCCGATCAGAGGTTGATCACGAGTCCGTCGTAAGCAGGCGCGAAGGAGACCTCGTCCGGGTGCTCGAGTACGTCGGCGGACATGTGGGTGATGATGATGCGCTTGGCGGTGAGCCGGTCCCGATGGGCCTCGAGGTCGGCGAGACGGAGGTGGTAGGGGATGTTCTTGTCCCGGTAGTAGGCCTCGGCGATGAGCAGATCGACATCCGCGGCGGCATTGACCAGTGTGTTCGTCCAGGCGGTGTCGCCGGTGTAGGCGAGCGTCTTCCCGGCCAGGTCCAGGCGGAGGATGAGGGCCGGGGCGCCGCTGGGGTGGTCGCCCTCCCAGGCGCTGACCATCACCCCGGACACGATGCTGGCGGCCCCGGGTTTCAGCTCAACCGTGTCGATGCCGAACCGGCGGGAAGCCGTTGACGAGCCGGGAAACATGCACTCCATGGCGTCGGCCAGGCGGCGGGCGATGCCCGGCGGCCCGGCGACGACAAGCGGTCTGGTGCGGCGGGAGAACTGGCCGTCGAGAATGAGGAAGGGCAGGCCCCCGAAGTGGTCGCCGTGGAGGTGGGAGACGAATACGGCCGCGATCTCGCCGGGGTCGAGTCCGAGGCGTTTAAGGGCGCTGAGCGCGGTGGCACCGCAGTCAAGGAGCACCGGGCCGGGCCCGCCAGGGCCTCGCAGGTGGATACAGGCCTGGAAACGGCCACCGCTGCCGAAGGCATCGCCGCTGCCAGCGAAGGTGACGGTGAGGGGCGGCTCTTCGGGCACGGGTCACATTATGACTCTCCGGCCCGATGTCCGATCCGGGCCGACGCCCGGTCATCCAGGCGCCGCAGAGAGCTCCCAGGGGCACGTGCGGAGAACCACGTGACGGAGGTGTCAGCGCGGTGGCGGGGCAGGGATGCGCGGAACGTAGGCTGGTGACGTGGTAGTCGCACCTGAAGGGCGGCGGATGCTGCGGCTCGAGGCCCGCAACAGCCAGGTCCCGATCGAGAAGAAGCCGCCCTGGATCAAGACCCGGCTGCGGACCGGCCCCGAATACACGGAGCTGAAGAGCCTGGTGCGCCGCGAGGGCCTGCACACGGTGTGCGAGGAAGCCGGCTGCCCGAACATCTTCGAGTGCTGGGAAGACCGCGAAGCGACGTTCCTGATCGGCGGCGACCAGTGCACCCGGCGCTGTGATTTCTGCCAGATCGACACGGGCCGGCCCCAGCCGCTGGACACCGACGAGCCGCGCCGGGTGGCCGAGTCGGTGGCCACGATGGGGCTGGCCTACGCGACGGTCACCGGGGTCGCCCGGGACGATCTGGGCGACGGCGGCGCCTGGCTGTACGCGCAGACGGCGCGGGAGATCCACGCGGCGGTGCCGGGCTGCGGCGTCGAGCTGCTGATCCCGGACTTCAACGCCGAGCCGGGCCGGCTGGCGGAGGTGTTCAGCGCGCGGCCGGAGGTGCTGGGGCACAACATCGAGACCGTGCCGCGGATCTTCCGGAGCATCCGGCCGGGCTTCCGGTACGAGCGGTCGCTGGAGGTGCTGGCGCGGGCCCGCGCGGCCGGGCTGGTGACCAAGTCGAACCTGATCCTGGGCCTGGGCGAGGAACGCCACGAAGTCAGCGCGGCCATGGCCGACCTGCACGCGGTCGGCTGTGACCTGCTGACGATCACGCAGTACCTGCGGCCGACGCCGCGGCACCATCCGGTCGAGCGCTGGGTCAAGCCCGAGGAGTTCGTGCAGCTGCGCGAAGAGGCCCTGCAGCTGGGCTTCGCCGGGGTGATGTCCGGGCCGCTGGTCCGCTCGTCCTACCGGGCCGGCCGGCTCTACCGCCAGGCGGCGGAGCGCCGAGCCGCCACCGTCTGACGGCGCTGTGCTAGCCCGGGGCCAAACGGCCAAGCTTGATCCGCCAGGAATGGCCCCAAGCGCCGAGGGGGCTGGGAGGTGACCATGTCACTTGTCGCGCTGGCAACCGCCTACGGCGGCCCTGACGTGCTGACCGTCACCGACGAGACCATCGGCGAGCCCGGTCCGGGCGAGGCTCGCATCGCGGTCCGCGCCATCGGGGTCAACCCGATCGATTACAAGTCCTACAGCGGCGCCTTCGGCCGGGACACCTCCCGGCTGCCGCTCCGGCTCGGCTCTGAGGCCGCTGGAGTGGTGACCGCCATCGGGCCGGACGCGGCCGGGCCGGCCGGTCCTCTCGCCGTGGGCGACGAGGTTATCGCTTACCGGGCGCCCGGCGCATACTCGGCACCGACGAGGCCATCGACGTCTCGCTGGAGCTCGTCGCTGATCGTAGCCGGATCGTCACCATCGCCGCGTTCGCTCGCGGGCTGGAACTGGGCATCAAGGTCATCGGCGGTGCTCCAGGCGCCGACCCCGGCACCGAGATCCGGCAGGCCGCCCGCCTGGAACTGGTGCAGCTCGCCCGGACCAAGCATCTCCGGGTGATCGTCAGCCAGACGTTCCCGCTCACCGAAGCCGCGGCGGCGCACCGGGCGGCCATGACCGGCCACACCCACGGCAAAATCGCGCTGACGGTGTTAGTCCGGGGGGCGACCCCCCGGAACCCCCCGCTGCGCTTCGCGCCCGCGCGGTGGTACATCGCCGAGACACCGGCCGCTCACCGGGGCCTTCGGCCCCGGTTCGCTAGGGTGGTGGCGAACGCCTCGACGCAGGTCGGGCACGCAGGGGCTGAGGCGGTTTTCCACTAACGCTCAGGAACCCATATCCTGCCGTGCATGGCGAAGCAGAAGAACGCGGACGACGAGGCTACGCCCGGTCGTATCCAGCAGGTACGCATGGTGGCCGGCCTGGTGCACAAGGCCAACCCGAGGGCGCTGCCGATCGTGATCGGCAGCGGCGTGGCGGTGCTGGTCGTGCTCATCGTCGTCGGGCTGCTCACCGGGCTGGTCGGATTCCTGATCCCGCTCGGCGTGCTGGGCGGCATCCTGACGTCCGTGCTGCTCTTCGGGCGGTTCGCGCAGGCCGCGCAGTACTCGACGATCGAGGGGCAGCCGGGCGCGGCCGCGGCGGTCCTGCAGAGTATGCGGGGTAACTGGACGGTCACCCCGGCCATCGCCGCCAACCGGAACATGGACGTGGTGCACCGCGCCGTCGGGCGGCCTGGCGTCGTGCTGGTCGGTGAGGGCTCACCGAACCGGCTGCCCGGCCTGCTCGCCGCGGAAAAAAAGCGGGTCGCCCGGGTCGCCTTTGATGTGCCGATCCACGACTACCAGGTCGGGGACGGGCCAGGCCAGATCCCGCTGCGCCAGCTGCAGCGCAAGATCATGAAGCTGCCCCGGGACCTCAAGGGCACCGAGGTCGCCGACCTCAACTTCCGGCTCAAGGCGCTCCCCCAGACGCTGCAGGCCCCGAAGGGCCCGATGCCGCGCGGCGGCAGGCAGCCCAAGATGCCGCGCCCGCGAACCCGCTGAGCGGGCAGCCGATCACGCCGGGGCCCCGGAGCCCGTGCGCAGGCGCCCAGGTCACACGCGCAGGCGCCATACAAGCGCACACAGCGCAGGCGCCCAGGTCACACGCAGGCGCGGTCACAGGCGCCAGGTCACGCCTGGAGCACGATCGTATTGGCCGCTTTGTCGTGCAGGCCGCGGCGGTCCCGGTCCATGATGAGCGGCGGCACCACGCAGAGCAGCAGCACCGTCCGGACCAGGCCCCAGCCGGCGCCCACCGGCCGGCCGTCCAGCCGGGCCACCCGGATGCCGAATGTCCGCTTGCCGATCGTGGTCCCGGTCAGCACGGTCAGCAGGTAGACCTCCGCGCCGAAGAGGACCAGCGCCCAGTACTGCGAATCGAGCAGCGCGGTCGCGATGAAGACGCACAGAAGCCAGTCGATGAGCAGGGCGCCAACCCGGCGCCCCATCCCGGATACCGAACCCGGGCCGCTTTCGGGTAGGCCGAACTTCTCGCCCGGATAGCTCGAAACCAGGGGTTCGCCCGCTGCCTGAGACGCCCCGGCCGGGCCGGGACTGATGACTTGTTCATCGGCCACACCACCACGGTATCCCCCGCCCGCACGGGCCGGGGCCGGACCCCGGCAAGCCGCCTGCCCAACCGCTGAGCAAGGCCTCCGCTACATGCGTAACATGTGTGAAACACATGGGACACGGGGCGGAAATTGCCAACGTCTAGCGTCCAAGGCGCGCCCGCCTAAAGCGTGCTGATGAATACGGATATGTGTGCCCGGCTAGGGAGGGTTAATGTTTTCAAACGCCGACGAGGTGTTGCAGTTTATCGCGGACGAGGGTGTCCAGTTTATTGACGTCAGGTTCTGTGACCTTCCGGGAACGATGCAGCATTTCACCGTGCCGGTTGAGGTCTTCGACGAGGACGTGTTCACCAACGGCCTGATGTTCGACGGTTCGTCGATCCGCGGCTTCCAGGCGATCCACGAGTCGGACATGCTCCTCCTTCCCGACCCGTCCAGCGCCGTGCTGGACCCGTTCCGGACCTACAAGACGCTGAACCTCACGTTCTTCGTGCACGATCCGCTGACCCGCGAGCCCTACTCCCGTGACCCGCGGAACATCGCCCGCAAGGCCGAGGAGTACCTGCGGAGCACGGGCATCGGCGACACCGCGTTCTTCGGCCCGGAGGCGGAGTTCTACATCTTCGACTCAGCGCGGTTCGAGACGGCGCCGGATCACGGGTACTACTACATCGACTCGATCGAGGGTGCCTGGAACACCGGAATCGAAGACGGCGGCAACAACCTCGGGCACCGGCCCCCGTACAAGGGCGGCTACTTCCCGGTTCCGCCGATCGACCACTACACCGACCTCCGCTCGGAGATGACGCGCGCCCTGATCGACGCGGGCATCCAGGTCGAGATGCAGCACCACGAGGTGGGCAGCCCCGGCCAGGCCGAGATCAACATGCGCTTCGGCTCGCTGCTGAACACGGCCGACCGGCTGATGCAGTTCAAGTACATCATCAAGAGCGTTGCGGATAAGAACGGCAAGACCGTAACGTTCATGCCCAAGCCGGTCTTCGGGGACAACGGCTCGGGCATGCACTGCCATCAGAGCATCTGGAAGGACGGGTCCCCGCTCTTCTACGACGAGGTGGGGTACGCCGGGCTCTCGGACATGGGTCGGCACTACATCGGCGGCCTGCTGAAGCACGCGCCGTCGCTGCTCGCGTTCACCAACCCGACGCTGAACTCCTACCACCGCCTGGTACCCGGCTTCGAGGCGCCCGTCAACCTGGTGTACTCGCAGCGGAACCGTTCGGCGTGCGTGCGGATCCCGATTACCGGGACGAACCCCAAGGCCAAGCGGATCGAGTTCCGCGTGCCGGACCCGTCGGCCAACCCGTACCTGGCGTTCCCGGCGATGCTGATGGCCGGGCTGGACGGCATCAAGAACAAGGTCGAGCCGCCGGAACCGGTCGACAAGGACCTGTACGAGCTGCCGCCGGACGAGGCCGCGTCCATCCCGCAGGTGCCGGGCTCGCTGGAGGCGGTTCTCGACACCCTGGAGGCCGACCACGCCTACCTCACCGAGGGCGGCGTGTTCACCGAGGACCTTGTGGAGACCTGGCTCGACTACAAGCGCAGCAACGAGATCGACCCGCTGCGGCTCCGCCCGCACCCGTACGAGTTCGAGCTGTACTACGACGTGTGACCCGTTTACGGACGCTGAGCAGGGGCGGAATCATGGGCCGAGCGCCCTGTTCCGCCCCTGTTCCGTATCAGCGCTTGTCAGACCGCAGCAAGGACGCGGTGCGCACAATCCGCGTGATCTCGATAAGTACATAGCGCTGTGAGCAAGAAGGCGAGTAGGGTCGGCGCGCACAAGGTGTGACGGCGCGCCGACCCCACTCACGTTCGGCTGGATCTACAGCTACTTTTTCAGATGACGCGAATCACATTCGGTGGCGCTGCACATACACATACAGGTACCAAACGCGGTCCATGCGGCGAAGTCGGGAAACGCTCTTGCAGTACGAGGGATGACCGCGAAACTCTCGCTGGGCGCGCTCGCATCCGCGGAGGCTGTCGTAAGGCCCGTACACCTCCCAGTAGCGATGGGCGGCGGGCTGCTGCGTGCTGCTCGTCACGTGCGAAGGCAGCACGGGTTGCGCGTTCGCTGCGACGCCGAGGCCGAGCGTCAGCATGATCGGCAGCGCGACAGCCGCGAGGAGCCGGACGGCCCAGTGCCTTAGCTGTTTACCCATTTGTTCCCCTTCTAACTAGTGGGTCTGTCTGTTGGGGATTTCAAGCGCCGGGACTTAGCCCGCACATGGATGCAAAGCCAAACAGAATTCCCAGCAGATGAAATCCCAGCGGGTACGTATGCTGCACCTTGTTTACCTGCCTGTCAACCCCGATAATTAATGGCCAGTACAGCGCTTGAGATGGTTTTAACGGCATATGCCGACCCGTTGCCACTAGGCCTAGTTTGGCAGGTATTACAGCCGCGGTTTCACAGCTTGATTCATATTGCACCTACCATTGATATTTTGCCCGAACCTCTCTCGATCAAATGGGATGACAGCGGAAACGGTTCAAGGATGGCGGCCTATTGGACATATACACCATGGGTTGCACCAGACTCGGGCCCTCCGTCCCGACCCTGCTCCGGCTGACACGGTGCCTGCCCGATAGCGGCGTAGCGGCCGACGGCCCGCTTGTCAGCGGCGGCCGGGCTTCCGCGATCGGCCGGATTGCCCCGAAGAGTTCGGCACTCTCCGTCATAAACCATTTACCTTGGGTTCCGGGCGTGGCATCGTTTAGCCGTGCGTAACCTAACTGGACCGGCACAGGGGGGCTGTGGATGATCCCGGAAGTAATCGCCGTCGCGGTAGTGGCCGTGCTGATCGTCTCGCTGGCGCGGCGGCGGCGTCGTGGCGTCCGGTGGTCCGGCCCCGTCACCCCGCGGGAGTTCCCCTCGCAGCAGCAATCCTCGCGGCGGCGCTCTTGGCGGCGGCGCGCTTCGCGGCGGCGGCCCGCGGCGGCCCGGCGCCGGCTCCGCCCGGATGACGAGCGCATTCTGGCCGAACTCGATGCGACCTGGGAGCCCGGATACGCCGACCAGGTGGCCGCGCTGCTCCGCCCGGAGGCGGACGTCGATCTGCCGCCGTCGTAGTGGACCGGGCTGGCTGCGGAACCGCATGTTACTAATGAGTAGCATTTTCGGCGGCCGCCGTTCCCCGGCTCATCCCGCGGTCCCAGCGACGCCCCGGCCGCGCCCGGCCGCGCCCCGGCCGCGCTGCGGGCCCCCGCGTCCCCGCCCGCCTGAACGAGCAATCCCTCCTCCGCGCGGGCCGTCATCTGGTGGCGGGAGGACTCCGATACGGCCGGGCGATGAGGACCCGGTAGCCGGGGTCGAGTTGGTCCAGCGCGAGCAGGTGCCCCAGCGCTGGTGCCATGCGCCGCCGCGCCGCCCGGCCACGGCGAGCGCGGTCCCCGGGCTGTGTCAAGCCGGGACCCGGGCAGGCTAATGAGGTGCATAGGCTCCCTTCATGGGGTTGAGTATGGGTGTGGACGACTCCGGCACCATCGAGCGCATCGACGCCTTTTGCGACGCGGTGCCCCGGCGGTGGGCACGCGCAGAGGAGCATGGGCCGCTGGTGATGTTCGTACCGAGCGGCCCGGGATTTCCCTACTACGCCCGGCCGCGCCGGGGCACCACCGAACGGGTCACGCCCGACGACATCCGCGCTGTCCGGGCCCGGCAGCGGGAGCTGCTGATCCCGGAGTCGTTTGAGTGGATCGACGAGGCCGCACCCACGATGACCGCCGCGGCACCGGACGGAGGCCTGGCCGCCCGCGCGCACCCGCTCATGGTGCTCGGCACGCTGGCCCCGGCGCCGGCGACCGAGCCGGACGTCACCGTTCGCCTCGTCAGCCCCGGCGACCCGGACCTGGACCGGATCTGGGCCGTGCCGGCCGTCGCCTTCGGGCATCCCGGGACGGCGGTGGGGCTGGCCGGGACGATCGACCGGGACAAGATCGCTGCTGATCACGACGAGAGCGCCCTGGACATGCTGCGGGACCGGCTGCGGTCCGGGCAGTCGGTGCTGGCCGTGGCGTTCGGCCCGGAGGGGCCGCTCGCGGCCGGGAGCTGCCAGCCGCTGGGCAGCGTGGCCGAGATCACCGGGGTGGGAGTGCTGCCCAACGCCCGCCGGATGGGACTCGGCGGGGCGGTGACCGCCGCCCTGGCCGGTGAGGCGCTGCGGCGCGGGGTGCAGACCGTGTTCCTGGCCGCCTCCGACGACGACGTGGCGCGCGTCTACGCCCGGCTGGGGTTCCGGCGAATCGGCACCGCCATGATCGCCGAGCCGGACGGCGCCTAGCCGCCGGGGCGGCGGTCCCTGAGCAGGGCCGCCTGGGCAGGCCCGCGAGCCGGGCCGTCTCCCGGGTCAGGTGCGGCTGAGCCGTGTTAGGTCTCCTGTGACGCTGGAGGTACCCCCGGTCGGCGCGCCGATGTCTACGGGGAGCGTTTTCAGCGCATAGCGCTGACGACGCACCCGGTTAGCCGGGTGCCGCGGTGAGGTGCGGCGCATCGCGAGGCGGGGAGCCGGGGAGCCGGGGAGCCGGGGAGCCGGGGAGCCGGGGAGCCGGGGAGCCGGGGAGCCGGGGAGTTTCAGGGATTGACGTCGCTGCTCGCGAGGCGGGCGGCGCGGGCGTGCAGATAGCGCTGCTGGACAAGGTTGGTGGCCTGGCGGGCGGCCGTCTCGTAGGCGTCGCGGGCGGCGGCCTGATCACCGGACAGCTCCAGCAGGTGGGCGCGGACCGCAGTAAGCCGGTGGTCCCCGGCGAGCCGCTCGTCCGCCTCGAGCCCAGCGAGCCGGGCCAGCCCGGCGTGCGGGCCGTGGCCCATGGCCACCGCGACCGCGTGGTTGAGCGCCACCACGGGGCCGCCCGAGACCCGCATCAGCATCTCGTACAGGGCGACGATCTGCGGCCAGTCGGTCGCCTCGGCGCTGGGTGCCTCGTCGTGCAGCGCCGCGATGGCGGCCTGGAGCTGGTACGGGCCCGTGGCCCCGCGCGGCAGGGCAGCCGTGAGCAGGTCCTGGCCCTCGGCGATGCAGGCGTGATTCCACCGGCTCCGGTCCTGCTCGGCCAGGGGGATCAGGGCGCCGTCCGGCCCCGTGCGCGCCGGGCGGCGGGCGTCGGTGAGCAGCATGAGCGCGAGCAGCCCGGCCACCTCGCTGTCGCCAGGCAGCAGCCGGTGCAGCAGCCGGGCGAGCCGGGTCGCCTCGCCGGACAGCTCGCTGCGGTGCAGGCCCGGGCCGGACGTGGTGACGTACCCCTCGTTGAAGATCAGATAGAGCACGTGCATCACCGCGCCGAGGCGCTGCGGGCGCTCCAGGCCCGGCGGCAGCCGGAACGGGACGCCGCTCGCGGCGACGGCCCGCTTGGCCCGGGTGATCCGGCGGGTCATCGCGACGTCCGTGACCAGGAACGCGCGGGCTATTTCTGAGGTGGTCAGGCCGCCGACGGCCCGCAGGGTCAGGGCGATCTGCGAGGCGGGCGACAGGGCGGGATGACAGCACAGGAACAGCAGGATGAGGGTGTCGTCGGAGCCAGCGGCCGGCTGGTCCGCACTGGGCGCCAGCCACTCGCCGGGCAGCATCCGCCGGGCGGCGGTCTCCTCCCGCCGCTGCCGGGCCTGCTCGGCGCGCAGCAGGTCAGTCAGCCGCCGCGCGGCCACCGTGATCAGCCAGCCTCGCGGGTTAGCGGGCACACCGCCGCCCGGCCACTGCTGGGCGGCGGCCAGCAGGGCCTCCTGTACCGCGTCCTCGGCGGTGTCGAAATGCCCGTAACGCCGTACCACCGCGCCAAGGACCTGCGGCGCGAGCACGCGCAGCAGGCCCTCGGTGTCCTCGGCGTCACGGCCGGTCATGAACGGTCAGAGCTCCAGCTCGTTCCGGGAGTCGGCGATCGGCCGTACGTCCGCGAAGGGCGCGCGGACCGCGGCCGACCCACCGGAACCCGAGGGGCCAGGGCAGGCCGCCAGCCGGGCCGCGATCTCGGACGCACGGTCAAAGCTCGCGCACTCGACGATCCAGTAGCCCGCCAGGACTTCCTGGGTCTCGGCGTACGGGCCGTCGGTGACGACCGGGACACCGTGCTCCAGCTGAACGCGCCGGGCGTGCACCGGAGCGGTAAGGCCGCGGGTCTCGGCCAGCTCCCCGGACCCGGCGAGCTCCTTGCTGAACTCCTCCATGAACGCCCCCATCGCGGCGAAGTCCTCCGCCGACCAGGTGGCCTGGCCGGGCACCGCCCGGCCAGCCAGGGCGTCGTAGTCCTGCTGCGAACCGTAAACCAGGATCATGTACTTCACGGGTGTCTCCTTGGGTGCGACCGGCACCGTGGTGGTGCCGGTCACCTTGGACGTCGGAGCCAGCGCCCGGGACCGGACACCGCCGGGCCCGGGCCCGGAAAAACAGCGGCGGCGGTCCGCGTCAGCCGTAGAAGAGACGGTCCATGACGCCACGGGCGTGCCGGGCGGCCCTGCGGTAGTCCTGCTCCAGGGCCTGGCCCTCCCCCGGCCCGTAGCCGAGGACCCGCGCCACCGCACCCTGCTCCAGGGCCGCGACGGGGATGGTGTCCGACGCAGTGCCGCGGACCAGCATGATGGCGTCCCGAATCCGGGCCGCGAGCTGCCAGGCCTCGGCCAGCACGGCGGTGTCAGCCCCGCTGATCAGGCCCGCTTCCCGGGCCGCGGCCAGGGCCGGCAGCGTGCGGGTGGTCCGGAGCCCCGGCACCGCGAACGCGTGCCTCAGCTGCAGCAACTGCACGGTCCACTCGACGTCGGACAGGCCGCCAGGCCCCAGTTTGACCTGCAGCGCCGGCTCCACTCCGCGGGGCATGCGCTCGCCCTCCATGCGGGCCTTGATCCGCCGGATCTCCCGGACCGCGCTCTCGCCGATGCCGCCGTCCGGATAGCGCAACTCGCTGATCATCTGAATGAACTCCCCGCCCAGGGCCGGATCCCCGGCGACCGGCTCGGCCCGCAGCAGCGCCTGCGCCTCCCAGGGCCGGGACCAGCGCCGGTAGTAGGCCAGGTAGGAGGCCAGGGTGCGCACCAGCGGGCCCTGCCGTCCCTCGGGACGCAGGTTGGCGTCCACCACCAGCGCCGGATCCGGCCCGGGCATGGCCAACATCCGGCGCAGTTCCTGCGCGACGGCGTGCGCGGCACGTCCGGCCTCGGCCTCGTCCGCGCCCGGCAGCGGGTCGTGCACGAACATCACGTCGGCGTCGCTGCCGTAGCCGGTCTCGTGCCCGCCGAACCGGCCCAGCGCGATGACGGCGAACCGGGTGGGCAGCGGGCCGCGCAGCCCGGTCTCGATCTTCTTGGTCGCCGCGCCGGTCGCCGCGCCGATACTGGCGGCGGCCACCGCGGTCAGCGCGTCCGCGGTCTCGGCGGGCTTGAGCATATCCAGCAGGTCAGCCGCGGCGATCCGCAGCAGCTCGCGCCGCAGCAGCGACCGGACGGCCGCTACGGCCCGTTCCGGTTCCTCGTGCCGGCGCACGGCGGCCTCGGCCTCGCCGCGCAGGGTGGCCACGGACCTCGGCATCAGCTCGGCGTCGTCGCCGAGGATGGCCACCGCCTCGGGGGCCCGGAGCAGCAGCCCGGCCGCGTACCGGCTGGACGCCAGCACCCGGGCCATCCGCTCCGCGGCCTTGGTCTCGTCCCGGAGCAGCTTCAGGTACCACGGGGTGGACCCGAGCGCGTCGCTCACCTGGCGGAAGGCGAGCAGCCCGGCGTCCGGCTCGGCCGCGTCGGCGAACCACCCGAGCAGCACCGGAAGAAGAGTGCGCTGGATCGCCGCCCGCCGGGAGACCCCGGCGGTGAGCGCGTCGATGTGCCGCAGCGCGCCGGCCGGGTCCAGGTAGCCGAGGGCCTCCAGCCGGGCCCGCGCCGCGGCCGGGGTCAGCCGGGCTTCCTCGCCGGGCAGCCGGGCCACCGCGCTGAGCAGCGGCCGGTAGAACAGCTTCTCGTGCAGCCGCCGCACCTGGAGCGCGTGCTGGCGCCACCTCTCGCTGAACTCTGCGGCGGGGTCGGTGCTGAGCTGGCTGACGTCGCCCCGGGATCCGCCCGGCTGGCCGGCGGTCCGCATGGCCCGGCCGAGACGGCGCAACGTCGCCGGGTGGTCGGGCAGCAGATGGGTCCGGCGCAGCTGGTAGATCTGGAGCAGATGCTCCACCTGCCGCAGGAAGCGGTAGGCGTCGGCCAGGTCGCGGGCGTCGTCGCGGCCCACGTAGCCGCCTGCGGCCAGCGCCGCCAGGGCGGGCAGCGTGGCCGGGCTGCGCAGCGACTCGTCCGTGCGGCCGTGCACGAGCTGGAGGAGCTGCACGGCGAATTCGATGTCGCGCAGGCCGCCGGGGCCCAGCTTGATTTCCCGCGCGGCCTGGGCCGAGGGCAGCGTCTTTTCCACCCGGCGCCGCATGGCCTGGACGTCCTCGACGAAATGGTCCCGCTGGGCGGCCCGCCAGACCATCGGGGACAGGGCGTCCACGTACTCCTGCCCGAGGCCCATGTCACCGGCCGCTGGGCGGGCCTTCAGCAGGGCCTGGAACTCCCACGTCTTGGCCCAGCGCTCGTAGTAGGCGATATGGCTGGCCAGGGTGCGGACCAGCGGGCCGTTGCGCCCTTCGGGCCGCAGGTTCGGGTCGATTGGGAAGATCATGCCTTCCGGGGTGGTCCGTGAGCACACCGCGATCAGGCCGGTCGCGAGCTTGGTGGCCGTGCGCAGCGCGGCGTCCGTCGCCGGGCCGGTGTCCATTTCCGGGCCGGTCTCCGTCCCGGTACCGGCGCTGGGCCCGGCGCTGGGCCCGGCGGGGGCGGCGACGAAGATCACGTCGACGTCGCTGGCGTAGTTCAGCTCGCAGCCACCGCACTTGCCCATGGCGAGCACCGCGATCCGGCACGGCGCCGCGCCGGCGGGCAGCTCGGCGCGGGAGACCGCGAGCGCGGCGCATAGCACACCCGAAGCGATGTCGGCGAGCTCGCAGGCGGCCTCCTCGGTGGCGGCCACGCCGGTGATGTCCCGCGCCGCCAGGTGCAGGATGTGCCGCTTGTAGGCGACGCACAGCGCGGCCGCCGGATCCGTGCCGTCCAGGAAGGCCAGGTCGGCGACGGGATCCTCGTGCAGCGGGTTCGCGCCCACCGCATACAGCAGCGCGGCGCGCAGCTCGTCGGTAGTGGGCCGCCGGATCGCGTCGGCACCGCGCAGCAGGCAGCAGTCCTCCGGATGCCGCGCCAGGTGGTCGCCGAGGCCCGCGCTGATCCCCAGCACCCCGATCAGGCGTTTCCGGAATCCCGGCTCGGTGCGCAGGGCGGCCCGGGTCTCGGCCGCGTCCGGGTCTGCGCCCCGGTCGGCGCCCGCGATCCGGGCCAGTTGCCGCAGCGCGAGGTCAGGGTCGGCCGCGGCCGCGATGGCTTCCAGCACGGCCTCGTCCTTGCGCGGGCGGCCGTAGCCCGGGCCAGCGGCAGGCTCGTCCGGGCTGATGTCGAGGGCGAGGTCCGAGGTCAGGAGCTGTTCGGCCCGGGCCGGATCGGCAAACCCCATCCTGGTCAGGCGCCCGGCCAGGGTCGTCGTCCGCATGCCGCTCACCCAGATAGTCACGCCATGACCGTAATACGGATTGACCGGTTTCCACGAGGACCCCCCTTTCACCGCCATGACTTACTGATCGGCTCCCAGGCCGGTCAGGGCGCGCCGCTGGCCGGCAGCGGGATGATCAGCACGTCGGACACGGGCGAGCCGGGGCCGGACCCGCGGGCGCGCGCTGCCTTCCGCCAGCCCCACCTGGCCAGGGCGGTCTGTGCGGGGGCCGCCGCGGGCAGCACGGTCAGCGTGGCCCGTTCCTCGGGCCGGTCCGCCAGAAGCAGGTCATGCAGGGCCCGGCCGATGCCCTGCCGCCGCCAGGACGCACGGACCAGCAGCTCCGTCACCGCGAAGGTGCGGCCCGAGTGCTCGGCCGTGACCTCCGCCGGCAGCGGCGCCGTCAGCTCCCGCCACCACGAGGTGGACGGCCGCAGCGGCATCCCGGACGCGAACCCGACCAGATAATCGCCGTGGCGCACCTCGGCCAGCACGAAGCCCGGCTGGCGGCGCTGGACCCGGAACCGGCCCCCGAACAGCGCGGCATCATCCCGCTGCCGGTACGGCGGGTCGGCGTACACCTCGGCGTGCAGGGCCTGCAGTTCGCCCGCGTCCGCGGCAGCCTGCGTCCCGTCGAGCAACCGGAAGGTCATCTCGGACGCAGGCACGCCCACCACGGTAGGGCCGCCCAGGGCCAGCACCGGGTCCGGGGGTCGCCCCCCCGGGCCAACACATGGTAGGCACAGAGCATGACCGATCTCATGCCCCGCACTGTCCTGTTCGGCAACCCGGAACGCATCCTGCCGCGGCTCTCGCCGGACGGGACACGGCTGGCCTGGATCGCGCCCGATGACGGCGTGCTGAACGTCTGGGTCGCCCCGCTCCGGATCGCCTCGGACAACGCGGTCGACTTTGCCGCGGCCCGGGTGGTGACCGACGACCGGGACCGCGGCATCCGGATGTTTTCCTGGGCCCACGACGGCCGGCATCTGCTGTACATCCAGGACACCGGCGGGGATGAGAACTGGCGGCTGCACGACGTGAACCTGGAGACTATGCGGCGGCGTGACCTGACGCCGTTCCCCGGCGTCCAGGCCCGCGTCATCGCTACCAACAAGAAGTTCCCGACTGAGATCCTGATCGGGCTCAACCGCGACAAGCCGGAACTGCACGACGTGTACCGGATCGATCTCCTCAGCGGCGACATGACCCTGGAGGTCAAGAACCCTGGGTTCGCCGGCTGGCTGGCCGACGAGGAGATGGTCGTCCGGGCCGGCTTCGCGCCGGAGCCCAGCGGCGACATGCGGCTCATGGTGCGCGAGCGGATGCTGGACGACTGGCGGCAGCTGCTGACCATTCCCGCGGACGACGTGACCGCCTCGGACGTGGTCTCGATTCAGCGCTGACGGCCGCTGGCTGCTGGGCATCACCCCGCTGGACGCGAACGCGGCGCGGCTGGTCCGGATCGACCTGGCCAGCGGCGCGATGGAGGTGCTGGCCGAGGACCCCGGAGCCGACGTCGACGGCGTGGTGCTGCACCCCGACACCCGGGAGCCCCAGATCGTCACGTTCATGAAGGACCGCACCGAGTACCTGGTCCTGGACAGCTCGGTCGAGGAGGACCTGAAGGCCATCCGGTCGCTGCACGCGGGCGACCCGTCGATCGGCGCGCGGGAGTTCCCCGAGTCGCCGTGGCCGGTCGCATTCAACAACGACACAAGCTCGGTCGCTTACTTCGGCTACGACCCCAGCGCGCACAGCGGGCGGTTCCTGTTCGACGCCCGGCCGGAGCTGAACCAGTACGAGCTCGCGGCGATGGAGCCGTTCAGCTTCACCTCGCGGGACGGCCTGGCCATCCACGGGTACGCGACGTTCCCGCCGGGGGCGGAGCGCTCCGGCCTGCCGGCCGTGCTCAATGTGCACGGTGGCCCGCAGGCCCGCGACGAGTGGGGCTTCGACCCCGAAGTGCAGTGGCTCGCCAACCGCGGCTACCTCTGTGTCCAGGTCAACTACCGGGGCTCCACCGGGTATGGCAAGGAGTTCGTCACCGCGGGCGACCGTGAGTGGGGCGCCAAGATGCACGACGACCTGATCGACGCGGTGGGCTACATCACCGGCCAGGGCTGGGCCGACCGGGACAGGATCGCCATCTACGGCGGTTCCTACGGCGGGTACGCCGCGCTGGTCGGAGCCGCGTTCACGCCGGACGTGTTCCGTTGCGCCGTGGACATCGTCGGGCCGTCCAACCTGAAGACGCTGCTGGAAACCATCCCGCCGTACTGGGCGCCGATGATCGCCCAGCTCTACAAGCGGGTGGGCAACCCGGAGACCGAGGCGGACTTCCTCTGGTCACGCTCCCCGCTGTCGCGGGTCCGCGACATCCGGATCCCGCTGCTCATCGCCCAGGGCGCCAATGACCCCCGGGTCAAGCAAGCCGAGTCCGAGCAGATCGTGGCGGCGCTGGAGGAAGCCGGCATCGACTACGAGTACATGCTGTTCGAGGACGAAGGCCACGGCTTCGCCAAGCCCGAGAACCGGCTGAAGTTCTACGCCGAGGCCGAGCGCTTCCTGGCCCGCTACCTGGGCGGCCGCGTCGAGGAGTAACGCCGCCCAGCACCGTAACCGGCGTCCCGTCAGCGGCACCCCGCTTGCGGGCCGCGTAGTCAGGGCTATCCGCTGACATTGCTCCCCGTCAGCATCGGCGCCCCGGCCCGGGCACCTCCAGCGTCACAGGTCGGCGGCGAGCAGGTCGAGCAGGGCTTGCGCGGACCCGGTGGGCGGGCGCGTGACGGCGGTGACGGCGCAGATGTCGCGGCGTAGCGGCGGGTCGATGCGGATGGCTGAGACGTGCGCGGTGACCGCGCGCAGGCTCATCGGGGGCAGAACCGAGATGCCGAGCCCGTGCTGGACGAGTTCGGCGAGGTACTGCATGTTCTGGGCTTCGCAGACGGTACGCCGGGCGAGTCCGGCGGCGGCGCAGGCGACGTCGATCTGGGCGTGCAGCGCGGAGTCGGCGCGGTAGTCGACGAAGTCGCGGTCACGCAAGGCCGGGTCGCCGAGTCCGATGCTGGCCCGTCTGGCCAGTGGGTCGCGATGCGGGACGGCGAGGACCAGGTCGTCGTGGCCGATCTCGACACGGGCCAGCCGGGCTGGGTCGGTGGGGCCATCGATGAAGGCGATGTCCAGCTGGGCGTCGGCGGTCGCGCTGGCGAGTATCGAGGCGGCGTCGTGGCTGAGCCGGATGGTGACGCCGGGGTGGGCGCGGTGCAAGCCGGCCAGCAAGGCCGGGAGGTCGATCACCCCCAGGGTCTGGATGGCTCCGACGTGCAGTTGGCCGCGCAGGACGCCGCGGGCCCCGGCCACGGCATCGCGGCCCTCGTCGGCCGCGGCGAGCGCGCGGCGGGCCGCCGGCAGCAGCGCGCGGCCGGCCTGAGTGAGCATCACGCGTCTGCTGTCGCGGACAAATAGCGCGGCGCCTACCTCGCGTTCGAGCGTGTGGATCGACGCGCTCAGGCTGGACTGGACGACGTGCACCCGGGCCGCGGCGCGGGTGAAGTGCAACTCCTCGGCGACCGCGACGAAGTGGGCCAGCTGCCGAAGCTCCATGGATCGATTCTATCAATGCTGATCAACGGATATAGCTGTTGGACCGATGGCCGGGTTCCCGCCGATGCTGGACACACACCCGCCCGCGATACGCAAAGGAGCACCTGAACCATGTCCCCGATATCAGCGGTCCCGTACCCGCCGGTACTGGTGCGCGCCGACGAGGCCGAACGTCTCGACCTCATCGGGCACGTGCTGCTGGCCGATGGCAGCGCCACCGCAGGCGCACTGAGCAGCCACCGCGTCGCGCTCGGCCGCGGCGCCGATGGCGCCGTGCCGCACCGGCACAACAACTCCTCCGAGCTGTTCTACATCCTGGACGGCGCATTCGACCTCCTGGTCGGCGGCAACGTCGTCACGGCGCACACCGGCGATCTGCTGGTCGTCCCGCCCGGTACGGCGCACGCGTTCGCCGCGCATTACGACTCGACCGCCGAGGCGCTGATCGTCGCCACTCCCGGCATCGAACGATTCGACTACTTCCGCCACGTCGTCCGGCGCCGGGACGGCAGCGAGTTGCCCGAGGTGCTGCTCGGGCTGCAGGACCGCTTCGACACTTACTTCCTCGACAGTCCCGCCTGGCAGCGCGCCCGCGCGGCCGATTGACCGGAGCAAGACACATGAACAACCGCATGGCCTGGACCGCGTTCGCCATCCCGCGCGGCCGGACCGCCACCCGCTTCGAAGCGGCCGACAGCGAGGAGATCCCCGAGCCCATCACCGCATAACCGAGACCGACCGGGCCGGCCGACTTGATGCACTCCGCCGGCCCGATCGCGTCGCTCTCTGTCCCGCTCAGCATCGTCAGATAACGCTGCAGGTCATTTCTGACCTCGCCAAATGTTGAGTTGCTGAATACCTTCTCCAGGTATTCCTGCTTTCTGCGAAACTCCGCGGCCGCTGCCAACATCGATTCCGCGTCCTCGGATCCGAATGCCCGAGTAAAACTGTTCTGCGGCTTGCCTCTACCGGCCATCTCCACGGCCGCCAGCAAATCTGGGTCCCGTCTGATCGCCGCGTACAGGTCCGGGCTCTGCAGGCGCAGGACGGCTAGCCTGGCTATCAGATCCGGGCGCAGGTCCTGGAGGCCAGGAGACCGCTGGATGACGGCGTAGGTGACGGCGTAGGTGATTGCGCAGGTGTTCAGCACCCGCTTGATCCGGCGCGGATTCGGGCTGACGGTGCCCTGCAAGAGGCCACTCTGCGCCTGTACTTCCTCCGGCAGATCGAAGCCGCCCATGAACTCGCCAACCGCGCCGGGATCGATCGGGAGCAGGTACAGGGGGAGCTGGATAAGCGGCTGAACTGCAGCCGGTCGCTCGCACTGCCCGACGGGGCATCAGAAAGGACCGAAAGCCCGTGCGACATCAGTCACCTCCTCGTCTCAGGCGACGACGTGACTCTACTGCGCGGCGAAATCCTCTTACCGGAGGATTCTCAGCCTATTGTTATAAATCAAGAGGCCGGGCCATATCATAATGCAATGATGTATGACTTACCCGGTCATGCCCCGGGGGGCCGTGCATTGGCGCAAGTAATGGACCTGGACCTCAGCCAGCAGCACCGCCGATCCCGCCCAGCTGAGGCCGACGTGCTGGCCTTCCCGCCTGTCGCGCCATTTTCCCTGAGGAGGGATGATGCACGAGTTCCGGGTATGGGCGCCACGTCCCGAGCGCGTTGAGGCCGTCATGGGCAAGCGCCGGATGCCGATGCGGCCGGCCGGGGACGGATGGTGGGCCTGCCGTGCCGACCGGGCGGGACCGGGCAGCGACTACGCCTTCAGCCTCGACGGCGGCCCGCCCCGGCCCGACCCCCGCTCAGCCTTCCAGCCCTGGGGCGTCCACGGGCCGTCCCGAGTGGTCGATCACACCTCATTTAGCTGGCACGACAGCGGGTGGCGGGGCGTACCGCTGCCAGGATCGGTCCTGTACGAATGCCACGTCGGCACCTTCTCGGCCGAAGGCACCTTCGACGGGGCGATCCAGCACCTGCGGTACCTGGCCGACCTCGGCGCTGACGTCATCGAATTGCTCCCGGTAGCCGAGTTCCCCGGCCGGAGGGGCTGGGGCTACGACGGCGTCGACCTGTTCGCCCCCCACCACGCCTACGGTGGTCCAGCGGGGCTCAAGCGGCTCGTCGACGCCGCCCACGCGCACGGAATCGGCGTGGTGATGGACGTCGTCTACAACCATCTCGGCCCGGAAGGAAACTATCTGCCAGAATTCGGCCCCTACTTCTCCTCCCGTCACACGACCGAGTGGGGCAGCGACGCGGTCAACTTCGACGGGCCGGGCAGCGACGCGGTCCGGCGGTTCGTGATCGACAACGCCCTCATGTGGCTGCGCGACTACCACTGCGACGGGCTCCGCCTCGATGCCGTGCACGCCATCGTCGACCAGTCCGCCACCCACATTCTCGAGGCACTCGCCATCGAGGTGAAGGCGCTGGCCGCCCACGTTCGCCGCCCGCTGTTCCTCATCGCGGAAAGCGACCTCAACAACCCCCGCCTGGTCCGCAGCATCGACGCCGGCGGCTACGGGCTCGACGCTGCCTGGGCCGACGAATGGCATCATGCCCTGCACGCCACCCTGACCGGGGAAGCAGCCGACGATGACAACGACTTCGGGCCGCTGGCCCTGCTGGCCAAGGCACTGGGCCAGGCCTGGGTATACGACGGCAGCTACTCCCCGTCCCGCCAGCGGGCCCACGGCCGGCCGCCGACGGGCCTGTCCGGCAGCCAGTTCGTGGTGTACACCCAGAACCACGACCAGGTCGGCAACAGCGCCCTCGGCGAACGCAGCAGCGCCCGGCTGAGCGACGGCCGGCTCCGGGTGGCCGCCGCCCTGCTGCTCACCTCGCCGTTCGTGCCCCTGATCTTCCAGGGCGAGGAGTGGGGCGCCGCCACCCCGTTCCAGTACTTCACCGACCACCAGAATCCCGACCTCGGCCGGGCCGTCAGCGAAGGGCGGCGCCAGGAGCTCTCCGCCGTCGGCTGGGACCCGGACCATGTCCCCGATCCGCAGGACGCGGCGGTATTCGAGCGCTCTCGGCTCAACTGGGCCCAGCCCCGCAAGGGCCGCCACGCCGGCCTTCTGGACTGGCATCGGCGGCTGATAGCTCTTCGCCGGCAGATCCCGGCGCTCACCGACCCCCGCCTCGACCGCATCCAGACCGAATTCGACCAAGCAGCCCGCTGGCTCATCGTGCGCCGTGGACCGGTCACGGTGGCCGCCAACCTCGGTTCCGGACCCTGGGCCTTCGCGGCCGGCCCGTCGGCGACCCTGCTGGCCGCCTCCGACCCCAAGATCAAACAGACTCGCAGAGGCGTTGTCCTGCCACCCGACACCGTCGCCATCCTGACTGGGGCACATCCGCCAGCGCCACCTCCAGGGCACTAGCGCGCCGCGGCGGCCAGCCGGGCGATCAGGTCCGCGGAGTCGGCGGTACCGAGGGCCTGGCTGCGCAGATCATCGAACACCGCCCCGTAGCGCCATACCTCGTCCCCGCTGTCCAGGAACAGCCCGCCGGTGAGGTGCTCGACATATACGACGGTCGGGTCGGCCGCCTCCGGGACGTCCAGGATGGTGAACGGGCTGATCGCGTACACGTGCGCCGCGTGCTGGGACGGCAGGATCTGCAAGGTGATGTTCGGCCGCCTGGCCAGGTCGGCGAGCCGGCGGAGCTGGGCCCCCATGACGCCGCCGTCGCCGACCTGGACGCGCAGGGCGTTCTCGCTGAGCACTACCCACAGATCCGGCGGGTCCGGGCGGGCCAGGATGGCCTGCCGCTCCAGCCGCAGCGCCACCTGGCGCTCGATGGCCTCACCGCGGCCGGCGTCCGGGGGCGCCGTCAGCGTGGCGCTGGCGTAATCCCCGGTCTGCAGCAGGCCCGGCACGACGAGCGGCTGAAAGTCGCGGAGCCGGGCCGCCTCGGTTTCCAGCCCGATGTAGGTCTCCAGCCAGCTCGGCACGATCCGGCTGTAGGCGTGCCACCACGGCTTGCGCCGGGCCTCCCTGGCCAGCTGGATGAGGCCCCTGATGTCGCTGCCGGTCCGCCCGTAGATGTCCAGCATTTCCCGGACGTCTCCCGGCCTGATGCTGATCCGCCCGGTCTCGATCCGGCTTATCCGGGTACCCGAGCACTCCAGCTGTGATCCCACGTCCGCGCAGCTAAGACCCGCCTGCTCACGGAGCCGGCGCAGCTCGAGACCAAGCCGCTTGCGCCGCACCGCAGGGCTGAGGTCCGGCACCTGGCCGCCTCCGTAAATCGCGCATCATGCTTATGTGCATCATACGGAACGGCATGATCGAGTTCTCTTCTTCGGCTTGATCGGGCAAACTGCGAGGTGATGAGCGAGATGGCGGCCGCCAGCCTCCCGTCCCACCGCGCGCCGCAGCAGCGGCCGGCGACGGGCAGATGGAGGCGGCGGACATACCTGGAGCTCGGCGCACTGCGCGGTGCCGTGCCGTGCGCGCGGCTGCATGCGCGGAACGTGCTGTGGGAGTGGGGCCTGTCCGATCTGGACGAGGCGGTCGAGCTGGTGGTCTCCGAGCTGGTGACCAACGCCATCCAGGCATCCGCGGGGCTCAGCCGCGACGTACCCGGCCTGGACGAGGAGAACCTGGGCGTGCCCTCCGTCTGGCTCTGGCTCGCCTCCGACGGACGGCAGCTGGTCGTGGAGGTCGGCGACAGCAGCCCGCGGACCCCCGCCCACGCCGAGACGGAGCTCGATGTCGAAGGCGGCCGGGGCCTGCTGCTGGTGGAGACGGTCAGCCGCCGGTGGGGCTACTACGTCCCAGCCGAAGAAGACGACGGCCATCGCAAGATCATCCGCAAGGTCGTCTGGGCCCAGATCACCCGTGCCTGAGCCGAGACGGTTTGGGGCGCGGGAAAGCCGCCCCAAGCCGGTGAGCACGCCGTGCGGCTCAGATCCGGGGCCGGCTCAGATACGCCGGAGCACCGACACGACCTTGCCGAGGATGGTCGCGTGGTCGCCGAGGATGGGGTCATACAGCGGGTTGTGCGGCATCAGCCACACATGGCCATCACCCCTCTTGAACGTCTTGACCGTCGCCTCGCCCTCGTCACCCTGGCCCTCCAGCATGGCCGCGACGATCTCGCCGTTCTCCGCATTCTCCTGGGCGCGGATCACCACCCAGTCCCCATCGGTGATCGCGGCGTTGATCATCGAGTCGCCACGGACCTGGAGCAGGAAATGCTCGCCCTCGCCGACCAGCTGCTTCGGCAGCGGAAATGTGTCCTCGATCTGCTGTTCGGCGATGATCGGGCCGCCGGCCGCGATGTGACCGACCCAGGGCACGTACGCCGCCTCCTGCGAGGCGATGTCGAAGGCGGGCGGCGGCAGGGGGGCGCCATCCGCCTTGGCGGTCGCGGGGTGTGGAACATCCGCGGACGGGCTGGTTAGCAGCTCGGTCGTCCGCGGGCGGCCCGAATGGCGCTGCAGGTAGCCCTTCTTCTGCAGCGCCTCCAGCTGGTGGGAGACGCTCGACGTGCTGCGCAGGCCTACCGCCTCGCCGATCTCACGGATGGAGGGCGGGTACCCGTGCCGCCGCACGGCGTCGCGGACGAACTGGAGCACCTTTTCCTGCCGCACGCTCAGCGCGGGCATGCCAGCCAGATCCGCGTCCATCGCAGCTGCGCCTATCGCGCCTGTGCCCGCCATCCGCTTTCCCTTCGCTGGTCGTTACCTAGGTCGAAGGTTACCAGCGGCAATGAGCTATCCTCAACACTTTGTTCGAATAGCCCCAGCGGGCTCGCGGCCGGAGCTGGCCTCTGGCCGCGCCCCCGTCATCAGCCGGGCCCGGCTGCCATCAGCCGCCGACCTCGGCCGCGAGCAGCGCGCCCAGCTCCCAGCAGGCCTCCAGGTCCTGCTTACCAACGGGCCCGGTGACGCAGACCGGCGGCCGGACCGCCCGCCACTGCAGGCCGGTGGTGATCGACTCCACCGCGCGCACCGCGCCGCCGGTGTCCATGCCGCCGTGCACATACAGGCCGTAGGGACGGCGCCTGGCCGCCTCCAGACACGGGTAGTAGATGCCGTCGAAGAAGTGCTTGAGCGCCCCGGACATGTAGCCAATGTTTGCGGGCGTGCCGAGCAAGTAACCATCCGCCTGGAGCACATCGGCGGCCGCCGCCGTGAGGGCCGGGCGGATGACAACCTCGACATCCTCGATCTCGTCGGTCCGCACTCCGCTGACCGCAGCCTCGAACATCTCCTGCAGCGCAGGCGACGGCGTGTGGTGAACGATCAGGACAGTCGGCATCAGCGCCGAGCTTAACCGACCGGCCATGAGTGTTCACTGGGCGTTTGACGTTATTGGTTTGCCGGGCCCCCGGCGCGTGCTGTCAGGATGGTGTCATGCCGTGGATCGAGCTCGAAGGTGCCGCCAATGCCCGTGACCTGGGCGGCCTGCCTACTACCGGCGGCGGGAAGACCGTCGGCGGCCGCCTGCTGCGCAGCGACAACCTGCAGGAACTGTCGCCTGCCGATGTCGCCATCCTGGTCCAGGAGGTCGGCCTGACCACGGTCGTCGACCTGCGCAGCACCGCGGAGCTCGCCGCGGAGGGCCCGGCACCCCTGGATGCGGTCCCCGGGGTGCGGCACGTGCACCACCCGGTGCTGCCGGAGGCCGGCCACGCCACCAACGCGGTCGCCGACGTGCTGCTGACCCGTGCCGACCAGGACCGGTCCCGTTTCCCTGGCGATCCCCGGGCCGGGCACTACCTGGGGTATCTCGAGGACCGGCCCGGACAGGTAGTGGCCGCGCTGCGCACGATCGCGGACTCCGAGGGCGCCGTACTGGTGCACTGCGCGGCGGGCAAGGACCGGACCGGGGTGGTGGTCGCGCTGGCGCTGACCGTGGCCGGTGTCCGGCCCGATGCCGTGGTCGCCGACTACGCCGCCACGGGCGAGCGGACCGAGGCGATACTCAGCCGGCTGCGGCGTTCCGCCACGTACGTCGACGACATCAGCCGCCGGCCTGCCGACTCGCATCAGTCGCGCCCGGAGACGATGGCCGCGTTTTTGGAGCTGATGGACGCCCGGTACGGCGGCATCGTCCCGTGGCTCAACGAGCACGGCTTTTCGGGCGCCGACCAGGAGCGGCTGCGCGCGCGACTGATGCAGCCCTAAGCCCTCGGCGCGCAGCCCGGCCATACCATCGCCGGTGGCGAGCACCTCACCTGCCGCGACCAGGCCGGGAGTAAACGGGAGCGGAGGCTTCAGCTGGCATTTTCCGCCGGCGATGAGGCCGTCCACGAAGGCTGACTCCCGCGGCGCGCACCCGGACCAGGACCTCACCGGGGCCCGGGTGCGGGTCCAGTTGCCTCCTCCAGCGTCAGCTGATCCGGCGGGCCGAACTCGCGGCAGGTGATGCGGCGCATGTGCGCCACAGTAGGCCCGGCAGCTCGACCAGGTGCTGGAGGAGACCGGTGACTGGCGGCTGCGGACCGAGGCCCAGCACTTCCGCTGCCGCATCCTGATGTGGGGCGGCCAGCCGGTGGCGGGCCGGGATCTGCTGATCGCCGCAGCCAACCGGGTTGAGCCGCACGATCCGGCCTGGTCAGCGATCATGCGGGCGCACGCCGCGCTGACCAGCGCCATGCTCGGCGACCAGCGGCTGGCCGCCGGCGGAAGGGCAGCGCGCGGTCGAGCTGCTGGCCGGCCTGCCGGACTCGCTCACCATGCCGGCGCTGCGTGGTGCGGGCGCTCACGCTGGCCGTATCGGGCCGCGTGGCTGAGGCACGGTCGCTGCTGGCCCGCTCGGAGCAGCACCTGCGGGCCTGGGACCCGCTGGACATCGACCAGGTTCTGCTGGTGGCCGCGCTCGCCTGGTCGCTACTGGAGGAACCGGCCGAGGCCCTGCGCTGGTTCGAGCGGGCGGTCGGCGCGGCCCGCGCGGCCAGCGCGGTCGGCCTGCTGCCGTTCCAGCTGTCCTGGCTCGGGAGGAGGCCCGGCTGATAGATCACGCGGCCGGATGCGGGGCCCCAGGCGTGCGGGGCCTCAGGCGTGCGGGGCCCCAGGCGTGCGAACGGGCCAGCGGTGCACGACCGCTGACCCGTCCGGTAAGCCAGATGATGCCCGGGGGCGCCGCCAGCTGAACGCGGGGGCCAGGCGCTCAGCCGATCGCGGCCACGTGCTGGTGCCGGTCAGCAGCCGTCGTAGGGCGTCCAGTTGGACGCGCCACCGGCTGAGATGGCGTTGTTGAACACCTGGTTCTGCTGAGCGACGCTGGCGTTGCCGAAGGAGCCGGCCGAACCGCCGTACGCCTGCCAGGTCGACGCGCTGAACTGGTAGAGGCCGTAGTGGCCGCTGGCGTTCATCACCTGGCTGCTGCCGCCCGACTCGCGGGAGATGATGCACTGCTGCAGCCCGCTGCTGCCCGTGTAGCTCGCCGCGGGGGCGGCCTGTGCCGGAGCGGACTGTGCCGGGGCGTACTGCGCCGGAGCAGACTCGGCCGGTGCGGACTGCGCGGGGGCAGACTCGACCGGGGCGTACTGCGCCGCCGCAACGTGCATGGGCGCGGCCACCGGAGCGGCGGCCGGCCCGAGCTGCTTCGGTGCAGCCGGGATCGTGCCGGGCTTGACCGGGACGCGCAGCACCTGCCCGGTAGAGATCTCGTTCGCCCAGCGGATCTGGCCGTGGTTGGCCCAGAAGATCACCGGCCAGGCGGACGAGCTGTGGTAGAAGTGCTGCGCGATCGCGCTCAGTGAATCACCCGAGTGGACGGTGTAGGAAGCTGGCAGGCCGGACTCCGGCGTCTTCGCCTTGGCCCGCATGAGGGCGGACAGCAGTTCCGTCGGCCGCTGCGCCGTTTGCTGGACGGCGGCATGCGTGGTCTTGGACGGCTGCACGGTCGCGGCACCGGCTGAGGTGCCCGCAATGGCAGTGGCTGACAAGCAAAGCGCCGCAGTCACGCCGAAGAACGTGGGCGCGGCGCCGGCTGGCAGCCGATGCGAACGTCGTTCACGTACTGGTTTTCCTGGGCGACCCAAAGGGTTCCTTCCCGCGTAGGGCGCGCTCCCTGGGAAGGCCGCACAAGGTCCTTGTGCGGGGCCCGCTGGTGCGAGCAGCCCTTCCGAGCGCCTGACAGCGACTGAACATATAGGTCGGGATACAAAACCGCCAAAAGTGGGTAAAGAAAGTGCTACCGGTGGCCTGAGCGGTCCGCGGTGGGGCGCAGGGCGGTAATTCCTGCCTCCGAGGCGCAGGGAGCGACCCCAGACCGGGGTGCCTGGCTGCGCCCAATCTGCCCCAGAATCCCTTATTGACCTGCATTTCCGTTGCGCCCGGCCTCCGATTACGCAGCGTTACTCATTACGCTGAGTGAGCGCTTTCTAGGCGCGGCCCATTGTTACGCAATTGTGTCCCCGTCTCACGGAGCGTCTAAGAAATCGAGTGATCAAGGTCACAGCCAGGCGCGCCTAGCGGCGAGTGAGCCTTGGGTAGCGTGTGGCCAGTGCCCGATTAGGGAAGATGGTCCTTCAGCAACTGATACAGCGCGTGATCCTGCCATTTTCCGGCGATGTTCAGATACGACGGAGCCACACCGAAGCGAACGAATCCACAGCGTTCCAGAACCCGCTGGGACCGGAAATTGTCCAGCAGGGTGCCCGCCTCAACCCGGTGCAGCCCAAGTTCCCGGAACGCCACCCGGATCATGTCACGCACCGCCGCCGTAGCCAGGCCGCGCCCGTTGGCGGCGGCGCTCAGCCAGTAGCCAAGGCTGGCGGACTGGAACGCGCCCCGGACGATGTCGTTGAGGTTGACCCGGCCGGCTACCTGGCCGGCTTCGTCGAGGATGACCCGCGGCACGGTGAGGCCCTGCTCGTACCTCGCCAGTGCACGGACGGCTACCGCGCGCTGCCCGGCCACGGTGAAGTAGTCCTCACTGCGGACCGGCTCCCAGGGGGCGAGGAAGTCGCGGTTGGCCCTGAGCAGCTCGGCCAGGACCGGGGCATCCGCTGGGGTGATCAGCCGGGTCGGGCGCATCCGCCCATGGTCTCAGGCGGCGTCCACCCAATTACCCGCCCGGTTGGGGAAGCCTGCGGGCTGGCGTCCCTCAGGCGGAAACCAGGTCACAGACGAAGATGAGCGTCTCGCCGGGCGCGATCACGTTGCCCGCACCGCGGGTCCCGTAGGCCAGGTCCGGCGGGATGATCAGCTGACGGCGGCCGCCGACCCGCATGCCCTGGACGCCCTGATCCCAGCCGGCGATGACCCGGCCCGCCCCGAGCTGGAACTCCAGCGGGTCGCCGCGGTTCCAGCTGGCGTCGAACTCCTCGCCGGTGGAGTAGGCCACCCCGACGTAGTGCACCTTGACCGTGTCCCCGGCCTTGGCGACGTCGCCGTCACCTTCCCAGATGTCGGTGATCTGCAGATCAGCCGGCGGTTCGCCGCCGGGGAAATCGACCTCGGGCTTATCGTTACTCATTGACGCCTCTCAGAGTTGACCGCAAAGCGTGGTCAGCTTACTGGGGGCACTGCCTGGCGGCACTGCGGCCCCGGCCGACGACCCGTCTCAGCCGTCGCTACGCCTGCGGCTGGGAGATATTAACCATCCAGGGCACGCCGAATTGGTCCACGCACATGCCGAACTCGTCGCCCCAGGCCTGCTTTTGCAGCGGCATCGTGGTGGTCCCGCCGGCCGAAAGCCTTTCCCAGTAGCCGCGCAGGGCGCCGCCGTCGTCACCGCTCAGGCTGAGCGAGACGCCAGCCATCGGGCGGTATTCCATCTCGCTGGTGACATCGGCGGCCATGATCGTGTAGCCCGCGTCCGTCGTGAGCGTGCCGTGCATGATGCGGTCGGCGTCCGGGCTGCCTGCGGCCCCGAACTCAGCAAACGTGGTGAGGGCCAGGTCGCCGCCGAAGACGCTGTGGTAGAACTCCAGCGCCTGGCGCGTGCTGCCGTTGAAGTTGAGGTACGGATTCAGCTGGGACGTCATTGTCTTCTCCCTTACCGCATGGCCGGTGAAACCGCGGTCACCCTACCGAGTTAAACGCAGGCGATCGTACCAAGTCAGGCCGCTGGCAGCCGGACACCAACAGACTGTCGCATTTTGTCCACATCAGGTCTATCGTCCGTTTACAGCGGGAAAATGGTGGTCTTACGCACTGGAGCGTGGTCTGATGAGGCCGATCCGGCTTGCTTCTGTCGTTCTTTCCGGGGTCCTGCTGGCGGCGGGGCTCACGTCGGCCGCATCGGCGACGGCCAGTTCGTCTTGTGGCGCGTCCGGCGTGGTGACCACCGCGGGCGGCTCGCTGCCGGACGGCGCGACCTACCTCATACAGTGCCCGGCCGGCCATTGGAACGGAACGCTCTTCCTCTACAGCCACGGCTACGTGGCGCCCGGATCGGCGAACCCGGCCGAGGACGTCGGCGATCCGGTCACCGGCGGCTGGTTGCTCAGCCACGGTTACGCACTGGCCGGCTCGTCCTACGCCACGACCGGCTGGGCCATTCAGCAGGCACTGCCCGACCAGATCAACACGCTCGACGTCTTCGACCAGACCTACGCCACGCCGTCGCGGACCATCGCCTGGGGGCACTCGCTGGGCGGCATCATCACCGCAGGCCTGATCCAGCGTTACCCGGACCGGTTCACCGCTGCGCTGCCCATGTGCGGCGTGCTGTCCGGTGGCGTCGCCACCTGGAACACCGCGCTGGACTCGTCCTTCGGTTTCCAGCAGCTGCTCGACCCGTCGGTCCAGGTCGTCAACATCACCAATCCCACCGCCAACCTGGCTAACGCCGAGGCCGCGGCGACCGCGGCCCAGCAGACCGCCCAGGGCCGGGCCCGGCTGGCCCTGGCTGCCGCGCTGGATGACACGCCGGGCTGGTTCACCCCGCTGTCCGCCGAACCCGCCGGCAGCGACGTCACCGGCCAGGAGGCCAACCAGTACCTGTGGGACACGCAGGTCGACTTCCCGTTCGCGTTCGCGCTCCGCGCCGAGCTGGAGGCCCGGGCGGGCGGGAACCCGTCCTGGAACACGGGCGTGAACTACTTCACCCAGCTGTCCCGCTCCGCCGACCGGGCCGAGGTGGTGGCGCTGTACCACGCGGCCGGGCTCAGCCTGACCGCGGACCTGCAGAAGCTGAACCAGGCCACGCGGATCAGCGCCCGCCCATCGGCGGTCGCGCTACCTGGCCCAGAACATCGCGTTCGACGGCCAGCTGCCGGTGCCGGTCCTGACCATGCACACCACCGGAGACGGCCTGGTGGTACCGGAAAACGAGCAGGCCTACCGGCAGGTGGCCGAGCAGGCGGGCGACAGCGCGATGCTGCAGCAGATCTTCGTGCACCGCGCCGGGCACTGCGCGTTCACTCCCGCCGAGACCATCACGGCCGCCCAGACACTGCTGAACCGGCTCAACACCGGCCGGTGGGACCTCGCGGCCCTCGGCCCGGCCCGCCTCAACGCCCAGGCCGCCGCGCTCGGCCCGTCCGACAACATCTACCTGGCCGGAAACTCCGTCATCCCGCACCGCGCCAGCCTTCCAGCGCTACCGGCCGGCGCCCTACCTGCGCCCGTTCAGCCTGCCCACCCGATGACCCCTCAGATGGAGCGGATGGCGCCGCCGTCTACGGGAATCATGGCGCCAGTGACGTAGGACGCGGCGGGCGAGAGCAGGAATGCGGCCGCTCGCCCGAACTCGGCGGGTTCGCCGTACCTGCGCAGCGGAATGTCACGGGAGCGGCGGGCCCGGACCTCGTCGGGGTCACCGAGGAGGGCGTCCAGCTCGGCGGACCCTGTTCGGTGGCGATCCGGACGGGCAGCAGGCCGTTGACCCGGACACCGGAGGGCCTCGGCGGGTAGCCGTCCGGCGGCGTTATGACCTGCTCCGATAGCGCTCCCACCACGGACTCGAGTTCTAACGTCGGGCTGGACGGGGGCGGCTGAGCCGCGCTGGGTCTGCTGTGACGCTGGAGGTAACTCCGGCCGGGCACCGGCACCTACGGGGAGCGTTTTTTTTTTTTGTTTGTGGTTGTGGTTGGTGCAGTGGTTGCCGTACCGGCAGATCGCGGTGCGGCTGGCGCCGGGCGCAGCGTTTCGACGGTGTGCCGGGAGGTGCGCCGGAACAGTGTGCGGGTGTACCGGGCGCATCTGGCGGAGCGGGAGGCGCTGGAGCGGGCGCGGCGGCCCAAGCCGGCGAAGCTGGCGGTCAACGATGAGCTGCGGGATGGGTAGCGGGCAAGCTGATGGGGAACTGGTTGCCGGAGCACGTCAGTGCAGGCTGGTGCTGGAGTTCCCGGACCGTCCGGAGATGCGGGTGTCGGCTGAGACGATTTACCAGTCGCTGTATGTGCAGGGCCGGGGGGCGCTGCGCCGGGAGCTGGCGCGTCATCTGCGGACCGGGCGGAAGGTGCGCAGGCCGCGCCGTGCCGGTGACGGGCGCGGGCGGCTGGCCGGGATGGTGAGCATCAGCGAGCGGCCGGCCGAGGCGGTGGACCGGCGGTGCCCGGGCACTGGGAAGGTGACCTGATCGAGGGCCGGGCCGGGAAGTCGCAGATCGGCACGCTGGTCGAGCGCACGACCCGGTTCACGATGCTGGTGCCGCTGCCGGACGGCAGGTCGGCGGCGGCGTTCGCGGCGGCGGTCACGCCCGTGATCGCCGGCTTCCAGACGGGCTGCGCCGGTCGCTGACCTGGGACCAGGGCAAGGAAATGGGGCTGCACCGGCAGATCGCGGTCGCCGCGGACTGCGAGATCTACTTCTGTGATCCGCACTCGCCTGGCAGCGGCCCGGCAACGAGAACACCAACGGGCTGCTGCGCCAGTACTTCCCCAAGGGCAGCGACCTGTCCGTGCACGGCCCGCAGCGGCTGGCCGAGGTCGCAGACCAGCTGAACGCGGCGTGCAAGGTACTGGGTCAAGACCCCGGCCGAGGCGATGACCGAGCTCCTGGACAGCCAGGCCGCCGAGCCAGCGCGGGAACACACCAGCACAAAGGAGCGCCGCAGGCCGCCGCTGCCCAGCCGGAAGGGATGCCGCGCATGGTACGGGGCCGTTCCCGGCCTCAAGGCTGCTCCGCACCCGCTGCGCGGGCGGCCTGCGGCTGGCCCTGACCCCGGAGACCTCTGCGGCCCCTGGCGGCAGGACCCAAGGGTCAGGCACAAGGCCTGCCCCCGCGCAGCGCACGGCACCCCACACCCGCAAACCACCGGTAGCGTAAGCACCGAAACAGTCATTACTGGTACCGTTGCAACCACCCCCTCAGCGAATGGCCCTGAGAATGCACCCGGTAAGCGGGGGTGCCGCTGACGGGACGGCGGTTACGGCGCGAAAAATGACTCAGCAGTTACAGCAGCACCAGGGGCACCTGCTCACCCGGTCGGCCACTGCGCACGCGGGGCGGCGGTGAGCGGTGCGAGGGCGGGGCGGGGCGGCTTATCGTGGGCGGCGCCGCAGCCGGGCTCAGCTGTCATCCGGGTTAACGGGGCGGGCGCCGGGCGGGACCGGCGGTAGGGAATCAAGACTCAGTGGGAAAAGCGCGATCGGTGCCGGCTCGGCGAGGCAGCTCAGCTCGATCTCGCCGAGTGCGCTGCGCAGAGCGTCCCGGTAGCGGCTGACGTTGCCCAGCTTGATGTGCTCGTAGCCGCGCACCATGTCGGGCAGCTCGGCCAGGGCGACGAGAGCCGGCAAGGTGGCCGGGGACAGGCGCGGCAGCCCGCGGGTGACGGCCTCGTGATACTCCCCCGGCAGGGCCCGCTCGGTGCGGCGTACCTCCGTGCGGCCGAACACGTCGAGCCCGGTCCCGCGCAGCCGCCGCCCCGCGTATAGCAGCCCGAACCCCGGCCGGACCCACGAGCCCAGGGTGATCTTCTTCTTCATGCCCAGGGCCCGCAGGACCGGCGGGTGCAGCCGGTAGGAGTACCGGGCTTGCTCCCCGAACTGGGCCACGACCTGCTCGTCCAGCGCAGGATCCAGCGACAGCCGGGCCACTTCGTACTCGTCCTTGTAGGCCATCAGCTTGAACAAGTTCCGCGCGTACGCGTCGGTAAGCGGGCCGGGGGCGCCCAGCCCGGCGCGTTCGGCGTCCGCGACCACCCGCACGCGGGCCGCGAACTCCTCCGCGTATGCGTGATCCTGATAGGCGATGAGCTCGTCGGCCCGCCGGCCGGCGACCGCGCGCAGCGCGGGATCGGCGCCCAGACCGGACACGATCTGCGCGGCCGCCGGCGAGATCCCGGTGCCGCCGCCCGACGGAGCGGCGGCCGGGGCGGATCGCCGGCGACGTAACGGCGGCCGGCCCGGAAGGCTTCGATGTTCCGCTCCACGGCCACGCCGTTGAGCTCGAGCGCCGCCTCGATGTACCGGGCCGGGATGGGCAGGGCACCGGCCTGCACCGCCGCGCCGACCAGGAACACGTTCGTGAACTGGTCGTCGCCGAGCAGGGCCGTCGTCTCGGCGCGCGCGTCGACGGTGACCCCGTGCTCGGCCCGGGTCAGCTCGTGGATGCGGGCCACGGTCGCGGCTACGTCGGGGTACGCGACCGCGGTGTCCCGGACCATGGCGCCCGTCGGGACCCGCGAGGTGCAGGTCACGGCGATGGTCCGGTCCGGCGCGGTGACGGCCAGGTTCACGGCGTCGGCGGCGACAAGGAGATCACAGCCGAGATAGAGGTCACAGCTGCCCGGCGTGACCTTGTTCGCGCCGGGCAGCGGCGCGGACGACAGCTTAATGTCGGAGATGACCGCCCCGCCCTTCTGGGCCAGGCCCAGCTGGTCGAGGCTGCGGACCTGCAGGCCGCCAGGCCGGCCGCGGTGGAGATGATCTGGGCCACGGTGACCACACCGGTGCCGCCCACGCCGGTGATCCGCATGCCGAAGTCATCGGCCGGGACCCGGAGGACCGGTTCCGGGAGCGCCGGCGCCACGGGCCGGGCCGTTCTTCCGGTGAGCCCCGGCTGGTCTTCCGGGCGACCCGGCTCGGGCGCGGCCTGACCGTGATAAAGGACGGGCAGTCGCCGTCCAGGCAGGAGTAGTCCTTGTTGCAGGACGCCTGGTGGATCCGCGTCTTGCGGCCGAACTCGGTGTCGACCGGCTGCACGGACAGGCAGTTCGACTTGGCCCCGCAGTCGCCGCAGCCCTCGCAGACCCGCTCGTTGATGAGGACCCGCTCCGCGGGCTCGATGGCCAGCCCGCGCTTGCGCTTGCGCCGCAGCTCGGTCGCGCACTCCTGGTCGTGGATCAGGACCGTGACCCCGCCGCGGCGGCCAGCTCTTCCTGGGTCGTGGCGAGCCGGTCCCGGTGACGGACCTCGACGCCGCGGGGCAGCCGCACCCGCCGGTACCGCCGGGGGTCCTCGGTCGTGATCACGACCTTGCGGACCCCCTCGGCCAGCAGCGCGGCCGCGATGTCCGGCACCGACATCTTCCCGACCGCCTGCTGGCCGCCGGTCATCGCCACCGCGCCGTTGTAGAGCAGCTTGAACGTGATCCGGGTGCCGGAGGCGATCGCCTGCCGGACGGCGAGGCTGCCGGAATGGTGGAACGTCCCGTCGCCAATGTTCTGGAGCAGGTGCGACTGGGTCACGAACGGCTCCATGCCCGACCCAGGTCGCCCCTTCGCCGCCCATGTGCGTGAAGCCGATGATGTGGCCGAACCGCTCTTCGGGCATGAGCACGGCCAGCGTCGAGCAGCCGATCCCCGCGCCAACCAGCGAGCCCGCGGGCACCTGGGTCGACCGGTTGTGTGGGCACCCCGAGCAGAAGTAAGGGGTGCGGGCCGCGATGGGCAGCAGTTCCGGCCGCCGCGGCGGGTCCTGCTGGGCGGTCAGCCACGCCTGGACGGCGGGCTGGTCAAGGTGGGCGATGAGGCGGGGGGCGAGCTGCCGCGCAATGAGGTCGGGCGGCAGATCGGCCGTGGGCCGGAACATGGGCGTGCCGCTGGGCGTCCGCCGGCCGCTGATCAGCGGCGCGCCGGGCTCGCCCGTACAGCTGATCCTTCAGGGCCAGCTCGATGAAGGCGCGCTTTTCCTCCACGACCACGATCTCATCCAGGCCGTGGGCGAAGTCCTCGACGATGCGGGGCTCGAGCGGGGACACCATGCCGAGCTTGAGGATCCGCACGCCGGAGCCGGCCAGCTCGCCGGGCACGATGCCGATCATGCGCAGGGCCTGGTGGACGTCGAGGTAGGTGGTGCCGGCGGCGATGATCCCGACCCGGGCCCGGGCGTCACCCTCGATCCGGTTGAGGTGGTTGGCGCGGGCGTAGCGGCGGGCCAGTTCCAGCCGCTCGCCCATCAGGCTGGCCTCCAGGCGGCCCAGGTTCGGCTGCAGGAACTGGGCGGACACCTCGTGCACGTAATCGGCGCCGCCGATCGAGCGATCCGGCTCAGCCAGGTCCAGGCGGTCCAGCCCCACCTGGACCGACGCGGCCCCGTCCACCACGTTGGTGGCCAGCTTGACCCCGGTCCACAGCCCGCAGAACCGCGACAGCGCGATGCCGTGCAGGCCCAGGTCCAGGACGTCCTGCGGATCGGCCGGGGCCAGCACCGGCATGCCGATCTCGGCCATGGCCATCTCGGAGCTGCTCGGCACGGTCGAGGATTTCGCGATGGAATCGTCGCCCACCAGGACCAGCACGCCGCCGGTGCGGTGCGCGCCGCCGAGGTTGCCGTGCCGCAGCGCGTCGGTCGCCCGGTCCAGCCCGGGGGCCTTGCCGTACCAGATCCCGATGACCCCGTCGCAGGTCTTGTCCGCCGACGCCGACGCCAGCTGGGAGCCCTGGACGGCGTCGGCGCCCAGCTCCTCGTTGACGGCGGGCCGGAACACCACCGCGCTGCGCTCCAGGAGCTGCCGCTGGCGGCCGATCTCCAGGTCATACCCCGCGAGCGGGGACCCCTCGTAACCGGAGATGAGGGTGGCCGTGGTCAGGCCGTTCCGCTGGTCGAGCTGATGCTGATCGATCGGGATCCGGACCAGCGCCTGCAGCCCGGACAGGTAGAGGCCGCCTTCCTCGAGCTCGTAACGGTCCGCAAGACGCAGCTTTCGGTCCCCGAGCAGGCTCATCCAGACCCCTATCGTGTGGTGACGGTGCTGACCCGGCGTTGCCGCCGGCCACTTCAGCCATTTTAGGAGGTCGAGGCCCGGCAGCACGGGAGCGGTGCGGGCGCCGCGGCAGGGCGGCGCCCGGACCGGGGCTAGCGGCGGGGGGCGTTCAGCCCGAGGCGGCGCTGCTCGATGATCAGGCAGCGGTCCTCGACGTAGAGCAGCCCGGCGTCTTCGGCGATCGCGCGGGCCTCGGCGGAGGCGATGCCCAGCTGCAGCCACAGCGCGGTGGCCCCCGCCGCGACGGCCTGGCGGGCGAAGTCCGGCGCCTGCCAGGACGGCCGGAACAGGTCCACCAGCCCGACCTGCTCCGGGACCTCGGCCAGCGTCCGGTAGACCGGCTCGCCGAGAATCCTGTCCGCGTGCGGGTTGACCGGGATGATGCGCCAGCCGTGCCGCTGCATGTGGGCCGGCACCGAATGGGCCGCCTTGGCCGCCACGGTGCTCGCGCCGACCACGGTGATGGTGTCGTAGGTGGTCAGGATCTGCTCGACGGTGATGTCAGTGCCGCTCACTTCGCCACCATAACGCCCGCCGGACCAGGTGGCTCAGCGCGCGGACAGTATCGCCTGCGGAATCATCGGCCGCCGGTGATCAGAGCGCCGCCGCTGTGGGACGCTGACAACCTGTACGCCTGTACGCCGACGCCCGTACGACCGCGACCACCGACCTACGGAGGGGCCATGACCCAGCCGACCATCCCCAGTCGCGTACCGGCCGGCGCGACCCCTGAAGGCGACGGCATCGTCGTCGGTACGGGCCTCGTACGGGTCGACGCCTACATCGATTTCCTGTGCCCGTTCTGCAAGCAATTCGAGCTGTCCGCCGCGGAGACCCTGGCCGCCCTGGTGTCCAGCGGCCAGGCCAGCATCGCCTACCACCCGATGAACTTCCTCGACGAGGCCTCGACGACCAGGTACTCGACCCGCGCCTCGGCGGCCTCGGGCTGCGCCGCCGACCAAGGCCGCTTCACCGAGTTCGCGCACGCGCTGTTCGAGCAGCAGCCCCCCGAGGGCGGCCCGGGCCGCAGCGACGAACAGCTGGCCGCGATCGGCCGTGAGGTCGGGCTGACCAGCCCGGCGTTCACCGGCTGCCTGGCGGACAAGCCGTATCTGGACTGGCCCTCGTACGTGACGGAACGCGCCGTGGCCGCTCAGGTCACCGGGACGCCGACCGTCATGGTCGCGGGCCAGGACGTCCCGGCCGAACCGGACGCGATCCGCGCCGCGGTGGCCGAGGCCGTTCCAGGCCCGGTAGGGCCCTGGCCGGGCGGCGGGCAGCTAGCGTGCCCGGCCCGGGTTGAGCGGGGTGAGCTGCTGAATGTCGTGCCGGGCCCGCAGTGCGCTGATCTCGCCCTGGTCGGGCGGCCCGGGGCGGGCGATCAGCTCGCCTAGTTCCCGCAGGTAGTCCTCGTGGCCAGGCGGCGTGACCACGAAGATCATCCGCACCATGGACGGCCCGGGATTGGTGAAGGCGTGCGGCAGCGGCCGGGACGTACATCGTGCTCCCCGGGCCGCCGCGGGCCACCCGGTCACCCGTCCGCGATTGCCAGGACGTCCAGCCGTCCGCGGTCCGCACCCGGGGCTCGAACGCCAGCAGGTCCAGCTCGCCCTCGAGGACGTAGAACAGCTCCTCGGCCTGCTGGTGGAGGTGCGCCCCGACGTCGAAGCCGGGCTGTACGGTCGCTTCGAAAATCGACCAGGTCGGCGATTGCCCGGCTCCCACTTTGAGGGTAATGCCCGCGCCCGAGATACCTTGGCCCGCACCGGGTGGCAGTATCAGCCCGTCGGTCATGTGTGCCCCCTCCCGGGTATCACGCCCAGCATAGAGCCGGGTGACCGGAGCGGTGTTAGCCTGCGGCACATGTCCTATCTGCCAGGGCCGTTGCGGCCGTACCCGGAGTGGCAGCCGACGTGCGACACACTGCACGCCCACACCCAGCTTCTCGGCAAGCTCGCCGTGAAGCTCGCGCCACCGGAGCCACAGCTGCAGCACGCGGCGCTGCGGCTGACCGCGCGCGGCTGGGAGACCGCGCCGCTGCCCGCGCCGGACGGAGCCGGGTCGCTGGTGGTCGCGCTGGACCTGCGCACCCACGAGGCGGTCGTCGAGGCCAGCACCAGGCCGGCCGAACGCATCCCGCTGACCCCCAACCGCCCGGTGGGCCAGGTCACCCGCGAGGTTCTGGCCACCGTGCGCGGCTGGGCGGCGGCGTGGAGATCGACCCGAAGCCGCAGGAGGTCGCCTGGACGGTTCCGCTGGACGAGGACGACGAGCACGCGTACTACGACACCCTCCAGGTCGGCGAGTACTTCGCCGCGGCGACCCAGGCCGCGCTGATCCTGGCCGCCTTCCGTGCGCCGTACCGCGGCCGGTCAACGCCGGTCAACGCCTGGTGGGGATCGTTCGACCTGGCCGTCAGCCTGTTCTCCGGGCAGCCGGCCAATCCACCGTCGGACGACTTCATCATGCGCAACGCGATGGACTCCCAGGAGGTGGCCGTCGGCTGGTGGCCCGGGGACGCGCGGTACGCCAAGGCGGCGTTCTACGCCTACGCCCACCCGGCGACCAAAGGCTTCGACCGGGCGGTACTGTCCCCCGACGGCGCGCGCTGGGAGAGCTCGCTGGGCGAGTTCGTGCTGGACTGGGACGACGTGCGCGCCGCCCCGGATCCCCGGGCCGCGGGGCTGGAGTTCGCGCGCTCGGCGTTCCGGCACGCGTGCGAGGTCTGCCAGTGGGACATGGCCCTGGCCGCGACCGCCGACGGCACGCCCCCGCCGGTCCACTGAGCCGCAACAGCACCGGTTACGGGGAGCGCTGTCAGCGAATACGACTGAGAGTGCTCCCCATAGTCCCGCCGGGCCACTGCTGCGGTGGGGCTGGTCCGGTTAGAACAAACAGCCATCCGGGTAGCTCACGGCCATGACCACTGGTGACGCCCGGCCGGCGAACCGGTCCGGGGCCGAGCCTGGGCCGACCGCGGGCCCCCCGATCCCATCCGGGCCCGCGGACCCGCCCGGCGCCAAGCTGGTGACTCCGCCTGGTGCGGAACGGCCGCGGCGCTACCGCCC
This sequence comes from uncultured Actinomycetes bacterium, assembly GCA_963775825.1. Taxonomy (GTDB): domain Bacteria; phylum Actinomycetota; class Actinomycetes; order Streptosporangiales; family Streptosporangiaceae; genus Bog-532. The sequence continues at coordinate 58,385 of CAVZKY010000070.1, forward strand.
GAAGCTGCGGTACGAGCTGATCGGCTGCGGGCTGCACGGGCACGAACTGCTCGGCACCGACGCCGCCGCGCTGCGCGAGCAGGACGACCTGTTCGCCCGCGAGGCGGACGGGCTGCGCTGGTACCGGTGCCTGCGCTGCGACTCCTGGGTCGCGCTGACCCCGCCCAGCCAGCCCACGGCGAAGTACCCGCCGGAACGAGCGGATGTCGCCCTGCCGCTGCGCGGCAAGCCGCTGCGGGACCGGTACGTCCTGCGGCTCATCGCCGCCGAGCGGGTCATTCACTTCCTGGTCCTGTCGGCCCTCGCCGCGGGGATCATCTTGTTCGCGGACAACAAGGTGACGCTGAACAGCGATTTCACCCAGATCCTCAAGGACATGCAGGGCGGCCTCGGCGGGCCGGTCAACGACACCAACCACGGGGTGCTGCACGACCTGCAGCGGCTATTTGCCGTACGGACGAGCAACCTCTACCTGATCGGCGCCGGGGTCGCGGTATATGCCGCCCTGGAAGGCACGGAGGCGGTCGGGCTCTGGCTCGGGAAACGATGGGCCGAGTACCTGACCTTTCTCGCGACGGTCATCTTCGTGCCCTACGAGGTCTACGAGCTGACCAAGAGCATCTCGGCGCTGAAGATCGTCACGCTGGTCCTCAACCTCGCCATCGTCGCCTACCTGGTCGTGGCCAAGCGGCTGTTCGGCGTGCGCGGCGGCTACCGCGCCGAACAGGCCGAGCAGGAAAGGGAGACCGGGTGGGCGGCTATCGAGCGGGCGACACCGCAGCCCCGCCAGACGCCCCCGGCCCCTGCGGCAGCCTGCGGCAGCGCCCGCTGCGCCTGCACCGCCGAGCGCTCCCGGATAGCGGCCACGGGCCGCTACTGGCCCAGGAAGGCGCGGAGCGTCCGGGCGTTGCGGACGGCGTTGGCGTCGCCGTCGTTGTTGAAGTACACGAACACGTCCTGGCCCGCCGCGCCCCACTCCCGGATCCGGCCTGCCCACCAGCGCAGGTCGGCGTCGCTGTACGAGCCCGCGTACAGGTGATGGTGGTCCGGGCCGTGCATCCGCACGTAGCCGAAGTCCGTGGTGACGCGCAGCACGCACGGCAGGTCCGCGCCACTCATTACGCAGTAGGCCGCACGGTGCGCCGCGAGCTGCGCGAAGACGTCCTCGCTGTGCCAGCTCGGATGCCGGAATTCCACCGCGAGCCGGAGCCAGTCCGGAACGAGCCCCAGGAAGTAGGACAGCCGGGCGTCGTCACGTGGCTGGGACGGCGGCAGCTGGACCAGCAGCACCGCCCGCTTGTCCGCCAGCTCGTGCCAGCCCTCCCCCAGCCGCGGTATCCACTCGTCCGGGCGGTACAGCTTCCGGGCGTGCGTCAGGCCCCGGGGCGCCTTCACCGACAGCCGGAACCCCTCCGGCAGCCCGCGCCGCCAGCCGGCGAACGCCGACGGCCGCGGCCAGCGATAGAAGCTGCTGTTCAGCTCGGCGGTGCGGAACGTCCCCGCGTAGCGGGCCAGCCGGTCGCGGGCCGGCAGCCCCGGCGGGTAGAGCTCTGGCTCCCAGTGGTCATAGCTCCAGCCTGAGGTGCCCACCCAGATCATTTTTTTAATTTAATCGGATGATCAGCGCTGGGTCTCGGCGAGGTGCATCTCGACGATGGACGCGAAGTCCGGGTCCGGGGCCAGGCCCAGCCGTTCCGCGCGGTCGGACCGCACCCGGGCCGCCCAGCCGCTCATCATCCGGTCGATCGCCGGGTCCGGGATCCAGTCGATCAGCGCGGCCGCCTCCGGCCCGGCTACCTGCGCCAGCGCGGCGACCATCGCTTCGACCGTCACGGTGAGCGCGGGCAGGGTGACCGCGCTGCGGCCGCCCCAGGACTCGTCGTCCGCGGCGGCGGCGCGGCGCAGCCCCTCGACGGTTTTCGCTGGTGACGCGAGCGCCGCCGCAGTCTGCGGGCCGACCGGGCAGACCGCGCGCGCACCGGCCAGCGGTTCCCGGATGATGCTGGACAGGAACCCGGAGGCGGCGGCGTTCGGCCGGCCGGGGCGCACGCAGACGGTCATGAGGCGCAGCGACCGCCCGCGCAGGAAACCCTTACGGGTGTAGTCGGCGACCAGCTGCTCGCAGATGACCTTCTGCACGCCGTAGCTGGTCTGCGGGTTGGGCAGCGTCTGGTCGCCCACGACCGCGGGCAGCGGGTGATCGCCGGAGTCGCCGAAGGCGGCCAGCGAGCTGGCGAACACCACCAGCGGGCTGGTCCCCAGCGCGCGGCAGGCCGCGAGCAGCGCCTCGGTGGCGCGCAGGTTGGCCCGGACGCCGAGATCGAAGTCGGCTTCGCATTCCCCGCTGACCGCCGCGGCCAGGTGGAAGACCACGTTGATCCCGGCCAGCACGCCCTGACCGCGGGGGGTGGGCCGCCGTGCGGGCCGGTCCGGGGGCTCAGCAGGTCGCCCAGATCGCCCTGGACCGCGGTCACCCGGGGGTCGGCGGCCAGGTCCGCCGGGACGGGCGCCTGGTCGGCGATGGTCAGCCGGTCCAGCGGCTGCGCCCCGCTGCCGGCCACCTCCAGCGAGCCGGTGGCCAGCAGGTCCCGGGCCAGGCGGGAACCGAGGAAACCGGCCCCGCCGGTCACGAGCACGTTCACCATGGCGTCTCCATCCCGGCCGGCGAGGGGCGTCGAATAGGGTGATCCTACGACGGCTTCCCCAGCTGAAATTCCGGGCCGCCGGCGCCGAGGGAAAGGCCAGGTTGTGCGCGAATGTCTGCCAACCGCCGCCGAGGTGCTCGCCGGGCTCCCGGCCCCGCGCCCGGATGACGAGCAGCTCCGGGAGTCGATCCGGGCCATGCGGGCGGACGACGGGCTGCTGCTGGGCGTGCTCGACGACGACCCGACCGGATCGCAGGCGGTGCACGACGTCCAGGTCGTGACCGTGCTGGACGAAGAGGCCTACGGGGCCGCGTTCGCCGGCCCGGCCGGCACCTGCTTCGTGCTGACCAACAGCCGCAGCCTCGCCGAGCCCGCCGCGGCCGAGGTGAACGAGCGGGCCGCGCGGGGGCTGGTGGCCGCGGCCGGACGGCGCGGGGCGCGGATCCAGCTGGTCAGCCGCAGTGACTCCACCCTGCGGGGGCACGTAATGGCCGAGGTCGCGGCGCTGCGCTCGGTCCACCGCGAGGTCTACGGGCGCGACGTCGACGGCGTGCTGCTGGCGCCCGCCTTCCTGGAGGCCGGGCGGGTGACCGCGGGCGGCATTCACTGGGCCCGGGCCGGGGGGCCAGGGGGCACGCTGGTGCCGGTCGGCCAGACCGAGTTCGCGCGGGACGCCGCGTTCGGTTACCGGTCCTCGGACCTGCGGGATTTCGTCGCGGAGAAGAGCGCCGGCCGGACGCGGCCCGGGGACGTGCGCAGCATCAGCCTCACCGACATCCGGCGGGGCGGCCCGGACCGGGTCCGCGAGCTGCTGGCCGGGGTACGGAACGGCACCTGGGTGATCGTCGAGGCGACCGAATACTCAGACCTGGAGACCGTAGCGCACGGCGTGCTGGAGGCCGAGCGGGCGGGGAGCTCGTTCCTGTTCCGGACCGGGCCGTCGTTCGTGCGGGCGCTCCTGGGCCTGGCCCCCAAGGCGCCGCTGCGCGGCGGCCGGCTCTGGCCCGCGGGGCGCCCGCCGGGGCACGGGCTGGTCGTGGTCGGCTCGCACGTGGGGCAGACGACCCGGCAGGTGGCCGCGCTGACCGCGCGGGGCGGGGTGACCGGGGTGGAACTGGACGTTCCGGCCCTGGTCCGCGGGGATGACGTGATCGCTCCGGCGGTGCGGCGGGTGACCTCGGCGCTCGGGGCATCCGACGTGCTGCTCTGCACCAGCCGCACGGTCGTTCCCGGCCGGGAGGCGGCGGGCAGCCTCGCCATCGCCCGCGAGGTGTCCGCGGCCCTGGCCACGATCGTCCGCCAGGCGATGGCGGCCGGGCCGGCCTGGGTCGTGGCCAAGGGCGGGATCACCTCGCACGACGTGGCCGTGTCCGGGCTGGGCATCCGGCGGGCGGAGGTCGCCGGCCAGCTGTTTCCCGGCCTGATCTCGGTGTTCCGCCCGCTCGACGCCGCGCCCGCAGCGATCGGCCGCCCGTATGTGGTGTTCGCCGGCAACGTCGGTGACGAGGGGACCCTGGGCCAGGTCGTGGCGATCATGAACGGCGTGCAGCAGGCCGGCTGATCGATAGGATCAATCCGTGCCAATGCTCCCGGAGAAGCCGTCGCTCGACGATCTTGAGTCAAAGTGGGGCGCCCGCTGGGAAGAAGCGGGCACCTACCATTTTGACCGGGCCAGTAATCGCGCGTCGGTATACGCGATCGACACGCCGCCGCCCACGGTCAGCGGCTCTCTGCACCTCGGCACGGTATTTGGCTACATCCAGGCGGACGCCATCGCCCGCTTCCGGCGAATGCGGGGTTACTCCGTTTTCTACCCGATGGGCTGGGATGACAATGGGCTGCCCACCGAGCGCCGGGTGCAGAACCACTATGGCGTCCGGTGCGAGCCGGCGATGCCCTATGACCCGGATTTCCGCCCCGAGGCTGACGGCGGGAAAAAAGGCGGCGGGGAAAAAGAAATGCGGCCGATTTCCCGGCGGAATTTCGTCGAGCTGTGCCACGAGCTGACCGCCGAGGACGAGCGCGGCTTCGAAGACACGTTCCGCAGCGTCGGGCTCTCCGTCGACTGGCGGCTGACCTACGCCACGATTGACGACCACTGCCGGCGCGTGGCCCAGCGGGCTTTTCTCCGGAACGTCCGCCGCGGCGAGGCGTACGCCAGCGAGGCTCCCACGCTGTGGGACATCGACTTCCGGACCGCGGTGGCCCAGGCCGAGCTGGAAGAGCGCGAGCAGCCGGCCGCCTACCACCGGCTCGCCTTCGCCCGCCCCGACGGCGGGCGGGTGGAGGTCGACACGACCCGTCCCGAGCTGCTGCCGGCCTGCGTCGCCCTGGTGGCCCACCCGGACGACGAGCGCTACCGCCCGCTGTTCGGCACGCACGGTGACCATCCCGCTGTTCGGCGTCGGCGTGCCCGTGCTGGCGCACCGGCTGGCGGAGCCGGACAAGGGCACCGGCATCGCGATGATCTGCACGTTCGGCGACACCACCGACATCATCTGGTGGCGCGAGCTCAATCTGCCGGTCCGGTCGGTGCTGCGGCGGGACGGCAGGCTGCAGGAAGAGACCCCCAGCTGGCTCACCGGCCCGGGCGCGGCGCTGTGGCCCGAACTCGGCGGCCGGACCGCGCGGCAGGCGCGGGCCCGCATCGCGGACCTGCTCCGCGACTCCGGTGACCTGCTCGGCGAGCCGCGGCCCACCGAGCACATGGTCAAGTTCTACGAGAAGGGTGACCGGCCGCTGGAGATCGTCACCAGCCGGCAGTGGTACATCCGTAACGGCGCCCGTGACCCGGAGCTGAGGCAGGCGATGCTGGCCCGCGGCCGGGAGCTTCAGTGGCACCCGGCGTACATGCGGGTCCGCTACGAGCACTGGGTGGCGGGACTCAGCTCGGACTGGCTGATCAGCCGCCAGCGCTACTTCGGCGTCCCGTTCCCCGTCTGGTACCCGATCGACAGCGCCGGCGAGCCGAGCTGGGACAAGCCGATCTTCTGCGCCGAGGACGCCCTGCCCTCCGATCCGCAGGGCGACGCGCCCCCCGGATACGGCGAGGGGCAGCGCGGCCAGCCGAACGGTTTCGTGGGCGACCCCGACGTGATGGACACCTGGGCCACCTCGTCGCTGACGCCGCAGATCGCCTGCGGCTGGGAGGAAAACCCGGGCGAAGGCCCAGGCCTGTTCGCCCGGACCTTCCCGATGGACCTGCGGCCCCAGGGCCCGGAGATCATCCGGACGTGGCTGTTCTCCACGGTCCTGCGCTCCCAGCTGGAACTCGGCCAGCTGCCGTGGGCGCACGCCAGCATCAACGGCTGGATCCTCGACCCGGACCGCAAGAAGATGTCGAAGTCCAAGGGGAACGTCATCACCCCGGAGGGGCTCGTGGCCGAGTTCGGCGCGGACGGGCTGCGCTACTGGTCGTGCAGCAGCGCCCCCGGCACGGACACAGCGGTCGACAAGGCCCAGATGAAGGTGGGCCGCCGGCTGGCCAACAAGGTCCTCAACGCCGCCCGCTTCGTGCTGGGCCTCAGCGGCGAGGAGTCGCCGTCCGATCCGGTCCGCTCGCGGCCGGACGTCACCGAGGCCCTGGACCGCGCGATGCTCGCCCAGCTGGCCAGCATCACCGAGCAGGCCACCGCGGCGCTGGACCGGTACGAGTACCACCTCGCGCTCGAGCAGACGGAGAGGTTCTTCTGGAACTTCTGCGACGACTACCTTGAGCTGGTCAAGTCCCGTGCGTACGGCCAGGGCCAGCCGGCCCGGTCGGCGCAGGCGGCGCTGCGTATCGCCCTGGACACCATACTGCGGCTGTTCGCGCCGTTCCTCCCGTTCGTGGCCGAGGAAGCGTGGTCCTGGTGGCGTACCGGCTCGGTGCACCGCGCTCCGTGGCCCGAGGCCGCGCCGCTGCGGCACGGGCCCGGCACCGAACCGGAGATGCTGCCGGTCGCGGCCCAGGTGCTGGCCGAGATCCGCAAGGCGAAATCCGCACAGAAGCGCTCGCTGCGCACCGAAGTCGCCCGGCTGAGCGTCACCGACACCCCGCAGCGGATCGCGCTGCTCCGGGGCGCCGAGGCTGACCTGCGCGCCGCCGGGGTGCTGAGCGAGCTGAGCCTGGCCGAAGCGGCCGAGCCGTCGGTCACCGTGGAGCTGACCCCGGACGGCCACTGACGCCTATGCGCGCGAGCTTTACGCCCGCGGCCACGACCTGGGGGCTGGGCCGCCTCGATGACCCCGCGCTGATCGAGGTCCTCCGCACCGGCCCGCCCAGCGGCACCGCATGACCGGGCACCGGTGGCGGCTGGCGGCCAACATCCTGAACGGCTCGACGCTCACCGGCATCGTCGTGGCCGCCGCTGGCGGGGCAAGATTCCGTCCGGCCGGGGATGGCCTGCTGGTGGGGGCTGGTTACCGGCTGCCGGTGCCCCCGGCGCCCGCGTTCTGCGTGGGCAACGTGCTGGTCACCCGGCTCGGGTACGCCACCTTCACCGGCGAGGTGCGCCTGTTCGCGCACGAGGCGCGGCACGCCACGCAGTACGCCTGCTGCGGCGGTGTCCTCATGCTCCCGCTGTACGGGATCGCGGCCGCCGTGTCGTGGGCGCTGTGCGGCGACTTCGGCGCACGCAACGTCTTCGAGCAGCGGGCCGGCCTGGCCGACGGCGGCTACACGGAAAAGGATCTCCGGCCGGCCCTGCGCCGGAGGACGCCCAGGCCGGTCCGGCACCGGGCCAGCCTGGGCGACGTGATCAGGCGACGTCGAACCGGTCGAGGTTCATGACCTTGTCCACGCCGCCACGAAGTCGTTGACGAACTTCTCCTTGGCGTCGTCGGTCGCGTAGACCTCGGCCAGCGCCCGCAGCTCGGAGTTGGCCCCGAAGAAGCAGATCGACCCGGCTGCCGGTCCACTTGACCTCGCCGTCGGCAGTGCGCCCCTCGAACGTGGTCGCCTTCCGCGGACGTCGGCGTCCAGGTGGTGTCGTAGTCGAGCAGGTTGACGAAGAAGTCGTTCGTCAGCGTGCCCGGGGTGTCGGTGAACACGCCGAGGTTCGACCCGTCGTAGTTCGCGCCGAGCACGCGCAGGCCGCCGACGAGGACCGTCGTCTCCGGCGCGGTCAGCGTCAGCAGGTTCGCCCGGTCGATGAGCAGGTATTCGGCGGGGAGCCGCAGGCCCTTGCCGAGGTAGTTGCGGAACCCATCCGCCTTCGGCTCCAGGTGGCTGAAGGACTCGGCGTCGGTCTGCTCGGCCGTGGCGTCGGTGCGGCCCGGCGGTGAACGGGACCTCGACGGTGACGCCCGCGTCCGCGGCGGCCTTCTCCACGCCGGCGTCGCCCGCGAGCACGATCAGGTCGGCGAGGGAGATCTTCTTGCCGCCGTCCGGCGCCGTTGAAGGACTCCCGGATACCCTCCAGGGTGCGCAGCACCGAGGCCAGCTGGTCGGGGTTATTGACCTCCCAGCCGCTCTGCGGCTCGAGGCGGATCCGCGCGCCGTTGGCGCCGCCGCGCTTGTCGCTGCCGCGGAACGTCGAGGCCGACGCCCACGCGGTGGAGACGAGCTGGGAGACGGTCAGGCCGGAGGCGAGGATCTCCCGCTTGAGCCCGGCGATGTCGTCGGCGCCGACCAGCTCGTGGTCCACCGCGGGCACCGGGTCCTGCCAGATCAGCTCCTCGGACGGAACCTCGGGGCCGAGGTAGCGGACCCGACGGGCCCATGTCGCGGTGGGTCAGCTTGAACCAGGCGCGGGCGAACGCGTCGGAGAAGGCCTCCTGGTCGTCCTTGAAGCGCCGGGAGATCGGCTCGTAGATCGGGTCGAAGCGCAGCGACAGGTCGGTGGTCAGCATCCGCGGCTCGCGCTTGCCGTCGCCGTACGCGTCGGGCACCAGGCCTGGCGCCGCCGTTGTCCTTGGGCCGCCACTGCTTGGCCCCCGCCGGGGACTCTGAACTGCTCCCACTCGTAGCCGAACAGGATGTGGAAGAACTCGTTGTCCCACCGGGTCGGGTGGTAGGTCCAGGTGACCTCGAGCCCGCTGGTGATCGTGTCCGCGCCCTTGCCGGTGCCATAGGTCGACTTCCAGCCGAGACCCTGGTCCTCGAGCGGGGCGGCCTCGGGGTCGGGGCCGACGCTCTCCGCCGGGCCCGCGCCGTGGGTCTTGCCGAACGTGTGCCCGCCGGCGATCAGCGCCACGGTCTCCTCGTCGTTCATGGCCATCCGGCCGAACGTCTCGCGGATGTGCCGGGCCGCGGCGAGCGAAGTCGCCGCTGCCGTTCGGGCCCTCCGGGTTGACGTAGATGAGGCCCATCGTGTCGGCGCCGAGCGGCTCCTCGAACTTGTCGGTCGCCGCTGTAGCGCTCGGTGCCGAGCCACTCGGTCTCCGGGCCCCAGTACACGTCGCGTCCGGCTCCTAGACGTCCACCCGGCCGCCGCCGAAGCCGAAGGTCTTGAAACCGCCCGACTCCAGGGCCACGTTGCCGGCCAGGACGATCAGGTCGGCCCAGGAGAGCTTCTGGCCGTACTTCTTCTTGACCGGCCACAGCAGCCGCCGGGACTTGTCCAGGCTCACGTTGTCCGGCCAGCTGTTCAGCGGCGCGAAGCGCTGCTGGCCGGCGCCGGCGCCGCCCCGGCCGTCGCCCAGGCGGTAGGTGCCCGCGGCGTGCCACGCCATCCGGATGAACAGGCCCGCCGTAGCTGCCGTAGTCGGCCGGCCACCACGTCCTTGGAGTCGGTCAGCACCGCCGCGATGTCGGCCTTCACGGCCGCCAGGTCGAGAGTCTGGAACTCGGCGCGGTAGTCGAGGTCGCCGTGGTACGGGTCGGTTTCTGGCGGGTTCTTGGCCAGGATCTTCAGGTTGAGGCGGTTCGGCCACCACTCGCGGTTGGGGTCGCCCTGGGTGGGGTCAACGCGGCCGTGGACGACCGGGCATCCCTCCGCGCTCGCCCCCGCGGTCTCCTCTGCGACCTCAGGGGTCTCACCGTCGGCAATGATCGGATCATGGTTCTCGGACATGGGAATCCTTCCTGGCAGTCTCAGGAACTGCGGGCGGTGGAACAGCCGGGGCACAGGCCCCAGTAGACGACCTCGGCCTCGTCGATCGCGAAGCCGTGCTCGCCGGAGGCGGTCAGGCAGGGCGCCTCGCCGACCGCGCAGTCGACGTCAGCGACGACACCGCACGACCGGCACACGACATGGTGGTGGTTGTCCCCGACGCGTCCCTCGAACCGGGCCGGGCTGCCGACCGGCTCGATGCGGCGCACGAGCCCCGCCGCGGTAAGCGCGTGCAGGGCCTCATACACGGCCTGCAGGGAGACGTGGCCGATGCGATCCCGCACTCCGGCGGCGATCGCCTCGACGCCCAGGTGGTCGCCGTCCCGGACGGTCTCGAGCAGGGCGACGCGGCCGGCCGTCACCCGCAGGCCGGCGCCGCGCAGCTCTTCGGCGGTAGCCGGCGTCCGGGATGCGGTCATAGGCAAAACCTATCCTTATAAAGACGAATAGTTCAAGAAAACAAATGGTGCAATTTAGTGTCATATCAGGCTACGCGCTGCGGCTTAATAGCACGTCAGGCACCGTATTGCGGCCGGAACGGGCATAGGCGGCCAAGATCGCGGAGATGACACCGGCCGGTGCTAGCGGGGCGGCTCGCCCAGCACGCGGCGGACCGCCCGGGCCTGCGCCGCCAGGCGGTCGATCTCGGCGATGCCGTGCTCGTCGGCGGCCGTGCGGGCCAGCATGTCCAGGTGCCGGTCGTGCAGCTCGGCCAGGGCCGCGGACTGTTTCCCGTCCCGGTAGGCGCTGTCCGCCGCGCCGACCTGGTCGGCATATCGCTCCAGCGCCTCGACCCGGCGGATAGTGCTGGCCTCGGCGAGCTCGGCGGCGCGGTCCTGCTGGCTCAGCAGCGCGGCAGCCTGCGGGCCCAGCTGGGCGGCGCGGTCCCGCCCGGCGCGGCAGCTGCGGCCCAGCCCGGCGCGGCAGCCTGCGCGCCGGGCCCGGCCAGCTCGGCCCGCCGGACGCGCAGCTCTGCTCGCCGGGCCCGGAGCTGGGCCTGTTCGCGCAGCGCCACGGCGATGTCCCATTCCTGGCCGGTCAGGGCCGCGCTCGTGGCGTGCCGGTCGAGCAGGTCGTCCCGGCACACCAGCGACGAGGTGACGGCGTCGATCGCGTCCTGGGCCCGCCGCAGGAGCACCCGGGACCGGGCGTCAAAGTCGGCGCCGGTCAGGTAGCGGCCATGGTGGGTGCGCGCCGCCGTTTCGGCGGGCGTGCGCCCGCTGGGCTGGCCGAACCGGACGACGCGGACGCCGAGGATCACGGTCGTGACCATCGCGATGATGCCCGCGGCCAGCAGCGCGAAGCGGTTGGACGCCATTTCCCAGCTGGCCGGGCCCTGGAAGATGAGCACTCCGACGGCCAGCGGGGTGGTGCCGAACAGCGCGGTCAGGCCGGCGGCGGTCAGGCCGGCGACCGTTCCGTCGATGGTAGCCAGCCGCCGGGCGGGCTCGGTGGGCAGATAGTAACGGCGCCGGGCCGGGCGGTCCTGGGCCGCGGGCGGCAGCAGGGCGCCGCGGGCGGCCAGCAGGTCGCGGTCCGGCCGCGGGATACCGGGATCGACCGCGGGCCGCCGCAGGCTGGCATCAGCCCAGAGCGCGTCGCGCTGGTCATCCATCGGCCCGCTCCTGTCCCGCGCCAACTCGCGAAAGCCGAGAAGAAGGTGGATTCGCCCTCAGGGTAACGCGGCCGGGCCGGCGGGGTACAGCCGCGCCGCCGGAGCGGTACAGCCGCGGCCGCCGGAACCGTGCCGCGGGCCCACCGCCTGGTCAGCGGGCCGGGCGGCCCAGCAGCTTCTCGAGACTGCGGCGCTCCCGCTTGGTCGGACGGCCTGCGCCGCGTTCGCGCTGGGCCACCGGCACCATCTTCTCCCGCGGTGGCGGCGGCGGGCTGTGATCGACGTAGCATTCCGCTGCGACCGGCGCGCTGGCCCGCTTGCTGATAACCCGCTCGACGACCACGATGCGCTCGCGTCCCTCTTCGCGGAGCCGCACCTCGTCACCGGCCCGGACGGAGTGGGCGGGCTTGACCCGCGCGCCGTTGACCCGGACGTGCCCGGCCCGGCAGGCACTGGACGCGGCCGACCGGGTCTTGACCAGCCGCACCGACCAGATCCAGCTGTCGACCCGTCCCGTCTCGTCACCCGCCACGTCGCCACTGTAATGCGCCGGGTCGGGCCGGGCGCGGTGCGCGGTGCGGTGCGCGGCGGCCAGTTTCCCGGCCGGCCTGCTCGCTTATCGTCGGGAGGTAGCCAACGTTAGGAGCTGGGTCTGCTGTGACGCTGGAGGTGCCCCGGCCGGGGCGCCGGTGCCTATGGGGAGCGTATTCAGCGGATAGCCCTGAGAATGCTCCCGGTAGACGGGGATGCCGGCCGCTGGGCCGCCGGGTGCGGCGCGGAGAATGACTCAGCAGTCACCGCAGCACCAGGGGCACCTGCCTTCTCCGGCGCCTGCCCTTCACGGGCGCCTGCCCTCCCCGGCGCCTGCCTCCCCGGCGCCCCTGACACCGGTGGCGCTGGCCGCCATCGCCGGATCCGGCGGGCTCAGCGGATCTGGCGGGCTCAGCGGAACCGGCGGGCTCAGCGGATCCGGCGGGCTCAGCGGATCCGGCGGGCCCGGAGTCTTCGGCGGTCAGAGCGTCGGCAGGTAGCGGTCCAGCTCGTACTCGGTGACCTGCCGGCGGTACTGGGTCCACTCCTCGCGCTTGTTGCGCAGGAAGAAGTCGAAGACGTGCTCGCCCAGGGTCTCCGCGACCAGCTCGCTGTCCTGCATGACGTTGATCGCCTCGCCCAGGTCGTGCGGCAGCGGCTTGATGCCCATGGCCCGGCGCTCGGAGCTGGTCAGCGCCCACACGTCGTCGTCGGCGGGCGGCGGGAGCTCGTAGTCGTCCTCGATGCCCTTGAGCCCGGCCGCGAGGATGAGCGCGTAGGCGAGGTAGGGGTTGCACGCGGCGTCGATGGAGCGGAACTCGACCCGCGTGGAGTTGCCCTTGTGCGGCTTGTACATCGGCACCCGGACCAGCGCGGACCGGTTGTTGTGGCCCCAGCAGATGTAGGCCGGGGCCTCCCCGCCCGCGCCCGCGGTGCGCTCGGCCGCGCCCCACAGCCGCTTGTAGGAGTTGACCCACTGGTTGCAGACGGCAGTGATCTCGGCGGCGTGCCGGAGCAGCCCGGCGATGAACGCCCGGCCGATCTTGGACAGCTGCAGCTCCGCGCCCGGCTCATAAAAGGCGTTCCGGTCACCCTCGAACAGCGACACATGGCTGTGCATGCCGGAGCCGGGATAGTCGGTGAACGGCTTCGGCATGAACGTCGCGTAGACACCCTGCTCGATCGCGACTTCCTTCATGACCAGGCGGAACGACATGATGTTGTCCGCCGTGGTCAGCGCGTCGGCGTACCGCAGGTCGATCTCCTGCTGACCGGGGCCGTCCTCGTGGTGGCTGTATTCCACCGACAGGCCCATGCTCTCCAGCATCATGATCGACGTCTTGCGGAAGTCGTGCGCGATGCTGTGCGGGGTGTGGTCGAAGTAACCGCCGGAGTCGATGGGCTCTGGCCGCTGGCCGGGCCGCGGCTTCTCCTTGAGGAGGAAAAACTCGACCTCGGGGTGCGTGTAGAAGGTGAACCCGAGGTCGGAGGCGCGGCCGAGCGCCCGCTTGAGCACCCAGCGGGGATCGGCATAGGAAGGTGATCCGTCCGGCATCAGGATGTCGCAGAACATCCGGCCGACCCCCGGCGCCTCCCCCTTCCACGGGAGCAACTGGAACGTCGACGGGTCCGGCTTCGCGATCATGTCCGCCTCGTAGATGCGGGCGAACCCCTCGATCGCTGACCCGTCGAAGCCAATGCCGTCCGCGAAGGCGCCCTCGAGCTCGGCCGGGGCGACGGCGACGGATTTCAGGTAGCCGAGCACGTCGGTGAACCAGAGCCGGACAAATCGAATGTCCCGCTCCTCCAGCGTGCGCAGCACAAATTCTTGCTGCCTATCCACGCCTCTCACCTTAGACGCCCCCGATCCAATTCCTTGCCTCCCATGTGACGTGCTCCGCGGCACGCGGCCGGTCCTCGGTGGCCGCCACGCTGCCTCCGGGGCGACACGTCGTAGGTACTGGATAGCAGTGTGCCGCGCCGTTGTTTCCTCGGAGTTACACACGTGGCTCTGCGGCACGGATGCCTTATCGCCAGACGGGCTCGCCAGGGCGGTGCTGCGCGTTCGCTGGCCTCGACACCACGGCTACAGGCCGGCGAACCTCGCGAGCCGGTCCAGGCCGATACCGCTGATCAGCAGGCGCTCCTTGCGGCTCGCGGTGAGCTGTGCGGTCCAGTCGGTGAACCCGCCGTCGCCGATCTCCATCAGTTCGCCGCGGGCGTGGGCGTTGACCTTGAAGCACACGTCTCGGTAGTAACCGCGGCCGCGCTGCCGGGTGTGGTCCAGCACGATCACCGCGGCCGCGGCCGGGCCCCGGTCGTGGTCGAGCTCATCGACGACCGCGGCCGCGATCCGTTCCCCCGCGTCCCCGAGCGGCGTCAGCGCCACATGGATGTGCCGGAGCCCGGTGGCGGCCAGCCCGGCCACGGCAAAGCGCAGGTGGGCGGTCAGCGCGGCGCGCTCGAACCGGTAGCTGCCCATGTCACGGCCCGCCGTGACCAGCCCGAACAGGCTGAAGTGCGCAGCCGCGGCCGGGCTGGCGAACAGCTGGGTGCGGGTAACGCGCTGGACGCCGGCCAGCTTGACCGTCGCCGCCTGGGACTGGGCCCGGCGGCGGGCCGCGGCCTCCAGCGCCAGGGCGCTGGTGGGATCCGCGGCGACCTCACACGCCCGGATGGTGGTCAGCACCTGATGCTGGCTGACCGTGCCCAGTACCGAATGGGTCCCGAGCGGCACGGCCGGAGCCAGCGTCAGCAGTTCCACGTCCCCCGGCAGGGCGGCCAGCAGTGCGTCCTCAGCCCGCCGTATCGAGCGCCACGGGGTACGGCCGGGCCGGGAGAACCGGTCGCGGGCGTACCGGCGCTGAACGCTGGCGGGAGTTTCCCGCGCCGCGCGGCGCCGGGCCACCTCCAGCAACACGCTGGTGAAGTCGCTGCCGCTGAGCGCGGCCAGCCGCTCGACCGTGGCGATCCCGCCGATCCGCGGCAGCACATGATCCAGCACCGCGGGCGCTACCGGCGGCCCCTCGCGGCCCGCGATGTGTTCCATAACGTGAGCTTGCCTCGCGGCGGGTCAGACCGCATCTGGGTTTTCCCGGCGCGGGCCTAAGCTGGATCCGTGCCTACGCTGCGGATTGCTATGGCCCAGGTCAATGCGACCGTGGGAGACCTGGCCGGGAACGCGGACAAGATCGTCGACTGGACGCGCCGCGCGGCCCAGCAGGGGGCCAGGATCGTCGTCTTCCCCGAGATGATGCTCACCGGGTACCCGGTGGAGGACCTGGCCCTGCGGGCATCCTTCGTGGCGGCCTCCATCGAGACCGTGCAGCGGGTGGCCGGGCGGCTGGCCGAAGAAGGGCTGGGCGGCGTGGCCGTGGTGGCGGGCTACCTGGACCGGCAGGCCGGGCTCGCCCCGCGGACGGGGCTGCCGGCCGGGGCGCCGCTGGACGCCGCCGCGCTGCTGTGGGGCGGGCGGGTCGTCATCACCACAGCCAAGCACCATCTGCCGAACTACGGGGTGTTCGACGAGTACCGTTACTTTGTCCCAGGCAACTCGCTGCCCGTGTTCCGGATGCCCGCAGGCGGGACGCCCGGCGGGGACACCGGCGCAGCCACCGGCCCCGAGGCCGTCGACGTGGCCATCGCAATCTGCGAGGACCTGTGGCAGCAGGGTGGCCCGGTCGCGGTGACCCGGCAGGCGGGCGCCGCCCTGCTCGTGGTGCCGAACGCGTCGCCCTACGAGCGCGGCAAGGACGACGTCCGGCTCGCGCTATGCCAGCGCTGCGCCGGGGAGGCCGGGGCGGCGCTGGCCTACTCGAACCTGATCGGCGGCCAGGACGAACTGGTCTTCGACGGCGGCTCGCTGCTGGTCGCGGCGGACGGCGAACTGCTGGCCCGCGGGCCGCAGTTCGAGGAGGCCCTGATCGTCACCGACCTCGACCTGCCCGCGGCCCGGGGCCCGGTCCGCCTCGCGGGCGAGCCGGTGGACGCGGGCGACGGCACGGTCATCACGATCCGGCACGTCGAGCTCGAACCGGTGGCCAGCCCGGCGGGAGGCCAGATCGCGCCGGACACGCAGGCCTGGCCGTCGCTGCCGGATCACGAGGAGGTCTACCGCGCGCTGGTCCTGGGCGTGCGGGACTACGTGCGCAAGAACGGCTTCCGTTCGGTGATCCTGGGCTTGTCCGGCGGCATCGACTCGGCCCTGACCGCGACGATCGCCGCGGACGCGGTGGGGCCGGACAACGTGTACACCGTGCTCATGCCGAGCCGGTACTCCAGCGACCACTCAATCGGTGACGCAGAAGAACTCGTCAAGCGGCAGGGACTGCACTCGGTCTTCGTGCCGATCCGGTCGATGGTCGACGCGTTCGAGGCCGAACTGGCGCCGGCCGGATTCCCGGACACCGGGCTGCCCGCCGAGAACCTGCAGGCCCGGGTGCGGGGCGTGACGCTGATGGGACTGTCGAACGCCGCCGGCCACCTGGTCCTGACCACCGGTAACAAGAGCGAGCTGGCCGCCGGGTACTCGACGCTGTACGGCGACTCGGCCGGCGGCTACGGACCGATCAAGGACGTGCTGAAGACGCTGGTGTGGGAGCTGGCCCGGTGGCGGAACGCGGAGGCCACCGCGCGCGGCGAGACCCCGCCGATCCCGGAGAACTCGATCACCAAGCCGCCCAGCGCCGAGCTGGCCCCCGGCCAGCAGGACACCGACTCGCTGCCGGACTACCAGATCCTCGACGCCCTGCTGGACGACTACGTGGAAAAGGACATGGGCTCCGCGCAGCTGATCGCGGCCGGCCACGACCCGGACCTCGTGCAGCGGGTCATCCGGCTGGTCGACCTGGCCGAGTACAAGCGCCGGCAGTACCCGCCCGGTCCCAAGATCACCTCGCGGAACTTCGGCCGGGACCGGCGCCTGCCCATTACGAACGCCTGGCGGGAGGGAGCAGTCGAGCCGCCGTCCGGCGTCGTAGCTCCCGGCGAGCCCTAGACGTAGACTCCCCTTCGGCCAGCCTTTCCGTGCGGACGCGGGTTCAGTCGGCGTGACCGGGCCGTCTACTGGTCATCTGAGCTGTCATACCTCGCGTCTACCTGGCATCCCCAGCGTGGATGAGCACGCCACCGCGCAGGTCCAGGTGTTCGCTCGCGCAGCGGCCAGCGGCACCTACCCCAACCGGGTGCGCGGGCGGGTCACGCCACGGTGCTGGGTGGCCCGTGGCTGTGCAGTACGCGCCCGTCGGGGCTGGTGGCGGTCGTAGTGCCGTCGGGGTTCGGGTGACCGCCCAGCCCCAGCGGTGGATGACCACGATGTGGTGAAAACGGCAATACAGGGCACAGTTGCTCAGGCTGGTTGCGCCGCCCTTAGACCAGGGAATGACGTGGTGCACTTCGCAGACCGAGGGGGGCTGGGTGCAGCCGGGAAACTGACACTGCTTGTCTCTTTGGATGATGGCTTTACGCAGGTGGGATGGCACGATCCGGGTGGTGCGGCCCAGGTCCAGCGGCTGGGACAAGGTGGTGAACCGGGTGCCCAGCAGCTGGGCGCGCAGGAACGAGGCGAGCCCAGTGGGCCCCGACACAATGTCGATACTCCAGTGCAGCAAAGTGTCCCGCAGCCGTTCGCAGGTGGCGGGCGGCAAAGGTCCCAGGTGGTCGAGGCGGTGCGGGACACGGCAGGTGCAGCCGGCACCCGCCAGCCTGAGCCACCCCCCGGGCCTGAGGCACCCCCCGGGCTTGAGGCACCCCCGGGCCTGAGGCGTCCCCCGGGCCCAGGCGTCCCCGGGCCCTGGCAGGCGTCCGTGCCCTGGCGCGGGCCGGAGCGCGGGTCCCCGTTCTGGCCGCGGTGGCCGTCGGTGGCCGCGAGGAACAGGCCGCTGAACTGGTCCAGGATGGTCCAGTCGATGTGCCCGGACACGATCGGGGTCAACGCCGCGTCACACGCGGCCGCCTCGGCGTCCGGCCCGGTCGGATAGACCGATCCGGGGACCCCGGCCGCCGCGGCGCGGGCCGTCGTCCAGCCCGCGCTCCAGATCCGAGGCGCCCGGCAGGCCGCGTAGTTCGGCCAGGTCGACGTGGACGTTCAGGTGCAGCGGCTGACCGTCTTTCCCGGGGAGGGTGCCGCAGTCGATGAGCCGCTGGAAAGCATCCTGCAACGCATCGTGGCGCCGCTGCGGGAGGGTGCGGGTATCTTCCGGGCCAACCTTGCCCGACAGCGCCTCCAGCACCGCGGACACCGCTGCGGCCGCGGTCCCGGTCAGGTCCCCGGTCAGCCGCCCGGCCCCGCCGAGGGTGGTCTCCAGCCACACCGCCCGGTCGTTGAACGTGTCCTTGTCCCGATCCGGGGCCGTGCGAGACCGCTCGATCATCTCCTGGGCCAGAACCCCCAGGTCAGCCAGCCCCGCGCCACCGAGGGCGGCGGCCAGCAGGATCTGGTCCGCGTCCTCCCGCCGGTCCTCAGGCAACTGGTCGGTCCAGTCAGACAGGCTCTTCGCCCACGACGCCGACAACTGCCCGGCAGCGAGGGCGCCCGCGATGACGGGATGCTCCTGCACACGTTTGGCCCACCCCATGGCTTCCGCCGCGGCCCGGCTGGTGATCTTGGTAAAGGTCCGCAGCCACGGCTTCGGCCCGTACTGCCCATCGGCCTGGTACCCCTGCTGGCCACTGAACGCGGCCAGGATCTTCGCCCGGGCGGCGGTGTGCTGGGCTTCGGCCTGCTCCAACCCGATCAGAGCCTCCGCCTGCACCGTGGTCCCAAGATCAGCGGCGTCACACGAGGTCAGGTAACCCAGCCCGGCCCGCACCATGGCCAGCGCCTGCGCCGTGCTGGACGGCGTGGCCGACTCACTAGGGTGCACACGGAGCGGATCACCTCCCGGGGCGGTCGGCGGAGCGGCCCGGGCACCCCGGGCCAATGAGCGGCCCGGGCACCCCGGGCCTGCGATTCGATTTCTAGTTCGATAGTAACGATCGAGCCCAGCGCGATGATGAGCCTCAGACTGCCTGTGGATAACTGCGGCGTTATCCACCTGTCCGGGCGGCCAGGCAGGACAGCCCGGCAAGCAGCCGGGAGAAACCACGCTTCGCCGCCCTAGCGGACCTAGCTAGCTGAGCAGGAGGACCGCGCAGGCGGCGAGCCAGTGCTCGACCATATAGTCCCGGTCCAGCAGCAGCTCAGCGGCGCGACCACAGCGGGGCGCACGCCGGCCCCGCCCGGCCGCGGATGCGGCGCAGCCGCCGCGGCCCCGGGTCGACCACGTACCGCTCGTTCGCGGCGAGCAGCAGCGGCAGGTCGGTCACGCTGTCGGTGTAGGCGTACGCCACCGGGATGCTGATCCCCGCGGCGGCGAGGCGGCGCACCTTCTGCACACCGAACGAGAAACCGCGCGTCGAGGTGGGCAGGGCGTTCCACATGCCGCACTCCCGGGACGGTCGCACGAACCGCTGTCCCTGCTGCAGGCGGGCCGCCACGATCTCAACCGCGTCCAGCCCGAGTACGCGGCAGCTCGCCTCGGCCAGCCAGTCGGCGCAGCCGGTGGCGATGACCACGCGGTGGCCGGCATCGAGGTGGGCGTGCAGGCGGTCCAGGACGACCGATATCTGGTTGCCCTCGGCGGCGTGCCTGGCCGCGAACTCCTCGGCCAGGGCCTGGATGCGTCCCGGCGGCGCGCCGACCGTGGCGATCCCCAGCAGCACGGTGATCGCGTGCCGCCGCGCGAACGGGACAAAGAAAAACGGCCCGAGAATCGGGGCCGCCAGCAGCGCCGCCACGGCGCGCGGCGGGCTGCGCAAGATCAGCCCACGGATGAACTCGGCGGTGGTATCACCGCGCAGCAGGGTCCCGTCGAGGTCGAACACCGCGACCGGCCGCTCGGGCGGCGGCGGGCCAGCAGCGTCCGTCGCCATGCACTCTCCCCTCGTCCCGCTGGCAGCATAGGCGGCAAAACGGGGTACAAGCGGCCCGACGTGGAGCGCAGGCGT
This sequence comes from uncultured Actinomycetes bacterium, assembly GCA_963775825.1. Lineage (GTDB taxonomy): Bacteria > Actinomycetota > Actinomycetes > Streptosporangiales > Streptosporangiaceae > Bog-532. Next base: position 78,196 of record CAVZKY010000070.1, read on the forward strand.
CAGCGCGGGGCGAGGCCGAGCAGCAGGCTGTCCACGACATGCTCCGCGAAGTCCTCGTTGTGCCCCACCGTGTCATACTTGCCGCGCGACATCGCGGCACCGGTCAGCGTGAGCATCGCGATCTCTACGTCGAGGTCCGGCCGGAGCTGGCCGTTGGCCATGCCGCGCCGCAGCACGGAGCGGATCACGTCGCGCCGCGGCTCGACTACCGTCTCGGCATAGCGGGCCATCAGCCGGGGGTACTTCTCCCCCTCGCCGAGCAGCAGCGTGTACTGGCGGGTCCGCCGCGGATCGGCGGCGTCCTGGGCCATCACCGTGACCAGGGCGATCAGATCGTCACGGACCGAGCCGCCGTCCGTCTCGGGCAGCGGGCTCTTCATCGAGCCCAGCGCGGCCAGCAGCAGGTCTTCCTTGTTGTGCCAGCGCCGGTAGACCGTGGCCTTGCCGACCCCGGCCCGGGCGGCTACTTCCTCGACGCAGAGGCCCTCGGCGCCCTTCTCGGCGAAAAGTTCCAGCGTGGCCTCGATGATCGCCTGCTCGGCGCGCTCACTGCGCGGGCGGCCGGGCCGCCGGCCCGCGGCGGGCCCGTGGTCGGGGCCCGCCGCGGAGCTGGCGCTGTCGTTACGCGCATCCGGGCAGTGCTCCTCGAGCGGCCCGAGCTCGCGCTCGCCGCCTGCGGCCTCCGCCGTGCGGGGCATGACTGCCGGATTCATCGGTTCTTATCCTTCCACGCCGTGCGACTGGTCGGCGAAGTCCCCCGGCCACACATCGACGAGGTACTCATCGGCCGGGTCGACCGCCGCCCCTGCCGCCTCGACAGCCCCACGGGCCTGCAGCGGGGTGGGTGGTCAGGTGCTCCTGCCAGACGTCGAGCGCCTCCAGCGGGTCGATGCCCGGGCGGGCGGCAGCGTCCAGAGCGACCGGCTCCAGCTCCCGGCCGGCTCCAGCTGCCGGGTCGGCGGCACCGCCGGGGTGGGCTGCACCGCCGGGGTGACCGCGCTGGTGGAACCCAGGCCCGGCATCCAGCGGAGGACCACGATGGCGCCGGCCAGCGCGATGATCGCGGCCACGACCGCGGTCACGTGCATGGCGCTGACGAAGGCATCGTTGGCGGGACCCAGCAGGGCCCGCCCCGCCGTACCGAGCTGCGCGGCCACGGCCTGCGTGGCCGAGATGGAACCACCGGCCGCGTCCCTCGTGGCGGCCGGAAGGCTGGCCAGCGTCGGGCTCATCGTCTGGTGGTAGGACTGGGCCAGGATCGAGCCCAGCACGGCTACACCCAGCGCGACGCCGACCTGGCGCGCGGTGTTGGTCAGCGCGGAACCGGCGCCAGCCCGCTCGCGGGGCAGCACGTCCATGACCGCGGACGTGGCGGCCGGCATTGCGGCGCCGATGGCCGCTCCCTGAATGAAGAACAGCAGCCCAAGCAGCCACACCGGGGAGGCCGTGCCGAGCAGCACGTACCCGGCGAGCGCGGCGGCCATGACGAACATGCCGGCGGTCCCCACGACCTTGGGCCCGAAGCGCCGGACCAGTGCGGCGCTACGCGGGGACAGCAGCAGCTGCCCGACCGCGAACGGCACAGTCATGAGGCCCGCGTCAAGCGCGCTGTAGCCCCGGACGTTCTGCAGGTAGAAAGCGGTGAAAAAGAACACCCCGCCCATGCCGAAGAAGACCAGGCCGAGCGCGCCCACCGAAGCCGAGAGGCGCCGGTCGCGGAACAGCCGGACGTCCAGGGCCGGATGACGGGTCCGGGACTCATGCCAGCCGAAGACCGCGAGCACAGCCAGGCCGCCCGCGATGGGGCCGAGCACCGAGGGGTGCACCCAGGAGCCGGCGTCGCCGCCCTGGACGATCCCGAACACGACCAGCACGAGGCCCGCGATCGAGAGCAGCACGCCGAGAACGTCGATCCCGGCCCGCTCGGGGTTCCTTGACTCGGGAACCAGCAGCGCGACGGCGATCGCACCAGCCACCGTGACGGGCACATTGATCAGGAAGACCGAGCCCCACCAGAAGTGGGCCAGCAGCACGCCGGCGAGCACCGGCCCGATTGCGAAGCCGATTCCGACGGCGGAGGCCCAGATGCCGATGGCCCGCGGCCGCTCCTGCGGCTCGAAGACGTTGGAAATGATCGACAGCGTCTGCGGCATGACGGCCGCGCCGCCCAGGCCCATCGCCGCGCGCGCGAAGATCAGCTGATCCGGCGAGCGGGAGTAGGCGGACAGCAGTGAGCCGATCCCGAACAGGATCAGGCCGATCATGAGCATCCGCTTGCGGCCGATGCGGTCGCCGATGACCCCGAAGGTGAACAGGAGGCCAGCGAACACCAGGGTGTAGGAGTTGATGGCCCATTCGAGCTGGCTCTGGCTTGCGCCCAGGCCGGCGTGCGGCTCAGCGATCGTCTTCAGGGCGACGTTGAGCACGGTGTTGTCGATGACGATGGCGAGAAGGCTGACGATGAGGACGCTGAGGATGCCCCAGCGCCGTCGGTAAATCGTTTGGCTGTCCATGGTGCCTTTCGCAAGCTGAACGAAGAACAACGAACGGTCCCGCTTCCGGCAGGGCTGCATCGGCCTGCTTCAGCGGGAAGATCACGCGCGGTGCGGTCGTTCCCGCCGGTAGGGCCCGCTGGTCTTGCCACCAGCCCCGGTCCGGCCTCGCGCCGTCGACCCGCGCTATCGATACGGAACAGGACCGTATCGGAATACATTCCTTGATCGCCACAGATTTTTTCCGCGACCTTCCGATTGCGCTTAGTTAACGAATACCGGCCGGCACGACACGCACGGAGGCTCTGCCGGTTCCGGGCTCGTCACGATCCGAGCATGACGTCGGCCTGCTGCAGCGCTCCCCCGGCCCGGTCGACCGCCACGGCCAGGATCAGCCGGGCGAACTGGCCCTCGAGGTCGACGGTGACGGTCGACTCGCCGTCCCCCGCGCGGTAGGCGCCGGCCCGGCACGGGCCCGCCCAGGCGCCCGCCGCCCGCAGGCGGCGCAGGACCAGCGAACGGTCCAGGGACGGGGCGGTCGGCACCGCGTCCGGCCAGGACATGGCACCGTCGTTCATCAGCGTGATGATCTGCCCCAGCATCGACTGGAGCGGCGAACCCGCGGCCGGGGGAACCGCGAGGATCAGTGACTGAACACGGGGGGATCGTTCCGGATTGAGACGGATCTCGACCTGCGCCGTACCGCGGTCCCCGGCCACCCACCAGCGGCAGTGCGCGGGCGTGTCCGATTCGGGGGGACGACCGGGATCATCGCGGAACTCGCCCAGGCGCTCGCGGATCAGCCGGATCTTCTCCCGCCGGTCCGGGTACGGCTCGTCGAGCGCGACGTTCTCGGAAAACAGCTTCGCCGCCGCCGCGTCGTCCCAGGACTGCATCAGCCGGGACACCTCGTCCCGGGCGGCCACCGTCTCCGGCCATGCGCCGGCCGGGGCCAGCGCCAGGGCCCGCTCGGCGGGCAGGGCGCCGTCCAGATGCGCGGCCCAGCGCGGCGCGGCCCGCCGCGTGTGCTGCCGGAGCACGGTGCCGAGCAGCCGGACCGCGAACGGCCCGACCGGCGCGTACGTGCTGTTGCCCAGGACGATCACGCCAAGCCCGGTGGCCGGGTGCCAGCGCATGTTGCTGCCGAAACCCGGGTAGCCGCCGCTGTGCTGAACGATCCGGCCCCAGGCCGGGTCGTCCTCGACGAACAGCCCGAACCCGTAGCTGCCGGTCGCCGTGCTCCCCGGGACCGGCACGGGCATCCGCAGCCCGGTAGCCACCTGCGGAAGCTGCATGTCGCGGCGGCTCGCTCGGGACAGCGGGTGCGGGCCGCCGGTCTCCTCGGCGCCGGGCGGGAAGGCGGCGGTGAAACCCGCGACCCAGGTCGCGAGGTCCCGCACGCAACTGAACACCCCGCCCATGGGGGCGAACGCGCCGCACGGGGCCGGGCTGATCTCCGCCCAGCGGCCGTGGTCGCGCCGGTATCCGCCGGCCAGCTCGCCCGGGTCGACGTCGGCCGCCTCGAAACCGGTGTGCGCCATACCCAGCGGGCCGAGCACCCGGGACCGGATGAAGTCCGGATAGGAGGTGCCGGAGACCGCGGTGATGACCCGGCCGAGGATCGCGTAGCCGAGGTTGGAGTACTCGAACCGGGTGCCCGGTGCCCAGGTGAAGCTGACCCCGCCGGACAGGAACTCGGCGAACTCCGGGAGCGGCAAGCCCTGCTGGCGGTCCCCCCAGGGGTCGTCGGTCGGGAATCCGGCGGTCATGGTGAGCAGATGGCGGAGCCGGACCCGCTGCGCGTCCGGGGTGACCGAGGACCAGCCGCGGAGCTCCGGGACGTAATCTTCGGCCAGGTCGTCCAGGCGCAGGGCGCCCTCGTCCCGCAGGGCCAGCATTGCCGCGGCGGTGAAGCTCTTCGTCATCGACGCGATCCGGAACACCGTACCGGCGTCAGGTACCTCGCCGGCCCCGTGCCGCGCCGGCCCGGCGCTGCCCGAATCCGCCGGCGTGCACGAGGCGGCCGCCGGCCACGATGCCGTAGGCGATTCCGGGCTGGCCGCCACGCCGCTGGAAGCTTTCGGCCAGCGCGTCCGCCGCCCCGAAGTCCGCCGCCCCGAGGTGCGCCGCCTCCGGTCCCACGCCGTCGCGCTCCGCTTCTGACCTCATGACTGCCTCCGCACGCTGATCCGACTGCCTAGTGTCTCAGCCCGCGCTCGGCACAGCAGGACGCCACCCGGTCCTGGCCCGGCCGGGCGGCCAGACCGGTGACCAGCCTCCCGCCCCGCCGAACTCCCGTAGCACACCGGCCGAAATCCCCTAACACACCGGCCTAAATCCCCTAACGCGCCGGCCTGAATCCCCGGTAACACGGACGTATCGGAGAAGTTTCGTCCGTACCCGATGCATGTCATTATCAAAGTGTCCGGGGACGCCACTGGGGCGCCTCGAGACTGGAGGATCAGTGATGAATCCGCAGGCACAAGGACTACGCGCGGCCGCTACCGAAGAGCGGACCACGGCAGCAGTCCCGGCCGGGCAGCCGGGCGGCGCGCAGCCCGGCCACACCACCCAGCCCCGCCACTCGGCCCCGGCCGGCCGCACCGCCGCACCCGAGCCGCTGTACGGCGGCGCCACCGGGCGGCGGATCACCGTCCGGGACATCGCCGCCGCCAAGGCACGCGGCGAGAAATGGCCCATGCTCACCGCCTACGACGCGCTGTCGGCCCACATCTTCGACGAGGCCGGCATCCCGGTGCTGCTCGTCGGCGACTCGGCGGCGATGGTGGTGTTCGGTCACGACACGACGATCCCGGTCACCCTGAACGACCTGGTCCCGCTGACCGCCGCCGTCGTCCGGGGCACCAGCCGGGCCATGGTCGTGGCCGACCTGCCGTTCGGCTCCTACCAGGCGTCGGCCGGGGACGCACTGGCCGCCTCGATCCGCTTCCTGAAGGAGTCGGGGGCGCACGCGGTCAAGCTGGAGGGCGGCCAGCGGGTCGCGCACCAGGTCGAGGAGCTGGTGTCGGCAGGCATCCCGGTCATGGCCCATCTCGGGCTGACCCCGCAGTCGGTGCACGCGTTCGGCGGGTACCGGGTGCAGGGCCGCGGTGAGGACGGTGAGCGGCTGGTGCAGGACGCCAAGACCCTGGAGGCGGCGGGCGCGTTCGGCGTGGTGCTGGAGTGCGTGCCCGCGGCGCTCGCGGCGCGGGTGACCTCCGCGCTGTCCATCCCCACGATCGGTATCGGGCCGGCCCGGACTGCGACGCCCAAGTGCTGGTCTGGCAGGACATGGCGGGCCTGTCCCCGCGGACGCCGAAGTTCGTCCGCCGGTACGCGGACGTATCCTCGGTGCTGCGTGAGGCCGCCTCGGCGTACGCACGCGACGTGGTGTCGGGGACGTTCCCCGGCCCGGCCGAGTCTTACCGCTGATCTTCGGGTGATCGCTGGCCGGTTTGCGGGAAGGCTGGTCAGCGGAGGAGCCGATGTACATACCCGCGCATTTCGCAGCCGACGATGCCCTGGTGAGCGAACTGCTCACCAGGCACGGCGCGGCTGACCTGATCACCAGCACGTCGCAGGGATTGCTCGCGACGCTGCTGCCGTTCGTGTACGACCCCACGGCCGGCGAGCACGGTGCGCTGCTCGGCCACCTGGCGCGCAACAACGATCAATGGAAGGTGCCGGCCCTGGGCGAGTCGCTGGTTATCGTGCGGGGCGCGGACGCCTACGTCTCCCCGGTCTGGTACCAGTCCACCGCGGAGCACGGCCGGGTGGTGCCGACCTGGAACTACATCACCGCCCACGTCTACGGGCGGCTGGTCGTCCACGACGACCCGGCGTGGGTGGAGGCCCTCGTCCGGCGGCTCACGGCCAAGCACGAGGACGGGCGGGACCCCTGGTGGTCGGTGGACGACGCGCCGCCGGCGTTCATCGCGGGGCAGCTGCGCGCCATCGTCGGGATCGAGCTGGCCATCACCCGGATCGAGGCGAAGGCCAAGCTGAGCCAGAACCGGCCCCAGGCCGACATCGACGGCGTGATCGAGGGCCTGCGCGCCGAAGGCGCCGAGCGTACCGCCGCCGACGTGGCCCGGGCCCGCGCCGCCGATAAGTAGCCGGGGGCGGCGGTCGCGGGATCAGCAGATCAGGCGCTGGCGGGGTCGACGGTCAGCTCGGCGCGGTGGGTGTAGAAAGCGAGGTGGTCGGCGATTTCGGACACCGCCGCGTACGGCTTCTCGTACGTCCAGATGACGTCGTCAACGGTGCCGTCCGGGGTTTCGACGCTGTAGTAGCTCGCGTCCCCCTTGAACGGGCAGTAGGTGGAGGTGTCGGTCCGCCGCAGCACGCTGGCGTCGACGTCGACGATCGGGATGTACTGCACCGCGGGGTAGGTGGACTCCTGCAGGGTCAGCGCATGCCGGGAATCGGCCACCACCCGGTCCCCGATGCGGACCACCACCCGGCCCTCGGTCGGCTCGATCGTGATCGGGTGCTTGGCGCTGGGCTGCAGAACGGGGCGGGACATGGCCGTCTCCTCGGGCGATCGTGGCGTGTGAGTGACTCCTTGCGCATCACGCAGAACAGAGTCCGGCTGGCATCTGTTCCGTGCCGGGGAGCAGGACCGGGGCCACTTTCTAGGCGGCGGCGCGGAGCGCGGGGAGAACCTCTTTGCCGATCATCTCGATGGTGGCCATCGGATCGGTCGACATGACCTGGATCGAGACGATGTCCGGGCCGACGTCGGTGACCAGCGGCTGATAGGCGCCGATCAGCCCGGCCGCGTCGGGCACGGTGGGGTAGCTGCCGATCACCTCGGATCGGTCCATATCGTCCGCCCGGTACCGGAGCTCGGCGGGGTCGGCCGTCTCCAGCCGCCCAGGGGCCCGCAGGCCGCGCATCGCGGACAGTGCACGCCACGCCTCGTCGTTGTCGCGGGCCAGCACCGTCCACCGGGTGGCCAGCACCAGCGGGGCGTGCCGCCGCTCGGCCGCCGCCTGCCGGTACGGTTCGATGACCCTGGCCACCGTGTCCGCCGGGTCCTTGACGCTGGTGATGAGGCCGTCCGCGTTGCGCCCGGCGAACGTGGCCGACTTGGGGCCGCCCGCGGCCATCAGCGCCGGCAGTGAGCCTACCGGCGGCGAGTACAGCTTGGCCGAGTCGGTGGTGTAGTGCCGGCCCTCGAAGGTCAGCTTCTCCCCCGCGAAGAGCCGGTGGATGATCTCCAGCGCCTCCTGCATCCGCTCCTGGCGCTGCTTGTAACCGGGAAACTCCCAGCCCAGCGGACGCTCGTTAATCGCCTCACCGGTCCCCACGCCGAGCATGAGCCGGCCGCCGGACAGCCGGTCCGTGGTCGCCGCCATCTGCGCGACCAGCGCCGGGTGGTAGTGGAACAGCGGGCACGTCACGGCGGTGCCGAGCTGGACCCGCTCGGTCCGGGCCGCGACCGCGCCGAGCCACGACCAGACGAAGCCGGCCGCGGATGTGTCGTCGACCCAGGGGTGGAAGTGGTCCGAGCCGAGCACCATGTCGAAGCCGGCCGCTTCGGCCGCCACGGCCTGGTCCACCAGGACCTCCGGCTGGTACTCCTCGTGGCTGCACAGCCAGGCAAATTTCATCTCATCCCCGAATCCCGCGGAAACGTCCCTCTGATCAGGACGCTACCAAAGCGGCGCGCCCAGCGAACCGGGCCTTCAGGCCCGGTGAGCGGCGGTGTTGTCGGCGAGCACCACCATTGGGGCGTCGCGGGGGGTTCCGGAGGGTCGCCCCCCCGGGCCAACACAGCGTGCGAAGTACCACGGGCTAGGGCACGATGGACAGGTGAACCCCGACGAGGTGGCCGCACTGCGGGCTCTGCTCGCGCCTACCGGGTGGCCGGACCGGGCGCGGGTCTTCGCCCGGGCCCTGCGAACCTCGACCAGGGCCCGCGGCGGGCTGCTCCTGGTGGGGACGCCTGACGAAGAGCCATGGCATCTCGCGGCCCACCTGGACGACGAGAGCCGGCTGTCCGGTATCGCTGAGCTGGCCCCGACCCTGGTCCGCTGGAACGCCCCGGTGGACGCGCCGCCGCACCTGCGGATCGGCCTGGAACGACTGGAGGCCGCGCGGCGCGGGGAGACGCTGTTCGTGGTCACACCGGAGACCGCGCCTTCCCCGCTGCTGGAACGGGTCAGCGACGCCCGCCGGGTCGGCGCCACGATCCTGGCCCTGAACCAGGGCGACGCCGAGCTGGACAGCCTGGCCCATGAAACGCTGGCGGTGCCAGCGGCCACGTCGCCGGTTTCGTTCACCGTGGCCCAGCACCTGGTCAGCGCGGCGGCCGGAGACCCGGGCCTGGGGGCCCGGCACAGCGTGCGGCAGCGGCTGGCGCACCTGCTCGACGTGGTCAGCGGCCCCGCGGCCGGCTGATCCCGGCCAGGCCGTAAGGGTGGTCAGCGGCCCCGCGGCCGGCTGATCCCGGCCAGGCCGTAAGGGCCGCCGGGCGGGCCAGGCGGCTCAGCTGTCCAGACTGAGAACCATGGTCGGGCGGTCGATGACGTGATCGGAACGTAGCGGGCGGACCGCCGTGCCGATCGCGAAGAACTCGGTGGTGTGGGCACCCCAGGTGTGGCTGTGCTGGCGCAGCTGTACCCCCACGATGCCCTCGGCGTGCAACTCCTCCGCCTCGGCCTGCATCCGGCTCATGGCCAGCTCGCGCGCGTCGTAGAGGGCCTGGGTGAACTGCTCGATCTCCACGTTGCGCCCGATGTTGCCGATCATGCTGCCCATCCGCTGATGCGCGATGTGGTAGACGCAGGTGCCCATGACCATGCCGAGCGGCGCGTAACCGGCCCGGATCAGCGTCCAGAAGTCCTGGCCGGACAGGTCGGAGGTGAACGGCTGCTTCTTGTTGTTGCGCCACTGGGTGACGCCCCCGCCGCCCGCACCCTCCTCGGCCTTGACCGCGGTGCCGACGGCGATGAACTCGGCGATGTCGCTGCCGAACTCCTTCAGCTCCACGTCCAGCCGGACCCCGACGATCCCGTCCGCCCCCAGCGCGTCGGCTTCAGCTTCCATCCGCGTCATGGCCAGTTCCCGGGCGTGGTACATGGCCTGGGACAGCACATCGAGCTCCTGGTTCTTCCCCCAGCGGCCGATCTGCAGGCCGACGTGGTAGATCGACGTGCCCAGCACCAAGCCGACCGGGCGGAAGCCGACCTCCCGGACCAGCAGGAACTCATTCACCGACAGGTCTGAGGTGAAGATGCTGCCCGCGCGCCCGGGCTGCAGCTCGGCGAGGCGCCGCATGGCGTCCTGGGGAACCCCGGCGGCGCCCAGTTCCTCGGTAACGTTCTGGTCGGTCATCCGGTTCTCCTAGGCTCGTCCGAGCCGTACACGCGCGGCTTGCCTGCGCTGAGGGTCCAGGGAAAGTATGGCGAGGCTCGGCTGCCGCTCGTGGTCCGACCTCGCGGTAAAACGGGCGATCGCGGTACCGATCATCGTCGTTTCCACGATGTGGTCGCGGCGGCCTTCCTGCATGGGGCATTCCCGCTCGCTGACGCGCAGCTGCATGTCGGCGATCACCACGCCCTCGGCGCCGATCCGCGTGACGTCCCGTTCCAGCTGCACGCGGGCGTCGTGGCGGCCCTCATGGACCAGCTCGGTGTACCCGGCGACTTCGGCGTTGCCCGAACCCCAGCGCGTCTGGCCGACCGTGAGCCAGTCGTCGTGCCGGGCCGCGACCGAGATGCCCAAGGCGAGCGAAGCCGGTACCCAGCCACGCATGATCAGCTTGGCGAAATCCTGCCCGGACAGGTCGGAGGTGAACGGTCGCTTCGGCAGCCGCGCGCCGGGGGCACGCACCGCGGTCCCGATCGCCTTGAACTCCAGGCCGCCGGCGGGGAAGGGGCCGATGGTCAGCCGCACGCCGACCACGCCGTGCCCGCCGAGCTCGGTGCATTCCGAGGCCATCCGGTTGATCGCGGCGCGCCGCGCGTCGTAGAGCGTCTGGACCAGGGGGGCGAAGGAGGTGGCGCCGCCGCGGCTGGACACCTGGGTAACGGACCGGGTCGGGCCGAACGAGTTGCCGTAGTAGCCGCTCCACGCGCCCGCGCAGCCGTACCCACCGGTGTAGCCGATGTTGTACACAGCCGCGCCCAGGACCTGGCCCACCGGCTCGAAGCCGACGCTGCGGATCGAGGTGAACTCGTCGGTGGACAGCGCTGAACCCCACGTGCCGCTCCGCCGGATCTCGGCCATCCGCGCTTCAGCGACAGGGGGCAGTCCCGCCCGCCGCGGATCATTGGTCACGGCGCACCTTTCTCGCGGTCACCTCACGATACTCTGCCACGGCCGTCCTGAGACCTTACTGAGGGTGACCCGCCCCGCAGGCGCACGGATGGCCCCGCGGTGGCGGCATTCCGCGCCCGGGCGCGGTCAGTAGGCGCGGTCAGTACTCGTCGTCGCCGCCGCGCGCGTCCCATTCGCGGTTGCGCTCCTGGACCAGTTCCAGGGCGCGGGCCGCTTCCTCCCGGGTCGCGTAGGGCCCCAGCCGGTCCTTGCCGGGGCAGCCGTCGTCGCCTTCGACTTCGTGGTGGGTGAGGCAGTACCACCAGTGCTTGCCATTGTCGTTCGCCATGGACATTAGACTCGCAGAATATGGCCACCAAGCTCCACCCGGGCCGACCTTCCGCGTCCCGCCCGGTGCCCCCGCAGATCCCGCGCCCCGAGTACGTGGGCAAGAAGCGCCCGCGGCTGGGCGAGCCCGACGTCAAGGACCCGGCCACGATCGAGCGCATGCGGGTCGCCGGCCACCTCGCCGCGCACGCCCTGGCCGAGGTGGGCAGGCACGTCGCCCCGGGGGTCACCACCGACGATCTGGACCAGATCGGCCATGACTTCCTGATCTCCCGCGGCGCATACCCGAGCACGCTCGGCTACCGCGGCTACCCGAAGTCGCTGTGCACGTCACTCAACGACGTGATCTGCCACGGCATCCCGGACGACACGGTGATCCGCGACGGAGACATCGTCAACGTGGACATCACCGCGTTCATCGGCGGGGTGCACGGCGACACCAACGCGACGTTCTGCGCGGGTGACGTGGACGAGGAGTCGCGGCTGCTCGTCGAGCGCACCCGCGAGGCCATGATGCGCGGGATCCGGGCCGTAGCCCCGGGCCGGCCGCTGAACGCGGTGGGCCGGGTCATCGAGTCCTACGCGCGCCGGTTCGGCTACGGCGTGGTCCGCGACTTCACCGGGCACGGCATCGGCACGACGTTCCACTCCGGCCTCGTCGTCCCGCACTACGACGATCCGGACAACGACTTCGTTATGGAGCCGGGCATGACGTTCACGATCGAGCCCATGCTGACCCTGGGCACGATCGACTACGACATCCTGGATGACCAATGGACGGTCGTGACCAAGGACCACAAGCGGACCGCGCAGTTCGAGCACACGATCCTCGTCACCGATGACGGCCGCGAGATCCTTACTTTGCCGTAAGGGGCTCGCGCCGGCTCGGCGGAGGCATTCTGATAGGGCGCGCAGTACGGGGATGAGCTCGGGCGGGTCCAGGACCTGGAAGTCGAAGCCCAGGCCCCTGACCTCCTCAGCACCGACGTCCGGGAGCTCTTCCGCGATCGCGCCCGGTCAGCGAGTCGTTCCTGAGCACGGGCCCTGGTGCGGGGACCAGGGCCCGTTCGGGACCTGTCAGCCCGGGGCTAGGCGTCCCGGTTGCGGAAGAGGATGAACCCGGCGATCAGGACCGCCGCGGTGTACGCACAGAACACCGCAAACTCGGGCCAGGCGGACCATTCGTGTGCTTGCTGGTGCGGGTTCCAGATCGCGAGCCCCCCCTCGGACGGGAGCCAGCGCATGATGTCGTTGCTCCAGGACGAGGGCAGGAAGTTCACGATGATAGGCACCACGAACAGCACCCCGATCGCGACGCTGATCGCCGCGGCGGTGTGCCGGACGAGGGTGCCGATACCGAACGCGAACAGTCCCGTCACCGCGATGAAAAGGCCGCCGCCGATCACGGCACGCAGCACGCTGGGCGCGCCCAGCGTGGTCTGGATGTGCTGGCTGGACAGCAGGGTCTGCCCCAGGAAGAACGCAACGAAGCTGGTGACCTCACCAATGACCAGGGCGACCGCGGTGAAGACGAGCGCCTTGGCCACGTAGACGATCCCGCGCCGCGGCATCGCCGTCAGCGCGGTGCGGATCATCCCGGTGGAGTACTCCGACGTGATCGTCAGCGCGCCGAGCACCACGATGACGAACTGCCCGAAGTACAGGCCCACGAGGCTGTTGCGGGTCGGGTCGAAGGACGCCCGCTGGCCCGGTCCCGCCTGGCTCCAGTGCGCCGCGGTCAGCGCGGTGACCAGGGCGCCGAGGCCGACGCAGATCACGAACAGGACCAGCATCGTCCAGTAAGTGGAGCGCACCGAGCGGATCTTGGTGAACTCCGAGCGGAGCGTGCCGATCAGGCCCGCCCGGCCGGACGGAGGCGGCAGTGCCGAGAGCCGGGTGCCTTCTGTGGTTACCGTGGCCATCTCAGTTCATCCTCCCCGTGCGTGCCTGCGCTGTGTCCGCAGCCTGCGCCGTGTCCGCTGCCTGCGCCGCGTCCGCTGACTGCGCTGTGTCCGCTGACTGCACCGCGTCCGCCGTGGTCTGGGCCGGGGCTGGGCCGTCGTCGGCGGCAACGCGGTGGGATCCGGCGGCCTGGCCCGGCTGGTTCCCGGCGTGGTACTCAACGCTGTCCGCGGTGAGCTCCATGAACGCTTGCTCCAGCGACGCGCGGGTCTGGGACAGCTCGTGCAGCCGCACACCGGCCTCGAATGCGATGTCCCCGGTGCGGTCGGTGCTCAGCCCCTGGACCAGGAGCGAGCCGTCTCCTTTGGCCGTCGCGGTCCCCCCGGCCGCGGCGACGGCCTTGGCCAGCACGTCGATCTGTGGGGTGCGCACCCGGACGGTCTCGGTTGAGTTCTCCGCGATGAACTTGTCGATCGTGGTGTTGGCGATCAGCCGGCCCCGGCCGATGACGATGATGTCGTCGGCCGTGTTTTCCATCTCCGACATCAGGTGGCTGGAGACGAACACCGTGCGTCCCTCGGACGCCAGCGCCTTCATCAGGTTCCGGATCCAGCGGATGCCTTCGGGGTCCAGCCCGTTGACCGGCTCGTCGAACATCAGCACGTCCGGGTCACCCAGCAGCGTCCCGGCGATGCCGAGCCGCTGGCTCATGCCGAGAGAGAAGCCTTTAGTGCGCTTCTTCGCCACCTCGGTGAGGCCTACCAGCGCCAGCACCTCGTCGACCCGGCGTTTGGGGATGTCGTTCGTCTGGGCCAGGCACCACAGGTGGTTGTAGGCGCTGCGGCCGCCGTGCACGGCCTTAGCGTCGATCAGCGCGCCGACCTCGTGCATCGGGTAGGGCAGGTCACGGTACCGCTTGCCGTGAAGATGCACCGTTCCGGCGGTCGGGTAGTCCAGGCCGAGGATCAGCCGCATGGTGGTGGTCTTGCCAGCCCCGTTAGGGCCCAGGAACCCGGTGACCTTGCCGGGCTCGACAGTGAAGGACAGGTCATCGACGGCGAGCTTGTCGCCGTATCTTTTCGAGAGGCCCCGTACCTCGATCATCTATTCGTCCCTTCATGCCCCGAACATGCCCGGGGAGGCCGGGCATGGTTAATTCTTGCGCATTTCTGGCGGCGCGCGCGCATCCGCGATCGTCTACACGGTAGGCGCCGGCGGCGGTCACGGCGGAGTGCCGTCCATCCACAGCGTGGCATGACAGATGTCATAGGACATCGGCCTTAAGGGGGATTTAAGCATGAACCTAACGGTTGATTTGCCCGCCGCCGTTCGCCCGCGTCAGCGCTTAATCGGCTCCAGCGCTCAATCGGCCCTGGTTCTGGCGCGAGCGTGCACGCTCACCGCATACCCGTCGCTGCGGTTGATGACCTGGTGCAGCTGGCCGCTGCCGTGCACCCGTGTCTTGCCAGGCAACAGCGGCCTGGTTGCCACCCCGCAGTCGTTGATGGCCTGCTCGGTGACCTCACCGGCGACCACCGTCACGACCTCGCATCCGCATTCCCCGTCGTCGCCGGTCCACCCGCTGTGCGGCGGGATGATCAGGAGCCAGGCCTCACCGGGCCCGTCGGCGGGGATGGCGACGCGCACGGCCCGGTCGGGATCGAAGCGGACCAGGCTCCACCAGCGCTCGGGCGCGGCGGTGATCAGCCGCAGTCGGCGGGCCAGGTCACCGATGGTGGCGGGGCCCCCGTCCGTGCCGTGGCGGCCAGAGCCGGACGGCCCGTCCGGGGCCGGGCCGCAGAGCCGGGGTGATCCCGTGCTGATGAGCTGGGCGATCTCGGGGGCCACGGAAACGTCGAGGTCCACAACATCAAGTCCTTCGTCAGTGCTGTCCAAGGGGAATCCCCGCCGGAATGACCGGGGGTGCCGGGGATTTTCACCCGGCAGCGGCTCGGGCCGGCGCTGGCCGATCGGGAACGCCCTCAGCGAGGGCGGGCGATCAGGAGGTCAGCGCGGCAGAAGGCCGTCAGCGACAACAACAACAGGAAGGACAGCGACCGCAGGCCCCGGTCACCGCGCGGCATGATTCGCTGCGGTGGGGCATGCTGAAGCGGTCGTCCATGGCGTATAGCTCAGCGCATCGGGCGCCTCGCTGTCAAATGAAGTACCACATCGTTACGCCTCCCCCGGCGGCCGGCGTGCCGGCGGCGGGGTAGCCTGCGCCTCGGGGGCCGGAGGCCGCTGCGGGTCTTCCGCGCTGTTTCTGGGCACCCACTGGCTCGGCATATGGGCCGCGGTCATCATCTGCGCGAGAGTGCGGTGGGACTTCACGTTGTCCGAGTAGGTGCTCCCATTGGGGCAGAGCGTGTCATCGCTTAGCGAGCTTTCGGCCGGGAAGATGCCCGCCTTGTAGTGCAGGGGGGACGGCGTGGTCGGTTTCCCGGTCTCATCGTAGTACGACTGGATGATCGATCCCCGGACGGTTGTGATAGCCGCGTCCGGGAGGCTGGTGCCGGTCAGTATGGCGCCCTGGAAGTTGGCTGCCTGCAGGCAGGCGGCGGCCATCGAGGTGGCCAGGGTGCCGCCGCGGGCGGGCCCGAGGTTGGCGTTCACCAGCACGCATTCGACCATGAACGCCCCGTCGAACTGGCAGCCTTGCAGGCTGGCCCCGGTGAAATCGGCCAGTGGCAGGTACGCGTTCGCGAAATTGGCTTCCACCAGGCTGGCGGCGCCGGCGATGGAGTTGGAGATCAGGGTGGCATCAGTGAATATCGCCCCGTTCAGGTTGGACCCGGTGAACTCGCAGAAGGTGAGATAGGCGTCGGAGAAGTTGATCGCCTCGATCCCGTCCTCGCCGCCCACCGCGACCCCCGAGAAGTCGGCCTGGTCGCACACGGCCAGCACGAAAAAGGCGCCGGGCATCCTGGCCCCGGAGAAGGTGGCCTTGTTGCGCAGCTTGGCGCCGGTGAAGTCGGCGTGGTCGAGGGTGGCGTTGGTGAAGACGGCGCCATCGAGGATCAGGCCTTTGAAGTCTCCGTGCAGGCATGTCAGGCCATGAGCCGCCAGCCCGGTCAGGTCGGTGGGCAGCCCGGAGATGGTGGCCTCGCTCAGGTCGAGACAGGACCAGTCCAGCTGGATCATCGTGTACGGCAGCGTGCACCCGGCGAACACCGTCGGGTAGCGGGGGTCGGTCGAGCGGTTCAGCGGGAACGAGAAGTGCACCTGGCTGAGGTCCGACCCAGTGAAATCGGCGGCGCCCAGGCGGGCACCGGTCAGGTCCGCGCCGGCCAGCTTCACGCCACGCAGCGAGGTCGAGGACAGGTCGGTGCCGGCCAGGCTGGCCCCGGACAGGTCCGCCTGGTCCAGCTTGGTCCGGGTCAGCGTCGCAGGCTGGCCCGCCGGGTGCTTGAGGACCCAGACCCGGCCGGTGCCCGGCCGGTAGCAGACCAGGTTGCCGGGCACGCCGTTGCCCTGGTAGTCATAGGCGAGGACCCGGTCAGCGGGCGAGGCCAGGTCGTAGTACCCACCCAGGCCGCCGAGGCCAGCGCCCCAGTAGGGCAGGCCGAAGCCGCCCGGGCCGCCGGCCTCGTCGCTCGGATGCTGCTGGATCCAGGCCCAGCCGCCCCGGCTGCCGGGCCGGTAGCACACCAGTGCGCTGAGCTGCCCGCGGCCGGCATAGTCGAAGGTGGTGACCTGAGCGCCGGGATCGGCCAGGGTATAGCCGCTGTCGTCGCCCGGGTAGGCCGGGTTCTGCTGGTAGATCGCGGTGAACGCGTCGGGGCTGTCGGCGTCGCTGACTCGTTTGAGGACCCAGAGGAACCCACTGCCCGGCCGGTAGCAGACCAGGTAGTTGAGAAGCCCCCGGCCCTCGTAGTCGTAGGCGAGGATCCGGTCCGCGGAATCGAGCAGGTCGTAGTCGCCGATCCCATGCTGGTTGTAGACCGGCGCGAACGCATCCGGGCGGTTGGCGCCGCTGACCTTTTTCAGGATCTGGACCACGCCGCTGCCGGGCCGGTAGCAGACCAGGTAGTTGAGGTGCCCGGAGCCCTCGTAGTCGTAAGCGATGATCTGGTCGGCGGGGTCGGCCAGCGGGTAGCCCCCGATTCCGCCACCTGGCCCGTCGTCGGCCTGGGTATAGACGGCCGAGAACGCGGTGAGGTTGTCGGCGTCGCTGACCTGCTTGACGATGTAGACGGCGCCCCGGCCGGGCCGGTAGCAGACCAGGTAGGTGAGGTGCCCGGTGCCCTCGTAGTCGTAGGCGATGATCCGGTCTTCGGGCTGGGTCAGGTCCCAGCCGCCGATCCCGCCGCCCGGGGTGCTGGCCCCGGGCTGGCCCTGGCTGTACACCGAGGTGAACGCGTCCGGGCGGTTGGCGTCGCTGGCCTTCTTGACGATGTAGACCGCGCCGTGGCCGGGCCGGTAGCAGACCAGGTGATCGAGGTGCCCGGTGTTGCCGTAGTCGTAAGCGATGATCCGGTCGGCGGCGTCGCCCAGGTCGTAGCCGCCGATCCCGCCGCTGCCCTGGTAGGCCGGGGTGAAGTAGCGGACCCCCTGGCCACTGAGGTTGGCGCCGGTCAGGTCGGTGCCCGCACCGGACAGGTCGGCGCCGGTGAGGGTGGCGTTGGCCAGCACCGCGTCCTTCAGGCTGACCCCGGCCAGCGACCCGGGCACCACCGCGCCGGTCAGCTTGGCCCGGAACAGCGTCGGCGGGGGCGTACCGGGACTGAACGAGGTGAAGTCGCAGCCGGTGAAGTCCACGTTCTGGCAGTTCGCCCCGGCGAGCTGCAGCCCGGCCAGGTGCAGCCCGGCCAGGTTCGCCTGCCCCAGCGCGGCGCCGTTCAGTTTGCACCCGCTGAGCGAGGTGACCCGGCGCAGATCGCACTCGGACAGGTCCATGTCGGTCAGGTCGCGGCCGGCCAGGCTGATCGCGGGGAAGGTCATGCCCATCGCGGTCTTGCCCACCTGCAGCAAATCGAAGACGCTGTCGTGGTCCACGCCGGTCGCGCTGAACCGGGCGGCGCGGTCGATACCGCTGAAAATCAGCTGCAGTTCCGTGCCGGAGCTGCTCAGGTACCGGTCCAGGGCCGGGAAGTAGATGGCGAAGTTCCCGCCCCCGGTCGGGGTGACCCGGAACTGGGCCTGGGGGGTAACTGCCCGGATGAAGCCGGGGTTGCGGCCTACCACCTGGTACTGGTACGAGAAGCTGTCGGTGGCCGTGAAGTAGATCGCACCTTCGTCGTCCGTTGCCTGCAGGACGAAGGTGCCGTCACCCATGTCATTGATCGTGAACAGCCAGCCCTGATCGGGCCGGCCGACGGATCGAGGCCGAGCGAGTAGTACCAGCCGGTGCCCCCGATCACGCCCTGGTTCTGGCAGTTGAGATGCCAGCGGTTGATGGGTTGCATGACGTCAGCTGCCCTCCTGGCCGGGTACGTGAAGGTTCGGGGTGGAGGGGATCCACTTGGCGACCGAGGGTTCCGTTCGCCCGGATCCCGCCAGGATCTCGTAGTTGAGGGCGTAGAGATCCCGCCACAGGTCGACGTGCAGCCGCGCCGCGGCCAGCCCGGCCACCTGGGCCAGGAAGCTGCCGTCGGGGTTGTAGATGTCGAGCCGGTAGTCGCTGGCCAGCACGGACCCGGACCCGGACGCGGAGGTCAGGTACTTCAGCACATACAGGTACCCCTTGGGCTCGATGCTGAGGTCGACGAGGTGGACGGTCCCGGCTTCGGGGCGCAGCCCCACCAGCCAGGCATCGCCCGCGAACGTGAACACCGGGTTGCCCTTGACGTCGAAGGAGCACACGCAGCCCTGCGGGTTGCCCGGGGCGACCTGCAGGACCATGATCTTGTCCAGCGAGCACGCCACGGCCACCGGCTGGTACAGCAGCCCGGGCCGCTGCCCTAGCTGGCCAGGATGGCGGCGGCCGGGGCAGTGGCGTCGGCGGCCAGCCCGCCGAACTTGAGGATCTGCAGCTTGCAGGTGTCCTGGTTGAGGGCTACGGCGTAGCCAGCCGGATGCAGCGCCAGGTCGTCCTGGGAGCCGGTGAACCGGCCGAAGGACTGGCCGGGCGAGACGATCAGCGGCTCACCCGGCTGCAGAGAGAGCTTGCGCAGCAGCATGTCATCGGTCTTGCTGCCGGGGTCGGGCTCCAGCAGAACGCCGTTGGCCGGGGGCTGGGCCATGGTGGGCGGGGGAAAGGCCAGGCAAGGCGGCAGAATGTAGCCGGCCGGGCAGAATTTCAGTGGGTCCTGCGGGTCCCCCGGCTCCCTGATCGTCTGGAACGTGTAATCCTGCCCCTTCCACTCGTCGCTCTGATCGGTATTCACCAGCGGCAGATGCTGGCCGGAGGCCTGCCACGAGTAGCCGATCGTGGTTTCGTCTTCGTTGACCGTCAGCTGCCCGAGCCGCCCCAGGTTGCTGCCATCATTGGCGCCGTTCAGGCTGCTGTAGGTGGCCGTGGGCGCGGTGGCCCCCGGCGCGTCGGCCCAGGACCGGGCGCCCGCCGCGAAGATCAGCTTGCGCTGGAACGTGTAGGTGCTGGCACCGGTCAGCGGGACCAGGTTTTCCTTGATCTCGAAGCGGTCCACCACCAGCCTGCCGTCCGGGCCGGGCGTGACGTCGACCGGCGGCGATCCGCCCTTCCCGGCCAGCCATCCGGTGGCGGCGTAGAAGCACGCGAGCACGGTGATCTTCCCGCCCCACGGCAGGCCGGTGAACGTGTGGCCGATGTCCCCCTGGGCGCCCGGGGCCAGCTGTCCCTGATAGGTGTGGACCGGCCCGTCGTCGTAGGTGATGGTGATGATGTACTGGGTGGCCGAGGACGGCCAGGCGCCGTGGTGCGCCGGATCGGGTCCGACCGTGACGGCCACGTCCAGGGTCCGCTCGATGCTGATCACATGGTCGCCGGGCTGCGGGCCACCTCGACACTGGTCTCGGCGATGCTGGCCAGGTCGGCCGCGGCGCCGATGGCCAGCGCGATCCAGCCGATGAACGGCGCCGCGTCCTCAGCTGCGGACTCGCCGAGCTTCCCGGTGATGAAGAGGCTCAGCGCTTCCGCGCCGGCCTCGGTCAGCACGCTGAGCAGCAGCGAGGCGGCCAGGTTGGCGATGGCCAGCAGCATGTCCGGGAGCGGGTCGCTGCTGGTTACCGCGTCGCCCAGCGGCCCTTCTGCGGCGGCTTCGGTGACGGCCGTGAGCTTCGACACCACGTCCTTGGCCAGGTCGGACCACGCCCTGCCTTCCTCGTCGGCCGCCACGCCCGCGGTGATGAACAGCATCGGGATGGCGAAATTGAATATCGCCGTCCAGGTGACACCGCCGATGTCGCGCGGCCCGTTGGCCGGCGGCTGCCCGATGCCACCGAAACTGACCGTGGCGCTGCTCGCCTTCGGCTGAAAGGTGAACGAGTAGTCAGACCAGTCGGGCGCCAGCGGCACCGCCATGATCGTTTCCACCGGTGACTGCTGCCCCAGGACCGCCATCTCGCCGAGCGATTCGCCGCCTGGCCCGTGCTGATCGACCGACACCTGCAGCCAGCGCAGGTAATAGTTCTTCAGGCTGACGGTGCCCTGGTTGGAGCCCGGGTCGTAGGAGAACTGGTGCTCGACCCCGCTCTGGGGGGTGATCTCCTTCACCGTGTAGCCGGCCGCTGCGTCGGCGCCCAGGCCCGCGGCTGGTGCCAGCGTGGCCGCCACCTGGGTGACGCCGTGCTGCACCGTCCAGCAGTACTTCTCGAGTTCCGGTGCGTCTTTGCTCGTCTGCAGCGCGTCGCGCAGCGGTGGGCGCAGCCACTTCACGGTGTCGCCCGACCAGCTGTAGATCCCCTTAGGGGGGAGCGGCGCACCTTCCTTCCAGGCCTGGCCCGGAAGCGATGTCACCCAGTTCGGGTTGCTGGGACTGGCTTCGTGTGCGGCCGCCTGCTTGAGGATCGAGCCGGCCAGGAAATCGATCCCGTCGGCGGACTGGCAGATGCCGAAGATGTCGGCCGCCTTGTCCTGCATGGTCATCAGCTCGGCGTGATGGAAGACGAGCGTGGCCGCGGCGTCCTCGGCCGTCGTCATGTCGTGCACGTCGATGATGATCTTGTCCGGATCCAGGCCAGGTGGGAAGCTGTTAACCCCCCGGGCGGCGAGCTTCGGCGGCACTGGCAGCGGCTGGCCCAGGCGGCGCTGCCGCTGCCGGGCCAGCGCGGCGATGCGATGCCGGCGCGGCAGGTGCAGCGAGACCAGCACCAGCCGGTCGAGCGGCTCAGCCGGATCCCGCTTGGGGGCGGTCACCCGCAGCAGCATCGGGCAGTTCCCGGGCAGCCGGACCGGGCCGGCGAAGTGCGTGATGCGGTCGTCAGGTATTAAGGACAGCGCGTCATTTTCCCGGCGTGACCTGGCCAATGTGCGCCGGGTATGCGGCGTCAGATCGTATCGGACGGGCCCCGCGTGCAACGTGAACGGCTGGTCCGTCGCCAGGTGGCTCAGATCGAAATGCAGCGTCGCAGTCTCGTGCATCGGCACTCCCCGAACAGCCGAGCGATTTGCCCCTCATTCAGGCAAGCGAAATATCAAGGAGCCGTCAAGGCCCGCCGGGTCGCCCCCCGGGCAGAACAGCTAACACCGCGTAGCCGAGAGTCTGCAGGGCCTGCCGTAGGCCATCTTTGGTGAGCCCCTCCGTGCCGCGGTCGCGGGACCAGGCGGCGGCGCACAGGGCGCGCAGGCCGTCGATCTTCGCGCCGTGGCCGGACAGCTCGAGCCGATTACCGTCCGCCCAGCGGGCCGTCCAGCCGCCGCAGCTGAATCCGTCGTCCCCGGACGTTACCGCGGGCTGCGGCTCGGCCAGGCCGGACAGATCCTCGGCGATGTAGCTGGGCCGCTGGCCCGGCGGGGCGAGGACGGCTTCGGCGGGGCTGGTCACCCCGGTCAGCACGAGCAGGCTGTCCGCCTGCACGCGCTGGGCGGCCTCGATGTCGGTATCGAGGCGGTCACCGACGACCAGCGGGTGGCGCGCCCCCGTGCGGGCCACCGACTCCTCGTGCAGCGGCGGCTCGGGCTTGCCCGCGATCAGTGGTTGCTGCCCGGTCGCGAAGGCGATCACCTGCAGCAGCGATCCATTGCCGGGCTGGCGCCCGTGCGGTCCGGGCAGCGTCTTGTCGGCGTTGGTCCCGACGAACAGCGCGCCGGCCGCGACGGCCAGCCCGCCCTCAGCCAGCAGCGGATAGCTGATACCGGGGGCGTACCCCTGGACCACGGCGGCTGGCTTGTCCAGCGAGGTCGACACCGGGCGCAGGCCGCGCTCGCGCACCGCCAGCCGAAGCCCCATGCCGCCCACGACCAGCACCGCCGAGCCCGCCGGTAGCTTCTGCGCGAGCAGCCGCGCGGCGGCCTGCGCGGAGGTGACGACGTCCCCCGGCGCGACAGCGATGCCGAACCCGGTGAGGATCTGGGCCACGGCGGCGGGCGTGCGGAACGCGTTGTTCGTAACGTAGGCGAGCCGCATGCCTTCCTCGCTGGCCTTGCGCAGCGCCTGGCTGGCACCCGGGACGGCGTTACCGCCGATGTAGACGACGCCGTCGAGGTCGAGCAGGGCGACGTCGTAGGCCTGGCACAGCGGCTGCGCACTGCCCCTGGGCGCGTCCGCGGCGCCCCGGGCCGCGTCGGGCTGGGCCGGCTGCTCGCTCAATCGTCCTCCTTGTCCCCGGTGGGGCCGCCGTTGGGCCTGGACGGCCCCGACCGGCCGTCCCCCGTCCGGGAGTGCAGCGTAGCGCGCACCTGGTGCAGGGCGGTGGTGTAGTGCTTCACGTCCGGCCGCATGGCGGCGGCCAGGGCCAGGTACTCGGCCGCGGAGGCGGGATCCCCGGACCGGGCCAGGGACAGGCCGAGCCCGAAGTGGGCGTAGTCGTCGGCCGGGCTGGCCTCGACAATCATCCGGAAGTTGGCCGCCGCCTCCAGGTAACGCCGGGCGTCGAACTGGGCGCGGGCCAGCGCCTCCCGGACGCTGCGTGAGGCCGGCTCGGCGGTGGCAGCGCGCTCCAGGATCTGGGCCGCGGCGGCGGGGCTGCCCCGGCTCAGCAGTTCCAGGCCGCGCTGATACCAGGCGTAAGGATCATCCTGCGGGCCGTCGGCGCCCGTGGCGTCAGCATGATCAGGCCCTGCACCGCCCCGCCGGGAATCCTGAATACCGTTTGGTCCTTCTGACATGTGTGCAGACCCTTTCGTCCGACCAACAGCCAGCGCCGGGGGCTCATGGCCTGACGCTGGCGCCCTTCCGGGGGGTTCGCTACGCCTCTGACCGGGTGAGCGGCATCGCGAACGTCACCTCCCCACCGTATGACGTCATCGGCCCGGGCACCGTGGAGCGACTCCTGGAGTCCGAGCCGCACAACGTCGTTCGTTTGATTTTGCCCGGAGCCGGATCCCCGCAAGCACCGCACGGCCCCCAAGCCAGCCAGATGACCGCCAGCCAGCTGGCCGCGCGCGACCTGTACGGCTGGCTTGCCTCGGGCGTGCTGGCCCGGGACCCGGAGCCGGCGCTGTACGCCTATGAGCAGAGCGTGCCCGCCAACGGCGCCGGTACTCCTGGCCCCGGTGGCTCTGTAGTCTCCCGCTGGGAGGTCGTCCAGCGCGGGCTGATCGGCGCGCTGCGGCTGGTCCCGGCGGGCTCCCCGAGCGTGCTGCCGCACGAGGACGTCATGCCCGGCCCGGTGGAGGGCAGGCGCGAGCTGATGGAGACGGCCCAGGCCAACCTGGAGCCGATCTTCCTGCTGTACGACTCGGCCGAGGATGGGGGCCAGGCCACCGGTGGCCCCGGCAGCCAGGCCACCCGCCTGGTCGACGAGACAGCGACGACGCGGGAGCCGATCCTGTCCGCGGTGACCGACGACGGTATCCGGCATCGGGTGTGGGCGCTGACCGACCCCGCCGAGCACGCGGCGATCGCGGCCGACCTGGCCGGGCGCAGGGGGCTGATCGCCGACGGGCATCACCGCTACGCCGCCTACCTGAAGATGCAGGACCGGGAGCGCGGGGCCGGCCAGAGCTGCGGACCGTGGGACTTCGGCCTGGCGTTCCTCGTCGACTCGGCCGCTTACCCGCCACGGATCGGTGCCATCCACCGGGTGGTCCCCGGGCTGGCCCCGGCGCGGGCCGCCGAGATGGCCAAGGGGGCACTCCGCGTCCGGCCCGTCAAAAATAAGCTGAACGATGCGGTACGGCTGCTCGCCGACGCCGGGCGTGACGGCCCGGCCTTCCTGCTCACCGACGGCGCGGACCAGTACCTGCTGACCGATCCGCAGCCGGACCGGCTGGCCGAGGTGATGCCCCCGGATCATTCGGCGCGCTGGCGGAGCCTGGCCGCGTCGGTGCTGCGCGAGCTGTTGATCCAGGGCGCCTGGACACTGCGGGACGCCGAGCCGGAGGTGGTCGTCGTGCCGGGGGATGCCGCCGCGGCGGTGCAGGCGGCCCGGGCGGCGCACGGTACCGCGGTCATCTGTAACCCGGTGTCCGCCGCGGACGTCCGGGCAGTGGCGGAGAACGGCGAGCGGATGCCCCGCAAGTCGACATCGTTCGGCCCCAAGCCGCGCACCGGGCTCGTGATGCGGACCTTCGTGACGTCCTGAGCAAGAATTTACCCTTGGACGAGAATGGGGACATGAGCGACGAGGCGGGCGGCACGCGGGACGGCAGCGCGGGCACCGCGGCGGGTATCACCGCGCTCGGGCACGACGTGTTCGAGATCGACACCCGGATGGCAGGCTACCGCGGCATCACCGCCGGCTACCTCATCCGGTCGGACCGGCCGTGCCTGGTGGAGACGGGCACGGCGCCCTCGGCCCCGGTCGTCCGTGACGCGCTCGCCTTGCTCGGAGTGGGCCCGCAGGACCTGGCCACGGTCGTGGTCACGCACATCCACCTCGACCACGCCGGCGGGGTCGGCGACATCGCGGAGATGTTCCCGGCCGCGCGGGTGGTCGTGCACACCAAGGGCGCCCGGCACCTGGCCGATCCGTCCCGGCTGATGGCGAGCGCGCGGATGGTGTACGGCGACGCCCTGGACGCCCTGTTCGGAGCGCTGGCCCCGACGCCAGCCGAGCGGATCGAGACCGTGGACCAGACCGGCGTCGTCGACCTCGGCGGCGGCCGCCGGCTGGACAGCCACCACTCACCCGGCCACGCCAAGCATCACGTCGGGCTGCTCGACTCCGCCAGCGGCGATCTCTACGTGGGCGACGCGGCCGGGGTCTACCTGCCGGAGACCGGCGACCTGCGGGCCGCTACTCCCCCGCCGGATTTCGACCTGGACACGGCGCTGGCGTCGTTGCGGCTGTTCGGCGCGCTTCGCCCGCAGCGCCTGCTCTTCAGCCACTACGGGCCGCTCGGTTCGGTACAGGAGACGCTGGAACGGTCCGCGGCGGAGATCCGGGTGTGGGTCGAGGAAACCCGCAAGGCGCACAGCGCGGGCCTGGACCTGGACCACGCGGTAGCCATGGTGCACCAGCGGACCAAGGACCGTTACGCGGGTTTCCGGGAGGCCGGCGACGACGACGCGGGTGAGAAGCTGATGCGGCTCACCGGGACCGAGGCCAACGTCAGTGGCATCCTGCACTGGCTCGACAAGACCGCCCAGCCCACCGAGCCCAGCAAGGCTGGCTGGCCCAGCCAATCCGCTAGCTTCCCAGCGAATTCGTAGTCATAGGGCCCGGGCCGCCGGCGAAGGCCCGGCGGCTTAGCGCCCTAGGATTCCGCGGTCGGCCTCAGCGGCCGGCTGGGCGCCGGCATCCTGCTGTGGCGCCATGGCACTGGCGCCGAGAAGATCGCCGCGCAGGCCGGCGCAGCCACCAGGGCCGTGTGCCATCCCGCCGACGCTCAAGGTGATCGCAAGGCTACTTTAAGTAACATTATCGAAGGTCGTGCTGACAGGTCGAGAGCGAAGAGAGATAGAGAGATGCCGTGATGGAGAAGATCGACCACTGGATTGTCGTGATGTTCGAAAACCGCTCGTTCGACAATCTGCTCGGCTACCTTCCGCACCTCCCCTCGTCGGAGGGGATCAGGGAGCAGCACATAGAGCTGCCCTACCCAGAAGGATCGGTCACCGTCGGTCCCACCACGGACCTGCGCGCCCCCATCCCCGACCCAGGCGAGGCGTACGGGAGCATCAACGTCCAGGTCTACGGCCGCTACGACCCTCCCTCGAACGCTGATCGCCAGCCCTATTCGATGATGGCCGACTACTTCGAGGCGCCCTACAACGCGCCGAAGCCCGGCGAGACACCGACGATGGATGGCGCCGCGCTCGACTTCTACAACGTGTACCGCTGGGAGAAAGAGCGCGTGCCGACGCCAGAATAGATGCAGAGCATCGCTGGCGTGTTCACCCCCGAGACCGCACCGGTCATCAACACGCTCGCCCAGGAGTATGCGGTCTTCACTCGCTGGTTCTGCGAGGCCCCCACCTGCACCACGCCCAATCGGAACTTCTTCTTCTGTGGAACCAACGCAGGTCGGCTCGATAACCAGTTCATCATCAACTACGGCTGGGACTTCGAGCTGCCCAGCATCTTCACGCTGTTCGAGGACAAAGGACTTCCCTGGGCCGCGTACATCGACCCGAGCCAGAAGATCTCGATGTCAGCGCTGAGCCTCGGCGGGTTCAAGCACCGCGGGCTCTGGAAGGACCGCACGCGCACCAAGGCCCAGTTCTTCCATGACTGCGCGTCCGGCGATCTGCCGGCCTTCAGCTGGGTGGAGCCCTGCATGCTGTACTGGATGGGGTCGACAAGACTCGTGGGGTGGCCCTCGGCGACAATCCTGATCTCACGCTCCTCAAGGCCAAGGGCCGCGAGCTCGTCAACGACAAGGTCTCGCACCTGGGCGCCGTTGTCCTCGACAACCTGGTGAGGCTGACCGGCCGGTCCAAGGAAGAGGTTCCCCGGGAGCACGCAGCCATGACGACGTGGGTGGCCGATCGGGCAAAGGAGCTTCACGAAGGCGCCTGAATGCCGGGATGGACGGAAATCCCCTAATAGCCGGCGCTGATCGTGAACCAAGTCGGGTTAGGGTGAGCCGGGCGCCGTCTCGCCGTCGTCGTCTTCGGGCTCGTCCGCGTCCGGGTCGAGGTCTTCCAGCGTGATCCCCTGGAGCTCCTGAAGCCGCTCCGCCGCGTTGGTATCGCCGTCGGCGTCGATGGCAGCGGCCCGGGCGAACCAGTCCAGGGCCTCCTCCGCCCGCCCCGCCTCCAGCAGGGCGTCGGCGTAGGCGTAGAACAGGGACGCCGAGTACGGCAGGCCTCGCCCGTCGGTGAGCTCCGGTACCTGAAGCACGACCACGGCGGCTTCGGGGCTGCCCTGGTCGCGCCGGATCCCCGACTCGACGATCAGCAGCTCGATCTGCCCGGCCCGGTTGAGCGTGGCCGCCTCCGGGCTGTGCGCCAGCGCCAGCGCCCGGTCGAGCCGGCCCAGGGCCCGCTCCGCGTCGGCCATCATGGGCAGGTAGATCTCCCGGCCGGTGAGCCGGCGCGCGGCGCGCAGCTCGGACAGGGCTTCGGCCCACTTACCGGCCCGGTAGGCGGCGATCCCGGCGGCCTCGCGTACCAGGCCCACCCGCGCGGCGAGTTCCCGGGCGGCGCGGGCCTGAGCGTAGGCACGTTCCGGATCCTCCTCGGTCTCGGCGGCCACCAGTCGCCGGGCCACGCTGTCGGCCAGATCCGCGGGCAGCGTGCGGAGCTCCGCGCGCGCTTCGGGGTCCAGCTGATCGGCGGTCACGTCCGCCGGGATCGGCGGCGACCCGGAACGGCCGACCCGGTCGCTGCCGAGGCCGCGTGGCCGCCATTCCGTACGGTCGGGCCCGCCGCTGTGGGCGCCGCCTCGATCGGCACGGCCTCGATCGGCACCGCCTCGATCGGCACCGCCTCGATCGGCACCGCCTCGATCGGCACCGCCATAGCCAGCACCGCCCTGGCCGGAGTCGCTGCGGCGGGGGCCCGTGCGGTCCGGGCCACGGCCGGGGCCAGCGCGGTACGGACCGCTCCGGCCGGGACCGGCGCGGCCAGGGGTGCGGTCAGGAGAGCCGGCGCGGCGGTACGAGCCACTGCTGGAGGAGCCCCCATCCGGGCGGCCAGCGCCGCCGGGGGCGCCGCCGCGGGCCGGGCGCCCGGCGCTGGGCCTGCCGCCACGGTCTGCCCCTTCACCGCCGGGACGGTCGCCACGGTAGCTACGGTCACCGCCCGGGCGGTCGCCACGGTAGTTACGGTCATCCCCGGGACGGTCACCACCGTAGCCACGGTCACCGCCCGGGTGGTCGGCGCGGTCGCCGCGATCCGCACGGTCGACGCTGGAACGGTCGCCGCGGTCCGCGCCGTAAGCGCCAGGATGTTCGCCCCGATCGGTGCGCGGGCGGCTACCGGCAGGACGGCCAGGTCCATGTTCCGCAGATCCGTCAGCGCGGGGCCGGCTTCGCGCGGACGACTCGGGCGCTCTCCGGTATCGGGTTCCGGACGGCCCGCGCCACGGGACCCGGGCCGCTCGGCGCGGTCGCCACTGTCCCGGTACGGCCGGGAGCCGCCCGCTCCAGCGGGACGCGAGCGGCCCGCGCCGTACGGCCCGTCCGCACCTCGTGCACCCCCGGCCCGGCGGGGACCGCCACTGGTGCGCGGGCCATCACCGGTGCGCGGGCCACCGGCAGAACGTGAGCCGCCGGTGGAGCGGGGGCCACCCGTAGTGCGGGGGCCACCCGTAGTGCGGGGGCCACCCGTAGTGCGGGGGCCACCCGTCGAGCGGGGGCCACCCGTAGTGCGGGGGCCACCCGTAGTGCGGGGGCCACCCGTAGTGCGGGGGCCACCCGTAGTGCGGGGGCCACCCGCAGCGCGGGATCCACCGGCCGAGCGGGAATCGTCAGTAGCGCGGGGGCCACCGGCAGAGCGGCGGTCGCCGCCGGTAGCGCCTGGGCCCGTCCGGGCTGTGCGCGGTCGCGGCCCGTCGCCCGCTCGTCCGGCGCCCTGGCCCGTGCGCGGGCCCGCTCCCCGGCCAGTCTCACCGGAAGGACCGCGCCCGGTCGAAGCTCCGCGGCCAGTCGAAGGACCGCGGCCGGCGGCAGGACCGCGGCCACCGGATCCGCCGGAGCGCGCGGCCGTCCCCGCGCTGCCGGGTGTCCTGCGGTCAGCGGACGCCCCCCGCGGACGCGATGCGGCGTGGTCCCCGCCGGTCCGGCGATCAGCATAGCTACCACGGTCGCTGGAGCCACCGCGGTCACTGGGGCCACCGCGGTCACTGGGGCCACCGCGGTCACTGGGGCCACCACGGCCACTGGAGCCACCACGGCCACTGGAGCCACCACGGCCACTGGAGCCACCACGGCCACTGGAGCCACCACGGTCACTGGAGCCACCACGGCCACTGGAGCCACCACGGTCATTGGAGCCACCACGGCCGCTGGAGCCACCGCGGCCGCTGGAGCCACCGCGGCCGGCCGGGCCGGGGCCGCCCCGGCGGTCGCTGGCTCCGGCCGGGGCCCGGCTGCCGGAGCCGCCCTGAGGCCGCTCACGGTTCTCTTCGTCACCGCTGCCCCGGCTGCCCGGGCCGGATGCGCCACGCGCCCACCGCGGGGTTTCCGGCCGACGCCGCTGCGCAGGCCGCGGCCCACCGCGCCACTCGGTCACGGTGTCCACCTTTCCACGAAATCACTGAAACGAGCTAGCCGGGCCGGCCGTGGGCACGGCCCGTCGGCTCTGTCGCACAAAAAAGAAGGAGGCTGCTCAACCCATAGGGGAGCAGCCTCCTTCAAAATAAGCCCGGCGGCGTCCTACTCTCCCACGCGGTCCCCCGCGCAGTACCATCGGCGCTGAAGGGCTTAACTTCCGGGTTCGGAATGGGACCGGGTGTTTCCCCTTCGCTATGGCCGCCGAAACACTATTGAGATGTAAGTCGGCTCGGAGATTACTCCCCGGACCTATCGGCCAGTGCTATCAGACAACCCTGGGCTGTCAGACAGCGCTGGGCCG
>CAVZKY010000071.1:0-20031 GCA_963775825.1 uncultured Actinomycetes bacterium
CGCGCCGCCGACGGCCAGCCCTACATCACGTCATGACCGGGAGCGATGCGTGGGCCGAGGCGCTGGCCGAGGAAATGGTGCACGGCGTCCGGCCGGGCTCCTACCCGGGCTCCCCCGGCGCCTTCCCCGGGGCCGCCGACCCGTACCAGGCCGCTGCCCGCAGCGCGCGGCGGCTGGCCGAGCTCACCGGCCAGCCCCGGCACGACGTGGCCGTCGTGCTCGGCTCCGGGTGGGCCCCGGCCGCGGACGCGCTCGCGGCGGCCCTGGGCGCGGACGTCACCGAGATCCCGGTGAGCAGCCTGGGCGGCTTCACGCGGCCCACGGTCCCGGGGCATGCCGGTACGGTGCGGTCGCTGGCCGCCGGGAGCCTGCGGTGCTCGTCTTCGTCGGCCGGACGCACCTGTACGAGGGGCTGCCGGTCAGCGCCACCGTGCACGGCGTCCGCACCGCGGTGGCGGCCGGCGGCACGGTGGTCGCGCTGACCAACGCCGCGGGCGGCATCCGCGCCAGCTACCAGGTCGGGCAGCCAGTGATCGTCCGGGACCACCTCAACCTCACCGGCCGGTCGCCGCTGACCGGCCCCCGCCCCCGGCGCCGTATCCGTCCCGGTTCGTCGACCTGACCGGCCTGTACTCGCCGCGGCTGCGCCAGCTCGCCCGAGCGGCCGACCCGTCGCTGGCCGAAGGCGTGTACGCGGGCCTGCCCGGCCCGCATTACGAGACGCCCGCCGAGATCGCGATGCTGCTGGTCCTCGGGGCCGACCTGGTTGGCATGTCCACGGTGATGGAAGCGATCGCCGCCCGCCACCTGGGGGCCGAGGTGATGGCCATCTCGCTGGTCACCAACCTCGCGGCCGGGATCAGCGGCGAGCCGCTCAGCCACGCCGAAGTCGTCGCGGCGGGCCAGGCCAGCGCGGGACGGATGGGCGCCCTGCTGGCCGAGATCCTGCCCCGCGCCATTGCCGGGTGACGGCGAGGCGGTCGCTACCGGCCCGGTGGGGCCTCTAGTACTAGGGGGGCTGTTCTTGCAAACCGTTGGGGCGAAGCACCGGGGCTGGAGTGCCCGGGCGAGGGCGGGCGCGGCGGCGGCCAGGGCCTGGCTGTTGTGCGCGGTCTTCGACGACTCGAACGAGCCCCAGCCCCGGTTTCGGGAGAACCCGGCCCACTGCCAGCAGTGCATTCGCTACACGGAACGCCCCGGTCGCTGTTAAAGCAGACGACTCACCGGACTGTTCAGGCGATGGGATACCCCGGTCTCCCGCGATCCAGGCAAGATCGAATTCCCCTAGCTTGCGCGCGGTGGACGCGGTTGATTCTGTGTGAGGCCTCCGCTAGCACTCCGCGCCGAATCACTGTTCGCATATGCGGCGTGAGCGCGCTGGCTGTCATGAAGCGCCCTCGGGAGGGCGCGCCCGACAACCTCGTAATTGGCCGCCTCGAACGCGCTCCACAGGTAATCGATTTCCCGTCGCAAGGAGCCAAGCGCTGGAGGCGTCTGCCGCCAGAGTTCCTCCCGGCCTGCCACCCCTGCCGACCCCGCCGCCCAAGCCCTGTGCCAAACGGATCCGTCCCCTGGGCTAGCACAGCTGGGCGTAGGCGACGGCGGTCTCGGCGGCGAGGGCGGCGTTGTCCGCGATCAGCTGGCGGTTGACCGTCACGCTGGCGCCCCCGCTGCGCTCGTGCACGATGGACAGCACGGCGGGCGTGACTGCCTGGCCGGACAGGTTCTGGCCGCGGACCTCCTCGACGGCCTCGTCGATCAGCGGGCCGAGGTCGATCCCATCGGCCGGCGGCCGGGCCAGCAGGATGCCGCCCGCGCCGTCCAGCTCCCAGTGGGCGGCACAGATCCGCGCTGCTTCCGGGGAGTCGCTCACCACGGCGGACACCGGGGGCCCGCCCACGGCGGTGTAGAACCGGGGCAGGGTCGGTGTCTGCCAGCCCAGCACGGGCACCGCCAGCGTCTCCAGCAGCTCGCTGGTCGCGCCCACGTCCAGCAGCGACTTGGGCCCGGAGGCGACCACGGCCGCCTGGGTCCGCGCGATCTGCAGCAGGTCGCCGGAGATGTCCAGGCTGTCGGCGAAGCCGCGGTGCACGCCGCCGATCCCGCCGGTGCCCATGAACCGGATCCTGAGCTGGCGGCAGACGGCCAGCGTGCCGCCGACCGTGGTCGCGCCGAGAGCGCCCTGGGCCAGGCAGGCGGCCAGGTCCCGGGCACCGACCTTGCGCGCGGCCAGGCCCGCCTCGGCGAACCGCTCCAGCTCGGCCTTGGTCAGGCCCACGTGGATGGCGCCGTCGATGATGCCGACTGTTGCGGGGGTGGCGCCCGCCTCGCGGACCCGGCGCTCGGCATCGGTCGCGACGGCCAGCCCCAGGCCGCCGGAGAAGCCGTGGGAGACGAGCGTCGTCTCCAGCGCCACGACCGGCCGGTGCTGCGCCAGGGCCTCGGCGACCTCCTCCGTCACCTGCGTCCACTGCGTCACGGCATCGCTCCCATCTTCGACACAGCCCGCGCCGCGGCCTGCAGCGCCAGCTCCAGCCCGCCGACCAGGTAGCCGGCGGCGAACGCGTCACCGGCGCCGGTCGAGTCGACCGGGGCGGCGGGCCACGCCGGGTGAACCCGGCCGCCGGCCGGGCCCCGCCGGGGCCAAGCTTCACCACCATTTCGGCGCCGGGGACGTCACCGACCAGGCCGGCTTCGGCCTCGGTGCCGAAGACCACATCCGGCGCCAGGTCCGCCGCGAGCTCCCGGAACCGCCCCACCCCGAGAGCCGCCACGGCCGCGGTGGACGACAGGTCCAGGCTGCGGTGCGCGACCTGCCCGGCCGCGGCCAGGGCCGCCTCCCGGACCGGCCAGGAAACCAGGCTATAGGCGGGCAGGTGCAGCCATGCGCAGCCCGCCAGCCAGCGGCCGTCGAGCGCCGCCGCCGTCAGCTGCGGGCCGACGCCCCGGTCGGTGAGCATCGACCGGGCCCGGCCGCCGTCCGACAGCGACACGACCACACCGGTGCGCCCGTTCAGCACCGGCCCGGCCAGGTCGACGCCGCGCCGGGTCAGCTCGGCGGCCACGAGAGCGGCCGCGGGATCACCGGCCCGGGCCGCGATCAGCCGGGCCCGGCCGCCCAGCTCGGCGATCCAGGCGGCCACATTGGCGGCCTGCCCGCCGGCCCCGACGAGCGTCTGGGCCGGGGTGTCGGTCTCCTCCGCCACCGGGCCGGACACGCGCACGACGACGTCCAGGTGGGCGTCGCCGAGCACGCAGATCATCTTGCCTGCTCCGGGCAACTTTCCCGCCATGCCCCACCTCGCTCTCAGTGCGGCTCTACAGCGCGCGCGATGTTCCGGGTGCAAGACCCGCGGGCAGCGACTGTGCGTTCAGTCCGCGCTGGGCCACGAAGGTCTCGAAACTGGCCCGCTGGTCAGCTGCCGCCCGCTG
Source organism: uncultured Actinomycetes bacterium (assembly GCA_963775825.1). Classification (GTDB taxonomy): domain Bacteria; phylum Actinomycetota; class Actinomycetes; order Streptosporangiales; family Streptosporangiaceae; genus Bog-532. The sequence goes on from CAVZKY010000071.1 coordinate 3,433, forward strand.
CGCCGCGTGCAGCCGCCCCGTATCGGCCAGGCTGGGCCGCACCAGGTTGATGGCCCCGCCCAGCTCCGGGTCGGGCACCGCCTGCAGGCCGTCGGCCCGGGCCAGGCGCCGGTTGACCTCGTCCTGGGATGGTCCCAGTGCCGGCATCACCCACAAGGGGCCGTCCACACCCAGCTGGTAGGAGCAGTAGTTACCACCCCAGGGCTGTGCCGCGACGCGAATGCCGACGGCGAGCCTCGTGCTGTCCCGCTCCACCCCAACGGCGTCGCTGCCGAGGACGGCACTGAACGCCCGGTGACCCTCGGCGACGACGGGATGCCCCTGAAGCGCCGACGACTCGTGGTTCTCGGTCCTGCCGTGTTCGGCATAGAAGGCGTGCAAGTGGGCGTGCTGCACATCCTGCCGGGGATTCCTGGTGATCGCCACATCGGTGCCGCGGCCGGCCAGGGTCCCGCCCGCGGCTTCCGCATCACGCAGGTAGTCCAGGTTTGGTGCACTGTCATTGGCGCAGAACACCACGTGCCCGCCGTCCAGGCTGCGGTACCACCCGGCGACCAGGGTCATCGCCGTCTGGCCAGCCGCCAGTTCGGAAGCCGTGGCCGACGACCATCCGTCGCGATGGCTGCGGGGCACCAGGAGCGCATGCGGCCGTGCCGCCCGCCGGGGCCCGTTGGCCAGCATGAACGGGTTGCGATCCAGGACCAGGTCCACCAGCGCGGTACCGTCAGGCGCGGTAACCGTCCCCAGATGGCCGGGAAAACCGCGCACATCGGCGAACACGTCAACCGGCCGGAACCGGCGTGCGAATTCTCCCGCCGGGACCACGCCCTCGACGTTCCCGGTCCCCTGGTCGGCCAGAACCCAGCTCCCGGCCCCGGCGCCACCCGGCCGCCAGTACCCCTTGACCGTGCGGACGCCGTCACTGTACGTCCACATTTCGCGCATCTCGACCTGCGTGAACGGGGAACGCCAGCGCTCTGGATGATCGGCCATGCTTCCATGTTCCGCCCCCCGGCAGGCGGCGGGCGGACACAGCGAGAAAGCGGGCGAGCCCAACAGTCAGTGTGCCCCGGTCTATCCGGGACCAGCGATCTTGGCGCCCGGTGACCTCCCGCTACCCTCCAGAGGTACCAGTTCAGCAGCACTGGCCGAAGGGAGACCCAGGTGACTGAACCGCCGGACGTCCCGGATACTTCGGGCTCGGCGGGCTCTGCAGGCTCGGCAGGCTCTTCGGGCCTGACGCGCTGGCAGGGCAAGACGCTCTGGGCGCGGGACCATTCGGCGCCGCTGCGGGAGTTCCTGCGCACCGAGTCGGGCAGCGCCCTCGTCCTGGTGGCGGCCATCGCGCTGGCGCTGATCTGGGCCAACACCAGCGATTCCTCCTACGAGGCGTTCTGGCGTGCGACGCTTTCCCTGCGGGCCGGGCCGTTCGGGATCTCCTGGGATCTGCGCAGCTGGCTGAACAGCGGGCTGATGACGCTGTTCTTCCTGGTCGTGGGGCTGGAGACACGGCGCGAGTTCGACCTGGGTGACTTGCGCGAACGCCGCCGTTTCGTGCTGCCGATGGTGGCGGGCCTGGCCGGGATGGTGGTCCCTGTCGGGATCTACCTGGCGTTCAACGCCGGGCGGCCCACCGCGCACGGCTGGGGCGTGACCATGTCCACCGACACGGCGCTGGCCCTGGGGCTGCTCGCCGTCATGGGCCGGGACGTCCCGGACCGGATGCGCGTCTTCGTGCTCACCGTCTTCGTGGTCGACAACCTCGTCTCCCTCGTCGTGATCGCGGTGTTCTACAGCGACCGGATCGACCCGGTCGCGCTGATCGTCGCGATCGCCACCTTCGCGCTGGTGCTGGTCGCGGTCCGGCTCCAGCTGCGGCAGCGCAGCATCTTCGTCGTCCTCAGCATCATCGTGTGGGCCGCGCTGCGGTCCAGCGGGGTCGACCCGGTCGCCGCCGGGCTGGCCATCGGGCTGGCCGCGCCCGCGTACACGCCGGCCCGCGGGGAGCTGGAGGACGCGACCGGGCGGGTGCGCCTTTTCCGCGAACAGCCCACCCCCGAGCTGGCGCGGTCGGCGCAGGCCGGCCTGGTGGGCGTGCTGTCGCCGAACGAGCGGTTGCAGGCGTTCTACCACCCGTGGACCAGCTACGTGATCGTCCCGTTGTTCGCGCTGGCCAACGCGGGCATCGTGCTGAACGGCGGGTTCCTGGCCCGCGCCTACACGGCGCCGGTCACGCTGGGCGTGCTGGTCGGCTACGTGGTGGGCAAGCCGGTCGCGGTGATCGGCGCCTCCTGGGCGGTGACCCGGCTGAGCCACGGGCGGATCCGGCCGCCGATCGGGATCGCCGCGGTGATCGGCAGCGGCACCATCGCCGGCATCGGCTTCACCGTCGCCCTGCTCATCGCCGCTCGCGCGTTCCAGGGCGCCGAGCTGGCCGAAGCCAAGCTGGGCGCGCTGTCGGCCGCGTTCGCCGCCGCCGTCGCGACCTGGGTCGTGCTGCGCGTGGTCCGCCTGCTGCCGCCGGACCGGCGGGCCCGGGCCATGTTCGGCGACACCCGGCTCATCCAGGACCTGATTCCTGCGGTAGACCCGGACCGCGATCACATCCGCGGGCCGCGGCACGCGGATATCACCGTGATCGAGTTCGGTGACTTCGAATGCCCCTACTGCGGCCAGGCCGAGCCCGTGGTCCGGGACATCCTGACCGACGCCACGATCCGCTATGTCTGGCGCCACCTGCCGCTGACCGACGTGCACCCGAACGCCCAGCTCGCGGCGGAGGCGGCCGAGGCGGCCGGCGCGCAGGGTGCGTTCTGGCCGATGCACGACATGCTGCTGCGGCACCAGGACGAGCTGCGGCTCGTCCACCTCATCGGCTACGCGACCAAGCTGGGCCTCGACCTGAACCGGTTCCGTGACGACCTGCGCAACCACGTGTACTCCACCCGGGTGGCGCAGGACCTCGAGTCCGCCGACCTGTCCGGTGTGTCCGGGACGCCCACGTTCTTCATCAACGGCCAGCGGCACTACGGGGCCTTCGACCTGCCGACGCTCACCGCCGCGATCCGAACCGAGCGCGACCAGGTAGTGACCGCCGCCCGGCCCGCGCCCGCCACGTCTGAATGAGCCTTCGCCCCCGCTGGGCAGGGTGCGGCTACCTGGCTAATGGCGCCATCGCCAGTTCCAGAACCGGAGTGGTGGCGCCATCACCCACCCTCTCTGGGGGGCTTCTGAATGGGAAAAGGCCTGGCCGGTGCGTGCGGGGGTGCCTGCTGGCTGGGCGGCGCTGGTGATGCGGGGGTCGGCCAGGAGCTGGGCAATGGCCTGGGGGGTGGCGTCGGTGATGGTGACGTGGATGGTGACCTGGTGCAGTTCTTTGCTGTAGACGGCCTGGACGTGGAAGGCCTCGAAGAGCTGCTCGGTTAGTCCGGCGGGGGCGCCGGTGAGGATGTCTCCCAGGATGGGCAGTTCGTCCAGCAGGGCGGGGTCGCTGACGTCGGTGGCGGCGGTGTCGAGCTGGTCGCGCTGGGTTTCGAGGGTGGCGCGTTCGCCGTGGAGCTCGCGGTACCGGTTACGGATCCGCTCGCGGAGGGCTTGGGCGGCGGGGTCGTTTGGGTCGGCGGGCGTTTCCAGTTCGGTGATCAATGCTTGCTGGGCGGTCTCGATCTGGTCGAGCCGCTTGTCTAGCTTTTTGGCTTGACGAATGATCCCCAGCCGGGGGTTATCTCGATCAGGCCGTCCTCGGCCAGGACCGCCAGCGCGTGCCGGGCGGTGTTCCGGGCGATGCCGTACTCCTGCATCAGGGTCGTGATCGATGGCACGCGTGCGCCCGGCGGCAGGTCTCCGGATTCGATCCGGCTGCGCAGCTCGTTGGCCACCTGGCGGTACGGCGGCACCGGCGAACCATGATCAACAGGCATCTGAGCAGCGTAGAAGACCCTGCATGATCGGGACGTGCCCGGGTCTATCAGGTCACACCGTGATACGCCATGATACGGTGACGGTAGCCATCTGGAAGGCGAGCCGATGACCCAGGCAGCAGAACACCTCACGGACCCGCCCAGCAGCGATGATGGCACGCCAGCCCAGACGCTGGCCCGGCGCCTGGCCGCCGCCGGGCTGGGCGTCGAGGTATCCGTCACCGGGACACCTGCCAGCTCACCATCCTGGGCGTGATGGGCGGGAAGTCGTTCGTGGCGCTGGGCAGCAGCGGGCACACCCGTTGGTACTACGAACCAGCTCCTGGGCCCTCATCGAGTCCAGCCGCCCTGGCGGCGATCATCACCTACCTGCTCGGCGCGTCGCCGGGCACGGCCAGTCTGGCGGCCTACCGTGCTCTGCGAACGGCAGCGGGTCCGCAAGCGCATCGTGTGGAAGCACGTGCATCATCCAAGAGCCTTAAGCCGGCCTCGGCGATGGCTGTGAACGAACCTGGCTTGGGCTCACCTGCCGATGGCAAGGGCGAGGAGGGTGTCGACCGCAGTTTCGAACGGGCGGGCACTCCGATGTACCTGGGCGAGTAGAAGTCCTCCTTGGAGCGTGGCGAGCAGAGTAGTGGCGAGGTCGTCCGGGTCGATGCCGGACGGGAGTTTCCCGTCGGCATGAAGGGCTGTGAGTGCATCGCCGATGGCGGCTGCCCACTGATCGAACCCTGCCGCGATGAGCGCTCGGGCCTCGGGGTCACTCTCGGCGAGTTGACCACCGAGCGAGCCGAGTGGGCAGCCCCCCTTTGCTTTGGTGAGCTTCGCTGCGGTGATCACCATGTTCCGCCAGGCTTCGACTCCGTTCGCGCTGCTGAGCACGTGCCCCTGGTGATTGACGATGGTGTCGGCTTGGTAATCGATGACCGCCTGCACGAGCTCGTTCTTGTCGGGGAAGTAGTGATACATCTGAGAGCCGCTGACTTCCGCCGCCACCTTGACATCTTCCAAGGTGGTGCCCGCCACCCCGCGCTCATGGATCAGGGCGGCGGCCTTCTCCACTATTCGTGCCCGGGTGCGTGCTCCCTTGGAGGTGAGCCTCGGCCGGTCACTCGTCTCGTCGACCATGCACCAATGTTAGCAAGATTCTGAGTTTGACAACCCAGTACCGAACCGCCAGAGTGAGTCGTGCAACCCATTTTGGAGCGAGAGGACGACTCATCGCATGACTGACCTAAAGGGCAAGACAGCTCTGGTAACGGGCTCGACGAGCGGGATCGGCAGGGCCACGGCCGTCGCCCTGGCCGCCCGCGGCGCTCACGTACTGGTAGTCGGACGCAATGAACAACGAGCCAAAAACGTGGTCGCCGAGATCGAAGGCAGCGGAGGCAGCGCAACGTTCCGGCTCACTACGTTGAGCGACCTCGAATCGGCCCGGAACCTGGTCCAGTGGGCCACCGAGGCGGGCGACGGCCACGTCGACATCCTCATCAACAACGCCGGCGTCGCCTTGCTCGGACCAAGCAACGCAGCCACCGAAGCAGAGTTCGACGAGACCTTCGCACTGAACGTCAAGGTCCCGTTCTTCCTCGTCGCGTCACTGGCGCCAGCCATGGCTGAACGCGGATGGGGTTCGATCGTCAACGTCAGCACGATGGTCGCGAGCTTCGGACAGGCTGGCATGGCTATGTACGGCGCCAGCCGGGCGGCTCTCGAACTGTTCACTAAGGCCTGGGCCGCCGAATACGGCGCTCGTGGCGTCCGGGTCAACGCCGTCGCCCCCGGCCCGACGCGCACCGCGATGATGGAAGCCATGCCCGACGAGATGGTGAACCAGCTCGCGGCACTGGCGCCGGCAGGCCGCGTGGCTCAGCCCGCGGAACTTGCTGCGGCGATCGTCTTCCTCGCAAGTGATGACGCCAGCTTCGTCCACGGCGTCACTCTCGCGGTCGACGGGGGCCGGGTGGCGACGTAGCACCAGTCGCAGCACAGCGACGTTCACCGGAGCGGCCCTGCCGGCCGGCGGCGGGATGACCGCCGTACGGGCCGCTCGCGAGACGACGCCCTCGAAGTGCCCTGGCATGCGGGACTTACCCGATGGGAGAAGCGTATGAGCAAGTTCGACGCCCAGTTCGCGGGTCGGCTGGACGGTCAGACCGTGCTAGTCACTGGCGCCAAGGGCGGTATCGGCCACGAAACCGCCCAAGGCATTGGGAATAGTGGGGCGACTGTGCTGGTGCACGCCCGCCGTGCCGACGACGCCCAACGCGCCGTCGACCTACTGGTCAAAAGGCAACGGCAACGGCAAGGGCCGGTACCTGCCCGTAGCAGGAGACCTCGGATCTCTGGCGGGTGTTCGGGAACTCGTCGACGCTGTTCACGAGGCAGCGCCGAAGGGACTCAACGGACTGGTCAACAACGCGGGCGCCGCGTTTTCCAGCAAGGCACTGTCACCCGACGGGTACGAGCGGACCATCGCCATCAATCACGTCGCGCTGGCGGCGCTCACTGACGGGCTGCTCGACCTGCTCCGGAAGGGCGCTGATGATGTCGTCGCGCCCTCGCGGGTGGTCAACATGACCGCCCTGATTGAGTCGCGGGGCAAGCCGATCACCGACTGGAGCTACCCGGGTAAGTACAAGCAGATCCAGGCCTACGCCGATGCCAAACTGCTGGCCCTGATGTACACCTACGCCCAAGCTCGCCGCCATGAGGGCGACGGCCTGACGTTCAACGCAGTCAGCCCGGGCGCGGTCAAAACCAGTCTCGGCAGCAAGGCCGGCGGGCCGTTCAAAACGATTCAGGCGTTGACCAATCCCTTCGTCGGGCCGCCGAGGAAGGGCTCGCGCGGCTGTGTCCGGCTGATGGCCGATCCCAGCCTCGCCACCGCCACCGGCGGCTACTACAGCTCGGCCAAGCTCAAGACGTCATCCAAGAAGTCTCGTGACCATGACGCTCAGGACCGGGTGTACGAGCAGACCGAACGCGAACTGCGCATCCACAACTGAAGCGGCCCCAGCCGGCTATCGCCAGCACAGCCGGTGCGGCAACGCTCGCGCCCTCATCAACTCGAAAGGACCAAACCCATGGCAGATTTCCCTGCACCCACTGAGGGCATAGTCCTCACCCAATTCATCGTCGCAAACGATGTCGCCCGCTCACGAGCCTTCTACACCGACGTGCTCGGTGGCGAGGCAATTATGGACGGTGAGCCCTCAATCGTCGCACTCGCTAACAGCTGGATCATCATCAACACCGGCGGTGGCCCGACTGACGACAAGCCGTCCGTCGTGCTCCAGGCCCCGACTGATCCAGACCGGGTGAGCGCGTTCCTCAACATCCGAGTGGCCGACATCGCTGCCGTCTACGCCGACTGGTCGGCGAAAGGCGGGCACTTCCTCACCGAGCCCATCGACCGCGGCGCAGAGATTCGCTGCTACCTGCGCGACCCCGACGGCCACCTGATCGAGGTCGGCCAGAGCCAACGCTGACCGGGCGGCGGCCTCTCCTGCACCTCCCGGCCGCCCACTTTGGGGCCTTTCAAACGACCACCTGTCAACCTTCTGGAGGAGCGCGTGAGCGAACGGGACTGACCCCGTCTTAGTTGACTCGGGGGTTGAGTGGTCCAGGCGGCGTGTGCGGCCTGGTTAGATTGTCTCGTATTCGATGGGTGTCAGGCGGCCGAGCCGGCGGTGGCGTCGCCGCTGGCGCTAGGTCCGCTCGGTTGTTGTTCTTTCCGTGCCGGTTGACGCGACCGGGGACGAGTGCGGCGGCGCTCGACCCCGACGGTGCCCGGGTATTCCTTCCTCGCTGCGTAGCCTACCGTAATAGAGAGCCAGTCAGAGTTGGATCTTCTGTTCGATTACTAGCTGACGAGCTGGGAATCCTTTTTCCCATTCAGCCTCCTCCCCTCTTACCTGGGTGATGGCGCCACCACTCCGGTGCGGGTGTCTGATGCCAAGCGGCGGCAACGCCAGCACCGACCCGTCCGTCTCAGCGTCGTTCTGGGAGCCGCTATGGCGGTTGGCTGCGCTGCTCCGCTGCCTCTCACAGGTTGATCACGAGTCCGTCGTAGGCAGGAACGAAGGAGACCTCGTCCTGGTGCTCGAGTACGTCGGCGGACATGTGGGTGACGATGATGCGCTTGGCGGTGAGCCGGTCCCGATGGGCGTCGAGGTCGGCGAGACGGAGGTGGTACGGGATGTTTTTGTCCCGGTAGTAGGCCTCGGCGATGAGCAGATCGACATCCGTGGCGGCATTGACGAGTGCGTTCGTCCAGGCGGTGTCGCCGGTGTAGGCGACCGTCTTCCCGGTTAGGTCCAGGCGGAGGACGAGGGCCGGGGCGCCACTGGGGTGGTCGCCCTCCCAGGCGCTGACCATCACCCCGGACACGATGCTGGCGGCCCCGGGCTCCAGTTCGACCGTGTCGATGCCGAACCGGCGGGGAGCCGTTGACGAGCCGGGAAACATGCACTCCATGGCGTCGGCCAGGCGGCGGGCGATGCCTGGCGGCCCGGCAACGACGAGGGGCCTGGTGCGCCGGGAGAACTGGCCGTCGAGGATGAGGAAGGGCAGGCCCCCGAAGTGGTCGCCGTGGAGGTGGGAGACAAATACGGCCGCGACCTCGCCGGGGTCGAGCCCGAGGCGTTTGAGGGCGCTGAGCGCGGTGGCGCCGCAGTCAAGGAGCACCGGGCCGAGCCCGCCGGGGCCTCGCAGATGAATACAGGCCTGGAAACGGCCACCGCTGCCGAAGGCATCACCGCTGCCGGCGAAGGTGACGGTGAGGGCCGGCTCTTCGGGCACGGTCACATTATGGCTCCCCGCCTCGACGTTGGTGCTCGCGGTGGTTACCCGGGTAGTCGGGCGAAGGCACGCACGGGAATTGTGCCGGTTGCTTCGATACGCAGGGGCACGGCGGTGAAGTGGGCGCCGGTTGGTGGTAGCTGGTCAAGGCCGGTCAGGTTTTCGACGACCGGGATGCCGGCGCCAAGCAGCAGCGTGTGTGCGGGGCGTTCAGCGTCGGCGGTGTCGTCGATGTTGAGCGCATCGATGCCGACGAGCGCCGCACGGTGGCCGGCGAGCCAGGTAGCGCCGGCCCGGGTGAGGAAGTGCCGGTTCTCGGAGTAGGCCGGTGTGCCGAATCGGGCGTCGTCGCCGGTGTGGAGGAGGACCGCGGTGCCCTGGACATCCAGGGCGGCCAGTGCGCCGACGTCGATCCCGTGCCGCGGGGCGCCGGTCACCCGCACGACCACTGCTGGCAGGCCGACGGTTTGCTCCAGGCTGATGGCGCTGAGGTCGGCACCGTCGGGGTAGCGGTGGTAGGGAGCGTCGAGGTAGGTGCCGGTATTGCCGACCAGGGTGAGCTGGTCGATGGCGAACTCGGTGCCCGGAGCGTAGTGCTGACGCGATGCTTGCCTGGTCAGGTAGGGGGTGATGGTCGGCGCGGGAAGGCCCGGGTAGGTACTCAGGCCGGCTCGGATGACATGGCTGAGTTCGACGAACCGTCCGGTCGTGGTCGCTGGGCCCAAGCGGAGATCTGAGGGGCCTCCGCGCGTTCCCTTGTGTGGTTCAGCGAGGACGTGCACGTTGCTGAGCTCGACCGAGTTTGTCATCAGCAGGCCGAGCGAGGCGACGAATAGGGCCGCGATCTCGGCCTCGCCGGCATCGGGTGACGGGAGATCTACCCGGAATCCGTGGACGGTCAGGTCACCGCCGTTGCTGAAGCTGACGGCGGCGTCCAGCGAGGCACGGTATTCGGTCACGGCGGGCTCCGTTCGGCTGGTGAGCGGAAGGTTAGAGCGGTTGGCCGGCGCCTGGTCATCGAGGCGCGCTACAGCCAGACTGTCGCAAACCCTCCCAGCGCATGCTCACCCTGACGCTGCGCAAGCTCGAACGCAGCGCGGTGGCGGGGCAGGGACGCGCGGAACGTAGGCTGGGTGGGTGGTAGTGGTACCTGAGGGGCGGCGGATGCTGCGGCTTGAGGCGCGTAACAGCCAGGTCCCGATTGAGAAGAAGCCTCCGTGGATCAAGACCCGGCTGCGGACCGGGCCCGAGTACACGGAGCTGAAGAACCTGGTGCGCCGTGAGGGCCTGCATACGGTGTGTGAGGAGGCGGGCTGCCCGAACATCTTTGAGTGCTGGGAAGACCGGGAGGCGACGTTCCTGATCGGCGGGGATCAGTGCACCCGGCGCTGTGATTTCTGCCAGATCGGCACGGGCCGGCCGCAGCCGCTGGACACCGGTGAGCCGCGCCGGGTGGCCGGGTCGGTGGCCACGATGGGGCTGGCGTATGCGACGGTCACCGGGGTCGCGCGGGATGATCTGGGTGACGGCGGGGCGTGGCTGTACGCGCAGACGGCGCGGGAGATCCACGCGGTGGTGCCGGGCTGCGGGGTGGAGCTGCTGATCCCGGACTTCAACGCCGAGCCGGGGCGGCTGGCGGAGGTGTTCAGTGCGCGGCCTGAGGTGCTGGCGCACAACATCGAGACCGTGCCGCGGATCTTCCGTGCCATCCGGCCGGGGTTCCGGTACGAGCGGTCGCTGGACGTGCTGGCCGCCGCCCGGGCGGCCGGGCTGGTGACCAAGTTGAACCTGATCCTGGGCCTGGGCGAGGAACGCGACGAGATCAGCGCGGCGATGGCCGGCCTGCACGCGGTCGGCTGTGACCTGCTGACGATCACGCAGTACCTGCGGCCGACGCCGCGGCATCATCCGGTCGAGCGCTGGGTCAAGCCCGAGGAGTTCGTGGAACTGCGCGAAGAGGCCCTGCAGATGGGCTTCACCGGGGTGATGTCCGGGCCGCTGGTCCGCTCGTCCTACCGGGCCGGCCGCCTCTACCGCCAGGCGGCGGAGCGCCGAGCCGCCATCGTCTGACGGCGCGTGCTCCCAGCACCCTGCCGGATTAGCCCCAAGCGCCAAGGGGGCTGGGAGGTGGCCATGTCACTTGTCGTGCTGGCTACCGCTTACGGTGGCCCTGAAGTCCTGACCGTCGCCGACGAGACCGTCGGCGAGCCCGGTCCCGGCGAGGCTCGCATCGCGGTCCGCGCCATCGGGGTCAACCCGATCGATTACAAGTCCTACAGCGGCGCCTTCGGCCGGGACCCCTCCCGGCTGCCGCTCCGGCTCGGCTCTGAGGCCGCTGGCGTGGTGACCGCCATCGGGCCGGACGCGGCCGGGCCGGCCGGGCCTCTCGCCGTGGGCGACGAGGTTATCGCTTACCGGGCGCCCGGCGCATACGCTGCCGAACTCCTCGTCCCGGCGCAGGCCCAGGTGCCCCGGCCCGCCGAGCTGGACTGGCCCCAGGCCGCGGGGCTGATGCTGACCGGCGCGACCGCCTGGCACGCCCTGGCCGTCACCGGCGCGGCTGAAGGCGACACGGTGCTCGTCCATGGCGGCGCCGGCGGAGTCGGGGTCATGGCCATCCAGCTGGCCGCCGATCGCGGTGCGCGCGTCGTCGCCACCGCCAGCCCCGCTAACCACGACCTCCTCCACGAACTCGGCGCCGTCCCGGTCAGCTATGGAAATGGGCTGGCGGAACGCGTCCGGGCGGCGGCCCCGCAGGGCGTCGATGCGGCTGTGGACACGGTCGGCACCGACGAGGCCATCGACGTCTCGCTGGAGCTCGTCGCTGATCGTAGCCGGATCGTCACCATCGCCGCGTTCGCTCGCGGGCTGGAACTGGGCATCAAGGTGATCGGCGGCGCACCAGGCGCCGACCCCGGCACCGAGATCCGGCAGGCCGCCCGCCTGGAACTGGTGAAGCTCGCCCGGGTCAAGCTTCTCCGGGTGATCGTCAGCCAGACGTTCCCGCTCACCGAGGTCGCGGCGGCGCACCGGGCGGCCATGACCGGCCACACCCGCGGCAAAATCGCGCTGACAGTGTTAGCCCGGGGGGCGACCCCCCGGAACCCCCCGCTGCGCTCCGCGCCCGCGCGGTGGTACTCGCCGACACACCGGCCGCTCGCCGGGGCCTAAGGCCCCAGTTCGCTGGGCTGGTGGCGAACGCCTCGACGCAGGTCGGGCGGGCAGGGGCTGAGGCGGTTTTCCACTAACGCTCAGGAACCCATATCCTGCCGTGCATGGCGAAGCAGAAGAACGCGGACGACGAGGCTACGCCCGGTCGTATCCGGCAGGTGCGCATGGTGGCCGGCCTGGTGCACAAGGCCAACCCGAGGGCGCTGCCGATCGTGATCGGCAGCGGCGTGGCGGTGTTGGTCGTGCTCATCATCGTCGGGCTGCTCACCGGGCTGGCCGGATTCCTGATCCCGCTCGGCGTGCTGGGCGGCATCCTGACGTCCGTGCTGCTCTTCGGGCGGTTCGCGCAGACCGCGCAGTACTCGACGATCGAGGGGCAGCCGGGCGCGGCCGCGGCGGTCCTGCAGAGTATGCGGGGTAACTGGACGGTCACCCCGGCCATCGCCGCCAACCGGAACATGGACGTGGTGCACCGCGCCGTCGGGCGGCCTGGCGTCGTGCTGGTCGGCGAGGGCTCACCGAACCGGCTGTCCGGCCTGCTCGCCGCGGAGAAGAAGCGGGTCGCCCGGGTCGCCTTTGACGTGCCGATCCACGACTACCAGGTCGGGGACGGGCCGGGCCAGATCCCGCTGCGCAAGCTGCAGCGCAAGATCATGAAGCTGCCGCGCGACCTCAAGGGCACCGAGGTCGCCGACCTCAACTTCCGGCTCAAGGCGCTCCCCCAGACGCTGCAGGCCCCGAAGGGCCCGATGCCACGCGGCGGCCGGCAGCCCAAGATGCCGCGCCCGCGAGCCCGCTGAGCGGGCACCCGATCACGCCGGGGCCCGACGGCGCCGGCGGGCCGATCACGCGCGGCGCCCGATGAGCGGGCACCCGATCACGCGGAGGAGTGCCCGCTGCGCAGGCGCCCAGGTCACACCCGCAGGCGCCAGGTCACGCCCGCAGCACGATCGTGTTGGCCGCTTTGTCGTGCAGGCCGCGGCGGTCCCGGTCGATGATGAGCGGCGGCACCACGCAGAGCAGCAGCACCGTCCGGACCAGGCCCCAGCCGGCGCCCACCGGCCGGCCGTCCAGCCGGGCCACCCGGATGCCGAACGTCCGCTTGCCGATCGTGGTCCCGGTCAGCACGGTCAGTATGTAGACCTCCGCGGCGAAGAGGGCCAGCGCCCAGTACTGCGAATGGAGCAGCGCGGTCGCGATGAAGACGCACAGAAGCCAGTCGATGAGCAGGGCGCCAAGCCGGCGCCCCATCCCGGATACCGAACGCGGGCCGCTTTCGGGTAGGCCGAACTTCTCGCCCGGGTAGCTCGAAACCACGGGTTCGCCCGCTGCCTGAGACGCCCCGGCCGGGCCGGGACTGATGACTTGTTCATCGGCCACACCACCACGGTATCCCCCGCCCGCACGAGCCGGGGCCGGACCCCGGCCAGCCGCCTGCCCAACCACTGAGCAAGACCTCCGCTACATGCGTAACATGTGCGAAACACACGGGACACGGGGCGGAAATTGCCAACGTCTAGCGTCCAAGGCGCGCGCGCCTAAAGCGTGCCGATGAATACGGATATGTGTGCCCGGCCAGGGAGGGTTAATGTTTTCAAACGCCGACGAGGTGTTGCAGTTTATCGCGGACGAGGGTGTCCAGTTTATTGATGTCAGGTTCTGTGACCTGCCGGGGACGATGCAGCATTTCACCGTGCCGGTCGAGGTCTTCGACGAGGACGTGTTCACCAACGGCCTGATGTTTGACGGTTCGTCGATCCGCGGCTTCCAGGCGATCCACGAGTCGGACATGCTCCTCCTTCCCGACCCGACCAGCGCCGTGCTGGACCCGTTCCGGACCTACAAGACCCTGAACCTCACGTTCTTCGTGCACGATCCGCTGACCCACGAGCCCTACTCCCGTGACCCGCGGAACATCGCCCGCAAGGCCGAGGAGTACCTGAAGAGCACGGGCATCGGCGACACCGCGTTCTTCGGCCCGGAGGCGGAGTTCTACATCTTCGACTCAGCGCGGTTCGAGACGGCGCCGGATCACGGGTACTACTACATCGACTCGATCGAGGGCGCCTGGAACACCGGAATCGAAGACGGCGGCAACAACCTCGGGCACCGGCCCCCGTACAAGGGCGGCTACTTCCCGGTTCCGCCGATCGACCACTACACCGACCTCCGCTCGGAGATGACGCGCGCCCTGATCGAGGCGGGCATCCAGGTCGAGATGCAGCACCACGAGGTGGGCAGCCCCGGCCAAGCCGAGATCAACATGCGCTTCGGCTCGCTGCTGAACACGGCCGACCGGCTGATGCTGTTCAAGTACATCATCAAGAGCGTGGCGGACAAGAACGGCAAGACCGTGACGTTCATGCCCAAGCCGGTCTTCGGGGACAACGGCTCGGGCATGCACTGCCACCAGAGCATCTGGAAGGAGGGGTCCCCGCTCTTCTACGACGAGGTGGGGTACGCCGGGCTCTCGGACATAGGCCGGCACTACATCGGCGGCCTGCTGAAGCACGCGCCGTCGCTGCTCGCGTTCACCAACCCGACGCTGAACTCCTACCACCGCCTGGTGCCCGGCTTCGAGGCGCCGGTCAACCTGGTGTACTCGCAGCGGAACCGTTCGGCGTGCGTGCGGATCCCGATTACCGGGACGAACCCCAAGGCCAAGCGGATCGAGTTCCGCGTGCCGGACCCGTCGGCCAACCCGTACCTGGCGTTCCCGGCGATGCTGATGGCCGGCCTGGACGGCATCAAGAACAAGGTCGAGCCGCCGGAGCCGGTGGACAAGGACCTGTACGAGCTGCCGCCGGACGAGGCGCTGGCTATCCCGCAGGTGCCGGGCTCGCTGGAGGCGGTGCTCGACACCCTCGAGGCTGACCACGCCTACCTCACCGAGGGCGGCGTGTTCACCGAGGACCTGGTGGAGACCTGGCTCGACTACAAGCGCAGCAACGAGATCGACCCGCTGCGGCTCCGCCCGCACCCGTACGAGTTCGAGCTGTACTACGACGTGTGACCCGTTTACGGACGCTGAGCAGGGGCGGAATCATGGGCCGAGTGCCCTGTTCCGCCCCTGTTCCGTTCCGGCGGTGTCGGCCTCGACAGCGGCGCGGGTGGACTCTTCGCGGTCAGGCCAAGCGCACAATCCGGGGGACTTCGATAGGTACATCTTTAAATGCCGGTACTTTTGTTTCAGCCAGGCAAGCTGACAGGTGGCAGCGTCGTAGTAAGAAGGCGAGTGGGGGCGGCGCACAAGGTGTGACGGCGCACCGACCCCACTCACGTTCGGCTGGATCTACATCTGCTTTCTCACAGGTCGCGGATACATCCGCCCGCGCTGCACATACAGGTACCACACGAGGTCCATGTGGTGAGGTCGGTATTCGCTCGCGCAGTGCGAGTCACGACCGCGGAACACTCGCTCGGCATGAAGGCATTCGCGGAGCCTAGGGAAAGGCCCGTATACCTCCCAGTCCCGGTGGTTGATGGGGTGCCTCGTGCTGCTCGTCACGTGCGAAGCCAGCACGGGTTGCGCGTTCGCTGCGACGCCGAGGCCGAGCGTCAGCATGACCGGCAGCGCGACAGCGGCGAGGAGCCGGATGGCCCATTGCCTTAGCTGGGTACCCATTTGTTCCCCTTCTAACTAGTGGGTCGGTCTGTTGGGAATTTCAATCGCCAGACTTAGCCCGCACGGTGGGGCAAAGCCAAACAGAACTCGCAGCAGATGAAATCCCAGCGGGTACGTATGCTGCTCCCTGTTTACCTGCCTGTCAACTCCTATGATTCAGGGCACTATGGCACTTGAGATGCTTTGAACGGCATATGTGAACCGTTGCCACTAGCCCTGGTTTGGCAGGTATTACAGGCACGGTTTCGCAGAATGGTTTCATCTTGCGCGGTCCACTGAGATTTGCCCGGGCCTTTCTCGGTTAAATGGGATGAAAGAGGAAATGGTTCGATGATGGCGGTCTCTTGGGCATACGCACCCTGGGCGGTCAGTACATTGGCTGTGCATCACGTTCGCATCGGGAGGATCGCCAGCCAGATCCCGGGTCGGCGAGTAACCGTGCCGTCACCGCGGCCGGAGGCTCGAGCCGTACTACGACGTGCAGGCCCGGTGCCTGCCCGGTAGCGACGTAGAGGCCGGCGGCCGCTGTCAGCGGCGGGCGGCCGGCCCTTCGCGGTCGACCGGATTGCCCCGAACAGTTCGGCACTCTCCGTCATAAACCATTTACCTAAGGTTCCGGGCGTGGCATGGTTTAGCCGTGCGTAACCTAACTGGACCGGCACAGGGGGGCTGTGGATGATCCCAGGAGTAATCGCCATCGCGGTAGTGGCCGTGCTGATCACCTCGCTGGCGCGGCGGCGGCATCGTTGTGTCCGGCTGTCCGGCCCGGTTCCCCCGCGGAAGTTCCCCTCGCGGCAGCAAGCCTCGCCAGGACGCTCCTCGCGGTGGCGCTCTTGGCGGTGGCGCTCTTCGCGGCGACGGCCCGCGGCGGCCCGGCGCCGCTTCGCCCGGACGAAGAGCGCATTCTGGCCGAACTTGATGCGACCTGGGAGCCCGGATACGCCGACCGGGTGGCCGCGCTGCTCCGCCCAGAGGCGGACGTCGATCTGCCGCCGTCGTGACGGCGGGCTAACCGCGGCGCCGGAGCGGACCGGATAGCCCGCCATGCTTGCCCGTCCCCGGTGCCGCTAACGTCAGACG
>CAVZKY010000072.1:0-26762 GCA_963775825.1 uncultured Actinomycetes bacterium
CCACAGCCTACGGCGAGGCGCCCGTTACCGGCCTGGCGAACTGGGGTCAACGGCCCGGGTGAGCGGCCGGTACTGCCGGCGGGGACCGTGGCGGGTCACGGCGAGGCGCTTGCGACCGGCCTAGCGAGTCCGGCCGAGGTGCCCGGGCGGCGGCGCCGCGGGCTCAGCCGTCATCCGGGTTACCGGGCGGGCGCCGGGTGGGACGTCAGCACTAGCCGACGCTCTGCCGGCCGTCTCGCCAGTGCGTGATGGCCGCGTCCCGGGAGGCGACGTGCAGCTTGGCGTAGATCCGGTTCACGTGATTCTTCACGGTCTTCTCAGCCAGGAAAAGCCGGGAGGCAATCTCGCCGTTCGTGTGACCGCTCGCGATAAGGGACATGATCTCAGTCTCGCGGGCAGAGAGACCGAGCTTTGGAGCGTCGTCAGGCGAACCGCCAGTGCTCATCAGACCTCCGGCCGATAGCCGACAGTGCCCTGCTGGGACGGAATATTACCAAAGCTCCTGAAAAAAGCGGGCCAACGCCATGGAGAGCCTGACAGCGGCCCGCATCATTTCAATAAGTGGGGAGCAACAAAAACACGTGAACTATGGGTACTGCGGGCGATTCGCCCGGCCCGCGGTGAGCTCGCGCCGCCGTGACCGGCAGACGGCCCGGCGGCCCGCGGTGAGCTCTCGCCGCCGTGACCGGCAAACAGCCCGGCTGCGCCGCTCCCGCCGTCCGGGCTGCTCGCTGGCGGCGGGCGGGCCCCATCCGGAAGCGATCGAGCTCACAGGGGTAACACCCGGAACCGGGGGCAGCAGGTATTTCATGACCGGCGTCCATCAGGTGGCCATTCCGCATGCGCTGCGCGAGTACGCATTCGTCGCCGACGGTGAGCGCGGCGCGCTGATCGGACCGCAGGGCCATTACGCCTGGATGTGCTTTCCGTCGTGGGACTCACCGGCCGTGTTCACCAGCCTGCTCGGCGGGCGCGGCGACTTTCAGATCGCCCCGGCCGACGACCGGCACGTGTGGGGCGGGTACTACGAGCCGCGCAGCCTGATCTGGCGGAGCCGCTGGATTACCGGCCACACCGTCGTCGAATGCCGCCAGGCGCTGGCGCGGCCCGCTACCCCCGACCGGGCCGTGATGCTTTGCCGCATCGAGTCCAAGAGGGGCCAGGCGCGGGTCCGTGCCACCTTGGACCTGCGGGCCAATTTCGGGCGCCGGGCCATGACGCAGGTCTCGCGCAACAACGGCGTCTGGTCGATGCGCAGCGGGGATGTGCACGCGCGCTGGGCGGGGGCTGCGGGAGCCCGGCACCGCAACGGCGAGGCGCTCGTCTTCGAGATCGACGTGGACCCGGGGGAGTTCCACGACCTGGTTCTCGAGCTGAGGACCGGCTCGCCGGGCACGGGCCCGCTCGACGCCGCCCGGCTGTGGGAGGCGACCGAGAGTGACTGGCACACATTGGTGCCGCCGTGTGACGATACTGTCGCCCCGCGCGACGCCCAGCTCGCCTACGCCGTGCTGTCCGGCCTGACCAGCAGCGCCGGCGGGATGGTCGCCGCCGCCACCACGTCGCTGCCGGAGCGCAGCGAGGCGGGCCGGAACTACGACTACCGCTATGCCTGGATCCGGGACCAGTGTTTCGCGGGGCAGGCTGTGGCCGCGCACGGCGCACGCCCGGAGCTCATGGACGCCGCGGTCGGCTTCGTGGCCGAGCGCATCCTGACCGACGGTGACCGGCTCAAGCCGGCCTACACGGTGGCCGGCGGCCCGGTCCCGCAGCAACGGCGGCTGCCGCTGCCCGGCTACCCGGGTGCCGATGTGGTGGTCGGCAACCATGTCACGGACCAGTTCCAGCTGGATGGCTACGGAGAGGCACTCCAACTGTTCGCGGCCGCGGCCCGGCTGGACCGGCTGCCGGTCGAGGCGGCCCGCGCGGCCCGGGTGGCCGTGGACGCCATCATCAAGCACGACGGCAAGCCCGAGGCCGGGATCTGGGAGACCGAGAACCGGGTCTGGACCCACTCCCGGCTCACCTGCATGGCCGGCCTGCGCAACGCGGCGGCCCTGCTCGCAGCCCCGCCCGAGATGGGGGAGTGGCTCGCGCTGGCCGACTCGATCCTGGCCGAGACCACCAGGTCCAGCCTGAGCCCGGCCGGATACTGGCGGCGCGCCACCGACGACGACCGGATTGACGCGTCGTTGCTGATCCCGCCGATCCGGGGCGCGCTCGCCGCGGACGACCCGCGGACGGTCGCCGCCCTTACCACGGTGAACGACCGGCTCGTCGACGATGGCTTCGTCTACCGGTACCGGATCGACGAGGCCCCGCTCGGCTCCAGCGAGGGCGCGTTCATGCTGTGCGGATTCTTCCTGGCCCTGGCCGGCCACCAGCAGGGCCTGCGGACCGAGGCGCTGCGCTGCTTCGAGCGGACCCGGTCCGGCTGCGGCACGAGCGGCCTGTTCACCGAGGAGTACGACGTGGCCCAGCGGCAACTGCGGGCCAACATCCCGCAGGCGTTCGTGCACGCGGCGCTGCTGGAGACCGCGGCCCGGCTGATGCCCTCGCTGCAGGACGGTGACGTCCTGGACCGGTCACCCGGATGGGAGTGATCCGCTCGCCCGCCCCGGCGGCCGTCCCGCGGGCCGTCGCGGCCGTCCCGCGGGCCGTCGCGTGCGGCAGTTCAGCAGCCAGCTTCTCGATCTGGGCGAGGAAATCGGCCTCACTGAGCTCATCAAATGCCGCCCAGGCCGCCGAAATTCGGTCTTCCCAGCCTGTTTCGTTCACCGAACAACCGTACATAACACGAACAAACGAGTGCCCTGTCATGATCGGCGCGTCAGGGCCATCGCCCAAATGGCATGTGGCCTGGAGGGGGCTGATGGACGAAACGACCCTTGAAGCCTATTTCAGGCGCCTCGCTGTGCCGCGACCGCATACGGCTGACGCGGTGAACCTGCACGTGCTGCACCGCGCTCACCAGATGAGGGTGCCGTTCGAGAACCTGAGCATTCACCTGTCCGAGCCGGTCCTGCTGGCCGAAGACGTCCTGGTGGACAAGATCGTGACCCGGCGGCGCGGCGGCTTCTGCTACGAGCTCAACGGGGCCTTCGCCATCCTGCTGGAGGCCATGGGTGCCGAGGTCCGCCGCGTCGCCGCGCGGGTATATGGGGGCGACGGCCAGGCTGGCCCCCCGCTGGACCACATGGCACTGGTGGTGCGCGCGTCCGACGCGAGCGGTCCCTGGCTCATCGACGTGGGGTTCGGCAGCCACAGCGTCTACCCGCTGCTGTTCGACAGCCGGCATGAGCAGAATGACCCGGCCGGCCGGTTCCTGCTCGTGGACAGCGGAGACGGCGATGTCGATGTGCTCAAGGACGGAAGTCCGCAGTACCGGATCGAGCCGCAGGAACGGTCTCTCGCCGACTTCATCCCCACCTGCTGGTGGCAGACGACCTCTCCGGACTCTCACTTCACCCGGGACATCATCTGCTCACGGTTGACCAAGGACGGCCGGGTCTCCATCGCGGGCCGCACCCTGATCATCACCGAGAACGGTTCCCGCGCCGAGCAGCAGCTGACTGGCGACGACGCCCTGCTGTCGGCCTACCGCGAGCACTTCGGCATCATCCTGGATACGGTTCCTCAGGTCAAAAGGGCTCCGAGCGTCGCGGCCCCGGCCGCGGCCCCGTCTTCTGCGGACCCGCCCGCGGATCCGTCTTTGGCGGCCTCGTCTTCTGCGGCCCCGCCCGCGGCCCCGTCTTTGGCGGCCCCGCCCGCGGCCCCGGTACGCCCCGTGCTTTCCGCGCCGCCCAGCGGTGCCGGGGTCGGCCCCAGCCCACTCTCCGGCCCGAGCCCCGTGGTCAGCCCGGGCGCCCGCGAGTCAGGGTTCCCAGACGGCGTGGTCGTGCGCGAAACAGACGCGGGCCGGGTCGAACTGCTCTAGCCGGTCGATCCAGGCCGGAGCCGGCGGGACCGGCCCATCCTTCCCGGTGTGGGCATCCCGCCGGGCCCGCCAGCCGAGGGCGTCGGCAGAGTAGCCGCTAGCCGTGTCGTGCGTCTGGCCCGCGACCACGACCGTCCCGTCGCGGCGGCGGACGATCACGGACTGATGCCCCACGGTGTGCCCCGGGGTCGGAATCACGTGCACCCCGGCCAGGATCTCCGCTTCTCCGTCCAGCACCTCGTAACGTAGGCCGTCCGCGTCGACCAGTTCCGGCAGGGTGTAGTCCGGTACGGTCGCGGCCGTCTCCAGCTCCGTGCGCTGGGTGAAGATGGGCCGTCCGGCCAGCGCGGGGTTGCCGCTGCAATGGTCGAAGTGCAGGTGACAGTTGACCACGAGCCCGACTTCCCCGGGGGCCACTCCGGCCCCCGCGAGCGCGTCCGGCAGGTCCCGCCGCCGTGGCCGGTACCAGGCGTCGATCTCGGGATGGGCGCCCATGCCAGTGTCGATCAGGACCAGGCCGTCCGAATGGTCGATGAGATAGCCGAGGCACGGATCCGCTCTCGGCTGGCCGGTCCCGGTCTCCTCCGCGGGCCGCACGAAATACCCGAAGTTCACCCGCCGTACCGTCGTTTCCCGCACGCCAGCAGTCTGCCCTACGCGCCAGCTTCTCCCGCCCGCGCGCCAGCTTCTCCCGCCCGCGCCTGCGCCGCCCGCGCCAGCTTCTCCCGCCCGCGCCAGCTTCTCCCGCCCGCGCCAGCTTCTCCCGCCCGCGCCAGCTTCTCCCACCCGCGCCTCTCTCGCCGTGAGCCCATTTTTTAAGTCTGGCCTTATCAATTTGCTAAGCCTGTTCTTATCAGCTTAGTCTTCAGGTATGTCCGAAGACCTCGATGTCAACGACGTCGCAGCGGCGCTCCGGGAGAGCATCGGCCTGCTGCTGCGGCGGCTCCGCCAGCCGCCTGCCGAAGGTGAGCTCACGCTGCCGGAGTCGGCGGCGCTGACCCGGCTGTACCGCGGCGGCCCGGCCACCTCGAGCGCGCTCGCCAAGCTGGAGCAGATCAGCCCGCAGTCGATGGGAGCGACCCTCGCCGCACTGGAAGCGCGTGGCCTGGTCGAACGGCACCCCGACCCGGACGACGGGCGGCGGGTGGTCCTGTCGATCACGGGCGCTGGGCGGCGACTCGTGCACAACAAGCGCAACGCGCGGACCGAACGGCTGGCGAAGGCACTCGCCGCGGGTTTCTCACCTGCGGAGATCGGGCAACTGATGGCGGCCGCGCCACTGCTCGAACGGCTGGCGCAGAGCATCTAATGCGGACGCCCGGCCAGAACCAGGAGCGCACCTTTGACCACTCCGCCCAGCGCGACGGCGAAAAGCGATCGCTACAAATACGTGGCACTGGCCAATACGACCGCGGCCATGTTCATGGCCACCCTGGACGGGTCCATCGTCATCATCGCGCTGCCGGCCATCTTCCGCGGCATCCACCTCGACCCGCTCGCGCCGGGCAGCATCAGCTACCTGCTGTGGATGATCATGGGATACCGGCTCGTCCAAGCCGTGCTGGTCGTGAACGTCGGCCGCCTCGGTGACATGTTCGGCCGGGTCCGGATCTACAACGCCGGCTTCGTCGTGTTCACAGCCGCCTCGATCCTGCTGTCGTTCGACCCGTTCGACGGCGGCCGGGGGGCGATGTGGCTGATCGGCTGGCGGGTTCTGCAGGCCGTCGGCGGGTCGATGCTGATGGCGAACTCGGCCGCGATCCTGACCGACGCCTTCCCGGCCGACCAGCGCGGTTTCGCGCTGGGCACCAACCAGATCGCCGGCCTGGCCGGCATGTTCGTCGGGCTGGTCGCGGGCGGCCTGCTCGCGGCCATCGACTGGCGCGCGGTGTTCTGGGTGAACGTGCCCGTCGGCATCTACGGCACGGTGTGGGCCTACCTCCGGCTCCGGGACAACGGGGAGCGGCACCGCGCCCGGATCGACTGGTGGGGCAACATCACCTTCGCTGTCGGCCTGAGTGCCGTCCTCGTCGCCGTCACCTACGGCATTCAGCCCTACGGCGGCCACACCATGGGCTGGACCAGCCCCTGGGTGCTCGCCGGGCTGATCGGCGGCGTGGCCCTGCTGACGATGTTCGGCGTGGTCGAGACCAGGATCGCCGAGCCGATGTTCCAGCTCAGTCTGTTCCGCATCCGGGCCTTCACGGCCGGCAACCTCGCGGGCCTGGCCGTCTCCATCGCCCGCGGCGGCCTGCAGTTCATGCTGATCATCTGGCTGCAGGGCATCTGGCTCCCGTTGCACGGCTACAGCTACAGCGACACGCCCCTGTGGGCCGGCATCTTTCTGCTACCGCTCACCGCGGGTTTCCTGGTCTCTGGCCCGGTCTCCGGGTACCTGTCCGACAAGTTCGGTTCCCGCGGTATCGCCACCGCGGGGATGGTCGTCTTCGGGGGCAGCTTCATCGGCCTGATGCTGCTGCCTGTGGACTTCCCGTACTGGGCCTTCGCGCTGCTCATCGCGGCGAACGGGATCGGCAGCGGCATGTTCGCCTCGCCCAACTCCTCCTCCATCATGGGCAGTGTGCCGGCCAGGCAGCGCGGCGCGGCGTCCGGCATGCGCTCGACGTTCCAGAACTCGGGCACGGCCCTGTCGGTCGGCGTCTTCTTCTCGCTCATGATCGCCGGTCTGGCCAGCACCCTGCCGAAGACGCTGACCAGCGGCCTGCAGAGCCAAGGCGTCGCGCACAGCCTTGCCCAGCAGATCGGCTCGCTGCCCCCCGTCTCGTCGCTGTTCGCGGCGGTCCTGGGCGTCAACCCGGTAGAGCATCTGCTGACGTCGGCCCATGCGCTGTCATCGCTGTCGGCCGAGCATCAGCGGGCCCTCACCGGCCGCGAATTCTTCCCCGACCTCATCTCCGCGCCGTTCCACCACGGCCTGACGGTCGTCTTCGCGGTGGCCGCTGGCCTGTCGGTGCTGGCCGCGTTCGCGTCCCTGCTTCGCGGTGGCCGCTACGTCCCGCCCGCGAGCGCCGGCGCGCCGTTGGCCCGAGCCCTGGCCGGGCCCGCCTCCGCTCCCGCCTCCACTCCCGCCTCCGCTCCCACTCCCGCCTCCGCTCCCGCCTCCGCTCCCGCCTCCGCTCCCGCTCCCGCTCCCGCCTCCGCTCCCGCTCCCGCTCCCGCCTCCGCTCCCGCTCCCGCTCCCGCCTCCACTCCCGCTCCCGCTCATGACCAAGAAAGCCGATGACCGCACTGCACATGCCCCCTCGCCGACGCAGGCTCCGAGGTCATGCCGGATCGGGCCAGGCTAAGAGATCAGGCAACCCGGGCGTGGTCGAGCGCGCTGGCCGCGGGCTGGGAAGGCAGCCGCGAGCGCCCGGGCGATCAGATGCGCACGGGCGGCGTAGCCGGCTGAGGTGTAGTGGATCCCGTCGGCGATGAACCAGCTGCTCTGCGCATCCGCGGCCCAGTTGTAGACCCGCATGCCCGGGTATCGCGCGCAGGCCCGGAGCAGAGCGCTGTTCCAGAGCTGCATCTGGCTTTCCCCGTATGGCCCGCTGGTCAGCAGCGACCTGACGTTCACCCACATGACCGGCTGGTTGCCGATCACCGACATCATCCGCTGGATTCGGGCCGCCTGGCTGACCGTCGAGCCCACGTAGACGTCGGCGGTGTCGTTGGTACCGAGGGCAAGCACCCAGCAGCCCCGGTAGCCAGCTGCCACGAGTCGCTGCGCGACGATGTACGCGTTCTGCTGCTGGTCGATGGTTTCGACGATCGACCGGCCGCCTGAAATTTCGGTGATCAGTCTGGTCACGCCGACCTGCGCGTACTGTGCCGCGATACGCTGCCGCGGGTCAGGCAGGTAGTTGGGTGAGACGAGGCCATCGGAGGTGGAGTCCCCGATGTGCACGACGCTCCGGCATGACGAGCGGGTCGGCCCGCTGGCGGCCGCGGGCGCGACCGGCGGGTGCGGCGCAGCCCGTGCGCCACTCGGGACCGGGTGCGGCGGATTGCTGGCCGCGGCCGATTTCACCGGCACGGCTCCGGTCAGGCCCGCACCGGCGAGGACGCACACCACCCCGGCGCCCGCGGCGGGAATCCACACCCGCCGTCCTGCCGCCCGCAGGTCCCACCGCGCGGCACGTGCCCGGGCCAGGCACCGGCCGATGGCTCCCCGGCGGACAGGTTCCTCGATGTACCGCCACGACAGTTCCGCCACACCGATGCTGGCCGCTACCTGCAAGGCACCGCGGGCCAGCGTATCCCGGCCGCTGGCGGGCGTGGTCAGCACGATGATGGGGTAGTGCCACAGGTAGATGCCATATGAGCGGACCCCGAGCCAACGCAGCGGTCCCCAGCCCAGGGCGCGGCCGATTCTGCTCGCCGGAGACGCTGCCGTGCCCACCACCAGGGCCGTGGCCACCGAAAGCAGGACCATTCCACCCCGGTAGAGAAACGCCGAATACTCATTGGTGCAGCAGATCAGCCCCACGATGACCGCGAGGCCGGTGACCCCCGCGCCGTCCAGAATCCGGCGCGCCCCCCGCGTGATGCCGCCACGGAGGTGGCGGCTGGGCCATACGAAGGCCAGCGCGGCTCCGATCAGCAGCGCGAAGGCCCGGGTATCGCTGCCATCGTAAATTCGGGTTGGGTCGTAGCCTGGCCGGTAGAGCATGGCCATCTCGATCGCGGAAAGCGCCGCTAGCAGCGCGGTCGCTGCCGCGAGCCTGCTGCGGGCGCCGGGCCTGCCGCGGGCCCAGCGCAGCCCCAGCCACAGCAACCAGGGCCAGACCAGGTAGAACTGCTCCTCTACCGCCAGTGACCACAGATGGCCGAGCGGTGACGGCGGCCCGAACTGGGCGAAATAAGAGCGGTGCTGGGCGATCAGCCACCAGTTGGTGACATAGCCCACGGCGGAGGCGATGATTCCGCGCAGCGCGGATAGCTGCGGCCTGTCCAGCAGCGTCACCCAGGCTGCGACGACCGCCAGCAGGACGAACAGCGCCGGTAGTAGCCGCCGGGCCCGGCGGCGCCAGAAGTCCGCCAGTTGGAGCGTCCCCGTTGCCTCGTGCTGGCCCAGGAGGAGGTCGGTGATGAGGTAGCCGCTCAGGGTGAAGAACACGCCTACCCCGAGCATTCCGCCCGGAGCCCAGCCCAGGTGCAGGTGATATGCGATGACGGCCAGCACGGCGAGGGCCCGCAGCCCATCAAGCCCGGGCATGTATCGCTGGCCACTCTTAATTGGCTCGGGCATGATTCCCCCCCCCACCCCTGCCCCTGCCCGTACGGCCGCTCGCCGACGGGCCACCACCTACGACGTGTGAACGTAGCCGGTGCTCCGTGTGCCGCCGAGCCGACCAGCGGAAATAAGACCGTGATACGCCTGGACCGTTTCGCGACGCTAATGCGCAAAACTCCCGCTGTCACGCAGGCGCGCGGCGTGTCCGGATAATGCGGGGCCAGATTTCACGCCGCAGACCGTGGCCGGACCAGGCATTCAGTGCCCGGCGGCTAAAGCCCTTGGCCGTCCTGGCCGGGCGGGCCGGGAATCTCTGCTGCGCCGGTCCCGGCGGCCGCCTCGGCCGGGGTAATCCCGAGATCGGTGGGATTGAGCCGTGCTGACCGGTGCAGCCCCACCGCGATAAGGGGATAGACCAGGACCGACAGCACACCCGCGCCGACCAGGGCGGCGGTGGTGGCGGGCAGCATGACCCCATCGTGCTCACCGATCTCGGCCAGCGCGATCAGCAGGGGCAGGGAGGTCGCCGTGATGAACACCATCTCTACCCGCTGCCGGGTCGCGAGGGCCCGCCGGTAGATCGCCAGCGAGGGCAGGCCGCGGACGACCAGCAGCAGCAGGAAGAGGACGAGCAGGCGCAGCGGATCCTGGCCGATCGCCTTTACGTCGAGGGTCATTCCGGAGGAGATGAAAAAAATCGGAATGAAAATGCCATAGCCAACGGCGTCGAACTTATTCTCAAGGCCGCTGGTGTCTACGTTGAGATGGTGGGTCCAGCTGCGCAGCACCATGCCGGCGAGCATTGCGCCGAGTACCACATCCAGGCCGAACCGGCTCGCGGCCGCGAGCAGAAGGAACAGCAGCACCACGGCCCAGCGCAGGGTGATCTGCCCGGTCGCGTCCTGGCCTTCCCGGATGATCCGCCGGACGGCGCTGCTCCGGGCTAGCCAGGGCACGGCGGACAGGGCGAGCGCGAGTACCCCGACCGCTGCCACCGAGGCCAGGGCCACGAAATGGCCCCGTTGGGTCAGGAACACCGCGATGACCACGATGGGAAATAGCTCCCCGACGGCGCCGGCCGCGTACACGTACTCACCGAACGGCCCAGCGAGCATGTCATTGTCGCGCAAGATGGGCAGCAGCGTGCCCAGTGCCGTGGTGGTCAGCGCCAGCCCGACTGGCACATAGTCCCTGATGTAACCGGCTGCGGCCAGTACCGCGGTTATCCCTACGGCGAGGGCGGCCGAGACCAGCCAGCCGGTGATGGCCAGCTCGCCCGGTCGTCGCCGGAACAGCCCAGGATCCAGCTCGTAGCCGGCCAGCAGGAACAAGAAGCCCAGCCCGATGTTGGAGAGCAGCTGGATGTTGGACGTCTCGGCCACGCCCAGTACATGCGGGCCGATCAGCACGCCGCCGAGAAGGAAAATCACCACCTGCGGAATGCGCGGCCCCGGCAGCACTGCGACCACCAGCGGCGCCAGCGCGGCCACCAGCGCCACGGCTACCAGGTCTTCCAGCCCGCGATTCAGGTCCATGATGGCCGCTCAGCCGACGTGGCAATGGTCATCCGGCAACCCCCAGGCCAGTAATGACAGCGCGGCTTCCAAGCTAGCCGCCCGCGCCGTCAGCGAACAGGGGTGATCGATTTTCGCGTACGCCTCCGATCGGCCGGCCCCCCGATGAACCAATCCAGGCTGCCGCGGGGCTTGACGGGACGTCGGCGAGCGGGGACGCTTCCCCCGTGAGGGCGGGGATCAAGGACACATTTGGGCGGCGGTTGCGACGGGCACTCCTGCTGCTCATCGCGCTCCTGGCGGCGGCCAGCATCGCGGCGGGGTGTGCGCAGGCCAGCAACATCAAAGACAGGCTGTCGCCGTCCGGGGGGGCCCGCACGTCCCCGGACAGCAGCGCCAGCGTCGTTCCGGCCAGCCCGACCGCCGCCCCCACCACCGTCCAGCCATCGGTCCCCGCCACCACCCCCGCCACCACCCCCGCTACGACCCCGCCCACTGTGACCGCGACGCCGACCAGCGCCGCGCCGACGCCCACGGTCAGCGGCTCGCCGTCGCCTGCATCAGGTGCCGGGACCCTGCTCTGGCTGTGGGCACTTCTCGGCGTGATCGTCATCATCGGATTGGTCGCTTTGATCAGCCAGGCCGCCCGCCGCCGGGCCGCGAGAAACCGGACCTGGCGGGCGATGGCGGTGGATGCCTTCGCGAAGGGATCAGCCCTGCATGATGCGGTCTACGCCGCCAGCCTGCCGGGCCAATCCGGCCTGCCGGGCCAATCCGGCCTGCCGGGTCAATACGGTGCCGGGAATGCGGCCTCCCGCTGGGCCGATATCCAGCGCCGCGCCGATGATCTGGCCCAGACGCTGTACGCGCTGCGCGAGGCAGCCCCTTCCGAGGATGAGCGTGCCCGTGTCGACGACGTGCTCGCCTCCCTCCAGGCACTGCGGTCTGCGACGCAGACCGGTGACATGTCGCCTGGCGGCCTGTACTCCAGCAATCTCCAGACGCGCCTGCAGTACTTCCAGGCCGCTCTCCAGGCGCTGCGGGAGCCGGAACGAGGCGCCGCCGGGTAAGCATGCCCGTGATTCCACAAGCAACGACACACCCCAATAGCCCACCGGACCGGTGTGGCCCGAGTTCCTGGACCGCGTCCAGGACCGCCCGCCACTCCGGGACGGTCTGGCGAACGCATCACCAAGGCTTCACCCGCGTTTCGCCACGGCAAACGTTTGCCTGACCCGGCACCGGTCTGCTCATTGTCGGTGTGGTTGGACAAAGTGTCGCACTTCGGCCGCAGTACATCGATGACGCGAGATAAGTGCATGCAGAATTTAGCGCTTTTGCCCCTATATCTTCGTGCGTGCACGTTCCATACTGGTGATGCGCTGGCTGGATGCCAGACGTCTGACGCCATACCGGGGCTGGTCATTCAGGGGGAACTGTAATGGCGGCAATGGGGATGCGTGAAGCACGCCTTGCCGGATCTTCCGGTGAGCGCCGGGTGCACCACGTTGGGAAGGAAGTGCACACATGAGATCAATCTGGACCGGGGACTCCACGCGATCTCCGGCAGCCCCCGCGCGGTCTGCGGCACGATGGAGACGGCGCCTGGCGGCCGGGCTGGTCACGTCGGTGGCGGCGATCGGCCTCGCCGCGGCGTCCGTGACGGCCGCCTCTGCGGCGCCACCCCCCCGGCGGCGGGCGTCGATCCGGCCGTCGTGGCCGACACCGCCATCGGCGTGAGCATCTTCTACACCGCCGGCAACGGTACGGTCTGGACCAAGTCCCCCACCGGAACTGCGACCCAGGTCAGCGACGGGGTAGTGTCCGGCGGCGTGTCCGGCGCCTACGACGGCACCCATATCGTTCTGTTCGGCGAGGCCGGCGGCGCGGTCTGGTACGCCACCCGCACCGGTACCGCTTGGAGTACCTGGGTCTCGCTCGGCAAGCCGACGGGCTTGACCGTCACCGCCGAGCCTGGCGCGGTGGCCCGCGGCGCCACCAGCGGCAATTATTCGGTGTACGCCCGGGCCAGTGACGGGAACATCTGGGTCCGTGACCATAACGCCTCCGGGTGGGGCAGCTGGCACAAGATCGGCGCTCCATCCGGCGGTGTGCTCGCCGGCACCGGGCCCTCCGCCGCCTACATCAGCGGCGTCAGCTTCGTGCTCGTGGTCAGCCATACAACTCAGATGTACATCGCGCAAGTAGGGCAGAACGTCTTCCGCACAACCGACGTGAACGGCTACACGACCGTCACGCCCGCACTGACCACCGTGCCGGGCGCGCTCGTCGGGTTCGCCCGCGGGACCGACCACCGCCCGTATTACCACGTATTCAACGCCCGCACGGCGGGCTGGCACTTGGTCACGACCAACCCCGTCGGCAACTTCAGCAGCAGCCTGGGCGCCGCGAACGCAACCGCTATCGGCGGTCCGCGCACGGAGACCGTCGGGCTGGGCGCTGACAGCCAGGTCTACCTGAGCACCGGGACCTGGCCTGGGTCTCCGGGCCCGTCGCCCACCTTCACCGGCTGGGCCAAGGTCACCGGCTGAGTACCTGAGCCGCCACGACTGACCTGATCAGCCCGGGGACCCGCGGGTCCCCGGGCTGATCCGTCCTGGCCCGCGGGACCCAGGCCGAGGATGAACAAGCCGGCCGGAGCGGTCCCGCGAGCGCGCCGGCCAAGCGCCCGGTCCTCCCGTGGGCCTGCTATCTAGTTGCGGTCACAGGGCCGCTTTCGGGGGCGGTGCGGGCTGGGTGACTGCCACTGGCGCGCTACCTTCCAGCTGCAGGTTCGGCACGACCGGTTCCAGCCAGCCGGGCATCCACCAGGCATGCTCACCCAGCAGCGTCATCACCGAGGGGACCAGGATCATCCGGACCAGCGAGGCGTCGATCAGCACCGCGAAGGCCATGCCGATCGCGAGCATCTTCACCGTCGGATCAATGTTGATCACAAAGCTGGCGAAGACCACCACCATGATGGCCGCCGCCGTGGTGATAACCCGGGCCGTGCTCCCGATCCCGATGGCCACGCTGCGCCGGGGGTCATGGGTGGCCACCCAGGCCTCGTGCACCCGGGACAGCAGGAATACCTCGTAGTCCATGGACAGGCCGAAGACGATCGCGAACACCAGCATCGGCACGTACGCGGGAATCGGCAGCGTCGTGTGCAGGCCGATCAGGCTGGCGCCCCAGCCCCACTGGAAGATCGCGACGATCACCCCGTAGGCAGCGCCGATGGACAGCAGGTTGAGGATGGCTGCCTTGGCGGCGATCACCACCGACCGGAACGCGGCGGTCAGCAGGAGAAACGCGATGGCCACCACGACGATGATCAGCCACACGATCCGGCTGGAGATCCGCTCGCTGAAGTCGACGGTCGCCGCGGTCGTGCCGGTGACGTAGCTCGTCACGTGCGACTTGGGCAGGACGTCATCGCGCAGCTGGTTAACCAGGTCTTCGGTTTCCTTGGCCTGCGGGCGGGTGCCCGGGATCACGCTGAAGACCGCCGTCGTCCCGGCCGAGTTCACCTGCGCGGGCGTCACCGACGCGACGTTGGCGGTCGCGGACACGTTTTTCTGCATCGTGCTCAGCAGGGACTGATTATCCGAGCTGGACTGGTTGGGCAGCTTGACGACCACCGCCAGCGGCCCGTTGACGCCGACCCCGAAGCCCTGCGACAGCAGGTCGTAGGCCTGGCGGTTGCTCTCCGAGGTCGGATTGGTGCCGTTGTCCGGCTGGCCCAGCGTGATCGAGAAGAGCGGGATCGCCAGCACGACGAGCACCGCTACGCTGCCCACCGCCCACGGCCACGGCCGTTCACTGACCTTCCGCCCCCACCGGGCGAACGCACTGTCCTCGTGCTGCTCCCGGGTGACCGTGGCAGTCTGCTCCGCCTGCTTGCGCGCGGTCAGGCCCGCCCGCCGGGCGCGCACCCGGGCCGTCAGCGCCCGGACATTCTCTCCCGCCACACCCATGAACGCGGGTACCAGGGTGAGCGCAGCCAGCATGGTGACGGCGACCACGATCGCGGCGGCCAGGCCCAGGGCGCCGACGAAGGCCACCCCGGAGACGTAGAGGCCGAGGATGGATATGACCACGGTGCCGCCGGCCACGACGATCGCCGCGCCAGAGGTCCCTTCGGCGTGCCTGGCCGAATCAACCACGTCCATCCCGGCGTCCAGCTGCTCGCGGTGGCGGGCCACCAGGAACAGGCCGTAGTCGACGGCGACGCCGAGGCCGAGCAGGGTGGCGATGGTCGGCGCTGTGGTCGGGAAGGTGATGGCCGAGGCGAGGACTCCGAGCAATGACAGGCCGGCCAGCACGCTGAAGATCGCGGTAACGAGCGGGATGGCGGCCGCGACCAGCGAGCCGAACATGAACAGCAGCAGCAGCAGCGCACAGGTCAGCCCGATCACTTCGGATTTGAGATCATGATCGGTTTGGCCGATCTGCCCGGCGCCGCCGCCGTACGCGACGTGCAGGCCCGCGTTGCGGGCCGGTGCCACCGCGTCGTTCATTTTGTCCAGGTATGTGCTGTCCAGCGAGCTGGGGTTTACGTTCCACGCCACGCTGGTGTAGGCGATCGTGCCGTCTTTGGATACCGTGCCGGAGTTCGCCGAGGCGAAGGGGCTGGTCGCCCTGATCACATCAGGCAGCTTGGCGACGTTGCTGGTGGCCTGGTTCACGGCGGCTTGCTGCGCCGAGACCGTCCCGTTCGTGGCGTGGAACACGATCTGGCCGGCGTACCCGCCTTGCTGGGGGAACGTGCTGTTGAGGACGTCGAGGCCGGTAGCTGAGTCGGAACCGGACACCGTGTAGTCGTTGATGTACTTGCCGCCGAACGCCTGACGCGCGCCGAGCAAGCCGCCCAGGATGACCAGCCAGGCGAGGATGACGATCCACGACCTCCGCGCGGCAAAGGCGCCCAGCCGCTCCAGGACCCTATTCATCTGCCCCGCCGACATTCATCCGCCCCGCCGACGCAGGTTGCCCGTTCACCCATTACCCGCACCGCCCCCCGAGGCCGTGAACCATCTGCCGAATACTTTACCGGTACCGCCCCGGAACACCAGGGAAGTCGGTCCGCGACCTGACTCCCGTTACCGGGCAAGGCCAGGGGGAGCGTAAATTACTTACCGGGTAAGGCCCGGGAAAGCGTAATTTACCAACGAAAATTCACTTCAGGTACCTGGATAATGGCTGAGAGTGAGATATCCGGACGCGCTAAACCGGAATCACCCAGCGGGGGCCGGGCCTGCGGGTGGTGCGGCATCTTGCCGCCTTAGCGGGAATCACACAGGTCACGGCGTGTCACAGCGGCAATGACTCATCTTGAGCAACGATGCCGCTAAGGTGGCGCCAAGATCATGATCGACCAGTACGGCACAGTTTGCTGGGTGCCGGTGGGTTTATCTTGGCGTTGATACAAGTAATTGCCCTTGGGAAATAAGAGGGCCAGGACTACGTCTTTGGGAAGCACTTAGTCCGGGACGCTTGCGGGAGCATTTAAACGTGCATTGGCCAAGGCGGGGAATAGAAGCCGTTTCCCCGAGAATCGATCGTTATGAGCCCGAGCTCAGTCGCCGCGAGATACTGGCGGGCGGGGTCGGCGTCGGCGCCCTCCTCGCGCTGCCGGACCTGCGCCTGAACGGCCGCCCGGCCGCCCGGCCTGTCCCGTCGTCCAAGCGCGCCGCCCGGTTCGTGTTCGTGTACGGAACGCCTGCCCCGGGGGCAGCGCCGAGCGGATCCCTCGCTGCCGCGGCGTACCCGGTGTCGCGGACAGCGTCTTCGCCGGGGGCGGTACCGGTCGCTTCCGGGCTGGCGGCCGCCCCCGTCTCGTCGCCGGACCGGGCCCTGGTCGCCCTGGCCACTGTGGATACGGTGCCCGATGGGGCCAAAGTGACCCTGACCCTGCTCGACACCACCTCCGCTGCCATCGCCCGGCAGGGGTCGGTGACCGTAACTGGCGTACCGAATGATGCGAACATCCTGGTGACGCCGGTATTCGCCCCTGGCTCCGCGATCATGCCCGTCGTCCTGGCCATTACCGTGCCCATCGCCCGCCGCCTGGTATCCAAGCGGGACGCCCATTCCGGAGGCGTGACGGCCCGGTGGGCGACCACCTGGCGGTCACATCATGCGCTCGCTTATTTCGATCAGGACAGCGGCGTCTTCACGGGACCGTTCCATCTGTCCGACGAACCAGCGCTGGCGCTGTCCACCGCAGTCGCCAACGGCTCGGATCTCCTGCTCTGGACAACGCGGGAGCCGCAGCCAGGCGACCGGGCCGAGATCCGGGCCCAGGCACCGCTGTCCCGGCTGAGCGCCTTCCCGCTGGGCTCGGGGACGGCGAGGTTCTCGGTCCCGGCCCCCGCGCCGTGGCCAGGTGGGGAACCCGTGCTGGCCCTGCCCAGTGGTGACGTGGCCCGCCTGGTCAGGGGCCGCGACGTCCAGGTCTGCTCCGCCCGGACCGGAGAGGTAACCGAGCTGAGCATCGCAGCGTTCAGTCGCCGGCGCGCCAAGCCGAGCGCCGTTACGATGCAGGGCCGCCCGGACGGCACGGTGTTCATGGCCAAGCCGGGGGACGGCATCGCCGTGATCGCGGAATCCGGCGCGCTCATTTGACCTCGCGGCCCAGGTCGAGTTCCCGGCCCCTATGTCGCCGCTCGGCGCACCCTGGAACAAGGCCGTGCTCTCCGCCGAAGGGGAGACCCTCTACGTCCTTGGCCCGGTAGCCACCGGTGGCCTGGCCGCCTACGAGGTGGCTTCCGGCAGGCTTACCGCGGCCTACAGCGAGGGCCGCCACTACGCGGGGCTCTACCAGATGCCCAGCGGGACCCTGCTCGCGGTGCGGCCGGAGAGCCCGCGGCTCGCGTTCTTCTCTCCTTCCCTCGCCCCCCTCGGAACCGCGGACACCAGCCTCTACGTGTCGGCTGTTTTCTGACGGACCGAAAGCACGCACGCACGTAACCCCACGGAGGATGCCGGCATGACGGGATATGACACGGCAGGGCGGATACAAGACACCTACGAATCCGCACACGCCGAATTCGGCAGGGCCCCGAACTTCTGGATTCGCTACTTCACCCCATCGCCAGCCGCTGACCTGTTCAACGACGATGCTTTCGGGGAAAGCCAGGGAGCCTGGGCCAGCGGGGGCCCGCACGTGGGCTGCATTTCCGCGCCCACGCAGTCCCGGCTCAGTGGCTCCGCGGCCGAAGGCCACGCCGACGCGCAGGCTTTCGCGGCGGCCATGCTGTCCGCCTACCACTCGGTCCGCCCGCTCGATCTGCCGGCCAACAGTCGGCTCTACTGCTGGCTTGACCAGGAGTATTCGACCTCTCTGAGCTCGAGTTACTGGAACGCCTGGGCGGGCTACATAGCGGACTACAACTTTGCCGGCCTGGGCACCTATCCGCTGTACCCCGGCCTGTACTGCAACCCGTATGCGCCCTATCCCAACTGCTCGACCATTGCTAGAGCGCATGGTGTCGAGGTCCCCAGCGCCATCTGGTCGAACGAGGGTGAGCCGTGCGGCAGCCTTTCCCGGCCGCCCGGCTGGGACCCGGAGGAATGCGCGACGGTGCGGACGAAGCTCTGGCAGTTCGGTGAGCAGACCGCATGCAGCTACTCGGCGAATGTGGACCTTGATCAGGGTGCCCCGGGATTCAATACCGCTGACTACTGCTTCCGCGTCATCTCCTACCCCTAGAACCAAGCTGGGTGATCAGCATTAGTCAGGTGATTGCGCCCGTCATCGCCGGCTGTGCCGTCAGCTGCGGCGCGACCCTCGCCGTGGCCGGGGCAGGCAAGCTGTATCGCGCCGCGCGGGGCCTCGATGCCAGCACGGCCATCAGGCGGGCGCTGCGGATGCCGCGGCATCGGTGGCGACACCTCACCTGGGCCGCCGGTGGCGCTGAGTGCGCGGCTGGCGTGCTCGTCTGCAGCAGAGCATATCCAGCGGTGGGCGGGGCCAGCATGGCCGTTCTCGCGGCTGTGTTCTGCGCTCTGCTTGGCTACGTGCTCATTAAGCGGATTCCGGGCGGCTGCGGCTGTATCCGCTGGGGTGCAACAGCAGAAGCGGCGGACTCGGTCACCTGGCGTTCGGTGGCCCGTGCCGCCCTGCTGTTCGCCGCGGGCGCCGCGGACGCCCTGGTCCGGGCCGATGCGGCGGCGGCGTCCCAGCGGGGCTGGTTCATGGCCGGTGTCGTCCTCGGCGGGATTGCCCTGGTTGGGCTGAGCGTGCGGATGCCCGCGCGCACTCCCTTCTGCCGGAGGCCGCTGTTGCGCCCGACGCAGGCCATGCTCGGCGCGCTGGCCAGATACGAGACGTTCGCCGCGATGGCTGCCTCGGCCGGCCCATTCAGCCCCGTGGTCCGGCACCGGCGGACCGGATGCACCGACGAGTTCTGGTTCACGCCGGCCGATGGCCAGGCCAGCCAGACCAGCCAGGCCAGCCAGGCCGTAATATTCCGGGTTAACCATTCGGTGAACAGCCCGCTACCTGCTGTGCACATATCGCTGTGGGACAGCCGGGCGGCCTCGGCGTCCTGGCCCGACCGGACCGTCACGATGTCGGGCCGCCTGGCCGGGATAGCCCAGCCGTCTGGTCCCGGGCGGGCGAGCGCACCGCGGGCCCGGGCCAGTAGGCCCTCGGGCCATGGAGGGAGACGCTATGAGGTTCCAGCAGCCCGGCGATAGCGACCATGTGACCATTTCTGCGTGGCTGCCCGGGGCTAGATCATACCTGTCGGCCTGCACCGCAATGGATGGCTCACCGACCGCCATGACCTCGGCCATCACGACGCTTTCCCATTTGCCGCATTAGCCCAGAACAACGAAGAGGTCACCCATAAGCCGTGAGTTGACGGAAGCGCCTTATGCCCAACAACGCTGATCCTGCGGCCTCGGCGGCTACCGTGTCGATGCCGTCGCGGCCGGCCACGCCCCTCGCTTCCGTGATGAACCGGATGATGCTGGCGCTTGGCTTGCTCGCGGCCTCGGCGTTGATCGTGTACCTGGGCCGCGGCGGTTACCGGGACGCTGCCCATCCGGGACGGCCGCTGTCCTTCTGGCCTCCGTGTACTACGCGACCATAACGCTGTCGACTACCGGCTTCGGCGACATCGTTCCGGTCACGGACAGCGCAAGGCTGGTGAATGTGGTGCTGATAACCCCGATCCGGGTAATTTTCCTGATCGTGCTGGTGGGCACCACGCTGGAGGTGCTGACCCAGCGGACCCGGACCAGCTGGCGGATTGCCCGATGGAGGTCGAAGATGGAGGGTCACGCGATCGTCGTCGGATACGGGACCAAGGGCCGCAGCGTCGCCAGGACGCTGAGCGAATCCGGGGTGCCGAACGAGTCGATTGTGATCGTGGACACCGCCGCTGAGGCGATCGCTGAGGCCAATGCGGCCGGGCTGGTCGCGGTCGGAGGTGACGGAACCCGGCGGGCAGTGCTCAGCCAAGCGGAGATCGGCCGCGCCCGTCAGGTCATTATTGCCGTGAACCGGGACGATACTGCCGTCCTGATCGTCCTGACGGCCCGCCAGCTGAACTCGGCCGCGATGATCGTCGCTGCGGTACGGGAGGAGGAGAACCAACTGCTGCTGCGCCAGAGCGGCGCCGACCATGTGGTGGTGTCCTCCGACACGGCCGGACGGATGCTCGCGATCTCCACCATCCGGCCAGCCGCGGGCCGGGTAATCGCCGATCTGCTGGATCACGGTCGTGGCCTGGATCTGATGGAGCGGCCCGTCGCCGAGGCTGAGGTGGGCGCCCCGGCACGCGACGCAGCCGGGATGGTCGTTGCGGTAGTGCGGGGGACCGAGGTGCTGGCGCCGGACGCTCCAGAGGCTGCGCAGCTTGCCGACGGCGACCGGCTGATCCTGGTCAGCGCCCGCGGACGGCCCGCGGGAAGCTCACCGGCTTAGATATCACCCGATCTGACCTGGCCGCACGCCGTCCCGTCGGTCTCGCTTCCGAGATCCTTCCGGGCTTATTGTGGATCATGTCGGTAAGCCGGGTCCGATGCTCTAGACGCACTATCAGCTTCGGGCTCTGTGCCCTCCGGGCCGTCGTGTGACCTGGGGGATCTGCGGGGCGAGCGGGACCTGCGGGGCGAGTTATCCCTGAGTGTCCGTGAAGACCGCTCGTTGCCGGGGCTAACGGCACCGCCCTCGCCCCGGTCCAATAGACGGGGCTAGTGTGCAGGAGGATTCATGGGGCCAGCAGTTCGAACCGTGATCAGTCCAAGTCGTTATGTGCAAGGCAAGGGCGCGATCAGCGAGCTCGGGACGTACCTGAAGCAGATCGGGTCGACACCGCTGATGGTGGCCGACGACCTGGTGTGGGGGTTCGTCGCGCACGATGTCGGGGCGTCTCTGGCCGCTGTCGGGCTGCCGCTGCACCGCGAGAATTTCAACGGCATCCCGAGCGCTCGCGAAGTAGACCGGCTGGCCGGCGTCATCAAGCAGACGGGCGCCGACGTCGCCGTCGCGCTGGGCGGAGGCGGCACGATCAACGCGGTCAAGGCGGCTGGGTACCTGGCCGGGATCCGCTGGGCCAACTGCCCGACCGTCGCGTCCACTGACGCTCCATGCAGCGCGCTGTCGGTCATCTACACCGAGGAGGGAGAGTTCGAGGAGTACCGGTTCTTCCCCCGCAATCCCGAGCTGGTGCTGGTCGACTCGCAACTGGTAGCCAACGCGCCGGTCGCGTTCCTCATCGCCGGGGTCGGCGATGCCCTGGCGACCTGGCTGGAGGCCCGGGCCACCGCACAGTCGAACTCGAAGACCATGGCCGGCGGGCTGCCGACAGTCACCGGCACGGCGCTGGCCCAGCTGAGCTGGGACGTGCTGTGGGAGAGCGCGCTCCCGGCCATCGACGCGGTTATGGACAATCAGGTGACGCCGGCAGTGGAGAAGGTGATCGAAGCCAATACGCTGCTGTCCGGCCTTGGCTTCGAGTCCGGCGGCCTCGCGGCCGCACACGCCATCCACAACGGGCTGACCGCGGTGCCCATGACCCACGGGCTGATGCACGGACAGAAAGTCAACATCGGCTCGGTGACGCAGCTCGT
Organism: uncultured Actinomycetes bacterium; assembly: GCA_963775825.1. GTDB lineage: Bacteria > Actinomycetota > Actinomycetes > Streptosporangiales > Streptosporangiaceae > Bog-532. Next base: position 21,779 of record CAVZKY010000072.1, read on the forward strand.
CCTCGAGGGCGCCCCGACGAGCGACATCCGTGACTTCATCGAGTTCACGACTCGCGTGGGCCTGCCCAACACCCTGACCGAGGTCGGGCTGCGCCCTGACGACTCTGACTCGCTGAAGAAGGTGGCCGATGCGGCTACGGTCGAGGGAGAGACGATCCACTCGATGCCCTTCGACGTACAGAGCCAAGACGTGGCGAGCGCGCTGGTGTCAATCGAGCGATTCGCCGTCCAGGTCCGCGAGGACGCCAAGCTCCCAGCGCCGATACCCTATACGCCGCATCACTAGCCCCGGCTACGCCAGTGGATAGCGAAAGGCAGGAGGCCCGGCCATCACCGTGGCCGGGCCTTTGACCTGCACTCTATGGGGTGGATGATGGGATTCGAACCCACGACCCCCAGGACCACAACCTGGTGCTCTAACCAACTGAGCTACACCCACCATCGCCGCCGCTCCCCGTTCGGCATGCTGAACTTACCAGCTGCCGGGGACTCAGGCGAAGGCCGCGCGTTCCCGGGACGGGCTCACGCGGCTAGAAGATTATAGCGGTACCTGGCCGCCGGAGCCGACTCCGCTAGGCGGGCAGGCTTTCCGGCGGCTGGCCGCCGAGCCGGGCGGCGATCTCCCGCGCGGTGGCCGTGTCGGGGCCCGGCTCGGGCACGAAGATGGCCTCGCGGTAGTAGCGCAGCTCCTGGACGCTCTCTCTGATGTCGGCGAGCGCGCGGTGGCCGCCCCGCTTGACCGGGCTGGCGAAGTAGGCCCGCGGGTACCAGCGGCGGGCCAGCTCCTTGATGCTGGAGACGTCCACCATCCGGTAGTGCAGGTAGGCGTCGAGCTGCGACATGTCGCGCGCGATGAACGAGCGGTCGGTCGCGATGGAGTTGCCGCACAGCGGCACCCGGCGCGGCTCGCTGACGTGCTGCTGAATGTAGCTCAGCACGATGTCCTGCGCTTCGTCGAGCGTGACGCCCTGGCCGAGCCCGGCCAGCAGCCCGGACTTGGTGTGCATCTCCCGGACGACGTTGCTCATCTGGTCCACCGCTTCAGGCGGAGGCTTGATGATCACATCGACGCCGTCGTCGAGAATGTTCAGCTCGCCGTCTGTCACCAGGCAGGCAATCTCGATCAGGGCATCGCGGGCGAGATCGAGCCCCGTCATCTCACAGTCAATCCACACCAACCGATCGTTCATCGTCCCAGGTTAGGCCCTCATCTGCGCTGTGTCGGCCCGGCTTGCCATCAATCGGGCAGGTTTCATCAGCTCGCGGGGCCCGCCGAGCGGGTGGCCGGGAAACCAGTGACGTGTGCGGGAATGGTGATGTCTGAGCGCAGCGCCTGGTCGGGCTCCGGCGGGCCGAACGTTACCGACGCGGGCAGCACCCCGGCCCATACGCCCAGGTCCATGTCCCCCGGCTCATCGGCGGGGCCGCCTGCCCGCACCTTGACCGACGCCTCGGTCAGCGGCAGCGAGAGGACCGAAGTGGCCGCCATCTCCTTGGCCGTCGGCTGCCGGGCCGCCGCCCACTGGCCGGGCACCAGGTGCTCGACGATCGCGCGCAGCGCCGCCATCCGCTCGTCCTGGTTGCGGACGACCACGGCCGTGCCGAGGATCATCGCGCTGCGGTAGTTGACCGAGTGGCTGAATACCGACCGGGCCAGCACCAGACCGTCCAGGTGCGTGACCGTCACGCACACCTCCGCGCCGTCGGCGGCCTGGAAGCCGGCGTTGGCCGAGGAGCCGTGCAGGTACAGCACGTCACCGTCTCGCGCGTAGGTGGTCGGCAGCACCCGCGGCGCGCCGTCCACCACCACACCCAGATGGCAGATCAGGCCGGCGTCGAGGACGGCGTACAGGTCTTCCCGGCTGCTCTTGCCGCGCTCACGATGCCGGCGCAGCGTCGTCCGGGAGGTGGCCGAAAGAGGAGTGCGGGATGGTGTCTCGGTACTCATGCCCCAATGTGGCCCGATCTGCCCGGCACCTGTCAAACCGGTTTGCCGGGTTCAGTACGGCGCGTTGGCCAGCGAGGGGACCGCGGCGCCGGTTTCTTTCTTCGGGCCGAGCATGGACTCCAGCGCGGTCCGGTGGTTCCGGTTCACCATGCCGGGCCTTGTCTTGCGGCGGCGGGCCAGGCCCTGGCAGAACGTGGGCCCGGACATGCCGAGCAAGTCGATGTCGATATGACCCGGCCCGGCCGCGTCCCAGTCGGGGATCTGTGACGCGCCGAAGTGGCCGCCGAGCGCCCACCGCGCCTGGCGGCGCTCCGTGGTGCGGGCCTGAGCGAAGGGCGCCGGACGCCCGGCTGGCCACCGCCACGGTACGGCCCAGGCCTGCAGCCAGTACAGAATGCGCTCGACCCCGTATATCGGGCGGTCGGTGAACGGTTCCCGCGCCGATGCCACCACCGCTATCTGGACGCAGAGCCGCCCCTGCCGGTTGGCCGCGGCAGGCGGCTGCGGGGTCCCCTTGCTCCCGGTCCCCTTGCTCCCGCAGTCCAGGCTCTCCGGGGTGCCGAGCAGGCAGGCCGCCCGGACAGCCGGGATGAGCTGTGTAATCTCACCGGACAGCGGGTTCCAGACCAGGTGCGGCGGACGCCCCTCCTGATCGAGCCGCTGCGCGGCGGAGTGAGCCGAGATCAGTCGTGGATCGGCGCCCAGTGCCTGCCAGACCACGTGTGGCGCGCCGCCTAGCAGCGACCCGCCGTCCGCCTGGGCCCGAATGCACCGCGCGCCCGGTATCCATGCGTCAACCACAGCCCCACTCCCCAAACGGTCTAGACCTCCCATCCCATTTGCTTACGTCATAAGGGCCGAATAGTCCATAGGGGACAGATCGGTAATACCGGGTCTGACCAGTAGAACCGGGGTATAAATCTCATTCTGAAACGCCCGGATCGACACACCCTGCGCAGCACTCCACACTGTTCGGGTGCAACATTTCACTTTCGTGCCAGACGACGGGGATTCACGGCTCGCGGACTACGTGCGGCTGACCGATGTGGAACTGCGGAAGAGCCTGGAGGCCGAGCACGGTCTCTTCATCGCCGAGGGGGAAAAGGTCATCCGCCGGGCGGCCGCGGCCGGGTACGCTGTCCGCTCGCTGCTCGCGACCGAGCGGAAGGCCGCCGCGCTGGCCGACCTGACGGACCTGGCGGCCGCGTGCGGCGCCCCGGCCTACGTCGTTCCCGAGCCGGTGGCCGAACGGCTGACCGGCTATCACGTGCACCGCGGGGCGCTCGCCGCGATGACCCGGCGCCCGTTGCCGGCCGTGGCCGGGGTGCTGGGCCGGGCCGGGGCCCCAGTTCTGGCCAACATGACCGGCGGCCACGCCACTGTGGGCGGCGCTGTCCAGCCCACCGGGCCGGCGAGCCGGATCCTGGTGCTCGAGGACATCATCGATCATGGCAACGTCGGCGGGATCTTTCGCTGCGCCGCGGCCCTCGGCGTGGATGCCGTCATCTTGTCGCCCCGGTGCGCGGATCCGCTCTACCGGCGCGCCATCAAGGTCTCCATGGGGGCCGTATTCGCGATCCCCTACGCGCGGATGACCGATTGGTACGAGGGCCTGGCCGAGCTACGCGCGGCAGGATTCCGGCTCCTCGCTCTGACTCCCGATCAATCGGCCGCCCGGCTCGAACAGGGTCCCGCTCGGGGAGCGAGTCGGTCTCATGCTGGGCACCGAGGGCGATGGACTGTCATCCCGGTGGCTGCACGAGGCTGACGCGCCTGTGTGCATTCCCATGCACCCGGGCGCGCTGGCCGCCGGCGTCGATTCGCTCAACGTGGTGGCCGCCGCGGCGATTGCCTGCCACTCCCTGATGCGCTGAACGGGCAGGCTGCCCGGACATCCGGATCAGTTCGGCAGGCGTTCGAAGACGTAGAGGTGGTTCAGGCCGAGCTGGAAGCGGCGGTGCTTGCGGCACCGCCAGAGTGGGGCGGTGAAGATGGTGTCCAGGCCGGCGGGCTTGAATCCGTGGTGCTGGTGGGCTTCGATCCCGCTGATCAGGCGCAGCCGGATCAGGGCGTGCAGCAGCACGTCGACGGCCGGGGCGGGGACGGTGAGGACCAGGACGGCCCGGGGGGTCATCAGCTGGGCCAGGACCTTGGCCCAGGTGGCGAGTTCGGTTTCGGGTACGTGTTCCACGACGGCCAGGGCGGTGGCGGCGCCGAACGTGCCGTCGGCCAGGGCGGGCAGGTCGACGGGGAAGAATCCCCTGATGAAGGTGACCCCGGGCAGCTCGGGGGTGCCGGCCAGTTCGGGGTCGATGCCGATTCCGCGGGCCTTGGTCAGGCGGAGCATCGTGCCGTCGTGGGTGCCGATGTCCAGCAGGTCGCTGACCGGCGGCAGCTCACGCAGGGCCATCCGGACCCGCCACCGTTGCAGCAGCCGGTCCAGCCAGGTAGTCCGGGCAGCGGGCGCGGGCCCGTTTCGGCTAGACACGCGCTGAGCTCATGGCAGGCCTTCCCATGGCGTAAATAGCCCTTTCTGAACGTCGCAACGCGACCTGTACCGGTGCATCGACAATCAGATCGAGCCGCTCGCTGTGAGACTTCTGCGCACAAAGCGGAAAGTATCACGCCTGCGGCAACAGGTGCACTATTTGATATCCCGCATGCGTGTTGTGCCGAGATTCGGCGCTTGATTTCCCATTGAGTTCCGGCCGCGGATTTCCCGCTGGGTTGCCCTGGCCCTGGCCCTGGCCCTGGCCCTGGCCCTGGCCCTGGCCCTGGCCCTGGCCCTGGCCCTGGCCCTGGCCCTGGCCCTGGCCCTGGCCCTGGCCCTGGCCCTGGCCCTGGCCCTGGCCCTGGCCCTGGCCCTGACCCCGGCCCCGGCCCTGGCCCGATCCGGCACCGCCACCGGGCCCGGCCACCGGCTGCACGGGTCACGCTGGCGGCGCCACCAGGGCCGGGCCTGCCCGTGCCCCCGCGGCCAACGCCGGCACGCCGGTTTTAGAACGCGACCGCAGTGCCAGAGTCCGGCTGGCCGCG
>CAVZKY010000073.1:0-27458 GCA_963775825.1 uncultured Actinomycetes bacterium
CCGCGCTCGCTCTGAGCCGGCATATCGCTGCCAGCCTGCCTTGCCCTGGCTACGGTGAGGCGGACCGCGACGCTGTCGCGCCGGCGCCACAGGAGGCAACCAGCGATGAAGAAGCGGCCGGGGGCGCCGAGCTTACGGGGAGCGTAGTCAGTCAGTGCCTACGCACCCCCGGTAAACCGGCTGGCTCGGGGCGGCTGGGCCGCGGTGGGTCTGCTGTGACGCCGGCGGGGGGCCGGTGCCTGCCGGGGGCGTATGGCGGCTGAGAATGCACCCGGTAAGCGGGGCTGGCTCGGGGCGGCTGGGCCGCGGTGGGTCTGCTGTGACGCCGGCGGGGGGCCGGTGCCTGCCGGGAGCGTATGGCGGCTGAGAATGCACCCGGTAAGCCGGGCTGGCTCGGGGCGGCTGAGCCGCGCTGGGTCTGCTGTGACGCTGGAGGTACCCCGGCGGGGCGCCGGCGCCTGCCGGGACCGCATAGCGCTGAGAATGCACCCGGTAAGCCGGGCTGGCTCGGGGCGGCTGAGCCGCGCTGGGTCTGCTGTGACGCTGGAGGTACCCCGGCCGTGGCACCGGCGCCTACGGGGACCGCATAGCGCTGAGAATGCACCCGGTAAGCGGGGCTGGCTCGGGGCGGCTGAGCCGCGCTGGGTCTGCTGTGACGCTGGAGGTACCCCGGCCGTGGCACCGGCGCCTACGGGGAGCGAACTCAGTGAATACGACTGAGGATGCTCCCCATAAGCCGGGTAGCCGGGGGCGGGACGCGGGTTACGGAGGGGCAGAATGACTCAGCAGCCACAGCGGCACCAGGGGCACCAGGGGCACCAGGGGCACCTGCTTACGGGGTCAGGCCACAGCGCGCGGGGGCGGCGGCCACAGCGCGCGGGGGGCGGCGGTGAGCGGCCCGGGGTCGGGCCCCCGGGCTAGCACGGGCTAGCACTGGGCTAGCACGGGCTCGCACTGTCGGCGCAGTACGCAGCGGGGGATTCCGGGGGGTCGTCCCCCAGGCTGAACACACAGCCCGGGGGCCAACACCGACTAACACAGCCCAGGGGCCAACACCGACTAACACAGCCCAGGGGCCAACACCGACTAACACAGCCCAGGGGCCAACACCGACTAACACAGCCTAGGGGCCAACACCGACTAGCCCGACTAGCCGACGCTCTGCCGGCCGTCTCGCCAGTGCGTGATGGCCGCGGCCCGGGAGGCGACGTGCAGCTTGGCGTAGATCCGGTTCACGTGATTCTTCACGGTCTTCTCAGCCAGGAAAAGCCGGGAGGCAATCTCGCCGTTCGTGTGACCGCCCGCAATAAGGGACATGATCTCAGTCTCCCGGGCAGAGAGACCGAGATTTGGAGCGTCGTCAGGCGAACCGCCAGTGCTCATCAGACCTCCGGCCGATAGCCGACAGTGCCCTGCTGGGACGGAATATTACCAAATCTCCCGAAAAAAGCGGGCCAACGCCATGGAGAGCCTGACGGCGGCTCGCATCATTTGAATAAGTAGGAAGCAACAAAGACACGTGAACTATGGGTGACTGCGGGCGATTCGCCCGGCCCGCGGTGGCCCGGCTGCCCGTGGTGGGCTCGCGCCGCCGTGACCGGCAGTCGGCCCGGCTGCCCGCGGTGGGCTCGCGCCGCCGTGACCGGCAGTCGGCCCGGCTGCCCGCGGTGGGCTCGCGCCGCCGTGACCGGCAGTCGGCCCGGCCGCGCGCGGTAGGCTCTCACCCGGCCCGCGGTGGCCGGCCGCCCGCGGTGGGCTCGCGCCGTGACCGGCAGAGGGCGCGGTTGCGCCGCTCCCGTGGTCTGGGCTGCTCGCTGGCGGCGGGCGGGCCCCATCCGGAAGCGATCGAGCTCACAGGGGTAGCACCCGGAACCGGGGGCAGCAGGTATCTCCATGACCGACGTCCACCAGGTCGCGATTCCGCATGCGCTGCGCGAGTACGCCTTCGTCGCTGACGGTGAGCGCGGCGCGCTGATCGGGCCGCAGGGCCATTACGCCTGGATGTGCTTTCCGTCCTGGGACTCACCGGCCGTGTTCACCAGCCTGCTCGGCGGGCGCGGCGACTTTCAGATCGCCCCGGCCGACGACCGGCACGTGTGGGGCGGGTACTACGAGCCGCGCAGCCTGATCTGGCGGAGCCGCTGGATTACCGGCCACACCGTCGTTGAATGCCGCCAGGCGCTGGCCAGGCCCGCCACCCCCGACCGGGCCGTGGTGCTTTGTCGCATCGAGTCCAAGAGGGGCCGGGCGCGGGTTCGTGCCACCTTGGACCTGCGGGCCAATTTCGGCCGCCGGGCCATGACGCAGGTCTCGCGCAACGACGGCGTTCTGGTCGATGCGCAGCGGGGATGTGCACGCGCGCTGGGCGGGGGCTGCCGGAGCCCGGCACTGCAACGGCGAGGCGCTCGTCTTCGAGATCGACGTGGACCCGGGAGAGTTCCACGACCTGGTTCTCGAGCTGAGGACGGGCTCGCCGGGCTCGGGCTCGCCGGGCTCGGGCTCGCCGGGCTCGGGCTCGCCGGGCTCGGGCTCGCTCGATGCCGCCCGGCTGTGGGAGGCGACCGAGAGTGACTGGCATACGTCCGTGCCACCGTGTGACGATACCGTCGCCCCCCGCGACGCCCAGCTCGCCTACGCCGTGCTGTCCGGCCTGACCAGCAGCGCTGGCGGGATGGTCGCCGCCGCCACCACGTCCCTGCCGGAGCGCAGCGAGGCGGGCCGGAACTACGACTACCGCTATGCCTGGATCCGCGACCAGTGCTTCGCAGGGCAGGCTGTGGCCGCGCACGGCGCACGCCCGGAGCTCATGGACGCCGCGGTCGGCTTCGTGGCCGAGCGCATCCTGACCGACGGCGACCGGCTCAAGCCGGCCTACACGGTGGTCGGCGGCCCGGTCCCGCAGCAACGGCGGCTGCCGCTGCCCGGCTATCCGGGTGCCGATGTGGTGGTCGGCAACCATGTCACGGACCAGTTCCAGCTGGACGCCTACGGCGAGGCACTCCAGCTGTTCGCGGCCGCGGCCCGGCTGGACCGGCTGCCGGTCGAGGCGGCCCGCGCGGCCCGGGTGGCCGTGGACGCCATCATCAAGCACGACGGCAAGCCCGAGGCCGGGATCTGGGAGACCGACAACCGGGTCTGGACCCACTCCCGGCTCACCTGCGTCGCCAGCCTGCGCAACGCGGCGGCCCTGCTCGCGGCCCCGCCCGAGATGGGGGAGTGGCTCGCGCTGGCCGACTCGATCCTGGCCGAGACCACCAGGTCCAGCCTGAGCCCGGCCGGTTACTGGCGGCGCGCCGCCGACGACGACCGGATCGACACGTCGTTGCTGATCCCGCCGATCCGGGGCGCGCTCGGCGCCGACGACCCGCGGACGGTCGCCACCCTCGCCGCGGTGAACGACCGGCTCGTCGACGATGGGTTCGTCTCCGGTACCGGATCGACGAGTCCCCGCTCGGCTCCAGCGAGGGCGCGTTCATGCTGTGCGGATTCTTCCTGGCCTTGGCGGGCCACCAGCAGGGCCTGCAGACCGAGGCGCTGCGCTGCTTCGAGCGGAACCCGGTCCGGCTGCAGGAAACGGCCTGTTCACCGAGGAGTACGACGTGGCCCAGCGGCAACTGCGGGCCAACATCCCGCAGGCGTTTGTGCACGCGGCGCTGCTGGAGACCGCGGCCCGGCTGATGCCCTCGCTGCAGGGCGGTGACGTCCTGGACCGGTCACCGGGCTGGGAGTGACCCGCCCGGCTCGCCGGCGGCCGTCCCGGGGGCCCTTGCAATGGCCGGCAGGCGCATCCCGTACAGGTAGGCCGGCCCGGCGTCCGACGGGTCGGCGGACTCCAGCCGCCCGGCCCACCAGCGGCGGTACCCCGGCCGCTCCAGGGCCCGCCAGGACCCCAACGTTGGCCTGCTGCGGGACGGCGACCACCGCGTCGGCCTGCGGGTAGCGCTCGAAGGTGAGCGGGCTGAACGCCGAGATGGCGGCCGTTCCGTAGCCCCGGCCGCACAGCTCCGGCTCGCCGATCAGGTAGTCGATCCCGGCCGCGCACCCGCTGGCGGCACCAGTGGCGCGGACGGCGTGATCCCAGTCCGGATCGTCGGCGACGAGGTAACGCTGGACCAGCCCGGCCGCCCGGCCCGCCGCCTCGATGATGAAGACCTCGGTCGGATCGGTGCCGTCGATGCACGGCAGGTAGCTGGCCTGCACCGAGGCCAGGTCACTCGGCTTCGCGCCACCAGGGGGCCACGTGCGGCTCCGCGAGCCATCGGCTCAGCCGCGGCAGGTCGTCCCGGCTGAGCGGCCGCAACCGCGGCGGTATCAGCATCACGCTCGCATTATGGCCCCTGGCACAAACTGGCGATGACGGCCTGATTCCAGGGGTGGCCGCAGGCGCGATCGCAGGATTTGTCGGGCCCGAGGTGCGGCGGTTAGGATCTGGTCTCCGGCTCGACCAGCAGCCGGGCATACGCAGCGACCGAGCGCTGATACTGGGGCAGGAGTGCGGGGCCAGCGCGGCGAGGGCCACCGATACCGCCTCCCGTTCGCGCCCGCAGTCGACGAGCGCCAGGGCCAGGAAGGCCAGCACGGCGTCGTCGAGGTCATCGGACCCGGCATCGATTTCCGCCCCGAGCAACGCGGCGCTTTCATCCGGCCGCCCGATGTTCCGCAGCGAGCTGGCCAGCTGGATGACCGCCTGGCGGTGGCGCGCGCCCTCCAGTCCGTGCTCAAGCGCCTGCCGGTAGAGCGGCACGGCCATGTCCTCGTGTCCGGTGGAGTCCAGCGAAGACGCCCGCTCGAAGAAGCCGATGCCCCCGCTGCCAGGCGGCAGTTCAGCAGCCAGCTTCTCGATCAGGGCGAGGAAGTCGGCCTCACTTAGCTCATCAAATGCCGCCCAGGCCGCCGAAAATCGGTCTTCCCAGTCTGTTTCGTTCACCGGCCAACCGTACATAACACGAACAAATGAGTGCCCTGTGATGATCGGCGTCAGGGCCACCCAAATGGCATGTGGCCCGGAGGGGGCTGATGGACGAAACGACCCTTGAAGCCTATTTCGGGCGCCTCGCTGTGCCGCGACTGCATACGGCTGACGCGGTGAACCTGCACGTGCTACACCGCGCTCACCAATGAGAGTACCTTTGAGAACCTGAGCATCCACCTATCCGAACCGGTCCTGCTGGCCGAAGACGTCCTGGTGGACAAGATCGTGACCCGGCGGCGCGGCGGTTTTTGCTACGAGCTCAACGGGGCCTTCGCCATCCTGCTGGAGGCCATGGGTGCCGAGGTCCGCCGCGTGGCCGCGCGGGTATATGGGGGCCGGGGGCCGCGCGGCCCCCCGCTGGACCACATGGCACTGGTGGTGCGCGCGTCCGACGCGAGTGGTCCCTGGCTCATCGACGTCGGATTCGGCAGCCACAGCATCTACCCGCTGCTATTCGACAGCAGGCATGAGCAGAATGACCCGAGCAGGCCGGTTCCTGCTCGTGAACAGCGGAGACGGCGATGTCGATGTGCTCAAGGACGGCAAGCCGCAGTACCGGATCGAGCCGAAGAAACGGTCTCTCGCCGACTTCATCCCCACCTGCTGGTGGCAGACGACCTCTCCGGACTCTCACTTCACCCAGGACATCATCTGCTTCACGGTTGACCAAGGACGGCCGGATCTCCATCGCAGGCCACACCCTGATCATCACCGAGAACGGTTCCCGCGCCGAGCAGCAACTTACCGGCGACGACGCCCTGCTAGCGGCCTACCGCGAGCACTTCGGCATCATCCTGGATACGGTTCCCCGGGTCGTGGGGGCTCCGAGCGGGGCAGGCCCGGCCGCGGTCCCCCCTCGATCCCCGCCCGCGGCCCCGTCTTCAGCGGCCCCGGATTCTGCGGCCCCGCCCTCGGCCCCGTCTTCTGCGGCCCCGTCTTCAGCGGCCCCGTCTTCAGCGGCCCCGTCTTCAGCGGCCCCGTCTTCAGCGGCCCCGTCTTCAGCGCCCCCGTCTCCAGTGGCCCCGTCTTCAGTGGCCCCGTCTTCAGCGGCCCCGTCTTCAGCGGCCCCGTCTTCAGCGGCCCCGTCTTCAGCGGCCCCGCCCGCGGCTCCGGTACGCCCCGTTCTTTTTGCCCGCCCGGTGCCGGGGTCGGCCCCAGCCCGCTCTCCGGCCCGAGCCCCGTGGTCAGCCCCGGCGCCTGCGAGTCAGGGTTCCCAGACGGCGTGGTCGTGCGCGAAACAGACGCGGGCCGGGTCGAACTGCTCTAGCCGGTCCATCCAGACCGGAGTCGGCGGGACCGGTGCGTCCTTCCCGGCACGCCCAGTCCGCAGGGGGGCGACAGCCGAGGGCGTCGGCGGAGTAGCCGCTAGCCGTGTCGTGCGTCTGGCCCGCGACCACGACCGTCCCGTCGCGGCGGCGGACGATCACGGACTGGTGCCCCGCCGTGTGCCCCGGGGTCGGAATCACGTGCACCCCGGCCAGGATCTCCGCTTCTCCGTCCAGTACCTCGTAACGCAGGCCGTCCGCGTCGACCAGTTCCGGCAGTGTGTAGTCCGGAACCGTCGTGGCCGCACTAGGACTGCCCCCGTGCGCTGGGTGAAGATGGGCCGCCTTGGTGAGCGTGGGGTTGCCGCCGCAATGGTCGAAGTGCAGGTGACGAGTGCCGAGCCACGAGCCCGACCTCCCCGGGGGCCACGCCGACCCCCGCGAGCGCGTCCGACAGGTCCCGCCGCCGTGGCCGGTACCAGGCGTCGACCTCGGGATGGGCGCCCATGCCGGTGTCGACCAGGACCAGACCGTCCGGATGGTCGATGAGATAGCCGAGGCACAAGGCATCCGCTCTCGGCTGGCCGGTCCCGGTCTCCTCTGCGGGCCGCACGAAATACCCGAAGTTCACCCGCCGCACCGTCACTTCCCTCACGGCAGCAGTCTGCCCCACGCCCCAGCTTCTCCCTGCGCCTGTCCCGCCCGCTCCCTAGCTTCTCCCTGCGCCTGTCCCATCTACGCGCCAGCCTTCTCCCCGGCCCGCGCCTGTCCCATCTACGCGCCAGCCTCTCCGGCCCGCGCCTATCCCATCTACGCGCCAGCCTCTCCGGCCCGCGCCTGTCCCATCTACGCGCCAGCCTCTCCGGCCCGCGCCTTCCCCATCTACGCGCCCGCCTCTCCGCCCGCGCACCTCTCGCTGCTGGGCTATTTGTTAAGCTCGACCTTATCAATTTGATAAGTCTGCCCTTATCAGCTTAGCATTCATGTATGCCCAAAGAACTCGATGTCAACGACGTCGCGGCTGCGCTCCGGGAGAGCATCGGCCTGCTGCTGCGGCGGCTCCGCCAGGTGCCTGCCGAAGGCGAGCTCACGCTGCCCGAGTCGGCGGCGCTTACCCGGCTGCACCGCGGCGGCCCGGCCACCTCGAGCGCGCTCGCCAAGCTGGAGCAGATCAGCCCGCAGTCGATGGAGCGACCCTCGCCGCGCTGGAAGCGCATGGCCTGGTCGGACGGCATCCCGACCCGGACGACGGGCGGCGGGTGGTCCTGTCGATCACGGGCGCTGGGCGGCGACTCGTGCACAACAAGCGCAACGCGCGGACCGAACGCCTAGCGAGGCGCTCGCCGCGGGTTTCTCACCTGCGGAGATCGGGCAACTGATGGCGGCCGCGCCACTGCTCGAACGGCTGGCGCAGAGCATCTGATGCCGACGCCCGGCCAGAACCAGGAGCACCTTTGACATCCTCCCCCGCCTGAAGGCCGGGGATTCCAGCTACTACGCCGATAGGAGCAGCAGTTGAGGTTCGCGGTTCACCGGCCGGGCTGCCCCGTCGCCTCCTCGCGCATGAAGTGGGCTGGGGAGGCGGGTGGGGTGCCCCGCCGCGATGTTGATGGCCGCGTTCACGTCCGCGTGGCAGGCGAAACCGCGGCAGTGCACCGAACTCGGCTTGGCTCTGACGCGAGTCCCGGTCCACCTGCCCGCATGCCGAGCACCGTTGGCTCGTGAACGCGGGGCTGATCTTCTCCACCCGGCTGGGCGCCTTGTCCTGCAGTCGGCGCACCAGCAGGCCCCACCCCGCCCAGGATGCCCCGGTTCAGCCCGGCTTTCTGCCGGACGTTCCGGCCGGGATCACCCGGCGTGCCTTTCGCGGACCGGGTCATGTTTCCGATCTGCAGGTCCTCAACCCGGATCACGTCGAACCACCGGGCAATGTCCGTGCTGGTCTTCTCGGCCCAGTCCCTGCGCCGGTCCGTCTCGCGGGCCCGCAGCCGGGCGATCGCGTGCTTCGCCCGGCCGCGGCGGTTCGAGCCCCGCGTCCCCCCCGCGCGGGGAGCAGCCGATACCGGGACATACGACACATATCGAATACCATCGACAATTCCGGGGAGGTGAAGCGGCGTTTCCTCCCGGCCCGAAAAACCGGAGGATCCACGCCGCGACCCTGATGACCAATCCGTCCAGCGCGACGGCGAAAAGCGACCGCTACAAATACGTGGCGCTGGCCAACACGACCGCGGCCATGTTCATGGCCACCCTGGACGGGTCCATCGTCATCATCGCCCTGCCGGCCATCTTCCGCGGCATCCACCTCGACCCGCTCGCGCCGGGCAGCATCAGCTACCTGCTGTGGATGATCATGGGATACCGGCTCGTCCAAGCCGTGCTGGTCGTGAACGTCGGCCGCCTCGGTGACATGTTCGGCCGGGTCCGGATCTACAACGCCGGCTTCGTCGTGTTCACGGCCGCCTCGATCCTGCTGTCGTTCGACCCGTTCGACGGCGGCCGCGGGGCGATGTGGCTGATCGGATGGCGGGTTATCCAGGCCGTCGGCGGGTCGATGCTGATGGCGAACTCGGCCGCGATCCTGACCGACGCCTTCCCGGCCGACCAGCGCGGTTTCGCGCTGGGCACCAACCAGATCGCCGGCCTGGCGGGCATGTTCGTCGGGCTGGTCGCGGGCGGCCTGCTCGCGGCCATCGACTGGCGGGCGGTGTTCTGGGTGAACGTGCCGGTCGGCATCTACGGGACGGTGTGGGCCTACCTCCGGCTCCGCGAAAACGGGGAGCGGCACCCCGCCCGGATCGACTGGTGGGGCAACATCACTTTCGCCGTCGGCCTGAGCGCCGTCCTCGTCGCCGTCACCTACGGTATTCAGCCCTACGGTGGCCACACCATGGGCTGGACCAGCCCCTGGGTGCTCGCCGGGCTGATCGGCGGCGTGGCCCTGCTGGTGGTGTTCGGTGTGGTCGAGACCAGGATCGCCGAGCCGATGTTCCAGCTAAGCCTGTTCCGTATCCGGGCCTTCACCGCCAGCAACCTCGCAGGTCTGGCCGTCTCCATCACCCGCGGCGGCCTGCAGTTCATGCTGATCATCTGGCTGCAGGGCATCTGGCTCCCGCTGCACGGTTACGGCTACAGCGACACGCCCCTGTGGGCCGGCATTTTCCTGCTGCCGCTCACCGCGGGTTTCCTGGTCTCCGGCCCGGTGTCCGGGTACCTGTCCGACAAGTTCGGCTCGCGCGGTATCGCCACCGCGGGGATGGTCGTCTTCGGGGGAAGCCATCGGCCTGATGTTGCTGCCCGTGGACTTCCCGTACTGGGCCTTCGCCCTGCTCATCGCCGCGAACGGGATCGGCAGCGGCATGTTCGCCTCGCCCAACTCCTCCTCCATCATGAGCAGTGTGCCGGCCCGGCAGCGCGGCGCGGCGTCCGGCATGCGCTCGACGTTCCAGAACTCGGGCACGGCCCTGTCGATCGGCGTGTTCTTCTCGCTCATGATCGCTGGGCTGGCCAGCACCCTGCCGAAGGCGCTGACCAGCGGCCTGCAGAGCCAAGGCGTCGCGCACAGCCTCGCCCAGCAGATCGGCTCGCTGCCCCCGGTCTCGTCGCTGTTCGCCGCGGTCCTGGGGGTCAACCCGGTAGAGCACCTGCTGGCGTCGGCCCATGCGCTGTGGTCGCTGCCGGCCGCGCATCAGCGGGTCCTCACCGGCCGCGAATTCTTCCCGATCTCATCTCCGCGCCGTTCCACCACGGTCTGACAGTGGTCTTCGCGGTGGCCGCCGGCCTGTCGGTGCTGGCCGCGTTCGCGTCCCTGCTCCGCGGTGGCCGCTATGTCCCGCCCGCGAGCGCCGGCGCGCCGCGGCCGGGCCCTGGCCGGGCCCGCACCCGCTCCCGGGTCCACGGTCCCGTCCCCGGTCCCGTCCCCGGTCCCGTCCCCGCCCCCGCTCCCGCTCATGACCAGCAAGACCGATTACCGCGCTACCCCCCTCCTGTCCCCGCCCCCGGTCCCGCCTCCAGCACCCGTCGAGCCCACGACGAGGCAGGCCGCAGGCCCCCTGCCAGGCCAGCTGAGCGACGCAGGCTGGGCCGAGGCGGCAGAGACCAGGCCGGCTAAGCGACCAGGCACCCCGGGCGTGGCCGACCGCGCTGGCCGCTGGCTGGGAAGGCAGCCGCGAGTGCCCGGGCGATCAGATGCGCACGGGCGGCGTAACCGGCCGAGGTGTAGTGGATCCCGTCGGCGATGAACCAGTTGCTCTGCGCATCCGCAGCCCAGTTGTAGACCCGCATGTCCGGGTATCGCGTGCAGGCCTGGAGCAGAGCGCTGTTCCAAGCCTGCATCTGGCTTTCCGCGTATGGCCCGCTGGTCAGCAGCGACCTGACGTTCACCCACATGACCGGCTGGTTGCCGATCACCGACATCATCCGGTGGATTCGGGTCGCCTGGCTGACCGCCGAGCCCACGTAGACGTCGGCGGTGTCGTTGGTGCCGAGGGCAAGCACCCAGCAGCCCCGGTAGCCAGCTGCCACGAGTTGCTGCGCGACGGCGTACGCGTTCGGCTGCTGGTCGATGGTCTCGACGATCGACCGGCCGCCTGAAATTTCGGTGATCAGCCTGGTCGCGCCGACCTGCGCGTACTGCGCCGCGATACGCTGCCGCGGGTTGGGGAGGTAGCTGGGTGAGATGAGGCCATCGGAGGTGGAGTCTCCGATGTGCACGACGCTCCGGCATGACGAGCGGGTCGGCCCGCTGGTGGCCGCGGGTGCGAACCGCCGGTGCGACGTAGCCCGTGTGGCACCCGGGTGCGGCGAACTGCTGATCGCAGCCGATTTCACCGGCACGGCTCCGGTCAGGCCCGCACCGGCGAGAACGAACACCACCCCGGCGCCCGCGGCCGGAATCCACACCCGCCGTCCCGCCGCCCGCAGGTCCCACCGCGCGGCGCGGGCCCGGACCAGGCACCGGCCGATGGCTCCCCGGCGGACGGGTTCCTCGATGTACCGCCACGACAGATCCGCTACGCCGATGCTGGCCGCTACCTGCAAGGCACCGCGGGCCAGCGTATCTGCAGCTGACGGGCGTGGTCAGCACGATGATGGGGTAGTGCCACAGGTAGATGCCATATGAGCGGACTCCGATCCAACGTAGCGGTCCCCAGCCCAGGACCCGGCCAATTCTGCTCGCCGGAGACGCTGCCGTGCCCACCACCAGGGCCGTGGCCACCGAAAGCAGGACCATTCCACCCCGGTAGAGAAACGCCGAGTACTCATTGGTGAAGCAGATCAGGCCCACGATGACCGCAAGGCCGGTGACCCCCGCGCCATCCAGAATCCGGCGCGCCCCGCACGTGATGCCGCCACGGAGGTGGCGGCTCTGCCATAGGAAGGCCAGCGCGGCCCCGATCAGCAGCGCGAAGGCCCGGGTATCGCTGCCATCGTAAATCCGGGTTGGATCGTAGCCGGGCCGGTAGAGCATGGCCATCTCGATCGCGGAAAGGACCGCCAGCAGCATGGTCGCCGCCGCGAGCCTGCTGCGGGTCCCGGGCCGGCCGCGGGCCCAGCGCAGCCCCAGCCACAGCAACCAGGGCCAGATCAGGTAGAACTGCTCCTCTACCGCCAGCGACCACAGATGGCCGAGCGGTGACGGCGGCCCGAACTGGGCGAAATATGAGCTGTGCTGGGCGATCAGCCACCAGTTGGTGACATAGCCCACGGCGGACACGACGACTCCGCGCAGCGCGGAAAGCTGCGGCCTGTCCAGCAGCGTCACCCAGGCCGCGACGACCGCCAGCAGGACGGCCAGCGCCGGCAGTAGCCGCCGGGCCCGGCGGCGCCAGAAGTCCGCCAGCTGGAGCGTCCCCGTTGCCTCGTGCTGGCCCAGGAGAAGGTCGGTGATGAGGTAGCCGCTCAGGGTGAAGAACACGCCTACCCCGAGCATTCCGCCCGGAGCCCAGCCCAGGTGCAGGTGATACGCGATGACGGCCAGCACGGCGAGGGCCCGCAGTCCATCAAGTCCGGGCATATATCGCTGACTGCTCTGACTTGGGCTGGGTAATTACTCTCCCCCCCACCCCTGCCCCACGCCCGCTCGCCGACGGGCCAGCACCCAGGACGCTGTGAACGTAGCCGGTGCTCCGCGTCCCGCCACGCTGACCAGCGGAAGTAAGACCGTGATACGCCTGGACCGTTTCGCGACGCTAATGCGCAAAATTCCCGCTGTCACGCAGGCGCGCGGCGTGTCCGCCTTTTGCGTATCCAGATTTCAGGCCGCTGACGTGGCCGGAACCAGGCCTTCAGTGCCCGGGGCCGTCTCAGCCGTCTCAGCCGTCTCAGCCGTCTTGGCCGTCTCAGCCGTCTCAGCCGTCTCAGCCGTCTTGGCCGTCTCAGCCGTCTTGGCCGGACGGGCCGGACGGGCCGGGAATCTCCGGTGGTGCGCCGGTCCCGGCGGCCGTCTGCGCCGGGGCAATCCCGAGATCGCTGGGACTGAGCGGTGCTGACCGGTGCAGCCCCACCGCGATAAGGGGATAGACCAGGACCGACAGCACGCCCGCGCCGACCAGGGCGGCGGTGGTGGCGGGCAGCATGACCCCATCGTGGTCACCGATCTCGGCCAGCGCGATCAGCAGGGGCAGGGAGGTCGCCGTGATGAACACCATCTCTAGCCGCTGCCGGGTCGCGAGGGCGCGCCGGTAGATCACCAGCGAGGGCAGGCCGCGGACGATCAGCAGCATCAGGAAGAGAACGAGAAGGCGCAGCGGATCCTGGCCGATCGCCTTCAGGTCGAGGGTCATTCCCGACGAGATGAAAAAAATTGGAATGAATACGCCATAGCCAACGGCGTCGAACTTATTCTCGAGGCCGCTGGTGTCTACGTTGAGACGGCGGGTCCAGCTGCGCAGCACCATGCCGGCGAGCATGGCGCCGAGTACCACATCCAGGCCGAACTGGCTGGCGGCCGCGAGCAGCAGGAACAGCAGCACCACGGCCCAGCGCAGTGTGATCTGCCCGGTCGCGTCCTGGCCTTCCCGGATGATCCGCTGGACGGCGCTGCTCCGGGCCAGCGAGGGCACGGCGGACAGGGCGAGCGCGAGTACCCCGACCGCTGCCACCGAGGCCAGGGCCACGAAATGGCCCCGCTGGGTCAGGAACACCGCGATGACCACGATGGGGAATAGCTCCCCGACGGCGCCGGCCGCGTACACGTACTCACCGAACCGGCCGCCGAGCATGTCGTTGTCGCGCAGGATGGGCAGCAGCGTGCCCAGTGCCGTGGTGGTGAGAGCCAGCCCGACCGGCACATAGTCCCTGATGTAACCCGCTGCGGCCAGCCCCGCGGTTACCCCTACGGCGAGGGTTGCCGAGATCAGCCAGCCGGTGATGGCCAGCTCGCCCGGTCGTCGCCGGAACAGCTGAGGATCCAGCTCATAACCGGCCAGCAGGAACAGGAAGCCCAGCCCGATGTTGGCGAGCAGCTGGATGTTGGACGTCTCAGCCACGCCGAGCACATGCGGGCCGATCAGCACGCCGCCGAGGAGGAAAATCACCACCTGCGGAATGCGCGGCCCCGGCAGCGCGGCGACCACCAGCGGCGCCAGCGCGGCCACCAGCGCCACGGCGACCAGGTTTTCCAGCCCGCGATTCAGGTCCATGATGGCCACTCAGCCGACGTGGCAATGGTCATCCGGGACCCCCCCAGGCCAGTAATGACAGCGCGACTCTCAAGCTAGCCGCCTGGGCGTTCAGCGAACAGGGGTGATCGATTTTCGCGTACGCCTCCGACCGGCCTGCTCTCCCGTAAACCGATCCAGGCCGCCGCGGGGGCTTGACGGGACGTCGGCGAGCGGGGACGCTTCCCCCGTGGGGGCGGGGATCAAGGACACATTCGCGCGGCGGTTGCGACGGGCTCTCCTGCTGCTCATCGCGCTCCTGGCTGCGGCCAGCATCGCGGCGGGGTGCGCGCAGGCCAGCAACATCAAAGACAGGCTGTCGCCGTCCGGAGGCGCCCGCACGTCCCCGGACAGCAGCGCCAGCGTCGCCCGGCCAGCCCGACCGCCGCCCCCACCACCATTGCCCCCACCACCGTCCAGCCATCGGTCCCCGCCACCACCCCCGCTACGACCCCGCCGACTGTGACCGCGACGCCGACCACTGCCGCGCCGACGCCCACGGTCAGCGGCTCGCCGTCGCCCGCATCAGGTGCCGGGACCCTGCTCTGGCTGTGGGCACTTCTCGCCGTGGTCGTCATCATCGGATTGGTCGTCTTGATCAGCCAGGCCGCCCGCCGCCGGGCCGCGAGAAACCGGACCTGGCGGGCGATGGAGGTGGATGCCTTCGCGAAGGGATCAGCCCTGCATGATGCGGTCTACGCCGCCAGCCTGCCGGGCCAATCCAGCCTGCCGGGCCAGTACGGTGCCGGGAATGCGGCCGCCCGCTGGGCCGATATCCAGCGCCGTGCGGATGATCTGACCCAGACGCTGTACGCGCTGCGCGAGGCAGCTCCTACCGAGGATGAGCGTGCCCGCGTCGACGACGTGCTCGTCTTCCCTCCAGGCCCTGCGGTCCGCGACGCAGGCCGGTGACATGTCGCCTGGCGGCCAATACTCCAGCAATCTCCAGACTCGCCTGCAGTACTTCCAGGCCGCTCTCCAGGCGCTGCGGGGACCCGAATAAGGCGGCCCGCGAACGCTTTGGCCGAGCGCCCCGTGTCCCCCGTGCGCCTGCCTCTTGGTGGCGGTCAGATGGCCGCTTTCGGGGGCGGTGCGGGTCGGCTGGCGCCGCTGGCGCGCTGCCTTCCAGCTGCAGGTTCGGCACGATCGGCTCCAGCCAGCCGGGCATCCACCAGGCATGCTCACCCAGCAGCGTCATCACCGAGGGGACCAGGATCATCCGGACCAGCGAGGCGTCGATCAGCACCGCGAAGGCCATGCCGATCGCGAGCATCTTCACCGTCGGATCAATGTTGATCACAAAGCTGGTGAAGACCACCACCATGATGGCCGCCGCCGTGGTGATGACCCGGGCCGTGCTCCCGATCCCGATGGCCACGCTGCGCCGCGGGTCATGGGTGGCCACCCAGGCCTCGTGCACCCGGGACAGCAGGAATACCTCGTAATCCATGGACAGGCCGAAGACGATCGCGAACACCAGCATCGGCACGTACGCGGGGATCGGCAGCGTCGTGTGCAGGCCGATCAGGCTGGCGCCCCAGCCCCACTGGAAGATCGCGACGATCACCCCGTAGGCCGCGCCGATGGACAGCAGGTTGAGGATGGCTGCCTTGGCGGCGATCACCACCGACCGGAACGCGGCCGTCAGCAGGAGAAACGCGATGGCCACCACGACGATGATCAGCCACACGATCCGGCTGGAGATCCGCTCGCTGAAGTCGACGGTCGCTGCGGTCGTGCCGGTGACGTAGCTCGTCACGTGCGACTTGGGCAGGACGTCATCGCGCAGCTGGTTGACCAGGTTTCGGTTTCCTTGGCCTGCGGCCGGGTGCCCGGGATCACGCTGAACACCGCCGTGGTCCCAGCCGAGTTCACCTGCGCGGGCGTCACCGACGCCACGTTGGCGGTCGCGGACACATTTTTCTGCATCGTGCTCAGCAGGGACTGATTATCCGAGCTGGACTGGTTGGGGCAGCTTGACGACCACCGCCAGCGGCCCGTCGACGCCGACCCCGAATCCCTGCGACAGCAGGTCATAGGCCTGGCGGTTGCTCTCCGAGGTCGGATTCGTGCCGTTGTCCGGCTGGCCCAGCGTGATCGAGAAGAGCGGGATCGCCAGCACGACGAGCACCGCTACGCTGCCCACCGCCCACGGCCACGGCCGCTCACTGACCTTCCGCCCCCACCGGGCGAACGCACTGTCCTCATGCTGCTCCCGGGTGACCGTGGCAGTCTGCTCCGCCTGCTTGCGCGCGGTCAGGCCCGCCCGCCTGGCTCGCACCCGGGCCGTCAGCGCCCGGATATTCTACGCCACCCCCATGAACGCGGGTACCAGGGTGAGCGCAGCCAGCATGGTGACGGCGACCACGATCGCGGCGGCCAGGCCCAGCGCGCCGACGAAGGCCACCCCGGAGACGTAGAGGCCGAGGATGGATACGACCACGGTGCCGCCGGCCACGACGATCGCCGCGCCGAGGTTCCCTCGGCGTGCCTGGCGGAATCGACCACGTCGATCCCGGCGTCCAGTTGCTCGCGGTGGCGGGCCACCAGGAACAGGCCGTAGTCGACTGCGACGCCGAGGCCGAGCAGGGTGGCGATGGTCGGCGCGGTGGTCGGGAAGGTGATGGCTGAGGCGAGGACTCCGAGCAGTGACAGGCCGCGCAGCACACTGAAGATCGCGGTAACGAGCGGGATGGCGGCCGCGACCAGCGAGCCGAACATGAACAGCAGCAGCAGCAGCGCACAGGTCAGCCCGATCACCTCGGACTTGAGATCATGATCGGTTTGGCCGATCTGCCCGGCACCGCCGCCGTACGCGACCTTCAGGCCCGCGTTGCGGGCCGGCGCCACCGCGTTGTTCAGTTTGTCCAGGTATGCGCTGTCCAGCGAGCTGGGGTTTACGTTCCACGCGACGCTGGTGTAGGCGATCGTGCCGTCTTTGGACACGGTGCCGGAGTTTGACGAGGCGAAGGGGCTCGTCGCCCTGATCACATCCGGCAGCTTGGCGACGTTGCTGCTGGCCTGGTTCACGGCCGCTTGCTGCGCCCAGACCGTCCCGTTCGTGGCGTGGAACACGATCTGGCCGGCGTACCCGCCCTGCTGGGGGAACGTGCTGTTGAGGATGTCCAGGCCGGTAGCTGAGCCGGAGCCGGAGACCGTGTAGTTGTTGACGTACTCGCCGCCGAAGGCCTGGCGCGCGCCGAGGACGCCGCCCAGGATGATCAGCCAGCCGAGGATGAGGATCCACGACCTCCGCGCGGCAAAGGCACCCAGCCGCTCCAGCGCCCTATTCATCTGCCCCGCCTGCATTCAGCTGCCAACCGGCGATTGAGTTTGCCCGCCCACCCGTCACCCGCACCGCCCCCTGCGGCCGTGAACCATATGCCGGAGATTTTACCGGTACCACCCCGGAATACCAGGGAGATCAGTCCGCGAGCTTACTTCCGTTGCCAGGCAAGGCCATTATTTATTTTTATTGGAAAAGCGTGATTTACCAGCAAAAAATTCACTCCAGGTATCTGGATAATGGCTGAGGGTGAGATATCCGGATGTGCTAAACCGGAATCACCCGGCGAAGGCCGGGCTGGCCACGGGTGATGCGGCATCTTGCCGCCTTGGCGGGAATCACACAGGTCACGGCGTGTCACAGTGCCAATGACTCATCTTGCGCAACGATGCCGCTAAGGTGGCGGCAAGATCATGATCGACCAGTACGGCACAGTTTGATGGGCGCCGGCGGGTTTATCTGGGCCTTGATACCAGTAATTTGCGCTTGCGAAACAAGAGGGCCAGGACTCCTGTTTTCAGGAAGCGCTGGTCCGGGACAAAATGCGGGGGCATATAACCGTGCGTTGGCCAAGGCGAGGAATAGAAGTCGGATTCGCCCAGAATCGATCGTCATGAGCCGGGCTCAGTCGCCGCGAAATACTGGCGGGCGGGGTCGGCGTCGGCGCCCTCCTCGCGCTGCCAGACCGGCGCCTGAGCGGCCGTTCTGGACGCCCGGCCTGTCCCGCCTGCCAAGCCCGCCTCCCGGTTCGTGTTCGTGTACGGAACGCCTGCCCCGGGGGCAGCGCCCAGCGGATCCCTCGCTGCCGCGACGTACCCGGTGCCGCGGACAGCGTCCTCGCCGGGGGCGGTCCCGGTCGCTTCCGGGCTGGCTGGCCGCCCCCGTCTCGTCGCCGGACCAGGCCCGGGTGGCCCTGGCCACCGTGGATACGGTGCCCGACGGGGCCAAAGTGACCCTGACCCTGCTCGACTCCACCTCCGCGGCCATCGCCCGGCAGGGGTCGGTGACCATAGCTGGCGTGCCGAATGATGCGAACATCCTGGTGACGCCGGTATTCGCCGCTGGCTTCTGCGATCATGCCCGTCGTCCTGGCCATTACCGTGCCCGTTGCCCGCCGCCTGGTGTCTAAGCGGGACGCCCTTTCCGGCGGGCGCTACTGCCCGGTGGGCGACCACCTGGCGGTCACATCATGCGCTCGCTTATTTCGATCAGGACAGCGGCGCCTTCACGGGACCGTTCCAGCTGCCCGACGAACCGGCTCTCGCCCGCGCCGTCCACCGCAGTCGCCAACGGCTCGGATCTCCTGCTCTGGACAACGCGGGAGCCGCAGCCAGGCGACCGGGCCGAGATCCGGGCCCAGGCGCCACTGTCCCGGCTGAGCGCCTTCCCGCTGGGCTCGGCGACGGCGAGGTTCTCGGTCCAGGCCCCCGCGCCGTGGCCAGGTGGGGAACCTGTGCTGGCGCTGCCCAGCGGTGATGTGGCCCGCCTGGTCAGGGGCCGCGACGTCCAGATCTGCGCCACCGAGACCGGAGCGGTGACCGAACTGAGCATCGCGGCGTTCGGGCGCAGGAGCGCCAAGCCGAGCGCCGTCACCATGCAGGCCCGCGCGGACGGCACGGTGTTCATGGCCAAGCCGGGGATGGCATCGCCGTGATCGCGGAATCCAGCGCGCTCGTTTGGCGTCACCGCCCATATCGAGTTCCCGGCTCCTGCGTCGCCGCTCGGCGCACCCTGGAACAAGACCGTGCTCTCAGCCGAAGGGGAGACCCTCTACGTCCTTGGCCCGGTAGCCACCGGTGGCTTGTCCGCCTACGAGGTGGCTTCCGGCAGGCTTACCGCGGCCTACAGCGAGGGGCGCCACTACGCGGGGCTCTACCAGATGCCCAGCGGGACCCTGCTCGCGGTGCGGCCGGAGAGCCCGCGGCTTGCGTTCTTCTTCCTTCCCTGATCCCCCTCGGAACCGCGGATACCAGCCTTTACGTGTCCGCTGTTTTCTGACGGACCGAAAAGCACGCAGGTACGTAACCCCACGGAGGAGGCCGGCATGACGGGATATGACACGGCAGGGCGGATACAAGACACCTACGTGTCGGCGCACGCGGAATTCGGCAGGGCCCCGAAATTCTGGATTCGCTACTTCACCCCATCGCCAGCCGCCGACCTGTTCAACGATGATGCTGTCGGGAAAGCCAGGGAGCCTGGGACAGCGGGGGCCCGTACATCGGCTGCATTTCCGCTCCCGCGCAGTCCCGGCTCAGTGGCTCCGCGGCAGAAGGCCACGCCGACGCGCAGGCTTTCGCGGCGGCAATGCTTTCCGCCTACCACTCGGTCGGCCCGCTCAATCTGCCGATCAACAACCGGCTCTACTGCTGGCTTGACCAGGAGTATTCGACCTCTCTTAGCTCAAATTACTGGAACGCCTGGGCACGCTATATAGCGGACTACAACTTTGCCGGTCTCGGCACCTATCCGCTGTACCCCGGCCTGTACTGCAACCCGTATGCGCCCTATCCCAACTGCTCGACCATTGCCAAGGCGCGTGGTGTCGAGGTCCCCAGCGCCATCTGGTCGAACGAGGGTGAGCCGTGCGGCAGCCCTCCCGGCCGCCCCGCTGGGACCCGGAGGAATGCCCGACGGTACGGACGAAGGTCTGGCAGTTCGGTGAGCAGACCGCGTGCGGCTACTCGGCGAATGTCGACCTTGATCTGGGCGCCCCGGGATTCAATGCGGCTGACTACTGCTTCCGCCTCATCTCCTACCCCGAGAACCAGGCTGGGTGATCAGCATTAGTCAGGTCACAGCGTCCGTCATCGCTGGGTGTGCGGTCAGCTGCGGCGCGACCCTCGCTGTGGCCGGGGCAGGCAAGCTGTATCGCGCCGCGCGCGGCCTCGATGACAGCACGGCCATCAGGCGGGCGCTGCGGATGCCGCGGCACCGGTGGAGACACCTCACCTGGGCCGCCGGGGCGTGGAGTGCGCGGCAGGCGTGCTCGTCTGCAGCGGAGCATATCCAGCGGTGGCCGGGGCCTGCATGGCCGCGCTCGGGGCTGTGTTCTGCGCTCTGCTTGGATACGTGCTCGTCAAGCGGGTTCCGGGCGGCTGCGGCTGTATCCGGTGGGGCGCAACAGGAGAATGACGGCGGACTCGGCCACCTGGCGTTCGGTGGCCCGTGGCGCCCTGCTGTTCGCCGCGGGCGCCGCGGACGCCGCGGCGGCCCTGGTCCGGGCCGATGCCGCGACGGCTTCCCAGCGGGGCTGGTTCCTGGCCGCGCCATCACTCGGCGGGATTGTCCTGGTTGCGCTGAGCGTGCGGATGCCCGTCTCGCACTCCCTTCTGCCGGCGGCCGCTGTTGCGCCGGACGCAGGCCATGCTCGGCGCGCTGGCCGGGTACGAGACGTTCGCCGCGATGGCTGCCTCGGCCTGCCGATTCAGCCCCGTGGTCCGGCACCGGCGGACCGGATGCTCCGACGAGTTCTGGTTCACGCCGGCCTATGGCCAGGCCAGCCAGGCCAGCCAGGCCAGCCAGGCCGTAATATTCCGGGTTAACCATTCGGTTCACAGCCCGCTACCTGCTGTGCACATTTCGCTATGGGACGGCCGGGCGCCCGCGGTGTCCTGGCCGGACCGGACTGTCACCAGGTCGGGCCGCCTGGCCGGGATGGCGCAGCCTGCTGGTCCGAGGCGCACGGGCCCACCGCGAGCCCCGGCCGGTGAGCCCTCGGGCGGGGCGGGAAATGGAGGGAGACGCTTTGAAAATTAAAAAAAAAAAAAAAAAAAAAAAAAAAAAAAAAAAAAAAAAAAAAAAAAAAAAAAAAAAAAAAAAAAAAAAAAAAAAAAAAAAAAAAAAAAAAAAAAAAAAAAAAAAAAAAAAAAAAAAAAAAAAAAAAAAAAAAAAAAAAGGGCCCGGAACAACGAAGAGGTCACCGGTAAGCGGTGAGTTGATGGAAGAGCCATGGCCAACAACGCTGATCCGGCGGCATCGGCGGCTAGCGTGTCGATGCCGTCGCGGCCGCCCACCCCGCTCGCTTCCATAACGAACCGGATGTTGCTGGCTCTTGGCTTGCTCGCGGCCTCGGCGGTGATCGTGTACCTGGGCCGCGGCGGTTACCGGGACGCTGCCCATCCGGGACAGCCGCTGTCGCTTCTGGCCTCCGTGTACTACGCGACCATAACGCTGTCCACTACCGGCTTCGGCGACATCGTTCCCGTCACGGACACCGCGCGGCTGGTAAACGTGGTGCTGATAACCCCGATCCGGGTAATTTTCTTGATCGTGCTCGTGGGCACCACTCTGGAGGTCTTACTCAGCGGACTCGAACCAACTGGCTGATTACCCGATGGAGGTCGAAGGTGAAGGGTCACGCGATCGTCATCGGATACGGGACCAAGGGCCGCAGCGTCGCCAGGACGCTGAGCGAATCCGGGGTGCCGAACGAGTCCATCGTGATCGTGGACACCGCCGCTGAAGCGGTCGCTGAGGCCAATGCGGCCGGGCTGGTCGCGGTCGGAGGTGACGGGACCCGGCGGGCTGTACTCAGCCACGCGGAGATCGGCCGCGCCAGCCAGGTCATTATCGCCGTGAACCGGGACGATACTGCCATCCTGATCGCCCTGACGGCCCGCCAGCTGAACTCGGCCGCGATGATCGTCGCTGCGGTCCGGGAGGAGGAGAACCAGCTGCTGCTGCGCGAGAGCGGCGCCAACCATGTCGTGGTGTCCTCCGACACGGCCGGGCGGATGCTCGCGATCTCCACCATCCGGCCGGCCGCGGCCGGGTAATCGCAGATCTGCTGGACCACGGGCGTGGCCTGGATCTGATGGAGCGGCCCGTGGCCGAGGCTGAGGTGGGCGCCCCGGCAGGCGACGCGGCCGGGGTGGTCATCGCGGTAGTGCGGGGGAATGAGGTGCTGGCGCCGGACGCCCCGGCGGCTGCACAGCTTGCCGGTGGCGACCGGCTGATCCTGGTCAGCGCCCCGGACGGCCCGCGGAGAGCTCACCGTTAGACATCGCCCGATCGCGGTCAGGCCTGCAGCCGCACGGCGACGGCGTACCAGGGCCCGGTTGAGCTGGCGGCCGCACCGCGGAGACGAAAAGCGGAGACGAAAAGCCAGGATAATGGCCGAGAATGCTTGCAATCGGGCAATCGCGGTGAAAGCGTCGTAATTCAGGGGTAACACTGCCCGGGACCGGACAGCTGACTTTCGCGCTGGGGATGTGTTTGCGCTGGGGGGAAGAAAATGCGCAGTAAAGAGATGCTTTACGGAATGGTCGCTGCCGCCGCGGTCGCTGGTGCGGCGATCTCTGGATGCAGCTCCAGCTCGTCGTCGAGCCCGCCGAAGCCCGCCGCCTCGGCCGCCCCAGTGCGCTCGGCCATCGTTACGCCAACGCATTCCCATACGGCGCTGCCGACGCACACTCCCACGGCTCCGCCGACGCATATCCATACGGTAACGCCACCGCCGACGCACCCTCCCACCCCTCCGCCGTCGTAGCGGGGCGCCCGGTACTCGCTGCCGAGATCGTTCCGGGCATATTGGATCATGTCGGTAAGCCGGGTCCGATATTCTGACGCCCTCGAATCCCGGTCCATAGCCGGGGCTAGTGTCAGGAGGATGCATTGGACCAGCCGTTCGCACCGTGATCAGTCCAAGCGTTATGTGCAAGGCAAGGGCGCGATCAGCGAGCTCGGGACGTACCTGAAGCAGATGGGTCGACACCGCTGATGGTGGCCGACAACCTGGTGTGGGGTTTCGTGGCGCATGATGTCGGGGCCGTCTCTGGCGGCGGCCGGGCTGCCGCTGCACCGCGAGAATTTCAACGGCAACCCGAGCGCTCGCGAAGTAGACCGGCTAGCCGGCGTCATCAGACAGACGGGCGCCGACGTCGCCGTCGCGCTCGGTGGCGGCAGCACGATCGACGCGGTCAAGGCGGCTGGGTGCCTCGCCGGAGCCGCTGGGCCAACTGCACCGTCGCGTCCACTGACGCTCCATGCAGCGCGCTGTCCGTCATCTACACCGAGGAAGGAGAGTTCGGAGTACGGATCTATCCCCAAATCCCGAGCTGGTCCTGGTCGACTCGCAACTGGTAGCCAACGCTCCGGCCGCGTTCCTCATCGCGGGGGTCGGCGATGCCCTCGCGACCTGGCTGGAGGCCCGCGCGACCGCACGGTCGAACTCGAAGACCATGGCAGGCGGGCTGCCCACCGTCACCGGCACGGCGCTGGCCCAGCTGAGCTGGGACGTGCTGTGGGAGAGCGCGCTCCCGGCCATCGACGCGGTTATGGACAATCAGGTGACGCCGGCAGTGGAGAAGGTGATCGAAGCCAATACGCTGCTGTCCGGCCTTGGCTTCGAGTCCGGCGGCCTCGCGGCCGCACACGCCATCCACAACGGGCTGACCGCGGTGCCCATGACCCACGGGCTGATGCACGGACAGAAAGTCAACATCGGCTCGGTGACGCAGCTCGTCCTCGAGGGCGCCCCGACGAGCGACATCCGTGACTTCATCGAGTTCACGACCCGCGTGGGCCTGCCAACACCCTGACCGAGGTCGGGCTGCGCGCTGACGACGCCGACTCGCTGAAGAAGGTGGCCGATGCGGCTACGGTCGAGGGCGAGACGATCCACTCGATGCCCTTCGACGTACAGAGCGAAGACGTGGCGAGCGCGCTGGTGTCAATCGAGCGATTCGCGGTCCAGGTCCGCGCGGACGCTAAGCTCCCGGCCCCGGTGCCCTACGCCGCGCCACTAGCCCCGGCTACACCGGCGGACGCCGATAGGGCAAGGCCCGGCCGTCATCCCGGCCGAGCCTTTGACCTGCGCTTTCGATGGGGTGGATGATGGGATTCGAACCCACGACCCCCAGGACCACAACCTGGTGCTCTAACCAGCTGAGCTACACCCACCATCGCCGCCGCACCCCGTTCGGCATGCTGAATTTACCAGCCGCCGGGGACTCAGGCGAAAGCCGCGCGTACCGGGCACGGGCTCACGCGGCTACAAGATTATAGCGGTACCTGGCCGCCGGATCGACTCCGCTAGGCGGGCGGGTTTTCCGGCGGCCCGGCGCGGAGCCGGGCGGCGATCTCCCGCGCGGTGGCCGTGTCGGGGCCCGGCTCGGCAGAAGACGGCCTCGCGGTAGTAGCGCAGCTCCTGGACGCTCTCTTTGATGTCGGCGAGCGCGCGGTGGCCGCCCCGCTTGGCCGGGCTGGCGAAGTAGGCCCGCGGGTACCAGCGGCGGGCCAGCTCCTTGATGCTGGAGACGTCGACCATCCGGTAGTGCAGGTAGGCATCGAGGTGGGGCATGTCGCGGGCGATGAACGAGCGGTCGGTCGCGATGGAGTTGCCGCACAGCGGCACCCGCGCGGTTCGCTGACGTGCTGCTGAATGTAGCTCAGCACGATGTCCTGCGCTTCGTCGAGCGTGATGCCCTGGCCGAGCCCGGTCAGCAGCCCCGACTTCGTATGCATCTCCCGGACGACGTCGCTCATCTGGTCCACCGCTTCGGGCGGCGGCTTGATGATCACGTCGACGCCGTCGTCGAGAATGTTCAGCTCGCCGTCTGTCACCAGGCAGGCAATCTCGATCAGAGCATCGCGGGCGAGATCGAGTCCCGTCATCTCACAGTCAATCCATACCAACCGATCGTTCATCGTCCCAGGTTAGGCCCTTATCTGCGCTGTGTCGGCCCGGCTTGCCATCAATCGGGCAGGTTTCATCAGCTCGCGGGGCCCGCGCAGCGGGTGGCCGGGAAACCAGTGACGTGTGCGGGAATGATGATGTCTGAGCGCAGCGCCTGGTCGGGTTCCGGCGGCCGAACGTGACAAACGCGGGCAGCACCCCCGCCCATACGGTGAGGTCCATGTCCTCCGGCTCATCGGCGGGGCCGCCCGCCCGCACCTTGACCGACGCCTCGGTCAGCGGCAGCGAGAGAACCGAAGTGGCCGCCATCTCCTTGGCCGTCGGCTGCCGGGCCGCCGCCCACTGGCCGGGCACCAAGTGCTCGAGATCGCGCGCAGCGCCGCCATCCGCTCGTCCTGGTCGCGGACGAGCGCGGCCATGCCGAGGTCATCGCGCTGCGGTAGTTGACGGAGTGGCTGAATACCGACAGGGCCAGCACCAGGCCGTCCAGGTGCGTGACCGTCACGCACACCTCCGTGCCGTCGGCGGCCTGGAAGCCGGCGTTGGCCGAGGAGCCGTGCAGGTACAGCACGTCACCGTCGCGCGCGTAGGTGGTCGGCAGCACCCGCGGCGCGCCGTCCACCACCACGCCCAGATGGCAGATCAGACCGGCGTCGAGGACGGCGTACAGGTCGTCCCGGCCGCTCTTGCCGCGCTCACGGTGCCGGCGCAGCGTCGTCCGGGAGGTGGCCGAAAGAGGAAGGCAGGATGGTCTCTCGGTGCTCATGCCCGAATGTGGCCCGATCCGCCCGGCGCGTGTCAAACCGGTTTGTCGGCTTCAGTACGGCGCATCGGCCAGCGAGGCGACCGCGGCGCCGGTTTCTATCTCCCAGCCGAGCTTGGACTCCAGTGCGGTCCGGTGGCTCCGGTTCACCATGCCGGGCCTTGTCTTGCGGCGGCGAGCCAGGCCCTGGCGGAACGGGGGCCCGGACCTGCCGAGCACGTTGATGTCGATGTGGCCCGGCCCGGCCGCATCCCAGTCGGGGATCTGTGACGCGCCGAAGTGGCCGCCGAGCCCCACAGCGCCTGGCGGCGCTCCGTGGCGCGGGCCTGGGCGACGGGCGCCGGCGGCCCGGCCGGCCACCGCCAGGGTACGGCCCAGGCCTGCAGCCAGTCCAAAATGCGCTCGGCCCGTCATCGGCCGGTCGGTGAACGGTTCCCGCGCCGATGCCACCACCGCGATCTGGACGCAGAGCCGCCCCTGCCGGTTGGCCGCGGCAGGCTGCTGCGCCGCCCCCTTGCTCCCGCAGTCCAGGCTCTCCGGGGCGCCGAGCAGGCAGGCCGCCCGGACAGCCGGGATGAGCTGTGTAATCCCACCGGACAGCGGGTTCCAGACCAGGTGTGGCGGCCGCCCCTCCTGATCGAGCCGCTGGGCGGCGGAGTGAGCCGAGATCAGTCGTGGATCGGCGCCCAGTGCCTGCCAGACCACCACGTAGCGCGCCCGCTCAGCGCAGCGACCCGCCGTCCGCCTGGGCCCGAATGCACCGCGCTCCCGGTATCCATGCGTCAACCACAGCCCCACTCCCCCAAACGGTCTAGACCTATCCCATTTGCCTACGTCATAAGGGCCGAATAGTCCATAGCGGACAGGTCGGTAATATCGGTTGTTGACCAGCAAAATCAGGGCATAAATCTCATTCTGAAACGTCCCGGTCGACACCTTTGGGCAGCACTCCACACTGTTCAGGTGCAACGTTACACAGCATGGCAGACAGCGGGATTCGCGCCTCGCGGACTACCTGCGGCTGACCGATGTGGAACTGCGCAAGAGCCTGGAGGCCGAGCAGGGTCTCTTCATGGCCGAGGGAGAAAAGGTCATTCGCCGGGCGGCCGCGGCGGCTACACTTTCCGCTCGCTGCTCGCGACCGAGCGGAAGGCGGCCGCGCTGGCCGACCTGGCGGACCTGGCCGCCGCGTGCGGCGCCCCGGCCTACGTCGTTCCCGAGCCGGTGGCCGAACGGCTGACCGGCTATCACGTGCACCGCGGCGCGCTAGCCGCTATCGCCGGCGCCCGCTGCGGGCCGTGGCCGGGGTGCTGGGCCGGGCCGGGACCCCGGTCCTGGCCGACATGGCCGGGCACGACAATGTGGGCGGCGCCGTGCAGCGCAGCGAGAAGGCGGGCCGGATCGTGGTGCTTGAGGACATCATCGATCATGGCAACGTCGGCGGGATCTTTCGCTGCGCCGCGGCCCTCGGCGTGGATGCCGTCATCTTGTCGCCCCGGTGCGCCAGAATCGGGTCTGCCGGCGCGCCATCAAGGTCTCCATGGGGGCCGTATTCGCGATCCCCTACGCGCGGATGACCGATTGGTACGGGGGCCTGGCCGAGCTACGCGCGGCGGAATTCCGGCTCCTTGCGCTCACTCCCGATCAATCGGCCGCCCGGCTGAACAAAGTCCCGCTCGGCGAGCGAGTGGGTCTCTTGCTGGGCACCGAGGGCGATGGACTGTCATCCCGGTGGCTCGACGAGGCTGACGCGCCGGTGTGCATTCCCATGCACCCCGGCGCGCTGGCCGCCGGGGTCGATTCGCTCAACGTGGTGGCCGCCGCGGCGATTGCCTGCCACTCCCTGATGCGCTGAACGGGCGGCGGATG
>CAVZKY010000074.1:0-17871 GCA_963775825.1 uncultured Actinomycetes bacterium
TGTCTGCCGCCGCAGCCCTCGGTAAGGCCTCTCACCCCGCCGCGCCGGACGGCACGCCCGCGGAACCGGCCGCGGCGATTGTCGACCGCCTGCACCTCGCGGCCGTGCCCGGTACCTGAGATCAGGCTGGTGTGCGCTTTGCGCGGCTCGCTGTCGCGGCGCGGGCACCCCAGATGATCCGCTGAACGCGCAGGACCAGCGCGCCCACGGCGATCAGCACGATCACGTTGAGCAGCAGCTGGAATGCCGATCCCTTGGCCTCGTTCCAGCTTGCGTACGCGAGCGACAGGGCCTACATCAGCGGCAGCCGGGATGGTCGTCACCGAGATGAAGACGCCGATAAGGGCGCTCGCCCGCGCTTCGGTCAACGAGACGACGCCGACGATCCCGGCCAGGACGGCGACAACGATCGAGAACAAGTTCGGACTGTCGATGAGGCCGGAGACGGGCCGCACCCCGAGCGAGTACAACTTCGGCGTGTGCCCGGACCAG
Organism: uncultured Actinomycetes bacterium; assembly: GCA_963775825.1. GTDB lineage: Bacteria > Actinomycetota > Actinomycetes > Streptosporangiales > Streptosporangiaceae > Bog-532. The sequence goes on from CAVZKY010000074.1 coordinate 493, forward strand.
CGGATCGATCAGGGCGAAGAGCAGGGTGACGATCATAGCCGCGGAGAATCCGGCGAGCAGGGCGAGGGGCCGCGGATTACCGGCCGCCTGGTTCGCTTGTCGATGCCGAGCGCAACGCCCATGATCGCGTTGTATTCCGGCCCCACGACCATGGCGCCGACCATAAGGATCTGGGAGTTGGTGAGGATGCCGACCGCGCCGATCAGACCGGCGATGGTCGAGGAGGATGTAGAAACTGGGTGGGTAAACGGCGTCGGAGCGGATCTGGCCTCGACGATTTCCCAGACCGGCGCGACGTCTCGCTGGACAAGAAAGTGCTCTGCGGGCCGGGCTGTCTCTTCTCCGAGCGTCGCATCCACCTGCTCGATGGCGACCGCGCCACCGTGGTCGACCGGGAAGGCCTCCAGCTGCCGGAATACGGAGTTGGCGGACTGGGACCGCACGTCGAACTGCACGGCGTCGCCGGCTGGCCGCCGGGCCGTTCCCGGCGAGCACCAGCAGGTTTGAGACACCGGAGTCGGCCGGCGAGCGGCCCGACCAGGCGCTCGGTCTGATCAGGCGGGCTGACCAGGCGCACATGAAAGGTCATCGTCGCTCCACCGCGCACGCGCTCATGAGGTGGCCGGTCCCCCCCCCCTCCCCCCCCCCCCCCCCCCCCCCCCCGCCGCCGGTTCCTTGGCACCGGGCCCGCCGCGAACGTCGACGCGGTGGCGGCGGCGACAATTCCGCGCGGGGCCATCCAGCCGATGAACGCGTGCTCGCCTTCGGGAGATCCGTTTCAGCGTGGCTGCGAAGGCCGCGACGGGCCGGGCCACGATGAGGAGGACCGCACGAGGACGAGCGCGGGCATTATCAGGTGCCGGATTACTGCGGGGCAACGGTAGCCGAAATGGAAATGAACAGCGCGCTAATAATGAGCTGTACGAGGGTCTCGAAGAATGGGCGGCGGGCCGGGATGTCAAAGCCCCGCATATTGGCCCCCCTAAATCCCCATACCCTTCCCGACCCCCCCCCCCCCCCACCGGCTCCCGAGTACTCCGCCAACCGGGTCGATCAATGAGCCTTCCCAGAGCAGGACGCGCCGTGCAGCCGTTCGGCCGGCCGCCCCCCCCCCCCTCCCCCCCTTGACGAACCCATCAGCGCTCCCGCGTGAAACCTCAGGCAGGAGCACGATGATCCGGAGATGCGCATGCCGGCCGGCCAGCACCTGTGAGCCGACGGCCAGCAGGATGATCAGCCCGAATCCGATGAGGATCTGTGCTGTCGTCACGCTAGCCCCCGATCGCCAGTCGGCCGTTTATTTAACCAGCCGTTCACCTGCCGCTAGCTCCCGTCCCAAAGGTGGCTGAATGCGAGGCCGGAATCATCACCCGAAAGAGGTGATGAGCCGATGCCGATCACCCGTTATAGAAAGGATTGAGACCGGCCATGACCGAAAGCTTCACGCCACGATTACGTCTGGCCTCGAGGTCGGCACCCACTGGTTGCCGTATATCAATGCGAAGGGGACTGCGATGGGTGCCGAAAGGGAGCGGGTGGCTGGGTTCGGGCATCTGGAGGATGGGCTGCGGCCGGAGGGTACCGAGTGGTACCGGTGGGGGCCGTATGTCAGTGAGCGGCAGTGGGGCACGGTGCGGGAGGATTACAGCGCGGACGGGAACGCGTGGGATAACCTGCCGCATGATCAGGCGCGGTCGCGGGCGTACCGGTGGGGGGAGGACGGCCTGGCCGGGTTCTGCGATATCGAGCAGCGGCTGTGCCTGGGCGCTGGCGCTGTGGAACGGGCGGGACCCGATCCTGAAGGAGCGCCCGTTCGGGCTGACCGGCCCGCAGGGCAACCACGGCGAGGACGTCAAGGAGTACTGGTGGTACCTGGACGCGCTGCCCAGCCACGCCTGGAACCGGTGGCGGTACCACTACCCGCAGGGCGCGTACCCGTATCAGGACCTGATCGATGTCAACGCCGGCCGGAGCCGGTACGAGCCGGAGTATGAGCTGCTGGATACCGGCGCGTTCGACGGCGACCGGTACTGGATCACCGAGGTGCACTACGCCAAGGCGGGCCCGGATGACCTGCTGATGGCCATCCAGGTCACCAACACCGGCCCGGAGGCCGAGACGCTGCACGTGCTGCCGACGGCCTGGTTCCGCAACACCTGGTCCTGGGGTGATGACGAGCCGCGGCCGGCGCTGCGGGCCTCCGGGGACCGGTCGGTCACGATCGACCATCCGTTCGCGGGCACGCTGGAGCTGCTCGCCGCGGCCGGCCCGGACGGTGCCGGCCCGCAGCTGCTGTTCTGCGAGAACGAGACCAACTTCGCCGGGCTGTACGGCGGCAAGCCGGTCACGCCGTATCCGAAGGACGGCATCAACGATCACGTGATCCACGGCGCGGCCACGGTCAACCCGGTCGGCACCGGGACCAAGTGCGCGTTCTGGTACCAGGTCACCGTGCCGGCCGGGCAGACCGCCGAGCTGCGGCTGCGGCTGCGGCCGGCCGCCGGCGGGCGGGCAGCGCGCCAAGGCGCAGGCGGCGGCCGCGCTGGGCAAGGACTTCGATCAGGTGATGGCCCAGCGCAAGGCGGAGGCGGATGAGTTCTATGCCGAGCTGACCCCGGCGGGCGCGAGCGCGGATGAGGCGCTGGTGCTGCGGCAGGCGTCGCGCGGGGATGCTGTGGAGCAAGCAGCTGTTCTACTACGACGTGGCCCGCTGGCTGGACGGGGACCCGAGCCAGCCGCACCGCCGGCGGTGCGCAAGAACGGGCGGAACTCCAAGTGGCGCAACTTCGACGGGTTCGACATCATCTCGATGCCGGACAAGTGGGAGTATCCCTGGTTCGCGGCCTGGGACCTGGCCTTCCACACGGTCACGCTGGCCCACCTGGACCCGGCGTTCGCCAAGTACCAGCTGATCTTGATCTGCCGGGAGTGGTTCCAGCACCCGCAGGGGGCGCTGCCGGCGTATGAGTGGGACTTCGGCGATGTGAACCCGCCGGTGCACGCGTGGGCGGCGCTGCAGGTGTTCGCGATCGACGGCGGCCGCGACCTCGATTTCCTGTCCCGGGTCTTCGACAAGCTGCTGGTCAACTTCACCTGGTGGGTGAACCGGGAGGACGCCAACGGCAACAACGTGTTCGAGGGCGGCTTCCTCGGCCTGGACAACATCGGCCCGATCGACCGCTCGCACCTGCCCGCCGGGTACATCCTGGAGCAGTCCGACGCGACCGGCTGGATGGGCTCCTACGCCCTGTCACTGGGCGTCATGGCGGCCGTGCTGCAGTGGTCCGGCAACCGCAAGGCCCAGGATCTGGTGCTGAAGTTCCTGGAGCATTTCGCCGGGATCCGCAACGCGCTGGACGAGCAGGGCCTGTGGGACGAGGGCGACGGGCTGTTCTACGACCGGCTGGTCACCCCGTCGGGGTACACCGTCCCGGTCAAGGTGCACTCCATGGTCTCGATCATCCCGGCGCTGGCCGCCGGGGTCATCGACGGCAACATGCTGGGCAACGCGCTGACCATGAACAAGGACTTCACCCGGTTCCTGCAGAAGGAGGGCGTCGGGGACGTGACGAAGCTGGCCGAGACCCCGCAGCTGCGCGGCGAGGGAGGCGGCCAGCGGCTGCTGCTGTCGGTGGCCCGGCCCGCCCAGCTGGAGCGGCTGTTCGCCAAGCTGTTCGACGAAGCGGAGTTCCTGTCCCCGCACGGGCTGCGCGCGCTGTCGGCCTACCACCGCGATCATCCCTACAGTTTCGACGCCGAGGGCTACCAGTCCTCGATCGACTATGAGCCGGCCGAGTCGACCACCTCGATGTTCGGCGGCAACTCCAACTGGCGCGGCCCGATCTGGATGCCGGTCAACTACCTGGTGGTCGAGTCGCTGGAACGCTACCACCGGTTCTACGGCGATGACTTCGAGGTCGAGTACCCGACCGGCTCGGGCAAGCGGCTCAGCCTGGACCTGATCGTCGCCGACCTGCAGGACCGGCTGATCTCCCTGTTCACCAGGGACTCCGGCGGGCGGCGGGCGTGTTTCGGCGGGACCGAGAAAATGCAGACCGACCCGGCCTGGAAAGACAACCTGATCTTCAGCGAGTACTTCCACGGCGACAACGGCGCCGCGATCGGCGCGTTCCACCAGACCGGCTGGACCGGCCTGATCGCCGATGTGATCCTGCGCCGCCACGGCGCCGTACGCTCCCTCGGCGACGTCCTGCGCGACCTCGCCGGAAAGGCCCAGCCATGACCAGCAGCCAGCCGCCACCGCGGCCCGGCCGCCGCCGCCGCGCTGCCCGGCTCCCCGTTCGTGCTGGGCGCCACGCCCGGTGCGCAGCTCGGCGTCGCGGGCACGAACTTTGCGATCGCCTCGTCCGTCGCCAGCCGCGTCACGTTGTGCCTGTTCGATGCGGCCGGCACGGAAACCCAGATCCCGCTGACCGATAACGACGCCGACATCTGGTACGGGTTCGTGCCCGGTGTCGGCCCGGGCCAGTCCTACGGGTACCGGGTCGACGGGCCGTGGGACCCGGCCCAGGGCCTTCGCTGCAACCCGGCCAAGCTGCTGCTCGACCCGTACGCGAAGGCGGTCAGCGGAACGGTCACCTTCGGGCCAGAAGTGCTCGGCCAGGACGCCGCCGACCCCGGCGCGCCGAGCACCCTGGACTCCGCCGGGCACGTGCCCAGGAGCCTGGTCGTCGACCCGGCATTCAGCTGGCAGGATGGCGACCGGCCCTGGTACCGGTATGCGGACACCGTGATCTACGAGGTGCACGTCAAGGGCTTCACCATGCGCCATCCCGGCATACCGCCGCAGCTGCAGGGCACCTACGCCGGGCTCGGCCACGAAGCTGCGATCGCGCACCTGCTGGACCTGGGCGTCACCTCCGTCGAGCTGCTGCCCGTGCACCAGAACGTACCCGAGGCGTTCCTGGTCGCGGAGGGCCTGACCAACTACTGGGGCTACAACACGATCGGATACCTCGCGCCGCACAGCGGCTACTCCGCCGCCGTCCGGGCCGGGCAGCCCGGCGGGCAGGTCGCCGAGTTCCAGGCGATGGTCGACGCGCTGCACCGGGCCGGCCTGGAAGTGATCCTCGACGTGGTGTTCAACCACACCGCCGAAGCTGGCCCGGACGGCCCCACACTGTGCTTCCGCGGCGTCGATAACCTGGCCTACTACCGGACCGAGCCCGGCGACCCCGGCACCTACTACGACACCACCGGCTGCGGCAACTCACTCAACGCCGGCGACCCGATCACCCTGCAGCTGATGCTGGACTCGCTGCGCTACTGGATCACTGAGATGCACGCCGACGGGTTCCGGTTCGACCTGGCGCCGACGCTGGCCCGCCAGGACGGCGGCTACAGCAAGGTGTCGGCCTTCCTGGACATGGTGGCCCAGGACCCGGTGGTGCGCCGGGCCAAGCTGGTCGCCGAGCCGTGGGACGTCGGCCAGATGGACAGCTACGACCTGGGCCGGTTCCCGTCAATGTGGCGGGAGTGGAACGGCAAGTACCGGGACACCATGCGCGACTTCTGGCGCAGCCACCCGGTCGGCATCGGCGAGTTCGCCAACCGCTTCACCGGCTCGGCGGACCTGTACTCCACGGCCGGCCGCGGCCCACCTCCTCGGTCAACCTGATCACCGTCCACGACGGCTTCACCCTCCGGGACCTGGTCTCCTACAACGACAAGCACAACGAGGCCAACGGCGAGGACAACCGGGACGGGACCAGCGACAACAATTCCTGGAACTGCGGGGCCGAAGGCCCCACCAGCGATCCCGGCATCCTCGCGCTGCGCGAGCGCCAGTCCCGGGCCATGCTCGCCACGTTGCTGCTGTCGTTCGGCGTGCCGATGCTGCTGGGCGGTGACGAGCTGGGGCGGACCCAGCAGGGCAACAACAACGCCTACTGCCAGGACAACGAGATCACCTGGTTCGACTGGGCCAGCGCCGACAAGGAACTGCTGGACTTCACCCGGCGGCTGATCGCCCTCCGCAAGGCACATCCGGTCTTCCGCCGCCGGCGTTTCCTTTCCGGCGCAGAAGCATCCGAGCTGCGCTGGTTCAGCCCCACCGGCACCGAGATGAAGAGCGCCGACTGGGCGGACGGCAGCGCCCTGGCCATCGCGCTGTACTTGAACGGAGCCGACGACCCCGACCGGGCCGCCGATGGCACGCCCATGCTGGACGACGATTTCCTGGTCCTGGTCAACGCCTGGTGGGAGCCGCTGGACTTCGTCCTCCCGGCCGTACGGGAAAACGCCGCCTGGCGCCTGGAAGTCGACACCTACGACCCCGCCGCAACCGGCCGTTCCGCCGCGGCCCGGGCCGCGAGCGCCGCACCGTCGTTCCCCGGTCCGTCGTCGTGCTCTGGACCCGCGCCGGGATTGACCAGGCTGAACGACGCCGGGCCAGGAGCATCTCCCGGCCCGGCGTCGTCGCGCCTGGCCCGCGTGGCCTGCCCTGGGCCGCCTGGCCGGGCCGCCCCGGCCTGGGCCGCCCCGCCTGCGTTCCCCCGCCTGTCTCGCGCGCCTCGCCGGGAATTTCCGGCCCAGCCGACGAACCATTCCCCGCCCGTTGCGGACGCCATTCTGTGCTCGTCAGGCACATAGGTTACTTACCAGTAAGATTCAGGTTCTAAGCGGGCAAACTTCAGTAAACGGTCAGGCCTGTCGCTGATTCTGTGAGTGGTCCTTTCCGGCCACGGCTCTGATGCCCACCCGGAAAGGGCCCCGACAGCGCGCCCCGCTGGCCATGCCCTCGCCCCGGAGGGCGCCCCTGATGGTCCAGCGGGGCGCCCCAGCCCCGGCCGCGCCGCCCTCCCCGCGGCGCGGCCGGGCCCCTCCCGGCCGCGGCCGGGCCCCTCCCGCCCGCGGCCGAGTCCCTCCGCCCGCGGCCGGGCCCCTCCGGCGCGGCCGCCGCGCCCGGGCGCGGCCGGGCCCCTCCCGCCCGCGGCCGGGCCTCTTCCGCCGGCGGCCGGGCCCCTCCCGCCCGCGGCCGGGCCCCTCCCGGGCGCGGCCGGGCCCCTCTCCGCGCGCGGCCGGGCCCCCCGCGCCCGCGGCCGGGCCCTCCCGGGCGCGCCCCACGCTCATGGCCCAGGCTCCTGGCCTGTGCTTGCCGCTTACCTCCTGCCTGGCTGCGCGGGAAGGGGCACGTGGTCTGGCTGGGGGCGGAAGGAAGCGAGTTGCCGGAGCCGCGGCCATTCGAGGGCAGCCTTGGGGGCGGGAACGCCGGGACGTTCCCTCGGCACGACGACAGAAAGCGCCCGTGGCTGGATGGTGCAGCGGACCGGCGTCGGGAGCATGACCGTCTCGCCGTCGATGCCGACGGGGATCTCGGCGGTATCGGCGTCGACGACGACCTCATCGGCGGTGAGCACGGTCAGCCCGTTACCGTGCCCGCGCGAGCAATTCGACCGCCTGCCGGGCGCTGTCCACCCGGACGGCGACCACGCCGAGCACGCCGGCGTCGAGCCGGTCGCGCCACCCAGCCCGGCGACGTCGCTCATGTCATACCGGCCGTTGCTGACCAGCAGCGCCTGCGGGCCGTCGATTCTGGTGTCGCGGCCTGCGCGGACAGCCGGGCCCCTTGGTGGCCGTGGAGCAGGTCAGGCCGCATCTGCAAGGTGGTGCCCCGCTTGTCGTCCCGGTAGGCGGGGCTGCGTACCACCTCGGCGTAGGCGCCGAACGAGGCGTTGTTGACGAACGTGCGCCCGCCGATGACGCCCAGGTCGACGCGCAGTTCTTCGCCGTCGGTGAGGGCATCCAGGCCGGCGGCGGGATCCTCGCGGTCCAGGCCCAGGTCCAGGGCGAAGTGATTGCGGGTCCCGGCGCTGATCACCAGGAAGGGAAGACCGTGCTCGGCCGCGATCCCGGCCACCAGCGCCTGGGTTCCGTCGCCCCCGGCCACCCGAGCAGGTCCGCGCCATCGGCGACCGCCTGGCGGGCCAGGGCGGCCACGTCCACGATCCCCGGGCCGTCCAGCAGTGCCACCTCGGCGCCCAGCGTCTCCGCCTTCTCCTTCAGCCCAAACTTCGTGACCTTCCCCCCGCCCGACCTCGGGTTCATGATCAGGAACGGCCGCCTGGGGCGGGCCGCCGGGCGCGCCGGCATGGCCGGGTTCTGGCCGCCGGTGCTCAGCGCGGCCCGCGCGGTCCCGGCCGCGGCCAGCATCAGCGCCACCGCCACGAGGGCGACCCATAGCAGACTAGGCTGCGCGAATGCCAACAGGATGAGCACGGGCGCCGCGACGACCAGGACGAGCGCGATCCACCGCAGCACACCCCGGTAAGCCAGGAACCAGTACGCTCCCGCCAGGACGGCGCACACGCCGATGACGCGAGCGCCACCAGCGTCAGGCTGCGCCACCCCGCGACGGCGAGCACCAGCGCCACCGCCGCGAGCATCAGGGCGAACGAGGCGCGCGCGAGCCAGCGCCGGGTCCTCACGTTCTTCATCACGTTTTACCCCGCAAAGGATTGGGTCGCACCGGCAAGCGCATGGACAGGACCCGATGCGGGGCTGGCGGTGATCCTGGTCTGCATGCTGAGGTAGGTGCATGAGAGCCGGATACGAGCGCCTGGCTGGGCTGGATGAGGTGCTCGACCGTGCGCGGGAGCTGTCGGCACGGACGGTCATCTTTGACATCGAGCCCCTGGTCGCGTACTGGGATAGTGACCAGGCGGCCCTTGACCGGGGAGTTGCGCTGGTACTCAGCCAGGTCGAGACGGTGCCAAGCGTGCAGGTGGTGTGCTTTGCCACGAATTCGCTGCGTCACCCGTCGGGATTGTCCCGAGCTGACGGTGTGCGAGTGGTCTACTTGGCGTCCGCCGGCAAACCGCTGCGGATCGCGTCTTACCGTAGCTTTCCGCGGCCCGGGATGGTGATCGGAGACCAGATCGCCACCGACGGGATTCTGGCGCGGCGACTGGGCTACGCATATGTACAGAACCGCCCGCCGTTGGGCCCCGTGCCCGCCGGGCCACGGCTGATGGACCGGTTCGGGCAGCTGCTGCGGCCGCTGCTGTTCACGCGGCCCGGCTGATCCGCCTCCAGGCGGGTATATATCCAAACCTGTGACCTCCCATCGCTGCGGGCCGCTGCCGGGGTGGGGCGGGAGGGCGGTCCATCCAATTAGCAGCCGGCGAGCGGGCCGCGCTGGGATTGTCTCCTCTCCCTATCTGCCGAAACCGTCCCCGATCAAGAAGGCCGCTACAGGTGGCTGAACCCGCCTGATTCCTCCTTGGTCATGGACACGGTGACCGGGTGCTTGCCGAAGTGGGCCACCGCGTCGCGGAAGTCGTCGAGGAGCAGGTCTGCCATGTCCTGGCTCACGCCGAGCCGGACCAGGATGCGCTGCACCGCGATGTCGGAGGCGGTCCCGGTCAGGGTGTAGGCAGGCACCTGCCATCCCCGGCCACGCAGCCGGTCGGCCAGGTCGAACAAGGTATAGCCGGGGTCCTCGCCGTCGCGGATCCGCCAGGTGACCGTCGGGATCCCGGTGTTCGGGTTGCTGTCACACAGCAGCTCGAAGGGGCCGAGCTTGACGATCTCAGCGGCGAGGTACTGGCCGATGTCGTAGGACGCCTGGTGGATACGGCGGTAGCCCTCGTGACCGAGCCGCAGGAAGTTGTAGTAGCTGGCGATGATCTGACCGGCCGGCCGGGAGAAGTTGATCTGGAACACCGGCATATCGCCGCCCAGGTAGTTGACGTGGAAGATGAGGTCATCGGGGAGCTCGCAGCTGTCCCGGAAGATGACCCAGCCAACCCCCAGGGGGGCCAGCCCGAACTTGTGCCCCGAGGCGCTGATCGACTTAACCCGGGGAAGGCGGAAGTCGAAGACGACCCCGGGCGCGCAGAACGGGGCGAGGAAACCGCCGCTGGCCCCGTCCACGTGAATGTCGATATCCAGGCCGGTGTCGGCCTGCAGCTTGTCCAGCGCCTTCGACAGCTCCTCCACCGGCTCGTACGCGCCGGTGTAGGTGACGCCAAGTGTCGGCACGACCATGATCGTGTTCTCGTCCACTCGTTCCAGCATCGACGCGGGATCCATCATGTAGTGGCCGTGCGACATCGGGACCTCCCGCATCTCGATGTCCCAGTACTTGGCGAACTTGTGCCACACCACCTGCACCGGGCCGCACACCATGTTCGGCCGGTCCGTGGGCTTGCCTTCGGCCTTCCGCTTGGCCCGCCACCGCCACTTGGCCGCCATCCCCGCCAGCATGCAGGCCTCAGAGGAGGTTTGACGTGAGCAGGCTGAGGCGGCGGGCGTAGGGCGGGTAGGGGCGGCGTTTTGGCACTTTCGAACTCCGCAAGCCGGCGAGCATTGTAACGCCCTTCGCACACGGCCTCGGCGCGGGCCACGCCCGGCGGTGTGCTTATGCTTCCTGGTCGTCTGCTTCGTTGACAGGCTCTGCATGGCGCACGGGTCTGAAGGCGCGCTCCTCGATGTCAGCTCGATATGCTGTTCCGCCCATTCCGCGACTTCGGGCAAGTTCAGAGAAGGCAACACGTGGACATATCGGCTGCCGTCCAGCCAGTGACACGCAATGTGCCAGGCGGACCTGCGTGCTGAGTTCTTTGTAGCTTCCCGGTCCCCAGACCAGATCGGGGCTCAACTCCAAGCAGGCGTGCCTGGAACGCGCGTTCAATCCATCGGCAGAACCCGCCACCGAAGAGGTCCATCGTCGGCCACTTCTCCTCCGATCCGTACAAGCGGTGGTCTTCATCCTCCAGAACACCGATGTCCTGAAGGTCCCAGCCGTGGTAGTGCGCCGTGAGTTTTCCGTTCACCCACATGCCCACCTTCATCAAATAGGAATCGCCCCGGCACTTACCCGGTGTGGCTCGCCACCGGAAAAGGATCTGGTGTACCTCGGAGTTTGGAAGCACTCCGCGGAACTCGGCGGCGTGCGGCGTGGGATCTATTTCCTCAGCAGTCACGTCTCGCCACTCGTAGTGGTGTACGCGGGCGCTCCAACTCTCTTCGACCTTTCGCTTCCACTCCTTCTCTTCTTTTTCCTTCTGCCGTTCTTTCGCCGCGCGTTCCTGATCTGCCGCGGCACGCAATTTGCTGTACTCTTCGCGGCAGCCGGCGCAAACAATCGTTTGGATATAGGCGACCGAAGGCGACGTGTATGAAGGGGCGGAACCGCGCAATATACTGAGCAACATGCGACGGCGCTTGAACTGTTTGGCCAGCCACTCGTCGGAGATGTGGCTTGCAGAAGAATACTCGGTGTCTTTTTCGCAGATCAGGCACGGTCCGAAATACCGCCGCACAGCGTATTTCTGAGGAACCTTTTTCATCTCGTATCCGATGCCTTCACGCACTTCCTCTTCGACACGGATGCCCATTCAGCCTCCTATCATGGCTGCGCGAGGGCGGGAGTAAAGGTTTCCCGCCCCGGCCCGCAAAAACGCCGGGAGCTACCCGGACTAAATAATCATAACGCTCGGATCGGGGCGCTGATGGAAAGAAGCACCCGCTCGTGGAATTGGCCGCGCGGCAGGTGCCGAGACGAAGGGCTATTGCTTCACGACCAAGACTTGGCCGGCTGAGCAGATGTACTTTCCATCCTCGTCATAAAAGACAGCGCGGCCTTCGCCTAATCGCGCGGCCAGATTGGTTTGTAGGACCCAGCCACATAGCTCTCGTACTTGCTGGGGCACCCCTGGATTGTCGCGAGGACGCTCCTTACCGAAGCCGAGTTCGGACAAATCGTTGGGAAGCGGCTTCTCGGGAAAAAGCGCCACACCTCCGGGATGGTGATCCACTGTAGCCGTCCGTTCCCGAGCACCGTCGGCAGTTCGGGCGGTTCGGCGTGCATGACATCCTCGACGCGTTGTGAGGGGACGATTAGGGTCTGACGGTTAGAGTCCTTTTCGACCGTGACGATGCCGGATTCGACAGACTTCACGCGGAAGGTCTTGTGTTGGGGCGTCGGGACCAAAGGTAAGATCTTCACCAGCGCACCGGTTCGAGCATACGCACGCAGTCGAGCCAGATGGTCTCCCGGCCGCAGAGGTTCGTCACCGTCGCCACGGATGAGCCTCAGCACGTGATCCCCGACAGCACTACGGATCTTTTCCCGCAACTCAGTGGCGTTCGCAAACTTGTCGTACTTGACGTTGGCCGAATGCAGCAGTTGGTTGGCCTCCGGTTCGCGCGTCTCCACCGTCTTGGCGAATAGCAGCATGGGCTTTCCGTGATCGCGGGCCGTGTCGAACTCGTCCTTCACTGGTGTCGTCATGCGCTGGCCTACAATCAGAACGAACAGATCGCTGCTCTTCACTCCGTTGATGTAGAAATCTAGCGGCGGCTTTGGAGATGCGGGTTCAGCCTCAAAGGCCCAAACAGTGGTAATCGGCGCGAAGTGTTCGACGGCGGCCCGCGCCGCCTCCCGTTCTGCGAGCAGGTCCTCCTTGGCGGTGTTCATGATCGAGGAAATGAAGACTCGGTATGGCTCCATATTGCTGATTGCATTTTACCGAGCGCGGGCCGGGCAGAACGAGTTGCCAAGGTCCAAGCTTATCCACCAGGGCGAACGGGTTGAAGACGTTGCGGGTCTTGCGACGAGCCAAGCGACCAGGAGGCTTGGCTTTTTGTTATACATGATTGTTGATTTTTATTGACAGTGGCTATTAATTATGGTTGAATAATATTGAAACGGTGATTAGGCTACCAGGAGACAGGACAATGACAGCAGCCCCGCGGTGGCTTCGACGGTTTCCGGCCTCGGAGAATAATTTCCGACGTGGTGCTGGCAAACCCGCAGGAGCTGGATTCTGCACGGATGAACGAACTTCTAGATGGCGTCGAAAAGGAGTCGCACAGGGGGCTTACCCTCAGTTCTCGTGCGTGCACAGAGTTTCGGCGGTGGTTCAGCCAACCGGACACGCCTCTAAAGAGTGATGCCTACATCTTGCTCAGTAACTGGTTTCTCACCCAGTCGGGGACCGGCACAGCATGGTCGCAACCCGTTGCGAAGGTCTCTGGGACGCGCTGTTCCCATGCCGTCCCGCGAAACGGCTGTCCTCGTCAGCGCCGGGGAGAAATCATGTCATGGAACCTGCCGCGTTTCAGAGCTTTTGGCCGCGGCTGCTGGCTTCTCAGGATGAAGATGCGCATGAAGGCGCTGGGATGCCGACGTCGCATGTCAAAGCGGTATCCCGAACGGGCGCCCTAGCTGAGGACCGCGACGGATCAAGGCCCGACAAGCTTCGCGCGAAGATCAATAAAGAAGGGTTGGACTGCGTGGTGGAGGGGTCTCCCCGCGCGGTGGCGGACTTTCTACGGCTGGTATCGAGCTGGGAATCTTCCGTCAAACCGGAAGGCAAAGTATGATTCGTCTTACCGGATTCGCGCATGGTGCAGTTACGACTTCTCGGAAAGCGTTGCAGAAGGCCCGCGTGCAACGAGCCGCTACCCAGACGGCACACCTTGCCTTGATGTGCCGGCGTCGGCTCTGCTCTTCGATGTCCTCGCGTTTCATGGCGCGAACCCTCTCCGTTCGCTTTCGGCTTTCGTGGTTGTTCCGGAAGACTTGGAGGAGAAGGCGATTTTTCAGCGGCTCCGGACCTGCCTCATGGTCGAACGTAATGATCGCGAGGGGCGAGCTTATTGCGCGAATTGCGGAGCACAGCTCGCGACTACGGAGCCGTCATGTCAACGTTGCGGTGCAACGCAGTTTTCGATTGAATCACTCGCTACGGAACTGGAGAATCTGGAGCCCCAGGTCGAACACTGGGTGAAGAAGCTTTGTGCGCTCCAGGAGTCGGTGATGACGACTAGATCCTTTAAGCGTGCGGAGGAGCGCGTTCTCACGAGGCCAGTGGATTTGATGCCGGCGAAAGCAACCGCCCTTCACTACGTGCTGTTCAGAAACCGGGTCTGGACGACCAAGGAATTCCTGTCCCCCGAAGAATGGGACCTGCTTGTTCGAGACTACGAGTACAGGAAGGGCGCGCGCTTGCACGGCGTAGTTGAGCGAGCCAAGAGAAGTGCCGTGCCCGGTGAATGCGGCAGCCTCGGAAGTTCGGATGTTTCCCCTGGCCCAAGTTACCAAACCGCTGCTCTAACGCATTACAACGCTTCACTCCGGCAGCAAGCTGACGCCATTTTCGAAGAAATGCGTGCACTGTTCGGCCGACGGGCCAAGCGGTACAAAGGGAGCTACAGCATCCTGGCGGAGACGAGTGCTGAAACGGTGGCCAAAATTGTCATTTACCAGCAAGGCACGGGGCGAGAGAACGGACTTTTCCCAATCCTCGAAGACGGTGTTTACTTCTTGACGCGAATCGGCGCAGGGTCGGAGCCACGGATATGGGAAGCCAAGACCATTCGCTCCACAAACAGTGAAGAGTCTCTTGACCCCGGCGCAACGATCGGTATTGCTCCCAGGCACGAGAAGAGATTCGCGTACTTCCGTATTGCGACACGCGCCTACGCGAAGAAGTAGAGCCCCCTCCGGGCCCTCAACGTAATGCTTTCAGACTGACCCACGGGCATTACGGGTGATCTCCACTGCGGCACCGAGCTTGGACACGTCTCCAACTCGTCGGAGGTTGCCCTTCATCTCATAAAGGACCCGATTCCGGAAGACGGGCCGCTACGGGCCGCTGCCGGCCTTTGTGGGTATTCGGATTAGAGTGTAAACATGACTCCGAGCTAGTGTAGTGTCCAACAAATAACTGGACAGGTATCCCCCTTCGGGCTTATGCTGGGACATGGCGCTTTCCAGCGAGCTTTCGTCTGCCGAACGGCAGCAGATTCAGCAGTGGGTGGCGGCCCATGGCACCCCTCAACAGGTCGCCCTGCGGTGCCGGATTGTGCTGGCCGCCGCGGACGGGCAGTCCGATGTGGCCATCGCTCAGCAGGTGTCCGTCAACCGCAAGACTGTCATCCTATGGCGACAACGCTTCTCGGAACAGCGCTTGGACGGGCTATGGGAGATTGCTGCGGGACGCGGACGCAAACCGAACTACGACACCGATAAGATCGCCGCCATTGTGGAGGCAACTCTGCAGACCAAACCCGAAGGCATGACGCATTGGAGTTGTCGCACGATGGCCAAGAGCCAGGGCGTGAGTAAGTCCACCATCAACAACATCTGGCAGGCCCATCAACTGAAACCTCACCGGGCAAAGACGTTCAAGCTGTCGCGCGACCCGAAGTTCCTCGAAGAAAATGACCGACGTGATCGGGTTGTACTTGAATCCGCCCCAGTGAGTCTGCTCACCCGGCCTGGCCCACCTCTGCTCATCTCATTTGGCCCACCCCCGGGGTGATTTCCTGGCTCGCCCCGCATTGTAACGGTTTTCGGGGCTGAGCGTTCTTCCTTGGGCGATGCCGATATTTGAGCACGCGCGGGGCCGACCAGCGGGAGGCACGCGGCGCCTTCGGGCTTTAATGGTTTTTAGGTTTTCCTTTCATAGAACGGTTTTGGTTTTGCTTTGAAACTTGATCGGTCGATTCCGCCCCGGTGCCGACCAACGGGAGGCCCGCGGCGGCCCCAATCTTCAAGTGCTTCGCTTCTTTTCCCTCCCTTCTACCGTCCGTCGAAAGCGGTACGACTCCGTTCCTGTTTCGATAATATGCGCGCGGTCTGTCACCCGGTCCAACAGAGCCTTGCACAACCGCGCGTTGGGAAACACGCTTGTCCATTCGGAAAACGGCAGGTTCGTCGTCAGGATCAGCGCCGCCTTCTCCGCTCGCTCGGCGATCACCTGAAATAGGAACTCCGCGCCGATCTCCGCCAGCGGCACATAGCCGACTTCATCTAAAGCGATCAGCTCATACTTCATCCACTTCACCAGCACTCGCCTCACCTGATTGTGTTGCTGCGCTTCCACCAGTTCGTTCACCAAGTTCGCCGCCGTCGTGAATCTCACGCGCCGCTTTTGCCGGCACGCCGCCACGCACAACCCGGTCGCCAGATGGGTCTTGCCCGTGCCGCAATCTCCAATCAGTACCACCGGTTCGGCCCGGTCGATATAGCCACCCTCGGCCAGTGCCTGAATCTTGGGCGCATTGATCTGCGGCGCCTTGTTGAAATCGAATTCCTCCAGCGTTTTGATCCGTGGCAAGTAAGCTCCTTGCAGGCGATTGCGAATCGCGTGCCGGTCGCGCTCTTCCATCTCCATCGCCAACAACGCTTCCAGATAACCGATGTGACTGCGCTTTTCGCGCACCGCCTGCTCGGACATAGTCACAAAGTTCGCGCCGATTACGGGCACGCGCACGGCTTTGCAATACTCCCGCACGCTGGCTTGTTGTAACGCTGCGGTCTCCTGACTCACTGGATCACCTCCGGGTCGCCGCCGTTCAACAACGCATCATACTCAGCCATCACCGGCATCGGTCTCTCGAACTCCGCCAACTCTTCCTTAAGCGCCAGTTCATAACGCCGCCGCTGTTCCGGGTCCGGCGTGCGCAACAGATATAGAACGGCGCCGGCATCCGTCGAGCCCAACCGCAACGCCTCATTCACGGCTTTCTGCAGCTCCTCCCAGCCGGAGGTCTGGCCCGCTCGCACCAGCGTGATCATCTCCCGTGTGCCGCCGCTCACACCGTGCCGTTCCTGCAGCCGCGCCCACATCCGATCCAAGTCCTCGGTCCAGCGGCCTGCTTGCCGCCACTGTGCCAGCGGCGTCGATCCCGCCATCGCTCCCGGCTTCCTCTCCAGCACATCCAGGTAGTGCTCCAGGTTCAACACCTGGTAGCCGCGGCCATGCGCGCGCTCATGCCGAGCCACACACTCTCCGTCCTTCCACACCACCACCGTGCTCGGCCACACCTTCGCCATCACGCGGACGCCCGGCGGGCATGGCGTTGAGTAACTATTCGCTTTCACCTTCACACATCCCTTGCCGTCAACCTGCGGAAACGTGGTCTCTTCGAGTTCGAAACCCTCGGCCACCAACGGTCGCAGATATCGCCGCTCCTCGTCCATCGCTTCCCCAATCTGCATGGTCCGGCCGGCGATCACCCGTCCCCGCATCTCCACGCAGCCTCGATACAAGTGCTCGTTGAGAGCTTCCAGGTTCTCCGCCTGCGGCACTGGCACCAGCCAGTTGCGCCGGTACCAACCCCCTTCGCCCTCCACGCCGCCTTTTTCGTTGCCGCGAGCCGGATTACAGTAACTGCCCTCGTAACCCCAGTGCGACCGGAATCCGTGCCACCGCTCGGTTTCCACCCGCTGCCGTCCCCGCAGAATCTTCTTCACCGCGCTGCCCAGATTGTCGTACCGTAACTTGGCGAATACTCCGCCAAAATACTGGAACGCCTTTTCATGAGCTTCCAGAAACGCCTGCTGCGTGGCGTGCCGATAGGCGCAGTGAAACGCTCCGCCGCTGTACATGCTGCGCATTGTTA
>CAVZKY010000075.1:0-7302 GCA_963775825.1 uncultured Actinomycetes bacterium
CCCGGGTGCACGTCAGCTTTGTTGGAAATGATCTTGCTGGTGGCTGCGGCCAGCGGGTCTGAGTTGATGGGTCTGTCAGATTGCCGCCCGGAGCCGGTCCGGGCTGGCAGCGTGGGCGGTCCAGAGTTCGTCCCATCGGCCGCTGGCGTGCTGGCAGCGCAGGGCGATGATGTCGGCTGCTCCGGCGGTGGTCCAGTGCATGCCTGACTGTTTGGCGCGCTGGACGACGATCGCTTTGCAGCCTGCTTCGATGTGGCCGGAGCCGGTGAACATGCCGAGTTCGCGGAAGTGCTGGTAGCGCATCCGGTGGGCGTTGTGCTCGAAGTAGCCCAGTTTGGTGGCCAGTTCGCCGGCTTTGATGCCGGTGAGCGGGTACTGGCTGGCGGCTTGGATGATTGCCCCGGTATTCCCGGCGTCGAGTTCGGCGCTGCGTTCTTCCAGCCATCGGGCGGGATCGGGGGTGATGAAGGCCAGGTGGTTCGCGAGGTCGTGCAGGTGCTCGCGGGCGTGGTAGATGTCGGTGATGTGGGTAGCGTGCGGGTAGAGCTTCCCGGCCATGGCCCAGATCCAGGCGGCGCCGTCGCCGATGGCGACGACCTGGCGGAAGTGCTCGCCGCCGCGGCGCAGGTACTCGGCTTCCACCAGTTCGGCGAGGGCGTCCTTGCCGTCGAAGGTGGCCACGTAGCTGGAGGAGCCCGGGTCCATCACCGGGTAGCCGCCGTCATCGAGGGCGGAGACGGTGAAGAGGCGGGCCAGCTTGATCTCGCGGGTGCGGGCGCTGCCGTCATCGGTCTTGCCCTTGCGGCCTTCGGTTTCGCTGCGGCGGACCGGGACGCCGGTGCCGTCCACCTCGACATACAGCATGTCGGGGACCGGCTCGGGCGGGGGCAGCGGGCGGATCGTGCGGGCGCGGAGCGCGGCGGCCTCCGCGGCGCGGGCGGCCCGCGCGGCCGCGCCGGATGCCTCGGCGGACCGCTCGATCGTCCTGGCGCTCACCGCGACCCCGGCCAGGTCGGCCAGCAGCGCGGCGGCCTTGCCGAAAGGGACCTCCGCGCCGGCCCGGGCGATCATCTCGCGCAGGCCCGGCGACAGCGGCGTCCCGGCTGTGCCCAGCTGCTCATCCCGTGGCGCGAAGCCGTGCCCGCATTCGCGGCAGTGGTACCAGGCCCGTATCAGCCGCACCGGCCCCAGCACGGTGGTGATGGCCTTCGGCCGGCGGCCGGCGAAGACCGCCTGGTGGCCGGTGGCGCACTTGACGTGCGGGCCGGCATACCCATCCCCCTCGCCGGCCAGCACCGCTTCCAGCAGCCGCGCGCCGGAGGCGGCCAGCGCGGCGCGCATCGCCTCCTCCAGCACCCCCAGCGCCGCGCCAGAGCTGAGCATCCCAGCGGCCAGCCCGGCCAGGGCCGTCACCTCCGCGGCGGCGATCTCGGCAAGGCCGGTCAGGAGCCCCCCCTTTCCCCCTCCGCCGGAGGGGACGCAGCTGGCCCGGCCACCGGCCGGGCCGCGCAGATCGCCTCACTAACAGCCGTCACCTCCTCCACCAGATCGGCGAACCGCTGGTGCTCGGCCACCTCCCGCTGCACCTTCTCCAGCTCCGGCCCCGGCTTCAGGTGCACATTCACCGTCTTGCCGCCCACCCGGCGGGTCAGGTTCCACTGCGGCCCATGCCCGCGGTGCCCCGGCCGGGCGCACGCGCAGTTCGGCTTGCCGCACTTGCGCCACACCGCATTCAGCGCGCCCCGCCGGAAATCCCCCACCTGGGAGAACAGGCCGAACAGCTCAGCGCGGCGGCGCTCCAGCCACGCCAGATCCCGCCCGGCAACTGGCTCAGACATGCCCGCCTCCAAACTGAGTGACAACATCACTCAGGCTAGCGGCGTGACCTGCACAAGCCAAGCACCCTCACAATTCAGTCGTGCACCCGCTCAGCCCTCAGCTGACATGGGCCTTCATCGGCTCACAGCTGACGTCGATCCCGTCAGCTGCCGTCGCTCACCGAGCTGCCGCTGCGCACCGAGCCGGTCAGCTTCCCGCTCGTCGACCGCACCTCACAGACCACCGTCCGGCCGCCGGCGTCCCATGCCTGCTGGCCCGGGTACACGTACGACTGCGCGAGGTTAGTGGCCGCGAGCTGCGGGTTCAGGTAACCGGCCAGCCGGATGGCGCAGCCCGACGATGCTTTCTGCCCGATCGCCGCCGTGCCGGGCCACTTTTCCCCGCTCAGATGGAAGGTGCCGAACACTTCCGCATCGTGGGCGCCCGCACAAGGGACGACGTGGACGACGGTCCCGTTCGGGGTGAGGTTGATGCAGTCACCGACATGCGCGCTGAACACGGCGGCCTGGTGGTAGCGGAAAGTAACCGTGCTATGGAAGCCGTGCGTGAGCCAGGCGGTGATGCCCGCCGCGGCGCCGACGATGACGCAGACCAGCAGCGCGATCAGTCCGACGGTGCCCAGCCGCCGGTGCCGGGGCTGTTCCGCGTCCGGCTGCGCGCTCTGGCTGCTGTCCTCCGTTGGCGTCTGGGCCCCCGACGCAGGTGACGACATCCGCGCTCCGCACGTGCAGTAGTGCCGGGCCCGCGGGCAGCGCAGGTACTTTCCGCGTGGCGATCGGCGTTGTTCTTTACCGAACGTTCCATGTAGCCGTTATGTACCCAGCCACGCGAATTTTTCTCGCGATAACCCGAAAATGATCTATCTCTCTCTCTTCGGCTTCGTCGGCGGCGGCTAACCCGCGCCGCGCCCGCAGTAGCCTGGCCAGGTGCGGCTCACGGCGTTCTGGGAACGGATGAATGCGCAGTTCGGCGACGCTTACGCGCAGAGCGTGGCCAAGGATTACGTGCTGGCCGGCCTGGGCGGCCGGACCGTCGAACGGGCGCTGGCCAACGGCGAGGACGTGAAGACGGTGTGGCGGGCCGTATGCGAAGCGTTCAACGTGCCGGACAGCCTGCGCTGACGATCCGGGCGCGGACTGGTCGCCGGCCCTGCCGGCTGCCTGGCCCCCCGGGCCACTTCGCGCGCTGCCGGGTCGGCTCGGTGTTGACGAGCAGGTACTCGCCGTCGGTGTCGACCCAGGTGGGCAGCGCCTGTGGCTGGCCGTCCGGCATCAGCGTCACCACGGTGGCCAGGTTCTTCCCGTTGGCCAGGCGTACGGTGTCCTCGTCGAGCGCCATCCGCGTGTCCTTCCTGTTCCCGCTGGCCTGCTTACCGCTGGGCTGCCTTTCAGGCGGCCAGTCAGCTGGGTAGTGCACCCGCCGGCGGCGCTGGCGGACCGGCGTGTCGCGTCCATGATCGAACAATAGTTCGCTTACAGTAGGCGCGGATGCCCGGAGAATGTCAGTGGGCGCGCGTAGCGTCTGGCATTGACACCGCTGGCGGATGCCGGCGGATGAGATAGCAACGAACCCGACAGGGAGTTCCCAATGGCAGCGAACAGCAGGCCGAGCGTCGAGCGGGCCGGCGACAGGGACAAGGCCCTTGAGACTGCGCTCGTCCAGATCGAGCGGCAGTTCGGCAAGGGCTCGGTCATGCGGCTCGGCCAGGAGGGTCATGTTCCCGTAGAGGTCATCCCCACCGGGTCGATCTCGCTGGACGTCGCGCTCGGCATCGGCGGCCTGCCGCGCGGCCGCATCGTGGAGATATACGGACCGGAGAGCAGCGGGAAAACCACCGTGGCGCTGCACGCGGTCGCGAACGCCCAGAAGGCCGGGGGCATCGCCGCGTTCATCGACGCCGAGCACGCGCTCGACCCCGACTACGCCAAGAAGCTGGGCGTCGACACCGATCAGCTGCTCGTCTCCCAGCCGGACACCGGCGAGCAGGCCCTGGAGATCATGGACATGCTGATCCGGTCCGGCGCGATCGACATCATCGTGGTCAACTCGGTCGCGGCGCTCGTGCCAAAGGCTGAGATCGAGGGCGAAATGGGCGACAGCCACGTCGGCCTGCAGGCCCGTCTCATGTCCCAGGCCCTCCGTAAGATCACCGGTGCGCTGAACCAGGCCAAGACCACCGCGATCTTCACCAACCAGCTCCGCGAAAAGGTCGGAGTCATGTTCGGATGCATGTCCTACGCGACGCGGGTCACCCTGGCCAATGGCACCCAGGAGAAAATCGGCAAGATCGTCAACCAGCGAATGGACGTCGAAGTCCTTTCCTACGACCCGGAAACCAACCGCGTCATCCCCCGCAAGATCGTGAACTGGTTCAACAACGGCCGGGCCGAGCGATTCCTGCAGTTCACCGTGGCCAAGTCGGGGAAGAACGGCCGGGCGCAGTTCGCCGCGACGGAAAACCATCTCATCCGTACCCCCGGTGGCTGGCGTCCGGCCGGCGAGCTGATCGCCGGTGATCGCGTTGTCGTCGCCGAGCAGCGTCTCCTGGGCGCCCAGCAGGTTCAGGTCATTCTTGGTTCGCTCATGGGGGACGCTAACCTCTCGGCGAACCGCCGCGGCCGGTCGGGAGCCCGTTTCCGGATGGGACACGGGGCGAAGCAGGCGGGTTACCTGGACTGGAAGGTGTCGCTGCTGGAGAACATCCCGCATACGAGGACGTCAAACGTCAAGGAGGCCGTCTTCGCCGATTTCACCCCGCTGGCCGAGCTGGGTGAGCTGGCCGAAGCGGTCTATTTCGGTGACGGGAAGAAGCACCTCTCGTGGGATTACCTCAAGAGCCTCACGCCGCTCGCCCTGGCGGTCTGGTACATGGATGACGGCTGCCTCACCATCCGGTCGAAGGGCGTCCAGGAGCGCACCAGGGGCGGTACGGGCCGGATCGAGATCTGTGTCGAGGCGATGAGCCCCGGTTCACGGGAGCGGCTCGCCAGCTACCTGCGAGGCACGCACGGACTCGACGTCAAGCTCACTTCCCGTGGGGCGAGAAAGATGAGCGTCCTCCGGTTCACCACGGCGGCGTCGGAGAAGTTCCAGAAGCTGATTGCGCCCTACGTCCACCCATCAATGGACTACAAGCTGCTGCCGCGCTTCCGGGGCATGTTCGGCGTTCAGCCGGAATTCGTTGCGCCCGAGCTCCGGCCTGTGCCCGCGCGGGTGCTGGACATACACGTCAAGCCGCCGACCCGCTCCATGAATCGCTTCGACATCGAGGTAGAGGGATCGCACAGCTACTTCGTCGATGGCGTAATGGTCCACAACAGCCCCGAGACCACCTCGGGCGGCAAGGCGCTCAAGTTCTACGCCTCGGTCCGGCTGGACGTGCGGCGTATTGAGACGCTCAAGGATGGCACCAACGCGGTCGGCAACCGGACCCGCGCCAAGGTCGTCAAGAACAAGTGTCTTGCCGAGGGGACACGAGTTTTCGATCCGGCGACCGGGCTGACACACCGGATCGAGGAGATTGTCGACGGGCGGCTTCCGGTCCACGTCGTGTCCGCCGACAAGAACGGCGAGCTGAGCGTGCGCGAAGTAAAGTCCTGGTTCGACCAGGGCGAGCAGGAAGTTATCGGCCTCAGGCTGCGTGACAACGCTGAGCTATGGGTCACGCCGGACCACAAGATCCTGACCGAGCGCGGCTGGCGCCTCGCGGGCGAACTCGCCCACGGCAACCGGGTCGCGCGGCCGCGTAGCTTCCTGGGCTTCGGCTCGGTCGAGCCGGTGCCGCCGGATCATGCCAGGCTGCTCGGCTACCTCATCGGTGATGGCTACGTGGGCGGGAAGACGCCGGTCCAATTCATCAACATGGCGGAATCCCTCCAGCAGGATGCGGCGAGGATCGCGGCCACCCTGGGTTGCGAGGCGGAGCCGACAGCGAACGTTGGAAATGTAGCCCTTTCGCATCGCCCGGGGGAGAAGAACGGTGTCTTGGATCTCTGCCGGTGGGCCGGGATCCACGGGTGCTTGGCGCCGACCAAGAAGGTGCCGCCGGAGTTCTTCGACCCCAAGGTCTCGGCGAGAGTCGTAAGTAACCTCGTTTTCGGTTACTTCGAATCTGATGGCTATGTGTCCCGGGAGCAGACGGGCGGAATCCGGATCGGCTTCTCGACAACCTCCGAGCAACTCGCCTGGCAGATTCACTGGCTGCTGCTTCGGTGGAGCATCGGCAGCAGCGTCCAGCGGCGCGACCCGCGCGGGCAGCGGGGGGGCCTGGTAAAGGGCCGCCGGATATCCGGCAAGTACCCGTCGTGGGAGGTGCGGGTTTCCGGCGTGGAGAATGTGTCGGCATTCGCCGACGCAATCCCGATGTGGGGGCCGCGCGGCCAGGTGGTGACGCGGGAACTCGCCGTCGTTGACGGCCGGTACCGGGGATCGCAGCGGATCTACCTGTCCGGGGATATCGCCGAGCCCGTGCTCGGCCATCTGGCGCGACGGGGCGTGACCCCGCTGCTCGCCGCCCAGATGATCGGTGAAAGCGCGGGGGATCCGCGGGGCGGCATGAAGGTCGTCCTCGGCAGCCCGCGCATGCGCCGCGACCGGCTGCAGCGGCTGGCCGACGCGCTCGACGACCCGTTCCTCGACCAGATCCTGGCCGACCAGCTCTGGTTTTCCCCGATCCGTGAGGTCCTGCCTGCCCGGCGTATCCGCACCTTCGACGTGGAGGCGGCGGACCTGCACAATCTGGTCGCGGAAGACGTCGTTGTCCACAACTGCGCCCCGCCGTTCAAGGTGGCGGAGTTCGACATCCTTTACGGCGTCGGCATCAGCCGCGAAGGCAGCCTCATCGACCTGGGCGTGGAGCAGGGCATCGTCCGCAAGGCCGGCGCCTGGTACACCTACGAGGGCGACCAGCTTGGCCAGGGCAAGGAGAACGCCCGGACGTTCCTCAAGGAAAACACCGACATCGCCAACGAGATCGAGAAGAAGATCAAGGAGAAGCTCGGCGTGGGGCCGCGGCTGGACGCCAACCCCGGCGTCGCGGACACCGTGCCCGCGCCGGTCCGGGGCGGAGCCGCCGGAGCCTCCGGACCGGCTGGGGGAGCGACCGCTGCTACGGGCGCCAAGCCCTCCGCCGCCGCGGGCCGCGCGGCGGCCGCCGGGACCGCCCGGATCCCGAACCTGAGCTCCAGTGGAGGCACGGGCGGTGCCGTCGGCTAGGCGGCCATCCTCCAGAGGCTCCGGAGACTCCCGAGACTCCGGGTCTGCGCCGTCCCGCCGTCCCAGGCCCGACGCCGAGTACGCCGAGTACGCCGATCACCCAGTCGAGCCCGGGCCTGGGCTCGACTGGTCCCCGGCGTGGACAGAATCCGGGACGTCCGGCTCGCCCAGGCCCGGCTCGGCCGGGCCCAGCTCACCCAGCTCGGCCGGGGCCAGCCCGGCCGAGCCGGACGACAGGTCCGGGCTGTC
>CAVZKY010000076.1:0-5709 GCA_963775825.1 uncultured Actinomycetes bacterium
CCCTCAGCTGACATGGGCCTTCATCGGCTCACAGCTGACGTCGATCCCGTCAGCTGCCGTCGCTCACCGAGCTGCCGCTGCGCACCGAGCCGGTCAGCTTCCCGCTCGTCGACCGCACCTCACAGACCACCGTCCGCCCGCCGGCGTCCCACGCCTGCTGGCCCGGGTACACGTACGACTGCGCGAGGTTAGTGGCCGCGAGCTGCGGGTTCAGGTAGCCGGCCAGCCGGCTGGCGCAGCCCGACGAGGCTTTCTGCCCGATCGCCGCCGTGCCGGGCCACTTGTTCCCCGCTCAGATGGAAGGTGCCGAACACTTCCGCGTCGTGGGCGCCCGCACACGGGACGACGTGGACGACGGTCCCGTTCGGCGTGAAATTGATGCAGTCACCGACGTGCGCGCTGAACACGGCGGCCTGGTGGTAGCGGACGGTAACCGTGCCCTGGAAGCCGTGCGTGAGCCAGGCGGTGATGCCCGCCGCGACGCCGATGATGACGCAGACCAGCAGCGTGGTCAGGCCGAACGCGCCCAGCCGCGCCCCTGCCTGGGCTGTTCCGCGTCCGGCTGCGCGTCTTCGTGCCGCCTTCCGTTGGCGTCTGGGCCCCCGACGCAGGTGACGACATCCGCGCTCCGCACGTGTCAGTAGTGCCGGGCCCGCGGGCAGCGCAGGTACTTTCCGCGTGGCGATCGGCGTTGTTCTTTACCGAACGTTCCATGTAGCCGTTATGTACCCAGCCACGCGAATTTTTCTCGCGATAACCCGAAAATGATCTACTCTCTCTCTTCGGCTTCGTCGGCGGCGGCTAACCCGCGCCGCGCCCGCAGTAGCCTGGCCAGGTGCGGCTCACGGCGTTCTGGGAACGGATGAATGCGCAGTTCGGCGACGCTTACGCGCAGAGCGTGGCCAAGGATTACGTGCTGGCCGGCCTGGGCGGCCGGACCGTCGAACGGGCGCTGGCCAACGGCGAGGACGTGAAGACGGTGTGGCGGGCCGTATGCGAAGCGTTCAACGTGCCGGACAGCCTGCGCTGACGATCCGGGCGCGGACTGGTCGCCGTGCCCTGCCGGCCGCCTGGCCCCCCGGGCCACTTCGCGCGCTGCCGGGTCGGCTCGGTGTTGACGAGCAGGTACTCGCCGTCGGTGTCGACCCAGGTGGGCAGCGCCTGTGGCTGGCCGTCCGGCATCAGCGTCACCACGGTGGCCAGGTTCTTCCCGTTGGCCAGGCGTACGGTGTCCTCGTCGAGCGCCATCCGCGTGTCCTTCCTGTTCCCGCTGGCCTGCTTACCGCTGGGCTGCCTTTCAGGCGGCCAGTCAGCTGGGTAGTGCACCCGCCGGCGGCGCTGGCGGACCGGCGTGTCGCGTCCATGATCGAACAATAGTTCGCTTACAGTAGGCGCGGATGCCCGGAGAATGTCAGTGGGCGCGCGTAGCGTCTGGCATTGACACCGCTGGCGGATGCCGGCGGATGCAGATAGCAACGAACCCGACAGGGAGTTCCCAATGGCAGCGAACAGCAGGCCGAGCGTCGAGCGGGCCGGCGACAGGGACAAGGCCCTTGAGACTGCGCTCGTCCAGATCGAGCGGCAGTTCGGCAAGGGCTCGGTCATGCGGCTCGGCCAGGAGGGTCATGTTCCCGTCAGAGGTCATCCCCACCGGGTCGATCTCGCTGGACGTCGCGCTCGGCATCGGCGGCCTGCCGCGCGGCCGCATCGTGGAGATATACGGACCCGAGAGCAGCGGGAAATGCGCTACAGCGGACACCTATGTGTGGACTGACCGCGGGCTGGAGACGATCGCCGAGGTCTTCGCGCGACGCCGGAATGAAGGCGAGCTGCACATCACGCGTAACTGACATCAGCGAAGCTGGTATTCGCATGGTCAATGAACGCGGCGCCCTTGAGGGCGTTGCCGCGCTGACTCACAACGACCGCAAGCCCGTTCTCCGACTCCGGCTGCGGTCCGGCCGTACGATCAACGTCACGCACAACCATCCGCTGCGGGTGATCAGCGAGCGAGGTTTCATCGTCTGGCGCGAGGCAGGGCAAATCAGGGCGGGAGACACCCTCGTCTCTGCGTTGTTCGGGGCCGCCGAGGCGGCGGAAGGCGATGGCATCAGCGAGGATGAGGCCGTCCTGCTTGGCTATCTCGTCGCGGAGGGAACGCTCTGCTACGACTACTCCATCCGGTTCACCAACTGGGATCCCGAGGTGAGCGGTGAGTTCACCAAGCTCATGGAGGGCCTGTTCGGGGTCCAGGTTCGTTGCTACTACGGGAAAGAGTCCGCAGTCCCGGGCAAAGCTATCCGAGCGCGGTTCGCCCAGGAATACGGTCTCGACTATGTGACGGCCGCGGGCAAGAAGGTTCCCGCCTGTATCCGGACCGGGGGGCACAAGGCACAGCGAGCTTTTCTTTCGGCCCTCTTCGAAGGTGACGGATGGATTGACCCGACCTCCACCATCGGGCCGCAAACCGCATCGGAGGAGCTTGCGCGCCAGGTGCAGCTCATGCTCTATGGACTGGGTATCCAGCTGACCGTCTCGTCCAAGCACAATGCGAAGTATGCCCGTGACTACTGGACGGTGACGGTCAATCCCTCGGTGGCTGGGCGGTTCCTTACGGAGGTTGGTTTCCGTTCTGCGCGCCGCCGGGCGCAGGTAGAGAAGTGCTTCAAGATGTCGCCCCGGGATCCGCAATTCGAAAATATCCCGCATCTTGCCGGGTTGCTTCGTGACCTACGTGATCATCTGCGGCGGAGACCGGGCGTTCGACCGTATCGCAGGTGATCTCTTCCGGCCAGAAATGAATTTGGCCTGTTCTCGCCAGCGGCTGGCGAAGATAGTCGGATGGTGCGAGCGCCGTGCGGATGGGCTATCTGCGGGTGGACGGACGATCTTGCATTACCTTCGGGTGCTTGCGGAGGCGCCGTACACCTATGAGGACGTCGTTACGGTCGAGGACGCTGGTCTTCAGCCGACATTCGATGTTGTCCTGCCGGAAACCCACAGCCTCCTGGCCAATGGCGTGCTGTCTCACAAAACGACAGTGGCCCTGCACGCGGTCGCGAACGCAGAAAGCCGGCGGCATCGCCGCGTTCATCGACGCCGAACATGCGCTCGACCCCGAATATGCAAGAAGCTGGGCGTTGACATCGAGCATCTGCTCGTCTCCCAGCCGGATACCGGCGAGCAGGCGCTGGAGATCGTGGAATACTGATCCGTTCCGGCGCGATCGACATCATCGTGGTCGACTCGGTGGCGGCGCTCTTACCAAGGCGAATCGAGGCGAAATGGGCGACAGCCACGTCGGCCTGCAGGCCCGCCTGATGTCCCAGGCCCTCCGCAAGCTCACCGGCGCGCTACCAGTCCAAGACGACGGTGATCTTCATCAACCAGCTCCGCGAGAAGATCGGCATGATGTTCGGCAATCCCGAGACCACCCGGGCGGCAAGGCGCTCAAGTTCTATGCCTCGGTCCGGCTCGACGTGCGGCGCACGAAAAGATCAAGGATGGCACCGACGCGGTTGGCAACCGGACCCGGATCAAGGTCGTCAAGAACAAGTGCCTTGCGGAAGGCACACGAGTCTTCGATCCCCTGACTGGCCTCAGCCACCGCATCGAGGACATCGTCGACGGGCGGCTTCCGGTCCATGCGGTGTCCGCCGACAAGAACGGCGAGTTGAGGCGCGCGAGGTAAAGTCCTGGTTCGACCAGGGCGAGCAGGAAGTCATCGGGCTCAGGCTCCGCGATAACACCGAGCTATGGGTGACGCCTGATCACAAGATCCTCACCGAACGCGGCTGGCGTCCCGCGGGGGAACTCGCCCGCGGCGACCGGGTGACCCGGCCCCGGGCCTCCTCGGCTTCGGCTCGGTAGAGCCGATGCCGCCGGATCACGCAAGGCTGCTCGGCTATCTCATCGGTGATGGCTACGTGGGCGGGAAGACGCCAGTCCAATTCATCAACATGGCGGAATCCCTCAAGCAGGATGTGGCGAGGATCGCGGCCACCCTGGGTTGCGAGGCGAAGCCGACAATGAATGTTGGAAATGTAACCCTTTCGCATCGCCGGGGGAGAAGAACGGTGTCTTGGATCTCTGCCGGTGGGCTGGGATACACGGGTGCCTGGCGCCAACTAAGAAGGTGCCGCCGGAGTTCTTCGACCCCAAAGGCTCGGCGGAGTCGAAGGAACCTAGTTTTCGGTTACTTCGAATCTGATGGTCATGTGTCCCGGAGCAGACGGGCGAATCCGGATCGGCTTCTCGACAGCCGCCGAGCAACTCGCCTGGCAGGTTCACTGGCTGCTGCTTCGGTGGAGCATCGGCAGCAGCGTCCAGCGGCGCGACCCACGTGGGCAGCGGGGAGGGCTGGTAAAGGGCCGCCGGATATCCGGCAAGTACCCCTCATGGGAGGTGCGGGTTTCCGGCGTGGAGAACGTGGTCGGCATTCGCCGACGCAATCCCGATGTGGGGGCCGCGCGGTCAGGTGGTGACGCGGGAACTCGCCGTCATTGACGGCCGGTACCGGGGATCGCAGCGGAACTACCTGTCCGGGGATGTCGCCGTGCCCGTGCTTGGCCATCTGGAGCGACGGGGCGTGAGCCCGCTGCTCGCCGCCCAGATGATCGGCGAAAGCGCGGGGATCCGCGGGGCGGCATGAAGGTCGTCCTCGGCAGCCCGCGTATGCGCCGCGACCGGCTGCAGCGGCTGGCCGACGCGCTCGACGACCCGTTCCTCGACCAGATCCTGGCCGACCAGCTCTGGTTTTCCCGGATCCGTGAGGTCCTCCCCGCCCGACGTGTCCGTACCTTCGACGTGGAGGCGGCGGACCTGCACAATCTGGTCGCGGAGGATGCTCGTTGTCCACAACTGCGCCCCGCCGTTCAAGGTGGCGGAGTTCGACATCCTTTACGGCGTCGGCATCAGCCGCGAGGGCAGCCTCATCGACCTGGGCGGGGAGCAGGGCATCGTCCGCAAGGCCGGCGCCTGGTACACCTACGAGGGCGACCAGCTTGGCCAGGGCAAGGAACAACGCCCGGACGTTCCTACAAGGAAAACACTGACATCGCCAACGAGATCGAGAAGAAGATCAAGGAGAAGCTGGGCGTGGGGCCGCGGCTAGACGCTGCCCCCGGGGCGTTCTTCGCGGACTGAACCGGTGCGCCCGCGCTGGCCCGGTGTTCGGAGCCGCCGGGGCCGGCCGTGGCCCGGCTGGGGGAAAGGGGCCGCGGCCCACGGGCGGCAAGCCCTCCGCCGCCGCGGGCCTGCGCGGCGGCCGCGCGGGCACAGCCCGGATCCCAAACCTGAGCTCCAGCCGAGGCACGGGTGGTGCCGTCCCCTAGGCCGACCGTCCTCCGAAGACCCCGGGGTCCCCGGGGATGTCTTCGGAGACTCCGGGCCTGCGTACCAAGCCAAGCTGCAGCAACGATGGCCCGGGCCCGGCGCCGGGTACCTGCCCGAGCCTCCAAGCTCCTGCTCCAGGACTGGTCCCCGGCGCGGAGGGAAACCCGCGCGCCTATGGCTCCCTGGGTGGCACAACGGCACCAGAGGAGGACGTCTGGTCAGGGCGGCCCGCCCGCCTGAGCCAGGTCCGCCGAGCCGGGTCCCGCCGGTCCAGTCGTCGCCGCGCCGGGGACCCGGGAGTCTCCGGAAAGCTCCCGAGACGGCAGAATCGGCTGCCCTGCCCCGACCCGCGCCGCCCCGACCCGCGCCGCCCCG
>CAVZKY010000077.1:0-12923 GCA_963775825.1 uncultured Actinomycetes bacterium
CGCTCCGCTCGCGTACATGCGGGGCCGCACGCTTAATGACTCCTTCATCATCCTCGACGAGGCGCAGAACACCTCGGCCGAGCAGAGAAGATGTTCCTCACCCGGCTCGGGTTCGGCTCGCGGGTCGTGATCACCGGCGACGTCACCCAGGTCGACCTGCCCAGTGGTCAGGTAAGCGGCCTGCGGGTGGTCCAGGACATCCTGGAGGGCATCCCGGATATTCATTTCTCCCGCCTTACCAGCCACGATGTGGTCCGGCACCGGCTGGTGGGCGAGATCGTGGACGCCTACGAGCGGTACGACGCCCGCCAGGGTGGAGGCCAGCACGGCCCCGCACGCGGAGGGGGGAAGCGCGGTCACTGACTGGCGCGCGAACCTGGTGAGCATTGACATCGCCAACGAGTCCGGTGTGGGGGTGGATGAAATCGCGCTGGCCGCGATCGCCCGCTACGTCCTGGACGAGCTGGGCATCCACCCGCTCGCGGAGCTTTCGGTGCTGGTGGTGGACGAGAACGCCATGGCAGCGCTGCACAAGGACTGGATGAACGAGCCGGGGCCGACCGATGTGCTGGCCTTCCCCATGGACGAGCTGCGGCCGCCGCACCTGGGCGGGGTCAACGTCGGCCGGGCCGGCGCCGAGGTGCCAGGCCCCGACCCGAGCCTGCTCGGTGACGTGGTGCTGTGCCCGCAGGTCGCGGCGGTGCAGGCCCGCGGTGCGGGGCACAGCACCCAGGACGAGCTGGAGCTGCTCGCCGTGCACGGCATCCTGCACCTGCTCGGCTACGACCACGCGGAGCCGGAGGAGCGTGCGGACATGTTCGGGCTCCAGGACCGGCTGCTCGCCGCGTGGCGGTCCGGCCGGGCAGAACACTCCGGTGAGCCCGCCCCCGGCCCGGTGACGCGGTCGGCCCAGCGGAGGGCCCCACCGGGAGCCGGGAGCACTGCCGGGAGCACTGCCGGGAGCACTGCCGGGAGCACTGCCGATGACGCCCCGGCACAGAGCCTCGAAGGACGGAGCCTCGGAGGGCAGGACCTCGGAGGGCAGGAAGGTTCGGGGTTATGTCGCCCCAAGGCTGGCTAATCGCCGCCGCGATCGTGCTCGTCCTCATGGCCGGGTGGTGGGCCAGCGCCGAAGCCACCCTGGCCCGGCTGTCGGCGGCCGGCGCGGAGCAGCTCGCTG
Organism: uncultured Actinomycetes bacterium; assembly: GCA_963775825.1. Classification (GTDB taxonomy): domain Bacteria; phylum Actinomycetota; class Actinomycetes; order Streptosporangiales; family Streptosporangiaceae; genus Bog-532. The sequence goes on from CAVZKY010000077.1 coordinate 1,181, forward strand.
GGGCGACCCGGCCGGCGTCGAAACGGCTGCAGGCCGTGTTCGCCGATCTGCCCCGCTACCTGAACATCCTGCTGCTGCTCCGGGTCACCTGCGAGACCTCCGCGACCGTCCTGGTGGTGGCGGCGTTCGTGCACTGGTTCGGCGCGACCTGGAAGGCGTTCCTGATCGCGCTGGCCGTGATGGTCTTCGTGGGCTATCTCGTGGTGGGCATCAGCCCGGTCCCGCTCAGCCGCCGCGGCGCCGAACGCGTCGCGCTGGGGGCGGCCACCGTGCTGTACCCGCTCGGCGTGCTGCTCGGCCCGATCCCACGGCTCCTGGTCGGCGCGGGAAACGTGCTCACCCGCGGCAAGGGGAACGCGGGGGGACCGCTCGCCGGCAAGTCCGAGCTGCGCGGCCTGGTCGATTTCCTGGAGCAGCGCAGCGTCATCGAGCCGGGCGAGCGCGAGATGGTCCGGTCGGTCTTCGAGCTGGGCGACACGATCGTCCGCGAGGTGATGGTGCCCCGCACGGACATGGTCTTCGTCGAGCGGGACAAGACGCTCGGCCAGGCCCTGTCCCTGCACCTGCGCAGCGGCTTCTCCCGCATCCCGGTAGCGGGCGAGAACGAGGACGACGTGGTCGGCATCGCCTACCTCAAGGACATCGCGGCCTGGAGCCACGAGCATCCCGGCTCCGAGTCGGTCACCATGGTCGATCAGGTCATGCGCCCGGCCACCTACGTTCCCGACAGCAAGCCCATCGACGAGATGCTCCGCCAGATGCAGGCTCTGCAGATCCACGTCGCGATCGTGATCGACGAGTACGGCGGCACCGCGGGCCTGGTCACCATCGAGGACATCCTGGAAGAGATCGTCGGCGAGATCACCGACGAGTACGACCAGGAGCAGCCGCCGGTGGAGTGGCTGTCTCCGGACGTGGCCCGGGTCACGGCCCGGCTGCCGGTGACCGAACTGGGTGAGCTGTTCGGTGTCACGATCGAGGCCGAGGACGTCGAGACCGTCGGAGGCCTGCTGGCCCACGCCCTGGGCCGGGTCCCGATCGCGGGCTCGGAGGGGACCATCGGCGGTCTGCGGCTGACGGCCGAGAACCTGTCCGGCCGCCGGAACCAGATCGGTTCCGTCCTGGTCGAGCGGCTCCCGCAGGAGGCTGAGCAGGAAGAGGAAGCCGAACGGTTCTCGTCCTGAGCTCTCCGCCGCCCCTACACTCAGCCGGATGAGCGACGTGCAGCTGGGCCCCGAGGACCAGAAGATCATCACGCTGGCCCGGTCGACCCGGGCGCGGGTCGCGGCCGCCGAGGGAGCGGCCGTCCGGGACGAGACGGGCCGGACCTATGCGGCGGCCGCCGTGGCCCTCCCCTCGCTGCAGCTGTCCGCCCTGCGCCTGGCCGTGGCCATGGCCGTGTCCAGCGGGGCGGCTGAGCTGGAGGCGGCGGCCCTGGTCAGCGACGCGGACGAGCCCGACGCCGGGGACCTCGCCGCCGTCAGGGACATCGGGCCGGCCGCCACCGTGTTCCACGCCGCCCCCGACGGCACCCTCCGTGCGGCTCTCCGCCCCTAACCGCGCGGCCAGCTCCATGATCGGCAGGGGTTTTCCGCAGTATCCGGCCTGCCTGGGCCAACCGCTCGCCCGATGGGCGAGAATCGGGGGGTGATGTCGTCGCAGGAAGCCGCGGGCGCCGGAGCGCACGCGGGCTTCCGCTCGGGCTTCGCGTGTTTCACCGGCCGCCCGAACGTCGGGAAATCGACCCTCACGAACGCGCTCGTGGGGGCCAAGGTCGCGATCACCAGCAGCCGGCCGCAGACCACCCGCCGGGTGATCCGGGGCATCGTGCACCGGCCGGACGCCCAGCTCATCGTGGTGGACACCCCTGGCCTGCACAAGCCGCGGACGCTGCTGGGGGAGCGGCTGGACAGCCTGGTCCGCTCGACGCTCACCGAGGTCGACGCCATCGGCTTCTGTATCCCGGCGGGCGAGGCGATCGGCCCCGGTGACCGGTACCTGGCCCGCGAGCTGGCCGGGATCAAGGGCACGCCGGTGGTCGCCATCGTGACCAAGACCGACGAAGTGTCCCCCGACCAGGTCGTCGCCCAGCTCGCCGCGGTGGACCGGCTGGGGGAGTGGGCCGACGTGGTGCCGGTGTCCGCGGTGACCGGGTTCAATCTGGGCGTACTGGTTGACGTGCTGGCGTCCCACCTGCCCGAAGGCAGCCCGCTGTACCCCGAAGGCGAACTGACCGATGAGCCGGAACGGGAGCTGGTCGCCGAGCTCATCCGGGAGGCGGCGCTGGAAGGGGTACGCGAGGAGCTCCCGCACTCGATCGCCGTGCTCGTCGAGGAGATGGGCCCCCATCCCGGCCGGGAAGACCTCACCGACGTGCACGCGGAGCTGTACGTCGAGCGGCCCAGCCAGAAGGCGATCATTCTCGGCACCAAGGGCGCTCGGCTCAAGGACGTGGGCACCCGGGCCCGGAAGCAGATCGAGGCGCTGCTGGGTACCCGGGTCTACCTCGACCTGCACGTCAAGGTGGCCAAGGACTGGCAGCGCAACCCCAAGCAGCTGCGCCGTCTCGGCTTCTACGACTGAGCCCCCGGCCGAAGCGGCCCCGGCCGGGCCGCTTCGCCCCAGCCGCTAGGGCCGGTCCGCGGCCGTGGCCAGCTGCCGGAACATCAGCCGGCCCGCAACCTGGTAGCCGAGTGTCTCGTTGATGGTTACCATGTGCGCGTTGGACTCGGCGTTATAGGTCTCGATCCTCTCCACCTGCGGTTCCCGCTCCGCCAGCAGCTCGAGCATGGCCACCTTCAGCAGCAGCCCCAGCCGGTGCCCGCGGTGGCCGCGGACCACCACGGTCAGCTCCTGGTGGCCCCATTCGGGGTCGGCCGGGTCGACGGACACCTCGGTCAGTCCGGCCAGCTCCCCGGTCGCCTCGTGCCGGACGGCGACCGAGTAGTGACGCAGGCCCTGGCGGCTGGCGCGTCGCCCGATCTGCCGGACCCGTTCGGCGTCCCAACTCTGCCGTTCCTCACCGGCACTGCGCGGCGCGTCGCCCATGGCCTCGTTCAGCGCGGCTACGGCGTCGAGGTGGGCCTCGGGCACCGGCCCGGACCACTCCAGCAGTGCGTACCCGGCCGAAACGGCTTTGATGGCGGCCCGCAGCTCGGCCGGCCGCCCGGCCGGAATCGAGCGCACGTCCAGCGTACGGCGGGCCTCGGTCAGCTCGGTGATCGCCCCGGCGGCGCACGCGAAGGCGTCACCAGGTGTCCCCGCCCGAACATCGCCGGTTAGCCTGCTCCGGCCGAGCTCTCTGGCGCGGGCGCTGGCGTGCCGGAGCAGGGCGGCACCCAGGCCGGCCCGGCGCCGCGCCGGCGTCACGACGATCCACAGCCCGCTGCGGTCCAGGTTCTCCCGGTCCGGCAGCTCCAGCGTGTAGCCGCCCACGATAGCGTCGCCGCCCGCTCCGGGCTCCGAGCGTGCCAGCCAGGCCTCCCGTGGCTCGCAGCACCAGCCCTGCTCCAGCATGACGCGGAACACCCCGAACGACATGGGCGGGCTGCCCGGTTCGTCCACCGGCGCCCCCGCCGCATAGACGTCGTACAGCGCGCGCGCCGCAGCAGGGTCTCCCGCTGCGTCAAACTGTTCAATACGCACGCCTCAGGAAAACACCCGATCCCCCGCCCCCGCACCAGGTTTTTCCGTGCTGCCTCCGGGCCAAGACAGCTGATACTGTTGGTTCATCATGATGCGCGAGCTGCTCCTCCTTAGCGGCCGCGGCGGGGGCCGTTAACGGCCCGCTCCCTCGCCGCGGAGTCTTGGCGTGACCGCTGGCCAGATCGCGGCCGACATCGGCCGGATCCTCCGCAGCCTCGACGAGGAGCAGCATCCATCATGAATCCGCAGCAGCCTGCGCCTAGCGCCACATCCACCAGTAGACAGGGCGAGCAGCCGCGCCCTGCCGTACGCCGGCGGTCCATCGGGGCCGAGGCCATCCGGCCGACGCCCAGTGGCATGCCGTGTCACCGTTACGCGCCGTTCCAGCCCATCGATCTCCCTGACCGGGCCTGGCCCGCGAAGTCGATCACCAAGGCGCCGCGCTGGCTGTCCACCGACCTGCGGGACGGTAACCAGGCGCTGATCGACCCGATGAGCCCCGCGCGCAAGCGCAAGATGTTCGACCTCCTGGTCCGCATGGGCTACAAGGAGATCGAGGTCGGCTTCCCGTCCGCCAGCCAGACCGACTTCGACTTCGTTCGCGACCTCATCGAGGGCGGCCACATCCCGGACGATGTGCAGATCTCCGTGCTCACCCAGGCGCGCGACGACCTCATCGAGCGGACCGTCGAGTCGCTGGTGGGGGCACCGCGCGCCACCGTCCACCTCTACAACGCCGCCGCCCCGCTGTTCCGCAGGGTGGTCTTCGGCGCCACCCGCGAGCAGACTAAGGCCCTCGCCACCGACGGCACGATATCCGTGCTCCGGCACGCCGCGCGTCTCCTGCCGGACACCGCATTCGGCTATGAGTACTCGCCAGAGATCTTCATGGACACCGAGCTGGACTTCGCCATCGAAATCTGCGAGGCGGTCTCGGGCATCTGGCAGCCCGAGGCCGGCCGGGAGATCATCTTCAACCTGCCCTGCACCGTCGAGCGGTCCACCCCGAACGTCTACGCTGACCAGATCGAGTGGATGAGCCGCCAGTTCTCCCGCCGTGAGCACGTGTGCCTTTCGGTGCACACGCACAACGACCGGGGCACCGCGGTCGCCGACGCCGAGCTCGCGGTGATGGCCGGCGCCGACCGGATCGAGGGCTGCCTGTTCGGCAACGGCGAGCGCACCGGCAACGTCTGCCTGGTCACGCTGGGCATGAACCTGTTCAGCCAGGGCATCGACCCGATGATCGACTTTTCCGACGTCAACGAGGTCCGCCGGACGGTCGAGTACTGCAACCAGCTTCCCGTGCACCCGCGCCACCCTTACGCCGGTGACCTGGTGTACACGGCGTTCTCGGGCTCCCACCAGGACGCGATCAAGAAGGGCTTCGATGCCCTGGAGACGGAAGCCGAGACGGCCGGGGTCCCGTTCGCGGACTACGCCTGGGCTGTGCCGTACCTGGCGATCGACCCGCGCGACGTGGGCCGCACGTACGAGGCCGTGATCCGGGTTAATTCCCAGTCCGGCAAGGGCGGCGTCGCGTACGTGATGAAGACCGAGCACCAGCTCGACCTGCCCCGGCGGCTGCAGATCGAGTTCTCCCGGGCGATCCAGGCCCGTACGAAGCCGGCGGCGGCGAGGTAACCCCCAGCGAGATGTGGGAGCTGTTCTCCGCCGAGTACCTCTCCGACGGCCCGGTCGCCCTACTCGGGCATCGTTCCTCGTCGGTGGTCGAGTCCAAGCACGTGCTGACGGCCGAGGTGCGTGTGGACGGCCAGGCCCGGCAGATCGAGGGCTTCGGCAACGGCCCGATCTCCGCGTTCTGCGACGCGCTCAACGCGGTGGGGGTCAAGGTCCGCGTGCTCGACTACACCGAGCACGCTCTGTCCGCCGGGTCCGACGCGCAGGCCGCCGCGTACGTCGAAGTCGAGATCGGCGGCGGCACCCTGTGGGGCGTGGGCGTGGACGCCGACACCACCGGCGCCTCCATGCGTGCCGTCCTCTCCGCCGTCAACCGCGCCCGCGGTTGACCTGCCCGCCGACTGACCTGCCCGCCGACTGACCTGCCCGCCGACTGACCGACTGACCGGCCGGCCGCCCGTCGGCCGCGCCACTGACCGGCTGCGCGCTGCTACCCGCCGCGCCGCAGCCCCGGGTTCCGCGGGGACCGTGCCGACCGTACGGCCCCCGCGGGCCCGCATCCATGCCGGTACGGCGGGCCGGGTGACCCGCAGTACGCAACGAACGTTCGGATCTGCCGGCTCGCCGGGGCAGAAAGCCCAAATCAGTCCGGCTGTTGTTGCTCGCTCACGCCGCGGGCTTCGCGAGCCGTGACGACGTCCGCCATCGGCTCGGCCGCGATACGCCGGTAGGGCCGGGCCAGGGGCCAGTTATGGTCCTCCAGCACGGAGGCGGCATCGAACTGGCCGAGGTTCTGAATCAGGCGGGCCACCAGGCCGGTCCACCCGGTCTGGTGGGAGGCACCGAGCCCGGCTCCGTTGTCGCCGTGGAAGTACTCGTAGAAAAGTATGAGGTCACGCCAGTGCGGGTCGTCCTGGAACAGCTTGGTCTCGCCGTAGACGGGACGCCGCCCGTCGCCGTCGCGCAGGAAGGTACTGGCGAGGCGGCGTGCCAGTTCCTGAGCCACCTCGAACAGCGTCATCATCTTCCCGGAGCCGGTGGGGCACTCAACCTTCAGGTCGTTGCCGTAGTACCGGTAGTGCTGGATCAGGGCCCGGATCAGCAGCAGGTTGATCGGGAACCAGACCGGCCCGCGCCAGTTGGAGTTGCCGCCGAACATTCCGGTGGTCGACTCGGCCAGCTCGTACTGCACCCGGTACTCGGCCCCGCCGACATTGAAGGTATAGGGATGGTCAAGGTGCCAGCGCGAGATCGAGCGGATCCCGTGCGGGCCGAGGAAGCGCTCCTCGTCCAGCATCCGGGCCAGGATGCGGCGCAGCTTGTCCTCGTTGACCAGGGACAGGATCCGCCGGCCCCGCACCCCGGGCACGGTCGGGTCGGCGATATTGACCAGCAGGTCCTGATTGCGCTCGAGGAAGATGCGCACCTGCCCGGTGATCTCCGGATAACGGTCGAGGAGGTCGGCCTCGATCACGGTGGTCGCGCAGATGGGCAGCAGGCCGACCAGGGAACGCACCTTCATCCGCATCCCGGTGCCGTCGGGCAGTCGCAGCACGTCGTAGAAGAAGCCGTCCTCCTCATCCCACATCTCGTCGGGGTGATCGCCGATCGGGTCCACGGCGGCGGCGATCCAGAAGAAGCGCTCGACGAACTTGAGCACGAATTCCTCATAGGTCTTGTCGTGCGGCAGCAGCGCCAGGGCCATCTCGAGCATGTTCTGGCTGAACATCGCCATCCAGGCCGTGCCGTCCGCCTGCTCCAGCCGCCCGCCGGTGGGCAGGGCCGCGCTGCGATCGAACACGCCGATGTTGTCCAGGCCGAGGAAGCCGCCTTCGAAGACATTGTGCCCGGAGGGGTCCTTGCGGTTCACCCACCAGGTGAAGTTCAGCAGCAGCTTCGCGAAGCTCTCCTGCAGGAACGGCAGATCCACCTCGCCGAGGTCAGCCTCCAGATTCTGCAGGAACAGAGCCGCGAAGGCGTGCACCGGGGGGTTCACGTCGCCGAAGTTCCACTCATAGGCGGGCATCTGGCCCCCGGGGTGGAGGTATTCCCGGGAGAGCATCAGATCGATCTGGCTTTTCGCAAAGTCGGGGTCGACCATGGCCAGCGGGATGCAATGGAACGCCAGGTCCCAGGCGGCGTACCACGGGTACTCCCACTTGTCCGGCATGGACACCACGTCGTGGTTGAACATGTGGAACCACGACTCGTTGCGGGTCCCTCGCCTGGCCGGAGAACGCAGCGGGTGGAAGTGGCGCTCACGGAGCCAGCGGTCCACGTCGAAGTAGTAGCACTGCTTGGACCACAGCATCCCCGCCAGGGCCTGGCGCATGACCGCCTTCGCATCGTCGGTCACCGTCGGCGGCGTGATGGCCTCATAGAATTCGTCCGCTTCGGCCCGCCGTCGCGCGATCAGCTCAGCTGCACCGGCAAACGGCGCCACGAGCTCGTCCGGGCCCTCCCGGGTAAGCCGGACCAGCATCGCGGCCTGCCCGCCGGCTGGTACGACCAGCCGGACGTGAGCCGCCACCTTGGTCCCCTCACCGTCGGGATTCACGGTGTCCGCGCCGTGCAGGAGATGGTCGCCTATGCCATCCTTGGCGAAGGGCGTCCCGGGCTCGGCGCCGAATACCCGCGCCATATTCGTTTCGTTCTCACAGAACAGCAGGGCCGTTTCCGGCTCGGCGTGTAGGTAGAAAACACCAACCTTATGGTGGTCGGCCCGGACGACCGGATGTGCGGCCTCGACGCGAGCGAGCTGGGGTTTAGGCTCACCGTTTTCCCATGACCATACGTTGCGGAACCACAGCGTCGGCAGCACGTGCAGCGCCGCGTCCTGGCCGAGCGATTGTGCACGGTGACGCGGCAGAGGATATCTTCGGGACCAGTCTTGGCGTGCTCCACCTCGACGTCGAAATAGCGGTCGTCGGCAAAGACGCCCGTATCGATGAGCTCATACTCCATTTCATGGGTGGACCGGGCCCGGTTCACCGCCGCCAGTTCGTTGTAGGGGAACTCGGCCTGCGGGTATTTGTAGAGGTAGCGCTGATAGCTGTGCGTCGGCAGGTTATCGACGTAGAAGTAGTACTCCTTGACGTCCTCACCGTGGTTGCCCTCGGCGTTGGTCAAGCCGAACAGGCGCTCCTTCAGGATCGGGTCCCGCTCATTCCACAGCGCGACAGCTAGGCACAGCCGCTGTTTGTCGTCGCTGATCCCGGCAATGCCGTCCTCACCCCACCGGTACGCGCGCGACCGCGCCTGGTCATGACTGAAATACGACCAGGCGTCTTCGTTGTCGCTGTAGTCCTCCCGGACCGTCCCCCACTGGCGCTCGCTGAGGTAAGGCCCCCAGGCGCGCCACGGAACGCCCACCCGGGCCTCCCGCAGCCGCCTCTCCTCGGCCGTCAGCGAGGCTTGATCGCCAGGACAGGTCGCCGGCCCCATCCCCGTCCGCCATACCGCGATTGTCCCATCAAGTCGTCGCCACCGGAAGGGCCTCCAGACCGTCGCGCTTCCTGCCGCCCTAGTGACCCGGCAGGTCAGGGCGTAACGGTTTGTCCGGGCGCTGGTCCCAGATTGGCGGAGTGATGCGGACGGTGCGGCGGCGCGCGGTTGTCTCCTGGGTGCGCGACAATGGATTGCATGCGGCTGTACCGGGACGACGGGGTGGTGCTGCGCACGCAGAAGCTCGGCGAGGCCGACCGGATCATCACCATCCTGGCCCGCAAGACCGGGCACATCCGGGCCGTGGCCAAGGGCGTGCGGCGCACGAAGTCCCGGTTCGGCGCGCGGCTGGAGCCGTTCACGCACGTTGACCTGATGCTGTACCCCGGGCGCTCGCTCGACGTGATCACCCAGGCGGAGGTGATCCGCCCGTACGGCGCGGCGCTGACCCCGGACTATCCGCGGTACACGGCGGGCGTCGCGATGCTGGAGACGGCCGAGCGGTTCACCCCCGAGGACAAGGAGCCGTCGCTGCGCCAGTTTCTGCTGCTCGTCGGCGGGCTGCGCGCCCTCGGTGAGACGGCTCGTGATCCCCGGCTGGTCCTGGACGCCTACCTGCTCCGCTCGCTGTCGGTGGCGGGGTACGCGCCCGCGCTGGAGGAATGCGCCCGATGCGGGACGCGGGCCGGCTGCCCGCGTTCGCGATCCCGGCGGGCGGCATGGTGTGCGGGTCCTGCCGGCCGCACGGGGCGGCGGCGCCCGGCGCGGGGACCGTGGCCCTGATGGCCGCCCTGCTCCAGGGGGACTGGGACAGCGCGGACAGCAGTGAGCGACGGCACCAGGTCGAGTGCAGTGGCTTGGTGGCCGCCTATCTGCAGTGGCACCTCGAGCATTCGATTCGTTCGCTGCGTCATGTGGAGCGTGTTTGACCGTCCGGCCGCCCGATCCCCATCCGAGTGGTGCCCGTCCGCCCGCTATTCCGCGCGACCTCGTACCCCGGCACGTGGCCATCGTCATGGACGGCGACGGCCGGTGGGCCAAGCAGCGCGGCCTGCCCCGCACCGACGGCCACAAGGTGGGCGAGTCCGCCCTGCTCGACGTGATCATGGGCGCGATCGAGCTGGGCATCCCGTACCTGTCCGCGTACGCTTTTCTCCCGAGAACTGGCGGCATTCCCCGGACGAGGTCCGGTTCCTGATGGGCTTCAACCGCGATGTCATCCACCGGCGCCGGGATCTGCTGAACGAGATGGGCGTCCGGATCCGCTGGGCCGGGCGCCGCCGCCGGCTGTGGCGCAGCGTCATCAGCGAACTGGAGGAAGCCGAGCGGATGTCGGCCGGTAACTCCGTGCTCACCCTGCAGTTCTGCGTGAACTACGGCGGCCGGGCCGAGATCGCCGACGCGGCCGCCGCGATCGCCGCCGATGTAGCCGCGGGCAAGGTCCGCCCGGACAAGGTGGACGAGAAGCTGTTCGCCCGCTACCTGGACGAACCGGAGATGCCTGACGTCGATCTGTTCGTCCGCTCGTCCGGCGAGCACCGGACCTCGAACTTCCTCATCTGGCAGGCGCACTACGCCGAATTGGTCTTCCTGGACACGCTGTGGCCCGACTTCGACCGTCGGCACCTGTGGCAGGCCTGCGAGATCTACGCCAGCCGGGACCGGCGCTACGGCGGTGCCGTCCCCAACCGTGTTAGCAATGTTGGTCCGGGGGGGCGACCCCCCGGAACCCCCCGCGACGCCCCGAAAGTGCTGCCCGCCGACAACACCGCCGCTCACGGGGCCTGAAGGCCCCGTTCGCTAGGCGGTCGGGCCTGCGGCCCGTCGGTCCGTAGCCGCGGTGGTACTTCGCCGATATACCGGCGCTCAACGAGGCCCCCGGCCCCGGCTCGTTGTGGCTTTCCGGACTGGAATGTTCCCTTTGCCTGGGCTATCCGCATTGCGGGGGCGTGCCTGAAGCCTCGGCAAATTTCGGTCAAATTATTTTTCACTAACCGGCGTCCGCAAGGCCAGCAAAAAAAGCGGCCTTTTACCCGGTTTTCGCCCGCTCCTTATCTCTGAGTTGCCCAGAATGCCACCGGGCGCGCCGAATATGGCTGCCAGGTGTGCCCCGATGACTGGCTTGACCGGATTTAAATTCCAGACACGAAAAAATCAGCATGACTACCCGTGTAAACGGCTGGGCAGAACGTTGTGTGGCGCCGTCCGTAATTGCACGACGGGGGCACTGGCCAGGCCGGAGAAATCTGCACGGGCGCCGCGGGCCAGGTGAGTCATACATGGGGGGCGTAGATGCGTCGCACAGCAGTGGCCGTCATTGGCTTCGGGTGCGCGGTCGGGGTGTTCGCGGCCGCGGGCGTGAGCCCGGCCAGCGCACGTGCGGCCGGCCGGAGCGAGGTCAGCGGTAGCGTGCCCGGCGCCGGCGCGCCGGCGAGCAAGCTGACAACCATCGACTACGACGGCTATTCGATCACCGTCCCATCCAGCTGGCCGGTCTTCCACCTCGCTACCGATCCAGGTCAGTGCGTACGTTACGACATCAACGCCGTCTATCTCGGCAACCCTGGGGCTAACCAGAACTGCCCTCCGGCACTTATTGGCCGCGCTCAGACAATCACCATTACCGGCGCCAGCATGCCGGGCACGCCGCAGCCGGAGTACCAGCGGGCGGCGGTCGCGGAGGGCGGCCTGGGCGCCGCGCCGCCGCCGAGCAGCCCCGGCAGCCGCATCGCGTCCGTCCCGTCCACGCTGAGCAGCCTCGATCAGTACAGCCGGTTGCCGAGTTCCAGGGCGCGGTGTCCGACTCGCACCTGTCGGTGACCGGCACCTACGGAGCCAGCTCGGCACCGGTCGAGAACATCATCCGGGGCCTGCGCAAGCTGGGCGGGAGCCAGCCGACCGCGGCCACGGCAGCCGGTTCCCAGGCCCGGACCAGCACGGCGACCGTGGCCATGACGGACCGGACCATTACGACACCCATGGCGAAGCTGAGGCCATCAACGTCGTCGGCCAG
>CAVZKY010000078.1:0-17333 GCA_963775825.1 uncultured Actinomycetes bacterium
CGCGCCGCTGGCATACATGCGCGGACGTGCCCAACCAGTCGATACTCCGGTGCTGACCCCGGACGGTTTCCGGCCCATCGGCTCATTGGCCGTCGGCGACCTAGTAACCGGGTCGAACGGCGAGCCAGACCTCCGTGCTCGGTGTTTACCCGCAAGGGGAGAAGGACATCTTCCGGGTCACCACGCAGGACGGGGCCACGACCTTGTGCTCGGGTGATCATCTCTGGGCGGTGGCGACCCGCGACGACCGGCGACGAGGGAAGCCGCCCCGGGTTCTTACCACCACTGAGATGATCGGCAACCTGGGCGCCCGCCACTACCACCGGTTCGAGCTCCCGCTGCACAGCGCGCCCGTCAGCTTCCCGCCCCACGAAGTGCCGATGAGGATCCGTACGCGCTGGGACTGCTGCTTGGTGACGGCTGCCTGACGGGCGTGACGACACCAAGCTTTGGGACCAACGATGCTGAGCTCGTCGGGGCGCTGCAGCGACTGCTGCCAGACACTCAGGTCCGGCACAAATCTGGCCCTGATTGCGTGCTGAACCGGGTGAGGTCGCCGGGGGGGTCCGTCACGATCGAGAGCCCGGTGACCGGTGCTGCCCGCCGTCTCGGGCTGCACGGGACCAGATCCGAGTCGAAGTTCGTGCCGCGTCTCTACCTGTTCAACTCGGCAGCCGTCCGCCTCGGGCTGCTGCAGGGCCTCCTCGACGCGGATGGCGGCCCAGGTTCCGCAACTGGGCCGAAGCTGCCGTATTCAGTACGGGACGGCGTCGCCGCGCCTGCGCGACGACATGACCTTCCTCGTCAGGTCGCTCGGCGGAGTCGCGTACACGCGCGTCCGCCCCGGCTATGGGCCGGAAGCCCGGATCTGCCCGGGGACGTGCCGTTCATCACCGGCACGACGCCTACATCGTCGATATCCGCCTTCCGGCGGGCCTTGAGCCGTTCCGGCTCTCCCGGAAGCTGGAGACGTACCGTTCCACGGGCGGCGGAGGGTGCCCGATGCGGTTCATCGAGAGCATCGAGCAGGCAGGCGCAGCCGAGGCCGTGTGCATCTCCGTGGCGGCCGCCGACTCCCTGTACACCACCGAGGACTTCCTGCTGACCCACAACACCCTTAACGATTCGTTCATCATCCTCGACGAGGCGCAGAACACCTCGGCCGAGCAGATGAAGATGTTCCTCACCCGGCTCGGGTTCGGCTCGCGGGTCGTGATTACCGGCGACGTCACCCAGGTCGACCTGCCGAGCGGCCAGGTGAGCGGCCTGCGGGTGGTCCAGGACATCCTGGAGGGCATCCCCGACATTCATTTCTGCCGCCTTACCAGCCACGATGTGGTCCGGCACCGGCTGGTGGGCGAGATCGTGGACGCCTACGAGCGGTACGACGCCCGCCAGGCCGGAGGCCAGCACGCCCCGCACGCGGAGGGGGGAAGCGCGGTCACTGACTGGCGCGCGAACCTGGTGAGCATTGACATCGCCAACGAGTCCGGTGTGGGGGTGGATGAAATCGCGCTGGCCGCGATCACCCGCTACGTTCTGGACGAGCTGGGCATCCACCCGCTCGCGGAGCTTTCGGTGCTGCTGGTGGACGAGAAAGCCATGACCGAGCTGCACGAACGCTGGATGGCTGAGCCGGGGCCGACCGATGTGCTGGCCTTCCCCATGGACGAGCTGCGGCCGCCGCACCTGGGCGGGGTCAACGTCGGCCGCGCCAGGCACGAGGGAGCCAGGCCCCGACCCCGGCCTGCTCGGTGACGTGGTGCTGTGCCCGCAGGTTGCGGCGGCGCAGGCCCGCGGTGCGGGGCACAGCACCCAGGACGAGCTGGAACTGCTCGCCGTGCACGGCATCCTGCACCTGCTCGGCTACGACCACGCGGACCCGCAGGAGCGCGCGGACATGTTCGGGCTCCAGGACCGGCTGCTCGCCTCCTGGCGGTCCGGCCGGGCCGAACACGCCGGTGAGCCCGGCCCAGGCCCGGTGGACACGGCCAGGCCTGGCGGAGGACCCGCCCGGGGGGCACTGCCGATAGACGGCCCCGGCACAGAGCCCCGAAGGGCCGAGCCGCGAAGGACAGGGCCCCAAAGGCAGAACCTCGAAGGACAGGGCCCCGGAAGGGCAGAGCCTCGAAGGACAGGGCCTCGGAGGGCAGGAAGGTTCGGGGTTATGTCCCCCCAAGGCTGGCTTATCGCCGCCGCGATCGTGCTCATCCTCATGGCCGGTTGGTGGGCCAGCGCCGAAGCCACCCTGGCCCGGCTGTCGGCCGTCGGCGCGGAGCAGCTCGCTGGGGCGGCCCGGCCGACGTCGAAGCGGCTGCAGGCCGTGTTCGCCGATCTGCCCCGCTACCTAGAACTCCTGCTGCTGCTCCGGGTCACCTGCGAGACCTCCGCGACCGTCCTGGTGGTGGCGGCGTTCGTGCACTGGTTCGGCGCGACCTGGAAGGCGTTCCTGATCGCGCTGGCCGTGATGGTCTTCGTGGGCTATCTCGTGGTGGGCATGAGCCCGGTCCCGCGCAGCCGCCGCGGCGCCGAACGCGTCGCCCTGGGGGCGGCCACCGTGCTGTACCCGATCGGCGTGCTGCTCGGCCCGATCCCACGGCTCGTGGTGGCCGGGGCACGTGCTCACCCGCGGCAAGGGGAGCGCGGGAGGACCGCTCGCCGGCCAGTCCGAGCTGCGCGGCCTGGTCGATTTCCTGGAGCAGCGGAGCGTCATCGAGCCGGGCGAGCGCGAGATGGTCCGGTCGGTCTTCGAGCTGGGCGACACGATCGTACGTGAGGTGATGGTGCCCCGCACAGAGATGGTCTTCGTCGAGCGGACAAGACGCTCGGCCAGGTCCTGTCCCTGCACCTGCGCAGCGGCTTCTCACGCATCCCGGTAGCGGGCGAGAACAAGGACGACGTGGTCGGCATCGCCTACCTCAAGGACATCGTGGCCTGGAGCCATGAGCATCCCGGCTCCGAATCGGTCACCATGGTCGATCAGGTCATGCGCCCGGCCACCTACGTTCCCGACAGCAAGCCCATCGACGATATGCTCCGCGAGATCCGGCCCTGCAGATCCACGTCGCGATCGTGATCGATGAGTACGGCGGCACCGCGGGCCTGGTCACCATCGAGGACATCCTGGAAGAGATCGTCGGCGAGATCGCCGACGAGTACGACCAGGAGCAGCCGCCGGTGGAGTGGCTGTCTCCGGACATGGCCCGGATCACGGCCCGGCTGCCGGTGACCGAACTGGGTGAGCTGTTCGGCGTCACGATCGAGGCCGAGGACGTCGAGACCGTCGGTGGCCTGCTGGCCCACGCCCTGGGGCGGGTGCCTATCGCGGGCTCGCAGGGGACCGTCGGCGGCCTGCGGCTGACAGCCGAGAACCTGTCCGGCCGCCGGAACCAGATCGGATCGGTCCTGGTCGAGCGGCTCCCGCAGGAGGCCGAGCAGGAACAGGAAGCCGAACGGTTCTCGTCCTGAGCTCTCCGCCGCCCGACGCTAGCTCTCCGCTCTCCGCCGCCGGACACTAGCTCTGCGCTGCCCCTACACTCATCCGGATGAGTGACGTGCAGCTGGGTCCCGAGGACCAGAAGATCATCACGCTGGCCCGGTCGACCCGGGCGCGGGTCGCGGCCGCCGAGGGAGCGGCCGTCCGGGACGAGACGGGCCGGACCTACGCGGCGGCCGCCGTGGCCCTCCCCTCGCTGCAGCTGTCCGCCCTGCGCCTGGCCGTGGCCATGGCCGTATCCAGCGGGGCGGCCGTGCTGGAGGCGGCGGCCCTGGTCAGCGACGCGGCCGAGCCCGACCCCGGGGACCTCGCCGCCGTTAGGGACATCGGGCCGTCCGCCACCGTGTACCACGCCGCCCCCGATGGCACCCTCCGAGCCGCTCTCCGCCCCTAACCGGCGCCCCCAGCTCCATGATCGGCAGGGTTTCCGCAGATAGAGATACAACAGGAAGGTGGCCCGCTTCGCGTTGTGGCGCATGCGATGGCATCAGTTCCAGCTGCGACGGCTGAGCATCACGACGATCACCACGACGCAAGCCACGTTTAGTCCCACGCCAAGGACCAGGAACGTCGGCCATCCCTGTTCGATGCGGCCGGTAAGGACGTTGAAGTTCTGTCCCCAGAATCCAGCAAGGAAGGAGATGGGCAGGAAAATTGTGGCCACCGCCGCAAGCCTGCGGCTCACGCTCGCCACGTGCTTGCTGGCGAGCGCGGCGTGCAGACCCAGAAGGGCGATGCATCGCTCCTCGATCGCGGTGAAGTCGGCCACGACTTGCTGCAGCTCGTCGTTGATGTCTTCGGCGTATAGCTGGGTTTCGCGGCTGGCCCCGGGAAGGGACTGGATGAGCGGCGTCCGGGCCGCGAGGTCCCGGCCTGGTGTGAGGATCCTCCGGATCAGCGCGGCCCGATGCCGAATCGCGGTGATCTCGGCCAGCTCCTCGTCGTCGGCCTCGCGCAGCACCCGCTGCTCGAGCGCATCCAGCCGTTGGTCCAGCTCGAGGACGAGCGCGGAGAACTGGGTGTAAAGCGAGCTGATTAAGGGATGCAGCGCCCGGATGGGGTCGCTGCCAAGCTGGGGCGGGACCGAGCCCGCCTGGCGCAAGGCATCGAGGGCAGGGCTCGGCGCGCGACGCAACGTGATCAGGAATCCGGTGGTGCAGTAACAGTGCACTTCGACGGGCTCGCGGAGCTGCTCATTGAGGCCGAAGCCGACGAGCATGACCCCATTCCGGTAAACCTGCAGCTTCGCGCGCTGGCCAAACTGTTTTGAGTCTTCGACCGCCAGAGGGTGCAGCCCCAGACGTGTGGCCAGCTGGTCAATGACCGCGTTGGTCGGGTTCTCAATGTCCAGCCAGAAGGGCTGGCCTGCCTCAACGAGCTGCGCTATCAGCGGCGGGGAGGGCTCCCACACCACCTCGCCGCCGTGATCAATCCAGCTCCGCACGGCAGCAGATTACGCGATTCCGTCAGTACCTAGCAGGTGGCCAGCGCGGCGGCATTATCCCTGGGGACGCGGACGCCGGGTCAAGCGTCAATGCCACTTAGTAAGTCGATCATGACAGTCGGCCGGTCCAGCTGGGTTTGCGGCCGGGCGGTGGCCGGTTTGCGTGCCGGGTCCCGGGAGGGGGAGGCGCAGGGGGCGGCTGGCTGTTCCGGCTGGCATATTCCAGGGACGACACGTATGCCGTACTGCTCGCCGATCTGGTGGCGCTGCTTGTCGTCTGAGGCGTTGTTGATCTGGTGGAAGTAGTCTTCGATGCCGCCTGGAACGGTGATCAGGAGCAGCCTGGCTGGTTTGGCCTGGTCCTTGGCCTGTTTGGCCTGGAACCGGTGCGGGAGGCCGCGGGGCAGGAACGCGAAGCTGCCTGCTGGGGCGCTGAAGGTGTCGCTGCCGCAGCGGATCGATCCTTCGCCGTCGAGTACGTAGAAGCACTCGTCTTCCACGTCATGGACGTGCAGCGGCGGCCCGGCTTCGATCGTGGTCTCAAAGACGCTCGGGTTCCGCCGGTGGAGCGCTGGGGTCTGCGGTGCTCGCGCGTCGTTGCGTGGTGGCCTGGCTGCAGGCCGTCAAGGGTGCTGGGACGGGGTGCCTGCGGGGAGCATTTTCAGCGAATAACCCTGACACGCACCCGGTAGGCCGGGGTGCCGCTGATGGGACGCCGGTTACGGCTCGGAAAATGACTCAGCAGTCACAGCGGCACCGCGGGCACCTGCTTACCAGGTCAGGCCACAGCGCCCGCGGGGGCGGCGGTGCCCGGTGCCGGGGGCGGGCCGATCGGGCCCAACCGGCCTGCTCGGGCCAACCGCTCGCCCGATGCGCGAGAATCGGGGGGTGATGTCGTCGCAGGAGGCCGCGGGCGCCGGAGCGCACGCGGGCTTCCGCTCGGGCTTCGCGTGTTTCACTGGCCGCCCGAACGTCGGCAAATCGACCCTCATGAACGCGCTCGTGGGGGCCAAGGTCGCGATCACCAGCAGCCCGCCGCAGACCACCCGCCGGGTGATCCGGGGCATCGTGCACCGGCCAGACGCCCAGCTCATCGTGGTGGACACCCCTGGCCTGCACAAGCCGCGGACGCTGCTGGGGGAGCGGCTGGACAGCCTGGTCCGCTCGACGCTCACCGAGGTCGACGTCATCGGTTTCTGTATCCCGGCGGGCGAGGCGATCGGCCCCGGTGACCGGTACCTGGCCCGCGAGCTGGCCGGGATCAAGGGCACGCCGGTGGTCGCCATCGTGACCAAGACCGACGAAGTGTCCCCCGACCAGGTCGTCGCCCAGCTCGCCGCGGTGGACCGGCTGGGGGAGTGGGCCGACGTGGTGCCGGTGTCCGCGGTGACCGGGTTCAACCTGGACGTACTGGCCGACGTGCTGGTGTCCCACCTGCCCGAAGGCAACCCGCTGTACCCCGAAGGCGAACTGACCGACGAGCCGGAACGGGAGCTGGTCGCCGAGCTCATCCGGGAGGCGGCGCTGGAAGGGGTGCGCGAGGAGCTCCCGCACTCGATCGCCGTGGTCGTCGAGGAGATGGGCCCCCATCCCGGCCGGGAAGGCCTCACCGACGTGCACGCGGAGCTGTACGTCGAGCGGCCCAGCCAGAAGGCGATCATCCTCGGCACCAAGGGCGCCCGGCTCAAGGACGTGGGCACCCGGGCCAGGAAGCAGATCGAGGCGCTGCTGGGCACCCGGGTCTACCTCGACCTGCACGTCAAGGTGGCCAAGGACTGGCAGCGTAACCCCAAGCAGCTGCGCCGCCTCGGCTTCTACGACGAGGCCCTGCTCACCGGGCCCCAGCCGACGGGCCTGGCTTCCCGGGGCTCAGCTGAGCGCCGCGGCCGGCATCTGCCAGGAGGCCAGCCGCCCCGTGACCTGGTAGCCGAGCGTCTCGTTGATCCCCACCATGTGCGCGTTGGTCTCGGCGTTGTAGGTCTCGATGGCCTCCAGCTGAGGTTCCCGTTCCAACAGCAGTTCCAGCATGGCCGCCTTGAGGAGCAGGCCCAGCCGGTGACCGCGGTGCGCCCGGGCCACGACGGTCAGCTCCTGGTGTCCCCAGCCGGGGTGGTCCGGGTCGACGGACAGCTCGGTCAGCCCGGCCAGCTCGCCCGTCCGCTCGTCCTGCGCGGCCACGGAATAGTGCCGGCGTCCCTGGCTGAGGGCGCGCCGCTCCGTCGCGCGGACCCGCTCGGCGTCCCATCGCTGGGCCTCCACCCCGGCTCCGTGCGGCGCGTCGTGCATGGCCTCGTTCAGCCGGGCGACGGCGTTGAGGTACGCCTCGGGCATCGGCCCGGACCAGTCCAGCAGGGTGTAGTCGGCCGACGCGGCCTTCACCGACGCCCTGAGTTCCCCGAGCCGCCCGGCCGGGATCGCGCGGACGTCGAGGGTGCGGCGGGCCTCGGTCAGCTCGGTCGTCGCGCCCACCGCCCGGGCGAAGCCGCTGCCGGCGGTCCCCTCCATCGTCTCGCCGGTCACCATAACCCGGCCGAGGTGGCGGGCGCGGGCGCCGGCGTGCCGGAGCAGGGCGGTGCCTATCCCGCCGCGGCGCTGCCCGGGCGCCACGAGCAGCCAGATGGCCGCGCGGTCCTGGTTCTCCCGGTCGGGCAGTTCCAGGACGTAGCCGCCCACGGCCGGCCCCCCGTCCGGGCCCGGCTCCGCCGTCGTCTCCGCCCTGGCCGGTGCCCCGGATTCCGGGAATCGCCAGCCACATCTCCCGCGGCTCGCCGCACCACCCATGCACCATCAGCCCGCCGAACACCCCGGCTGACATGGGCGGGCTGCCGGGCACGTCGTCCGGCGCTCCTGCCAGGTAGATGTCGTACAGCGCCCGCGCCGCAGCAGGGTCCGCCGCCGCGTCAAACTGTTCAATACGCACGCCTCAGCAAAACATCCGGCCCCCCGCCCCCGCACCAGGTTTTTCGGTGCTGTCCCGGGGAGGCCTTCCGTTACGGGGAGCGGTTTCAGCCGTATAGGGATGCGCAGGGAGCCCAGCGGTGATGGGTTGCCGGTGTATGGGGTGGTGGCGGTGAGGACGGCGTGGGGGTGGGCCGGATGTGGGTGCTGGCGCCGGGCGGGGGCGGGGCGGCTGAGCCGTGCTGGGTCTGCTGTGGCGCTGGAGGTGGCCCGGCCGCGGCGCGGGTGCCTATGGGGAGCGTAGTCAGCGGATATCCCTGAAAATGCTCCCGGCAGGCGGGAGGGCCGGCGCCGGGCCGCCGGGTACGGCCCGGCGAATGACTCGGCAGTCACCGCAGCACCAAGGGGCACCTGGTTACCGGGTCAGGCCACCCGCGCCCGCGGCGGTGCGCGGCGCGGGGGCGGTGCGCCGTGCGGGGGCGGCGGCGCGCGGCGCGGCGGCGGCTGGCTCCTCCTGCATCCCTAATGCGCTGAAACCGCTCCCCGTAACGTGGGACATCACCCGAGCCTTCGGCCCGGGTTCGCTGGGCCGGTAACGGGCGCCTCGCCTTGACACGCTCCTCTGATACTGTTGGTTCATCATGCTGCGCGAGCTGCTCCTCCTTAGCAGCCGCGGCGGGGGCCGTTAAAGGCCCGCTCCCTCGCCGCGGAGTCTTCGCGTGACCGCTGGCCAGATCGCGGCCGACATCGGCCGGATCCTCCGCAGCCTCGACGAGGAGCAGCATCCATGAATCCGCAGCAGCCTGCGCCTGGCAGTACATCCACCAGTAAACAGGGCGAGCAGCCGCGACCTGCCGTACGCCAGCGGTCCATCGGGGCCGAGGCCATCCGGCCGACGTCCAGTGGCATGCCGTGTCACCGTTACGCGCCGTTCCAGCCCATCGATCTCCCTGACCGGACCTGGCCCACCAAGTCGATCACCAAGGCGCCGCGCTGGCTGTCCACCGACCTGCGGGACGGTAACCAGGCGCTGATCGACCCGATGAGCCCCGCGCGCAAGCGCAAGATGTTCGACCTCCTGGTCGGCATGGGCTACAAGGAGATCGAGGTCGGCTTCCCGTCCGCCAGCCAGACCGACTTCGACTTCGTCCGCGACCTCATCGAGGGCGGCCACATCCCGGACGACGTGCAGATCTCCGTGCTCACCCAGGCGCGCGACGACCTCATCGAGCGGACCGTCGAGTCGCTGGTGGGGACCCCGCGCGCCACCGTGCACCTCTACAACGCCGCCGCCCCGCTGTTCCGCCGGGTGGTCTTCGGCGCCACCCGCGAGGAGACCAAGGCCCTGGCCACCGACGGCACGATATCCGTGCTCCGGCACGCCGAGCGTCTCCTGCCGGACACCGCCTTCGGTTACGAGTACTCGCCAGAGATCTTCATGGACACCGAGCTGGACTTCGCCATCGACATCTGCGAGGCGGTCTCGGACCTCTGGCAGCCCGAGGCCGGCCGGGAGATCATTTTCAACCTGCCCTCCACCGTCGAGCGGGCCACGCCGAACGTTTACGCCGACCAGATCGAGTGGATGAGCCGCCGGTTCTCCCACCGTGAGCACTGTGCCTTTCGGTGCACACGCACAACGACCGGGGTACCGCGGTCGCCGACGCCGAGCTCGCGGTGATGGCCGGCGCAGACCGGATCGAGGGCTGCCTGTTCGGCAACGGCGAGCGCACCGGCAACGTCTGCCTGGTCACGCTGGGCATGAACCTGTTCAGCCAGGGCATCGACCCGATGATCGACTTCTCCGACATCGACGAGGTGCGCCGGACGGTCGAGTAGTGCAACCAGCTGCCCGTGCACCCGCGCCACCCTTACGCCGGTGACCTGGTGTACACGGCGTTCTCGGGCTCCCACCAGGACGCGATCAAGAAGGGCTTGGAGGCCCTCGAGACGGAAGCCGAGACGGCCGGGGTCCCGTTCGCGGACTAGCCTGGGAGGCCCCGTACCTGGCGATCGACCCGCGCGACGTGGGCCGCACGTACGAGGCCGTGATCCGGGTGAACTCCCAGTCCGGCAAGGGCGGCGTCGCGTACGTGATGAAGACCGAGCATCAGCTCGAGCTGCCCCGGCGGCTGCAGATCGAGTTCTCCCGGGCGATCCAGGCCCGCACGGACGCCGGCGGCGGCGAGGTGACCCCCAGCGAGATGTGGGAGCTGTTCTCCGCCGAGTACCTCTCCGACGGCCCGGTCGCCCTACTCGGGCACCGTTCCTCGTCGGTGCGGCGAGTCAAGCACAGGCTGACGCCAATGTCTACGTGGACGGCCAGGCGCGCCCGATCGAGCTCTCCGGCAACGGCCCGATCTCCGCGTTCTTCGACGCGATCAACGCGGTGGGGGTCAAGGTCCGCGTGCTCGACTACACCGAGCACGCGCTGTCCGCCGGGTCCGACGCGCAGGCCGCCGCGTACGTCGAAGTCGAGATCGACGGCGGCACCCTTTGGGGCGTGGGCGTGGACGCCGACACCACCGGCGCCTCCATGCGTGCCGTCCTCTCCGCCGTCAACCGCGCCGGCCGCGGTTGATCCGCCTGCTGACCGGCTGACCCGCCCCCCGCCCGACGGCCGCGCCACTGACTGGCTGCGCGCTGCTACCCGCCGCGCCGCAGCCCCGGGTTCCGCGGGGGACCGTGCCGACCGGACGGCCCCCCGTGGGCCCGCACCCATGCCCGTACTGGTGATCGCTGCGCGTCGGAGGCCGGGTGGCCCGCAGTCCGCAACGAAGGTTCAGATTTGGCTGGTCTAGCTGTGCCGGGCGTGCTGGCCTCCGCCGATGGGGCGTTCAGGCTCAGGAGCGGTGAGCCCGACCGTCGGGAAGTAGGTTCTGTACCGCGCGGTGTCCCGGGTCAGCAGCCGGTACCTGCGGACTGCAGCGTGCGCGCCGATATAGAAGTCCGGCAGCGGAGATCGCTCTTCCGGCCGCCTCGCCGTGGGTAGGCTAAAACGCCTTGCCCGCTAGGAAGGCCGCCTCGTACTGCAGCGCCTCGCGCTGGAAGTCCTCCGTGGGGAGGATGCCGTCGAGGTCCTCGATCCGGTCGAATCCGGCCGATACCTCGGCGTAAACGATCGGGTTGATCACCAGCGCGCCGTTGTCCCGCGCCTCGGTAAGAGCATCTGCGGACCACGCCGCCCAGGCAGGATCGTCCGTCACTATGTCGAGGATGACGCTGGAATCCACCAAGGTGACTGGCCCGCCGGTGCCGAAGCTCCGGGCCCGGAGCTCAATCGCCACGTAGCAGTTCCAGAAGCTGGTCGGTGCTCATGGTGGTGGTAGCCCGGCCGCGCATCTGGCCGACGAGCCGCTGCCCGCGGGTCGGGCTTCCCTCGGCCCGCACGATGCGCAGGGTATTGCCATCCTCGACGACGTTGACCCCGTCACCCTCATGCAGGCCGTACCGCTCACGCAGCGGAGCGGGAATGGTCACCTGGCCTTTGCTGTTGAGCCGCATCGATACCTCCTGACACGTAATACTAGTAATACATCCTACTGCCAGGGCACCGAAAGGTCCGCCAGCAGGCTCTTGAGCGCCTCCGCCGCCCGCGCGAATCCCGCGGGCCAGCTGAAGCCTCCCTGGCGGCCCGCCACGGCCAGATGCGGTTCCGGCAGGGAACCCAGGTCCGTCAGGGAACCCAGGTCAGTCCGGCTGCTTTTCCTCGCTCACGCCGCGGGCTGCGCGAGCCGTGCTGACGTCTGCCATCGGCTCCGGCGGCCAGCCGCCGGTAGGGCCGGGCCAGCGGCCAGTTGTGGTCCTCGAGTACGGAGGCGGCGTCGAACTGGCCGAGGCTCTGAATCAGGCGGGCCACCAGGCCGGTCCACCCGGTCTGGTGGGAGGCACCGAGCCCGGCCCCGTTGTCGCCGTGGAAGTACTCGTAGAAAAGAATGAGGTCACGCCAGTGCGGGTCGTCCTGGAACAGCTTGGTCCCGCCGTAGACGGGACGCCGCCCGTCGCCGTCCCGCAGGAAGGTACCGGCGAGGCGGCGGGACAGCTCCTGAGCCACCTCGAACAGCGTCATCATCGTCCCCGAACCGGTCGGGCACTCGACCTTCAGGTCGTCGCCGTAGTACCGGTAGTGCTGGATCAGGGCCCGGATCAGCAGCAGGTTGATCGGGAACCAGACCGGCCCGCGCCAGTTGGAGTTGCCGCCGAACATTCCGGTGGTCGACTCCGCCGGCTCGTACTGCACCCGGTACTCGGTCCCGCCGACGTCGAGGTTATAGGGATGGTCAAGGTGCCAGCGCGAGATCGAGCGGATCCCGTGCGGGCCGAGGAAGCGCTCCTCGTCCAGCATCCGGGCCAGGATGCGGCGCAGCTTGTCCTCGTTCACCAGGGACAGGATCGCCTGCCCCGCACACCGGGCACGGTCGGGTCGGCGATATTGACCAGCAGGTCCTGGTTGCGCTCGAGGAAACGCATCTGCCCGGCGATCTGCGGATAACGGTCGAGGAGGTCGGCCTCGATCACGGTGGTGGCGCAGATGGGCAGCAGGCCCACCAGCGAACGCACCTTCATCCGCATCCCGGTGCCGTCGGGCAGTCGCAGCACGTCGTAGAAGAAGCCGTCCTCCTCATCCCACATCTCGTCGGGGTGATCGCCGATCGGGTCCACGGCGGCGGCGATCCAGAAGAAGTGCTCGACGAACTTGAGCACGAATTCCTCGTAGGTCTTGTCGTGCGGCAGCAGAGCCAGGGCCATCTCGAGCATGTTCTGGCTGAACATCGCCATCCAGGCCGTGCCGTCCGCCTGCTCCAGCCGCCCGCCGGTGGGCAGGGCCGCGCTGCGATCGAACACGCCGATGTTGTCCAGGCCGAGGAAGCCGCCTTCGAACACATTGTGGCCGGAAGGGTCCTTGCGGTTCACCCACCAGGTGAAGTTCAGCAGCAACTTCGCGAAGCTTTCCTGCAGGAACGGCAGATCCACCTCGCCGAGGTCAGCCTCCAGATTTTGCAGGAACAGAGCCGCGAAGGCGTGCACCGGGGGGTTCACGTCGCCGAAGTTCCACTCATAGGCGGGCATCTGGCCCCCCGGGTGAAGGTATTCCCGGGAGAGCATCAGATCGATCTGGCTTTTCGCAAAGTCGGGGTCGACCATGGCCAGCGGAATGCAATGGAACGCCAGGTCCCAGGCGGCGTACCACGGGTACTCCCACTTGTCCGGCATGGACACCACGTCGTGGTTGAACATGTGGAACCACGACTCGTTGCGGGTCCCTCGCCTGGCCGGAGAACGCAGCGGGTGGAAGTGGCGCTCACGCAGCCAGCGGTCGACGTCGAAGTAATAGCACTGCTTGGACCACAGCATCCCCGCCAGGGCCTGGCGCATGACCGCCTTCGCGTCGTCGGTCACCGTCGGCGGCGTGATGGCCTCGTAGAATTCGTCCGCTTCGGCCCGCCGTCGCGCGATCAGCTCATCCGCACCGGCAAACGGCGCCATGACTCGTCCGGGCCCTCCCGGGTGAGCCGGACCAGCACGCGGCCTGCCCGCCGGCCGGCACGACCAGCCGGACGTGCGCCGCCACCTTGGTCCCCTCGCCGTCGGGATTCACGGTGTCCGCGCCGTGCAGGAGATGGTCGCCTATGCCGTCCTTGGCGAAGCGCGTCGCAGGCTCGGCGCCGAATACCCGCGCCGCATTCGTTTCATTCTCACAGAACAGCAGGGCCGTTTCCGGCTCGGCGTGGAGGTAGAAAACACCAACCTTATGATGCTCGGCCCGGACGACCGGATGTGCCGCCTCGACGCGAGCGAGCCGGGGCTTAGGCTCACCGTTTCCCATGACCATATGTTGCGGAACCACAGCGTCGGCAGCACGTGCAGCCCGGCATCCTGCGCCGAGCGGTTATGCACCGTGATCCGGCAAAGGATGTCTTCGGGACCGGCCTTGGCGTGCTCCACCTCGACGTCGAAATAGCGGCCGTCATCGAAAACACCCGTGTCGATGAGCTCGTACTCCATTTCCTGCCGTCGACCGGGCCCGGTTCACCGCCACCAGGTCGTTGTAAGGGAACTCGGCCTGCGGGTACTTGTAGAGATAGCGCTGGTAGCTGTGCGTCGGCAGGTTATCGACGTAGAAGTAGTACTCCTTAACGTCTTCACCATGGTTGCCCTCGGCATTCGTCAAGCCGAACAGGCGCTCTTTCAGGATCGGGTCCTGCTCGTTCCACAACGCGACAGCCAGGCACAGCCGCTGTTTGTCGTCGCTGATCCCGGCCAGGCCGTCCTCACCCCACCGGTACGCGCGAGACCGGGCCTGGTCATGACTGAAGTACGACCAGGCGTCTCCGTTGTCGCTGTAGTCCTCCCGGACCGTCCCCCACTGGCGCTCGCTGAGATAAGGCCCCCAGGTGCGCCACGGAACGCCCGCCCGGGCCTCCCGCAGCCGCCTCTCCTCGGCCGTCAGCGAGGCTGGATCGGCCAGGACAGGTCGGCCAGGCCCATCCCCGTCCGCCATACCGCGATTGTCTCATCAAGTCGTGGCCGCGGGAAGGGCCTCCAGGCCGTCGCGCTTGCTGCCGCCCCCGTGACCCGGCGGGTCCTCGACCGGGGGCTTATCCGCTCCATTCGTGCGCTGGTTCCAGATTGCCGGAATGATGCGGGACGGTGCGGCGGGGCGCGGTCGCCACCCGGGTACGCGACAATGGATTGCATGCGGCTGTACCGGGACGACGGGGTGGTGCTGCGCACGCAGAAGCTCGGCGAGGCTGACCGGATCATCACCATCCTGGCCCGCAAGACCGGGCGCGTCCGGGCCGTGGCCAAGGGCGTGCGGCGCACGAGGTCCCGGTTCGGCGCGCGGCTGGAGCCGTTCACCCACGTTGACCTGATGCTGTACCCCGGGCGCTCGCTCGACGTGATCACCCAGGCGGAGGTGATCCGCCCGTACGGCGCGGCGCTGACCCCGGACTATCCGCGGTACACGGCGGGCGTCGCGATGCTGGAGATGGCGGAGCGGTTCACCCCCGAGGACAAGGAGCCGTCGCTGCGCCAGTTCCTGCTGCTCGTCGGCGGGCTGCGCGCCCTCGGTGAGACGGCTCGTGATCCCCGGCTGGTGCTGGACGCCTACCTGCTCCGCTCACTGTCGGTGGCAGGGTACGCGCCCGCGCTGGAGGAATGCGCCCGGTGCGGGACGCGGGGCCGGCTGCCCGCGTTCGCGATCCCGGCGGGCGGCATGGTGTGCGGGTCCTGCCGCCGCACGGGGCGGCGGCGCCCGGCGCGGGGACCGTGGCCCTGATGGCCGCCCTGCTCCAGGGGGACTGGGATAGCGCGGACAGCAGTGAGCGACGGCACCAGGTAGAGTGCAGTGGCCTGGTGGCCGCCTATCTGCAGTGGCACCTGGAGCATTCGATTCGTTCGCTGCGTCACGTGGAGCGTGCTTGAGCGTCCGGCCGCCCGATCCCCATCCGAGTGGTGCCCGTCCGCCCGCTATTCCGCGCGACCTCGTACCCCGGCACGTGGCCATCGTCATGGACGGCGACGGCCGGTGGGCTAAGCAGCGCGGCCTGCCCCGCACCGAGGGCCACAAGGTGGGCGAAGTTGCCCTGCTCGACGTGATCATGGGCGCGATCGAGCTGGGCATCCCGTACCTGTCCGCGTACGCCTTTTCTACCGAGAACTGGCGGCGTTCCCCGGATGAGGTCCGGTTCCTGATGGGCTTCAACCGCGATGTCATCCACCGGCGCCGGGATCTGCTGAACGAGATGGGCGTCCGGATCCGCTGGGCCGGGCGCCGCCGCAGGCTGTGGCGCAGCGTCATCAGCGAGCTGGAGGAAGCTGAGCGGATGTCGGCCGGTAACTCCGTGCTTACCCTGCAGTTCTGCGTGAACTACGGTGGCCGGGCCGAGATCGCCGATGCGGCCGCCGCGATCGCCGCCGATGTGGCCGCGGGCAAGGTCCGCCCGGACAAGGTGGACGAGAAGCTGTTCGCCCGCTACCTGGACGAACCGGAGATGCCTGACGTGGATCTGTTCGTGCGCTCGTCCGGCGAGCACCGGACCTCGAACTTCCTCATCTGGCAGGCGCACTACGCCGAGTTGGTCTTCCTGGACACGCTGTGGCCCGACTTCGACCGCCGGCACCTGGGGAGGCCTGCGAGATCTACGCCAGCCGGGACCGGCGCTACGGCGGCGCCATCCCCAACATAAAAATGTTGGCCCGGGGGGCGACCCCCCGGGACCCCCCCGCGGCGCCCCGATGGTGGTGCCCGCCGACAACACCGCCGCTCACCGGGCCTAAGGCCCCGTTCGCTGGGCGGTCGCGCCTACGGCCCGTAGGTCCGTAGCCGCGGTGGTACTTCGCCGATACACCGGCCTCCCCGGGGCGGTTCCCTCCCCCCCCCCCCCCCGAGCCCTCGCGCCCCTGCCGAGGGCCTGCCGGACCGGAGTGTTCCCTTTGCCTGGGTTATCCGCATTGCGGGGCCGTGTCTGGAGCCTCGGCAAATTTCGGTCAAAATTTATTTCGCTGACCCGACGCCCGTAAGGCCAGCAAAAAAATCCTCCCTTAATCCGATTTTCGCCCGCTGCATATCGCTGAGTTGCCCAGAATGCCGCCAGGCGCGCCGAATATGCTACCTGGTGTGCCCCGATGCCGGGCTTGACCGGATTTAAATTCCAGACACGAAAAAATCAGCATGACTACCCATGTAAATGGCTGGGCAGAACGTTGTGTGGCACCGCCCGAAATTAACACGACGGGGGCACTGGCCGGGCCGGTGCAATCTGCAAAGGCGCCGCCGGCCAGGTGAGTCATACATGGGGGAGCGCAGATGCGCCGCACAGCAGTGGCTGTCATTGGCTTTGGGTGCGCGGTGGGGGTGTTCGCGGCGGCAGGCATGAGCCCGGCCAGCGCACGTGCGGCCGGCCGGAGCAAGCGCCGGTAGCGTGCCCGGCACCGGCGCGCCGGCGAGCAAGCTGACAACCATCGACTACGACGGCTATTCGATTACCGTCCCATCCAGCTGGCCGGTGTTCCATCTCGATACCGATCCAAGCCGGTGCATACGTTACGACATCGACGCCGTTGATCTGGGCAACCCCGGCGCCAACCAGAACTGTCCCGCGACTCTTATTGGCCGCGCTCAGACAATCACCATTACCGGCGCCTGTGTGTCCGCCCCGCCGCAGGCGGAGTACCAGCGGGCGGCGGTCGCGCAGGGCGGCCTGGGCACCGCGCCGCCGCCCAGCAGCCCCGGCAGCCGCATCGCGTCCGTCCCGTCCACGCTGAGCGGGCTCGATCAGTACAGCCAGCTGCACGAGTTCCAGGGCGCGGTGTCCCACTCGCAGCTGTCGGTGACCGGTACCTACGGGGCCAGTTCGGCACCGGTCGAGAACATCATCCGGGGCCTGCGCAAGCTGGGCGGGAGCCAGCCGACCGCGGCCACGGCAGCTGGTTCCCAGGCCCGGACCAGCACGGCGACCGTGGCTGCGCGCGGGGCCGTGGCTGCGCCCG
>CAVZKY010000079.1:0-134314 GCA_963775825.1 uncultured Actinomycetes bacterium
GCGAGGATGTCGGGGGCTACCGGGGCACCCAGGGCACCGCCGTGGTCAAGGTGTTCGACATGACCGCCGGGGGCACCGGCCTGACCGAGACCGAGCTGGCCGCGGCCGGCCTGGACTACCGCAAGGTCTACACCCACCAGAACGGCCACGCCGCCTACTATCCGGGCACCGCGCCGCTGTTCCTGAAGGTGCTGTTCGACCCGGCCGGGGGCAAGCTGCTGGGCGCGCAAGTGCTCGGCTGGGACGGTGTCGACAAGCGCATCGACGTCCTGGCGGTCGCGCTGCGCGCCGGGATGACGGTGTTCGACCTGGAACACCTCGAGCTGGCCTACGCCCCCCCGTACGGGGCGGCGAAGGACCCGGTTCAACATGGCCGGCTTTTCTGGGCTCAACCTGCTGCGCGGCGACATCCATCTGTGGTACCCCGAGGACTACCCGGGCTGCTCGGGGCGGGTGACGATCCTGGATGTGCGCACCCCGGCCGAATACGAGGCCTGGCATATTCCGGGGGCGGTCCTGCTGCCGTACACCGAGCTGCGGCACAGGCTGGATGAGGTGCCCCGGGACAGGCCCGTGTACACCTACTGCCGGTCAGGTTTCCGCAGCTATATCGCCTACTGCGTGCTCAAGCAGAACGGCTGGGACCAGGTGGCGTTCCTGGCCGGCGGATGATGACCTACCACGGCTACCACATGACGCCGCTGGCCGTCGGCACGGGCGGCATGCCGATGGTCGCCCACGCCGAGGACCAGCTGGCCCAGCGCCCCGGCGCGCTCGAGCACATCTGACCAGCCACGAACAGATCGCACGCCGCCGTCGTGGGTGACGTCGCGGTTGATCCTCCAGATGCTCAACAGCGACCCGGGCAGGGCTAGACAAATAGGGACCTTCAGCCTATGGCTTCAAGAATCCGTATCGGGCAGCGTGAACGCTATGTGCCCTGTGCAGGAGGTATCCGGCGGCGGGCAGGCACCGAGTCTGTCGCGCAGTCAGGCAGTGCCGCAGGCCCGGCAGGGCACCGCTGAACGGCAAGACTCCGCCGCAGGCGACGGGGCGCGACAGGGCGTCCTGGTCAGCACCAAGCTGCACCCGCCGCCCGTGCGCGAGGAGACGATTCCACGCGAACGCCTGCTGGAACGACTTCGAAGCGGGTCAGACCGCAGGCTCACTCTGGTCGCCTGCCCGGCGGGCTTCGGGAAGACCACCCTGCTGGCGGCGTGGCGGGAGGCCGAGGCCGCGCGGAAGCCCGTCGCGTGGCTGACGCTGGACGAGGGCGACAATGACCCGGTAGTCCTGTGGACGCATGCGATCGAGGCGCTGCGCCGCGCCAGCCCCGCCGTGGCCAGGTCGGTGTCGGCGGATACGGTCGTGGCAGCACAGGTCGTGGACGTGGTCCTGCCGCGCCTGGTCAACGAGCTGGACGGGCAGGGTGAGATCACGCTCATCCTGGATGACTTCCACCGGCTGTCGAGCGTCCCGGCCCGGGCCAGTGTCCGGTGGTTCATCGACCATGCGCCGCCCGGGTTCCAGCTCGTGCTCGCGAGCAGGGCAAAGCCGGCCCTTCCGGTCGCTGCGCTGCGCGCCCACGGCGAGCTGCTCGAGCTACGGGCCGGCGACCTGCGATTCACCTACAAGGAGGCGGACGCCTTCCTGAACGGCCGCCTCGGCCTCGGCCTGGCGCGCGAAGATGTCGAAGGCCTGGTGGAGAAGGCGGAGGGATGGCCGGCCGGGCTCTATCTTGCCGCGCTCTCGCTGCAGCACGCCGCCGACCGTCACGCGTTGGCGCGCGAGTTCGGCGGCTCGAACCGTCACGTGGTGGATTTCCTGGTGACGGAGGTACTCAACGCGCATGACCCGCCGGCGCAGGCGCTGATGCTCCGCACGTCGGTTCTCGAACGGCTGTCCGGCCCGCTCTGCGATGCCGTGCTGGAGCAGGAAGGCTCGGGCGCGATGCTCGATACGCTGTCGCGAACCAACTTGTTCCTGGTCCCACTCGACGACGAAAACGGGTGGTACCGCTTCCACCATCTCTTCGCGCGGCTGCTCCGGGTGGAGCTCGAGCGGCGTGAGCCGGGCCTGGCCCCGGCGCTGCATCGCCGCGCGTACTGCTGGCATCGTGATCACGGGACGGCCGACGAGGCGATCCGGCATGCCATAGCAGCCGGGGCGTACGCCGAGGCCGCCGAGCTGATCCAGGGCCCCTGGATCAGCTACGCCAACACGTGCCGGTACGACACCGTGCTGGCCTGGCTGCGGCGGCTCCCGGAGGAGATGCTGAGCCGCGACGTGCAGCTGCTCCTGATCAAGGCGTGGGTGCTCTCGCTGTCCGCCAAGCGGGAGGAGGCGGCACTGGCCATCGCGGCGGTCGAACGGCTCGGCGATCTCAGCGCGGGGCCGCTGCCGGACGGTTTCAGCTCGGGCGAGGCGAGCCTGACGATGCTGCGGGCCTGCTTCCCGTGGGGAGACGTCGGCGCCCAGCTGGAAAATGCCCGCCGGGCGGCCGAGCTCGAGGGCCCCGGGTCGCCGTGGCGGCCATTGGCGTGCTGGGCGGTCGGCACGGGCCTGTATTTCCGGGGTGAGCCCGACGAGGCCGACGGGTGGTTCGCGGAATCGGCGGCGCTGGCGCCTGCGAGCGCGCAGTGGCTGGCGGGCGAGGCGTCGCTGGCCTACCGATCGTGGATCGCCGGCGAGCACGGCCGCCTTGACGAACAGCGGGTGCTGGCCGAGGCGGCCGCCGGGTTCGTACGGGAGCACGGCACCGGGAAGGTCATCGGCGTGGCTCCGCTGGCGCTGGGAGTGTCGCTCACGGCGCGCGGCAGGCCCGGGGAGGCACTGCCGCTGATCGAACGCGGCGTCGCCTACTCGCGGACCTTTGGCCAGCCCATCCAGCTGGCGAATGCGCTGCTCGCCCAGGCGCCCGTGCTCCGGGCCCTGGGCAAGCACCAGCGTGCCGCGGATGCGATAGCCGAGGCGAGATCCGTCCTCGGATCCTGCCCTGATCCGGGGATCCTGGCCGGGAGACTGGCTGCTCTCGGCCGGCCACCGCAGATCCGCCGCGTCCAGTCCGCAGATCAGGAGCTGACGCAGCGGGAGGCCCGGGTGCTCAAGCTTCTGCGCGGCGATCTGTCCGAGCGCGATATCGGCCGTGAGCTGTTCGTGTCGCACAGCACAGTCCACAGCCACGTCCGGGCGATCTACCGCAAGCTCACGGTCTCCTCGCGGGCCGACGCGCTCAAACGTGCCCACGAACTCGACCTCCTGTAGCGAGCATCCCAGGGATAACGCACCGGGCGCCGCAGCCGGCGCCGCGCAGGCCTGCCTGCCACGTTGCCTGTGACCGGCCGGCGCCCGGACGGCGGGTAGGCCAGGTCTGGCCGGGCAGCAGTTTCCCCTAGGGGAATACGGCCGGTAGGTGATGACGGATCGCCGGCCTGAGTGTGAGGCTGCCATAGACATGGACAGCTACTGGGCGCAAGGCCGCAGGTACCGGCTTGTCCTTCACGGGGAGCTGGGCGATGCGTTCGGATTCCTGTTTGACGGCATGCGCCTGCAGCGGCTTGCGGGCATGACGGTGCTGACCGGCCAGGTGACCGATCAGGCGCACCTGCTCGGGCTCATCGAGCAAGTCCAGGAGCTGGGCGTTGAGCTCGTATCCGTCAATCCGGACCAGGAAACGGGCGGTGCAGCGGGTCCTGGGGCGGAACCCGGTTGGTCATGATGGCTCACCGGCACATCCGGACGGCGCGGATCAGCCTCCCGGCCTTGGCGGCCAGGTCGCCGGGGGTCGGCTGGGGCGCCAGGCCACTGGCTCCCGGCGGCGAGAGATCGCCAGATAATTTGCCGCCAGCGGGCAAGGCCGTCGACCGTTCCCGTGCGTCCCGTCTATGGCCACCGCGAGCCTTTCGCGAACAGTGATGCGACGCGGTACCAAGAGCCGGGGAGGCCGTTAGCTGGCGGCCGGCCCGGTGTCATCGCCCGTATCCGGGCTCTTTTCCCGGCCGCGTTGCACCGCCCCCACAAGCACTCGTATGCCGGCGCCCAGAAGTGCGATGTCGGCGAGCATCTGGACGATGAGCACCACCCGGGCGGCCTCAGATTTGGCGGTGATGTCCCCGAAACCCACCGTCGAGAACACGGTCACCGTGAAGTACAAGGCGTCCGTGCGGGTCAGCGGCTGGGTGAAGCTCGCCGCGGAGGCCCGCTCCATCACAAAGTAGGTGGAGGCAAACAGCACCAGGAACAAGGGAAGGATCAACCCCAGCGCCTCGGCCGCCCGCAGACCCGGGTAGCGCGCACCGGCGATGGCCCTAACCTCCCACACCATGACACCCGCGAAGACCAGGATGCTAATCAGCAGACGGATCGCCGTGCCGGAATCCCATCGCCAGTCCAGCGGAAGCACGTAGTACAGAACAACCAGCACCACCGCGACCAGGACGCTACGCAGGACCGCTCGGAAGATGAGCCGCCGTCGCTTCGCCGCCGACAGGGCCTGGTAGTGCTGGTTCGTCATACTCGCCTCCGTGCACCGCACGTTCTACTCCACCACGTTCCGGATGCCCATAATGACAGCCCTGGCGGTCTTCTCCTGGTCGGGTGCCCTCCTCGGAGCTGGCTGGCCTAGTAGGCGAGCTGCCGCGAAGGCATCGGCGCGCAGATGAGCCAGAAGAATGGCAAGAAGAACCTGATGATAAACATCACCCAATGCCATTTCCTGATCGACATGACGCCAAGAGTGACCACAAATCTGGGGCCGAACAGTGTAAACATTCAGCCTATTCACGCGGGGTGATGGGAAGCGCGGGTTTCGGCTGGTGTTACGGGGAGAATGCACATCGTCGCGGCGCTGTTTGCAGAATTCGAGCAGGTCGCGGCCGGGCTTCTGCTTCGTGCTGTTCTTCGGGCCCGGCACGCGGGGCACGCTCGCGAGCCCGGCGAGGACGGCGTGCCGGAACTCGTGTTCCAGCGGCTTGAGCGCATCCGCGGGTATAGCGGAAAGTCCCTGCTCACAGGCAACGTGCCAGGCACAGATCATGCCGCGCAGCGCCCGCTGCGCCTGCACCGGCCAGACAGCATCCGGGTAGCTCTCGGCGCAGTCCTGATAGTCCCGCAATATGTGAGCGAGACATGCCTGGTTCCCGGCCACGTGCTTCCACCTCGGATGGAAGTAGTTCTGGTAGCGGTCGGAGACCACGATCCCGGCGAAGTCCGGCAGGATCCCGGCGTCCTCCATCGAGTCCAGGCTGCGGGCGCCCAGCCAGAACGCCGAGTACAGCTTGGTGAACGCGCCGTGGACGTACTTCTTCTCCCCGGCCGGCCCGGACCGCAGCGTGGTCTCGTCGAAGCCGGCCACCGCAGATGCGGTGATCAGGGCGCGGATCAGCGCCACCACGTCCGCGGCCAGGGACGCAGCCCTCGCCAGGCACGAATGGATGAACCCCTCCGACACGACGGCGCCGGTCACGTCGGCGATCAGCTGCCGGCACCGCTCCACCGGGACATGCTGGAAGACCACCAGGTAAACCGCCAGCGCGCGCAGGCGCGGCCCGATGGACAGGGCTGAGTCCGGCACGCCTGCCGGGCGCGGCGCGACATGCACCCGGCCGCAGGCGCACTTCGCCTTATGCAGGTCGTGCTGCACCCGCTCCGCCGGTCCGGCCGGGATCTTCTCCTGCTGAAACGACCGCGTGACGCCAAGGTCCTCCGCGTCCGCCAGGTCACGGCCGCACGAGCAGGCGCCCTCCGGGTAATGGTCCCCGGTCCGGTCCGCAACCTCCCACCGCATCGCCGCGCCCGGGCTGCCCGGCTGCTTCCCCCGCCTCTTCTTCTCCGCCCGCTCCGCAGCGCGCCGCTGCTTCCTCGGCGGCTTCCGGCCCGGCAGGTCATCTGACGACGGCGGCATCGAGGAATTCCCGCTGTTCCGCGAC
This sequence comes from uncultured Actinomycetes bacterium, assembly GCA_963775825.1. Lineage (GTDB taxonomy): Bacteria > Actinomycetota > Actinomycetes > Streptosporangiales > Streptosporangiaceae > Bog-532. The sequence goes on from CAVZKY010000079.1 coordinate 5,928, forward strand.
TCCGCCCGCTGCGCCGCCTCCAACTGCTCCCTCAGGTCAGCGACCATCGCCTCCAGCGCCGCGATCCGCTCCGCCTGCTCCCGGATCAGCGCATCACGAGGATCCTCGGGCGGCCCCTCCGGCGGCGCATCGGTCACAGCCCGCAATCATCCCGGAGCCCGCGAACAGCCGCCACGGCAATACTGCACACGCCGCCAAGACGTAACCATCGATCACTCTGTCGTCGGGACGGTAATTACAGAAAGGCCGGACGGGCCCAGGCTGGGGTCGCGTCCGGCGGTGCCGTCTTCACACACCACACCGCCGGAACCCGGCCCTCAGCAGCATCACGCATGAACAGCGATCGAGCGTTTCTCGACGCGATGCTGCGCCGTGTCCATGAGCCGCAGTCCGGTCGCTTAACGAGCTGGTTGAAGGCTGGCGGTGGCCATTGGCGATGCTATCCAGGAGATACGGTTGCCGGGCTGACCGAGCTCACCGGACTCCACACCCGGAGGCCGTCTCCCCAGTGCAATACTTACTGACGTTCCAGCAGGGAATCCGGTCGGGACGGCGGGAAGCCGTCGAGGACATGCCGAGCAGGCAGGATGACCGAGGCTTCGGAGACGACCCGTTCCGGGCACGGGCGCGCAGAGCGAAGGGGGAGCGTGAACAACGCCACGGCGAACAAGGGCTGGCTGGCACTCGTCGCCTTGGCCACGGCGCAGTTCCTCATGGTGCTGGACCAGTCCGTGATGAACGTCTCGATCAGCGCGCTGGTCCACGACTTCCACACCACGGTCACCACGATCCAGGCGGTCATCACCCTCTACTGCCTGGTCATGGCCATGCTCATCCTCACCGGGGCCAAGATCGGCGACATGATCGGCCGCCGTCGGGCGTTCGTCGTCGGACTGATCATCTACGCCTGCGGCTCGGCGCTGACCGCGCTGTCCCAGTCGGTAGCTGTGCTCACCCTGGGGTGGTCGGTGCTCGAGGGCATCGGCGCGTCGCTGGTCTTTCCTGCGCTCGCGGCGCTGATTGCCGGCAACTTCGCGGGGGCCCGGCGCAAGGCCGCTTACGCGGTCGTCGGTGGGGTCGCTGGTGCGGGGATCGCGGTCGGCCCCATCGTGGGCGGATGGGCGACGACCGTGCTCACGTGGCGGGTCGTGTTCGTCGGTGAGGTCTTCATTGCCGCATTTATCCTGATCATGATGCGGAAGGTGGCAGACGCCCCTGGCCCGGTTCCTGCTCCGAAGCTCGACATCGTGGGCTCGGTGCTGTCGGCCGCTGGTCTGGGGGTCTTCGTCTTCGGAGTTCTCCAGTCGAGTACCTGGGGGTGGGTCAAGCCGAAGAACTCCCCGATCACCATCTTCGGCTTCTCGCTGACCCTCTTCGTCCTCGCCGCCGGCGGCATCCTGCTCTGGGGCTTCGTGACCTGGCAGCGCCATCGCGAGGCCACGAACCGGGACCCGCTGGTCCATCTCTCACTCGCCCGGATCCCGGCGGTGCGGTCGGGGCTGATCGGGATGTTCAGCCAGAACCTCCTCCTCATGGGGATTTTCTTCGTCGTTCCGCTCTATCTCCAGCTGGTCCTTGGGCTGAGCGCCCTCGAGACCGGGATCAAGATGCTGCCCATCTCGATCGCCATGTTCGCGACCGCGGCGATCGGCTCACGGCTATCGAACCGCTTCCCGGTGCGGACGATCGTGCAGAGCGGCCTGATCCTGACCCTCGCCGGTACCCTCGTCCTGCTCGCGACGATCAAGCCCACTCTGTCCAGCGCTGGATTCGCCATCGGAATGGCCGTGCTCGGTGTCGGGATGGGCTTGATGATCTCCCAGCTGGGCAACGTGGTTCAGTCCTCGGTCGAGGAGTCGGGCCGGAGCGAGGCCGGGGGGCTCCAGTACACGGGGCAGCAGCTCGGCTCGGCGCTCGGGGTGGCGCTCATCGGGTCCATCGTGCTGATCGGCCTGACCAGCACCTTCATCTCAAACGTCGAGCACGACCCCCGGATCAGCGCCGACGTGTCGGCCCAGGTGGGGGTGGCGGCGGGATCCAACACCAACTTCGTCTCCTCCACGCAGATCGACGCCGCAGCGAAAAAGGCCGGCCTCGACGCCACGACTACCGCAGCAGTCGTCGATGACTACGAGTCGGCGCAGCTCCGATCGCTCAAGGCCGGGCTCCTGGCTGCTGCCCTCCTCGCCCTCATCTCGCTCGGGTTCACCAGAGAGCTGCCGCACGAGCGACCGGCTCCCCGGACCAATCGTGATCCCGCAGCGGTGCCGACCTGAGCCTGGGGTGATCGCCAAGTCGCAGAGAAGCCGCCAACCGCGCCCATGCCCGGCTCCGCGGGCCCGGCGAGCGCGCCAACGCCCAGCTCAAGACCTGGCACATCCCTGCGCAAACTCCGCTGCTGCCCCTGGCCCGGACGACTCGCCAAAGCCATCCACGTCCTGCAGGCCCGCGAGACCCAAGGATAGGCTGACGGCAACGTGGCGGTACACGAGCCGACAACCGCGTATACCGCCAGACAGTATGGCCAGCGCAGCAGTGGGGTGACCTTACTTATGGCCGAACTGATAAGGATGCGGTCATCCGCCGACGGGCAGAGCGCCATGGGCCAGAGCCTGCAGATCTGCCGTGCCCGTGGCGTGCCCGATCGGACGGTGATCAGTGGTCAATCAGGGTCGCTCACGGGCACGACACGGAACCTCTCACCTGCGGCGATCGAGGTCAGGGCATCTGGTCAACGATCTTTGCAAGCAGGGGGTCAGGGGTTCGAGTCCCCTTAGCTCCACTTCGAGGTCTTCACGTTTTAGTGAGGCCTATTTTCACGTTTGGGTCTGACGTTCTGCCGTGTGACGGCCTGGTTGCAGATACCACCGTGTTGCGTGCGTTTCGCGTTGGTGTGGTGGCTTCCTGTGCAGGCTGTCGGGTTTCCGGGCATGCTGCCGCTGTCGTGGTGGGTGTGCTGGGGTGTTCGGGGGCTGGCGTTCCCGGTGCGGTGTCAGGGCGGCCCGGTGGCGAGCGCGGTGAGGGTCTTGCGGCGCCGTTTGCGGGTTCTGGGCGGGAGGCCGGCGGCGGCACGGCGTTCGTTTTCTTTCTGCCGGCTGTCCCATGCGGTGAGGATGCGCTGGTTGCGGACGACGAGCAGGCAGGTGACGGCGATCATGAGGGGCGCTAGTCCCATGAGGCGGCACCAGCCGCGGCTGATGTCGTTGGTGGCGGGGTCTTTGGCGGTGGCGAAGCCGCGTTCGGCTCCGGTGCGGCGGGCGTAGGAGCGGCGGTGCGCTTTTGACGGGTAGTCGTGTTTCTGCGCGGTCTTCGCGTTGATCCCGGGCGGGACGGTGATGGTCTGCTGGGTGCAGCAGGCCTGCGGGTGCTGCGGGGGCTGGAGGATTTCCGGCCGGTCCCGGTCCAGGGTCATCGAAGCCGGGCGGAGGGGGCAGCGGATCTTGCCTATGGCGGCCGGGCACATGACCCGGTGGTAGCCGTCGGCATCGTCAGCGGTGAGGCGGCCGAGTTTGTAACGGGCGAGCTCGGCGGTGCGGGCGTCGTGGGCGGCGGCTTCTTCGCCGGTGGCGCCGCGGGCGAGCGGCCCGATTTCCAATAGTGAGCGGGGTGTGCTGGGGCAGTAAAGGCATCCGTTGCTGATGATGGCGCCGTGGTGGGTGCCTTTGGGGCCGCGGTCGTGGGGGTGGAGGTCCTGGACGAGCTGGGCGCCGGCGGCGCGCAGCGGGATGGCCCAGGCGCTTGGGTCGCGGTGGGCGTAGCCGGAGTCGGCGAGCAGGTCGCCGAGACCGATGCCGTCTTCCGGCATCGCGGTCAGGACCGGGGCCAGGGCGCGGACCGGGTCGTGGCGGCAGGAGGACAGGGTGATGCGGCGGGCGAGTTCGGGGACGGCGGGGCCGTTCTCGTCGGGCATCATGATGGCGGCGGACAGGTAGTAGCCGAAGAACAGCTCGTCTTCGCTGCGCAGCAGGTTGTTCTTGCGGTGGCCCCAGGACGCTTCGGGATCGGCGCACGGGCCGCCTTTGGCGGGCGGGGGCCGGGAGAAGGACTCCATGTCCGTCCAGTCCACCGCCAGCGAGGCGCTGGCGTTCTTGAACTCCTCCGGGATGCTGGCTTCGAGCAGGTCGTCGCAGATGCCGGCCAGGTCGCCGGATGGCAGCCCGTCCGGCTCGTCTTTGGCGAGGGTGCCTGCGATGAGGCCGGAGGTCCGCTCGGTTTGCCGGTAGGTGAGCCGGTGCGGGCCGTTCTTCCACTCCGCGATCACGCCGAGCCGCACCTGGTCAGCCTCGGGCAGGTGAGCCAGCGCGTGATGCACCCGGGTCAGGTGGGCGGGACGGTGATCGGCCTGGGCCAGGCACAGGCCGGCCAGCAGGGTGCGGACGCTCAGCTGGCGGGGGCGCGCGCCGGTGGGCAGCATGGCCTCGATCCGCGGTGCGGCGCCAGAGGCGTCGATGATCTCCTCCAGGACCGGCAGCGGGATCATGGGAGGGGGGCCGCCCCCAGCAGCCGCACCGCGTCCGCCTCACCGGCCGGTTCCAGCCCGGCGATCAGGTCGCCGAGCCGCTGGGAGCAGCTGATCCCGGCTGCGTGCATGAACGTGGCCAGCCCGAGCAGGCCGGCGACCTCGGCCAGCCAGGTCGCGCGCAGCCGGGAGGTGTCCAGCCGGGGCAGCCCGGACCCGCCGTCCAGCGCGGTGATCAGCGGGTTCGTCAGGTTCCGGCGATCAGGGTCCTGCCCGCCGGTGATCAGCCCAGTCCCGGCGAAGCGTGCCGCGGCCAGCAGCCGGGCGTGGTAACGGGCAAGGACCGGGACGGCGCGGGGGCGTCTCCCGGTGACCTGCACGAGGACGCCGCCTGAGCGGCGCAGTACGTCGCTGCCGCGGACCGCGCGCAGGTCGCCGCGGATCAGCCCGGCGCCGGCGCCCAGGCAGACCAGCCCGGCCGCCCGCATCCGGCGTTCCGGCGTGGGCTGGGCGCCCGCCAGCGCCAGGAAACCGGCTATTTCCGCCGGGCTGTACGGCGCCTTGGCCTGTTCCCGGGGCAGCGGCAGGTCCGCCGGATACAGCTGCGGCACCACCCGGCGGCCGATGAACCGCAAATTGGTGCGCAGCGTCCGCCGCGCCGCCGGCGACAGGCCCGGCGCGCACCGGGTGAACCGTTCGGTCACCGACGGGTGCAGCAGCACCTCCGGCACCGCGTCCAGGCCCAGTCCGGCCGCCCAGTCCGCAAGCTTGCCCGCCGCCCACAGCAGGTTCTTCGCCCGCTCCCGCCCCTGCGGCCCGGTCCTGGTGATCACGTCCCGGGCGAACGCCGCCGCCGGCGGCGGCACCGACGACGGCCGCCAGCGGGCGATATAGCCGGCGGCTGGGCCAGCACCCCCAGGCAGCGGCGCTCCCGCGCAGTTCACACTGTATATATACAGTAGGACATGCCCAGGACAACGGACCTATGCCACCCTGAAACCGTGCGTGTCGCCGCCAGCCACCAGGCCCAAGCCGAAAAGATCGCCGCCGAGCTCGCCGCCATCGCCCGCTCCGGCATGGTGCTGCCCGGCTCGATCAGCGAACGGCGCACCCGTTGCGGCCGCCGCAACTGCGGCTGCCACGCCGACCCGCCCCGCCTGCACGGCCCCTACTGGCAATGGACCCGCAAGATCGCCGCCAGAACCATCTGCCGCTGGCTCAGCGCCGGCCAGCACGGCGACTACACCCCCTGGATCGACAACGACCGGCGGCTGCACCAACTGCTCACCCAGCTCGAAGCGCTCGGCACCGCCGCGTTCGAAGCCGACCCCCGCTGGAAACGCTAGGCAGACCACCCGGACACGGGCACCGGCCGCCAGCCCACCGAAGCGGAACGGCAGCCTCCAGATCGCGTGGGCAGCGCCCGCTTAACCTGTGGGCAGCCCTCTAACCAGCCGGCATCCGCCCAGGTCAGCCCCAAACGTGAACACCTCACTTCTACCAGGCAAAACACTATCTTCATGAGCGCCTTGGCGTCGGCGTGCCCGCTGCGTGCCCGATCGGCCGCCGACGTTCCAGCCGACGGAAGGTCACCTGGATGACTGACGTTGTGTACTCGTGATCCTGCTGTGGTGCGCGCCCATCAGCCCGGCCTCCGGAGCCGTGAGCGTCTCTGTTCCCAACGGCCTACTGGCGATCGGCGCGGAGTGGATCTTATGAAGAAAGGAGCTGAAGGAGCTGCTGACGGTTCGGTCCTGGAGCTGGCGGCGGGGATTCGTGACCCAGTTGCTCAATGGCGTCCTTGATGCCGGGCCGCTGGATCACCTCCTGCGGGAGCGCCAAGCACATGAGGGTCTCCAGGGAGGCGCGGAAAACATCGGCGTCGTACCGCGCAGCATTGACCAGACGGCTCATCATCGAGTCCGGCGGGGACCACGGACGGCCCTCCCGCAAGGCCGTCATCTCAGCCAGCCGGGTACGGTCAGCGGCGATCTGGTTCCAGTAGTACGGGGCGAGGAGCTGCTCGGTGCCCTCATCCCACGCCTGCGCGAAACCTGCCGGGTCACCCAGATGCTCCCGGACCATGCGCCGGAGCAGCTGCGCGTGCACGATCCCGACGCTGATGCCGCGCCCTGCCGAGGGATTGGTGCAAGCCCACGCATCGCCGACCGCGGCGTACCCGGTCACGACCGGATTACCATCGACCACGAAGCGGCGGTAACGGTCCAGGATGCCCCCCATTGCCAGCACCCCGGTGATCGGCTCGCCGTCAAGCCAGTGGGCCTGCAATGGGCAGGCCCGGACCACCCGGGTGAAACACTCCACGTCGCGCCGCGCCTTCAACGGCGCATCCCCGCTGGCCGAGAAAATCGTTACTGACCAGGTTCTCATTATCGCCGTCGATGGTGGCCAGCGACATCGTGCCAATCGGGACGAGCCGGGCGGGCGGTGCCGGGCCGGTGAAGTACCGCGAGTAATACACAAATCCGCTGTCTTCGGCCTCAACGTGCGGCTCGCGCGCACCGAGCGCCACCAGTAGCTCCGCGCTGTGTGACCGCCTGCCCATCGCGTCGACCACCAGATCGGCACGCAGCTCCTCCCCGCCGGAGGTGCGCACACCTGTGACGTGCGGAATGCCGGAGATCTTCGACGGGCCGCCGGTCAGCCCCGTCACCTGCACGCCCCTGCGGATCACCAGGTCTGGCTCCTCCAGCGCGGCCACGGCGATCGCGTACTCGACGGCTGGGCGGCGGCCGGTGACGAACTGGAATGCCTCATCACCTGGACGCGGCTCGCGGTCGGTGATACCCGGCGGCAGATTCGCCAGCGGTTCCCGCCACACGCAGCCTGCCGCTAGCAGCCGGTCGGTCATCTCGGGTAGCTCCTGGTCGCAGACCTGCCGGAACCGCGCGAACAGGTTATGCGGCTGGCGGAACTGGGCAACACCCTTGCGCTGCCAGGACTCCCACGCCTCGCCGGAGGTGGCTGGAACGTCGGCGGGGTCGGCCTCCAGCACCGTGACCTGATGCCCGTCCCGTGCCAGCATGATCGCAGTCGCCAACCCGATCACGCCGCCGCCGCAGACCACAATCGATCCCATGGCAGCCCCCAAATGTTTCGTCCCGTCACGCCACCGCGGGCTTGCGCAGTGCCAGGTCAAGGAAGTACGGCGACGATACCCACTGGTAGCCGCCGCCCTTGGCGGTCTGGATGTCTCGCATCAGGCCATCGATCCTCTCGGCCGCGATGCCCAACTGGGTCCCGCGTTCTCTGGCCGCCGCGAGGGTGCCTGCGTGTATCTCAAACACCAACTCCGGGTCTGCAGTCATGAAGAAACCGTTCGTCGCGGTGACCTCCAAACCCGCCTCGCGCGCGGACCGCGGCAGGTCATCGACGGCTCCAGCCGGTACTCCGGCCCGGTGCAGCAACTCATAAATCAGGTCCCAATAGTCGGTAAGGGCCTCCAGGTGAGGGTGTGATCGCGGAGGCGGGCTGTGCAGCGCCTCCTGGACAACAAGCCAGCCGCCAGGGCGGAGGAGACCCGCGATGTGGCGGAGGGTCCGCACCGGGTCGGCCTGGTGCATCAGGAACAGCCGGGTATAGGCCAGATCGAACGGGCCGCCGAGCGCCGCGGGATCAAGTTCGTGCATGTCGCCTGCGACCACCTCGACATTACCCAGCTCAAGGGCGGACACGACCGCTCGTGCCCGCTGGACCGCCGCCTGGTTGAAATCGACACCGACGACCCGCCCGGCGGGGCCGACCATCTCGGCCATGACCGCGAGCCCGCCGATGGGGCCGCAACCGCAGTCGATCGCATTCCATCCGCCCTGGCACCGAGCCTCCGGAACGCCGTGCGGGCCATCTCCGCGCTGAGCTCAGCGATGCTCAATAGCCGCCGGAGGTCCTGATCAGTGCCGTCGAGGATGTAACGCCTCACCCGCTCAATGACCGCTTCAGCCATGCCTTTGTCTTCCTGTGACCGGTGTCAAGTTCCATGTAGTACGGAGCAGACCCGATGGCCGCAGATACACCCGAGCCCTGTTCGGTTCAAGTTTTTCCGGCGGCTGCCAGCACCGCTGCCAAGCCAGCGGGGCGGGGGTTCAAGCTGCGAGCAAGGCGAGCGATACTGCCGGTCCGGGCCAGCGTGTTGCTGGAGTTCAGCCGTAAAGTGCCCTGTGGGTCATGGCGACCGATCTCTTTCCTCAAGTTGGACAGGGGAATGATTGCGCTTACTTCGGATGTTGCAGATAATGCGGTTAGGAGGTGGATAATGGCTAACGAGGCTGCCAGTGCTGCGCGGCCCGAGGACGTCGACGCGGAGATCGCTCGTCGTGCTGCGCGGCGTATTGGCGACTACCTAGCGGCTCACCAGGGGGCTGATCCAGTCAAGATTCAGGGCGAGCTTGCTGGCGATGACGCTCTGGTCGTCCCACGGCAGGCCGCGATCATGCTGGCGCAGATCCTCGGCTACCTGGCGAAGGGGCAGGGCGTGCAGATCATGCCCGACCGTGCCGAGCTTACGACCCAGCAAGCAGCCGACTTCCTGAATGTGTCGCGACCATACCTAATCGGACTACTTGACGAACAGCGCATCTCGTATCGGATGGTCGGCACTCACCACCGGATCAGGTTTGAGGATCTCCGTGAGTACAAGCGGCAGGATGACCAGCGTCGTCGGGGCGTCATCGACGAACTGACTCGACTCGGCCAGGAACTGGACGGATACTGACCGATGCCCTTCATCGTGATCTACGACGCCAATGTCTTGTATGGCAACACGCTGCGGGATCTTCACATCCGGATCGCCCGATCCGGCCTGGTTCAGGCCAACTGGACCGATGAAATCATCGAAGAGATGCTGAATGCGCGGAGACGCAACCACCCGGATACGCCGCCCGAGAAGCTTGCCCGGCTGAGAGAGCTAATCAATAATGCGGTCGCAGATTGTCTGGTGACCGGATATGCGCCGCCAATTGATCAACTGAAGCTCTCTGACATGGATGACAGGCACGTGCTTGCTGCAGCAATCAAAGCCAGCGCCCAGGTTATCGTGACCGCCGATCGTGGCTTCACGCCACAGGAACTCGAGCCGTGGAATGTCGAAGCGAAGCCCCCGGACGACTTCGTACTCGACCAAATCAGTATCGACGCCAAGATCGTCTACGCTTGCGTTAGCGAAATCGCGAACTCGCGCAGTCGCCCACCTCAGACTGTCGAGGATGTGCTCGTCGAGCTAGAACGAGCAGGCCTCGTACAGTCCGTGGCCGCCTTGCGCACGGGCGCCCGCCGCGTCTACCCGGTGTCGCGCCCGGTCGCGAGGACCAGGCCGTCAAGCATGCGCGAGCTGCGCCGTCGCCGGGAAACGTCATCGGCACGGGGCGACGGAACGCCGCGCATTCTCCGGGCCGCCCCCTCCACCCGCAAGGGCACCTGAAGATCCTTTCTAACCGCTCCGCAGAAAGGATCTTCAGGACCCACCCTTGCGCGCGGAGCCTCTGGCGACCCAGCGGGCCTGACGGCAAGGGCCAGGCCACAGGCCAGGCCCGAAGCGCACGCGGCGAACCTAAGCAGACGGCGACTTTGGCAAACCGGCCACTGACCATGATCGTTTGGGCGCTTAGAGATGCGCCCTCCGTGTCATTATGCGATTGCGCAATCGCCGCGCTAGGCGTCGACCTCCCCAGAGGTAAGCTGCAACCCATCAGGAGGAAAAGGGAAAGAAGATACTTTCGTACCAGATATGGGCAGATTCTAGCCAGCACGGTAAGTGGATGCATACACTGCCACGAAGGATGCTTCTTGCGCGACAGCCTTAAGGTAAAAGATAACGCGATAAGACTAAAGGAATATTAACGTGGCTATACACAAGACCAAGGATGAGCAGAAGAGGATTCATCGGAATTGGCTTTATTACTTTGTGCCGATTGCCCTCTTCTTCCTGACATTACTGCTGCTCGTATGGGCTATAGTCAGGCAAAATCTTTCGGTTTCGACGCAATCCTCGTGGCCGTGGAAGCTCCAGTTGTTGGACATTCAGTCTGCAACTACGGCTGCCACTATTACTGGTGGCCTTATCCTTGCCCGCGCCCAGTATGCTGTGAGCGTAAGACCCGCGATAAGTTGGGGTGGCAATTGGGAGGGAAAAGCAGACGATAACTGGACTATTCGTTTGAGTAACGGTTCGCCAGCAACATCATACTTTAAGTATCTTCAATACCGAGTAATACCGGAAGGTAAGAGCTTTGGCGCCAATGAGGGCTGGGTTCCCCGTGACGAGGCCGAGCAACAACTAGAAGACCTAGGACTGCGCCAAGGCGAAGATTTTGCTCTTAATCTCTTCGGACCAAAGGTCCCTATGTCTGGAACTATTGACGATAACATTCGAATAGCCTGGTTTAGCGAAAGGGCTATAGCTGCTCTTGAAAGTGTCGAGATAAAGGTAAGGGCAGTGGATCAAGCCGGTGACGTCCATCAAAGAATAGTCTACTGCTGGCGCGGTATAAAAGGGAATGAAGGGAGTCAGGTAGATTAACCAAGGTGCAAAACGCGCCCAGCGGGCTGAGCTTGAAAGGCGCCTACAGCAGCAAAGTACCCGCGGCGCGACTCATCGGCCTCCGCCAAGCAAGGCCAGGCGGTCCGGTGCCCAGCGTGACCTTTAAGCGCCGAAAGGGTGCACCTTCGGCGCGCCGAGTCTGACGGCCTGGACGTGAACCGCGTGGAACGGGCGCGGCCAATCGCGGGAAAGATGAACGCCAGAGTGGCCCGCCGTAAGGGCGAGGGCCAGGCCGGAGGCCAGGCCCGGAACGCGCGGCGAACCTCCGAGCGGATCAGGCACCATCAGCTGGACGGGTGAAGACCGGCATGCCTTCGGGGTCTTTCCGTGGCTTGCGGTGCCGCAGCCACCAGAACAGCAACACCATCGGCAGGGCCAGACCACCGAGACCATAGATGAGGAACGCGGCGAGGCTGTTGATGTGGCCGACCAGCCACGCGAAGTTCTGGCCGAACAAACCGGTGACGAGTGGCTCGCCCGCGGCTCAGGGTGAGGCGGACGAACTTCGGCGTCGTCAACGGCGGCGCCGTCCTCGCGGCCGCGCCGCCATCTCCGTTGACACGACGTTGCGGGCGGGACATCAGGCCGCCTCGTCGGCCTGGTTCTCGAGCTGGCGCACGTATTCGCGCAGCGCGTCGAGGGTGATGAAACGCAAGGTCATCATCCACGCAAAGCTGCGGACCATCTCGTCGGCCGGTCGTCACTATGAGGCCCTACCTCCTTGCCGGTTGCATAGAGTATTATTGTCGCTACAATCAGTTGAAATGGCTGGGAGCGACGGTACCGCAGAAGACCCGAGCGAGCCGGAAAGGATGGCGGACACCCGGCCGCAGGCTAATTACAGACCTTCATGCGCCACGTACCTGGGCACGCTGCACCCGATAGACCTGGGCGGCCCGGGGCCAGGCGATGCGGGGAGATTGCGGTCGCCCCGGTCATCTTCCTCATCGGTGGCTGGCGGACACAGGTTGGGGCGCTGCTGACCCATCGGCAGCGCCAGTCGCAGAAAAGGGGGCGATCCTTCGGTGACGGCGAACGCGGAAGAACCGCACGGTAGGGGTAAAGGGCCGCCCACGGCGAGTGGACGACCGATTCCCGACCCCACGAAGCTCACCACTGAGCAGCTCCGCCGCGAGGTGGCCACGCTACGGGAGATCCTCGAAACCCGGCTCGACGGGATGGACCGGGCCACCGAGCTGGCCAGCGCGCATGTAGCCGGTGTCCGTAAGGAAATCGAGCAGATCCGTGGACGGCTACGCGAGGAAACGGCGACCCAGGTCGCGCAGCTCCGCGAGCTGCTGGAGACGCGGCTCGACGGGATGGACCGGGCGATCGGGCTCCAGTTCACCGAGCGGGACGTCCGCGCCGATCAGGTAGCCGGGACCGCCCCGCAGGCCCTCGGCTCGGCGCTGAGCGCCCAGAAGGAACTCGTCGCCCAGCAGAACGACGCCAACTCCGCCGCCACCGCGAAAGCCGAAGCCAGCTTCACGAAGCAAATCGACCAGATCGGCACGATCATCCAGACGATGGAGAAGGCTACGGATGCGCGGATCACCGAGCTAAAGGAACGCATCGACCGCGGGGAGGGCTCGACCGCGGGCGCGGCAGGGTCCCGCTCCGAGCGCGCCCAGGTGACCAGCCAAATCCTCATGATGCTGTCCGTCCTCGCCGCCGTGATCGGACTGTTAATCCTGGCGTTCCGCCATTAGATCTGATGGCCCAGGCCGCTCTGAAGCGGACCGGCCGCCAAGCGGCTGACACCCACGGTAGACACCAACGAGCCCGGATCTAGGCGGATTTCGGCAGGTCAACGGAGGCGGTCAGCCCAGGCCGTGGACGGTACAGGGCACCTTGAGCGGATTTTCCGGTCAGGGGTTCGGGTCCCCTTGGCTCCCCCTACCTTCGGCAGCAGGGGCCATGTTGATGGCCCGGCCTGGCTTCCGTTTTCAGCTCCCCGGTGGGGAGCTTCCCGAGAGCGGCGGCGATCGCCCGCTCCAGAATCGAGCACGGCCGCGCCTGGCCCGAACTCGCGGACGACGGGCGCCGCCGTCGGGCCGACGCGCCTTGGGTGCCGGGCAGCAGGACTGCACGCCGCAGAGCCCAGTTCAGGGCCGTGCCCAGACAGACGGGCGAGGCCCCGACTGTATGCTTTTTGTGAGGTACGGGCCTCTGCCAGACCTGAGAAGGGGGAGCGATATGCCGAAGCCGACCATCGTCCTGGTCCACGGAGCATGGGCAGATGGAGCGAGCTGGAACGCCGTTTCGACGGAGCTCCAGAGCCAGGGCTTCACTGTCCTCACGCCGCCGAACCTCCTCCACGGAGTGGCGGGAGATGCCGAGTATGTCGCGTCGTTCCTCAAGCAGCGCACGACCGGTCCCGTCGTCCTGGTCGGTCATTCATACGGGGGCGTGGTGATTACCAATGCCGGGACGGCCGGCGGCGACGTCAGGGCCCTCGTTTACGTCGACGCGTTCATTCCTGAGGTGGGCGAGAATGTCTTCCAGATTCTCGGCGGCTCGGGCTCCGCACTAGACGTTCCGGACCCGACGACGGTGCTGGATATCGTCGGCTATCCCGGAGCTCCCGATGGAGACGCCGAGGCGTTCCTCAAGCCATCGACTATCCACGATGCCTTCGCGCAGGACCTTCCCGAGGCCGACCGGTGGCTGATCGTCGCGAGCCAGCGTCCGATCACGCTCGGCGCGAACACAGCGGGGACGGAGACGGCGGCCTGGAAGAGCATACCGAGCTGGGCCGTGGTCGGAACCGAGGACCGCGTCATCCCCCCGGCTACGCAGCGCAGGATGGCCGAGCGGGCGGGCTCAACGATCACCGAGGTCGCGGGATCGCACGTGTCACTGGTGTCCCATCCTGAGGTTGCGATCCAGGCCATCCTCGCGGCCGTCTCCGCCGTCGACGCTTAGGGACACAGGTCCTCCGGGGCAGGAAATTCGCGCAGATCGCCGAACCCTGCCCTGGCTGCACATCGCGCGAGCGCCTTGGCCTGCGTCTGGTGACCGGCTGCAGTCGCGGGTTGCTGGGCCGCTGTCGCGCGGCCGGGCTGTCACCATGCCAGACAGGCCCAACCACACAGTCCTCAGCCCTAGATTGTCGTCACCCTCGCCAGGTGGTTCCGGCCGTAGTGGAATACATCCAAAGATGCGCTCGTCATGATCATCTTCCGTTTTCGCTGGGCGAAAGCGAGCCGGCGCCACGTGGACATCCCGGCTATGCGTCGGCCAGGTTTTCGCGGCTGCCGTAGGCGCACAGCCCGTAAAGCGCAACCACGTCGATGGCGATGATGGTCAGCGCCCAGAAGGGGTAGGCGGGGATAAAGAACATCATGTCGATGGCGCTGAGCCCGACCACGGCGACGGCGAACCAGCGGGCCAGCTGATTGCCGGCCATCACCCCGGCCCCGGCGCCCAGTTGCAGGATGGCGATGATGAGGGTGATCCAGCCCCAGGCGCGCAGGTTGCCGAACACGTAGTGGGCGTTGGCGATGAATACATGTGACTGGTGGATCGCGGCGATGCCGTAGATCATGTTGAAGAAGCCGTCGACGAACAGCAGGATCGACGCGAAGACGATCAGCCCCAAGCCGCGGCCTTCCGCGTGGCGGCCGCCCGCCCCGCTGTCCGGTCTGATTGGTTGCGGATGCCATGGTGACCTCCCAGGTCGCAGTCGCGGCTCCCTGCCGCTTGTGCTCACTCTTGCGCCAACCCAACCAGGCCACATCACCCTCCATGGATGGGTCCGGAACGGATAGGCGGAATAGCTGAGAGCGATACACGGTCAACGGAACCGCCGCCTGCCATGGCCGGTGACACATGATGCGCGGTCGGCCGGCGACATACCACCCAGGCCGGGTGATTCAGCTGGCGGGCAAAGGACCTACGTTCAAGGCCCGGCCCACGAGTCACGGCAACGGGTTAGGTCAACCTTCGAGTACGCGAGGTGTGCGGATGAGCGGTGACCAGCTGCCGAGCTGGCGGCAGACACCCACGAAGCAGTCGATCCTGCAGTTCGTCGATGCCGTAACCAGTCGTGACTCAGCCGATTACGTCGAGGAGCCTGAGCGTGTCGCCGTGTTTGATAATGACGGCACGCTCTGGACCGAGCAGCCGGTTTATGCTCAGCTGATCTTCGCCCTGGACCGGGCGGCTGAGCTGGGACATCCCACCAGCCTCGAAAAGCTGCACGCGGGCGGGATGGCGGCGCTGATCGACCTGATGAAGCTCACCCATGCCGGGATCACCACGGCGAGTTCGCAGCGTTTTGCCGGAGCTGGCTGGCATCAGCCCGGCATCCGCGCTTCGACCGGCCATACCCTGCGATGGTTTATCAGCCCATGCTGGAGCTGCTCGGCCTGCTGAGCCGCAACGGCTTCTCCTGCTGGATCTTCTCCGGCGGCGGCACCGACTTCATGCGGGTCTGGGCAACTGAGGTCTATGGCCTGCCGCCACACCGGGTGATCGGCAGCATCGGAGAAACCGAATTCCGTAATGGTGCTGACGGGCCGGAACTCGTCAAGACCGCCACCATCCAGATCGTCAACGACGGGCCGCAGAAACCCATCTCGATCCATCGGCATGTCGGGCAGCGGCCGATCCTGGCCGCCGGGAACACCGACGGCGACCTGGCTATGCTCGAGTGGGCCGCCGCCAGCCCGCACCGGACCTTGGAACTGGTCGTGCACCACACCGACGGCGTTCGCGAGTACGCCTACGAACGGGACCCCATCCTTGGGGGCGGCACCGAGCGGATTCAGGCCGCCGCCGCGAAGCACAACTGGACCGTGATCGACATGGCCGCCGACTGGTCCACGGTTCACCCGCCGGCCCCCTAATTCAGCTACCGGAAACTGCCAGCTGAGCACGCCCAGGGGCTGGTCAGGCCGCGCCGGCAGTACGTGGTGGGACGGGGCACGCACCAACGCGACCGGGTCCTGAACGCGGCGCCTCAGTGGCGGGGAGGGCCACGTCGTTTGCGGGGCGGCCGGTCCGCAGCCGCCCCCGTGGCGGTCAGCGGCAGCCGGGACGGCGGCTTGACCTCGGCCAGCCGCAGGTAGGTCACCAGCCGATCCTGGCGGGCATCGTCCTGAGCAGCTTTCCGCTGCTGGTCAGGCGGCACGACGCGGCTGAAGCCCACCCGGCTGATGCCGCTCCGGGGCTGCTCCCCCGGGATATGGCTCACGCCTGCGCCCGCGGCGGCTCCGCTACTGTAGGCCCGGTGCGGGTAGCGACGTGGAACGTGAACTCGGTCAAGCAGCGGCTGCCGAGGCTGCTGCCGTGGCTCGATCAGCGACAGCCGGACGTGGTCTGCCTGCAGGAGACCAAGCTTGGCGACGACGCGTTCACCGAGCTACTCGGACCCGAACTGGACGGCCGCGGCTACGCGGTAGCCGTGCACGGCGAGCCGCGGTGGAACGGGGTGGCCATCCTGTCCCGCGCGGGGCTGGACGGCGTGGTCGCCGGCATCCCCGGCGCGCCGGGCTTTCCCCATCCCGAGGCCCGTGCCGTGTCCGCGACCTGCGGTGGTGTCCGGGTGCACTCGGTGTACGTGCCGAACGGGCGGTCCCCCGGCTCGGACCACTACCAGTACAAGCTGGCCTGGCTGGGGGCCTTGCGGGAGGCGGTCAAGGCGGGCCCGGAGGCCGTGCTGGTCTGCGGAGATATGAACATCGCGCCCACTGACGCCGACGTGTTCGATCCGGACGCCTACATCGGGCAGACGCACGTCACGCCGCCGGAGCGGGCTGCGCTGGCCGAGCTGCAGGGCGCTCGGCCTGCACGACGTGGTCCGGGACCGATGGCCGGACAAACGGGTGTTCACCTACTGGGACTACCGGGCCGGGATGTTCCACCAGGACCTGGGCATGCGCATCGACCTGATCCTGGCCAGCGCCCCGGTCGCGGACCGGGTCAGGGCGGCGTGGGTGGACCGGCAGGCCCGCAAGGGCACCGGTCCCAGCGATCACGCTCCAGTGATCGTCGACCTGGACGAAGCGCCGGACGGCGACATCGGGCCGGTCGTCCCGCCTCCTTCCGTGCGCGCCCCGAAACGTGGCTCGGTCAAGCTCCCGCAGTCACCGTGACGACGCACGGCCGCGAACGGAATCCGCTCGCGGCCGTGCGCCCGGCGCGCCGGACATCGCAGGCGGCCGTCCGGCCGTCAGGCCCCTGCCGCCGCGGCCAGCGCCCGCCCGGTCAGCACGCGCGCCAGATGCCGCCGGTAGTCGGCAGCCCCGTGCAGGTCGGCCGGCGGCTCAGTGCCCTCGTCCGCGTGGGCGGCTGCCGCCCGCAGCGCGTCCGCGGTGGCCTCCGCGCCGGCCGCGGCGTCCTCAGCCGCCCTGGCCCGCACGGGGACTGTGCCCATGTTGGTCAGCCCGATCCGGGCCTCGGCGACCGATCCGTTGGACCGCCGGGCCAGCGCGGCGACCCCGACGGTCGCCCATGACTGCGCGGTCCGGTGGAATTTCTCGTACCGGTACCCCCAGCCGGGCCCGAGTTTGGGAATCCGGATCGCCGTCAGGATCTCGTCCGGGGCCAGGCTGGTCGTGAGGTAATCGACAAAGAAGTCCGCGGCCGGGATCTCCCGCTCGCCACCCGGGCCCTGGGCGACCAGCGTCGCGCCCAGCGCCAGTACGACCGCGGGCAGGTCCCCGGCCGGGTCGCCGTGCGCCAGGGCACCGCCGAGGGTGCCCCGGTGGCGGATCGCGGGGTCGGCGACCGTCCTGGTGGCTTCCCGCAGGATCCCGCAGTGCTCCGCCACCAGCGGGTCGTGCACGAGCTGGTAGTGCGTGGTGCGCGCGCCGATCTCCAGCGTGTCCCCGGCGTCCCTGACGCCGCGCAGCTCCTCCAGGCCGCCGACATCGACCAGCAGGTCGGGATAGGCCAGCCGCAGCCGCAGCAGCGGCATCAGGCTCTGGCCGCCCGCGATGACCTTCGCGTCTTCGCCCGCGTCGGCCAGGGCGCTCACCGCGTCGCCGACCGAGCCGGGCCGGACGTACTCGAACTTGCCCGGGATCATGCCGCGCCTCCGCTCTGCTCCGCGTCCCCGCTCTCAGGGGTGACGCCCTGCGGGCTGTTGCCCTGGGTCTGATCGCTCTGCCGGGCCGCGTGCTGTTCCGCGGCGCTGGCCTGGTCGCCGCCCCGGGCGGCCTGGATCGCGCGCCAGACGCGCTCCGGCGTGCACGGCATGGTGATGTCCGCCACGCCGAGCGGGCGCAGCGCATCCACGATCGCGTTGACCACCGCGGGGGTGGAGGCGATCGTCCCGGCCTCACCGACGCCCTTGACACCCAGCCGGTTAGCGGCTGGGCTCTCGGTCCGCCCGGTGATGTAGGACGGCAGGTCGGTGGCCGACGGGATCAGGTAGTCGGCCAGCGTGGTGGTGATCAGGTTGCCCTCGTCGTCGTGCACCGCTTCCTCGTACAGGGCCTGCGCGATGCCCTGGGCGAGACCGCCGTGCACCTGGCCCTCGACGATCAGCGGGTTGACGACCTTGCCGATGTCGTCGACGGCCACATAAGAGCGGATCTTCACAAAGCCGGTCTCGGTGTCGACCTCGATCGCGCACAGATGGGTGCCATGCGGGAAGGAGAAGTTTTCCGGGTCGTAGGTGGCGTCGGCGTCGATGCTCGGCTCGACGCCCTCGGGCAGAGCATGCGCGGCGAACGTGGCCAGGGCGATCTCGGCGATCGTCACGCCCTTGTCCGGGTCGCCGCGAACCGCCCAGCGTCCCGGTGTCCACTCCAGGTCCGCTGCTGAGACCTCGAGCATGCCCGCGGCGATTGCGCCGGGCCTTATCGATGACCTTGTCGCAGGCCATGACCAGCGCCATGCCGCCGACGGCCAGCGACCGGGAGCCGTAGGTGTCCATGCCCCTGGGCGATACCTGGGTGTCGCCGTGCAGGACCCGGATGTCCTCGAATGGGACGCCAAGCTGGTCGGCCACGATCTGGCTCCACGCCGTCTCGTGCCCCTGGCCGTGTGCGCTGGAGCCGGTGACGACCTCGACCTTGCCCGTCGGGAGCATCCTGATCGACGCCTGCTCCCAGCCACCCGCGCCGTAGGCGAGCGAGCCGAGCACGCGGGAGGGGGCCAGGCCGCACATCTCGGTGAAGGTCGACACGCCCAGGCCCAGCTGGACGGGGTCGCCGTTGGTCCGGCGCTGCTGCTGCTCGCGGCGCAGGGCCTCGTAGCCGAACAGGTCCTTTGCCTTGGCCGTGGCCGCCTCGTAGTTGCCCGAGTCGTAGGTCAGGCCGGCCACGGTGGTGTACGGGAACTCCTCGTGCTTGATCCAGTTCCGCTCCCGCACCTCGAGCGGGTCGAGGCCCAGTTCGGTGGCGAGTTCGTCCATGAGCCGCTCGATGGCGAAGGTCGCCTCGGGGCGGCCGGCGCCGCGGTAGGCGTCGGTGGGCATCTTGGTGGTGAAGACTCCCCGGCAGCGGAACGAGTAGGCGTCCATCTTGTAGATGCCGGGGAACATGAAGGCGCCGAGCACCGGCACCCCGGGGGTGACCAGCATGAGGTAGGCCCCCATGTCGGCGAGCAGGTCGACCTCCAGGCCGCGGATCCGGCCATCGCTGTCGGCGGCGATCCTGAGCTGCTGCCACTGGTCCCGGCCGTGGTGCACGGTCAGATTGCCTTCGCTGCGGGACTCGGTCCACTTGACCGGCCGGCCGAGCTTGCGGGCGATCAGGACGGCCAGCACTTCCTCGGCCGTCACCTGCAGCTTGGAGCCGAATCCGCCGCCTACGTCGGGGGCGATGACGCGGAGGTTCTGCTCAGGTATCCCGGTCACCATGGCTAGCATGACCCGCAGCACGTGCGGGATCTGGGTCGCTGACCAGAGGGTGAACTCCCCGCCCACGCAGGAGGCGACCACCGCGCGCGGCTCCATCGCCGCCGGGATCAGCCGCTGCTGGCGGTAGGTGCGCTCCAGCACGATGGGTGCGTCGTGGAACGCGGTGTCCATGTCGCCCTGGGTGAACAGGAAGTCGTAGCTCAGGTTGCCCGCCTCGTGCACCTTGGGGGAGCCATCCTCCAGAGCGGTCCGCATGTCGAGCACCGGCGGCAGCGGCTCGTAGTCGACCTCGATAGCGTTCAGCGCGTCGGTGGCGGCGTAGCGGTCACGGGCTACCACGCACGCCACAGCCTCTCCGACGTAGCGCACCTCGTCGGTGGCCATCGGCGGGTGATTGGGGATCACGATGTCCGGCGTGACCGGCCACGCGCACGGCAGGCTCCCCTGCTCGGCCGCGAAGTCCGCGCCGGAGTAGGCCGCGATGACCCCGGGCTCGGCCAATGCCGCGCTGACATTCACGGAGGTGATGCGCGCGTGCGCGAAGGGGCTGCGCACGAACGCTATGTGCAGCATCCCGGGCAGCTTGATGTTGTCGGTCCAGTTGGTCTGGCCGGTGATCAGGCGCTCGTCCTCCTTCCGGAGGCGTGCCTTGCCGAGCTCCGCTTCCGGCGCCGGGGCGATCTCGGTCTCTGCGGTCATTCGCTTACTCCTGCCTCGGCGGCGCGCCGCACGGCGCGGACGATGTTCTCATAGCCGGTGCAGCGGCACAGGTTGCCTTCCAGTCCCTCGCGGATCTCGGTGTCACTGGGGTGCGGGTTCTCCCGGAGCAGGTCCGCTGCCGCCATGATCATGCCCGGCGTGCAGTACCCGCACTGCAGCGCGTGCTCTTCGTGAAAGGCGCGCTGCAGCGGATGCAGGCTGCCGTTCGCCATGCCCTCAATGGTCGTGATGTTCGCGCCAGCTGCCTGCACGGCGAGCACCGCGCAGCTCTTGACCGACTGGCCGTCCATCAGCACGGTGCACGCACCACAGTTGGACGTGTCGCATCCGACGGGGGTACCGGTCTTCCCGACGACTTCCCTCAGGTAGTGCACCAGCAGCATCCGGGGTTCGACGTGATCGGCATACTTCACGCCGTCGACGGTGACGGTGATCTCTGTCATTCGCTCTCCTCCACTGAGGAACAGGAGGTGTTCCTGGTGCAAACCTAGGGCCGCGCACCGCGCCACACCAGTACCAGGCTGTGTCCCATTTTTAGAAAAGGCCGCAGAAAGGCCTGTTCACGTGCTGTGCGCCGGGAGAGGCAGAGGGTGCCAGGGAGGGTTCCGGGCGGCTGTGAGCGGCCGGTGCGGTCAGGCCGTCAGCGTCGGGTGCGCGGCCTCCGGGCCCTGGGGGAACACGACCAGCCGCGCACCGAGCCGCCACCGCAGCCGGTGGATCGGGTCCACATGCAGCTCCCGGGCCAGCACGGAGCCGCGCCGCCGGCCCGTGGCCAGGACCACCTTCGCGTAGTCCTGACTGCGGGTCTCGGCCCGGACCACCTTCAGCAGGTCGTCGTCATCGCTGATGATGCCTTCGGCCTGGCAGCCGAGTGCTTTCAAGTGCTTGACGGCCAGGTGCATCCGGTGCTCGGCCGCCGCGATGATTTTATGATCGGGCCGGGGCGCCACCGGGAACTTGCCCACCTTGGCGCCCAGCAGAAGCTCCATGGCCGGCAGCTTGGCCGAGCTGGTGTCGACCAGCGACAGCACTGTGACGTAGCAAGGTTCCCGCTCCTGCTCGGCGAGGAAGTAGTTGATCGGCTCGAGATCGAACTCTTCGTCGACGGCGAGCAGGTCCATATCGAGGACCAGCAGATAACGGCGCACCATCATCACTTCCCTGCGGCTGACGGAAGCTTGATGGGGGCCATACCCGGCGCCCTGGCCTGAAACCTCAGAACAGCAGGAGCGACGGCGGCACGCCGAGGGCCGGACCCTGCCGCCACCCGCCGGTCGGTCGCCCGGACCATGCGGGCCCTGCTGACAGCCTCGCGCCGCGGGCGGATCCGGGCGGCGCCCGCTAAATCGAGACCGAGCGGACCCGGGTGATCTGCCGGGACCGCGGCGGGGTTCTCCGCCGCTACGTCCGGGCCGCTGAGGTCACCGGGGTCAGCGTCCCCGTCGGCGTCGTCGCCGAGGATGTCAGTCGGCTCGATCCGCATCAGGTCGTCCCGCCCCCAGCTCCGGTGCGGGTCGGCCGCCAGCCGGTGCGCGTGCCGGAGCCGGGCGCGGTCCAGTTCGTTACGGACGCTGCGCGCGTTGGCGAACCGCGGCTCGTCCATCCGGCGCTTCAGGTAGCCGCTCAGTGCTGCCTCCGCTTCGGCGGACAGGTAGTAACTGGACTGCTCCAGCATCACCTGCCCGATCAGCATCAGCTCACCGAGCTCGTAGTCGGCGAAGTCGAGGTGGTGAGCGATCCGGGAGCGCATCCCGGGATTGGAGCCGAAGAACTCATCCATCCGGTCCTTGTAGCCCGCCAGGATCACCACGAGCTTGTCGCGCTCGTTCTCCATCACCTGGAGCAGGATGCCGATCGCCTCCTGCCCGAAGTCCCGGGAGTCTGCGATGTTGAACAGGTAGTACGCCTCGTCGATGAACAGCACCCCGCCCATGGCCTGTTCCAGCACCCGCTTCGTCCGCGGCGCGGTCTGCCCGACGTATTCGCCCACGAGATCATTGCGCATGGCGTGCACCAGGTGTCCCCGCTCCAGGTAGCCCAGCCGGTGGAGCATGTCGGCCATCCGCAGCGCCACCGTGGTCTTGCCGGTACCCGGTGCCCCGGTGAAGCACATGTGCAGGTTCGGCCGGGGCGCCTCCAGGCCGAACCGCTGCCGGGCCCGGTCCACCAGCAGCAGCGCGGCGATCTCCAGAATGTGCTGCTTCACCGGGACCAGGCCGATCAGTTCGCGGTCCAGGGCAGCCAGGATATCGTCGATCCCCGCCGCCCGGCGCTCCTCGGCCAGCGTGATGGTGGCGTCGGCGCCCAGCTCACCGCGCTGGCGATCGCTGAGCGGAGCCAGCCCCGGGCCGGCCGTCGACCTGCGGAACCTCGACGTTTTCCCGGGACCAGGCGGCCGCCGTCCGGACGGCGAGTTCACCACGGTCAGGGTTTCCGGGCAGCTGAGATGACGGCCTGCATGCACCGATTATCGCGGATCCGCTCGGTAAGTGGGGGCGAGGCGCGTTCCGGCCTGCGGCTATTCGGCCCCACGCCGCATGATCAGCGGCCGGGTACGTCGATGCCGGGTCATCCTGCGGCCGCGCAGGTAGCCGGTGACCGCTCTGCCCTCGCTGCTGCGGAACCAGCGGGCGTGGCCCAGCAGGTAGCCGTCGTACGCCAGGTCCGCGAGGCCGGGTGCGGTCACCACATCAGCGAAATACTCGATCTCGGACAGCGCGTACTCCACGTGCACAATGGGCAGCACCTCGGCGAGGGCGGTGGCCTCGGCGGGGCTGAGCGGCCGCACGCTCTCGTACCCGTCGAGCAAGGCGCCGATCGCGTCCAGGTCGGCGTCGGCCCGGCCCGATTCGGCCAGGTCGAGCCAGCCGACGGTGCTCCGTTCCAGCGCCGTGGCCAGGTCGTGCACCGCGAAGGTGCGGTTCGCCAGGCCGAAGTCGACGACCTGGGCCACCTCGGCCTCTGCGGCCGCCGACGTCCAGGTGAGGTTCGAGGGATGCCAGTCACCATGGCCCCACTGCCGGGGAAGCGCCCGGAGCAACGGCGCGGCCCGGCCGATCAGCGGGGCCAGCTGCAGTGTCACGTCTTCGCGCCAGGAACGTTCGCGCAGATCGCGGCCCAGCCGGGGACGCCGGGCCAGCATCGCGCCAATCGCAGCGACCGGATCGTCGGCTGTGACGACCTCACAGGTGCTGACCAGGACCGCCTGCGGGCGGGCCGGAGCCGGGAAATCCGCGGCCGCCAGGTGCAGCCGGGCCAGGGCCGCCCCGGCCGCCCGGGCGTGCCCGAGGGACCGGAACGGCGACCAGGACACCGCATCCCGGTACAGGTCGAGGCCCACGGCGACGTCGTGCACCTCATAGACGTAGCCGCCGTAGCGCACGGCTGAGTTACCGGCAGGGGTGCGCCAGACGGCGGGAACCGGCACCCGGTGGTCCCGCAGGTAGGTAAGGAAAGCATGCTCAGCGGCGAGCTGGCGGCACACTGCGAACTCGCGGGTCGTGCCGCTTCACGAAGACCTCACCGCCCGTCCCGCCGGGCCCGCCGGACCCGCCGATCAGCCCGGCCGCCGACATCGGCCGGGGGCTGCGCCAGCTGACGGCCGCACGCCCCGCGGCGTCGGCGCCCGGCCGCCGGTAGCGGGCGAGGACCGCGGTGACTTCCTCGGCAGTGAGCGGACTCCAGTCCGGAGCGGCCAGCTCTTTGCCCATGCCGTGCACCAGCCCGGTGAGCTCCGTGGACCCGGCGGCCGCCGCGGGCCCCGCACCGGACCCGGGACCGTCCGGCCCGGCGCGCCCGGTGCCCCCGGCCCTCTGCCGGCCCCGGTCGTGCTCACCCGGTGCCGGCCTGCTGACCCGGGCCGCGCCGGGTGCCGAGGCGCCGGGCGAGCGCGCCGAGCGGGAAGCCGAGCAGGGTGGCCGCGGCGGCGACACCGAAGGACAAGATTGATGCGGACATCCAGCTGGCGGGGGTGAAGCCGATGAGGTGACCGAGCCGGGTCCACATCGAAACCCACCAGGAGATGTAACCCGGGTTGATGAGCTGGTAGGTGACGAACCCGGCCGCCCAGGGCAGCAGCATCAGCCACCGGGAGGGCGCATGCGCCGAAAGGTCCCAGCGGCCCCGGGACAGCAGGAAGAAGTCCGCCGCCAGCACCCCGAACATCGGCACGAACACCGAACCCAGCAGGACCAGGAAGTTCTCGTAATCCGCGATGTTCAGGAACAGTGCCAGCACAGTCGCGAGCCCCGTGATCAGCCCCGCGATGATGCGGCGATCCCAGAGCGGCCGCAGATTCTGGGTCGAGACCGCGGTCGAGTACACGTCGGCGAAGGACTGGTCCAGTTCACGAGCGGCCAGGATCGCGAATGCCACCGCCCCGAGAGGCAGCGCGATGAAGGCCCCGTAGATGTCGTTCGGGCTGCGGGCCACGGTGACCAGGGCGAGCAGGCCGATCACGTAGCACAGGATCTGGGTGATGCTGTAGCCGATCATCGCGGCCGAAAAGGCCGAACGTTCCGACCGGGCGAACCGCATGTAGTCCGCGGCCATCGGCGCGAACGAGATCGCGACCGCGACCACGGTATCGGTGGCGGCCCAGTATCCCGACCAGGTGCCATGGTTGAACGCGGGAAGGGGATGGCGGGCCAACTGGACCAGCAGGTACAGCAGGACGACGAACACCGCCGCGGTGGCGTACCGGCGCAGTACGCGGATCGCGCCCAGCGGATGGATCGCGAATATACCGGTGATCGCCCCGCCGATGAGCACGTAGCCCCACTTTGGCAGGGCCGGGGCCACGATGTGCGCGGCGGTCGCGATCGTGACCAGCTCGAAGATGCTCCAGCCGAGCAGCTGCAGCATGTTGATGGCCGTGGGCAGGTAGGACAGCCCGGCGCCGAACAGGCCGCGCAGCAGCACCATGGCCGGGGCTCCGGTCCGGGTGCCCGGGATGCCGGACACGGCCACCCCCAGCGTGCCCAGCAGCGTGCCGACGGCGATCGCGCAGAACCCGGCGGCCAGCGACAGCCGCGCGGTGCCCGTGCCGCCCGGCTGGAGGACGAACAGCGCACCGGTGAAGCCCAGCAGGCTCACGCCCAGGTTGCCCCACAGGCCGAGCTGATCGAGGAAGCTGAGCGCCCGGGGTACCGGCTCGGCGAGGGTGAGGGGCGCTTCGGACTTGCGGTCTCCCGGTACGGTGATGAATTCGCCGGTCCCGGAGGCTGGTGTAATCGCTGTGGTCACGACTTTCTCCCTACGCCGGCATTACCCGGTCAGGTTCGAACGGTCGGTGGCGCGCGTGACCCGCGGGGCCAGCCACCCTCTCAGCCCGGTCAGCCCGAGCTCCCGTGTGGATATTTACACCGATCGTACGCCGTGTCCCGGCCGCAGGTTCACAGCAGTACTCGCGGTCAGGCACACTAAGGTATGCCTGAGCTGCCCGAAGTCGAGGCGCTCGCCGCTTTTCTACGCGAGCGGGCCAGCGGTCACGCCGTGGCCCACGCCTACCCGGCGGCGATCTCGGTGCTGAAGACCTACGATCCGCCGCCTACGGCGCTGACCGGGCTGGTCATCGGTGAGGTGAGCAGGCACGGGAAGTTCCTTGACCTGTCCCTGGCCGCGCCGGGCGACAGCAGTGGCGCCCCGTTGCACCTGGTCGTCCACCTGGCGCGGCGGGCTGGCTGCGCTGGCGCGAGGACATCCCGCCGCAGCCGCCCAAGCCGGGCAAGGGGCCGCTCGCGTTCCGGGTGATCCTGGACGACGGTTCCGGCTTCGACCTGACCGAGCAGGGCACCCAGAAGCGGCTCGCCGTCTACCTGGTCCGGGACCCGATGGACGTCCCCGGGGTCGCTTCCCTCGGCCCCGACCCGCTGGACTCCGCCTTTACGGCGGGGACGCTGGCGGCCCTGCTGGCCGGCCGGCGAATGCAGATCAAGGGCGTCCTCCGCGACCAGCACATCATCGCGGGCATCGGCAACGCCTATTCCGACGAGGTGCTGCACGCCGCGCGGATGTCACCGTTCAAGATCGCCTCCAGCCTGACCCCCGATCAGGTGACGGACCTGTACGACGCGATCGAGACGACCCTCACCGACGCGTCCAAGCGGTGCGGCGGGCTCGCCGCCGGCGATCTGAAGGCCGAGAAGAAGACCGGGCTCCGCGTGCACGGCAAGGCCGGCCAGCCCTGTCCCGTATGCGGCGACACGATCCGCGAGGTGTCGTTCGCGGACTCGGCCCTGCAGTACTGCGCCACCTGCCAGACCGGTGGCAAGCCCCTCGCCGACCGCCGCCTGTCCCGACTGCTCAAGTAGCCGCGCGCCGCGCGCAGTAGCATCGCGCCATGCGCAGCAGAACCGTCTTTGTGACCGGGGCCAGCGCCGGATTCGGTGAAGCTATGGCGCGGCGGTTCGCCGCCGACGGCGCCCGGGTGATCGTCTCCGCGCGCCGATCGGACCGGATCGCCGAACTGGCCAAGGAACTCGGCAGTGACGTACTGGCGCTGACCTTCGACGTCCGGGACCGGGCGGCCGTCGCCGACGCGGTGTCCGGGCTGCCGCCCGAGTTCGCCGCGATCGACGTCCTGGTCAACAACGCGGGCCTGGCCATGGGCCTCGAACCGGCCTACGAGTCCAGCCTGGACGACTGGGACGCCATGATCGACACGAACTGCAAGGGCCTGGCCTACTGCACGCGGGCCGTCCTGCCCGGCATGGTGGAGCGCGGCTACGGCCACGTGATCAACCTGGGCTCGATCGCCGGGACCTATCCGTACCCGGGCGGCAACGTGTACGGCGCGACGAAGGCGTTCGTGCACCAGTTCAGCCTCGACCTGCGCAGTGACCTGCAGGGCACCGGGGTGCGGGTCACCAGCGTCGAACCGGGCCTGTCCGGCGGGACAGAGTTCTCCGTCGTGCGGTTCGGGGGTGACCGGGCGAAGGCCGGCCAGGTGTACGAGGGAGTGCACCCGCTGGAGGCCGGCGACGTGGCCGAGGCGGTGCACTGGGCGGCGTCGCTGCCGTCGCACGTGAACATCAACGTCATCGAGATGATGCCGGTGGCGCAGAGCTTCGGCCCGCTCGCCGTGGCCCGGGAAGGGTCCTGACGCGGACCTTACCGTCCCGACCCAGCCCGGACCAGCCGGTAACGGCCGGGTCGCGGTCACCTCGTACTCGTACAGGGCCAGGTTGCTGTTGCGCTTGCGCAGGACCGAGACCCGGACATCGGTGAATCCCGCGGCCTGCAGCAGCGACGCGTACCACCGCTCGGCGGGCACGACGTGCCGGTAGAAGGTCGAGTTCCCGATGATGTAGGTGGCTTGCCCGCCCGCCCTGATGTGCCGGAACGCCGCGGCGAAGTGGGCGGCCATGTCGTGGAAGTACTTGGTCACGTAGGTGGCGAGCAGCGGCCCGTTCCTGCCCCCGTCGCGGGTGATCAGCCCAGCCAGTGCGCGCAGGTCGTGTTCGATCGGTGCGACGATCCCGTCGGGGGCCCAGTCGTTGAGGCGGGAGGTGGCGACGCCCCAGGTACCGCCGATCGCGACCCAATCCAGCTCGCCGGCGTCACGGGCCTGGTCCAGGAACCGGAGCCAGTACATGTACGGCCGCAGTTCCCTGATGTAGGACATCCGGTTGACGTACGGCGGGGAGGTCAGCAGCAGGTCGCACGGGATCAGGCCGCCGGCGCCCAGCTCACGGGCGTCCCCGTGGGTGACCCGGCCGGTCCCCGGCAAGCTCGTCCCCGCTCCGGCCAGGATCTCGGCGGCCTCGGCCGCGAAACGGCCGATGACGTGGGTGCCGTCCTGCTCGGGGCCCTCCGGCGGCCGGAACGACATGCTCTGGTGGTTGAAGGCCGCGTGGCTGACGGCGATGGCCGTCCGGCAGAACGCGACGCTGAGCAGATCCAGCGCGGCAGCCGGCAGATCATCCTCGTCGAGCACCCGGCGCAGGCCCTTCAGGGCCGCCAGGGAGCCCGGTGACCACCAGCGGTCAATATTGTGCAGGTTCGGGGCCCACAGCGCGGGTGCCTCGGCCGCCCACTGGGTAGCGCGCTCGGCCAGCCCGGGGACCATCTCCCGTGTCTCCTGCAGCAGTTCCTCCGGGTAGCTGGCTGCCTTCGCGTTGCCCAGCCAGACCAGGAAGGGATTGACGTCGACGGCGCGGCCGTCGCAACCGTGCTCGGCCGCGGCGAGGACCGTCGTGCCTGAACCGGAGAAAGGGTCCGTGACGACCGCTCCGGCCGGCAGGTGCCGGGTCCGCTCCCGGACCAGGCGGACCGAGTACGCGGGCGTGAGCCGGAGCCAGCCGTGACGCCCGGCACCGGCGTTCGCGCGGTACGTGAGGTGTGCGTTCTGCCGATCGGAGTTCATCTGCCCACTTGAAGGGGAGGCCGGTGCCGGTAGGGCGACAGCGTACCGGCGGCCACCGTCCCGGGTAGTACCCCGACACGGCCGCCCGGCCACGGGCTCGTACCCGTATTGTTACTTGCCTGAAAGCAACTTCTGAAGCCAGAACGGGAACGCCTGGGCTGGGCAGGGCGTTGCATGTTCAAGGCGGGTACAGCACCGATCCCGCCCGGCCACGGGGGCCCGAAACTATTGCGCATACCTTCGGTGAAATCGTTTGAGGTGATGGGTCCATGTCTCAGGTGCGTCGACCGCAGGCCATGCTTACGCCGGCCCAGTTGGAGCTGGCAGGATGCGGCCGCGTGCCGTGCGGAGGATCTGAGCCTATTCTTCGGGCCGGACGGTGAGCGCCAGCCGGAGCGGGAGATCCGCGAACGGAAGGCCAAGGCGGTATGCGTATCCTGCCCCGTCCGAGCGGACTGCCTGAACTACGCGCTGTCCCGGCCCGAGAAGTACGGCGCCTGGGGCGGTCTCAACGAGGATGAGCGCGCCGCCGAGCGCCGTCGCCGGATGCGCCGGGTCAGCGCGGCCTGACGCGGGCCTGTCCGCTTACGGGGCCTCGGGCCCCGTTCCGGCCCGCTTCAGGTAGAGGTGCGGCCAGTAGCAGTCCTCGAACTCTTCCAGGTGGTCGGCGAGCCGCGGGCCGAAGTCCTCGTCGTCGGCCCGGGCGCCGATGGCACGTTCCACGGCTGAGGGCGCGGTCAAGCCGAACGCAAGGCCGCGCAGCCGGGCGTCATCGCGCAGCCCGCCGTCGTGCCAGCGGTGCACGGTGGCGGCCTGGTCGGCTCGCGTCGGGCCGGCGATAGGCCGCCCGTACATGCTCTCCCACTCACCGGTGCGTGAATCCGGGCCGACCCCGGCGGGCGCGGGGTCACCGATGGTAAGCGCGTCGAGCAGCAGCGCCCACTGGTAGGCAGGGGCCAGCCAGCGCGGTTCCTCCGGCTGGCACATCCACATTCCGCGCGACACCCGGGCTCGCAGCGCGGTGACCACGTGCGAGGCCAGAGCCGGCGGGCTGACCCGTCCGCAGATCAGCGGCGCCCGCGATGCGACGGCCGCGTCGACTCCGTGCGACAGCGCGCAGTCCCGCAGCCGCATCGGGAGGGCCCGCAGCGTCTCCAGCAGCGGCGGCTGCGGGATCGGCATCGGCCATCCGGTCAGATGGGACAGCACGGCGAGCTCGGCCCACAGGGCGATACCGGGATGGCGTTCCAGCACCCGCTGGCCGGCGCGCATGTCACGCAGAGTGCACGGGCGGGTTATGCAGTCGGCACCGCAGGTGCCGCTGCGCGCAGCGACGACGGAGGCCGGGCTGGCGAGGCCGGCCGCGGTGCTGGCCGGATCGGCGGCGGCCTCCCGCGCCGTGCCGTCGGGCATCATCACCAGCAGCGGATGATCCGTCCCGTCCACGGACACGGCCGCCTCACCCGGGGCCAGCGTGACCAGGTACTGGGACTGGGGCTGGCTGAGGTTCATGGTCGCGCCGACCGCTTCCCGGTCGTCCGCGGCGGGCAGCCGGTGCACGATCTTCACCGCGGTGTTCTTGATGACGTCGGGGATCAGCTTGGCCGGTATTTGCTCGGCGATCACGATGCCCTCACCGTAGGCGCGGACCTCGGCCAGCAGGCCGGCGAACAGCTCGACCGCGTGCGCGGCAGGCCCGCCCTCCCGGTCCGGCCGGCGCAACAGCCGGTGTGCCTCCTCGACCACGGTGAGGTGCCGCAGGCCGGGCTGGCCGCCCGTCGTTTTCCGCCAGGCCAGCCGGAGGTGTTCTGCCAGGCGGAGCAGCACGGTGCCCATCAGGAACGCCTTGTCCCGGTCGTCGCCGACATCCTCGATCTCCAGCACCGTATTGCGCCGCAGCAGCCGGCCGACGTCCACCGGATGGCCGCCCTCCAGGAACCGGCCGGTCGTACCCAGGCGCAGGCTGGACAGCCGCACTCTGATGAAGCCGAGCACGTCGGCTTTGACCTCTTCGCTGTAGCCGATCTCGCCGACCACCTGCTCGGCGGTCCGCTGCAGGTCGGCCAGGCCCGGGTAGCCGGGGGTTACGCCTGCGGTCAGGGGCTCCCCCAGGGCCAGGTCCCAGCCGGAGTCCTCGTACATCCGGGTCAGCGCCGCACTGAGCACCTGCGGGAAGGGCTCTTCGGACTGGAACGCGGCCAGGAAGAGCGCTCGTACCAGGTCGGCGTGGGTCTGCAGAGGGAAACGGTGCCCCGTGTCGTCGACCGCCGGTTCCAGCGGGTTGAGCCCGGCGGCGACCGCGTCCGCCTCGCCGGGCCGGATCCGCACGACCTGAGCCCCCGATCCGGTGAGCCGCGCTGCCATAAGCCGGTATTCAGCCTTGGCGGGCTCCACGACCAGCCAGGGCACGCCGGCCCGGCTGGCCGCCTCCAGCAGGGCCCGGACGGTCTGGGACTTCCCGCCGCCGGTCGCCCCGCACACGAAGACGTGCCGGTTCAGCGACTCCGCCGGGACCTGCAGCGGGCCGGCCGGCATCCGCTGCCGGTCGAGCACCTGGCCCAGGGACACCGCGGCGGAGCCGCTGGCGGGCCGGGAGCCGGTGGCCGGCGTTCCCGCCGCGGCGGCGGGGGTGGCGGGTTGTAGGCCCGCGAATGCTGTCTCGGGCGTGACATCGAAGTCGGGGCGGAGAGCCAACCGCACTCCTGGTATCTCCGCCTCGGGGGACCGGGTGAGGGCTGCCAGCAGCGCAGTGCTGGCGTAGAAGGGGGCCAGCGGGCCGGATGGTGCATCCGTGGCGGCGCCCCCGCCGGCCGGGCCAGGATCCGGCTGGCCCGCCGGAGGGCCGTCCTGGCTGCGGCCGCTGCTACCCGAGCTGGGCTGGCCCGGGCCGTCCTGGCCAGTGGCCGCGGTCGCCGTAGCGGGCCTGCCGAGCAGGTCGCGCAGCGCGCCCGGCCCGGGCTGGGCCGGAGCGAGCGTGTACGGCAATCGGCCGAGATCGGCGGACGCGCAGACGAGGGCCGCCACCCGGGCTGCCGCGGCTGGATCGGTGCCCCCCGCCAGCAGGTGGATGTGCCACATGCCGCTGGAGCGCCCCAGCCGGAGCTCGGTGTGCCGGTGCCGTAGCCGCCGGGCGGCCACGTCTCGCTCCGGGAACCGCTCGGCCAGCCCGATCGCCAGCCGCTCGTGCCGCGCGGCCTCATCGGCGAGCCACTCCAGATCGGGAGGCGGCACCGGCTGGGCCACCACCAGCCAGCCGAACGGTCCCGCCCAGGCGGGCAGCAGGCAATCCTCCAGCGACGGAGCGGCCTGCTCACGATCGGGTGGCGCATCCGGGGTCAGCAGCAGCCCGTCACTGATCCCGCCGATCGCACGCCAACAGGCGAGCCCGGACATGGCGGAGGCGAGCGCGCCGCGGCCGAGGGCCTGCCCCCGCGCCCCGCCGGGCAGGGCCAGCATCACATCCGCGCCGCCGCTGCTGCCTGCCAGCGACCTCCCGGCGGCCAGGAGCCGGACCGGGCCGCCGGCCTGCAGGCGAATCCAGCCGAACGCCACGGTGCCTCCGGCATGGTAGGCGGCGACAAGCGCGGCGATCCGCTGGGCCCGTCCCGGGTCACGTTCCATTCGCGGCCCGCCCGTCGCTGCGCTGTCGGGGCGGCGCGGGATCTCGCTGATCCATAGGCATCCAGCCCGCACAGCTCCCGCCAGGGAGGCGTCACGGCTGGTGGCCCCACTTCTGCCGGAACCGCTCGATCAGCGCCTCCGCCTCACCCGCACTGATCTCGACCAGCTCCGGCCCGAACGGCTCGCCTCGCTCGCCATTCGGTAGATCTCGGAGCTTCGTGGCCCCAGCTCAAATCGCGGCGAAGCGATTCGTCAAGGCGTCCCTCATGCGGTGAAGGTCCGGCGGCGCAGCCCAGAGGGGTTGGCTATTGTGCCCCCGACCCATGACCGCGTAGTACTTAATTTCATTAGACATTATTTTATCGATCCATGGTTTTCGCTGTAGTCGGGGATTTTCTCCAGCGCCATCAGGGAACTGTGATCTCGAGCAGCTGACTCTGCGCTGGATTCGCTCCAGCTGCGATCTTCCGACAGAGCCCGTTCAGGATCGTCGATTTTCTCGTAAGTGTCATGTGTCTTTTGCTTGGCGTCCCAGCTTTCCGGCGTGTGGCACTGAATTTCGAAAACGCCTGGTTGTTGCGCGATCCCGCCAGCGGCTGTTTATCCCCTTGTAGTCGATCTCCACCCCAGCGATAGGTCTGAGATGGCGAGTTCATAACCTGCCCTGTTAGCTTATCCGCGGCATTCTGACGTTCAGCGGTATAGTGAGAAGTATCAAAGAGAAACGTGTAACGTATTCCATCATGAATTGCCGATGCAAGATGGCTGGGACTGTTGATCTGGATAACGTTCGATTAGTTTTGCGAGTTTTTCTTTGAAGCGGTCGGGGGACTTTAAGGCGAACTTTTCCGTGTCCGGTACGAGGGTGCCGTGCTCCAGGCCGGCCTCGACGCGGCGCATGGCCGGGGTGATCCCGCGGTCGCCGTAGCTCCCGTCGTCGGCGCGGCCTTCAGCGGTGCGCCGCGCCGACAGCTGCTGATCGGCGATGCGGTTGGCTTCCGGGCTCAGCCGCAGGCCCTTCCACTCCCAGCCGCCGTCGTCGGTCCGGCAGGGCGCGTCCGGGCTGCCCGGTCGTAGCTGGCGTTCGGGGTCGTTGTCCCGGCTGCGAAGGTCGGCGTAGAGTTCACCGCGGCTGCGCCGCTCTTCCGGAACCGGGCGCTCGGCGCCCGGCGCATGGCCCTTGTCCCCATGGACCACGCCCGGCGGGTCATCGGCGGCGGGGTCGTCACGGTCGTGGCGGTCGATAGCCATGCGATGCGAACGCTCCAGGCCAGGGGACAGCAGGTGCGGATCCCGCCATAACAGGCATACGTTCAACTTCACGGATACCTTAACCATGTGGTTCAGGAGAAAGCGCGGCCTTTGCGGGCATCTCGCCGCCGAGTGGCGATCCGACCCAGGCCGCCCGCCGCGGATGGCCTGCCTAGGCTAGACCAGCGGCCGCAGCGCCGGGGTCCCGGCGGAGGCCACGCCCGCCCGCGGCCGCTGCCAGCCCCAGAGCGCTCTCCAGTGCGGGAACAGGCACAGAATGACGAATCCCACGGCCACCGCCAGACGGCCGTAGGCAGCGACGTAAATGCCCTCGTAGCCGACCACACGGTTGATCCACGCGGGAGGGTTGCCGGGCGTCTCGGGCATCCCGGGGAAGTACACCGGCGCGACCACGATCAGGCGGAGCAGGACCAGCCAGTCCAGCCGGGAGGCGGGATAGACCGCCAGCAGGCAGATGGCCATCACGTCATACCAGGGCCGCTGGTAGGACCACATGAACAGCCAGGCGATGCTGAGTGCGAGCGCCGGGCTGAGCGCCGGCAGGCTGGGGGTGCCGTCCGGGAAGCGGAAGAAGGCCAGCAGGGCGACGGCGCCAAAGGCCAGCGCGGCTATCAGGGTCAGGGTCGGCGGGAAGACGAACGCGGTGAACGTCCGATAGCCGAGCGGCCGGTAGACGATCTGGTACATGGTGTCCCAGGTCGTGCCGGGGCCCCGGCTGATCAGTGCGGTCACCGCCGGATGACCGGCCACCGCGTACACCGGGATGAAGATCACCGCAAAGCCGGCGAGCGCGGCCGCCATGGCCGTGACCGACTTGCGCCCCGCCCACAGGACACCCAGGCCGAACGCCGCGTAAGGGATCTTGATGGCCGCGGCGATCCCGATGAACAGGCCGGCGAGCAGGAACCGGGTCAGAGCCGGTCTTTCGCCGTTCCGGCCGGCCGTCAGCAGCAGGATGCCCAGCAGCCCGAACGCGGCGCTCACCCCGTCGATGTGGCCGCCCGCGACTATCTCCCACAGCAGCAGCGGATTGAGGGTCCACAGCAGATGCCCACGGAGCCGGCGCGCCGGGTCCAGCCGCAGGACTCGGTCCAGCATCAGCGCGACCGCGCCGAAGGCGATGGAGGTGAACAGCTTGAGCCAGAACGTCACCCGGGCCACCGATGTCCCGCCCAGTTCGGCCGCGGCCCACTCCTCGGCCGTGGCCACCGGGCCATAGACCGAGACGTTAGTTACTCCACGATGGCGGGATGTACTGGCCGATCGGGTCACCGGAGCTCTTGAGCTGCTCGGGTGTCTCCACGTACGGGCTGTGGCCGATGACGGCCATCCGCCCGTTCGCGGCGTAGCTGATCACGTCCGTGGATCCGCCCGCCGGCAGGACGGTGAGGATCCCTATGACCAGAAAGGAGAAGATGGCGACGGAGCGGGCCGGGAACCGCGCGCCGCGCGCCGCGGCGATGAGGCCGGCGATGACCCCCAGGCCGCCGGTGCCGGCGGCTGCCCACAGCGCGAAGGTCACGACGGGGGTCGACGGGTGCAGCGAGAACCACCACGGCGGGCCTGCGGCGGGCCTCGGTATGTGGATGACGGCCATGCTGGGTCCAGCGGCGAGTACCGCGATCATGATGATGACCGAGATGACGATCAGAATCGCCGCAGCCCCGACCAGGACAGTCCGCAGCGGGTCGCGCGGAGACCGGGTAACGGGGCTCCGTTCCGTACCGCCGGCGCCAGCGGGCGGGGGAGCGTGGCTCGCGGGCTGCTCACCCGTGACCTGGGAGGCGGCGAACCACGAGTCCCGCGGGGAGGCCGCCCCCGGGGTGCCTGGATACGCCGGACGACGCGGCTCGCTGCCTCGCCCGGAACTGTTCACCATGTCTGCCTGCCGAAAGTAAGGTCACCAGCAACGGCGTGCCGCGCCGGGCCTACGGCACGGTGTCTTCCTCGCAGCGTCCGGCGCCTGCCGGGCGTGCGTACGCTGTCAAAGCTACCGGACCTACCAGGCCAGACGGTGCCCGGCCACGGAAAGACTGGCGGCAGAGCGGTCGGCGCGCGTCACCCTCGCCGTGATCCACGGCCCCGCGGCCGGCCTTCGTGACGTGTGCCCATGCCCAGACTTGCGTATACAAAATGACGGGAGATGCGGATCGTGTCAAGCTGAACGCATAATGTTCCGGGGGGGACGTCTGGGCCCGGAGGTGCCGCCGTGCAGGAACGTCCCGCCTATCTAGTTGTGGCTGATGAACTGCGTCAGCAGATACTGGCCGGCCGTTACCCACCAGGCGCGAGGCTCCCCACCATGGCGGAACTCCGCCACGCCTACGGGGTATCAGAGATCGTGATCAGGCATGCGGTCTCCCTGCTCCGGCTCGAGGGCCTGGTGGAAACACGCCGTGGCGGCGGCACCGTGGTGCGGGCCCGGCCGCAGGTCCGGCGGCGGGTGATGGAAAGGTATGCCGCCGACGCGCGGCACGCCGCCGAGCGGTACGCCACAGGCGCCAGCCAGCCGTCTGATCCGTGCTCCTCATTCACCGATGACCATGCTCTGGAGTGCCAGGAATATCAGCTGACCGCCGACTACTCGGAAGTAACGGCGGACGAGGAGCTGGCCGCGCTGTTCGGCACCGAACCCGGAACGGCCCTGCTGCGCAGGCATTTCGTGCTCTACGCGCGGGGGGAACCGGAACAGCTCAGCGTCAACTATCTGCCGCTGGATCTCGTAGCGGACACTCCGGTGGCGGATCCGGCGCGCGAACCGTGGCCGGGTGGGACCTTCGCCCAGCTGGCATTCCTCGGCCATCCCGTGTCGCGGGTGGCGGAATCGGTCAGCGCCCGGATGCCCGCCGAGTCCGAAGCAAAGACCCTGCGGGTGGCGCAGGGGGTCCCGGTTTTCGTGATCCTCCGGCGCCTCATCTCCGCGGAGACGGTGCTGGAGGTCAGCCGCCACATCATCATTCCGGCCGACCGCGTCGTGCTCGAGTACGGCATCGACGTCGGCCTGCCGGGCCGGGAGATCTTAGCGAGACGCCGTTCCGACCAGCTCGATGGGGCCATCGGGACGGGCTGACGGCCACGGCCAGGTTCACTAGCAGGCCCGTGGCCACGCCAAATAGCACGGCCCATGGGGCGCCCTCAGCCGACGCCCCATGGGCCGTTTACGTACTTGCCGCCTTAGCGTCTCAGGGCTGGCGCACCCGGCCGTTCGCCTCGGCGTCCAGGCTCGCCGGTGCCGTGCTGTCGTCGCCCTCCTCGCCCGGGTAGGGCGGCGGCGGCTCCGGCTGCCGCTTGCGCAGCACAACCGCCACGGCCGCGCCAGCGGCCACGAGAACGGCGACCAAGGCCACCCCGGGCCACAGCAGGCGACGTGTCTTCGACGGTGCGGGGTCGACCCGCTTGGCGGTCGCCTTCAGGGCCGCGGAAACCTTGGGCGCGACAGTCTCGCTGACGGCAGTGGCCGCGTCTTCGAGCCGCGGCGCGGCCCATTCGCGGGCGTCGTGCACGCCCTGCTCCATGCTCTGCGCGGCCGTTGCCCCGACCCGCTTGCTCAGCGGGACGACCTGAGCCGCAGCCTGGGCCGCAGCGTCCCGTGCCTTCGGCACGACCTGTGCGGCGGTGTCGCGGGCCGGCCCGGGCCAGATCCGCGGCGTCCTGGGCGCGGCTGGCCGCGACGGCGGCGGCATCCTGCGCCCGGGCGCGGGCGAGGTCCGCGGCATCCTGGGCGCGGCTGCGCGCGGCGTCCACTGCCCCCGCGGCGCCGGACGCGGCGGTCCTGCTCTTCTTCGTCTTTGTGAGGGACACAGTTGCCTCCTGCTCATGATCTCGCTTCATTCACTTCCCGTGACCGGCGTCCTCAACCCTCCGCAATTGCCTGGGGGGCTCGTCCTGCGCCTCGGCGAGGGACCGGAACACCGGCCGTAGGCCGGTCACGCGATATTGCTTGTAACGTGAGACCGTACGGAAAATGTATCCGCCCATTCAGCCGGCAAAGCCGTCGGCTATGCGAGGATTCCCGGATGACCAACACGCTTACCGCAACGCTCAACACCAACCGGGGCGCGATCAAGGTCCAGCTTTTCCCTGATCAGGCGCCACAGACCGTCCGCAACTTCGTCGAACTGGCCGAGGGAGCCCGGAAGTGGTCCGATCCCCGCACCGGGGCGCAGACCAGTGACAAACTCTTCGATGGGACTATTTTTCACCGCGTGATCCCGGACTTCATGATCCAGGGCGGCGACCCGCTCGGCACCGGGACCGGTGGGCCGGGCTACAAGTTTGGTGACGAGATTCACCCGGACCTGGGCTTCACCCGCCCGTACCTGCTGGCCATGGCCAACGCCGGCCCGGGCACGAACGGCTCGCAGTTCTTCATCACCGTGGCTCCCACACCGTGGCTCACCGGGAAGCACACCATTTTCGGTGAGGTCATCGAGGGCGCCGACGTTGTGCAGGCCATCAGCCAGACCAAGACCGACCGCCGCGACCGGCCGTCTCAGGACGTCGTGCTCGAATCAGTGGTCATCGACCGCGACGGCGACACGCCCGGCGCGTCCAGGTAGGACTCGTTGGACACGCCCGCTTCCGGGCAGCCCGAAGGCCAGATGAGCCAGTCGGCCGAGCCAGCCGTGCCGACCTGTTTCCGGCACCACGGACCGTGAAACATACGTCTCGTGCGTGCGCTGCGGGCGCCCGGCGTGCCCGGACTGCCTGAGGTCCGCCGCGGTCGGGCAACAGTGCGTCGAGTGCGTCCGAGGAGCAAACCGGGGCGCTCGGGAGGCGAGAACGGAGTTCGGTGGACGGCTGCCCAGCGGCGCCCCCGTGACCTGGACGTTGGTCGGTATCAATGTCCTCCTCTATCTGGCGGTCCTGGCCCGCCCCAGCATCGCGAACAACCTCGAGATGATCGGCAAGGCCAGCAACGGCCAGGGCGGCGTCATCGGTGTGGCGGCCGGCCAGTGGTACCGCCTGATCACGTCGGCCTTCGTGGCGCCAACCGGCGGATTCGGCATCACCGATATCGCATTCAACATGTGGGCGCTGATCTTCGTGGGGCCGACGCTGGAGCGCATGCTGGGGTCGGCCCGCTACCTGGCCGTGTTCCTGCTCAGTGCGCTCGGCGGCGCGGTGTTCCTGTACTACCTGGTGCCCCCCAACGAGGCCGCCCTCGGCGCCTCCGGGGCCATCTTCGGGCTCTTTGGCGCCTGGTTCGTGGTGTCCCGGCGGCGGGGCCTCGACAGCCGCGGCATTATCGGGCTGATCGTGATCAACCTGGTCCTCGGCTTCGTGGTACCCCACATCGCCTGGCAGGACCACATCGGCGGTCTCATCACGGGCGCGGCGATCACAGCCGCGTACGCCTACGCCCCGCGCTCCCACCGGTTCCTGGTCCAGGGTGCGGCCACGGTCGCCGTGTTCGCTATCCTGATCCTGGCCGTGATCATCCGTAACGGCCAGCTCAGCGGCCTGGGCGGATTCTGATCTGCGGTGGCCGTGGGCTGGCCGCTGCTGACGATGGCGCCTACCGCCACCGGGTGGCCAGGATCACCCCGGCGATGATCAGGACGAAACCGATCACCAGGTTCCAGTCACCCAGGGCGGTCATCCCGACCAGCTGGCCATTGGTGGCGTAGTAGACAGCGATCCACGCCAGCCCGATCACCAGGCACGCCACCATCGTCGGAGCGAGCCACGAAGGGCTGACCCTGGCCCTCACTGACCTCGGCGGAGGCGTGTACACCGCCTTCTTGCGGACGCGGGACTTGGGCACCGTCATCTCCTGGTCTGGGCGGGCGCTCGCGCGCCAGCGCTGGGGCTCGGGTCGCTGGCGTAATCGTAGTTGGTTACGTTCCTGCGCGCAGTCGCCCGCGAGGCCTCAGCAGATGGCGTTAGCCCGGCTGCGGCCGACGGACGAATCGCGGCGCTCCGGGTCCAGCTCGTAGCGGTGATCGCCACCGCAGTGTGGTCCGGCATCTTCCCCGGCGCCAGCAGCACGTTCCCGTGGCCGGCGGCGCGATCAGCGGCTGGACCCAGAAGCGGCGGCCAGCCCGAGGGCTGACCGCCGTCTTGATCCGTACCGCGCTCAGTTCCCGCCGCCGCCGCCGTTTCCGCCGCCGCCGCCGTTTCCGCCGCCGCCGCCGTTCCCATTGCCGTTCCCGCCCGGGCCGGCGGTCGACGCGGTGGGCGTCGGGGGCGGAGTGGGAGAGGGCTGGGTAGCGCTCGGGGTCGGGCTGGCGGTCGGGCTGGCCGACTGCGATTGCGACGTAGATCGTCACCTGGGAATTCTGCGGCACTGAGGTGTTGCCTGCTGGGGTCTGCGGCGAAGACGTTGCCGGGCGTGGCGCCGGCCTGCGTCCCCTGCTTGGTTACGACGTGGAAGCCCTGGCCTTGCAGAACCGACACGGCCGTAGCTGCCGAGTCACCCACCACGCTTTGCACCGTCACCTGACCGCCGGAAACCGAGATCGTGACCGCGCTGCCTGGGCTCGCCTGGGCATTCCCGCCAGGGTTCTGCTTCGTCACCGTGCCGGCAGGCTGGCTCGAGGTCGAGTCCGTGACCTCCTTCACGATCAGGCCCAGCTTGGCCAGCTGGCTTTCGGCAGCGCTGGCCGACTCGCCGACCACGTTGGGGACGGTGACCTGCTGCTGGCCAGACGAGACGAATAGCGTGACCACGGTGCCGGCTTTGACGTTGTTACCCTCGGCCGGATTCGTGCTGATCACGATGCCCTTGGCGACAGTCGTACTGGTCTCGTCGGTCACCTTCGGCTGCAGGTGCGCCGCGGAGACATCCTGCACGGCCTTGGCCTGGGGGAGTCCCTGCACCAGTGGCACCGCGTAGGTCTTGCCGCTGCCGCCGAACATCATGTAGGCGAGCGCCCCCACGGCGCCGAGCACGACCAGCAGCCCCAGGATCCACAGCAGGGCCCGGTGGCTGCGGTGCGGCGGCCCGCCATCGCTCTCGTCCTGGCCATTGCCGTAGGGTGGGACGGCCGTGGTCGGGCTGGCGGCCATCATCGTCGCGCCGCCCATCTGCTGCGTGCGCCCGTACATGTCCATCCGGGTCGGGGCGGCCACGGCCATGCCGTTCATGGCCCGCTGGACGTCCATCCTCATCTCGGCCGCGCTCTGGTACCGGTCGGCCGGGTCCTTGGCCATCGCCTTCAGCACGATGGCGTCCGCCCAGCTGGGGATCTCCGGGTCCACCACCGAGGGCGGCACCGGGTTCTCCCGCACGTGCTGGTAGGCGATCGCGACGGGGGAATCGCCGGTGAACGGCGGCCGCCCGGTGAGCAGCTCGTACATCAGGCAGCCGGTGGAGTACAGGTCACTGCGGGCGTCCACCCGCTCGCCGCGCGCCTGCTCCGGGGAAAGGTACTGCGCG
Organism: uncultured Actinomycetes bacterium; assembly: GCA_963775825.1. GTDB lineage: Bacteria > Actinomycetota > Actinomycetes > Streptosporangiales > Streptosporangiaceae > Bog-532. The sequence goes on from CAVZKY010000079.1 coordinate 47,114, forward strand.
GTGCCGATGACCTGCGCGGTCTGGGTCATCGTGGCCTGGTTGTCGCTCATCGCCCGGGCGATGCCGAAGTCCATCACCTTGATGTCGCCGTTACGGGTGACCATGACGTTGCCCGGCTTGATGTCCCGGTGCACGATTCCGGACTGGTGGCTGTAATCCAGCGCACCGAGCACGCCGTCGACGATCTCCAGTGCCCGTTCCGGCAGCAGCCGGTGGTCGGCTTGGAGCAGATCGCGGACGGTACGGCCGTCCACGTACTCCATGACGATGTACGGAACGGGCAGACCGGTCGCCATGTCCTCGCCGGTGTCGTAGACCGCGACGATGGACGGGTTGTTCAGCGATGCGGCCGACTGGGCCTCGCGCCGGAACCGGGCCTGGAACGTCTGGTCCCGGGCCAGGTCGATGCGGAGCGTCTTAATGGCGACGGTGCGATCGAGCCGGATGTCGTGCGCTCGGTACACCTCGGCCATGCCGCCACGTCCGACGACGCCATCGAGCTCGTAGCGCTCACCGAGCAGCCGGGGCTGTGTCATATCTCGCACTCTGCCAAACCATCCCGCGTAGTTGCATCACTGGCCCCTATTGAGAACCCGGTCACATTCGTCCCCGACGAGGTACCAGTCCCGCCGCCACCGCTTGCCGGTGGGGCGGTCGTAGGTGGTGGTGAAGACGGTGGTGGCGTCGTCGGTGGTGGAGTTGTCGGTGGTGGAGTTGTCGGTGGTGGAGTTGTCGATTGCTCGACGGGCCCCGGCGTCTTCTCGGGCTTCGCCGGCGTCGTGGTCGTGCCCGTTGCTGGTCCGGTGCTCAGTCCCGTGCCCACCCCTACATTAGGTGCTGTGGCCATGATCCCAGCCGGAACCTGAACCTGCGAGGGGCTCGGGTTCGCGTGATGGCTCGTGCCTGCCGAGGCGCCGGGGGACTTCGCGGCGGGACTGACCGGGGACATGTCACCCGCCGTGCTCATCGGATGGCTGGAGAGCAGGACCGCCGCGACCGTACCGCCGATCGCCGCAACCGCGACGCTGACGGCGGCCGCGAGAAACGCGGAACGCCTCCGGTGCCTGGCGTTACCAGGATCGCCCGTCCTGTCGGATTCCTCCCCGGGGGCAGCACCATCCGACAGGGCCGCACCCGTTATGGCCGCCTGGCCGAAGTCAGCCCGCGTGAGAGAGGCGCCCAGAGTGGGATCCGTCAGGGCTTCCGGTGCGATCTCGCCAGCCAGCTCCGCCGCCCCGGCCAGCGTGGCCGCGGCCATATCCGGTGACGTTGGAAGCTCGTTGCGCAACTGGCGGGCGCGGTCGGCTACCCACCGGGCGCTCTGCGGCCTATCCTCCGGCGGCTTGGCCAGCATGCCGATGACCAGTTCCGCGACGGGGGCGGGCACGTCATCAGGCAGCGGCGGCACCGGGCGGTGCATGTGCGCCACCGCGATCGCGACCGGGGTCTCGGCGGTGAAGGGCGGAGTGCCGGTAAGGCACTCGTAGGCCACCACGCCGAGCGAGTAGATATCGGAAGCCGACGTGATGGTCCCGCCCGTGGCCTGCTCGGGCGAAACATAGCTGGCGGTACCCATGACCATGCCGGTCTGGGTGAGGTGGGACGCCTGCGCGGCCCACATCGCGCGCGCAATTCCGAAGTCAGTGATCTTCGTCGTGCCGTCGCCGGTGACGAGCAGGTTGCCCGGCTTGATGTCGCGGTGCACGATACCCGCCTCGTGCGCCGCGGTCAGCGCGTCCGCCGCCTGGCTGATGATGCGGAGGGTGTCCTGGATCGTCAGCCGCTGCTGCTGGGCAATCAACGCCGACAGCGGTTCACCCGGTACGAGCTCCATGACCAGGTAAGCGCCCCCGGATGGCAGATCCGCTGGTACTTCCTCATAGTCGGAGGTCTCGCCGTAGTCGAACACCTGAGCGATGTTTGGATGCGAAAGCGACGCAGCGTAACGCGCCTCGGCCCGGAACCGTGCACGGAACGCCTCGTCGGTGGCGTGTGCCGCGGAGAGTAGTTTCACCGCGACGGGGCGGTCCAGCAGCTCATCGGTGCCGCGCCACACTTCGCCCATGCCGCCGACCGCTATCCGGCCGCTCAGCCGGTAGCGTCCGCCCAGCAGGTGATCGTTCACCCGTTCTCCAGGTAGGCCTTGAGGACTTGGACGGCGATGGGAGCGGCCGCCGCGGCGCCGTAACCGCCGCCCTGAATGATGACGCCCACCGCCATGGAACGGTTGCCGCTGGAGGCGAAAGAAGTGAAAACAGCATCATTCAGACCGCTGTTGTTGGCGCCGTTCTGGGCCGTCCCGGTCTTGCCGGCGATCTGCACTCCGGGGATCGCGTTCTTAAAGGCGTAGCCGGTCCCGTCCGGGGAGTTGACCACGCTCACCATCATGTTCTTGATATCAGCGGCGACGGTTGCGCTGACCGGCTGGCTCATCGCTGTGGGCGCGGCCTGATCCACGATGCTCAGGTCAGCGGCCTGGACCTGCTGGACCAGATAGGGCCGCATCAGCGTCCCGCGGTTGGCGATGGTAGCGGCGAGCATCGCCTCCTGCAGCGGGGTCACCGTGTCGTCCTTCTGGCCGATCGCCGACATCGCGGTGAACGACTGGGCCGGCTCCAGCGGGAAGTTGCTCTGCGCGACCGGCAGCGGGATCGTCAGGTCCGGGTTGTTGAAGCCGTACTTCTCGGCCATGCTCTTCAGCGTCGCCGAGCCCAGTTGCATGCCGATGTTGGCGAACGCTGTGTTACATGACTCGGTGAACGCGGTGAGGATCGTGGCCTTGCCGTTGCCCAGCGTTCCGCACTGCTCGCCGTCATTGTTGATGAGGTTCACGTTGCTCTGCGGCAGCTGCAGGCTGGTCGGGGCGCTCACCAGGGTCTGCGGGTTGTAGTTGCCCTGGGTGAACGCCGCAGAGCTGGTGACGATCTTGAAGGTCGATCCGGGCGGGTAGGTCGCGCTGGTGGCCCGGTTGAGCAGCGGATTGGCCGGATTGCTCAGCAGCTCCTTGTCGGCTTTGTTGCTCTCCGTGCCGTTCAGGACGGCCAGCTGGTTCGGGTCGTACGAGGGGTAGGAGGCCAGGGCCAGGATCGCGCCGGTCTGCGGGTTAAGCGCCACCACGGCGCCGGCCTTTCCGGTGGCCTGCAAGGCATTCCACGCCGCATTCTGCGCCTTGGAGTCGATGGTGAGCTGGACCGTCGCACCTTTGCGTGTCTTGTTGGTGATCATGTCGATCACGTTGCGGACGGTCAGCTTGGAGGAGTTACCGGTCAGGTAGGAGTTCTCTGCCGCCTCGACACCGCTGGATCCGTAGAGTGCGTCGAAACCGGTCACCGGGGCGTATTCCGGTCCCAGGGGATATTCCCGCTGGTACTTGTAGATACCGCCGACGCTCTTGGACTGGGCGACGACCTTGCCGTCCGAGGTGGTGATGTCGCCGCGCTGGTACTGGAACTGAGCGGTGAAGGCGCGGGAATTGCCCGGCTTGTTGCTCAGGCTCCCGGCCTCGAACGCCTGCAGGTAGTTAACGTTGGCCAGCAGCAGGACGAACATAACCAGCGCAGCGATCGAGATACGGCGCACGGCGCGGTTCACGAGAGGTTCACCACCTGGGTCATGCCCTCATCCTGGATCGGCTGCGGTGGCGGCCGCCGAGCCGTGTCACTGAGCCGCATCAGCAGCGCGATCAGCATCCAGCTGGCGATGAGCGAGGAACCGCCCTGGGACAGGAACGGGGTCGTGATACCGGTGAGCGGGATCAGCCGGGTGACTCCGCCCACGATGACGAAGATCTGCAGGGCCACCATGAACGCCAGGCCACCGGCCAGAATCTTGGAGAACGGGTCCTTGACCGCCAGGGAGGTGGCCAGGCCGCGCTGCACGATCAGGCCGTACAGCAACAGGATGGCCATCAGGCCGGTCATGCCCAGTTCCTCGCCGAACGCGGTCGTGATGAAGTCGCTCTGCACCAGCGGCGTCAGGTAGGGCTGGCCGCCGCCGAGGCCCTTGCCGAGGATGCCCCCCGATGCCATCCCGTACAGGCCCTGGACGAGCTGATACGAGTTGCCGAACGGGTTGCTGCCGACGAACGGGTGCAGCCAGATCTGAAATCTTTCCCCCACATGAGAGAACAGCTTGCTGGCGCTGTAGGCGCCGACAATGAACAAGGCGAAGCCGATCAGCAGCCAGGACGTCCGCTGGGTCGCGATGTACAGCATCGCGACGAACAGCCCCATGAACAGGGCGGAGGTGCCGATGTCGCTTTCGAAGACGAGCAGCAGGAGGCTCACGCCCCAGACGATCAGCACCGGGCCGAGGTCACGTCCCCGGGGCAGGTCGATGCCGAGCACCCGGCGGCCGGCCAGCGAGAGCACATCGCGCTTGGCCACGAGATAGCCGGCGAACGAGATGGCCAGCGCCAGCTTGGCGAACTCCTCCGGCTGGATGGTGAAGCCACCCAGGCTGATCTGGATCTTGGCGCCCTGCACCTCGCTGATGCTGGCCGGCAGCAGCGCGGGCAAGGCGAGCAGGACGATGCCGAGCGCGCCGAGAGTGTAGGTATAGCGCTGGAGTACGCGCGGTTCACGGACGAGCGCGAGCACGGCGACGAAGCAGCCGATCCCGATCGCCGTGTACACGATCTGCAAGGTCGCGGCCGACGAGCTCAGCGTCGTGATCGCCTGACCGGAATTGCCGTTCCGACCGGACTCCTGCAGCCGGTAGATCATCACGATGCCCAGGCCGTTCAGCGCGGCGGCCAGCGGCAGCAGCAGCGGGTCGGCCCACGGGGCCAGCTTCCGCACCGCCAGGTGGGCGAGGGCCAGCAGCACGATGAAGCCCAGCAGGTACTCGGCCATACCGGGCGGCAGCTTGCCCTTGAGCCCGAATCCGACGTTGGCGTAGGCGAACGCGACGAGCGCGACCGCGAAGACGAGCATGGCGACTTCGGTGCGCCGGCGGCCCCGGGGAATCGGTCCCGGGGAATCGGGCATCCCGCCGACGGCCGGGTTTTCCGACGTCGCGACGCTGCTCACCGGCTGCTCCGCGCCGACGGGCTGGCGGCCGCATGGTGGCTGGCCGACGGCGCCGCGGACGGGGCCGAGCTGGGGGACGGAACGGGGGTGACTCCCAGGGCGGTCTCGGCCGGGCAGTCAGACGGCACGGTGGGCTGGGGTCCCAGGCTGGATGGCTTGGCCGCCTTCGGGTTCGTCTTGTCCAGCGCGGCCAGCTGCTCCTCCCTGCTGGTCCAGGAATTGCGGTCCGTGTACGCCAGCTTGCACTGAGAGTCCTGCGTGCGCAGCTGGCCGACGATACGCTGCGCGTCGTCCAGGCTGGTCGCGGAGATCGTTCCCTGGACCATCTGCAGTTCCTGCGGCGGGATCTGCTGCTCAGTGATGCCGGTGTGGGCGTAGACGCTGCTCAGGTTGATCCCGGCCACCCGCTGATTGATGCCACGGAAGATGGTGACCTGGTTGCTGTCGGTACCCACGTAGTACTGGTGCTGGGTGTAGTACCAGGCACCGTAGCCGCCACCGATGATGACGGCCGCCAGCACGCCGAGAGCGACCGTGACGATCGGCCAGCGGCGGCGGCCCGAGCGCCGCTGCTTCTGCGCGCGGTGGCCGTTCCGTGTCTGCGGCTCGCTGGCGGCCGACGGCCAGCCGTCCGGGCCCGCGGGCTGGCCGGGCTCTGTCACCGGCCAGCTGCCGGTCGCGATTCGGGGCTCATCGACCATCACGGCGGGCTGCGGCGCGGTGTGGGCGAGCATCTGCGCCCGGCCGGCCGGGCTGTCCGCGCGCTCCAGCAGGCTCAGGTCCCCCGCCGTCCCGTGTGAGGCGGCGCCGGCCATGACGGGGGTGTCGGTCGGGGCCAGCGAGGTCGTCTCGCTGTCCACGACATCGGCCACGATGACCGTGATGTTGTCGGGACCGCCGCCCCGAATGGCCAGCTCGATGAGCTGCACGGTCGCGTCGTCCAGATCCGGGATCGTGCTGAGCGTGTGGTGCAGCGTCTCTGCGCTGACGACGTCGGACAGGCCGTCGGAGCAGAGCAGGTAGCGGTCACCCGGCATGGCCTTGCGCATGGACAGGTCCGGCTCCGCCTCCCCGCGTCCGTCGAGCGCGCGCAGGATCAGCGAGCGCTGCGGGTGGGTCGCAGCTTCTTCCGGGCTGAGCCGTCCCTCGTCGACCAGGGACTGCACGAGGGAGTGGTCGTGGGTGATCTGGTACAGCTCGCCATCGCGCAGCATGTAGCCGCGGGAGTCACCGATATGGCAAAGGGCATAGCCCTGGTCCGCCCACAGCATGGCCGTCAGGGTGGTCCCCATGCCTTCCACGGCGGGGTCGGCCGACGCCATCTGGTGCAGAGTGTCACTGGCGGAGTGAACCGCGTTGTTCAGCGCGCCGAGCAGATCACTGCTGGGCGTCATCGTCCCGTCGAGCGCGGCGACCGAGGCGATGGCCACGGCACTTGCCACCTCGCCGGCGGCATGGCCGCCCATGCCGTCCGCGACCGCGAGCAGGCGCGGGCTCGCGTACGCCGAGTCTTCGTTTCCCTCGCGGAGAAGACCGACGTCGGAGCGTACCGCGTAGCGGAGTGCAAGTGTCATCTGCGCAGTTCCAGAACGGTCTTGCCGATACGGATCGGCACGCCCGCCGGTACGGGAGTCGGCCGCGTCACTTTCTGGCGATCTAGATATGTGCCGTTGGTTGAGCCAAGGTCTTCAACGATCCATTGCCCGTCCTGCGGGAAAATACGGGCGTGCCGACTTGAAGCGTAGTCGTCATTGAGGACAAGCGTAGCGTCATTTGCCCGGCCTAGGGTGATTTGCTGCTCACTGAGGTCAATGGTCGTTCCCTTCAGGGAACCGGCCGTCACGACGAGTACATGAGGCTGCCCGCGCCGGGACCGCTGCGGCTTCGCCGGCTTGGCGGCCCGGGCGGTGCGGGGAGTCTGCGGCTGCCTGCGCATGGCCCGGGACCGGCCAGCGGAATTCCCCGACAGATCGGTGCGCACGACTCCGATCGCCGCGAGCACGAATAGCCACAGTACGGCTAGGAAGGCCACCCGGATAAGGGTGAGGGTGAGCTCGTTCATCCCAGTGAGATGTTCCTCGCCTCGGGCGTCAGTAGCCGCTGTCGCGGCGGAAGACCAGTGTGGTGCGGCCCAGGGTGATCTGCATGCCATCGGTCAGCACCACGTGGTTGATGGGCTGCCCGTTGACGAAAGTGCCATTCGTAGAGCCTAGGTCGACGAGGATGACTTCGCCCCCCTCAACCCGCAACTCCGCATGATGGCGCGATACGCCCGGGTCAACGAGCCGGAGGTCACAGTCGGTGCCCCGGCCCAGCAGGGTGGTCGCGGTCACGAGGTCGTAGTTGCGCTGCTGTCTGCCCCCGCCGTTCGGGTCCCCGGTGGACACAAGTAGCCGGGGACGGCCCGCGAAGTCGCTGCCCCGGGGCTGGGGCAGGTCGCTGGCAGGCTGGCGGATCTCGCCGCCCTCGACGGTGGAATCCGCGGATCACGCCCGACCGGATCCGGAACGTGCCCGTCGTCAGGTCGTCCACACCCTCGAATCGCATCCGTACCGGCCCGACGAATGAGTAGCCCTGCTCCTTCGCGTAGTCCCGCGCCAGGTTGGCCAGCTCCACGCCCAGGCTGTCCGCATAGACGTCGAGACGATCATGATCGCTCTCGGCCAGTTCGACTACGAAGTCATTCGGCACCAGCGTACGGCCCTGCGCCACGATCGCCGCTCTGTCATCCATCTCGCGCTGCACGGCGCTAGCGACTTCGACCGGCTGTAGCTCAGACTTGAAGGCCCGCGCGAAGGCGCCCTCGACCATGCCCTCGAGCCGCCGCTCGAAGCGCTGCAGAACTCCCACCGTGGCACCTCCCTTCGCTACTCGCATCTGATCGTATCCGGGGTATGAGTGCGCTCGGGGGCGTGCTAGCCTTACTGCCTGCCCGGGGCGGGTGGCGGAACGGCAGACGCGCACGGTTCAGGTCCGTGTGTCCGAAAGGACGTGAGGGTTCAAATCCCTCCTCGCCCACGCGATAGTTCATGCTGTTCGCAGGCCCTCTGGGCCAGCTTCCCGGAGATCCGCGGAGTGCTGCCCCGGGGGGCGACCCCCCGGAACCCCCCGCGCGGCGCCCTCGCCGATTCCGGGAACTCGCCGTTGGCCTCGTTGGGGTGGGGGTGTGGTTTCCCGCCGTTGACCTGCCTGGACGGCATGGCGGGTTCTCGCCGTTGGCCTCGGTGTGGTTTCCGCCGTTGGCCTGCCTGGACGGCATGGCGGGTTTCTCGCCGGTGGCCTTGTTGGGGTGGGGGTGTGGTTTCCGCCGTTGGGCTGCCTGGACGGCATGGCGGGTTTCTCGCCGGTGGCCTCGTTGGGGTGTAGTTTCCCGCCGTTGGGCTGCCTGGACGGCATGGCTCGTTGCCCGCGGTTGGCCTCGTCAGCCGCTGTCTGTGGTTGCTCGCCGTTGGCCTGGCTGGCCGCTGCTGGCGGATTCCCGATTTCTGGAATCTGGGCGGCGCGGGGCGCGCGGTGGGTCTTCGGCGGGACGATCGGTCGGCAGTGGCCTTACGTGATGGCGAACTCACTGATGGTTGCTCCCCTGATGCAGGCAGGCAGGACTTCAGCACGGGAACCAAAGAGATTTCATGCTTTTGTGAGAGTTGGCTGAGTTCTTCCCACTCTGCTGCTGAAAGAACATTGGGAGCACACATGTACCCGGGGGAGGCTGGTGATGAGGGCCGGGGCCCACGGGTGCTGCAGCGGAGCCAGCCAGCCGGCCCTCTTATTACAGAAAGTTACAATAAGGCAGCTTGACATATCGAACACAAATTCGATACTTCTAGGTTATGCGGGAAAAGACTTCGCAGCTCACGGGTCCTATGGAGCTTATGGGGCGACTTCCCGCCGCCACTGCGACGGCAAGCGACGGTGCATCGTCTGGTGACTCTGTGTTTCTGCGGGCCGCTACGTTTTCCCGCCCTGACGGAGCCTCCGGGTCCTACGGGGACATTGTCGTCTCCGGTGACGCTGTCCTGCCGGTACTTCCCGCGCTGGCGGAGCTGCTGCCTGCCGGTGGCCTGGCCAGGGGCTCGGTGGTGGCGGTGGACCGATCCGGGCTGCTGTGCCTCGCGCTGGTGGCAGGGGCCTCAGCGGCAGGAGCCTGGTGCGGGGTGGCTGGGGTACCTGATCTGGGCGTGGTCGCGGCGGCGGGCCTGGGAGCGGCGCCGGCCCGGCTGATGCTGATCCCCGATCCCGGGCCGGGCTGGCCGCAGGTGGTGGCGTCGATGCTGGAGGCCTGCGAGGTCGTGGTGCTGCGTCCGCCCGCCCGGCCGCAGGCGGGGGCCCGCCGCCGGCTGGAGGGTGTGCTGCGGCGGGGCGGCGGGGTACTCGTGGTCGCCGGCGAATGGGAGGGGGCGCCGGTACGGCTCCGGGTGACCCGGCGATCCTGGGCCGGGATCGGTGACGGGTACGGGAGCCTCCGGGCCTGCCGCGCCGAAGTGATGGCGGAAGGCCGGGGAGCCGTAACCCGGCCGCGGCGGCGGTGGCTGTGGCTGCCCGCCCCCGACGGCACGGTGGCCCCGGACGAGACAGCGGCGGCCGACCTCAGCTTCCGCGGTAGCGCGGTGACCGGTGAAGCCGCCCGCGCCGCGGCAGCTCCCAGGCGGGCGGCTCGGTGAAAGCCCCCGGTCAAGCGGCCGCCGCGGATGAGCCGGCCCGGGTTCTGGCGGTGTGGTGCCCCGGCTGGCCGGAGGAGAACGCCAGCGGTGCCGAAGCGCGGGCCTTCGGGGATGTCATCACGGTAGTGGAAGGCTTCTGCCCGGAAGTGGAGATCCTGCGGCCCGGGTTGTGCCTGCTCGCCGCGCGCGGCCCGGCCAGATATTTCGGTGGGGAGGACGCGCTGGCCCGGAACATCGCTGATGCCGTGACCGCCCGCGGTGTCGTCTGTCGCACCGGGGTGGCCGCCGGCCAGTTCGCGGCGGCCCTGGCGGCCCGCGCGGTCCGCCCGAACGGCACGGGTGTCGTGGTTCCGCCCGGCCGGGCCCGGCAGTTCCTCGCCCCCTACCCGGTACACGTCCTGGCTGCCCCGGCCCTGGCCGGTCAGCTGGCCCGGCTGGGCATCCGGACGCTGGGGGACCTCGCCGCCCTGCCGGCCCGGGACGTGGCGAGCCGGTTCGGCACCGAGGGCACCGCCGCGCAGCGGGTAGCCCGGGGGCAGGAAGCGCGGCGGCTGGCCACGGGACCGCCGCAGGCCGATCTTTCCGCCACGCTCGAGTTCGACCCTCCCGTCCACGCCGAGCCGGCGGTATTCGCGGCCAAAGGCCTCGCCGAGCAGATGCTCGCCGGGCTCGCTTCGCGTGGCCTGTCCTGTGTCCGGGTCCGGGTCGAGGTGACCGGTACGGACGGACGGGACAGCACGCGGCTGTGGCGTCATGACGGGCTGCTGTCCGCCCTGGCGGTGGCGCAGCGGGTGCGCTGGCAGCTGGACGGCTGGTCCCCGGGGTCCGCAGAAGACGGCCCGGACGAGAGCGTGTGCGGGATCGCGATGCTGCGCCTGGTCCCGGACCACCTGGTCCCCGACGAGGGGCGCCAGCTCGGCCTGTGGGGTGACGACCTGATCAGCGGCCGGGTGGAACGTGCCGCCGTCCGGCTGCAGGCCATGCTGGGGCATGAATCGGTGGCACATCCGATGCTTGCGGGCGGCCGCGGCCCGGGTGAGCAGGTCATGCTCGTGCCGTTCGGCGACATCCGGGACGCCCGCCACCCGGCGGGCCGGCCATGGCCGGCCCGCATCCCCCCGCCGGCCCCGGCCACGGTGTACCCCGTCCCGCGGCCAGCCCGGGTCATCGACGCCGCCGGTGCGCCGGTGACCGTCACCGGCCGTGCTGCCGTATCCGCGTCTCCCGATGCGCTGACGGTGGGAGACAGTCCGTGGCTGGCGATCACCGCCTGGGCCGGCCCGTGGCCGGTGACCGAGCGGTGGTGGGACGAGGGGAACGCGACCAGGCGGGCTCGGTTCCAGCTGGTCACCGAGGACGGCATCGGCTGGCTGGCTGCTGTTGAACTGGGCCGCTGGCAGATCGAAGCCAGATACGACTGACACCCGTGCCAGCTGGGCCGCCGCAGACCGGAGGTGAGGTAAAGAGGTGAGGTAAATGGGCTGGGGCAACCCGCCGGTCCCCTGGCGAGAACTCGAGCGGCGGCTGTCGTGGGACATGACCCGCCAGGACGGCAGCGAGCCTGCCGGGGTGGTCCAGGGCCGCTTCGGTCCTCAGCCCGCCCCGGATGACGGGCCACCCTGGGCGGAGCTTCACTGCCATTCCTCCTACAGCTTCCTCGACGGGGCGTCCAGCCCAGCCGAGCTGGTCGCCGAGGCAGCCCGGCAGGGAGTGCAGGCCCTGGCTCTCACCGATCACGACGGCATGTACGGGGTAGCGCAGTTCGCCCAGGCCGCGGCACAGCAGGCCGAGCAGACGGGAATTTCCCTCGGCACCATTTTCGGCGCCGAGCTCAGTGTTGGCCTGGGGGGGCGACCCCCCTGGAACCCCCCGCTGCGCTCCGCGCCCCGCGGTGGTACCTCGCCGACACACCGGCGCTCGCCGGGGCCTTCGGCCCCGGACTCGCTGGCCGGTCACGAGCGCCTCGCCGTAGGTCCTGCTGCGGGACTCGCCGATATTCATCGGGCTGGGGCTCGGGCGGGCGCACCGGATCCGGAGGGGGAACATCTGCTGGTGCTGGCCCGGGATGCGGAGGGGTACCGGCGGCTGTGCACGGTGATCAGCGCGGCCCAGCTGACGGGGGGCGAGAAGGGGCGGCCAGTCTATGACCGCAGTGCTCTGGCCAGCGCCCACGATGGGCACTGGGCCGTGCTGACCGGCTGCCGTAAGGGCGCCGTTCCGGCCGCCCTGGCCGCCGGGGGCCCGGGGGCGGCGCTTCGCGAACTGCGCGCGATGATCGCGATGTTCGGCCCCGGCAACGTCATGGTGGAGCTGACCTTCCATGATCAGCCTGGTGACGACGAACGGAACGAGGCTCTGGCCGGGCTGGCCGAAGCTGCGGGGGCCGGCGTGGTGGCCACCGGCAACGTGCACTACGCCTCGCCGTCGCAGTCGCGGCTGGCGGAAACGCTCGCTGCGATCCGTGCCCGGCGGAGCCTGGACGAGATGGACGGCTGGCTGCCCGCTTCCGGTGCCGCCTACATCCGGTCCGGCACCGAGATGAGCCGCCGGCTGCGGCGTTTCCCCGGTGTGCAGGAGCGGACGGTGGAGCTGGCCCGCTCCTGCACGTTCGATTTCCGCGTGCTCGCGCCGGGCCTACCCGACTTCGGGGTTCCCAAGGGCTATACCGAGATGTCCTGGCTGCGGGCGCTGGTCGCGGAGCAGGCCCCGAAGCGCTACGGGCCGCCGGGCGCCGAGTGGGAGCCCGGAGCCTACCGCCAGATCGAGCACGAGCTCGATGTGATCGGGGGGCTCAAGTTCCCCGGATACTTTCTCCTCGTCCATGACATCGTCCGGTTCTGTGAGAACCGGGACATCCTGTGCCAGGGGCGCGGCTCCGCCGCGAACTCGGCGGTCTGCTACGCGCTCGGGATCACCAGCGTGGACGCCGTCCGGCACGGGCTGCTGTTCGAGCGGTTCCTGTCCGCGGGGCGGGACGGGCCGCCCGACATCGATCTGGACATCGAGCACCGGCGCCGCGAGGAGGTGATCCAGTACGTCTACGGTGCCTACGGCCGGGGGCGGGCGGCCCAGGTCGCCAACGTGATCTCCTACCGGCCGCGGATGGCGCTGCGGGACGCGGGCCGTGCCCTCGGCCACCCGCCCGCGGAACTGGACGCGTGGTCGCGGCGAGCCGGTCCCGGCGAAGCCGCGGGGAAAGACGCGGACGTGCCTGCGGACGTGGCCGCGCTGGCGGAGCAGATGCAGCGGCTCCCGCGGCATCTGGGCATCCATTCCGGCGGGATGGTCATCTGTGACCGGCCGGTGGGTGAGGTGTGCCCGGTGGAGTGGGCCCGGATGCCCGGCCGCAGCGTCCTGCAGTGGGACAAGGACGACTGCGCCTACGCCGGGCTCGTCAAATTCGATCTGCTGGGCCTGGGCATGCTGTCCGCCCTGCACGACTGCTTCGATCTCGTCGAAGTCCACTACGGCCACCAGTGGAGCCTCAACTCGATCCCGCAGGAGGACGCCGGCGTCTACGCCATGCTGCAGGCCGCGGACACTGTGGGGGTTTTCCAGGTCGAATCGCGGGCCCAGATGTCCACCCTGCCCCGGCTGCGTCCGGAAAAGTTCTACGACCTGGTCGTGGAGGTCGCGCTGATCAGGCCGGGCCCGATTCAGGGCGGGTCGGTGCACCCTTACCTGCGCCGCCGCGCGGGTGCGGAGGAACGGCTGATCCCGCACGAATCCATGCGCGCCGCCCTGGGCAAGACGTACGGGGTCCCATTGTTCCAGGAGCAGATGATGCAGCTGGCCATCGACTGTGCCGGTTTCACGCCAGCCGAATCCGACAAGCTGCGGCAGGCGATGAGCTCGAAGCGGGCGCCAGAGCGGATCGAGGAGCTCCGTCAGCGGCTCCTGGACGGCATGGAGCAGCGGGGGATCCCCGGCCCGGTCGCCGAGGACGTCTACCAGAAGATCCTGGCCTTCTCCAGTTATGGGTTCCCCGAGTCCCACGCGATCAGCTTCGCCTACCTCGTGTACGCGAGCGCGTGGCTGAAGCACTACTACCCCGCGGCGTTCACCGCCGCCCTGCTGCGTAATCAGCCCATGGGGTTCTACTCCCCAGCCAGCCTGATCAGCGACGTCCGCCGGCACGGCGTGGAGGTACGCGGGGTGGATGTCAACGCCAGCAGCGACCTGGCCACGCTGGAGTCCGCGGGCCGGAGTCTGACGCCGGCTGTCCCGTCCCGGCCAGTACCGGTCCCGTCGCAGCCCGGCACGCATCCAGCCGCGCCGCAGCCGGCCATCCGGCTCGGGCTGCGCGGGGTACGGAACCTCGGTGCGGACACCGCCGCAGCGGTCGCGGCAGGCCGTCCGTACGCAGGACTGGAGGATTTCGCCCGCCGGACCCGGCTCCCGGCCGCGGCGCTGGAGGCCCTCGCCGCCGGTGGCGCGTTCGGCTGTTTCGGCGTGACCAGACGGGAAGCGATGTGGGCGGCGGGCGCCGCGGCGGGCATCCGGCCGGCTCAGCTGCCCGGTACCACGCCCGGGCTGGTCGCGCCGGGACTGCCCGTCATGACCCCGACGGAAGAAACCATCGCCGATCTGTGGGCCACGGGAGTCTTTGGTACCCATCCGCTCCAGCACATCCGGGCCGAACTGGAGGAGCAGGGGGTGGCGGCCATCGCGGCGCTGCCCACTGTCCCGGCCGGGGGGGCCATCGTGCTGGGCGGCCTGGTCACCCACCGGCAGCGGCCCCCCACGGCGGGCGGCGTGGTGTTCCTCAGCCTGGAGGACGAGACCGGGATGGCCAACGTCATCTGCCCGCCGCAGGTGTGGGAGCGCTTCCGCCGGGTGGGTGCGGAGTCGGGTGCGCTGCTCGTTGACGGCCGGGTCGAGCGCAACGAGGGGGCCACCAACCTGGTCGCCACCCGGCTCCGCCGGCTCCGGATCGCTGCGGCCCCGCCCAGCCGCGATTTCCGCTGATCCGGGGCCAGGGTAGGCCGCCGGAGCAGGATCAGGGGACGACGATGACGGGACAGCGGGCGTGCCGGGCCAGCCAACCGGGCACCGAGCCACCCATCCGGTGCCACGCCCGCGACGGTGCGCCAATGATGAGCGCGTCCGCATCCTGCTCCGCGGCGGCCGCGGCGAGTTCCCGGGCCGGGCGGCCCCGGCGGGTGAGCACATGGACATCGAGCCCGCTCCGATCGGTGCTGCGGTCGAGCTCCGTGAGCAGCCACCTCTCCAGCTCACTGGTATGCTCCGGCAGCCCGATCACCTGGCCGGTCAGCGGCTCGCAGCACATTCCCGGTGCCGAAACGTGGACCACGAGCAGGGAACGGCCCAGGCGACGGGCCACGCCGCCCGCATAGGCAAGTGCGTTGCGACTGGACGGTGAGCCGTCGAAACCCACAACGACCGGATGCTCCAGGCGGTTACGGCCAACGGCGGGCCGCCCGTGCCGCCGCTCAGGCCGGCCGGGAGAGGGATATGCCCCTGCCTGGTCCAACGTTCCGCATCCTTGCGGGAGCCGCACCGTCGGTGCGGGTGACACCGGGTGGCAAGCCGCCTTGCTACCGCTAGGTATGCCCGGTATCGCGCGGGTCATTCCTGAATTTATTTTGTTTCGTTAAGCAAGTATCTTACCGGGAGCCTTAGGCTGGGCAGTATGAGCAGCCTGACAGACGATCTGGCGGCCACGATCGGGGCGGAACACGTCCTCACCGGGCCGGACCTGATGACCGGCTACACCACGGACTGGACCCGGCGGTACCAGGGGACCGCCGCCTGCGTGGCCAGGCCGGGGACAACCGCGCAGGTCGCGGCCATTGTGCAGGTGTGCGCCCGGCGCCGGGTAGCGGTCGTCCCCCAGGGCGGGAACACCGGCCTGGTCGGGGGGGCCGTGCCCGCCAGCGGCGGCGTGCTGCTCTCCACCCGCCGCCTCCGGCGGCTCGATCCGGTGGACACCCTCGCCGGGCAGGTCACCGCGGGCGCAGGGATCACGGTCGCCGAGCTGCAGGCACACGCGGCTGCGGCGGGACTCGAATACGGGATCAGCCTCGCCTCCCGCGACTCAGCTACCGTCGGCGGGACCATCGCCACCAACGCGGGGGTGTAAAGGGTCCGCGGTGGACCCGGGCCCAGATCTCTTTCGAAGCGGACCCGCCGATGGGGTGTCATCTCGCGGCTGGGCGGCGTACGGGCGGACAACGCCGGATACGACCTGGCCCAGCATGCTGGACGTCCGTGATCGAACACCGGACGTCCTGCTCGGCTCCGGCGGTGAGGTGAGCCGAGTCGATCCCGTGCTGACGGCGTGGGCGCAAGGCGTGCGATCCTGGACACCGAGCATCCACCAGCGGCTGGCGGACCTGCGCGCGGAGCGTCGGACGGCCCCGTACCGGCGTGGTTCGAGTACTGGCTGGAACGCGAGCGGACCGCGGCCACATGCTCGGTACTGGTCACACTGGAAGTGGCGGAGTCGAACCATGGAGAGCGAGGTGACTGATCCGCCGCTGGCGTAAGTCCAGCTTTTCGGACAACGGCGGTAACTGTGCCGAGGTTGCCGAGCGACACGCGCTGCGTGCTCGTGCGCGACACCCAGGACACGCACCGGCCCCATGCCGCGGGTCGCACCCGCAGGCATGGCGCCGGTTTACTGGTCGCCAAGTGAAGGCTGCTTGATCTCGCTTGCGTCCCGGTAGCAGGCGGGGAACCACAAGTCGTCATCCGGCGTACCCGCTGGCGCGGGCGTGCCGTCCTCCAGCTGGGCGACCTCCACGCAGACCTGCCACTCGTCCGTGCCTACGCGCTGCGCGATCACGCCGTTGACCCACGGCCAGCCGTTGCGGACGGCCTGCTGCTCGGCCTGGCTGCGCGGGTACCGCGCCAGGACGGTGGTGTCGTCCGGGTACGGGTTGTCGTCGTTCATGCCGGTCATGCGGCTTCCTCCCTGTAGCGTCACCGCATGGACATCCCCGACCGATGTCCGCAGTGCGGGCCAGATCTCTTTCGCGACCTGCTGGATTCCGCAGGGACGGCAGCATGCTCCACGTCGGGATCGACACCAGCGTCCTCCTCGGCTCCGGCGTGAGGTTATCGGTGGGTCAAGGTCTCGCATCAGGCCGGCGAAGACGACGTGGCCCGCCACTACATGGCCGAGCGGGCCCGCGTCGTGCGCGGCTGGGCAACGTCGTCGCTGATATGAACGCTCAGCGTGACCTGGAAGCGGTGCTCGACCGCATCGCGGCGAGCCTGCGTGAGCTGACGGGCGCGGACGCCGGTGGCTTTGTGATCATCGAGGATGGCATGCTCCGGCTGGTCAGCACCTCGGGTCTGCCGGCCCGGCTGCGCGGCTGCACCGCGGAACTGCCCACCAGCCTGGTCGGCGACCTGATGCGGTCCGGCAAGACGGTCATGATGACCACTGGTGACGTCGGCGGCTTCGACGACCTGATCTGGTCCGCGCTGCCTGGCCTGCACACCATCGCCCTCAGCCTGTCCCATGTCGGGGACCGCCCCTACGGCGCGCTCTACGCCCTCTACAGCCGGCGCAATCTCGGTCATGTCGAGCTGGAGCTGCTGGAGCTGCTGGCCGGGCACGCGAGCGTCGCGCTGACCAACGCGATGGCCTTCGAGGAGGCCTTGCGGCAGCGTGCGCACGAGCGGGCCGTCATCGACGGCAGCGCCGACGGGATTGCGGTACTGGACGAGCCGGCCTGGTCCGGCAGTGGAATCCGGCCGCCCACCGGCTGACCGGTGTCGCCGCAGATGACGCCATGGGCAAGCCGCCGCCGTTCCCGCAGCCAGAGCCGGGCGCCAAGCTCACCCACCGGCTGCCGGGCGGCCGCTGGCTGGATGTCCTCTGCACCGCGCTGGCCAGCAGTGACGAGCGGGTAATCGACTTCCGGGACGTGACCGCCGCCAAAGAGCTGGAAGAGGCCAAGGACCTTTTCCTCGCCACCACCAGTCACGAGCTGCGCACCCCGATCACCGTGGTCCAGGGTTTCGCCAGTACCCTGGCCGCGCGCTGGGATCAGCTCACGGACGACGACCGGCGCTCGGCGGTGCAGACGATCGCCGAACGGGCCGGCTCCCTGGGTCGGCTGGTCGAGCAGCTGCTGCTCGGCTCGCGGGCCGGGGCCGACCAGCTCCCGGTCCGTAACGGGCCGTTCGACCTGGGGGCCCTGCTGCGGGCCGCTGCGGTCGCGTTTCAGCCGCTGTCGGACAAGCACACGCTGGTCGCTGACATCCCGGGCGGCCTGCCGCCGGCCTACGGCGACACGATGGCCACCGACGTCATCGTCGGCCAGCTGCTGGAGAACGCATTCAAGTACTCACCCGAGGGGGGCCAGGTCACCGTGCGGGCGCGCGCCCGGGACGGGCGGATCGAGGTGACGGTGGAAGACCGGGGCATCGGGATCGCCGACGGCGACCGCGAGCGCATCTTCGAGCGCTTCTTCCAGGGCGAGGCCGGCGACCGGCGCCGGTTCGGCGGCATCGGCATCGGCCTTTACATCGTGCGCCGCCTCGCCGTGGCGCAGGGTGGGCAGGTCGACGCGGCATCACGTGCGGGCGGCGGGACGGTGATGCGGATCGTACTGCGCAACGCGGTCGCTACCCAGGCCGCGGGGGACGCGCGGGCGGGTTACTGAGCGGACGGGTTACTGAGCGGACGGGCCGGACCCGGCTCCGGTTACACCGGCTGGCGGGTGCGGCGATCTCCGCCGGATGCCTCCAGGTAAGCATCGATGATGCCGGGGACGTCGTCGCCGTCCATGATGATCTCGCCCCGCTCCAGCCAGATGACCCGGTTGCACGTCTCCTCGACCTCGGCGAGGTTGTGAGCCACCAGGAAGACCGTGCCCGCCTCCTGCCGGAGTTCCTCGATGCGCTTGTGGCTCTTCGCGCGAAACGGCGCGTCGCCCGTGGCCAGCGCTTCGTCGATAAGCAGGACGTCGTGGCTCTTGGCCGAGGCGATCGCGAACCGGAGCCGCGACCCCATGCCGCTGGAATACGTGCGCATGGGCAGGTCGATGAAGTCGCCGACACCGGAAAACTCCACGATGTCCTGGTAGCGGCTCTTGACTTCCTGGGGGCTCATGCCCATGGCCAGGCAGCCCAGGACGACATTCCGCTCGCCGGTGAGGTCGTCCAGCAGGGCGGCGTTGACCCCGAGCAGCGACGCCTCGCCCGTGGTGTAGACGACCCCCTGCTCGGGGGGCAGCAGTCCGGCGATGGCCCGCAGCAGCGTGGACTTGCCCGAGCCGTTGCGCCCGATGATCCCTACGGCGTCGCCGCGGTTGGCCACGAAAGAGATGCCGCGAATGGCGTGTACCTCACGGAGCCCGGGGCGGTTCTGCCGTCGCATCACTCGCATGAGCGCGGTCGCCGCGGTGCCCTTGCTCCCGCCCGCCCCGTAGACGCGGTACACGATGTGCAGGTCGTCGACGACCACCATCGGCTCTGCCACGGCCATTCCTCGCTTTCGCATCCCGGGATAAGGCAAGCCTAAGGGGTGGCCGGTACCGGTGCGTTTCGGTTGCGTATCTCTCTGTCCGGGTAACGTCCGTCACTTTATGTGGCCTTTATCTGCATAACTGAGTCAATCCCGGCTGCACAGCCCTCGTTTCGGCTACAAAATGTGACCGCTACGGTTTCCCGTCCTTTCCCGCGGGGCATTTCCCGCTCGTACCGGGTTCGTTTGATGGCTGGACTGGGCGGGTCACAGGGAGGTGAGTACCTCGGCAGTCGTACTGCTTCCGTATACGCCGTCCAGCGTCGCGGTCGCGCGGCGCCGTCTCGCTGCCGACCTCGTGTCGGCGGGCATCTACGAATCCGTGGTCTGCGACGCCGCCCTCATTGTCAGTGAGCTGCTGAGCAACGCGATCCGGCACGCGGCGCCGCTGCCCGGCTCGCGGATCAGGGTGACCTGGACGCTCAACGACGACGCACTGCGGGTCGCGGTCAGCGACGCGGGCAGCGGCCCGCTGCCACGGGTCACCCAGGCGCCCGCGGCCGCGCCCGGCGGCCGCGGGCTCGGCATCGTGGATAGCTTGTCCGATCGCTGGGGTGTGCTGCGGGATAACGGCGAGACGACCGTCTGGGCCGTGCTTCCGGCCGCGTACGTGCCGGAGGCGACCCCGCCGCACGTCGTTCCGGTGACGGATCTGGGCCCTCAGCATGAGCGCTCCGTGGCGGACGCCTAAGCCAGACTTGGTGGCCCCGGCGATCGGATGACGGTAAGGTTCGCTCGTGGACCTCAATGTCTCGAGCCGGTCTCAAGGTGATCACACCGTTGTGATCGCATCGGGTGAAATTGATCTTTACACCGCGCCCCGGCTGCATCGTGAGCTCGTCGACGTGCTGGCCGATGACCGGCCCGCGCACGTGATCGTCGACATGTCCGGTGTGGTGTTCTGCGACTCCACCGGCATGAACGTACTGCTCTCCGCACTCCGGCGCGCCCGGGAGCGGGGCGGCCAGCTCGAGCTCGCCGCTCCCCGAGCCGCGGTCCGCAAGATCTTGCAGGTGACCGGGCTGGACTCGGTCTTCACCGTGCTGGCCAACTCGGTCGCGGCTTCCGGCCAGTAGCCGCCGCCGCGTGCCCTAGGATCTAGCGCATGCTGCCTAAAGGCGACGGGCCGCCCGCTGGCGAGGTAGCCGTCGTCATCCCCGCGAAGGACGAGTCCGAACGGATCCGGGACACTGTCACCGCGGCTTCCGGGCTGCCCGATGTCAGCCTGGTGCTCGTGGTGGACGACGGCTCCCGGGATGGCACCTCCCGGGCCGCCGAGCTGGCGGGCGCCACCGTCATCCGGCACGGCCGCCGCCGCGGCAAGGCCGCTGCCATGGAGACCGGTGCCGAGGCCGTCCGTCTCCTCGATCAGTGCGACGGCCGGGACCACCCACGGCACCTGCTTTTCCTGGACGCCGATCTGGGCAGCAGCGCGTCGTTCGCTGGCCCGCTGACCCAGCCGGTCATCGCCGGGCGCGCGGACATGACGATCGCTGCCTTCAGCTCGACGGTCAAGCTCGGCGGCCACGGGATGGTCGTCGGCCTGTCCGGCGCGGGTATCCGCCGGGCCATCGGATGGGCGCCGGCGCAGCCGCTCAACGGGCAGCGCTGCCTCACCCGGACCGCGTTCGAGGCGGCCAGGCCGCTGGCCGCGGGATTCGGCGCGGAAACCGCGCTCACCATCGACCTCGCGCGCAGGGGCCTGCGCATCACCGAGGTCGAGGTGCCGCTGGCGCACCGTGCGACCGGGACCGACCTGCGATCGCAGCTTCACCGGGCCCGGCAGTTGGCCGACGTCGCGAGGGCGCTGGCCACGCGGCGATGAGCCAGCGGCCGGCCCTGATGCGGCGGCCGGAATACGCCGGGCGTGCCGGGCGTGCCGGTCTCGTGGCCACCGGTATCAGCGTCGCGCTGACGTTCGTGGTCGCCGTGGCCGGGACGTCCATCATGGAACCGCCTTACCCAGGCCGGCCAGGTCAGCCGCCGTGGGCCGTGACCGCGCATCTTTCCCCGTACCTGGCCATCGCACTGGCCGGCGGCGCGCTCGCCGTCGGCACCATGGGGCTGGCCCTGACGATCAGCGCGATGCGGCGCGGGTGGGTGATCCCCGCCCGGCCTGTCCTGCTGGCCGGCCTCGTCGCGGCGGTCCTGCTCACGCTGGTCCCGCCGGTCGGCTCGTCGGACCCGCTCAGCTATGCCGCCTACGGCCGCATGCTGGTGACCGGGCATAATCCGTACGCCATCGGCCCCGACGTGCTCGCCCGCCTCGGGGATCCCGTGGCTCGCGCGGTACAGGACTGGTACACCACACCCTCGGACTATGGGACCGTCGCGACCGGTGCCCAGGCCCTCGCGTCCCTCGTCGGCGGCACGTCCGCCCGGCTCACCGTCTTCGCCTTGTCGGTACTCAACCTGGCCGCGTTCGCCGGTACCAGCCTGCTGCTGCACCGGCTGGCCCGCGGTGACCGCAGCCGCCAGATCCGCGCGGCCGTGCTCTGGACGTGCAACCCGTTGCTGCTTCAGGTACTCGTGGCCGGGGAGCACATCGACAGCCAGGCTGTCTTCTTCGGCGTGGCCGCGGTCGCGGTGTTCAGCCGCACGGCGTACGGCCCGGCCTGGCGCGCGGCGCTGGCCGCTTTCGCCGCGGGCGCACTGACCGGGCTCGGGTCGGCGATCAAGGTGACCATCGCGCTGGTCGGCGCGGGACTGGCGGTGGCGGCCGTACAGGCCTTCCGGCGGCCCGCCGCAGTCACGGACCGGCCGCCGCCTGGCTCCCCGCGGCTGCGGCTGGCGGCTGTCGCGGGAGGGCTCGCGGCGGGGTTCGCCGTCGTGGCCGGGGCGGCCCTGGCCATCGGCGGCCCAGACGGTTTCCGCCAGACGGTGCGGGCCAGCAGCATGGTCTCCATCGGCTCCCCGTGGCGCGTCATCCGCACCGTGGCGCACCTGGCCGTCGGGCAAGTGGCCGCTGGCGACATGGTCCGGATCTCCGCCATCGTCCTGGCCGCGGTGCTCGCCGTGCTCCTGCTCCGCGGCCTGCCCGCTGGTTCGCGGCCGGGCTCGCCACCGCAGTCTGTTCGGCCCGGAAATTGCGCCGCCGACGGCGGCCACGGCGCAGCGGCCTCGGCCGGCCCGGCGCTGGCCGGGCTCGCCGGGCGCGCCGCTTTCGCGTTCGCACTGGCCTGGCTGCTGGCCTGGCCCTATGTGCTGCCCTGGTACGACGCGTCCGCGTGGGCGCTGCTGCCGCTGGTCGCGGCCTCCAGCCTGGACTGGCTGCTGCTGGCCCGGACCGCGGCGCTGGCGTTCGGCTACCTGCCCGCCCGGTCGGCGGGCGTGATCGTACCGGCCGGGCTGGGCTGGCTCCAGTCGGTGGTCAGAACCGGGGTGACGCCCGCCATCCTGGCGATCGTGACCGTCTGGATCGCCGTGCGCATGTGGCGTGACCGGAGACCGTCCTCCGGCCCTGACGTGGGTCCGGACGGGGTCGAATCCGGGCCGTCCGCCTCCCCGGCGCGGCAGCCCGCCGCGGACGGAAGAGCGACCGGATGACCGGCGCCGGCGCGCCGGGAGCGGGCGGGCACGGCGTGGCGGCACGGTGGGCGCGGCTGGCCGCCCGGGCCGGCGCCCTGCCGCCGGGAGTGGCCGTGCTCCTCGGCGTGCTGGCCTGGGCCGCGGCGCTGGCTGCCATCGAGCCGATCGTCCACGGCTACCTGACCAATCCGCCGGATCAGCGCCTGGTCGACCTGAACGTCTACCGGACCGGAGGCCTCGCGGTGCTGCGGGGCCAGCCGCTGTACAGCGTGCTCACCCAGCCGCCGCAGCTGCTGCCGTTCACCTATCCGCCGGTCGCCGCGCTCTTCGCGGTCCCCCTGGCCCTGGTGTCCTGGCCCGCGGCCCAGCTGGTCTGGGTCGTGTTCATCTACGTACCGCTCGCGGTGATCATCGGTTACGCGTTCCGGCCGCTGCTGCGCCGGGCCGGGCGCTTCTGGCCGGTGGCATTCGCCGCCGTCTTCTGTGTCTGCGCCTGCCTGTTCCCGACGCAGGACGAGATGCGCTTCGGCCAGGTCGACGCGGTACTGGCCGCCATGGTCGTGGCCGACTGCGCCGCGGCCCGGCCGCGCTGGCCGCGTGGGGCCCTGATTGGACTGGCCACCGCCATCAAGCTGGTCCCGGGGGTGTTCATCGTCTACCTGTGGGCCAGCGGGCGGCGCCGGGCCGCGCGTACCGCCGCGCTGGCCGCGCTGGCCTGGACCGCCGGGGCGTTCCTGCTGCTGCCGCGCGACTCAGTGATCTACTGGACAAGCGCGATCTTCGATTCGGGGCGGCTCGGCAACAACGCGGGCACGGAAAACCAGTCGCTGCGGGGGCTGCTGCTCCGGTTCTTCCTGCCCGGCCAGGCGCCTGGCGTGGTGTGGGTGCTGATCGCGCTGGCGGTGGCGATCCCGGGATTCGCGCTGGCCCGGCGGCTGTCCCGCGAGCACTTCGAGATGGCGGGCGTCGCCGTGACCGCCCTGCTCGAGCTGCTGATCTCGCCGGTCGCGTGGATCCACTATTTCCTGCTGGTGATCATCGCGATCGGCGTCATCGCCGGGGACGGAAGGCAGCCGCGGCGGGCGCTGACGGCGGCCGCGACGGCGGTCTTCTTCGGGCTCACCATTCCCTGGTGGGGCAGCTCGCTGCTGTCCGATCCGGCCGTGCCCCGCCCGGTCAGCCGGATCATCGAAGGCGCATTCGGGATCGCCGCGGCCGCCCTGATCGTCATCATCGCGCGGATGCGGAAGACCGGGGCCGACCGCGACGTGGCGGCGAACGGAACGGGAGTGGCGGCTGCCCGGGTTGCCTCTGCGGCGCCAGGTCAGGGCAACGTCCAGACCGGCAACCGGGCGCCCGGCAGCTCGGCTGATGTGCGAACCTAAACAATCTGTAATCGCTATAGTACGGAACGTGATTACTGACACTTGCCTGGTGCTCGGGCTGCTTGCCGGGGCTCTCGGCATCTTCCTGGCCGTCAGTGCGCGCACGTACACGGCCCGGGCGGTCGCCGAGTGCGCCGAGCTGATCCAGGGCCGTGCCGGATCCCGGGGTACCGTGGACCCGCGGGCCCTGCGTGACCTGGCTGTCGTACGTTACGACGCACTGCGCGAGATGTCCGGTCAGCTCTCGTTCTCTGTCGCGCTCCTCAACGCGGCCGGCGACGGGGTGGTGCTCAGCTCGATCAACGGCCGCTCCGAGACCCGCACCTACGCCAAGATCGTCCTGGGCGGGTCCGGTACGCAGGAACTGTCGCCCGAAGAGGAAAAGGCGGTCCGTTCGGCGCGGCTGGGCGCGGGCCTGCCCAGCGCGGAAGCGCCCGTGTCGGTCCCGGTACCGGGGCGACCGGCTCCGCCCTGGGCTGCCGGGACGCGGGACGGCACGCCGATCGGGAATTCTAGGGCTGTATAGCGCCCGATCGGCTGACTTGCTATACAGCGGAATAGGCGCGCATAGCTGTGTCCCGGCGGCGGGACTAGCATCTAAAGACTATGACCGAGCGTTACGCCTACCTGGGGCCGGAGGGCACCTTCACCGAAGCGGCCTTCCGGGCGCTGGACGCCGCCTCCGGCGCCCAGCCGCTGCCCTGCCCGACCATCCAGGCCGCTCTTGCCGCGGTCCGGGCTGGTACCGCGGACCGCGCCGTGGTCCCGATCGAGAGCTCGGTGGAAGGCGTCGTCACCGCGACCCTCGACGACCTGACCGCGGGCGGTGACCTGCAGATCCAGGCCGAGCTGCAGCTGCCGATCGCCTTCGCGCTGCTGGGCCGCCCGGGGACCAGGCTGGCGGACGTCCGCACGGTGAGCGGTCACCCGCAGGCCCAGCCCCAGTGCCGGCGCTGGCTGGCCAGCCATCTCCCCGGTGCGGAGTGGGTACCGGCCGCCTCCAACGCCGAGGCGGCCCGCCAGGCCTCGGAGGGGAAGATCGACGCGGCGCTGGCGGGTGCCTTCGCCGCCGCCAGCTACGGACTCGAGGTGCTCGCCCACGAAGTCCATGACCGGAAGAACGCCGTCACCCGGTTCGTCGTGGCGGCCCAGGCCGCGCGGCTGCCCGAGCCGACCGGCGCCGATCGCACTACCCTGGCGGCGTTCCTGGCCAACGATCACGCGGGCGCGCTGACCGAGATCCTCACCGAGTTCGTCGTGCGCGGGGTCAACCTGACGACGATCCAGTCGCGGCCGACCGGCGACGGGCTGGGGCGCTACTACTTCTTCATCGACTGTGAAGGGCACATCGCGGACGCGCGGGTGGGCGAGGCCCTGATGGGCCTGCGGCGGCTCTGCGCCGACGTCCGGTTCCTGGGCAGCTATCCACGCTGCGACGGCGGCCAGACACAAATGCCCCGCGGGACGTCTGACGCCGAGTTTGCCGCCGCGGCCGAGTGGCTGGACCGCCTGCGCGGCGGCTGCTGATGGCGGCAGGCCGTCGCGGCTGCCGTTGCGGCGGCTAACGGAGTTACAGGTAAGGGCCGGAGGCGCCAGGCGGTCCCGGACGGCCCATCTCTTCTGGCGGCATCTGGGAAAGGCCGGGCGGCAGCGCCCGCCGCATCTGCTCCAGCTGCGCTCGTGCCGCCATCTGCTGGGCGAACAGGGTCGTCTGGATTCCGTGGAACAGCCCCTCCAGCCAGCCGACCAGCTGCGCCTGGGCCACGCGCAGCTCGGCCTCGCTCGGCAGCTCGTTCTCGGCGAACGGCAGGGACAGCCGGTCCAGCTCCTCGACCAGCTCGGGCGCGAGCCCGTCCTCGAGCTCCTTGATCGAGCTTTCGTGTATCTCCCGGAGGCGGGCCCGGCTCTTCTCGTCCAGCGGCGCCGCCCTGACCTCTTCCAGCAGCTGGCGGATCATGCTGCCGATCCGCATAACCTTGGCCGGCTGCTCGACCATCTCCGTTACCGACCGTTCCGAGCTGCCCGGCTGCCCGGCGTCCTCGTCCGGCGAGGCGCCCTCGACGGGCAGCCCGTTCGGGCCGACCACCACCACGTTGGGTCGATTTCCGAAGTCTGCGTTCATCCCGTTACTCATCTTCCTTGTGTATCGCACTGATCTGCCGACTTGTGCATCGCACTGATCTGCCGAGCCGGGTCACCGGGCCGATGCTCCGGCCGCGGCGCCCTCTCCTTTCATCTCACCAGCAATACCTTGCCGGTCTGGTCGCCGGCCTCGAGGATCCGGTGCGCCTCGGCGGCGCTGGTCATCGGGACCAGCTGATCGATCACGGGGACCAGCTTGCCCGCGGCAGCCAGCGGCCAGACATGTTCCCGCACCGCCGACACGATGGCGGCCTTCTCCGCCACAGGCCGGGACCGCAGCGTGGTGGCATGGATGCTGGCCCGCTTGCCCTGCAGGACGCCGAGGTCGAGCTCCGCGCGGTTGCCGCCCTGCCGCCCGATGATCACGAGGCGGCCGCCGGTCGCGAGGGCCGACAGATTGCGGGACAGGTAGCTCGCGCCCATGATGTCGAGGATCACGTCCGCCCCAGCTCCCCCGGTGACATCCTTGACGACCTCGACGAAATCCTCGTTCCGGTAGGAGATGGCGACGTCGGCGCCGAGCGCCCGGCAGCGCGCCAGCTTCTCTGCCGTCCCGGCCGTGCAGATCACCCGCGCGCCATTCGCCTTGGCCAGCTGGATGGCCACGGTGCCGATCCCGCTCGCGCCGCCGTGCACGAGGAGCGTCTCACCAGGCGCCAGGCCGCCTACCTGGAAAACGTTCGAATATACGGTGCAGGTCGCCTCGGGCAGCCCCGCCGCATCCACCACGCCGAGCGCGTCCGGGACGGGCAGCACCTGCCCGGCGGGGACCGTGACCATCTCCGCGTAGCCGCCGCCGGCCATCAGGGCACACACTTCGTCTCCGGGCTTCCACCCGGTCACCTCCGCGCCGACCGCCGCGATGCGGCCCGAGCACTCCATCCCCGGATAGGGCGGTGCGCCGGGCGGCGGCGGGTACAGCCCCTGGCGCTGCAGCAGGTCGGCCCGGTTGAGGCCCGCGGCAGCCACCTCGATGAGGACGTCGCCGGGCCCCGGCTCCGGATCCGGTACCTCCAGCCATTCCAGCACCTCAGGCCCACCCGGTTCGGTGATGACCACTGCCCGCATATATCACTCCTGCATGTATTTTCGGTATGGGTATGACGGCGAGTGATGAACGCCTAGCTCTATGGCAACGAACGCGCGTGGCCTAGGCTTCCGCTGTAAGCAACCAGACCCTGCCAGCACAGGGTTGACATTTCCCATTATGAGGAAACGGGGGAGCGGCCTGTGGCGACCAAGGACCGCGAACAGCCTGCTGAGGCGGCGGAAGACGCGCGTGACGATATGCCCGCAGGACCACCCGCGCCGCACAAGGACAACGGAAAGTCCGGCGCGGACGCCGAGCAGCCAGACCCCTCGGCCGCCGGGCCCGACAACGACGCCAGCCTGGCCCTGCCGGGCACGGCGGAGCCGGATGGGCCGACTGGGCCGGCTGACGAGCACCAGGACGACGACTTCGAGCCTTACCTGCCGCCTGGCCCCAACCCATTCTCCTCGGTGCACCCGCAGGGCCCGCCGCCTTACCGGCTGGCGGACAACGGGGAGCGCCACGATGCCGCCGAGCCGGGACTCAGCGGTTTTGCCGAGCACGGCTACCCGTCCGTATCGCCGTACCCGCCACTGCCCCAAGAGCCCCCGGGCGGCGCGGGCGGGCAGGGAGGTCACGGCGCGGCTTCGCCGTACCCCGCCTACCGGCCGTACGGCCCGGAGGACGAGGCGGCCGCGAATCCGGTCATCGACTACGGGCTGCCCTCCCCGCAGGCCTACGGATTGGCCCCACCGCCGCCCCCGGTAGAGCCGCTACCCGACCCGGGCGTCCCCGGGCAGGCCTACCAAAATGAGCCGCACGAGCAGCCGGTCCACCACCACGACGACGCCGCTCGCGATGAGGAACTCGCCGCGCCCGCCCCGGAACAGGGGCGGCCGGACGGCGGCTACCGGGGGCCCGAAGGCCCGATCGGACAGCAGCAGAGCGTGGCCGCGGAGAACGGCGGCCAGCGCTTCACCGGGCTGCGCGGGCCGGAAACGGCAGACATCCCGCCCCGCGGCCGTCCAGCCCGGCCGCCCGGGACGCCAGGGCTGGCCGCGTCCGGCCGCCGGGACCGGGTTACGGCGGCCCGGCCCAGGCCGGGCGCCCGCAACCGGCGGCCGGCCAGCGCGGCATGGTATCCGGCCTGAGGCCGGGCACCCCGCTGAGGCCCGGCCCGGATGAGGAGGAGTACCCGCCGCCGGGAGCGGACGCCGACGCTCTGCAGGAAGGGGAGACAGCGGACAGCCTGACGGCAGAGGCCCTGCTGCAGGGCAAGCGCCCCGCGCCGGGTTCCGGCTGGCGGCGGACCGTGTTCCGGGCCACCGGCGGACTGGTCCGGGTTGGTGAGTCGGCCAGCTCGCAGCGCCGCCGGGAGCTCATCTGGCGCGCCCGTACGCCGGTCGCCGGCGGCCACCACCGAGTGGCGGTCATGAGCCTCAAGGGCGGCGTCGGCAAGACCACGACGACCGTCGGCCTGGGAGCCACGCTCGCCACCCTGCGCGGCGACCGGGTCATCGCGGTAGACGCGAACCCCGACCGGGGCACGCTTTCGGACAAGGTGCGGCTGGAGACGTCGGCCACCGTCCGGGATCTGCTGAACGAACGGCGGCAGGTGCACCGTTACGCGGATGTGCGGGCCTTCACCTCGCAGGCCTCCAGCAGGCTGGAGGTGCTGGCCTCGGACCGGGATCCCGGCGTGTCCGTGGCGTTCAGCGAGGCCGACTACTGCGACATCGCCCGGGTCCTGGAGCACTACTACTCGATCTGCCTCACCGACTGCGGAACCGGGCTGCTGCATTCGGCGATGACCGGCGTGCTCACCCTCGCCGATCAGATCGTGCTGGTCAGCTCCCCGTCCGTGGACGGGGCCCGGTCCGCCAGCGCGACGCTGGACTGGCTCGACGCGCACGGCTACGGCGACCTGGTGCGCAACGCCGTGGTCGTGCTCTCCACCGTCCGCCCGCGCAACAAGAGCACCGTGGACCTGGACCGGCTGGAGCAGCACTTCGCCAGCCGGTGCCGCGCGGTCGTCCGGATACCCTACGACGCCCACCTGGAGGAGGGGGCCGAGGTGGAGCTGGAGCAGCTCAGCCCGGCGACGACCGAGGCGTACCTGAGGCTGGCGGCCACGGTCGGCGACGGCTTGGCGTGGCCCCGCCGCGTCCTGCAGCGGTCCGCCCCGGCGCATCCCTGATCCGGAAACAGGGGATCTCCGGCATCCCGGTCACCGCCCGATGAACAGGTACTCCGACACGGCACGCCGCTGCGCCGCTGCATGCGTCCCGAATGAATAAGTGTGGTCGATCGGGCGGACCTGCACGTCGTCCTTAACCTCACGCACCAGGGCCTCAATGGTGGCCGCATCTGGGACGGCGTTGGAGGAGTAGGACAGCACGACGACGGAGTCCTCGAATTGCTTGATGGTCCGGCGCAGTGCATCGGTGACGCTGTGCTTATACGAGAAAGGCGTATACCGCTTAGGGAGCTTCTTGATCCGGGTGCTCTCCATGATCTGCTGGCCGCGCCAGTAGGTGCTCAGCCCCTCCAGGAAGTGGTAGCGCTTGATGTAGCAGTTGTCGTCCCGGGGCGGGGCGTACGGCGGATCTAGGTAGACCAGGTCGAACGGCTGGGTGCCGAGGTCGAAGACATCGCCAGCGATGGCGGTGCACGGCTGCCCGCTGTCGAAGACCACCCGGTTGTACTCGGCGGCCCGCTCCCGGAAGTGCTCCCGCAGCGGCAGCCGTAGGTCACGGCGCCCGTCGTCGTAGCGGAGGCCGGTGACGGTGAAGACCCCGCGGGGCTGCTTGCGCGCCGCCGACAGGACGAGCGCTGAGATGGCCAGCGCCTGCTTCATCCCGGTCATCTTCTCGATGTGGGACCACGCAGAGTCGAGGAACTGCCGATCCTCGCCGGTGAAGAACAGGCCGTCGAACGTGCGCTGGATGAAATCACGGTCATCCGCGGCCGGCCCGCAGATCGCTGCGATGTCCTCGCCGGTCAGGGTCTCGCCCTGATTGACCACGGCGGCTCGGGCGATGACCGCGGGAAAGTTCAGGAAGTCGTTGGCGGTGACCTGGTAGCCCAGCGTCTTCAGCAGGTAGGACACGACCCCGCTGCCGGAGAACGCATCGAGGGCGGTCGCGCCGCCCACCTCGGCGAAGACTTCGGCCAGGTGCGGGATGAGGCGGTATTTGGAGCCCATGTAGCGCAGCCGGGGAAAGCTGGCCGCCCGGCTTATCGCGCTTGCCGAGGCAACTCGGGGCTCCCCAGGCGCGCTGATTGTCACAGCCACCATAGTTTCACCAGCCTCCCTGGAACGCCGTATGCCTCGCCGCCCGAGGACCGGGACTGGCCGACAAGGAACGGATCGCGCGGGCGTTGGGGGGTCACGGCATATGAGAGGCTGGGAGCCGACACTGGGCCGCTCACGCGGACCTAGTATCGAGCTGCGGGCCGGTCACGGTTCAGCTGGTAGCACGACAGTCCTGATCCGGGCCTTACCGCGGCTAGGAGGGCTCGCCTAGTGGCCGATGGCGGCGGTCTTGAAAACCGCTATGGGTGGTGACACTCATCGTGGGTTCGAATCCCACGCCCTCCGCACTGTCCAGCGAAAAATGGCCCCTGACTAGGACTTACGTCGGTCAGGGGCCGTTCGCCCACCGTCATGGGATGAGCCGCTGCGTGCGGTTCGCGGTGGTGCTATGCGGCTACTCAACCTTGGTCACCACGATTGACTGCGCTGCCGGGGGATCGGAGCGCTTTGTGCGGGCTGATCAGGGCGCCGCTGACATCTACCGGGCCGCCATTTAGCGCTGAAGATTCGTGCCATAGATCGCGGACGTCACAGAATGACGCCCATAGCGGACTCGCGCACATTTTGGGGCTGATAAAACGCTCATTGATGGCCCCAATAAGGTTATTACGACGCCCGCCCACCGAACGGTTCACGCCCGCCACGATTTTTTTCAACCGGGCTGGACGGCTGGCACGCCGGTGGTGACCTGAACTCCCTTCTGATGCCTGTAGGTAGCTAACTGTCTCAGTATGTTTGAGAATCCCTGCTCACAGGGGGTCAGGGAGTCCTTCGATCGACCGTCGCCGCTTTCCCCGCCGAGGCACACCCGCGTCGAACAGTGATTTCGAATTGCCGGACCGAATGTGAACTATCCCGGCGAGATCGGTCGTAAAAGCAGTTAAGCCCGCAAAGGAGCATAGCCAGGGGAAGGGAAATCCAATGAGCGCAACAGCATTGGCAATTGGCCACAAAAGAGAAAACCAGGTGGCGGAGATCCTCCAAGCCTCAATCAACCGGTTGAGCAGCAGCGCCCAATCCGCCACGGCGAGGCCCGCGAGTACGAAACTGTCCAGCAGTGGAGTAGGCATCTACAGACCCGCATCGGCGGCGCGGCGCTTGGCACGTCGGTCATCCCGGACTGCATGGAGCAGGCATCGTCCTTGAGTTGCCCTACTTGTTCCGCCTGATGGGCCGCGGGGCCATCGGAACCGGTGAACTAGTGGGCGCCAAGATCGACGCCGAGGCTGATCTCACGGCCATCTTCGCTCTGTGGAGCGGTGCCATCAACAAGAGTGTGCTCGCCGCGGCAGCAGGGGGTGTCGTCATCGTGGACTCCATTGCCTACGCGGCTTTCGGAGCCAAGGTCCTGGCTCTGGGTTTCAAGCTCGGCGTCAAAGCCGCCGCAGCCGACATCGGCGGGGTGGCCGGAGCGGCCATCAGTGCCGGTGCCGGACCGGTCGGCAGTATGCTTCAGCCGATCTTTGGCCATGTCCTCGGCAAGATCTCGGCAAGATCTCGGCCAAGATCCAGCCAAATTGGCGCCAAGGCTCTTGTCGGGTTCGTTCCTCTCTTTGGTGCCGCCGTCAGCATCGGCATCAGCCTGTACATCCTGGACGAGTTCCTCACGTCGGCCAAGCTCTACTACCAGCAAAAGCTCAAGGATGTGGCGTGCAGTTCGGCGTGCAGTGAGGCCTCCGGGACCGGGGTCCGGAAGACGGGGCGTTGCGGTAGCTCGTCTCGGCCTCCACTAGCTCAGCCGGGATATGAATCTTGAGATACCGGAAGATATCGCGGCCCGCATGTTCGAGGTCGCCAAGCGAAACGCATGGAGGTAGACATGCGGAAGATTGCAAGCGTGGTCGCAGCCAGCGTTGGCCTGCGGGGAACGGACGCGGCGTGCCCAGATCGGCTTCGGTCGGGGCACGCCGTCAAAGCGGTCGTGGTCGAGCGGAACGAGAACGACAAGGTTACGAACTACAAGCTCCAGAACGCCGATCCGATGACCGGCAGGTTCGGCTACCTGCCGCTGGGTGACGGCGGCGTGTACGCGGTGAAGTGGACCAAGATCGGTAAGAACCAGGTCAACGGTACCGGCAAGTACACTGGGGACGGATGGGCAGCTACCGGAACGGCCGGTCAACATCCTGCTTACGGCAGCAACTACAAGTACACCAAGATCAGCATCACACTCGCGCAGTCGTGGTACGGCACCACCAAGGGCAGCTACGGCTTACGGGCACGGCGCGCACCACACAACCGCGCAATCCACCTCGCGGTCAACGACCCGACCACCAACCTGATCCGGTACTAGAAATAATGCGCCACTGGCGTGGCGCGCCGTTGGATCGCAGGTCGCGCGGCTGGAGCCGTGCTGACCGGTGGGTGCGGGGTTAGGGTGGTGGGGCAGGGTGGAAGTGCACAGTTGTGCTGGCGCGCGAACGTCGTCACGGTTGCTATGGACGTTCGAGGCGCGTCTAGACGACCAATTCCAAGGGATTCCTGGTGGATACGAGGCGAGGGCGTCCAAGATCAGTTTGTGACGACTGACATGGACACCCTCGCTACCGCACTGTACGTGAGAACTGATGACCTGCTGAAGGGATCGCCGCAGCTCGCGCCGTGGCGGCCGGAGGCGGGCATCTGACCGCAGCTCAGTGACGAGGAGCTGGTCACCCTTGCCGTGATGCAGGCCCGCTGGGGTTCACCTGCGAGGACAGCTGGCTGCGGCACGCCCGCGCTCACTGCGGCACTGTCCCGTACCTGAGCAGCGGCTATAACAAGCGCCTGCGCGCCGCCGCGCCGATGATCCGGTCCTGTATCCGGGTCCTGGCCTCCGATACCACCGTATGGACCGACGACGTGTGGGTCGTCGTTCGACCCGGTGGAGTGCGGCCGCTCCCGTGAGACCGCCAAGCGTTCTGAGCTGGCCGGATGGGCTGAGTACGGGTACTGCGCCAGTCACTCGCGCTACTTCTGGGGATTGCGCCTGCACCTGGTGTGCACCCTGCAGGGCCTGCCCGTCGCCTTCGCCCTGACCGGCGCGAAGGCGGACGAGCGCGAGGTGCTGGCCGGCATGTTCACCGCCGCCCGGACCTGGTCATCGCCCGGCCCGGCCAGACCCTCATCGGCGACAAGAACTACTACGGTGCCGCCTTCGAGGCAGCCATGGCCTGCGAGGGGATCAGGCTGCTGCGGCCCGCCCGCAAGGGCGAGCCCGCCCGGGCCGGCGCGCACCTGTTCAAGCCGCTGCGCCAGATCATCGAATCGGTCAACGACACCTTCAAAGGCCAGCTTGACCTGGAACGGCACGGCGGCCACACGCCCGGCGGAGTGATGGTCCGCGTCCTGCAGCGCATCCTGGCCCTGACCGCCGCGATCTGGCACAACGACACCACCGGGCAGCCCGTCCTGCGATCGCTGGTGTCTTACGACCACTGACCTTGGAATCAGTCATCTAGAGCGTCGGGCACCTGCTTGAAGAGCTGTAGGGCTCGATCAGCTCGGCGGGCTCGGCGATTACCTGAGATCCTGCAGAACAGAAGCCGGGTCACGCCGGCCCCTCTTCTATGTCCGCGGTCCTGTCGACGATGGCCCCGTTCAGGATCACCGCGGCGACGCGGCGAAGGGCGCCGATGTTATTCAGCGGGTTCCCGTCCACGAGAAGCAGGTCGGCGTCATAGCCTGCGCGCAGGCGGCCCTTGTGTTCGCCCAGCCCGCAGCTTTGGGCCGCGCACGAGGTGGCGGCGGCCAGCGCGTCGGCGGTCGATACGCCTCCGGCCACGAGATCCGCGACTGCCTCGGGTAGAACTCCGTGCGGCTTTCGCGGGCTGATGCCCCCGTCGCTGCCGGAGATCAGCCGCACACCTGCCCCGTGCATCCGGGCCGCATGGGCTTCCGCGCCTCCCAGGTCCCGCCGGTGCGCTGCCTGATGGCAAGGACCGCGGCCGGTGGTGCGATCCGGCCGCCCGGCCCAGCGGCGGACACACCACAGTTTCGCGGGAGGCCAGCCGCTCCAGCAACCGGTCAGGCATCTGGATGCCCGACGGGGTCAGGCAGGTGCAGTGCTCGATGCCGTCATCCGCCGCGTTCCACCGCCTGGCCGATCTCTGGCTGGCCGTGCACGTGCGCGGTCACCGGCAACCCGGCCGCATGCGCCTTCTCCACGCTACTCGCCGCTCTACCAGCTGTGAACTGGCACAGCAGCGGGTATGAGCCCGGCGTCATGACCCCGCGACTGGCACACCTCGACCAGGGCGGACTCGTGCTGGACGCGGCCGCGCACAGCCCGAAGCTGCTCCGGCCCGGTCGCCTCCCCGCCCATGTTCGCGCAATGCCCGTCGCGGCTGGTGATGGGCGGCCCCGATGCCACGATTGTCGGCGCCGCTGAGTGCGGGCCGGCCGGCGTACTGGTCCGGCTCCTCCAGTCCAGCACCGCTGCCCGGCGGTCACCCAGGTCGCGGACCGACGTCACACCGGCGGCGAGCTGACCCGCTAACGAATTGCTGATCACCCCGGCCAACCCCGGGTCGTCGTACTCGGGGAGCCGATCGAGGGCACCCGGGCGGCGCACGCGAGCTGGACGTGGGGGTACCACCCGGGACGCACCTGGTCAGCCGGGAAGTGCGCCAACTCGACATCGGCTGGCAGACCGTGGCATCCCGTCCTACTGCGACGATGCGTCCCTCAGCAAGCAAGACGACCACGCCTCCGCGCACGAGGCGCTCACCGTCAAAGGCACGCTCCGCCCGAATTGCCAGCATTCCTGGCCTCCACTGCAGCAGGGCCGCCGACCCCGCTCCAAGGCCGCCCACGAACGATAGTCGACCAAGATTCCACCCTGCGCCAGCACGGCCCTCTTGCCAGGAACAGGGACGGGAGGCGTGACCGTTACGGGAAGATGCCGAATCGCCGGATGCTGAGGTCAGCGCGACGAGCGGAGACCGTCGAAGAGGAGATAAGCGCACGTGCGGCGGGTCATAGGGATGCGGAACGAACCAGCCCAAGCACACGGGGCCGCCGCCTGGTTATCGGGTGGGTGGCGCAGCTGTGCGGCCGTAAGGCTAGCGCGGCCGCTGTGACAGGCCGCGCTGGCTGGGGAAAGGCAGGCGCCGGGAGAGGCAGGTCGCGCGGGCCGGGGCGGAGCGGGCCGTGCCCGTCTCCGGCGCCCGCGTGGTCTACCGCAGGACGGCCAGCTGCGCTCGTTTCGCCGCCGCCCCCGATCGGCCCGCCCCCGCGCCGCGCACCGCCCCCGCGCCGCGCACCGCCGCCGCGGGCGCTGTGGCCTGGCCCGGTAACCAGGTGCCCCTGGTGCTGCGGTGACTGCTGAGTCATTCGCCGGGCCGTACCCGGCGGCCCGGCACCGGCGCTCCCGGCTACCGGGAGCATTTTCAGGGATATGGCAGGGTCTGTTTTTAAGTTGGCGGTTTCGGGCGTGTCGTGGGCCGTCGCTGGCGTGGTTTGAAGTGTTCTGGCATGGTCTGGCCGTTTTCCGGGATGGTGAGGGTGCTGCCGGCCGCGGCGGCGTATTGCAGGAGTGCGGCTGGGGTGCGGGGGAGGACGGCTGGCGGCGGGGCGGTGGCGGGCAGCGGGACGCGGGCGCTGGCGAGGAGTTCGGCGGTCAGGATGGTGGCGTGGCTGATGGTGGCGGGATCGACGCCGAGCAGGACGCCGATGGCCCGGGTGGGCAGGTTCAGGTGGCCGCGGAGGCGGGCGGCGAGGATGTGGTCGGTGACGTCGAGCCTGCGGTTGCGGCTGGGGGCGCCGCCGTTGCGGACGGCGTTGACGCGGCGGCCGCCGCGGTGGGTGTAGTTCTGCTGCTCGCGGCGGGCGGCGAACGGGATTTCCAGGGCCGCGGCCACCGATTCCAGGTCATCGGGCTGCATACCGGTCAGCGCGGGGTGGTTCAGGGCATCGCGCGGGACGCGGCCGGGGCGTTCGGGGGCGGGCTCCGGTTCCGGGGCGGGCCGGGGGGCGGGCAGGAACGCGTAGTTCCACTCGCCGTGGAAGGGATCCCGCTCCAGGACGCGGTCCTGCAGGCAGGTCATCCGCGCGTCGCTGATCTCGATCCCGGCGGGGTAGACGTTATCGTCGCGGACGGCGGTGCACTTCGGCCGCCGGCGTGACGGTGGCGGCGATCCCGGCGACGGCGTCATCGACGGTCATCAGGGGCCGGCCGCGCCAGGTCCTGGTGACGTGGCAGAACATCCGGTGCTCAATTTTGTTCCACTTGGACGTGGCGGGCGGGAAGTGGCACACCTCGATCCGCAGCCCGGTCTGCGCCGCGAGGACAGCCAGCTGGTCTTTCCACAGCCGGCAGCGGGCGCCGTTGGAGCCGCCGGAATCGGCGGTGACCAGCAGCCGGGTGGCGTGCGGGTAGCGGGCAGCGCCTTCCTGCTGCCACCACAGGCGCAGCGCGTTCACCGCGAACGCGCCGGTGTCGCAGCTGGTGCCGACCGACACGAACCCGCGGTTGGCAGTGATGTCATAGATCCCGTAGGGGGCGATCCGGGCCGTGTCCTGACCGGGGAAGGAGTGGTCGCCGACCTTTACCGGGTTCCCCTTCGGCCGCCACGTCTGGCCGTCCCGGTGAAACGGGCCGATGTACTCCTTCTTTTTCGTGTCCACGCTGATCACGGGATCCCCGGTATCGCGGAACCCCGTAATCTTCGCGTTGATGTGCCGGAACTGGGCGTCCCGGTCCGGGTGCTGCCTGCCCTCCAGCACCTTCGCCGGCGACTGCAGGCTGTAGCCCTCCCCGCGCATCAGCCGCGCGACCGCGTCCTTCCCGCAGGAAAAGCCCCGCGCGGCCACCCGGCCCGCGATGTCCCGCAGCGACAGCGAGCACCACGTGATCTCCGTCATCGGATCCCCGCGGGTGCCCTCATCCACGACCTGCAGGAACACCTCCTGTAACCCCGGCTGCGCCTTCGCGGCCTCCGGCCGGCCTGCGCCCGGCCGCCGTGACCGCCCCGGCCACGGCTCCGCGCCGCCGGCCAGCTCACCGGCACCCGCCATCACCGTTGCCCGCGACACCCCGGCCGCCCTCGCGACCACGGCCGCCGCCGCGGCCAGCCCGCAGTCCCGCAGCGCTGCCTGCGCCCGCGCCTCCGACCCCAGGTACAGCCGCCAGCCCCGCTCATCCGTATGCGGCCGGTACTCCGCGAACTTATCCGCCAGCACCGCCACCAGCGCATCATCGGTACCCATAGCGCAATCCTGCCACCCAAATCATGCAATGCCAGGTAAATAACCGACGCTGCCTATCCGCTGAATACGCTCCCCATAGGCACCCGCGCCGCGGCCGGGGCACCTCCAGCGCCACAGCAGACCCAGCACGGCTCAGCCGCCCCGAGCCCAGCCCGGCGCCAGCACCCACATCCGGCCCACCCCCACGCCGACCTCGCCGGCGCCCGCCTACCGGGAGCATTTTCAGGGATATCCGCTGACTACGCTCCCCATAGGCACCGGCGCCGCGACCGGGGCACCTCCAGCGCCACAGCAGACCCAGCACGGCTCAGCCGCCCCGAGCCCAGGGCGCCAGCACCCACATCCGGCCCACCCCCACGCCGACCTCGCCGCCACCACGCCATACACCAGCAACCCATCACCGGCGGGTTCCCTCCGCATCCCTATAACGAGCAACGAACGGCCGTGACGCCTCCGGCGGGGCGCTCCGAATCCCACGCCCTCCGCTGACTTGCACGAACGCGCTTTGTGGGGTCGGCCGGACATACCCGGCCGACCCGGAACGCCGGAGATGGACGCACAGTCGGCAGCCCGTCGCCATCGTCGCCTGGCTCGTCCCGCCCGCCGCAGCTAGCGTCACCACACCATCAAGCCACGTCGTTACAGCCGCAAAGTAAGTGACGATCAGTGATCAACTGTGTACTGTAATGCACAACCAAGCGGGGCATTTCGCCGAACACCACCGGGGAACTTCGGCGAGCGCCATCACGGTTGGACCGAGTTGCTCCGGGGGGCCGATGCTGCAGCGGGGCATCAGTGGCCAGGGTCGACCCATACCGAAGTCAGCCGCGCCATCGGGCCAGGCGGCCTGCCGGCCGGGCCGCCTGGTGGCTGCTGGATCTCAGCCCCGGCGACCGGGCCGCGCTCGGCATGTGGGCCGCCGCGCACCTGGCCCTTTTCGTCCTCGCCTGGGCGGCCGCGTGGGTGTACCGCACCACTCCCGGCCACGCGCCGCTGACCGGGGTGTACGAACACTGGGATGCGGCCCTGCTGCGGAACATCGCCCAGTACGGCTACTTCTCGCCGCACTCAACGGCGAACAACACCGTGTTCTTTCCCGGCTACCCGATGACGCTGGCGGTGGTGCACCTGATCCTGCGCAGCTGGGTGCTGTCCGAGCTGGTCGTCGCGGGCGTCGCGGGCTGTTTTGCTGTCATCTCGCTGTCCCGGCTCGCCGGGGGGCGCCGTGCGGTGCTCTACCTCCTGACCGCACCCGCCGCGATCTTTCTGCTGGTCGGGTACACCGAGTGCTTGTTCCTGGCGCTCGCGATCCCGGCCTGGCACGCCGCGACCCGCGGCCGGTGGTGGCGCGCCGCGCTGGTGGCGGGACTGACCGGGCTGGTGGGTCCGGACGCCGTCTTCATGATCCCGGCGCTGGCCGTGATGGCCCTGACCGGACCGCGCGGGCAGCGTCTGGCGAACGCCGGGAAAGCCTGCTGCGCCCTCGCCGGACCGGCGGCCTACGAGATCTACCTGACGGCGTGCACCGGCACCTGGGACGCCTGGGCCAAGGCGCAGCAGGCCGGCTGGGACCTGCACCTGGCCACACCGATCCAGGCACTGAAGACCACCTGGTGGGCGGCGTTCCGGCACCCGTTCAGCGCCGCCTACGCGTTCGAGTTCCAGCTGGAGCTGGCCGCGATGGCCGCGATGCTCCTGGCCACGCTCGCGTTCCTGTGGTGGCGCCGCTGGCCCGAGGCCGTGTACTGCGGGCTCGCCGCGCTCGCGCTCGGCACGCAGACCTGGTACCAGGCCTGCCCGCGCACGCTCCTGGTGCTGTTCCCGGTCTGGATCGCGCTCGCCGGGCTGGAAGCGCGCCGGACATGGGTCCGGTACGTGTACCTCAGCGTGAGCGCGCCGCTCGCCGCCGTGGTGGGGCTGTTGTTCCTGTCGTACCAGTGGGCAGGCTGAGGAACCGGGTCATGCTCTCTGGTGACGGCCAGCTACCCGCCCCCGCGGCGACCAACTCGGCGTCGTCAGCGACCAGGGTCCGGCCGTCGGCGCTCATTCCGCAGGCGGGATCGCCACCGGCATACCCGCCATTGCCGGCCTCGGTCAGCCTGCCGTTGTGGAGGTAGCCGCAGAGCATCGAGCGAGACCTTTGGACCGGTCGGGGTCGACGCGGGTGTGATCAGCTAATTTGCCAGCCGTCGGTAAAGACGGCGCGGACCAGGTCGCGAAGCGGGCCGACGAGATCCCCCTCGGCGACCTGGGCGACGCGTTCGTCGGCCGCGATCTCATAGACCGGTTCGCCGGGATGCGGCCGGTACGGCGGCGGCAGATCCAGCCTGGCCTGTTCGGCGAGGCGCTCCCAGCGCGCGGCGTCCCGACGGCCGGTGGTGTCCAGCACCGCACGGCGGATCGTTCCGTCCCCGTTGACCTGCGTAATCTCGCATTTCATCGCCCTCATTTTGCCCGAAGCAGCTGAAATGGGGCTATCACCGGAGAGTAATCACCGGTGCGGAAATAGCAAAGAAGACCACCGGCCACGGGGCACCTGGGGGCGCCTGAGCTGCGGCCGTCCCCGATCTGCAATCCCATTTGTCCTGATCGCCGTAGTTAAGGGAAACAACCCAGCTCTCTCAGAAGGAGCCTTTTCCGTGCGCATCACCGTCCGGCCTCATCTCCGCTCATCAGCCCACCGGCTGGTAGGCGGCAGCCTGCTCCTCGGCGTGGTCAACACCGCGGCCGCGGACACCCCAGCCAGGAGACGCAGATGAGAGAAGGCCCGGAATGACCTGCACCAGGCCAGCCGGCGGCCATGGCGGCGGCCAGGTGGGCGGGGCGTGCCCGCCCAGCCGTGGGCGGACTGACAATATGCCAGGAAATGGGAGAAATTTGAAGGGCGGAACGGCAATCCATCGACGCCGCGGGCCCGTATGGGACAGTGTGCAGAGGATGGGGATCCCAGCGGACCGGCTGCCGGACGAGACGCTCCTCGCCGGGCTCGGCACGGGTGACGCCGATCTTTCGCTCGCGTTTGTCCGCCGCTTCCAGCGCGTCGTGTTTGGCGTCGCGCTGACGGTCATCGGCGACCCGGCCACGGCTGAGGACATCGCGCAGCAGACCTTCGAGCGGGCCTGGCGGCACGCGCAGGTCTATGACTCGCGGCGCGGATCTGTCCGGGCCTGGCTGACGACCATCGCCCATAACCTGGCGGTAAACGTCGTCCGGGCGCGTACGTCCGCTCCGGTTGACCCGCAGGATCTTCCGGGCCTGCTGACTGCGATGACCGATACCCCGGAGCGGTTCGCGGTAGCGCATGACAACGCGGCCGGAGTGCGCCGGGCTCTCGCGGCCCTGCCCGCGGGCCAGGGACGCGCCGTGGCGATGGCCGGGATTTACGGCATGACCGCGCGGCAGATCGCCGAGGCGGAGGGGATCCCTTTGGGTACGGCGAAGACTCGCATCAGGGACGGCATGGAGAAGCTGCGCTCGGCTTACCTCCGGGAGGATGTAGGCGATGACTGAGCGACACGAAATGACCTGCGAGGAGTTCGGCGACATCGCCGCGGAGCTGGCTCTCGGCGTACTCACCGGGCGCGAGCGGGCGCACGCGATCGAGCATCTCGATCAGTGCGACGCGTGCCGCGAGCACGTCCGTCAGCTGTCGCTCACCGGTGAGGAAATGCTGGGCCTGCTGCCCGGCCAGGAACCGCCGGCGGGATTCGAGACCCGGGTGATGGGCCGGCTCGGGCTTGCGCCCCAGCGGCCGAAGCGGTCCCGCCGGATGCTGGCCACCGCCGCGGTCCTGCTGGCCGCGGTGGCGTGCGGGCTCGGAGGATGGGGACTGCGCGGCGTCACGTCGGCACCAGCCACGAGAGGCAGTAGCACCGCTCAGGCCCCGTTGCGATCCGCGGCCCTGCTCACGGCGAGCCACCAGATGGCCGGCAAGATCTTCCTCTACGACGGCAACCCGCGCTGGCTGTACATGGCGATGGATACGGACGCGAGCATGAGTTCCGGGACGGTCGTCTGCCAGCTCGAAGCCACCGGCGGCCGGATCATCACCATCGGATCATTCCGGCTGTACAGCGGGTACGGGTCCTGGGGCAGCCCAGATCCGGTCGATCCCGGTAGCGTGACGGGAGCCCGGCTGACCTCCCCGAACGGCACCGTGCTGGCCACCGCCTCCTTCACGGCGGCCAAGTAGCAGTCAGGCGGTGCCCGGCATGGGCAGCCGCCGCCGCACAGGTAGTCTCGCCGTATGGGAAGCGAGACGCTCCCGCCGTTTGGCTTGTCGGAGGCACTCGGCCGCTGGCAGTGGGCACCGGTCGTCACGGTCATCGTCGTGACGGCCGCGGCCCTCTACCTGTGGGGCGCCCTCCGGGTGGCGCGCCGTCACCCGGCCCGGCCGTGGCCGCCCTGGCGCACCGGGATATTCCTCGGCGGGCTACTGGTCGTTGTGCTGGCCACCGAGAGCGGTGTGGGCAGCTACGATGACGTGCTGTTCTGGGACCACATGATCCAGCACCTGCTGCTGATCATGGTCGCCCCCGCGCTGCTGATCGCGGGCCGCCCGATGACCCTGTTGCTGCACGCGAGCCGGAATCCGTTGCATACGTGGGCGAAAAGGGTGCTGCGATCCCGGGTCGTGGCTGCGCTCACCTGGCCGCCGTTCGGTATCGCGGCGTACACGGCGACGATCGTGGGCCTGCACCTGACCAGCTTCACGGGCCTGGTGCTGACGAACAGAGCGGTGCACGACGCGGAGCTCGCGCTCTTCATCGTCGTCGGCTACCTGTACCTGCTGCCGCTGGTCGGCAGCGAGCCGATCCGCTGGCGGCTTTCCTACCCGGTCCGGCTGATCTTCCTGTTCATCGCGATGCCAGTGGACGCGTTCACCGGGGTGGCGCTGGGCTCCTACTCCAGCGACCCGTTCCCGGTGACCTCCGGTATGCGGGGCCGCACCTGGGGGCCGAGCCCGGTCGACGATGTGCACATCGGTGGCGCGGTGATGTGGGTCGGCGGCTCCGCGATCATGTTCGTGCTGATCATGTTCACGTTCCTCGCCTGGGCCCGGCAGGGCCAGCGCAACGATGGCCGGGGCTGGCTCGAAGCGGCCCGCCGCGCCAACCTCGAGCATCTGACCGGCGTGGGCGCATCGCCCGCGGCCGCGAGCGCCGCGTCACCCGGAACGCCGACCCAGCCCGGGCCACCCGGCCGGCCCTCGAGGCCAGCCCGTCCGGACATCGACCAGGACGACGACCAGCTCGCCGCCTACAACGCCTTCCTGGCCCGGCTCAACCAGGGCGGCCATCGGCCGCCGTCCTGACCGGGCCGGGGATCGCCGCCCGTGCCCGCTCGTTCCGCTGGATCCGAACGTTGGCTGAGCGCGACACGCCGGTAGGGGTGTCTACGGAAATCTAAGGATCTTCCTAGATCACGGCATAGAGTTCGATGCTGTGGACCCGGTCAGAAACCCCTACGCCCCCGGCGCCGGCCAGCGGCCTCCCGAGCTCGCCGGACGCGACCGTGAAATCAGCCAGTTCGAGGTGGTGCTGGAACGCGTCGCCCGCGGGCGCCCCGAGCGCAGCATGGTGCTGACCGGCCTGCGCGGCGTGGGCAAGACTGTCCTGCTCAACACGTTCCGCTCGATGGCGATGCAGCGGCTGTGGGGCACCGGGAAAATCGAGGCGCGGCCCGAGCAGTCGATCCGCCGCCCGGTCGCGGCGGCGCTGCACATGGCGGTACGTGAGCTGGCCCCGCGTCATCGCGCCCCCGACCGGATCGAGCAGTTCCTCGCCGTGCTCAAGGCGTTCGCGCTCCGCGACCCGAAAGCGCCGAAGGGCAGCTCGGTGAC
Source organism: uncultured Actinomycetes bacterium (assembly GCA_963775825.1). Lineage (GTDB taxonomy): Bacteria > Actinomycetota > Actinomycetes > Streptosporangiales > Streptosporangiaceae > Bog-532. The sequence goes on from CAVZKY010000079.1 coordinate 90,738, forward strand.
CATCCAGCTCGGGATCGACGTGCCGGCCGCGCGCGGCCGCGCCGACTCCGGCGATCTGGAGATCGACCTGACCGAACTGTTCAGCGACGCCGCGTCGGTCGCCGCCGATCTGAGCGTGGGGATCGCGCTGTTCATCGACGAAATGCAGGACGTGCCGGCGCCTGACATCTCCGCCCTGTGTGCCGCCTGCCATGAGCTGTCCCAGAACGGTGGCCCGCTGATCGTCGTCGGGGCCGGCCTGCCGCACCTGCCGTCCGTGCTGTCCGCGAGCAAGAGCTATTCCGAACGGCTGTTCCGCTACGTCCGGATCGACCGGCTGGAGCGCTCCGCGGCCGACCTGGCGCTGATCGCCCCGGCGCAACGGGAGGACGTGACCTTTGATCCGGGCGCTCTGGACGCGCTGTACCAGGCAGCCGACGGCTACCCCTACTTCGTGCAGGCCTACGGCAAGGTGACCTGGGACGTCGCGGCGGCCAGCCCGGTGACGGCGAAGGACGTGCGGGTCGCGGCGCCCGAGGCTGAAGGGGAGCTCGCGGTGGGATTTTTCGGCAGCAGGTACGAGCGGGCTACCCCTTCCGAACGCGAATACATGCGGGCGATGGCCGGCCTCGGGGATGACCCGGTGCCGACGTCGGCGGTTGCCGAAGAGCTCAGTCGTAAGCCCTCCAGCCTGTCACCTGCGCGTGACGGGCTGATCAAGAAGGGCCTGATCTACAGCTCAGAACGTGGCCTCATCGCCTTTACCGTGCCGCATTTCGGCAAGTTCCTGCGCTCTCAGCCGGCCTAGCGGCCCAGACCTGGACGCACCGTCGCGGGCCTGGGCGGACCCGGCCGGGTGCCGTTCCGCGATGGACCCGGGGGGCTTCTTGGCCGTTCTATGGCTCTCTATTGCCAGCCGAATATTTGCTTAGAAAGGCGCAGAACCACGCTGCCCGGCCTGCCGGGCCAGCGCCTTGCCGCGCGACGGAGCGGCCAGGCCCGCGAGCGGCCGGCTGACAGCGCGGTGCCGTGTCACGTCCAGCGGGTGCGGGACGTCCGTGGCCCGCTGCGCGGACGGCGGGCGTGTGATGTCCAGTTCGGGCTGACGGCGGGACTGGGACGGCTCGGCCGCCAGCCCGTGCGCGGCCAGCGGCTCCGGAACGGCCCGGGAGCGGCCGGCCAGCCCGGTCAGGATCTCGTCGGTAAAGGCATCCAGCACGGCCGCGCGGATCTGCGGACGACGTGACTTCAGGTACACGCCGAAGACAACGTCGACGCTCCGGCCGCTGGCCTCGCCCGCATAGAGCAGATACCGCCAGCAGCCCTCGCGCCAGATGTCGACGGGTGCCGCTGAGGTGACCACCGGCGCGTACCGGCGCCACTGCGTGCTGCCGCCCAGCGCGGCGAGCGTCCGCTCCACGCTGATCAGCCGTACCTCGCAGGGCTCCGAGTAGCCGAGCCGGATCATTGCCTCGCCGATTTCCGGCGACAGCGCCGCAAGGAGCAGGAGTTCGGCGGTGAGGAGCCCGATCCACAGCTCAGCCTGGGATGCGGACACCGCCATCCGCAGCGGAGGCTGCCCGATAGTGGCCAGGGCCGCTGCGGCGAGCAGGGCGGCCCGGGCGATGGTGCGTACGCTCACAGGCGTGACACTCAGCTCACCGAAACATCCACAGCCCGCACCGGGGCGCCGTTCCCGCAGCTCGACCAGCGCGCCCACGGCGATCAGGAACAAGACGGCCGTGCCCGCGCGGACGAGGGTCGCCGCCAGGCCAGCGCCCGCCCAGCCGGCGGTTAGCAGCAGCGCGATGCCCAGCCCAAGCTCGGTCGCGCACATGCCCACCGCGACGGGACAGCGTAGCCGGAGCGGGAAGAGCGCGGTCGGCCCGAGACCCGCTCTGATCTCCCGCGTGCGCAGCGCGCGGAATGCCTTCGCCCCGCAGCCGCCGAGCAGCATAACGGTCAGGAGCGGAATCTGCACCTCCCTGATCGCACTGAGCATCGTCAGCCGCCAATCGTGATCGTCGCGTTGAAGCATCCGCGGTCAAGCTCGCCACCGAGATCGACGAACGCGGACATGGTCAGGTCGGCCACCCGGCCGCGCGGTGACGTGCCGCAGGTGACGCACCGATCGCAGAACAGCCGCGATGCGGCCCCGCAGGCGGTGACCGGCAGCTCCCGGGCGCGCTGGGCGCAGTCGTTACGGATCCGCAGCACGCTGCCCATGGACAGGTAGGGCAGGCGGACGCAGCCAGGCCCGGCCTGATGCGGGTCCACCGCGTAACGCTCCGCGCTGCGGAAGTCACTTGGGCAGCGCGCTGCATGAATGCCGGCTGCGGCGGCCACGTACGGGGCCTCACCATGAAAGCCGGTGACGCGGCCGCCCGCGGGCCCGCGCGTATGGCGGCCACCGCTCGCGCAGTCCCCGTCCGCGCTCAGGGCGGAGTCGCCAAGCCGGGCGCAGCCTTCGCAGCCGGTCTCCGGGTCGAGAGCCGGATAGGCGACACCGAGCAGGTCATCGGGTTCTTCACCGGGTTCGTGCCACGTCGCCGTGCCGCTGATCGAGTCCGGGATGTGCCCGCTGACCATCGGTGGGCTCGGCGGCTGATCAGCGCGGTAAGGCGGCTGAGACGTCGCTGGGATCAGCCCTTCCACGAATCCCGGGCGCCGGAGCCCGATCACATCGATCAGGTAGCCAGGCTGCAGGCGCGGGAATCGCACCTGGATACGCCCGGTGGCGTACGGCGGGATGACGAGGATTTTGCGCCCCTTCTCGGTTCCCTCGTCGACCAGTAGCGTGCCGGCTTCCCGCTCCACGATCGTCCCGGTGACCCGGCCGATTTCCGCCCATATCCGGTCAGCCACCGCAATCCGCGCATAATTGCGCTTCACAATTGCCGTATCCCCTTGCCTGAGCGCCGTCGGTGCCACCACGCCGCAGCGCCAAGCGGTGGTGGATGCCGCCAGCGTCAGCCGCTCTTCCCCGGCCGCGGTCTGGAGAATGAGCAAATGTGGGCTAACATCAAGTACAGTGCCAGTGACTGCGTGTGTCGCTCCGCTGTTCAAGACGTCGGGTGAAGGCGCTGATGACATCGGCTCGCGATCGTCGGCCCTGCCGAACAGCGCTGACTTGAGCAGCCGGCGGCGGGCGTAGCGTGCGGTAGTAATAGCGTCCGTGCGATCATTGACGGACGGGCTATGGTCGTGCACGCCCCGCACTTGCCCCCCATGGGATTGCATGCCTGGTCCCTTGACGATGCTTACCATGGGTGGCCTACGTCAAGCGGATCAGCAACCTTTTTGAAATCACTACGCAGAGGTACATTTGCCCCGCCTCGAAATCGCGTCCGAAACGGTCGTTCGAGCCGAGCAGACCCGAGCGCTGCCGCGGACATCTCTCAGGTGGTGGTGCGCGCCCGGTTACTTTGGGTAGCGTACCCCCATGAGGACCCGGATCGGCCGTGCTGGTGAGTGGGTATGGCCTGACACCGATGTCCCGGATCGGCCGCCGTGTGGTGGCCAGGACCGGAATGATCCGGGCCTCCGAGCCGATCTCGGTCCGGATGGGGAGGCTGCCTTCCGGGAGTACGTTACGGCTCGCGGCGCCACGCTCCTGAGGATCGCCCTGCTGCTGACCGGCAACCGCGCCGATGCCGAGGATCTGCTGCAGGCGGCGCTGGCCAAGACCTACCTGGCCTGGGACCGGATCCACGATCGGGCCGCGCTCGACGCATACGTCAAGCGCGCCATGGTCAACACCCAGATCTCCTGGTGGCGCAGGCGGCGGGTCGAGGAGTTCCCCACCGGGCAGATCCCGGACCGGGCGGTGGCCGAGCAGTTGCCGCCGAGCGAACTGCAGGACACGGTGCGCCGGGCCCTGGACCGGCTGCCGCAGCGGATGCGGGCCGCAGTGGTCCTCCGCTACTACGAGGACATGAGCGAGCCCGAGATCGCGGACGTCCTGGGTGTGAGCCGGGGGACCGTCAAGAGCACCGTGTCCCGCGCCGTCGCGAAGCTTCGGATCGACGCCGAGCTGGCCGGGCTGCCGGCCCGGGCACGTGGGACCGGCCGGTACCTGACCGGCCGCCATGGCATACCCCGCCCTGCCTGTGGGAATATCAGCGCAACAAGCCTGAGTGCGGAATCTGCCCGGGCCCGGCGCGAATCCACGAGGTGGTGGCCGTGCGTAGCACGATGATGGATGTCCCGCTTACCGTCACGTCGATCATGCGCTACGGGACCACCGCCTTCCGTGACAAGGAAGTCCTGACTAATACCGGTGACGGCATCCGGCGCGAGACGTTCGGGGAAGTCGCCCGCCGGGCCGCGCGGCTCGCCAATGCGCTGCGCCGGCTGGGTATCGACGGTGACCAGCGTGTCGCCACGTTCATGTGGAACAACGCCGAGCATCTCGAGGCCTACCTGGCTGTGCCCTCGATGGCGGCGGTCCTGCACACGCTCAACATCCGGCTCAGCGCCGGTCAGATCAGCTACATCGCCACGCACGCCGAAGACACCGTGGTGATGGTGGATGCCTCACTGGTCCCCCTCTTCGCGGAGGTCCTGCCGCAGGCGAAGACGATCCGGCACGTCCTCATCACCGGCACCCCGGCCGGCTCGCTGCCGCCGGACGCCGCGGCTCTGGCCGCGCCCGGAGTTGAGGTGCACGGCTATGAGGACCTGCTCGCCGCCGAGCCCGACTCATTCGCGTGGCCCGAGCTGGACGAGCGGTCGGCCGCGTCGATGTGCTACACGAGCGGCACCACCGGCAATCCCAAGGGGGTGGTCTACAGCCATCGGTCCATCTACCTGCACGCGATGGGACCGTGCTTGGCGAACACGTTCGGATTCTCCGAACGGGACCGCGTGCTGCCCATCGTCCCGATGTTCCACGTCAACTCCTGGGGTTTCCCCTTTTCCGCGGTGCTGTGCGGAGCGACCACGATCATGCCGGACCGGCACATGCAGCCGGACGCCATGGTCCACCTGATCGAGGCCGAGCGCCCGACGGTCGCAGCCGGCGTCCCGACCATCTGGCAGGGCGTGCTCCAGCACATCCGCGCCCAGGGCGGGGACCTGTCCTCACTGCGCCTGGTCATCGCGGGCGGCGCCGCCGTGCCGCACTCCCTGATGAAGGCCTACGACGACCTCGGGGTGACGCTCGTGCAGGCCTGGGGCATGACGGAAACCTCACCGCTGGGCAGCGTGGCGAATCCGCCCGCCGGCGTTACCGGGGCCGAAGCCTGGCCGTACCGGGACAGCGCCAGGCTTTTCTGCACCCTCGAGGCCCGGCTGACCGGAAACGGTGACGCCGTGCTGCCGCAGGACGGTGAGGCCGTCGGCGAGATCGAGGTGCGCGGACCGTGGGTGACCGGGTCCTACTACAGGGACGACGACCCGGCCAAGATCCACGATGGCTGGCTGCGCACTGGGGACGTCGGCAGCATCGACGAAGAAAGCTTCATCCGGATCAATGACCGCAGTAAGGACGTCATCAAGTCCGGCGGCGAGTGGATCTCCTCAGTGGAGCTCGAAAACGCCCTGATGGCACATCCGGACGTGCTCGAGGCGGCGGTCATCGGCGTGCCCGACGACAAGTGGGGCGAGCGGCCCTTCGCGGCGGTCGTCGTCCGCGACGGCGTGGACGTCTCCGCGGAGCACCTGCGCGACCATCTGGCGGCCAGCGTGCCCCGCTGGCAGCTGCCCGAGCGCTGGGCGTACATCGACGAGGTGCCAAAGACCAGCGTCGGAAAATTCTCCAAGCGCACCATGCGCGACGCGTACGCCCAAGGCGAGTACAAAGTCATCCAGCTTGGATGACGCCGCCACACCGGATACGCTTACCCGCGTCAGGACGGGTCGCGGTAGGCTGACACGCACTGTCCCGACGGTGGGAGGCTTCGCCTAGTCCGGTCTATGGCGCCGCACTGCTAATGCGGTTGGGGTCTACAGCCCCTCCGGGGTTCAAATCCCCGAGCCTCCGCAGCCGACATGCCCTCTCCCGGAAATCGGGAGAGGGCGTCACAACGTCCCTGGCCATCAAGGTCGCCGTTTGGGTGGCCATCGCCTTACCAGCGAGTGATCACGCAGCCAGAGCGCCCGCTGTCTGCGCCGGCTGGCCATCGCGGAGGAAGCTTGTGATGATCGGCGCCACGCGGGCCGGGCTGTCCATCAGCATCAGGTGACCGCCGCCCTCAATGGTGTGAAGCTGGGCGTGGGGGATCAGCGCCGCCATGATCCGGTGGTTGAGCCGCGGCGCGATCGGGTCGTCGTCGCCGCAGATGACGAGCGTAGGCTGGCGGATCGCCCATAGCCACGGCAGGCTCGTCCAGCCAACGAGCGGAGCCATGTTGTGCAGGGCCGCCGGGATGTTCGGCGGGCTGCAGATGGGCATGGCTCGCAAGAGCTCTGGCGCGGTGCGCAGGCGGCCGCCGAATGTGTCACCCGCGATCTCCTCCATCCGGCTGCGGTGACTCCCGGGATGGATGATGTGCCAGAGCGCTGTCGGGTGGCCGGGGATGGCGAATGCCCCGAAAGAGGTGGAGGCGAGCACCAGGCGGCGCACCCGGCCCGGATGGCAGATCGCCATGTGCTGTGCGACGGCGCCGCCGAAGGACGCGCCAAGCACGTGGGCGGATTCGATGCCAAGCTCGTCGAGCAGGGCAGTGCCGACAGATGCCAGCGCCTGCATGCTCATCGGCAGGGCGGGCCTCGGCGAGCCGCCGATGCCTGGCGGGTCGAACGCGATGATGCGGAATCCGGTCAGGTAGGGCAGCAGTGGCTCCCACACCTCAGCCCGGGACCAGATGGGGGAGTACATCAGCAGGGGCTCGCCCTCCCCCCGGATCTGGGCGTGGATGCGACGCCCGCTGAGACGAAACTCCCGGTCTGTGATGCGTTCGGCCGGTGTGACCGGTGTCATGGAAACTCCTCCGTCATCGGTACGTTGGTGCCTCTTGACCTGGAGGCCGCCGTCCGTCACCTGTCATTTCGCCCCCTTAGCCCCGGCGCACAGGGTGGGGCTGGTGGACCTGTAGGCACAGGTTGTACAGGTCGGCCACGCCGGGCCAGAACGGATCGGCCCATCTGCCGGGGACCTACGTCCCGTTACCGTGCGCCGATTCGCCGCGCCGACACGGAGCAGGCATCAGCGGGATCGCTGCTGAGCAGCGGTCCACCCAGCACACACCGCAAGCGTGAACCGCTGCGTTTTCTGCCGGTCGCCGCGCTGGCCGGGTCAGGAGGCAGCGGACCAGGTCAGGGTGAAGCGGTCCAGGGTGTAGCCGAAGGCATTGACGGTGGGCTGGATGAAGTTGTTGCGGATCATCTGCGCCGCTTCCGATTCGGCCGCGCCGACGAGCGGGCCGCTCACCGCGGGCACCTGAGTGACCCGGTAGAAGGCAAGGCTCTGCGCCTCGCTGTACAGCACCGACTGGGCGAACTGCGGCCGGATCAGCGCCCCGCAGCCGAAGCCGGGGTACGTCCAGCTGTGCGCGGTACTCAGCGGCCGGCTGGCGGTGTTGTCGACGCTGACGTCGTGTGCGCTCCGCGGCAGCTGCGGCGGCGGCAACACCACCGAGATCGCGACCTGCCCCGGCCGGCCCGGCTCCGGCGCCGCGAGGACCTGCAGCCGGTAGTGGCCAGAGGCCTGGGTCCACCAGGAAGGCCCCGGATTGAGATCGACCGTAGCGGAGGCGCGGCCGACGGCATAGAAGGTGCTCGAGTACCAGCAGGGCCAGGGGCCGATGTTCTTCGACACCTTGTGAGTGAAGACGAAGCTGAAGTTCTCCGTGCCCAGCGCCGGCTTGGAGATGCCCTCGATCTTCTGCAGAACCCAGGGGCCAAGCTGGGCGTTGGAGCTGGTACCGGCGCTGATCGTCTGCCACGGCCAGGCCAGCCGGACCTGTGGCAGGTGCACGTTCAGCCCGAAGAAGTGCAGCGAGGCCGACAGCGCCATCAGCACCACCGAGGCGATCGCGCGGCGGAAGATCAGCGCCAGGATTGCCGCGGCGGCGGTCCACTTGACCCACCGCGGAATCCACCGCCGGCGCCGGCGGTACGGAGGACGCGGGCCGCCCGTCGCGCCCAGCGGCGGCCAGCCTCGCGGCTGGCCTGCGACCGGGCCCGGCCGGGGCTGCGGCGGTACGTCGGCCGGCGCCGCCGGGCCCCCGTCCCGCACCGCCGCCGGGCCCCCGTCCCGCACCGCCGCCGGGTTCAGCGGGGCCCAGCCGCGGGCCGTATCTGCTCCGGCCCACGCCGCGGCATCTGGATCAGCCCAGGCCGGCTCCGCGGCGGCCAGCCTGCGTGAGCCGAATGAGCCCAGCAGGAGGATGAGCAGACGGACCATCGGGTTCCCCTGTTCTGCGCTTGGTGGTGGCAGCTAGGCGGTGGCCGGGTAGTCGAGGCTGAGGACGACGGGCACCGCGCCGAATGGGCGGCGGAATTTGCCGCCCGGCTTGTCCGGGGCGTGCGGTTCGGCGATCCTGGGCCAGCGCATGTTCGTGTGCTGGTCGGTGAGGCCCTGCACGGAGTACGGGAATTCCATGGCCGAGGTGTTGTGCAGCTTCAGCAGGCCGCCCCAGCGAAAGCCCGCGAACACATTGGCCAGCTCCAGGACGGACAGCTCCACCGGCACGGTGAGGTCGATGTGATAGACGGTGTCGGCCACCGCGACCAGGTCGTGCGCGCACTGCGTCAGGGCCTCGGACTTGGTCCGGAACACGGTGCCGTCCGGGTTGATGGTGCCGAGCTTTTCGCCCTGTACCGGCGAGTAGCGCGGGTTGGCCTCGCACTGCATCCAGTCGCAGGCGGCCAGCAGCTTCCAGGAGATCCCGCAGTTGCCGGCCACGTCCCGGTAGATGAGCTCGGCGCGGGCGAGTGGCCTGCGGGCTGTGGCCAGGAAGGTGCTCTTCACCGCCGCGGGCATCTGAGGCTGGTAGCGCGGCGCCGCCTGCCGCGTCCTGGCTGCCGCCTTCTTCTTGCGCGTCTTCTTCGGTGCGATGGCACTGCCCGCCGGTGCCATGGGGGGTAGTGCATCAGCGGCCCCGGGCCGGGCGGCCACCGACCGGGCCGCCGAGGTGGCTGGCGGCCCGGCCGTTCCGGCGGCCTGCGCGGGCCGGACGACGGCCGCGAGCTCGGCGATCACGCGGGTATCGGACGGCGAGCGCATCCGGGCCGAGGTGTGAGCTGTCGCCGGTCCCGTACTGGACGGTCCGGCTGGAATGCCGGGGATCTCGGCTCCATTCTGCCTTGCGGCGGGTGAGGCGGCCGGTGACGGGGTGGCCGACGGGGCCGACGCAGCCGGTGGGGTGGCGAAGGGATGGGGCACCCCAGCCGACGGCGAACCGGTACCGGTCGGCGCCGCCGGTGCCCGGCTGCCGGATGAGCTGCGGGCGGCTGACCCAGAACCGGGTGTGGGGGCCGGGGTGGCGGCCTCGGGCTGCCCCGTCGGCGTGGCTACCGCCGCGGACGCCGGCGGGGTCCGGCGCGGGCTGGCCACCGCGGGAGCCGCTGCGCTGCCCTGCGGCTTGGGTGCTGGCCCGCTGGCCGGGCTCTGCGCGGGGACCGCCGGTCCCGGAGTCGCGGCGGCCTGGGATGCCGCCGCGTGCCGGGGCATGGTCTGCGAGGTGGGGGCGTAAGGGGCCGCCGTCTGGGGCGAGACGGTCCGGGTCGCCGGCACCGGGGTCGGGGCCGGCGTGCGGACTGACTTCGGCGTGGCGGTCGCCGTCGGTTTCGCGGTAGGCGCGAGCACCTGCCGGCTGGCTGCGCGGGACGACCTGACCGTGCTGGGCGGCGTGGCCGGCGGCGACGGGGTTGCCGCGGCGTGGGCCGGCTGCGGCGCCGCGACGAGTCCGGGGATCTCGGCCTGGCCGGCCGAGCCGGATGCGGTCTGCGGTGCGGTGGCCTGCGCGGCGGATGCCGGGGCCGGGTGGGCGGCTGCCCGGGCCTGCGCGGTGGCGGATTGGGTATCGGGGTCGAACCGGTACAGATTGTAGCGGCGCATGAGGCCAACCAGCGTGTTGCCGTAATTCGGGTCGGTGGCGTAGACCCCGGTGAGGGCCTGGGCGAAGCTGTTGGGTGCTTGCCGGTTGGCCATCGCCGCGCCGTAGTAGCCGCTTGTCGCGAGGAGGCTGGCGTGGTCGGCGATGCTCTCGGCCACGTTGTTGTACATCCGGAACTGAGCCGTGATGGTCACCCACTGTCCGTTCTCGAACTCCTGCGTGGGCAGCGAAACCGAGCCCGCCGGGCCGGTCCCCTTGATGCCGAACAGGTTGTTGTCCTGGGCGGCCAGGCTGCTCTGGCCCCAGGCCGATTCATCGATGGCCTGAGCGATGGTGACGGCGGCCGGGACGCCGTAGGTGTTTTGGGCCGCGATCGCGCCCGGCGCGAGGTCGTTAATGAACGCCTGCTGGGCGGCAGTGCCGGTCGCGGACGCTGCAGCGGCCGCCGGCTGGCTCCGCTGGTAACGGGACGACGCCGGCTTCACGGTGCTGGCTGCCACCGTACCGCCGGGCATCCCTGGGATGACCGGGCCCGACGTCACCGACGTCACCGACGTCATCGTCTGGCCGGCTCCGCGCTTGCCGCCCGCCACCGTCGTCCCGGCCGCCGCTCCGCGGCTGGACCCGGCGGCCGGCCGGCCTCGGCCGAGGCTGCCGCGCGCTGCGGGGCACCCTGGCCGGCGGCGGAGCCTGCAGCCGCGGTTTGCGGGACGCCCGGAATAGCCGGGCGGTCGGCGGTCAGCGTGGCGGTCACGGCCGGTGCCGTGGCCCCGGCCGAGGCCGCCGCCGGCGTGGTGCCGGGGATGTCGGCGACTGCCGCAGCTGACTGCGCGGTCGTCCGCTGACCCGATCCCGCACCCGCAGCCGGCCGGGTCCGGGCCGCGGTCCCCACGTCCGAGGTACCCGCCACCGGCGTGCTGGATCGCGCGGATGACGCGCCCTGGTCGGCTGAACCCGCGGCCGCCGGAAGGCTGCCGTTGCTGACAAAGCCGGCAATTCCGTCGTCCGCCAGTGAGCCGCTGTACTGATGGGCGTTGACGGAGAAATTCGGCAGCGAGTCGCCGCCAATGGCGGACAGGACGCCTTCCGAGTACTTCGTGACCACTTCCACGTGGCCGTCAAACAGGATCCAGTCGCCAGGCAGCGGCTGATAGCCGTCGCCCAGCGGATGCCAGCGCTGATGTGCCTGCGCGTCCTGCAGGAGGGAAGCGATGCTGGGCGAGCCGGGGTTGGTGTCCACCCGGACGTCGGCCCAGTCGTGCAGTGGCCAGGGGTAGCTTGATCCGCCCGTCACCCAGCTATTCCGGCCGACGATCTGGGCCCCCAGCTCAAGGGTCATGCTGGCGAAGGCGGCGCAGGACTCGCCGTGGTCAGTACCGTCTGTGCTGTCCTGCTGCCAGATCAGCGCTTCCATCTCGGCCGGTGTCTTGGACTCGGCCAGCCGCAGGTAGTACGTGGCGACGCTGACGATCGCCGAGCGCACGGCCGAGTCGTCCGCCTGCGCCGCCTGCGCCGGCCGGGCCGCCTGGTCGAGCGCCGTCAGCGTGACGGGGACGCTGGCCGGCGACGCGACCTGATCCGCGGTACCGGGGACGAAGGCGAAGCCTGTAATCGCCCCGCCGGCGCCGAGGCTGACGAGCGCCGTCGCCTGCTGCCACCACGGCTTACGAGGGGAATTCACAGAGTCACCTTCTTCCACGGTTCAGTTGGCCGGGCTGAGCGCCCGGAGCCGTGCCAAGGGGCCACGGACGGAGGCTCAGCAGATCGGCGGTCTCAAAGATTGGTCTGGGACAGGGTTCTTGAGGATGGCCTGCACCTGCGGGTTACCCGGACTTCCCGCGTTCCCGAAGAGGATCGCCGCGTCCTGGGCGTCCTGGGCCGTCGCGCCGACCGCCCACTTCTGGTAGACGTCGGCGACCAGCGCGGCCTGCTGGGCAGCCGTCGTCACCGGGGCGCGGCACACGCTGGGGAATCCCGGCTCTGAGGTCACGGCCGCCGAACCCGTGTAGCGGATGCAGTTCGCCGGATTGCTCTCCAGGCCCGGCTGGACGGACGGATCGCCGTTGGCGCCGATGGTGGACGCGCCACCGATGATGTTGTTGATCGCCCGGGCTGCGACCTCCAGGCTGTCGATGGGGTTGAGGGCGTTGTAGGGGTGGTGCAGGTTCAGCGACCAGGCGACCTCCGCGCCCTGGGCCGGGGCGATCGGCTCGAGCCCCATCCGGCCGCTTTTCGTGTCGCTGAACTGCGGATTGCCGGAACTGGCCAGCAGCGCGAAGACCCACAGGATCTGCTGCGTGCCCTTGGCGCAGGCGAAGTTGATCTGGCCTGGCTCGGACGTGACATCGGGGTTCTGGCAGGCGGTGGTGATCTCGGCCTGCATGGCGGGGACGCTGGCCGGCCACGACGCGCCCCCGGTGAGCAGCACCGTCACCAGCCCGACGGCCAGTGCCAGCAGCGCGGCGCTGAGCGCCGCTATGACCTTACGGCGCCGGAAGAAGCCCGGCCGGTAGGCGCTGCCCCGGCCGCGGTTGATGAGCACCGATGCGCGGTCCTCACCGGCTGGCGGCACCGCACCGGCAGCCCGGCCCAGGAACGCGCCGGCATCACCCGCACTGCGGTCATGTCCGCCGGCGACCCTGGAGTGGCCCGGGATGGCGCGCTCGGGCACCGCGTAGAAACCGGCGGCGCGGCCCGGTTCGGGGAGGCGGCCCAGATCGCCCAGCACGCCCTGAGCGGGCTCGTCGAATAGGGGCTGCACCGCGTCCCGGGCCAGCACGGACTCGGCGAGCCTGCGTTCGATATCCTTCAAGGTCCTCATAGCAATCGCCTCGGGGGTGCGAGAGCCGGTGCGCCGGGAAGATGGCGGGTGCGGCCGGCGTCGGGGGAGCGGAGTCGGGTGGCTGAGGGCAGGAATATCCGGGGCGGATCGACGAATCGGGTCAGACCGGGGTGAGACGAGGCGTGCCGGGCGGAGTACGCTGGTTCGAACTTGATCGCGAACACCTCCTCTGACCTCGGAATATCCTGGAACTTGGCTCCCTCATGCAGGATATTAGAACACGTGTACGAACAGGCGTCAATCGGATTGTCATTGCCTCATGATATGCGAACACAGGTTCGATTACCGCCTGTTCCCGGCGGTCGCCATTACTGCTGATCGGGACGGAGAGCGAGATCGCCGACCAGCTCCGCGAGCAGAGGGTCCGGTTCGGTTTGAACCGCGTGACCGTGCACGAGCCGTGCCTGGCCGACCTGGCTTCGGTGATTGCGAAGCTCGGCTAGCGCCTGGCGCTAGCTCTTGTCCAGCCGCGGAAACGTGACCTCGTTGAGGATCAGCCGGATCGCCGCGGCCACCGGGATCGCGACCAGGGCGCCCACGATGCCCAGCAGCACGCCGCCGATCAGCACCGCCACCAGGCTGACCACAGCGGGCACCTCGACCGTCCGGCCCATGATGCGGGGCACGATCAGGTAGTCCTCGGCCAGCCGGTACGCGATGTAGAAGGCCAGCGTGGCGATGGCTACCGGCAGCGACACGGTCAGGGCGACCAGTGTCACGATGGCACCGCCGATGGTGGAGCCGATCACGGGGATGAGGTCGAGGATGGCAATCAGCAGCGCCAGCAGTACCGGGTACGGAATGCCGAATGCGATCATCCAGACGAACGTGCCGAGCCCCGCGATCACCGAGGTGATGAAGTTGCCGAGCACATAGCCGCCCACCTTGATGATGATCTGATCGGTGATCAGGATGACGCGCGGGCGGCGGGAGTGCGGCACGAGCTTGTAGGCGAACAGCTTGATGGCCGGCAGCCCGGCCAGAAAGTACACGGTCAGCACGAGGACGGCGAGGATCTCGGAGAACGTGCTGAGCACGAGTACGCCCGCCCCCAGGACGCCCCCGATCAGCGCGGAGCCCTTGCTGCTCAGCAGGCTGGTGAGCTTGCTCTGGAGCTGGTACTTCTGGTTGAGCTTGCCCAGCTCCGAGTTGTGGTCCTGAAGCTGGTGCAGGTAGGTGGGGACCTCCTTGGCCAGGGCCGTGGTCTGGGCGGTGAGCGGCGGGATGGCGGTGGCCAGGAAGATCCCGATCACCCCGACCAGGGCGATAAGGACCATGACGACCGCCGCCCAGCGCGGCCAGCCGCGGCGGGTTAGCCAGCTCACGACGGGATCCAGGCCACAGGCAATGAACAGGGCGAGCCCGATGATGATCAGGATCGACCTGGACCGGATCAGCAGTTCGACGAGACCGAAAGTCACCGCGACGCCGGCCGCGCCCGTGAGGCCGATGTAGAACGGCGAGCGCCGGTTCATCGCCCGGCCCGGCTCGCCCATGCCGCCGGTCCGCTCGGCGACCTCGTTCGCGGCTTCGACCGCCTCCTGCACCCGGCTCTCGGCCTCATCGGTGGTGGTGCCCGGCCGGTTCGCCTCCCCGGCCGCGGATTTACCGAGATCCGCGGCGTCCTGCCTGGCAGCTTCTGTATCGGTGGGTGGCGCGTCATTGACCCGCGCGTCAGCCACCCGGGTGTCGCTAGCGCGCCCGGGCCCATCCGCGCTCACGATGCGTCACCCACCACGGAATCTCCCTTTGCCGGTCCGCCGGCCGTATCTCTCTTTCCGTCTTCCGGCGCTTTACTCCGGCGCGCGGTTACCGGCGTCGCGTCACTGCCGTCGGCTGCGCCCCTGATGCTTGGCCGGAGACCCGTGCCGTCCGCCCGACCGACGTTATCGGCTGCCGAGCCGCCGGTCCCGTCGGGACCTGGATCGGCGTGGTCAGCCTCGTCGCCATGGCTCATCATCCCCAGCACCGCCTGTCGCATAGCCGGCAGGCCCGCTCCGCGTGGCACCTTGAGCGAAACGTAGGCGATCGCACCCGCCGGGATCGGCATCCAGAAGTTCACGAGGCGCCAGCCAAGTACGCCCAGCGTGGCCACGTTGCGGGTGACCCCGAAGCTCACGAGCAGCAGCGGAGTAACTGAGTCGACCACGCCCAGGCCAGCGGGCGTGACAGGGAGCGCGCCGGCGACGTTGGCGATGCCGTAGGCGGCGAACAACTCCACCGGGTTGGCGATCCGGCCGAACGCGGCCACGAAGCACCACAGCGATGCAGCGTCCAGAAGCCAGTTCAGTGCGGCCCAGGTAACTGATTCCAGCATGACCCGGCGGTCCCGGCCGATCGCGGACAGGTTCGCGCTCGAATCCCGGATGATGCGCTCCAGCCGGTCGCCCAGCCCCGGGATCCGGCGCCCCAGCGCGCCCATGATCCGTGATGTGCGCTCGGTTCCCCGCGTCACTCCGAGGACCAGCAGTCCCGCGGCGAGCAGCACGATGGCGCCGAGGACGGCAACGGTCACGTAGATGGGGTGAAAGCCGGCCAGCGGGATGGAGATGACCAGCGATATCCACAGCAGGACGTTCAGTACCAGGGTGGACCCCAGGCCCTTGGCCGCCATCATCACGCCGGCGTCGACGCCGGGGATGCCTTCGGCGGTGAACAGCCGGTACCCGATGCCCGCGCTGCCTAGGGTCCCGGCCGGGATAACGTGCGCGACCGCCGCCGCCGCCAGGTCGATCCGGAACAGCCGAGACAGGCTGGGCCGGCCCTCCGGCTTGAGCAGGGCCCTGGTGAGCAGGCCGTAGCAGAACAGTGACAGCGCTTCGAGGATGACGCCAGCCGCCATCCAGTAGACGTTCACCCGCCCGAGCAGATAGAGGTCCTTGCTGGCGCCGGTCAGCTCGGGTACGACCAGGTACTCGATGATCAGCAAGATGATGAAGATGAGGGCTCCCCGGCGGAGCGGCTTGGCCACCAGGGGCAGCCAGCCACGCCACCCGCGGCGCCGTTCGCCCTGGCCACTCCCTGTGCTCCCGCGCCCCCGACGACGCTGTTCCGGCGGCTGGGGCGGACTCAGCCCGTCCTCATCCTTAGACACATGACACGTTTACCCCAGAAAAGGGACGGAACCCATTCGCCGGGCCTTACGCGGAACTCAGGACCCTGTTCCGGCGACCTGGGTCGCGTAGGCCACCACGTTGCTGAGGTAGTGCCCGGTGTCCGGGTCGAAGGTCCCGCCGCAGGTGATCAGGCGAAGCTCCGGGTCCGGATCGGCCCCGTAGACCTGGATGGTCGGGAAGGCCTCCTTGGGGTACATCTGCACCTTGATGATGCTGAAAACGACCAGGGTGCCGTCGGCCCGGCCGACGTAGACGCGGTCACCCGGCTTCAGCGTCGACAGCCGGTAGAAGACCCCCGGCCCGGCGTAGGAGTCGACATGGCCGGCGATGACCGACGAACCGACGGCGCCTGGCCGCGGGCTGCCGGTATACCAGCCGGCCACGGCCGTCGTCGGCGGCACCTGCAGCGACCCGTTGGCTTGCAGGCCGAGCTTGATCAGCGACGTGCGGACACCGATGGCCGGTATCGTCAGCTCAACCGGAGGTGCGGGCGTCTGGGCTCCGGACAGGCCGCCCGGCGCCTGTGCCGTCTGATTCGGTACCGGCGCGAACGACGGCTTCGGTGCTGGCACGGACGATGGCTTCCCCACCACGTGCAGGGCCAATGTCCGGGGCTGGCCGGAGGAGTATGTCAGCCCGACCGCCCCGGCGCCCGCGGCCAGCAATCCGGCCGCGAGCGCCACCGTGCAAAGTAGCCGCTTCTGCGGCGTCCTCACCGATGAGCTCCCACATGTACCTTCCGGGACCGGCGCCGGCCAGCGAAACCCACCAGCGCGAGCAGTGCGCCGCCGACGATCATCAGCAGCCACGGCGTGGGGCCGGCGCCGCCCACCGGGGCCGCCATCCCGCCGAAGCCAGTGGCGCTGGCGCCGGCCGGCAGCACCTTGCTGCCCGCGGCGTCGGTCAGCGCGTCAACCTTCAGGCCGTTGGCTCCGTCCAGGACCACGATCGTGTGCACCGTATCCGCCGAGAGGGTGACCGGCAGGGCGGTGCTTCCCGAGGGGGCCTCCAGCTTGACCGTCCCAGTGCCCGGCGTCAGCGCGGTGTACGCCGTGGACGATCCGAAAGGCAGCTTGCTGGCCAGCACGTCCGATCCGTAGCTGACCGTGACCTGGTGCTCCTTGAGAGACGCCTGGATCACCCGGACGAGCGCCTTGCCCGCCGGAGCGGACAGCTCATCATTGAAGACCTGAAGCTTCAGCCCGGAAGCCGGCCCGACGCCGGCCACGGTGTACGACTTACCGGTGGTCACCCAGAAACTTGTCGACAGTACGGGGGCGGTCGAGGAAGGCGCGCCAGCCGCGCGCATCGCGACCGTGTACTGACCCGCCGCGACAGCCATGTAGTCCGAGACGTTGCCGTAGGAGACATGCCTGAGCACGGTGGGGCTGCTGTCGTTGCCGAACGGGTACATGTAGACGTCAACAGCGGGCGTGTTCGGTGAGAGGTGCGCGCACCGCACCCATCCCACCTGCGCCGTGGCAGGCGCGCTCGTGGATGCTGAAGCGGCCGGGGCCAGGGCGGCGAACAGCGCGAGCGATCCCCCGACCAGTGTCAACGCGGCAGCCAGTCTGAAAACTCGGCAAAACGGTCTCACTGGTACTCACCTCTCATTTACTGAAATGCCCGCCCAGAGGAGAGACGCCTGTCGCGGTGAACTCGTTCACCGTGACGCGCTGTGGGTTATGAGGAGTTTCCGCCGGACAGCAGTCCCGGCAGACTCGGTGCGCCGAACTCGATACGCAGCTGAGCCTGGGCCCCAAGGTGGACGATGATCGCACGTGCGGGCAGGTACGGATTACGTTGCGTCTGTACCTGGTCGAGAACGGCGGTCAGGTCAGCGACCTTGCCGCCGGGATTGTCGAGGGTGACCTGCCGGTACAAGACCGGTGCCCCAGGGCCGGCGTCGCCGAACGACGCCACGCTGACGCCGCGCTGGGCCACCAGCGAGGCCAGGGTGACCAGGAGGCGGGAATCAACCTGGCCCGCGGTCATCTGGCTCGCCGCCTGGGCGGTGGCGTGGAAGCGCCGATTGTGCAGAAGCTGCGCGCCCGCCGCCTTGCGTGCGGCCAGGTCGGCCGGCTCGGCGGCCCGGTAGGCCGCACCGCCCAGGCTGGCGATTGCCCGGACGTCGACGCGGGCCGCTCCCGAGCCGAAGCTCGCGATCAGCCCGGGCGCGTATTCCTCGGTGAGCTGGCTGCCAAATTCGCTGCGCACGGAGGGAGAGGCCACAATCACGTCCGCCCCAAAGGGGCTGGCTCCCGGCTGCAGCGGCAGCAACCGCCCGGCCGGGAGGCCGTTCGCCTGCAGCTCCGAGCAGACCGCCGGATCGCAAGCGACGATGTCGGCGCTGCTCACCTGCTGGGCGACCCAGGCGGCCGCCTGATCGCGGGTTGCCGCCGCCGCGGACAACGACGACCTGCCGCCGCCGCTCGCCGGTGCCGCCGGAGGTGCTGAGGCCGGTCCGTTGTTCAGCGCACCGGAAACCTGCAGTCCGACCAGCGCCAGCACCGCGGCGGCCAGGATCAGCGCCACCACCCGCCATCGGCGCGTGCTGAGGCGCCGGGAGCCCGCCGCCGGCTCACCGGAGGAAGGACCGGCCGTCCGGCGGCCTTTACCGCTGCGGCGAAGCCGACGGCTGACCCAGAGGCTGATCGTGGTGGCCAGTACTTTGCCCCAGGACGGCTCGCGCGGATCGGTGGCCACCCGGGCTACCCTGCCGGATGGCCGGACGCCCACGGATGCCCTAGCATCCGCGTCCCGGCCAGCCGGGCCGTCGGCCGGCTTCCGGTCGGCCGGCCTGGCCGCGTTGACGCCCCCTGGCCCGGCTTGCCCAGCGGGCGCCGGCGCGTCACCCGTCCCGGCCTGGCCCGGCGCGGCAGGCGAACCAGAGGCAGACTCGGTGGCCGCCGGGCCATCCGGCGGGGCAGCGGCGGTCGCCGTCATATCTCCCGCTGACGGCCCTGACTCAGCCGGCAAAGCGCTCGCGGGGCTCGTGGCCGCGGTGTCATTCACCACGTCCACGAGCGTGCTGCCTGGCGGCGTCAGGCCACGGCCGTCGTTGCGCATACTTGCTACCCCCACCACCGCAAAGAGGCATTGCGGCTAGTTTGGGCTCAGCAAAACACACACGATTGGATACATCAACCGATATGGCAATTTGCTTACGATCCACCCTTACAGCAGCCAATCGGCCCGAATCACCCGAAATCGGGCCTAAATGCCACGCGCTGTCAGGTGCGGGCGAGCTGATCGATAAGGGCCGGCACGTCCGCGCTGGAACTGGCACCGGGACTCTCCCGGCCGCGGCACGGGCTCGTCGGTGCCGACCGTTTCAGCGGCGCCGGTGGTGCCGAGAGCCGAGCCCTGGCCCGCCGGAGGCGCCGGGCTGCCATTGACGCGAGTGTCAATGCTGGGAGAATGGCTCCCATGCCCGCGACGCTGTGGTCGGTGCGGACCGGCCGGGACCGGCTTGAAAGCCAGACCCGGGCCGCGCTGATCGCCGCCGCGAAGGTGACCTTCGCCCAGCTCGGCTACGCGCGCACCACCGTCGCGGACATTACCGAGCGGGCGGACGTGTCCCGGGCGACGTTTTATGTCTACTTCGCGTCCAAAGATGAGGTCTTCCGTGTGCTGACCGAGCGGCTGCGGGACGCATTCCTGGAGGCGCAGGAGGCGCACGGGGCCGATCAGCACGATCCGGTGGCGGTGGCGGCCGCTACGGTGACCGGCTTCGTGACCGTATACGCGGCCAATCTGGCCTTCATCACCGTGCTCGAGCACCAGGCCCTGACCGACGAGCAGGTCCGCGCGCTGTGGCAGGGCATCCGGGAACGGCTGCTGGTGAGAATGACGCAGTTCGTCCGCCAGCTTGTGCGCGACGGCGTCGCGCACCCGTTGGCGCCGCCCGATCTGGTGGCCACGGCGGCATCCGGGATGGCGATCCGGTTCGCACCGCTGATCGCCGCCAGCCCGGCGGACCGGACGCGGATCATGGGTCACCTGGTACGCCTGTACCTGCAGACTCTCGGGATCGAGCCCGGACAGTCCGCGAAGGAGCCGTCATGAACCTGAGCGGGTCGGGTGCCGTCGTCACCGGGGGCGGCAACGGAATCGGGCGCGCACTCGCGCGCCGCCTGGCGGCGGGCGGGGCCCGCGTGGTCGTCAACGACCTTGACGCCGCCGCGGCGACGGCCGTCGCGGACGAGATCGGCGGCTCCGCCGTGCCAGCCGACGTATCGACCGAAGCGGGCGTGCTGGCCCTGGTCGCCGGGGCCGGTGAGTACCTGGGCCAGATCGACGTCTACTGCTCGAACGCGGGTATCGCCGCCGATACGGCCGCCGATGGCGGCGACGAGATCTGGCAGCGCTCCTGGGAGGTCAACGTGCTGGCGCACGTCCGTGCCGCGCGCCAGCTTCTGCCCGGCTGGCTGGACCGGCGGAACGGCCGCATGGTCATCACCGCGTCGGCCGCGGGACTGCTCACCATGCTGGGCACGGCACCGTATTCGGTGACCAAGCACGCGGCCGTCGGTTACGCCGAATGGCTCGCCGTGACCTACGGCCACCGCGGCCTCCAGGTGCATTGCGTATGCCCGCAGGGTGTGCGCACCAACATGCTGGCTGGATCAGGCCGGGCCGGGGATGTGGTGCTGCGGCAGGGGGCGATCGAGCCCGAAGCCGTGGCCGACGCAGTGTGGGAGGGCATGGCGGACGGCAGGTTCCTGATCCTGCCGCATCCGGAGGTGGCCGGCTACTACGCCCTGCGGGCCGGGGACACGGACAAATGGCTGCGTGGCATGAACCGGCTGCAGCAGCGCATCGATGAGAGCTAGGAGCGGAGGCATCTGGTGAGGGCATGGCAGGTTCAGCAGTTCGGCCCTCTGCGGGACGCGATGACGCTGACGGATGTACCGGACCCGGAGCCTGGCCCCGGGCAGATCTTCGTCCGTGTTCTCGCCGCCCCGGCGAACTTCCCCGACGTCCTCATGTGTCAGGGCACCTATCAGGTCAAGCCGCCGCTGCCGTTCACCCCCGGTGTGGAACTGTGCGGTGAGGTCGTCGCTCTGGGCTCCGGCGTGACAGGTCTGCGCGGCGGTGAGCGCGTGGTTGGCGTCGCGGCCATGCCGAACGGGTCGTTCGCCGAGGTGGCCCTGATGGATGCCGCCGGGGTGGCCTCGGCTCCGGAGAGCCTGGACGACGCCGAGGCGGCCGCCTTCTACATCAGCTACCAGACCGGCTGGTTCGGGCTGCACCGCCGGGCTCACCTGGCCCCGGGCGAGACGCTGCTGGTGCACGCCGCAGCCGGCGGCGTCGGCAGCGCCGCGGTGCAGCTAGGCAAGGCGGCCGGGGCCACGGTCATCGGCGTCGTAGGCGGCGAGCAGAAGGCTGAAGCCGCCCGCTCCCTCGGCGCTGACGTGGTTATCGACCGGCACACGCAGGACTTCGTGACGGTGGTGAAGGAAGTTACCGGCGGCCATGGTGCTGACGTCATCTACGATCCGGTCGGCGGCGACGCTTACGACCGCTCCGTCAAGTGCGTCGCGTTCGAAGGCCGCATCCTGGTGATCGGATTCGCCAGCGGCCGGGTGCCCGCTCCGGCGCTCAACCACGCGCTGGTCAAGAACTACTCCATCGTGGGCCTGCACTGGGGCCTGTACGGCCGCAACGAGCCCAAAACGCTCCGGGACTGTCATGAACAGCTCCTCAAGCTGGCCGCTGACGGTGCCATCAAGCCCCTGGTGAGCGAGCGCCTGGGGCTGGCGGACGTCGTGGCCGGGCTGGAGCGGCTAGCCGCCGGCGAAACCATTGGCCGGGTGACCTTCCTGCCCTGAGGCGGGACGAGAGCGGTGACTGAAATGACCGGAACCGGAACCGGGCCGCCCGGTGGCCCGGCCGACCCGCTCCAGCCAGGCGCAAGCGAGGCAGGCCGGGACGTGCCCGGCCTCGACCTGGAGGCTTTCGGGTCCTACTTCACGGCCGCGTACCCGGGCAGCACCAGCGGCCCGCTTCGGGCCAGCGTGCTGGCCGGCGGCAAATCGAATATCACCTATGAGGTGACCGACGGCCGGGACCGCTGGGTAGTTCGCCGCCCCCCGCTCGGCCACGTGCTCGCCACAGCGCACGACATGGCCCGTGAGTACCGGGTGATCAGCGCGCTGGCCGGCACGAGCGTCCCGGTGCCGCGGACGTTCCTGCTGTGCGAGGACACGGGCGTGATCGGGGCCCCGTTCTACGTCATGGAAAAGGTGGCCGGCACGGCCTACCGGTCCGCCGCCCAGTTGGAGACGATCGGCGCTGAACGGACCCGGGCCATCGCCATGCGGATGATCGGTACCCTGGCCGACCTGCACGCCGTCGACCCCGAGGCAGTCGGGCTGGCCGACTTCGGGCGGCCGCAGGGTTTCCTGGCCCGTCAGGTACGCCGCTGGAAGAAGCAGCTGGACTCCTCCCGGAGCCGGGACGTGCCCGGCGCCGAGGATCTGTACGCGGCGCTCGAGGCCCGGATCCCCGCCGAATCCGACGTCGCGATCGTGCATGGGGACTACCGGCTGGATAACCTGCTGGTCGCCGAGGACGACCGGGTTCTGGCCGTGCTGGACTGGGAGATGGCAACGCTAGGCGACCCGCTCGCCGACATCGCATTGCTGCTCGCCTACCAGGCGCTGGCCCGGCTTGAGACCGGTTACGCCGTCGCCGACGCGGCGGTGGCGCCGGGGTTTCCCGATGCGAACACCATTACCGCCGCTTACGCGGAGCGCAGTGGCCGGGATCTGTCCGATCTTGGCTTCCACCTGGGGCTGGGGTACTTCAAGATCGCTGTGATCTGCGAAGGAATCTATTACCGCTACACGCACGGCCAGACACTCGGCGAAGGATTCGGCGACATCGGCGCCGCCCCCGAGCCCCTCATCCAGGCCGGGCTCGCCATTATGAAGGAGAACTCGTGATGGACTTCCGCTTTGACGCAGTCACCGAGAAGATGCGGGACAACCTGCTCGCCTTCATGGACGAAAAGATCTACCCGGCCGAGCCCGTCTTCGCCGAGCAGTTGGCGTCCCTCGCTGACCGCTGGGCCTGGACCCGGGTTCCCATCCTCGCCGAGCTGAAGGCCGAGGCGCGGGCGCGTGGCCTGTGGAACCTGTTTCTGCCGGGCGAATACGGTGCCGGGCTCACCAACCTGCAGTACGCGCCGCTGGCGGAGATCACCGGGCGCAGCCTGAGTCTGGCCCCGGCCGTGCTGAACTGTTCCGCGCCGGACACCGGGAACATGGAAGTACTGGCCATGTTCGGTTCGGACGAGCAGCGCAAAGCCTGGCTCCAGCCGTTGCTGGAGGGCGAGATCCGTTCTGCCTTCGCGATGACCGAACCGGACGTCGCGTCCTCGGACGCCACGAACATCGCCACCCGGATCGAGCGTGACGGCGACAGCTACGTGATCAACGGCCGGAAGTGGTGGATAACCGGGGCCATGAACCCGGACGCCAAGATCTTTATCGTCATGGGCAAGACCGACCCGGGCGAGCAGCGTCACCGCCAGCAATCCATGATCCTTGTTCCCCGTGAAACACCGGGGCTGACGGTCAAGCGCGGGCTGCAGGTCTTCGGCTACGACGACCACGAGCACGGCGGCCACGCGGAGCTGGCGTTCAGCGACGTCCGGGTGCCCGCCGCCAACCTGATCGGCGCGGCAGGCGACGGCTTCGCCATCGCTCAGGCCCGGCTCGGCCCCGGCCGAATCCACCACTGCATGCGCTCGATCGGTGTCGCCGAGCAGGCGGTCGAGCTGATGTGCCGGCGGTCGCTGGAGCGGACCGCCTTCGGCAGGCCGCTCGCGGAGCAGGGGGTCATCCGGGGGTGGATCGCCGAGGCGCGGGTCCGGATCGAGCAGCTCCGGCTGCTGGTGCTGAAAACCGCGTGGCTCATGGACACCGTCGGAAACAAGGGCGCGCACAGCGAGATCCAGGCCATCAAGATCGCGACGCCGGAGGCGGTCGAATGGATACTGGACAAGGCGATCCAGGTGCATGGCGCCGGCGGCCTGTCGCAGGATTTCCCGCTCGCCGCTCAGTTCAGCGGCATCCGGACGCTGCGGTTCGCCGACGGGCCGGACGAGGTGCACAAGAACTCGCTGGCCCGGGCCGAACTGAAGCGGTACGCGCCAGCCTCAGCCAGCGGACGGTGACACGGGCACCTGCCGGACCGAGGTCAGCTCGGTCGCCAGGCCGGCGAGGGCGGCGGCCTGCTCGCTGACCGCCGCTGTGGCCGATCATGTGTTCCGTCCGGCTTCGGCCAGGGCCGCGTCAAAAGGCCCCGCTGGGTTGCCAGCTGGCGTCCTTTCTCTCCTGCCTGCCGTGAGCTAGCCGGACTTACAATACGCAAATACCGTATGAGGAGGATCGAATGCCGGGTCCGGACGGATGGGTCGTCGTCGGCGTGGACAACGGCGGCACGGCCAACAATGGCACCGTCCTGGATTCCGGCGGCCACTTTCTCATCGACCGGATGGCCGAGATCCCGAGTTATGTGCGGGAGGGGCCGGACAAGGCCGTGCAGGCTCTGGTCGATTCGGTCGACCACGTACTGGGCCTGGCCGGCCTGCCTCGGTCAGCGGTGCGCGCGGTAGGCCTGGACACGCCGGGGCCGGCCAGCGCCACCGGCGTCCTGTCCTCCCGCGGCGCGACCAACTTCGCGGACCCGGAGTGGTGGGGCTTCGACATCCGGGGAGCGCTGGAAGAGCGCCTGAGGCTGCCGGTCATCTACCACAACGACGGAAACGCGGCCGCGCTGTACGCCCACCACACGGAGTACGGCGCCGATTCCGATCGGCACAGCTCGGTCGCGGCCATCGTCGGGACCGGTCTCGGCGGCGGAGTCGTCGAAGCCGGGCGGGTCATCGGCGGCGCGGCCGGCATGGCCGGCGAGCTGGGCCACGTGCCGATCCCGATGGAGGGGCTGCTGGAGGAAGGGCAGCCGATGCCGGTCTGCAACTGCGGCCAGGCCGGTGATGTGGAGAGCGTCGCCTCCCTCACCGGCATCGCGAAGAACCTGCTGCCCTACTGGCTGAGCCGCTACGAGGGACACGAGCTGGGCCGGGAGGTACCGCTGAGCAAAGCGGCGAAGCTGGTCCGGCGCTACGGAGAGGACGCGGACGAGCTCGCGCTGAAAATCTTCGAACAGCAGGCGATGGCGCTCGGCCGGCTGTTCACCATCGCAGCGAACTTCACCGATCCGGGCACCTACTTCGTGGGCGGCGGGGTGGTGGAGGCGGCTCCGCACTTCCGGGACTGGTTCCTGGGCCGGGTGCGCAAGCACTCGACACTGCGGTCCGAGCAGGCCCGGCTGGCCAGGTTCGCGCTGGTGCCCCAGCTCGATATGGCCGGTGCGCGCGGTTCGGCGGTGGCCGCCCGCCACTGGCTGCTCAGAGGTTAAGCCTCGGTCGGCGGGACGACGACGACCATGGTCAGCTGGACCGGGTCCGGGCCCTCGTTGACCGTTCTGCTGGCCCGGCTGGTGCTGGGCGAGAGGATGCGCTCCTGGCAACGGGTCGGCCCGATCCTGGCCGGGCCGGCCTCGTGCTGGTGACCATCTGAGCGCTCTCTGTAACTTAGTGCGCGCGGACTCCTGCGGCCGGAAGAACAGGAAGGTCATCCGGCCGCATGAATCCCGGGGAAGGGACACAGTAACGCCGACCGGCGATCAATCGTCGCCGTCGTCTTTTCTGCCTGGAAAGATCAGCCCGCACACCTCGAGGTACAGCTGCTCAGGATACGGAATATGGTCAACTCTCCGCAGCGCCTGGTCCTGCCCGGCCGACTCCAGGATGAATTCACCATATCCGAGCAGCCGTCCGAGTGAGGAACGCTGGAAGCTCATGTCCGTGACCTTCACGAGCGGCATCATGGCTACCTTGCGGGTGATGACCCCGGTGGCGAGCAGCATCCGCCGGGAGGTGACGATGAAGTAGTCCTGCGACCACTCCCAGACCTTGTAGGCCAGCCAGACCAGCAGAACCGCCCACACGATCCACACGAAGCCGACGACATCGCCGTTGTGCCGCGCCACCGTCGTGCTGATCACGGCGGCGATTACGAGCCCGAGCAGGGTAAAGCTTATGGGCCTGAGCAGCACGGCCGGGTGCTTGCGAACCGTAATTACCTGATGCTCATGTGGCAAAAGGTATTTATTGACGGCGTTCGGAACGGTGTCGGTCCCCGGCACGAGCCTCATAATGCCTCCTGAGACCCAACTGGAGAAGTGCTCACAGCGAGGTGAAGAAGTTGGTCAATCCGTGCGCCACGGAAGAGAGGAAATTACCGATGTCGTTAACGATATGCGCAGCGCCGGTCGGGTCTTTGATCACAAAAAACAGAAGGAAGGCGACGGCTAGCCAACCTAGGATCGTCTTCAGCTTCACGGTGCCTCCCTGGACCCGTGCCCAGTTCACTTTTACCGTCACCATAGCTTAGCCCCAGCGGAACGACTAGCTATGATTACGGATAGTAACTATACCGTAACCTGAGGCACTCACTGCAGGCCAGGTCCCCTTACCTATGAGGAAGCCTTCATTTTGCCAGACTCCAGCCGGTTCGGCCGGATATCGCGCCCGGCCGGCGTGGCGCAGGGTGACCGGGATCCGGCCGGGCGACGCCCGGCACCGGCGGGGGTAAGGCGCCGCCGAGGGTAAGGCGGTGGCGGGGGTAAGGCGCTGGCGGGGTCAGGCGCCGGCCGGGTTCCGGTGGGGGGTCAGGCGCCGGCCTGGGTCAGGCGCCGCCCGGCTTGCGCGCGGTGTGGCCACCGCCGGAAGCTGCCCCTTATGCTGAATCGCCGGTTTGGCCGCCCCAGGCTCCGCCATCTGGCAGCATTCCCCCCGTGCACAGGATGTTTACGGAATGACGATGACAGACGTGAGCGCCACTGATTTCGCTGTCATCGCCTACCGGGAAGATGACCGGTGGGAAGCCGAGGTTCTTCCCGAAGCGCTGGCGGCCGATCTCAGCGGCCTCATTCACGCGCTGCGACAGCAGCCGAGCGTGGCGGGCACGCTCGGCTTCGTCGGGGTGGGCGACGACTTTTTCATCGCGGTCCGGGTGATGGGCGGGGAGGTTTCCATTTTTCTGTCCGACGTTACGGCGGCCGCGGACTGGCCCCTGGCCTCGCAGGTGCTCACATTCCTGGACATCCCCGTGCCGGAGGATGACGATCTGGACCAGGTACTGCCCGCCGGTGACCTGTCCATCTTCGCTGACCTGGGACTGGAGGAGTGGGAGCTGTGCGCTATCGCCGGTGACCTCGACCTGTTCCCCGACGAGGCGGTGGCCAGTATTGCCGGGCGCCTTAAGTTCCGTGAGGCGATGGAACGCGCGCTCGAAGTCGCGCTCGGGCCCTGACCCGGCACGATGATCACCGGCTACGAGGCCCAGTTCGTGCCCGCGATGAGGCTGGCGCTGGCTGAGGCGGCTGGCCCGGCCCCCGCAGACTCCGGGGGCTCCGGGGCCCGGCCGGACCGGGCCGACGTACCGGTCGGGGCGGTGATCCTGGACGCCGGGGGTGGCGTGCTGGCCCGGGCCCGCAACCGCCGTGAGGCTGACCGCGACCCGACCGCGCACGCCGAGATACTGGCCATTCGCGAAGCGGCCCGGATCATGGGTCGGTGGCGGCTCGACGGCTGCACGCTGGTGGTGACGCTGGAACCGTGCCCCATGTGCGCGGGAGCGGTCACGCTGGCCCGTCTGGACCGGCTGGTCTACGGGGCTGACGATCCGAAGGCCGGAGCGGTGGGCTCGCTGTGGGATGTCGTACGGGACCGCCGCCTGGCGCACCGCCCGGAGGTGATCCGTGGCGTACTCGACCGCGAATGCGCCGTCCTGCTCCGCGCGTTCTTCGCGCAGCGGCGGCAGGTCGGCCAGGATGGTAAGCTCACCGGCGGTGGAGTCGCCTAGTGGCCGAGGGCGCACGCCTCGAAAGCGTGTGAGGGGGCAACCCCTCCGTGGGTTCAAATCCCACCTCCACCGCCAGCAGCGATACACGGACGCGGTGTCCTGATCATGAGCCCGGGCGGGCCCACCGTTTCGCCGCGGTGCGCGGACACGTAGCCAAATCCTGCGAGGTGATCCGAATGCTGGAGCCGCAGGGCACCGTATTTTTCCTGATTTTGATGGTGGTCTTTGCGGTTCTATTGACGTGGCTCGTCATCGCGAAGCACGCAGTGTTCCGGGTGCTGGCCGCATGCCTGGCGTTTATCCCGGCCATGCTGTTCGGTGTGGCCGCGGTCAACCGCTATTACAATTATTACCAAACGTGGGGCTCTATCGTTGCGGACTTCACCAACCAGGGCGTGGCGTCGGTTCCGCAGGTGCCGCATCTCACCGGCAAGCAGGGAATCAGCAGGCTCGGGCTTTCGCCGCAGGCCCGCTCCGAGGCGACCCAGACCGGATTCCTTTTCGAGCAGACGGTGAAGGGCCGGCTGAGCCATATCTCCCGGACCGTCTACATCTACCTGCCGCCGCAGTATTTCATGGCTAAGTACGCCTCGTACCGGTTCCCGGTTATCGAGATGCTGCACGGCTCGCCCGGCACTCCCGAGCAGTGGGTCAATCCGATCAATATCCTCCCGACGCTGGACGACATGATCGCCCAGCACCAGGCCGACCCGGCGGTGCTGGTGATGCCCGACACCGACGGCGGCTTGAAGTATTCCCTTCAGTGCCTGAACGCCATCGGGGGCGTGCGGGATGCGACCTACGTGGCAATCGATGTCCCGGCTTTCGTGGCGGCTAACTACCGCGTTCAGCCTCCCGGCAAGGCGTGGGGGATCGCTGGCCTGTCTGAGGGCGGCTTCTGCGCAGCCAACCTCTCCCTGCAGTACCCGTGGCGATTCGGGTACGCGGGCGTCATAAGCGGGTATTTCGCGCCGGCGGACAACCTGGCCCCGATCGGGAACCAGCCCGGCGCGCCCGCCGTCTACAAGCCGCCGTTCCCCGGCCACCCGGAACTGCTTAAGAAGAACAGCGCGGACGTCTACATCACCCGGCTTCCCCCAGGCACGCTGATCCCGCAGTTCTTCCTGGCCGCCGGGGCCGCCGATGCGCAGGACGTCCAGGCCGCGGCGAGCTTCCGTCAGCAGTTGCAGTTGTACCAGGCCAATGTCCCGCTGGTGCTGGTCCCGAACGCCACGCACAACGCGACCGCGTGGCGGGGCGCGCTGCGGCCGATGTTCAGCTGGATGACCCCTCAGCTCACTCGCCAGGCCCAGCTTGCGGACGAGGCGCTCGCCGCGAGCCAGCGCGCCAAGGCCAAGGCTCGGCAGGTCAGCCCCGGGCTGCTGAGCCCGTCCGGCACCACCGGATCCATCCGGCCTGGCAGGTAAGCCGGCTAGCGGGCAAGGTGTTCCTGGTGGTCGCGCCCGACCCCCGGGCGCGAGACGATGCGGGTCACCGGGCTGGACCGGACACTGCTGGTCTTCCGCACCGTCGCCGACTTCCGTGCCGGGAATGGCGGCTCCGGCACCCAGCCAGACGGCGGAGGTGTCCTTACGTGCGGATGAGCCCCAGCAGGTACCCCAGCCGGGACGCCGCCGCGCGCGGCTCGCCCGCCGGGCCCAGCACCATGCCGTCAAAGGCGACAAAGGACCCGCCCGCGACACCGACCGCCGCCGACACCGCAGCAGACAGCGGGTTGCTCACCTCAAGTGCGGGACATGGACCGGATCCCAGGCGGGCGCGCAAGCCGAGCCGGTGCAGGTGCACGGCCAGAGCCCGCAAGGATCCGGAGGTGTCATCGTGCCCGGTCATCGCTGGCCGCCCTCCGACGGGATTCCCCCATCATGCACCTAGTGACCATCTGATCGCAGGACGTAGCCGATTTTTGGAGGCAACTTTCCCCCGAAGCCGCCTCACGCCCCCTCCGGCGCCGGCCTGTCCGGGACGTTGTTACCGGCGAGGCTCAGGACGCTGGCGGGCAGCGTGATACCGGGGCGGAGCCCCGGCGATGCCTCGGGACGGCCGAACGAGGCCGTAATCGGGACGACCCCGGCCCAGATGTCCAGCTCCGCGTCGGCCGAATCATCGTCATCGGGCCCTCCGGCGCGCGCCTTGACCGAGGCCTCCTGCAGCGGCATGGCCAGGATGACCGTCGCGCTGAGCTCTTTCCGGCTGGGTGCGCGGGTCTCGCTCCAGCGCCGCGGCAGCAGCTTCTCGGTAAAGGCCTCGAACGCGGCAAGTCGCTCGCCGGCCCCCTCCACCACGCGGAAGGCGCCGAGCACGACGACTGATTCGTAGTTGGCCGTGTGCTCGAAGACGGAGCGGGCCAGCACGAGCCCGTCCAGCCGGGTGACGGTCAGGCAGGCGGGACCGCTTCGGGCCAGGGTGCGCACAGCCCGGCTCCCGGTCGACCCGTGTATGTAGATCTCGTCGCCGAGCCGGGCGTACAGCATCGGAATGCAGTAGGGCACACCGTCGTCGACGAACGCCACGTGGGCCATCAGCCCCCGGTCGAGCGCGGCCTCCACGGTCACCCGGTCGTAGCGGCCCAGTTCGGCGCCGCGCCGCACCCTGACCCGGCCGGAGATCAGCTCCTCTGCCATAAGGCCACTATGGCCCACGGCGCTTCGCGCACTGTGCCGAGGTACCGTCGGGCTCGTGGCGGGCCGGCCGGTGCGATGTGCGCGAAGCGGACGCGCGGTCGGCTGGCGGCCAATGCCCGAGCGGCGCCGGTTGCAGCCGGCGCTGGCCGAATTCTCACCGAGCCGGGCAACGCGCCCGGGCGCTTCCCGTCCTGCATTCGGAGCAGAGCGCGTTATGCACTTGCTTCCAGATCCCGCACCACCAGCAGTAACCCATTTCTATTGCTCCTCGGCCTAATTGGTCCCTGGGCCGTCACGCTCGCACCGCACGATGATGCCCTGGGGTGCAGGTGGGGTGTTGCCCGGTGGCAGCACCGTGCGGGCGGGTAGCTGTACCCGCTGGGGACGGGTTCCGTCACTGGACGAGCAGCCGGGGCGTGTCGGGTCGCGCAGACATTCAGCGCCGCTCCGGCTCGGGGCTGGCGGAGGATAAGGGATTCGAACCCTTGAGGGGTTGCCCCCAACACGCTTTCCAAGCGTGCGCCATAGGCCACTAGGCGAATCCTCCGCGCGCAAGCTTACCGGCCCGGCGAGCATCCTCGCGCAGGTCTGGGGATCGGAGGCAGGCAGATTGGCGCGGACGGGCGAGGGTGGTCGGAGGCATGGCTAGACTGTCCCGAGGTCCCCCGCGCGGCGTGCATCCTGCCAACCCCCCCAGGGCCGGAAGGCAGCAAGGGTACGCGGGCTCTGACGGGTGCGCGGGGGACCCTTTCCCGTCCTAGGGACGTCCAGCGGAATCCCGGCCTCGCGAGGAGGGAGTCATGGCGCATGCTCCTTCGGATCCGCCGCCGCCCGCGGCGGCTCGGACCTCCCCGGTGACCGGATCCGCGGTGCCCTCCGCCGGCCGCCCGGCCGCCCTGGCCCTGTACCGGAAGTACCGGCCCGCCACCTTCGCCGAAATCAAGGGCCAGGAGCAGGTCACGGAGCCGCTGCGGCAGGCGCTGCGTAGCGGGCGGATCAACCACGCTTACCTCTTCAGCGGGCCGCGCGGATGCGGCAAGACCTCTAGCGCCCGCATCCTGGCCCGGTCGCTGAACTGCGTGAACGGGCCCACGCCGGATCCGTGCGGGATATGCGACTCGTGTGTCGCGCTGGCCCCTTCGGGGCCGGGCAGCATCGACGTGATCGAGATCGACGCGGCATCCCACGGCGGCGTGGACGACGCGCGGGACCTGCGGGAGCGCGCGTTCTACGCACCGGTCGCCGGGCGCTTCAAGGTGTACATCATCGATGAAGCGCACATGGTGACTCAGCAGGGGTTCAACGCCCTGCTCAAGCTGGTCGAAGAGCCGCCCCCGCACCTCAAGTTCATCTTCGCCACGACGGAGCCGGAGAAGGTCATCTCGACCATCCGGTCCCGGACGCATCATTACCCCTTCCGGCTGATGCCCCCGACCGTGCTGCGCCGCCTGCTGGAGGAGATCCTCGTCCAGGAAGGCGTCACGTTCGATCCTGACGTGCTGCCGGTGGTGGTACGCGCCGGCGCGGGCTCAGCCCGGGATTCGCTGTCGGTGCTCGATCAGCTCGTGGCGGGCTCGGACGAGGCCGGACTGACCTATGAGCGTGCCATAGCCCTGCTCGGCTATACCGATGCGACGCTCCTCGACGAGATCACCGACGCGTTCGCGGCGGCGGACAGCGCCTCCGTGTTCCGGGTCGTGAACCGGATCATCGAGGGCGGCCACGAGCCGCGCCGGTTCGCGGCCGACATGTTGGATCGTTTCCGCGACCTGATCGTGCTCGCCGCCGTTCCGGACGCAGGCCAGACCGGGCTGCTCGACGTGCCGCCGGACCGGCTGGAGCAGATGAGTCGGCAGGCCGAACGGTTCGGGGTGGCGAGCCTCACCCGTGCGGCCGAGATCGTGAGCAGTGCCCTGGACCAGATGCGTGGCGCTACCTCACCGCGACTGCTGCTCGAGCTGATGTGCGCGCAGATCCTGCTGCCCGCCGCGAGTACCGATGAAAAGGCGCTCCTGGCCCGACTGGAACGGCTGGAGCGCGGTGGCGGCCTGGCCACCCCGACTGGCTTCGCTGGCCCGCCGCAGCCTGGCCCGCAGGGTGCCGCGGAATCCCCGGTTCCGCCGGCCCGGTCACGCCCAGCTGAACACCACCAGAGCCCGGCCGGGTGGCCCGGTGCCGGGCCGCCGGATGCGGTGCCTGCCACCCGTCCGCCCGAAAGCGGAAACGCGGGGCCAGCTCCGGCGCGGCCCCGTTCGGCCGGAGACGACGTCATGGCCGCCTCGGGCTCTGGTGCGCGGGCGGACAGTCCAGCGCCGCCGCAGGCGGCCGGGCCGCGGCCGGCGCGAGAGGCTCCGGCCGAGACCGTGCCAACCGAGGTGCCGCGGTCACCGGCAGTGTCCCAGTCGGGACCCGAAGCGTCTGCGCCGACCGGTCTGGCGGGGGCCGAAGCGGTCAGCCGCAGCTGGGATGCAATCCTCGACGCCATCAAGCGGGAGCGCCGGGTCGCCTGGATGCTGCTGAGCAACGCCAGCGTCGTCTCACTCGACGACGGCACCCTCACCCTCCGGTTCGCCCGGGACGGTGACGTCAAGGGCTTCACGACCAGCGGATGTGACGCGGACCTGAAGCGGGTGCTCGCGGCCCAGTTCGGCCTGAACGTCCGGATCAGGGCGCTGTCCGGCAATGATCCAGGTACTGGCGGCCGGGACGCTCGCCCGCGGCTGAACGCGGTTCCGGATTCGGCGGCCGACCCGGACCCGGCGCGTTCCGCCGGACCCGGGCAGTAGTGCTGTGCCGGTGGGGAACGGCGGCAGCGCAGGCCGGGCGGAAAGCCCCGGCCGCGGGGGAGCGCTGGCCGCTTCGCCGAGCCCGGCCGTGGAAAGCAAGGAGAGCACCGGTGAAACCCGGGGCCGCCGCCCGCGCGGCGCCGCTGGGAACCTCGCTTCCGCCGCAAGCAGTAATGCAGTAAATACGCCGTCCCACGGTCATCAGATGGGGACCGCCCCCGCTCCGGCTGCGCCCAGAGCGAACGCGCGTCCGGCGCCCGCGCGGGCACCGCACATCGTGGACGCGATCGAGACGCCCGATGCCGACGACATGGCCTCTCCCGGCCAGGCTGAAATCAGTGGGATGGACCTGATCCAGCGAGAGCTCGGCGGCCAGATCATCAGTGAGATCGAGGATTGACGGGCGGGCCGGGCTGTCCAGGGGTGGCATGGGCGTTCAGGGAACACACTGGGCGGGTGCACACTAGCCATGCGGCCGCAAACCCGCCCGGCCGGCCACCCGCTGTCCCGGCGGACAGCCGCCGGGGCCAACCCGACCGCACACGCTGACAACACCCACTGGGGGCAAAGTGAACCCTGACGGCCAGCTGGATATGCAGCAACTGCTCGCCGCCGCTCAGCAGATGCAAGAACAGCTCATGAATGCCCAGCAGGAACTTGCCGACACCGAGGTGTCCGGAACCGCGGGCGGCGGCCTGGTTACGGCTCAGGTCAACGGCCAGGGCGAGTTGGTGGATCTCAGCATCGCCGCTACGGCGATCGACCCGGACGACTTGGAGGAGTCGGCGCAGACCATCGCCGACCTGGTGCTCGCCGCCGTACGGGACGCCTACGCGCGGGCTGGCGACCTTCAGCAGGAAAAGATGGGCCCATTTGCGACCGCCCTCGGTGGCGGGATGCCAGGGCTGCCCGAGATGCCCGGTATGCCGGGTGGCCTGGGCACGCCCGGTGCCGCCGGGCTGGGTGGCCCGGGCCTGACCGGGACCGGCGACGACGGCGAGTGATGAGGGCCGCTCAGCTGGGCGGCCGGTGACCTAGCGAATCAGGATCTGACGTGTACGAAGGGGTCATACAGAACCTCATCGACGAGCTCGGCCGACTTCCCGGCGTGGGGCCGAAGGGTGCGCAGCGGATCGCCTTTCATCTGCTGGCCGCCGACCCGGAGGAGGCCCGCAAGCTCGCGGCGGCGCTCCTGGAGGTCACGGAGCGGGTGAAGTTCTGCCGAACCTGCGGGAACGTGGCGGAGCAGGATCAGTGCCGGATCTGTCTCGATCCGCGCCGCGATCCATCCATCATCTGCGTCGTCGAAGAGCCGAAGGACGTCGCGGCGGTCGAGAAGATCCGTGAGTACCGCGGGCGCTATCACGTGCTCGGCGGCGCGATCAGCCCGATCGATGGCATCGGCCCGGAGGAGCTCCGGATCAAGGAACTGATGACCCGGCTGGCTGATGGGACAGTAAGCGAGCTGATCCTGGCCACCGATCCCAACCTCGAGGGGGAAGCGACCGCGACGTATCTCGCCCGGCTGGTCAAGCCGATGGACGTGCGGGTTACCCGGCCGGCCAGCGGGCTGCCCGTCGGCGGCGACCTGGAGTACGCGGATGAAGTAACGCTCGGTCGCGCGTTCGAAGGACGGAGACTGCTTGATGTCTGACACCGCAGGGGGAGAAGAGTTGGCTGCGCAGCAGGCCGGGGAGGCCATCGCCAACCTCAGCCTGCTCGCGGACCAGATCGCCGGGAACGTCCGGCTCTTCCTCGACGGCGTCGAACGGCTGGCCGCCGGGGACGGCGGCGACGAGGCGGTGCCGCTCCTGCTGCTCGAGGTGTCCCAGATCCTGCTGGCGGGAGCCCAGCTCGGTGCCACCACGGATGTGATCCTGCCGGGCAACTGGGAACCGGAGGTGGGGGACGACCCGGATCTGGACGCGCTGCGGGTCGGCCTGGCCCGGCAGGTTCCCGACTGCGACGACTACGCGGAACTGTTCGATCCGTACGCCGACACCCGCGGGACGTCGTTCCGGCTGTCCGATGACATCGCGGCCGTCGCCGCCGACCTCATCCACGGCCTCAAGCACTATCGGGCCGACCGCAAGCTGGAGGCCCTCTGGTGGTGGCAGTACTCCTACTTCAACCACTGGGGCACTCACGCCGGTGCCGCCCTGCGCGCGCTGCACGCGATAGTCGCGCACGCGCGCCTGGACGTCGCCGAGGAGCACACCGTCCTCTGAGAAAATCCTTTGCCTCGGACGCCCCCGCCCTGACACGGTACGGACAGGCGCTACCGGCCCCGCGAACCGGGCCTTGGCCGGTGCTATCGGCGAGCACCACAGCAGGACCTACGGCGAGGCGCTCGCTACCGGCCCAGCGAACCGGGCCTTCAGGCCCGGTGAGCGGCCGGTGCTATCGGCGGGCACGGCAGCAGGCTACGGTGAGGCGCTCGTGACCGGCCTAACGAACCGGGCCAACGGCCCGGTGAGCGGCCGGTGTGTCGGCGAAGTACCACCGCGGGGCGTCGCGGGGGGTTCCGGGGGGTCGCCCCCCCGGGCCAGCACAGCATAAACTCAAGCGTCCGTCGGCCAGCAACCCGGGAGGAGCGATGCGTCGGTGGCCCTTGTCGTGCAGAAATACGGTGGCTCCTCGGTGGCCGACGCGGACGGGATCAAGCGGGTAGCGCAGCGGATCGTCGCGACGCACAAAGCGGGCGACCGCGTGGTCGTGGTGGTCTCCGCGATGGGTGACTCGACGGACGAGCTCATCGACCTGGCGAACCAGGTTAGCCCGCTGCCGCCGGGACGTGAGCTGGACATGCTGCTCACCGCGGGTGAGCGGATCTCGATGGCGCTGCTGGCCATGGCCATCGCCAACCTCGGCCTGGAAGCCCAGTCGTTCACCGGATCGCAGGCCGGCGTCATCACGGACTCCGTACACGGCAGGGCGCGCATTATCGACGTGACGCCGGGCCGGATCGCCACTGCCCTTGACGGCGGGGCGATCCCGATCGTGGCCGGCTTTCAGGGTGTGTCGCAGACCAGCAAGGACATCACCACGCTGGGCCGCGGCGGCTCCGACACCACCGCGGTGGCGCTGGCCGCCGCGCTGCGCGCCGACGTGTGCGAGATCTACACCGACGTCAACGGCGTCTTTACCGCCGATCCCCGGATTGTCCGGGCTGCGCGGAAGATCCCGCGGCTCTCCTATGAGGAGATGCTCGAAATGGCCGCCTGCGGGACCAAGGTACTGATGCTGCGGTGCGTCGAGTACGCGCGCCGCTATGACGTGCCGATCCACGTCCGCTCCTCGTTCAATAACAAGGTAGGGACCTGGGTCAGCGGCCATGCGGGCCGCAAGACGGAGACGGGCCAACTGAGTACGGCGCTGGTCGGCGCAGGGGAAGACGTGGAGGAGCCCGACGTGGAGCAGGCGATAATCTCCGGAGTCGCGCACGACGTGAGCGAAGCGAAGGTCACCGTCGTCGGCGTTCCGGACCGGATCGGCGAGGCGGCCGGGATCTTCCGGGTCATCGCGGGCGCCGGCATCAACATCGACATGATCGTGCAGAACGTCTCGGCCGTGGCCACGGGCCGGACTGACATCTCGTTCACGGTGCCACGGGCCGACGGCCAGGCAGCCATGTCCGCGCTCCGCCAGCTGCAGAGCGCCATCGGCTTCGAATCCCTGCTCTACGACGACCGCATCGGCAAAGTGTCGCTCATCGGCGCGGGCATGCGTTCGCATCCGGGGGTGACCGCGACGTTCTTTGGCGCTCTGGCCGAGGCCGGGGTGAACATTGAGATGATCTCAACCTCGGAGATCCGCATCTCGGTGGTCGTCGATCAGAAGGACGTAAACGAGGCGGTCAACGCCGCGCACAGGGCGTTCGAGCTGGACGCGGATGAGGTCGAGGCCGTGGTGTACGGGGGGACGGGACGATGACGGGCAAGCCTGCCCTGGCGGTCGTCGGGGCCACGGGCGCCGTCGGCACGGTGATGCTCGACCTGCTCTCGACCCGGCAGGACGTCTGGGGCGAGATCCGGCTCATCGCGTCGCCGCGGTCGGCCGGGCGCACGCTGCGGGTCCGCGGCCAGGAGATCGAGGTCGTGGCGCTGTCCGAGGAAGCCTTCGACGGCATCGACGTGGCCATGTTCGACGTCCCCGATGAGGTCTCCGCGCAGTGGGCTCCGGTAGCCGCCGCCCGCGGGTCCGTGGCGGTGGACAACTCCGGATCGTTCCGGATGGATCCGGACGTGCCACTGGTGGTGCCCGAGGTCAACCCGGCGGATGCGGCCAAGCGGCCCAAGGGCATCATCGCCAACCCGAACTGCACGACGCTCTCGCTCATCGTCGCCGTGGCCGCCCTGCACCGCGAATTCGGCCTGCAGGAACTGGTGGTCGCCTCCTACCAGGCCGCGTCCGGGGCCGGCCAGGCCGGCATCGACACCCTGTACGCCCAGCTGGCCCGGGTCGGGGGCAGCCACGCGCTCGGCCAGCGGGCCGGCGACGTGCGAGGCGCCGTAGGCGATCTGGGGCCGTTCCCGGCGCCGCTTGCGCTGAACGTGGTGCCGTGGGCCGGGTCGGTCAAGGACGCCGGATGGTCGTCCGAGGAGCTGAAGATCCGCAACGAGTCCCGGAAGATCCTCGGCCTGCCGGACCTGCGCGTGTCGGCCACCTGCGTCCGGGTACCGGTCGTGACCACGCACTCGGTGGCGGTCCACGCGGTCTTCGGCTCCGACGTCGAGCGGGCTGAAGCTCAGCGGGTCCTGCGGGAGGCCGCGGGTGTGATCCTCACCGATGACCCGGATCGGGGGGAGTTCCCCACTCCCGCCGACGCGGTGGGCACCGACCCGACGTGGGTGGGGCGGGTGCGCCGCTCACTCGATGACCCGCGCGCGCTCGACCTGTTCGTCTGCGGGGACAACCTGCGCAAGGGAGCCGCGCTGAACACGGCACAGATCGCCGAGCTGGTGGCTTCCGAGCTCGTTTCCGCCCCAGCGGTCTAGCCGTTTCCGCCCCGTGGGCATCGCCCGGCCCAGGTCCGGTCCGGGCCGGGCCCGGGCTTCCTGAGCAAATGCCTATTTCGCGGAATCCGCGAGATCGGTCGCTGTATAACGGATGCGGGCGGGGATACGGCGAAGGAGGAACGTGTCCCCATACCCTGCCAAATACCCTGCCAACGGGCGATGCAGGCGACCTGGCTACCGGGGTACGTCACGTACCGTGGCCGATCCCGAGCGGCGAGTCGGCAGCATCCCTGGTGATCGTCCAGCGCAGATGCGACGGCCCTCGTCTCAGCGGCCAGCAAGGTACCGATGCGTGACCGCGGTCACGCATCGGATCCTGGGGTGCCGCCATTCCTCCTGCGGTCGCAGGGGTCAGCCGAGGGCCGCAATGAGCGTCCTAGCCGCCCGGCCTTCGCCGCCGTCACGGCGCGCTCTGGACAAAACGGACGAACAAGGAGTTACAGACTTTTGTATTATCGTTTCGTGCCCGAGCTGTGATCAAACCTGCTACGGTATCCATTCGAGTGACGAACTGTGATATCAGCCGCTTTAACCGCTACCGCCGTGAAGTAAATTCCATACCACTCTCAGATCTCTCCGGATCATTACGATCCCGAGGAGGTATGTCGTGACAACGACTCGCACCCGCTCGCGAGATCGCAGGGACACTCGTTCCTCGGGCGCGCGAGAGGGTGCAGAACGTCGGCCGATCATTCTGGTATCAGCAGGAATCGTTCTGGTCCTGCTCATCTTTGCCGCGACAGTAACTTCGGCCGGTCATGTCGTACTTACTGCGTCGCAGCATTTCCTCCTGAAGTACAGCGGCGTATTCGCACTTCTGGCGCTGACCGGGTCGGTCTGCATGGGCGTGGTGGCGACCAATCGCATCATCATGACGCCGGGGCACCGGGTGCTGGCGCAGGCGGTGCACCGCGCTACCTCGTTCGGGGCGCTGGCGTTCCTAATCATTCACATTGTGCTGGAGATCACGGCCAAGCACCTGGAAGAATCCAGCACGCAGCACGTCCACGTCCTGGATGCATTTATTCCGTTTCTTTCGCAGTACCGTACCTTTTATATGGCCGAGGGCACAATTGCCTCAGACATTATAGTGCTGCTGGTGGTGACGAGTATTCTCCGCCGCCGTTTCACCTCGAGCGGTAATGCGTGGAAATGGCGCGCCATTCATTACTCGTCCTACGCGGCCCTGATTCTTGGCGTCCTGCACGGTCTGCTGGCGGGCCGCAAGGCCATCGGCTCCTTCGTCTACTGGAGCTACGGGATCGTCATCCTCGTTGTCGCGCTGGCCGTCCTGGTCCGGATCCTGGCCACGTCGCTGCGGAACAAGGAGATCGTGACGTCCGCGGCGGCGCTGTCGGAGCCGGGTAGAACCGGATCGATGCAGTCGATGCCAGCGCGCGCCGCGGCGCTGGGCCTGATGGGCCAGCTCACCGGGTCCATGCCGCTGCAAGGGGCCACACGTGCGATGCCCGCGGGGGCCGGGCTCGGTGCAGCCATCCCGCTGGCGGCCCCCTATGCAGCGGATCAGCATCAGCCGCCGCGGCGGCCCCGGGCCATCGCCGCGCTGCCGGACCCGGCCCGGGAGGGGACGGCACCGGGCCGCCGGGCGCCGCGCTACGAGCCTGGCTATGACGGGCCGCCCCGATACGAGGGCGCCCCCTCGCCGCGGCCGTCGAACCGGACGGGCCCGCAGCCCGGCCACGCCACCCGATCCCAGCCGGCTTACCAGACCGGTCCCATGCCCGCCTACCCGGCTGATGCGCGCCTGCCGCGCGGGACCGGCGCTCAGCCGGGGTACGGAACCGGCCCCCAGCCCGCGTACCAGGCAGGCGGCCGCCCGCCGCGCGGGACCGGCGCTCAGCCGGGGTACCGAACCGGCTCGCGGCAAGGCCGCCCTGCGGGCCCACAGCCGCCTTACCCGCCGGTCCCGGAGGCTCGCCGCGAGACGGGCGCTCAGCCCGCCTATCGTCCAGACGTCCCACCGAGCCGCGGGTCCGGGCCGGAACCCGTCTACGGGGCCGGGGCGGCCCGGAGTCGTCCTGCTTATGGCGCCGGCCCGTGGCCGCCGCAGCGGACGGGCCCGCAGCCGGTCTACGATTCCGGCCCGCGCAACCGGCCGGCCCCGGGTCGTGACCAGGCGCCCCCCTACGAGGCAGGTCCCGGCTACGGGCCGCCCTATGCCTGGGATACCGGCTATGGTCCGGATGCCGGTTACGGGCCGGGTCAGAATCGCCGGTACGGGGCGGACGGTTATGGCCCGGGCGGCGGATACGAGCCGGCGCCCTGGCCGCGCGACGACGGTTACGGCGGGCAGCCCCCGCCCGGCTACCCGGCGGGAGGGCCCCGCCCACAGCCCGGTCGGCGCCGACGGCAGTCCTCGGGGTACGAAGACGAATACACGGGGCCCATGCCCCAGGTCCCTTCACACGGCGGTGACGAGCGACGATGATCTCCAGTTCGGCGATGAGCCCGGGCGGAACGGCCCCGGCCGGGCCGATTGCCCCGGCCATCATGCGGATCGGGGCGGCCCGGATGACCGCGGGCCTGGATCGCTATCCCCGGCTGGATCTGGAGGCCCACCGGGACCTGTTCGGCCGCCTGCCGAGGCTGTCGGAGGCCGAGCTGATCACTATCGCGCAGCGGGTGGATCTGCGCGGCCACGGCGGTGCGGCCTTTCCGTTCGCCCGCAAGCTGAAGGCTGTCGTCGACGCCGCGCACAAGAGCGATCAGCCGACGATCGTGGTGGTCAACGCTAGCGAAGGCGAACCGGGCAGCTTCAAGGACAAGATGCTGCTGATGCGGTCGCCATACCTGGTTCTCAGTGGTGCGGCCCTGGCGGCTGAGGCCATTGGGGCGGAGGAGATCGTGGTCGGCGTGGCCAGCCACGACCTGGCCAACCGGTCGCTGGAGGCGGCGATCGCCGCCGAACCGGGTCTTCGGGACCTGGTCCGCATCGTGGAGGTACCCGACCGGTTCATCTCCGGCGAGAGCGGCGCGCTCGTCCGGGCCATCAACGGCAAGACGCCCGTCCCGCCCGGCCGCAAGACCCTCGCCGCCGAAAGTGGCGTGTACGGTCTGCCGACCCTGCTGTCCAACGCCGAGACCTACGCGCAGCTGGCTGTGCTCGCGCTGCTCGGGCCGGAGCGTTATGCGTCGGTCGGCACCCCCGAGGAGCCGGGTACCGTCCTGCTCAGCGTGAGCGGCTCTGCGGCACGCCCCGCGGTCGTCGAGGTTCCCACCGGCGTACCGCTCGGTTCCGTCCTCGACATCTGCCAGGCTCCGGCTGGGGACGGCGTACTGGTGGGCGGCTACCACGGTATGTGGCTGCCCGCCGAGAACGCCTACGTCGTGCCGGTCTCACGGGCGGGGCTTGAGGCAGTGGGCGGGACGCTCGGCGCTGGCATCGTGTTGCCACTCGGCGACGGGACCTGCCCGCTCGGCGAGGTGTCCCGGATAGCGAGCTACCTGGCCGGTGAGTCCGCCGGGCAGTGCGGTCCCTGCAAACTTGGCCTGCCTCGGATCGCGCGGGCACTCGCCGCGCTGATCGACGGCTCGGGCGGCATCGAGTCCCTGGACGTGGCCCGGCGGTCCGCCGCGGCCGTGACGGGACGCGGCGCCTGTGCCCACCCGGACGGTGTGACCCGCTTCGTGCTGTCGGCGCTGGACGTGTTCACCGAGGACTTGGCCGCGCACGTGTTCCACTCCTCCTGCGGCCGCCCGGTCCGCGGTGTCCTGCCGCTGCCGTCGGGCCCGGAAGCGCAGAGCCAGCAGCGGCTCGTGGTCGACTGGACCCGCTGCGAGGGACATGGGCTGTGTGCCCATCTGGTCCCGGAGATCATCCATCTCGACAGCACCGGCTACCCGGTCATGCTGGACATCCCGGTGCCGGACTGGCTGCAGAAGGACGCGCAGCAGGCGGTGGACATGTGCCCGGCGCTGGCCTTGCGGCTCGCCGCCGTGCCGCAGAAGGCCGCCCGGCAGTCGGCGCCGGTACCGCTACCAATGCCGGTGGGCCGGACCGCGCCGATCGGCGGCGGCCCCGGCGGCCCGGCGGGGCCGCGGCAGATCACGGCTTAGGGCCCACCGTCGCTATCGCGTCGTCGCCCGAAGACAAAGTATGACAGTGATCCGACTCCGGCGGAGTTGACGAGTACCGCGATCGCGACCCACATCCACTTCGAGCCGCGGATCTGGCTGGCTGGCCGCCTCCTGAGGTCGATGAGCACCGCCGTCTTGAGGCCGGCTTCGACGGTTGCCGCAGCGATGAGCAGTCTGCGGTTGCGGTCGCTGAGCTCGCTCCACCGTCTGGCCATGAC
Source organism: uncultured Actinomycetes bacterium (assembly GCA_963775825.1). Taxonomy (GTDB): domain Bacteria; phylum Actinomycetota; class Actinomycetes; order Streptosporangiales; family Streptosporangiaceae; genus Bog-532. Next base: position 133,380 of record CAVZKY010000079.1, read on the forward strand.
ACCTCCGCGTGCATCGGCCACCCCCGATGGCCTGAACCTTACCCGGAAAAGACATAACGGGCTGCATCGTCACCGGGCACGCATGCTTCTGCGCCTGGCATGAGCAGTCCTTCCCGCTGGAGTTCCGCAACGACCCGCTGCGGCTGGTCCAGCGGGCGCGGGAGTACGGCGCCGTCGTCGGCATCCGCTTCGGGCCGTTCTGCGTGTACGTGTTCGCCCATCTGATCCTACGATCGTGGCAGGGACGTAGCATAGTTGTATGAGCACCAAGCAGCGGCTCTCTGCATCGGTTGATGCCGAGCTCTTGGCCGCAGCCCAGCAGGCGGTCACCGAAGGACGCGCCGAGAACGTCAGCGCGTGGGTGAACGATGCGTTGCGGCTGAAGACCGACCACGACCGGCGGCTGCAAGCCCTCGACGAGTTCCTAGCTGCTTACGAGGCCGAGCACGGCGAGATCACCGAGGAAGAGATGCGGGATGCTACCCGCCGGGCCCGGGAGCGGGCCATCATTGTTCGGGGCAGGACGGACGAGTACAGGCCGACGGAGCGCGGCCGTGGAGCGGCCTGATGCTGGTGCTGGACGCCGGGGCCTTCGTGACCGTCGAGCGCGGTGACCGCGACGTCGTGGCCCTGATTAAGCGTGAGCGCTTGGCCGGCCGCGCACCGGTGACAAACGGCGGCGTGGTCGCCCAGGTCTGGCGCGGCGGCAGCGGCAGGCAGGCATCCGTCGCCCGGCTCCTCGCCGGTGTCGATATCGCGCCCATCGATGACAGCCTGGGGCGGCGAGCCGGGATGCTGCTGGCCCGCACCGGCCATGCCGACGCCATCGATGCTGCGGTGGTGTGCCTCGCCGTCGACGGCGACGACATCGTCACCTCAGATCCCGGTGACCTGCGCATCCTGGCCGAAGCGGCCGAGGTCCATGTCGAGCTCAT
>CAVZKY010000080.1:0-34436 GCA_963775825.1 uncultured Actinomycetes bacterium
ACTAGTAAGCACGCATGGCGTCCAGCGCGTCGCCACGCTCACGCTGTCCGACGTGGTGATGGCGATCCTCGCGAGCCGGGCCGACTTCCCGCTGGCCGCGTCCGCGGCGGTCATCCGGGAGCCCGGCGGGGACGGAACCGTCGTGCACCTGGTGCTGCTCGACGGCGAGCAGCAGCCGCTCTTCGCCGGGCCCGGGGTCATTATCGCGGTCAGCTACGAGGTCGGCCACCTGGACCGGGACGTCCTGGCCGCATTCGGAGACCGGGACGTCATCATCCTGAAGTAAGCAACGCATGGCGGGCCACCGGCCCGGCCGACACGCGGGGCCGGCCGGGCCAGCCCCATGCGGCCAGACCGGACAGGTCAGGGCGCGGGGCGGCGGGCACGGTAGTCGTCCAGCCAGCCGAACGAGTCGCCGGTCGCCCCCGACGGCCGGTACTCCAGGCCGACCGCGCCCCGATAGCCGTTCCGGTCCAGGTGATCAAAAACGAACGGGTAGTTGATCTCGCCGGTACCGGGCTCATGCCGCCCGGGCACGTCGGCGATCTGGACGTGACTGATCAGCGGCCAGTACTCATCCAGCGTGGTGACCAGATCACCCTCCGTGCGCTGCATATGGTAGACGTCGTACTGCAGCCGGATGTTGGGCAGCCCGACGCTCGCGGCGAAACGCGGCCGCGGCAGCCGGGGCCCGTGGTGGTCAGCAGGCACGGGCCGTTGTCCCACGGGTTGAGCGCCTCGATCAGCACCTCACAGCCCACGCGGGCGGCCTGGGCACCCGCCCAGGCCACGTTGCCCCTGGCGCAGTCCAGCTGGTCGCCGCGGGAGTACTCCGCTTGCCGCTTGCCGATCAGCAGGTTCAGCCGGGCACAGCCACAGGCCCGCGCGATCTCCAGCGCGACCGGCACGTTGGCGCGCAATTCGGCGCGGCGGCGCGGATCGGCGGCCAGCCCGCGCTCCCCCGCCGCCACCCCACCGCCGTCGAAGTTGAGCAGGGCCAGCCACAGCTTCCAGCGGGATGTGAGCCCCGGCAACGTGGCTGCGGCATCGTTCCCCGGCCACCATAGTTCGACCGCGCCGAACCCGGCCCGGGCGGCAGCCTCGAAGCGGTCGGCGAGCGGCAGATCCGTCCATAGCATGGACAGGTTCGGCGCAAAAAGCAGGGTCACGTGTGATCCGCAGACTGGGCGAGCCCAGCCGGGCAGCTCAGCGGCCCAGCTCAGGCAGGCAGCTAGGGCAGGCAGTTCAGCGCGGGCTCAGACGTGCGGCTCGTCGAGCCGGAAGCCGACCTTCAGCGTGACCTGGAAGTGGGCCAGCGCGTTGTCCTCGATGTGCCCGCGAATTCCGGTGACCTCGAACCAGTCGAGGTGGTGCAGGGTCTTCGAGGCACGGCCTATCGCACCGCGGATAGCTTCGTCGATGCTCACGTCAGAGGTGCCGACGATCTCGCTGATCGAGTAAATGTTGTCCGTCATTGGCTCATCCTTTCGTAGTGCCGCGGTCGGTGTGTCTTCTGTACGGCTTGTCTTGGGTGCGGCTGTCTTCCCGTGCGGCGCGAGCCGTACCGTTCGGCCCGCTTAGCGATCTACCCCCGCAAGTTCGGCGCGTCACCCCGCCGGGCGCTATTGATCTTGATAACGTGGCCGGGCTCTAGCGCGCGGGTGGGCACACACCGGGGGAATATGGCGGAATGGCACGTCGGGGCGTGTCAGTTTTGCCGAGAAACTTGCGTAAGTGTGGCCTCTTGAAGCTTCCGTGAGGTCTCAGTTGAATCTCCTGACTGCCGGCTCGGTGCGCCATCTCCGTCGGGGGAAGGAATCCATGAGAAGACCTCAGCATGTCATCGGCGTCACGGCCGGGCTATCGCTCGCGTGGACCCTGGGTGGTGCGGCCACCGCGAGCGCCGCGACGACGTCCCCGCCCGGTGCGGCGACGACGGCGGGGTCACCCGTCATCGTCATCCTGAACAACCAGTCCGGCAGCCCGGCCGCAACCGAGTCGCCGGTGATCTCGCAGGTGAAGGCGGCCGGCGGCACCAACGTGATCGGGTACAGCGCGGTGGCGTCGTTCGCGGCCACGGTCACCCCGGCGGAGGCGCAGTCGCTCGCGGCCAACCCCGCGGTCGCCTCGGTCGTCCCGGACCAGAAGATCAGCGTCACCCCCGCCTCGGCCAATCAGGTCGCGGTCGCGCGTTCGGGTGCCAGGTCGGGCCCGGGCACCGGATCGTCCGCGATCTGCGGTACCCCGTCCAAGCCGCTGCTGCCGGAAGACCTCACGACGACGCACGCGAACGAAGTGCATTCCGAGGGCATCACGGGAGCCGGGGTCACGGTGGCCTGGATCGCCGACGGCCTCGACCCCGGCAACCCCGACTTCATCCGCGACGGCAAGTCGATCTTCAAGGACTACGTTGACTTCTCCGGCAATGGCCCCGACACCCAGACCGGCGGCGAGGAGGCGTTCGGCGACGCGTCCATGATCGCGGCGCAGGGCAACGAGACCTACGATCTGTCGACCTACAACAACCCGGCCTACCCGCTGCCGAAGAACTGCGACATGAAGATCGAGGGGATGGCCCCGGGCGCGTCACTGATCGGGCTGAAGGCCGGCGGCAAGTTCCTGGCCAACTCCGCGATCCTGCAGTCCATCGACTATGCGATCACGCACGGCACCAACGTCATCAACGAGTCGTTCGGGGCCAACGTCTACTCCGACAACAACGCCCGCGACACGATCCAGATCTTCAACGACGCGGCCGTCCGGCACGGCATCACCGTGACCGTCTCTACCGGTGACGCTGGTATCTCCGGCACCCAGGGCAGCCCGTCCATCGACCCGAACGTGATCTCGGCGGGTGCCTCGACCGACTTCCAGAGCTACGAGCAGACTGGCTACGCCGGCGCCCGCTCCTTCTCCTCCGGCAAGTGGGTGTCGGATAATGTCTCGGCGCTGTCGTCCGGCGGGATCAGCCAGGGCGGGCAGGTCCCGGACCTGGTGGCTCCCGGTGAGGCCGACTGGGCGCTGTGCTCGACGGACACGGCCATCTTCACCGAATGCCTGAACTACAACGGCAAGCCCACGCCGGTCCTGCTCTTCGGCGGGACCAGCGAAGCCTCCCCCGTGACGGCCGGCGCCGCGGCGCTGGTCATCCAGGCCTACCGCGAGTACCACCACGGCGCATCCCCGTCCCCGGCCCTGGTCAAGCAGTTCCTGACCGGCACCGCCACCGACCTGGGCCTGCCGGCGCCCGAGCAGGGTTCCGGCCTGCTGAACGCCGACGCGGCGGTCCAGGCGGCGGAGAACTACCAGGACGGCAACGGCGGCAACCAGCCTGACCAGGTAGTGACGACTCCGAGCCAGGCCCTGCTGACCGGCGCGCCCGGCGCGCACGTCAGCACCGGCGTGGCGGTCACCAACAGCGGCCGCCGGGCCGAGAAGGTCTGGCTGGGCACCCGCAACTACGCCCAGACGTCCGGTTACCAGGCGAACGTGGCGCTCGACGCGGCGACCGACCCGACCTTCCGCTACCCCGCCAACGGCCTGCCGTGGGCGTACAAGAAGGTCGCCTTCCACGTCAGCAGCGGCGCGGCCCGGCTGGGCGTGTCTATCGACTGGACGGGCGAACCCGAGGGCGTACCGGGCGGCTCGGTGGTCCGGCTCACGCTGATCGGGCCGGACGGCGCGTTCGTGACCAACACCCGGCCCCAGGGCATCACCGTCTCGGCCAACTACGGCTTCGCGGACGTCGCCCATCCCGAGGGCGGTACCTGGACGGCGGTGCTGTACACGCCGACCGAGGCAGCGGCAGTGACCGGTCAGCCGCAGCCCTACTCCGGCAGCGTCATCCTCAACGCCTACACCCAGAAGACCGTGCCGGAAGGCTCGGTCAGCCCGTCGGCGCTCACGCTCGGCCCGGGCCAGACCGGGCACGTCCGGCTGAACACCAGCATCAGCGGCGATCAGGGCGACACGGCCGAATCGGTCACGCTGGCCACCTCCGGCGGCCAGCACGAGTCGATCCCAGTGGTGCTGCGCCCCGTCATCCCCAGCGCCGGCGGCAAGGGCACCTTCACCGGGACGATCAACGGCGGCAACGCCCGAACGGGCGCCGCGACGCAGACGGACACCTACTCGTTCAACGTGCCGCGGGGTGAGCAGGACCTGAACGTCGGGATCCACCTCAGCTCCGATCCGAACGTCCTGATCGAGGGCGCGCTGATCGACCCCGACGGCGAGACCGTCGACGTCGACAGCAACGCCACCTCGGTGAACAGCACCACGGGCGTGATCAGCAGCGGGCCCAACCTCCAGCTGGTGCAGAACGCGCCGGAGACGGGCCAATGGCGCTTCGTGCTGATCGTGGTGGACCCGGTCACCGGTGCGGAGGTCTCGCAAGCCTTCTCCGGCGTCTTCGGGTTCAACGAAGCCGAGGTGTCGTCGAACCTGCCGACCAGTTCCCGCAGCACGCTGACCGCGGGCCGGGCGACCAGTTACACCATCAGCTACGGCAACCCGGGCGCGGTGCCCGAGCCGGTCCAGGTCGACCCCCGGCTCCAGGGCAGCACCAGCGTCACGCTGCCCTCCCGGTCCGGTACCCCGACGCTGACGCTGCCGCTGAGCGTCAGCAACATGATCAGGGTTCCGTTCTATGAGGTGCCGCCGGGCACGAGCCAGCTTACGGTGGCGGCCACGTCCAGCTCGCCGTCTCAGCTGGAACTGGCCGGGCCGCTCGGCGAACCGGATGTATTCGGTGACCTGGCGGCCGCGCAGTCGGGTGACCGGACCTCGGTGGCCCGGGTCACCGAGGCCGGCGGTCGGCACCAGGTCGCCCGGGGCTTCTGGGGCACCTTCGTCCAGCAGATCGGCAAGTTCAGCGACGCGGGGGCCGCCGCGGGCACCAGCACGCTGACCGCGACGGCCGTCACTCAGCCGCTCGACCCGAGCGTGGCGTCCACGGCGGGTGACCCATACGCGCCGGGCCTCACCCACCAGGCCCCCACCGGCACACCGGTGGTGGTCCAGCCCGGCCGCACGGCCGGCATCAAGGTCACGATCACCCCGGGCGCCAAGGCCGGGACCGTGGTGCACGGCGTGATCTATCTGGTCACGTCGCCGTTGAGCAGCACGGACACCGTCGCCGGTGCCGTGGCGGGCGGCCTGGGCGCGGTGCAGACCAGCGGCGACGTGCTCGCCGCCCTGCCCTACACGTACACGGTCGGGTAAGCCGGGGAAATGACCAGGTGGGGGGCCGCTGATCGACGGGCGGCCCCGCACTAACGCGGCTGGGCGTGGCGGAGCTGGTTCGCCATACCAAGCTGCACGAAACCGAACACGACGAGCCAGATCCCGGCCAGCACGGCCAGGGTCAGGACCGAGATCGCGGGCCAGACCAGCAGGATGAGGCCCGCGATGATGCCGAACACGCCGGACAGCACGCTGAGCCCGCGGCCCGGCATGCCCCGGTGCTCTATCGCGGAGACGACCAGACCGATGCCGTCGACCAGCCAGAAGATGCCCAGCAGCAGGCCGAGGGACAGCAGGGTGATCACGATGTGCCGGAGCGCGTAGAAGCCGATCAGCAGGCTCAGGATGCCGAGGATGGCCCACAGGGTGCGGGCCCCCCCGCTGGCGTCGCCAATGGTCACCGCGCCGACAAGGCGGTAGATCCCCCAGACGATCAGTTCGATGCCGAACAGGACGGCCAGCACGACGAGCGTCGGGCCCGGCCAGACCAGCGCGAAGATGCCGGCGATGATCGAGATCACCCCGAACAAGGCCGGCCACCACCAGGACCCTCCCACCCGGGTGACGTGACCGCCGTAATCTGTGCTACCCCCAGCGAAATTGCGGAATCCCATCTGGTTCACAGCCTTCACTATCCAGGTAAGTGCGGGTGGAATTCGGACCTAAACGTGCCTCAAGGGGCCCATGTTTCAGGGATGCCCCAGTTATACCCGGGTGCCCGGCTTGACAACCCGGCCCCGAACCGGGCCGCCCCCCGACACCACGAAGCCCTCGATTCATGATGCAAGTTAACTTTCACAAAGAGAGCCAACTTTGACTTATGCATGACGGGCGGCGATTATGAAACCATGATGAATACGCAGGTCCCGCCGGGTAAAGCCGGACGTCAGGCCCAGCTCCCCCGGGCGGGCAGGCAGGCGGGACAGGCACCTCGCGGCCGGGAGAACCAGAAACAGCGCACCCGGATGGCCATCATCGACGCCACCCGCAGGCTGGCCCGCACGGGCATCGAGATCAGCATGCCCGCCGTGGCCCGGGAGGCTCTGGTCTCGGAGGCCACGGCCTACCGCTACTTCCCCGACCTGGCCAGCCTGCTGCGGGAGGCTCACGAAGGGGGATGGCCCGACCCCGCGGATGCGCTCGCGCCGGTCGCGGACAGCACGGACCCGGTGGAGCGGGTGGCCTACGCGGCCGAATTCCTGCTCCGCGGGGTACTGAGCTCCCAGGGCGCCGTCCGGGCCATGATCGCCGCCTCGATCGCCAAGCCGCCCGCCGCGGCCAGCCGGCCCGGGCACCGGTTCGGGCTGATCGACTACGCGCTCACCCCGGTGGCCAGCACGCTGGCCCGGACCAGCCCCGAGGCGCTGGCCCAGCTCCGCCGGGACCTGGCCGTGGTGATGAGCGCCGAAGCGCTGTTCACGCTGATGGACCTCTGTCTGCTGGAGCCGGAGGCCGCCATCGCCAGCGGGGTGGCGACCGCCCGGAAGATCACCCAGGCGAGCCTGGGCGATCGTCCGGCCTGCTAGCTGACGACCTGCCCGGAGCGCGCACCGCACACCGGGACCGACCCCCGACATCACGACTTACCGGGAGCACGTCAGGGCGAATATCCCTGAGAATGCGCCCGATAAGCGGAGGTGCCGGGGGCGGGACGCCGCGGAAAAATGGCTCAGGAGTCACAGCGAACGAGAGGTTTTCTGGCCCGGCTATGTATCTGCGGACAGCTGACGGCCTCTGCATAGGGGATAAGGGGTACGCACAATGACTGATGTCGCTTGCTTCTGCGGTTGCCGCTATTCGTTCGACGGAGGCGCCGGGGCCTGCCCACGGTGTGGTGAGCGCGCGGTGGTCAGGCCGGCCGCCGCAGCCGTGAGCACCGAACCGGCGGGGGCCCGGAACCCGCGGCGAGTTCGGCGCCAAGGCGCAGTGCGGAACCAGCCGAAGTGCGGAGCTGGCCTGCGGCCGAACCGCTCGCCATGAGCCTCGCCCACTGGCTGACGACTGTGGCATCAAGATGACCGCACCAGAAGTGTCCGCCGCCGACGTCTATGCGCTGGGCCGCGACCCGGCGGAAAGCGCACGGCTGCGGCGCCAGTCTGAGGAGCTTCGGCCCGACAGCGCGGCGCTGCTCGACCGGGTGGGCCTCGGGCCGGGCCAAAGCGCGATCGACATCGGCTGCGGGCCAAGCGGCATCCTCGAGCTGCTGGCCGAGCGGGCCTCGCCGGGCGGGCGCGTGGTGGGCCTGGATGCCGACCCGGTGCACGCCGCCATGGCCCGGCAGTTCGCCGCAGACCGCCAGCTTCCCGGCGTCGAGATCGTGGCGGCGGACGCCCGGGACACCGGACTCCCGCCGGGCTCCTTCGACCTGGTGCACGCGCGTACCGTGCTGGTGACCGTGCCGGAACCCGCGGCGGTACTGGCTGAGATGGTCCGGCTGGCCCGGCCGGGCGGCTGGATCGCCAGCCTGGAGCCGGACGCCGAGTACTCACTGTGTTATCCGGCGCATCCGGCCTGGACCCGGGTAGGCGAGATCTTTCACGCAGCCTTCGGCCGAAATGGCGCCGATCTGCGCATCGGGCGCCGCCTGACCGAGCTGTATGGCGCGGCCGGGCTGAAGGATATCGGGGTCGAGGCGCGGGGCGTCCACCGGGCCAGCGATTCCCGCCGCACGGTCCGGCCCAACCTGGTCCGCAGCATGCGCCCGATGATCCTGGACATGGGACTGGCCGACGAGCGGGAGCTGGACGAGCTCGACCGGGCGGTCCGCGAGCATCTCAATGATCCGCGCACGCTCGTGCTGCCGCACCTGACCTTCCTGGTCTGGGGCCGGAAGCCGGACCTCACGCGTTGATTACGGTCGTGGCAGGTTGCCACCATCGGGCGGCCGGTCCGTCACACTTGGGGCCCTGAATGTCACGGTGCCCACAGCGATCGAGCGGCTCCCTACGGCGGACGTCGCGCAGGAGATCGCGCGGGCGGCACATCCGGCATGACGGCATGGGTGGGCATCGGGCGGGTAGCGAACCGGAATGGACGATTTCTTCGACTTCACCGGGCTGCTCTCCCCCGCGGGTCGTCAGGCCGTGACGGCGCTGGCGGCGGAGGCCCCGAGGAGCTGGGCGGCCCGCCAGCAGTACCAGGCCGCCACCGTCCGGTACGGGCGGTACGGCTCTCCCAGCAGATCCAGCTGCTTCGGCGTGGGGGTGGGGACCTCCCAGGCCAGGCCGTAGCCCTTGCGGATGCCCAGATCGCCGGTGGGCCAGACGTCCATCCGCCGGAGCTGGAACATCAGGAAGATCTCGGCCGACCACTTGCCGATCCCCCGCACCGCGGACAGCCGCGCCACCACTTCTTCGTCGCTGACCCGGGCCAGCCGCCGGGCGTCGAGCACGACGCTGCCGTCCAGGACCCTGGCCGAGAGGTCCTGCAGGGAGATGACCTTGCGAGCCGACAGCCCGGCGGCCCGCAGCGTCTCGGTGGGGGTGGCCAGCAGGCGCTCGGGGGTGATCTCGCCGCCCAGCGCCGCGATGAGGCGGCCGTGGATGGCCCGGGCCGCGGCCCCGGCCAGCTGCTGGTAGACAATGGAGCGGACCAGGGTGGCGAAGTTCGTCTCCGCCGGCGGGGGGATTTTCGGCGGGCCGGCCGCTTCCGCCAGGCGGCCGATCACCGGGTCCCGGCTGGCCAGGATCCTGGCCGCCTCGCGGTAACTGACCTTGGCCATAACGGGATCATCTCACGCGCTGACGCCACCGGGCGGCAGCCGGCGATCTGGGCGTTCAGCTCGGCGCCGAGCAGCACCGCGAGCGCGGTGAAGTACAGGAACAGCAGGATGGCGACCGGGGCGGACAGCGCGCCGTAGGTGGGGCTCCGGCCGATCGCGAAGACCAGGTAGGCACGCAGGGTCAGGCTGCTGACCAGCCACAGCAGCATGGCCACGATCGCGCCGGGCAGGTCCCGCCGCCAGCGGCCGCGCACCGGCACGGCCACGTGGTAGAGGGTGGCCAGCAGGCCCGTACACAGCAGCACGAGGACCGGCCAGTAGGCGATGACCACCACCGGCCGCAGCACGGACAGCACCGCGTCCGGGGCCATCGCGACGATCCACTTGGGCGTGGCGACGAGCAGCGGCAGCGCGACGGCCCCGGCCACCAGGGCTCCGAGGTAGAGCGCGAAGGCCACCAGGCGGGCCCGAACCGCGGACCGCATGTGCCGCATCCCGTAGGCGATGGTGATGGTGTTGACGTAGGTGTTCATGGCCGTCGACCCGGTCCACAGGGCCAGCGGGAAGCTCAGCGAGATGATCGCGCCCCGGCCGTGCGCCAGCACATCGGTCAGCACGGGTTTCAGAATGTCCTGGACGGCGGCGGGGGCCAGGAAGTGACCAGCCCCGCGCAGGATGTCCTGCTCCAGCTCGACGGTGATGTGCCCGCCGAACAGCGGGGTGAGGTAGCCGACGGCGGCGACCAGCACGAGCAGCAGCGGGGTCAGCGACAACAGGGCCCAGAACCCGGCCTCGGCCGCGAGCCCGAAAATACGGTCGGCCCACGCCTCTTTGAGGGAGGCCCGCAGGACGGCCCCGGCCGCGGGCAGCAGACGCGGGATCTCCTGGGCCCGGCTCCAGGCCCGGCCGAGCAGACGGCGGCCGGGCCCGCGGCGGGAACCGGGGTCCGGTTTCGCTGCGACCGGGGGCGCAGCGACGGACTCCTGCTCTGACACACGGCCCAGCCTAGCTGCCACTACGGCGGCGGAGGCTCAGGCGCTGAAGAGACCGGCGATCCGGCCGGCCCAGATCTGGGACGGCCGGATCTGGGCCGGCGGTCAGCCCGGCCCGGTGCTGCCCCGGCCAGGACTGGTCCGCGCGGGGAGGCCGGAGCTGCGTCATGGCCATATCATATGATCGTTGAACGAGCTTATTAGGCCCTGGGATGATGGGACTCATGACGGCACCGCGGACATCAGCGCAGACGGCCCTGCTGCGCGCGGTGCACGACCAGCCCGGGGCGACCCGGGCGTCGATCTCTCACGAGCTGGGCATACCGAGCGGCTTCGCCGCCGAGACCGTGGCCCGGCTCGTCGCGGCCCGGCTGCTGACCGAGGAACCTGCGCCGCCGACCGGCACCCGGGGGCGGCCGACCACCTCGCTGCAGGCCCACCCGGACGGGCCCGTGGTGGCCGTGGCCGCCATCTCACAGGAAACCTGGCAGGTCGCTGCGGTGCAGCTGGGCGGGACGCAGATCAGCTCGGTGCCCGGGACCCACGACCGGCGTCAGGAGCGGGTGCTGGCCGCGGTGGCCGCCGGGCTGAACGAGATCAGTGTGCGCTTCGGGCCCCGGGTCCGGGCCACTGCGGTGTCCGTGCCCGGCACGGTGGTCGGCAGCCGGCTGGTCAGCGCGCCGAACCTCGGCTGGCATGACGTCGACCTGTCCGCCCTGTGGCCCCGCTACGACCGGGGCGTCCCGCTCCTGGCCGGGAACGACGCGACCTTCGCCGCGGTCGCTGAATCCCGGCACGGGGCCGGGTCGGGCGCAGGCACGATGGTCTACCTGCACTTCGACGCGGGCGTCGGCGGGGCGATCGTGGAAGGCGACCGGATCGTCCTCGGCGCCAACGGGACGGCCGGGGAATTCGGCCACATGCCGTTCGGTGACCCGGCCCAGCGCTGCCGCTGCGGGGCGATGGGCTGCTGGAACACCAGCCTCGACGGCTACGCGCTGGCGCGCGCCCTCGGCCAGCCGATGCCCGCGGACGAGGTCAGCTACCTGCGGCGCGTACTGGCCGCCGCGCGGGCGCGCCAGCCGGAGGCGGCCGCCGCGGTGCAGGCCGCCGCCCGGGCATTCGGCCGCGGCGCCGCCGGGCTGGTCAACGCGCTCGACCCGCACCTGATCGCGGTCGGCGGCCCCGGCCGGGAACTCCTGGACGTCGCCGGGGGGCACGTCACCGCGGCCTATCACGACGGGCTGATGGCCTTCCGCACGCTGCCGCCGCCCCCGCTGGTCCCGGCCCGCCTGATGGCCGACGGCCCGCTACTGGGCGCGGCCGAGCAGTGCTTCGACCGGGTGCTCACGGACGAGGGCCTGGCGGCCTGGACGTCCGGCGTGCAGGTGAGCGGCTAACCGCCGGCTGAGGTAGTCGAACGTGCGCTCCATGAGCCCGCTGGCCCGGCGCAGGTCGGCCGAGCTGGCCTCGGCGTCGGCGTCCAGCCGGGCCCGGAGCGGCGCCGGGATCTCGAACGCCGCGGCGGCGGCCAGCCCGGCGGCGATGCGGGCGGCGCTGCGGACCACCTGGGGATCGACCGACCACACGATCTCGAAGGTGCGGTCCGGGTCCGCCCAGGTCTCCTGCCCCGGCCGCTCCCAGCCCGCCAGGCAGGCCGGATGGTCGGGTGCGTCGCAGACCAGCGCCCACTCGCGGTACAGCGGGGAGCCCTTGGCGATCGGGATCTCCGCGAGCAGGCCGGCCTGCGGGCCAGACTGCGGGCCAGACTGCGGGCCGCGCTGGCCGAAATCGGCGAAGACCAGCGTCTGCGCCGCGGTGCGGGCCAGATCCGTCCAGCGTCGCCGGGCCTGCCGGTAGAAGCGCTGCCGCTGGAAGGCGCCCACCAGGACGGGCCGCTGGGCCCGGGCGCAGCACTCGTCCTCGATCGCGTGCGTCAGCGCCAGCAGCATGGTCTTGGTCATGACGTGCACCCGCAGACCGGGATGGCGCCGCCGCAGCCCGGCGAAGATCGACGTGTCCCGGAACGGGCCGGCCCCGGATAGCGCGTGCGCCATCGCCGCGGCCAGCGACAGGCCCTGGGCCCGGCCCCGCAGCACCTCGTCCAGCAGCAGGCAGTCCGACTCGCGGTAGCGCCGCCGGCCGTTCGGCAGCCGCTCCGGCCGGGGCAGGCCGTACCGCTGCTCCCAGTTCCGCAGCCCGGCCACCGGAATGCCGGTCCGCCGGGACACCTCGCCGATCGAAAGCACGGCAGGGTCGTCGCCAGCAGTCCCGCCATCAGATATAGACTTCATCAAGTTGATGACTCCAACCTCATCACGTTGACGAGAGAATACCGTGTCAGGAGGAGCAGTGACCATCACTTCCCACCTTGAGGGCCGCGCCTACGCCGACAGTCCCCGCCGGCGGGGCACCCGGCGGCCCGGGACCCGACCCGGCGGGACGGGCCGCCTGCCCCGGGCCGATACCGATCCGGACCTGTGGCGGGAATCGGCGGCGTGCCGATACATGGATCCCGAGCTCTTCTTCCCGCTCAGTTCGACCGGCCGCGGCGCAGCCGACGCCCAGCGGGCCAAGGCTATCTGCGCCGGCTGCCCGGTGCGGCAGCGCTGCCTGGCCTTCGCGCTGGCCAGCGGGCAGGAGTTCGGCATCTGGGGCGGCTGCGACGAGGCGGAACTGCGCGCCCTGCACCGCGAGCAGAACCGGCAGTATCCGATACGAGGCAGTGTCAGTTACGAGGCGGCGGGGGCGGCCCAGGCCACCCAGCCGTAGCGACGGTTCTGGGCCACGACGTGCCAGCCCGCCGCCGCCTTGGCCCAGCTGTCCTGGGCGGGCTGGCCGGACGGCCAGGGCACCTCGACAACCTTCACCCCGGCTGGCACGGGCGAGCTGTCCGCGTGGAAGAAGTCGAACGTCGTCCACCACACCTCGAACGACTGCGGAATCCAGGCCTCCCAGTCCGTCCACAGGCCGTTGTCCACGGCGACCTTTTCGCCGGGTTTGAGGCCGGTGGCCATGACAAAGCCCAGCGAATTCGCTCGCTGCGGCGGGGTACTCGGCTGCGAGATGTGCGTCGTCATCTGGTCGAGGGCGAACAGGTTCATCGCGGCGACCGGGATGAGCAGCGAGACGCGCCAGCGCTCGAAAGCGGTTCCGGCCAGCTGGCGCAGGACCAGGGCCAGCACAACCCACAAGGTCAGCAGGGCCATCGCCACCGCGGTGGACTTGGCGACGCTCAGCGCGGTCCAGCCCTGAGCCAACACCGTCGGCTCGGCGAAGTTGAACGCGGCGAAGCCGGACGTGCCGATACTCGCGCCGACGTAGCTGGCGACCACGGCGCCGGTCCCGGCGGCCAGCACCGCGGCGCCGGACGCGTAGCCGACCAGGCGCCAGCAGCGCGCGGTCAGCAGGACGGCGAGGCCGACGATGAAGAACGTAAGCTCCATGGCATCCGGGTAACGGCCGGACGCCCAGACGGGCGGCTGGTTGACTGGCAGCGCCGCGGGCGCGACGTAGATGGTGGCCGTCGTGACGCCCAGGACGAGCGCGGCCATGATGCGCAGTTCCTGGCGCAGCCCGCGCCGGAACACGGCCACCAGCACGGCGAAGAGACCGATCCCGGCAATGCCCCAGGTGTCGAGGACGATGCGCCACACCTCACCGCCAGCCATCTCCAGCACGCGGATCTGGTCATGGATGTTCGTCAGCCGGCTCAGCGCCGCACCGGACAGGCTCCGGGGCTGCTGCGGGTAGAGCACCCGGATGATCAGGCGGTCCAGCCGCTGAACGACCAGCAGCACCGCGGCCAGCACCAGCCCGGCCGGGGCCAGGCTCCAGCACCGGACCATCCGGCGCAGCACGGCGAACAGCGCCACCGCGCCGAATCCGGCGATGACCACGACGCCGCGCGGGTGCACGGCGTAGGAGTAGCCGGCCAGCAGCGCCGCTCCGGCCGCCGCGGCGTACTGGCCGCGCCAGCTCCGGGCCGTCAGCCAGCTGTGCACGCAGAGCAGCCAGCCAAGCACCACGACCGGGAACACCGCGTCCGACATCGCGTACTGGGTGTAGAAGACCGCCTCGGGCACCAGGGCCGCGGCCGCCGCCGCGCTGAACGCGATCCAGCGGCCCAGGTGCAGGCGGCGCAGCGCCAGGTAGGCCAGCGGCATGAGCAAGGCGTTGATCACCGAGTTGACCACTGCGACCGCGTGGTAGACGGTGACCGAGTTGCTAATGAACCAGTAGATGGGTACCAGCAGCAGCGGGTAGCCGGGCCCGTAGAACGTGCCGTGGGACAAATTGGACGGCGCGCCCGCGTGCGCGAGCACCCGGGCCGTAATCAGGTACGCGGACTCGTCCGGGTTGGCCAGCGGCACGATCTGGTTGCGGGCGAGGTAGACGCGTACGGCCACCTGGGCCAGATACGCGAGGGTGAGCCAGCACGCCCACCACGCTGACCAGCGGCGGCGTGATCCCGGTGCGGCCGGTGTCGGCTCCGCCGTCAGCTCGCCGCGCCGCTGCCACCGGTCGCGCGGAATCAGCAGATTCCCCACCAGCCGCCGTCCTCCCGCCTCCGCGTGTGCCTTCGGACTGCGGCTCCGCGTCTCCAGCGCCCATTACTTTCAGGTACAAATGGGCGGAAGATGGGAACAGCCTGAGTGTTTCCTCAGCGTGATAGGAAAGACATGCGAGTCTCCCGGCCTGGCCGGATGGTGCCCGGCGGCTGGGGCGCGAGCCCCGCGGTCTGCCACGGTCCGATCCCGACAAGAGATCAGGGAAATCGCGACCAGCATCGCCGACGCGGAATTCGGCCACCGGATAACCGGCGATGTGCCGCGTATTGTCTTTTTCAACAGCTGCGATACGCCGGGATTTTCCGCCTTATTACGGAATGCCCGGATGGGTGGCTGTCCCGGCGCTCGATAGCGCTCGCTCAGGTCTGGTGACTTTGCTACTGGTGCGCGATGCTTTTTCTGTTGTGTCCTTCGCAGGCGGGTGGCGCGGTGACCGAGAAAGACGAACAGCGAGACCGGCGGGAGCAAACGCCCGCGGCGGCCGACGTCACAATGATCCTGGCCGTGCTGGCCGGGCGCTTCGACACGGTGGAAGGCCAGCTGTCCGAATTCCATCGGCGTTCGGCACACCGTGAATCGATCATCGACCGGCTGCACGAAGAGAACCAGCGGCTTCGCGGCGGTATCGAGCGGGCCATCCTGGACCCCGTCGTGGCCGACCTGATCAGGCTGTATGACCAGCTCGGCCAGGAGGCGCGGCGCCTGGAGGCGGACGGGGCGGAGCAGCGACTGCTGCGGTCGTTCGCGGGCGACGTCGCGGAGATCCTGGACCGGTGCGGCTATGAGGTCTTCTCGGCTGCTTTAGGCGACCCCTTCGACCGGGATCGGCACCGGCCGCTGGGCGTGGTGCCCTGTGCCGATGAATCCCGGCACAACACGGTGGCCGAGGTGGTCGCGGCCGGGTTTACCGAACGCGCCACCGGCCGGGTCAGGCGTCCCCTGCACGCCCGTTTCCACCAGTACTCCCCCGGGCCCGGCGCGGCGCAGGGTCGCGGGCCGATCCCAGATCAAGCGCATTTCCAGTGAGGTGACATGGCTACCTACGGAATTGACCTTGGTACCACCTATTCCTGCATCGCCTACGTCGACGACACCGGACGGCCTGTCGTGCTGAAGAGCATGGTGGGCGACGACACAACACCGTCGGTGGTCTACTTCGAGTCGCCGGAGAATGTCGTGGTCGGCACGCAGGCGAAGGACTCGGCGCTGCTCGCGCCGCATCTGGTTGCCGAGCTAATCAAGCGGCAGATGGGTGAAGACGTCCACTACTCCTTCCACGGCCAGGACCACACCCCGGAGTCGATCTCCGCGCTGATCCTGCGCGAGCTGGCCCGGGCCGCGCAGGATCAGACCGGCGAGCAGGTCAGGGACGTTGTCATCACGGTGCCGGCCTACTTCGGCGTGCTGGAACGGGAAGCAACCCGCAAGGCCGGGCAGATCGCCGGGCTCAACGTGCTGGACGTACTGGCCGAGCCGGTGGCCGCCGCGCTGAGCTACGAGGCGGTCGGGCGGGGCACCGGGGTCCGGCACCTGTTTGTCTTCGACCTCGGCGGCGGCACCTTCGACACCACGGTCATCCGGATCGACGGCGACGACATCCAGGTGGTGTGCACCGACGGTAACCATCATCTGGGCGGCGCTGACTGGGACACCATGATCAGCGATTTCCTGCTGAACGGCTTCAAGGACCAGTACCCGGACCTCGACCCGGAGGGCGACGAGCAGTTCATGCAGGACCTCGCCAGCTCCGCTGAGCAGCTGAAGAGACAGCTCAGCGCGACCCAGGCCCGCAAGCACAATGTGCGGTTCGGCGGATCGGTCGTGCAGCTCGAGCTGACCCGGGAGCAGCTGGAGGAGATGACGTCCGGGCTGCTCGAACGGACCATGGAGATCACCGAACGGACGGTCGCCACCGCCCGCGAGAAGGGCGTCGAGCACTTCGACGATGTGCTCCTGGTCGGCGGCATGACCATCACCCCGGCCATCGCCCGGTCGCTCAGGGAGCGGTTCGGGCTGACGGCCCGGCTGCAGGATCCGCACCTGGCGGTGGCCAAGGGCGCGGCGCTGTTCGCCCTGATGAAGAAGGTGAAGGTGAGCATGTCGGCCGAGGGTGCGTACGGCCGGCCCAGCGAGGCGGCGGAGCAGGTCGCCGACCAGCTCGGGATCAGCGTCGAGCAGGTCGAGAGCATCGCCCGCAAGCGGGTGGCGACCGTCGTGCCGCGCGCCTTCGGGCTCAAGGTGGTCGACGGCAGCGACCCGCTGTTCACGTCCGCCCCGGACCGGGCCCGCAACTACGTCGAGCACCTGCTCACCGCCAACACGCCGCTGCCGGCCGACACGGGGCCGCAGACATTCCGGACCATCAGGGACGGCCAGCGCCGGGTCAGCCTGGAGGTCTGGGAACAGGCAGGCTCGGTCGCCTCGGCGGAACTTGAGAACAACAAGCACATCGGGGAGGGCGTGCTGCAGGATCTGCCATCCCGG
Source organism: uncultured Actinomycetes bacterium (assembly GCA_963775825.1). GTDB lineage: Bacteria > Actinomycetota > Actinomycetes > Streptosporangiales > Streptosporangiaceae > Bog-532. The sequence continues at coordinate 17,013 of CAVZKY010000080.1, forward strand.
CCAGCCGGGGCGCCGTTCGAAGTCGAGTTTCACCTGACCGAAACCGGGCTGCTGCAAGTGCACGCCTGGGAGGCCGGCGGCAGCAACGTCCGCTTCGAGATCCAGATCGGCGGCCTGGACGAGGCCGACGTGGAGCGGGCGACCGCCGCGGTGGCCCGTTACGAGGTGAGCGGGTAGGTGACCTGGGACCGGGAGCGATATCTGCGCGACGTGCTGGAACCGGCCCGGAAGGCCGGCAACGTGCCTCCCCCGGACCTGTACGTGCGGTACGGCCTGCCCGCAGCGGCCGCCGGCCCGGCCGCGTTCGCCGCGCAGATCGCCGCCGTCACGGGCTACTGGCGGGAGCTGAAGAGCAAACGGACCTACGCCCGCCTCGCGGACACGCTGCTCGCCGCGCACGCCGATCTGGAGCGCGCCGGGCGCGTCACCCCTGAAGGTTTCGCCAGCCGCCAGGCGCGGGCCCGGCAGGAGAACATCGGCCGGCTGGGCCGCCTGGCCGAAACCGAAGCGGGCGCGGCCACTCACGTCGGGCCGGCCACGGTGGCCCGGCTCCGCGCCGCCGCCGGCGGAGCCGTCAGCGACGAGGATGTCGCCCAAGCGCTGGGAAAAGCAGGGGTACGGATCGTCCGGGCGTTCCCCCAGCTGCCTGCGAGCCCGCATCCGAAGCAGGCCGACCTGGCCAAGCATCTCGCCCCGCTCGGCCGGTGGCTCTCGGCCGAGATCGTCTTCGGGGATGCCGTCGCCCGCGGCTTCCGGGTGCTCGGCGGGTTCCGGCTGGCGAGCGGGGAGGCCCTGGATGAGGAGGCGATCGCGCGGGCTGGCCGCACGGCCGGCGCGCTGCCCTATTCGGATCCCGGAAAGACGCACAGCGAGAACGTCCTCGCCGTACTGCGCACCGCGGCGCGCCAGCCTGGGGAGCTCGACACCCTGCTGCTGTCGGAGGTCACCGAGCGACTCCGGCAGTTTGCGCGCAGCGGTTTCGTGCAGAAGGGCATCACCACCCAGGCCGCCGAGCTCGGCCTGGATGACGAAGAGGCCGGCCTGATCGCGGCTGCCCTGCTCGCCCCGGACACGGCTGGGACAGCGCGCCAGCAGATCGAGAGCGAGCTGTCCGCAGGCCGGCTCCGGAACGCGCAACGGCTGAGCGCCGGGCTGCCCGCCGGCGAACCACTGCGAGAGCGGATCGCCGCGCTGGATGCCGAGGTCGTCATGCTCACCCGCCGCGCCGACCAGGAAATGGGCCGGGGCAGGCCCGAGCAGGCGGTCCGGCTGCTGACCGAGGCCGTCGGCCTGGCTCGCGACGATGAGAGCCTGGCCGCCCGGCTGGCCGCGGTACCACCGCCGCCCCCGCGGCAAGCCATCGCGCGACCGGACGGGGATCATGTGTCGGTCGGCTGGGAACCGAGCCCGGCCCTGGCCGGCCAGCTGTCTTACCGGGTCATGCGCGGCCAGGGCCTGGCCCCCGGATCACCCGTGGAGGGGACGGCCGTCGTCACCCGGATCGCGCAGTGCTTCGTGACCGACACCGAAGCGCCACCCGGCGCCGAGCTTTTCTACAGCGTCTTCGCAAGCCGCGGTGGCGAGGCGTGGTCAGCGCCGGCCGTCACGCCGGGGGCCGTGTTCACTCCCGACGTCCGCGAGGTGTCCGTCCGGGCCACCGCCAGCTCGGTGACCGCGACCTGGCGGGTGCACCCGGCCGCGGAATCGGTACTGGTCGCCCGGCGCGACGACCGCCCGCCGAAAGGCCCGGGCGACGGGACCACGGTGACAGCGTCGGCCACTGATTTCACCGACACCGGGCTGCGCACCGGGGTCCGGTACTACTACTGGATCGCGGCGGTGTACCGGGCCCCGAGCGGCCAGCGCCGGCATGCAGCGGGATGGGTCGAGCCCGTTGTGCCCGAACCTGCCCCCGAGGCCGTAACCGACCTGAGCGCCAGGACGTCAGCGGACGGCGCGTCCGTGCTGGCCACCTGGACACGGCCGGGCTACGGACAGGTCCGGCTGGTGCTGGCCGACACGCCGCCGCCGTGGCCAGCCGGTACGCTGCTCCGGCCGGAGGAGACGGCGCGGCTCCGGCTGGTCCGCGAAATCGCACAGCGGGCGGCCGACGGCCGTGACCTCGTCGCGCTGCGGCCGCCGCCCGGCCGCAGCTCCTTGCTCGCCCTGACCATGGGGCACAACGTCGCAGCCGTCGGCAACGCCGTCGAGGTCCGGCTGGCCCAGCCGGTCCGCAGCCTGTCCGCGCACCGGATGCAGGACGAGGTGCGCCTGGGCTGGGTATGGCCCGATGACGCGACCGACGCCGTGGTGCGCTGGCCGGGCCAGGAGCGGGGTTGCTCCCGCCGGGCGTACGGCGACGAGGGCGGTGTCACGATCACGGCCGGTCCGGCCGAAACGGCGGTCGAGGTGCATGCCGTCTACCCGCAGCCCGGCGGGCGGCTCATCGCACCCGGCGTCCTGGTCCGGGTACCGGCGCGGGGGGTCGCGGTGCATTACCGGATCCGCCGGATCAGCCGGTTGCGCCCCCGGCAGCGCCTCATCGAGCTGTCCGCCGAGCGGGCGACCCAGCTGCCCGCCCTGGTGGTCGTGGAATCGACCGGCGATTACGCGCCGGACGACGCCACCGAGGGCGACACGCTGCAGCGCGTCGGCCCGCAGCCCATCACCGCCACCGTACCGGTGACGATCCCGGTGGAGGTGACCCAGCGGCCGGCCTGGCTGGCCTGCTTCACCGACCCCGCGTCCGGGGCCAACGCCCAGCCGATCCTGCTCTTCCCGCCGTCCGCGGAAGAGATGAGGATCCGGTGAGGCTACGGCCCGGTACGCGCCTGCACTGCCCGTACTGCTACGAGGAGATCTCCGAAGCGGAGATCCAGTTCCGGTGCACCGGCCACCTCAGCCGGGCCGGCCACCGCTGCCCCGTCGCGGTCGACGAGCTGCTCCGCGACCGCACGGGCTTTTCGGGGGCGCTGCCGCCGACCTTCACCGCCGACGGCCGGCAGAGCGCAGCCAGCTGCCCCACGTGCGGGGTAGAAAGCACGACCAGAATCTGCCCGGTCTGCCACAGCCGGCTTCCGGTGCACTTCGGGAAGCTGCCCAGCCGGCTGATCGTACCGGTCGGCGCCAAGGAGGCAGGCAAGTCGGTGTTCATGACCGTGCTCGTGCACGAGCTGATGCACCGGACCGGGCAGCAGCTCAACGCGGCGATCACGGGCGCCGACGACTTCACCAGGCAGCGGTATGCCCGCGACTACGAAAACCCGATGTACCGCGAGTCGAAACTACTGCGCCCGACCGCGGCTCCGGAGACCCCGAACCGGGCGCCCCTGGTGTTCCGGTTCACCATCGGGGACCCGCGAGAGCGGAACGGACGGCTGGCCCGGGCTGGCCGCCGCCGCCGCGGCGAACCCCAGCGTACGTTGCTGTCGTTTTTCGACACGGCCGGTGAGGACCTGCGATCCCAGCAGTCGGTGGAACAGAACGTCCGGTACCTCGGAGCGGCCGACGGCATCCTGCTGCTGCTGGATCCGCTGCAGATGGACGGGGCGAAGGAGCTGGCCGCCCCGGGCACCCGGCTGCCAACCCCGGGAACCACCGACGACGAGCCGGCCAACGTGCTGGAGAACGTCACCGAGCTTTTGCTGTCCAGGACGGGACAGGGGCCGGGCGGGCAGATCAGCAAGCCGCTGGCCATCGTATTCACCAAGATGGACGCCCTGCTGCACGACCTCAGGGAGACCAGCCCGCTGCGGCGGCCGGCACCCACGACACCGTACTTCGACGAGCAGGATGGCCGGGCGGTGCATACCGAGATGCAGCGGCTGCTCGCCCGGTGGAACGGGTCGCGTATCGACAAGATCGCGCAGCTGAATTACCGCCGCTACCGCTACTTCGGCGTCTCCGCCCTTGGCGAATCACCCACACCGGACAACCGCGTGCCCCCGCGCGGTATCCGTCCGTACCGGGTGACCAGCCCGATCCTGTGGATTCTGGCCCAGTTCGGAACCATCCCGGTTAAGTGAGGCTGGCATGGCCTTTCAGCAGCTCCTCTATACATCCTGCGAGCACGGGCTGGCCGGTTACGCTGGTTACGGCGGTTACGGCGGTTACCAGTTCAACGCGGCCACGCCGGGTGTCCGGCCCGATGTGCTGCGCGAGGTAGAAGAGCGCACTGTTTATGAGCCGCCGCGCTGGCTGCAGGCCGAACCGGCGGCGGACGAACCGGAGGCCTACCCGGTCGTCCTGTCCTATGGTCTGAGCGATGCGGCCAGCGCCGCCATCACCGCGCACGTGGTATTCACCGGGGCTGACTACTCGGGCCGCCCTGGCAACTACTTCGCCCACGCGCTGGTGACCAGCACACCGGACCTGGACTTCGGCTCGCTGCTCCCGGTAGAGCTGTGGGAGGCGGCCCTGTGGCGGACCAGCACGGTCGACGGCACCGAACTGCCCGAGTTGCCCGGCCCGCTGCCACCCGGGGTCATCGATCGGCCCGGAGCCCAGGCCTTCCTGGACGCCCAAGGCTCGGAAGAGCTGCTGCCGGAGCTGCTCACGGCCGTGGGCCGGGCGATGACGGGCGACCGGCCGGTGCTCGTGGCCGGGCATGACGCGACCGAGAACGCCTGGTGGATCGCGGTGGTCTGCTATCTGCTCGGCGAGAACCTGGGCCGCCGTCTGACGTTCACCACCTACAGCCACCGGCCCGGGTACTCCCGCTACCACCTGGTCGGGGTGCTGCCCGATACGCTGCCGCCCGACGCCGCCGCGGCCTTCCAGCTGTTCGAGCTGGCGGCCGGCAAGACACCGGGCGGCGGCGTGCATCCGCTGGCGGCCATGCTGGCGAGCACGGGAGTGCTCGCTGCGCCGGGCCTCTGGCAGCAGGCCTCGGTCTTCGCATCCGGAGACGAGACCGACCTGGATGACTGGCTGGCTCCGGTGGCCGTGGCGGCCGGTGTGCTCGGCCGCCCGCTGGCCCCGGACGTGGCAGCCGCCGTCGCCGGATGGCTGCCGACCACGGCCGCCTGGATGCCCGGCTCCGCTCATCGACGTCGGGCTGGGTGTCGCGCTCGCGCAGGTCCCTCAGGCGCTCAGCGACGAACGATTGCTCGGGTTGCTCGCCCTGGCCCGGCGGCAACCCGGCCCGCAACGGGCCGAGGCGCTGGAGCGACTGCTGGCTGACCGGGCGATCACGCAGCTGCGCCGGAGCGAGCCGGCCAGCCCGGTTCCGTTCAGCAGCCCGGCCGCGGAGATCGCACGTTACCAGGCGGCCGGCCTCCTGGATGGAGCGGCACCGGCGGCAGCCCTGGCCGTACTGGACTGGACCGCCGCCTCCGGCGTCATGATCCCCGAGGCGCGGCTCGAACACTACGGGCGGACCCAGCTGGACCCGGCAGCGCCGCCTCCCGAAGCGGCCCGCATGCTGAGGGCTTATCCAGCCGTGCTGCGCGGGCTGGTAGCACGGTTGGCCGCCGAGCCACCGCTGGTGACCGACGGCCTGCTGGCCTGCCCGATCGGAGCGTTGCTCAACCGGGACGATCTGGCCAGCCATCCCGCCCTGGCCGAACTCTGGCTGATCCGGTCCATGTCACGCGGGGACCGTAATCCGCTCCGGGCGTTCGACGAGATCGTCGACCTCCGGGCGGGAGCGAAACGAACGCCGCTGGTCGACGAGAGCCTGCTGCGCCGGCTGTGGCCCGGAGGCTGCCCGGCCGAGCAGATCGCCGAACTGCTGGGCGCGCTGGTCGATCCCGATCCGGGCCCACCTGCGCCGGACGTGCTGGCCTGGTTCGAGACGGAAATCGGTGCCGTTCCCGCCCGCGGCGCGACGACGGACAGCTGGCTCGCGCTGGCCATGGCCCTGAACGACCACGAGATCCTGCCGCTGCTGCAGGAAAAGGCCACCGGCCCGATACGGAACACGGTACGGATGCTGCCGCTGCTGGATCTCGCCTACCGCACCGGGCCGCATGGCGGCGTTGACGTCTTCCACCGGCTGTTCGGTGAGTACGCAGCGGCCGACGAGGACACCCAGCGGTTGCTGCGCCGGGAACTGCCGGTCCTGCTGGCCCGGGCGGATCGGCTGGACCAGGCTCTGGCCGGCTGCCCCCCGGAAGTGGCGGCGCCGCTCGGCCAGAGGCTGCGGGCGGGACTGGGCCCACTGGCGCCCAACATTGGCCTGGCCCGGCGGATTTATGTGGCCTGCACGCACTGGGAGGCGGCCGGCCAGCCCGCGGTGGCCGGACAGCTGGCCATTGCCTTCGAGGAAGTCAGCCGGTGGCGACGGCGCGATCTCATCGCCCTGGGCCAGGCCATAGCGGGCGACGGGCTGGCGGAGTCGTTCCAGGCCTGGCGGGACGCGCACCGCAGCGTGCTCACCCGGAAGCTGCTGGGCGGCAACCCCCGTCCAGCCGACGACCGGCTGTAGCGGAGGGGAGGCGGACCGATGGAGGCGGTGGTCTTCATCTTCCTCGCCGTGCTCTACCTCGGTTACTTCGTATGCGCGCTGCCGGTCGCCGCGGTGGCCGCCTTCGCCATCTACGGTCTCGGGATGCCGCTCGCTTACCTCTACGGCCTGGCTCAGGTCCTGGTCGTCCGGCCGCCGTGGCTGTCCGTGCCTGCCCGCCAGCCGAAGCTTCCCGCCGGCGCCGACCCCGCAGTGCTCCAGTACTTCTACGGCCCCGCGCTGGTCGACGCCGATCACGCGGTACGGGTCGCCCACGGCAACTGCCGTGCGTTCGTGCAGCGCGGTCTGCGGGCGGTGGTCGGATCGGTCAGCTCGGACGCCACCCTCATGGGCTGGCCGGTGGGCATCGGCGGAGCGATGGGGATGGCCCTGGGCGCGCTGGCCGGGATCGTCGTCACGACCGGCTGCGCCGTCGTCCACCTGCTGACGGTCGGCGTCTCGGCGGTCTGCGTCCGCGCCATCGGGATGTTCCTGCGGCTGGCCGACTCGGCCGTCCTGCGGATGAGGAACATCAACATGGTGTGCCCGGACTGCTACGAGCGGGTGCCTTACCCCGGGTACGAGTGCCCCGGCCGCGGCTGCGATCATCGCCACCGCGACGTGCGGCCGGGCCGGTTCGGCATCAGCAGGCGCCGCTGCCGGTGCGGTGCCTGGATGAGCACGCTGCTGCTGTTCGGCTCGGCGCAGATGAACGCGTTCTGCCCGTACTGCGGCCGTGCGCTGGAACACCGCCCGGGGAAGGCGCCGGAGATCGTGCTGCCGTACTTCGGCGCGGCCGGCGCCGGTAAGACACGGCTGCTGCTCAGCATGGTCACCCAGCTCGAGACGTGGAACCAGGACGGCATACTGCCCGCCGCATTCGGGGACTCCGCCACGACCCGGGAACTCAGCTCGGCGAGAGAGATCCTACGGTCACAGGCCGCCACCGCCAAGACCGCGGTCAGGCTCCCGCGGTCCTACGTCATCCGGCTGATGCCGGGCAGGACGAGCCGCATCCTGCACATGTTCGATGCTGCGGGCGAACTCTTCTACACCTCCGAGCGTACCCAGGAGCTGCGCTACCTCAGCAAGGCGGAAACCTTCATCCTGGTCGTCGATCCGTTGTCGGTCCCCTCGTTCTGGGACCAGCTGCCCGCCGGGCAGCAAACCGAGCTGGCCGGCCTGCGGTCGAACGCCCCATCACCGGAACTGGCCTATCAGCAGGCCCACCTGGAGATCGAGGCAATGGGTGCCCGCCTCCGGTCGGCGCGGCTCGCCATCGTCTTCAGCCGGGCCGACCTGATCGATGCTCCGGGCACCGACATCGCCACGTGGGCCACGGACACGCTGGGGCTGGGCAACCTGGTCCGGTCGGCGCAGCTGAACTTCAAGGAGGCCGCCTTCTTTTTCACCGCTGCCGTGATGGCTGGCGACGTCGTACACGAATCGATTTCGACGCTGCTGCGCTGGGTGCTGGGTGGCCACGGCATCGACCCGCCGCGGAAGGGCCCCTCGTGACCAGCCCCGTCGAGGAGGAAACCTACCGGTCGCAGCGGTGGTTCATCTTCGCCGCGACGCTCATCGTGATCATCCTCGTGCCGCTTCTGTGGTTCCTCAGCTGAGCGGAGGCCGGCCCGGAGCGGTACCAGCTGACGGTCCCCGCGAACAGGCCCTCCCGCACCGCCTGGCTCAGCGCGTTGCGGGCCTCCGGGCGGTCGATCGTCAGCCAGGCGACGCCCCGCGCCACCTCATATCGGACCGGGTCGCTCACTCGGCTCCTCCTTCTGGACGCACCCCGCAAGGATCTTTCCAACCGGCGGGCGCAATGCCCACAGTGACCACAACAGTGAACACCAATTCACTTGCGGGTTTGTGATCAGCCGGTGCCGTGAGCCGCCGGATAGCCGCCCGCTGGCCCGGCCAGCCTCGCCGGCCAGCGGGCTCGACGACCAGCGGGCTCGAATGCGATAGGGCCATTGGACCCTAGGCGGGCTGCGTGCGGCGGCTCATCCTCAGCACACGGCCGACCGGCCGCCACCAGCGGGCGGGCCGGTCGCCGGAACGAGACGATGAGGTCCCGTAGCCCTGAGGCGGGGAGGCTGTCATGAAGTTCGGTACCAGTGACGGAACGACGGCGCCGGGAGGGCCGCGCGGCGCAGAGATCTTCGGGCATCCGCTGCTCAACAAGGACGCGGCCTTCACCGCCCGAGAGCGAGACGCACTGGGACTGCGCGGCCTGCTGCCCTGGCGGGTCGCGACGCTGGACGAGCAGGTGGCGCTGGAACTGGAGCACCTGCGCAGCAAGAACGACGACATGGAAAAGTACATCGGGCTGATAGCGCTCCAGGACCGGAACGAGACGCTGTTCTACCGGCTCCTGAGTGATCATCTGGAGGAACTGGCCCCGATCGTTTACACGCCGACGGTCGGCGAGGCCTGCCAGCGGTTCAGTCACATCCTGCGGAGGCCGCGCGGCTTGTGGATCACGCCCGAGGACTCCGCCTGCATACCGGACCTGCTGCGCCAGGTCGGCCGCCCGCACATCGCCCTGATCGTGGTGACCGACGGCGAGCGCATTCTCGGGCTCGGCGACCAGGGCGCCGGCGGCATGGGCATCCCCGTCGGGAAACTCTCGCTGTACACGGCGGGCGCGGGAATCGACCCGGCGCGGACGCTGCCGATCTGCCTGGACTGCGGCACCGACAACGAGGACTTGCTGGGTGATCGGCTGTACCTGGGCTACCCCAAGCGGCGGCTGCGCGGCGCCGGCTACGAGGCGTTCATCGAGAGCTTCGTCAGCGCCGTCCGCGACACCTTTCCGGGCGCCGTGCTCCAGTGGGAGGACTTCAAGCAGCACAACGCGATCCGGCTGCTGGACGCGTACCGGCACACGCTGCCCAGCTTCAACGACGACATCCAGGGAACCGCGGTGGTCGTGCTGGCCGGCATCCTCGCCGCGATGCGCGCCCTGGGCACCAGGCTTCGCGACCAGCGGCTCGTGCTGGCCGGGTCCGGCGCGGCCGGGACCGGGATCGCCCGGCTCGTCGGCCAGGCGATGCGCGCGGACGGGGCGTCACCCGAGGATGTGCGGGCACGCATCGTGCTGACCGACTCACGCGGGCTGGTCTTCGCCGACCGCACCCCCCTGGATGCGGACAAGCGGTGGTGCGCCCTGCCGGCCGACGTCCTGGCCCGCTACGGCTTCACCGCTGCCCCGCATTACGACCTGGAGACCGTGATCCGACAGGTCGCGCCCACCATCCTGATCGGGACCACCGGCACGCCCGGGACCTTCACCGCCGCCGCGATCCGCGAGATGGCGGCGCACACACAGGTGCCCATCATCTTCCCGCTGTCCAACCCGACCAGCCATGCCGAAGCCGTCCCGGCGGACATCCTGGCCTGGAGCGACGGCCGGGCGCTGGTCGCCACCGGCAGCCCGTTCGATCCGGTCGAGGCCGGCGGGCGTACCCGGGTGATCGCGCAGGCCAACAACCTGTACACGTTCCCCGGTCTTGGCCTGGGCGCGACCGCCGCGCGGGCCCGGGCGGTCAACGACCCAATGCTGCTGGCTGCCGCCGCCACCCTGGCCGCACTGGTGCCCGGATCCCGGCTCGACGAGGGAGCCCTGTACCCAGCGCTCGCCGGCCTCCGGCAGATCTCCCGGGTAATCGCGATCGCGGTCGCCCGCGAGGCCCAGCGGGCCGGCCTGGCGCGCATGGATCCCGGGCTGGACCCCGAGGAGGCGGTGGACGCCACGATCTGGACGCCGGAGTACTCGAGGCCGGGCGGTCCGGGTGGCCTGGGCACCTAGAGCCGGGAGTCAAGCCCGCGATTGCGGGGCGAGGCCGTGGGCCAGGACGTTCAGCAGGTCCTCCAGTACGTCGTCCGGGACCTGGTTGCCGGCGGTCCAGTCGGCCCAGCGCATGCCGATGAAGTTGCCCATGCCGGTGTACAGGTAGGCGACGACCTCGGGATCGTAGTCGGTGTCCACTTCCCCGGCCAGCTGGGCCCGGCGGACCCCGCGGGCGTACCCGCGGGCCAGCCGTTCGTAGTACTCGCGGAACAGGCCGGGATCGACGAACTCCGACTCGCGTACGATGCGGTCGATCCAGGGCCGCCCGGACACCATGTCGAAGAAGGCCCGGAAGCAGGCCCGCTCCCGGGCCCGCTGGTTGTCATCGGCCTGCTCTATGGCGGCGCCCATCGCGGCCCGCAGGTCCGCGTTGATCCGGCGGACCACGGCCGCGAAGATGTCGGCCTTAGTACGGAAGTGGGTGTAGAAGCTGCCGGTCGCGATGCCGGCCTTGGCGCAGATGTCGGCCACGCTGGTCTGCCGGTAACTCCGCTCGCCGAACAGTTGCTCGGCGGCGGCCAGCAGCCGCTCGGCGGGCGGCCGGTCGTCACCCGCGTAGGGCCTGCGGCCGGTAACGGCGCTCACGCTGAGTACTCCATCCTCCGTCCCGGCTGCTGCGCGGCGACCGGCTCCGCGCAGCAGCCGGGCTGGCCGCCCGCGGGCTCACGGGCGGCCAGCTTCGCACGTCAGGGCGATGGTATCCCGCTGGCCGGAGCAGCCGGCTGGGTGGTCGAGTACGTGGTGATGGCCCCGCCGGACGAGTCGTCGGTGACCTGCACCGGCCCGGTCTGCACCTGCACGCCGTTCTTGATCACGGCCATGTACGCGCCGGTGACGCCGGCGTGGTTGGTGGCCGAGAAGGCGAACGGCGCCACCGCCGGTCCCTGCGGCAGGCCGCCGTTGATCGCGGTCATCAGGTCCTGCCGGGTCGGGTTGCGGCCGGCCTTGAACATGGCCTGCACGAACGCGTAGGCGACCCCGATGCCGTACGCGACGTTCCCGTCCAGCGGCAGCTTCGGCAGGTACGTCGAATGGATCTTTTCGTACAGCTGGATCCAGCTGTTGCTGGTCGACCCGAGCGAGGGCTGGTAGCCGTCGGTGATGATGCCCTGGGTCAGCTGATTGCCCAACACCGTCGCGCCGCCCTGCTTGGCGTACGATTCCAGCAGGCCGGCCAGCGTGATCGGGTCGGAGCCCACGTTACTGACCACCAGCTGCGGGCTGAAGCTGAGCTTCAGGCTGTTCAGCTTCAGCAGTGCGGTGAAGGCGGGCACCGAGAACGAGACGACCACCTGAGCCCCGGCGGCCTTGAGCGCGGTCACCTGCGGCGCCACGTTGGTCACCGCCGGGTTGTAGCTTTCCCGGGACACGACCTGGGAGCTGGGGATCTCATCGTCCAGGCCCTTGACCCCGTCCATGCCGAACTCGTCGTCCTGGTAGAAGTAGCCGATCTTCTTGCCCGCGAAGTGCTGCTTGATGTAGTTGCCGAGGATCTTGCCCTCGCGGACGTAGTCGATCTGCCAGCCGGTCGTCCACGGGTAGGTGCTGGTGTTGTTCCAGCAGGTGCAGCCGGAGGCGACGAACACGTCGGGCACCTTGGAGCTGTTCAGGTACTGCAGAACGGCCAGGTGCGTGGGCGTGCCCAGGCCGTCGAAGACGGCGTACACGTTGTCCTGCAGCACCAGCTGGTGCACGACCGTGGAGGTGATGGTGGGGTCGTACTGGTCGTTCAGGTACTTATAGACGATCTTGCGGCCGTAGATGCCGCCGTGGGCGTTGACGTACTGGAAGTAGGCGTTGGAAGCCGGGGCGATCTCGTCGTAGCCCGGGGCGGCGACGCCGGTGAGCGGCTGATGGCTGCCGATCAGGATCTGGCTCGCCGTGATACCCGGCGCGGAGGCGGTCAGGGCCGTGCTGCTCGACGACGGCTTACCTGACCCGCTGGAGCTGCAGGCTGCGATCACCATGGCGATGGCGGTGACCCCGGCGAGAGCTACGGCGTTAACCCGGTGTCTTCTTTTCATATGGGGCCTTCTTCCTGATGTTCGCTGCCCGGCGTGCGCCGGCGCAGCGCGGTGAGGGGCGCGGCCGTGGCTGGGCCGAAGAAGCGGCGCAGCCCGCCCTGGATGCCAGCGGGAAAGGCCAGCATGACGACGATGAGGACGACGCCGTAGGCGGCGATCGGGACGCTGGAGCTCGCCGCACCGGACAGGCCGTGGCTGGAGCCGACGTTGGTGAGATAGGTGGGCACCAGGACGAGGACCAGGCTCCCCCACAGCGCGCCGGGCAGCGTGCCGAGGCCGCCGAGGACCGCCGCGGTAAGCAGCGCGATCGACAGCGTGAGCGTGTAGGCGCCCGGGGCGACGATGCCGGTGACCAGGGCGAGCAGGGCCCCGCCGAGACCGGCGCAGGCGGCGCTGACCACGAACGCGAGGATCTTCAGCCGGGCCACGTTCAGGCCGGACAGCGCGGCGGCCACCTCGTCATCGCGGACCGCCCGCCAGCTGCGGCCGACCCGGCTGCGGCTGAGGTTGGCCAGCAGGATCAGCGTGATGAGCGCGCCGGCACAGGTCACCCAGGCCTGCCAGCGGGTGGGCGGGAAGGTGGCGCCGAGAAAGCCAGGGGGCGTGATCGCGACCGTGAGGCCCTGGTCCCCGCCGAACTGCGACGGGAACTGGTTGGCGATCGAGGGCAGCGCGACGGCCAGCATCAGCGTGGCCCCGGCCAGGTAGGGTCCCCGCAGCCGGGCCGCGGCCACGCCGAAGAGCGCGCCGGCCAGGGCGGCGGCCGCCACGCTGGCCAGCAGGACCAGCTCCAGCGGCCAGTGCAGGTGGATCAGCACCAGGGCCGAGGCGTAGCTACCGATGGCCATGAAGGCGCCGTTTCCGATCGAGATCTGGCCGCTCAGCCCGATCAGGACCGTAAGCCCGGCCACGGCCGTCACGTAGGCGGCAACCTCGGCCATCTGGTAGTCGCGGTAGGGGCTCAGCCGGAGAGACAACAGCAGCAGGATGACGGCGACGCCGAGGGCGACGGCGAAGTGACGGGCGAGGGTCATGGTCACACCCTCCGGCTGGCGGCGCCGGAGAACAGGCCGGACGGCCGGATCATCAGCACCAGGACCAGCGCGGCCAGGCCGTACACCAGAACCAGGTTGCTGCCCAGATAGCCGCCCGCGTAGCTGAGCAGCACGCCGAGCAGCACGCCTCCAATGACCGCGCCGACCGGGCTGTCCAGCCCGCCGATCACGGCGGCGGTAAAGCCCAGCACGAAGATCGCGTCCATGCTGTTCGGGTACAGGAACGTGGAGGGCGTCACCAGCACCCCGGCCAGCGCCCCGAACAGGCCGGCCAGCGCCCAGCCGAGCGTCAGCACCCGGCCGATCCGGATCCCGAGCAGCCGCGACACCCCGGGACTGAACGCCGTGGCGCGCAGCCGCAGGCCGATTGAGGTGTACTCGAAGACCAGGAACAGTGCCAGCGCCGCGGCCAGTACCGCCGCCGCGGTGAACAAGTCGGCCGCGGAAATGCCCAGCCCGAACGAGCCGATCTTGAGGCCGCGGACCGAGAAGGCCGCGGGGAACGAACGGTACTGGCCGCCGTAGATGATGCCGGCCGCCCCTTCGAGCAGGATGAGCAGGCCGATCGTCACGATCACGGAGTTCAGCGGGGCCTTGCCCATGGTAGGCCGGACGACCGTGGACTCCAGGAACGCCCCGAGGGCCAGACCCGCGGCCAGCGCCGCGAAGAAGCCCAGCCAGTAGTCGCCGGTGTCGCGGATGACGACCCAGGCCACGTAGGTGGTGAACATGGCCATGCCACCCTGGGAGTAGTTCAGGACCCGGGTGCCCCGCCAGATCAGCACCAGCGACAGCGCGATCGCCGCGTAGATCATCCCGACGGCGATCCCCCCGAGGGTGAACTCGACAAACTCCTGCATCGGGTTGCCCTTCTAGAAGCCCAGGTAGTGACGGCGCAGGGCGACGTCGGCGGCGAGCACGGCGGCATCGTCCGCGGCAACGACCTTCCCGAGGTTGAGGACCATCCCGCAGTCCGCGATGGCCAGCGCGCTGCGGGCGTTCTGCTCGACCAGCAGAACGGTCAGCCCGGCGTCGTCGCGCAGTCCCCGCACCAGGTCCATAACCTGCGTGACCATCCGGGGGGCCAGGCCGAGGGAGGGCTCGTCCAGCAGCAGCACCCGGGGGGCCGACATCAGCGCCCGGGCGATGACCAGGATCTGCCGCTCACCGCCGGACAGCAGGCCGGCCGCGCGCTTCTTGCGCTCGCCCAGCATCGGGAACTGCCGGTAGGCGTCGCCGAGGGCGGCCGACCGGACCGAGCCGCCGCGCCGGGACAGCGCGCCGAGCCGGAGGTTCTCCTCCACGGTCAGCTCGGTGATCACGCCCTGACCCTCGGGCACGTGCGCCACCCCGGCGCGGGCGATGTTCTCGGGCGCCCGGCGGGCCACGTTGGCGCCGTCGACGAGGATCCGCCCCCGCCGGGGCTTGACCAGCCCGCTGATCGTGCGCAGCAGCGTCGTCTTGCCGGCTCCGTTGGCGCCCAGCACCGCGGTGATCGTGCCGGGCCGCGCGGCGACCGAGACGTTGTTCAGCACGGGTACCCCGCCATAACCTGCGACGATGCCCTCGACGGTGAGCGCCGCGGCGGAATCAGGCATCACGGGCGCCCTCGGTGCCCAGGTACGCGGCGGTGACGGCGGGATCGGCCTGCACCTCAGCCGGCGTGCCGGCGGCGATCAGCTTGCCGAAGTCCAGTACGAAGATCATGTCGCAGACCGACATCACCAGGTCCATCCGGTGCTCGATGACGACCACGCCCGCGTCGGCGGCCATCTTCTTGATCAGCTCGCCCAGCTCGGGGAGCTCGTTCTCGGGGAAGCCGCCGGCCGGCTCGTCGAGCAGCAGCATCCGGGGCCGCCCGACCAGGGCCCGGGCCAGCGCCACCCGCTTACGCAGGCCGTAGGCCAGGGTGTCGGGCATCTGGTCGGCCAGATCAGCGGCGCCCACCTCGTCCAGCGCGCGCATGGCCTGCTCACGTAGCCGCCGCTCGTCCCGGTCCGAGCGTGGCAGCCCGAACAGCGCCGACCAGACCCCGGCTCGCGCCCCGGCCGTCGCGCCCACCATCACGTTCTCGACCACAGAAAGGCCGCGGAACAGGCCGACGCCCTGCAGCGTGCGGGCGATGCCGAGGCCCGCCAGCCGGTGCGCACTGAGGTTGGTCAGCGGCCGGCCGTCAAAGGAAACCGTGCCGGACTGCGGCCGGACGAAGCCGCACGCCGCGTTGAGCAGGGTGGTCTTCCCGGCCCCGTTCGGGCCGATGATCCCGGTGATCTTACGGGGGGCAGCGGCAAGGGACACGTCATCGAGGGCGGTGACTCCGCCAAAACGGACGGTGACACCCTGAATGTCCAATGAACCATCGTTCATCCAGTCAGCCTCTGCTCCAGACCCGCTTCGTCGCGGCGCAACGAACCAAGGTTCATTGGTGATCCGGGGGGTGGCAAGACCTGATCTTGCATTCGTGGCCAAACCGATACCCTCCGGGCGGGGCGTCAACTTTCTTGATCGATCGCCGTGAATAGGACACGCTGGCCGGTAAGGGAGGGAGGGCCCATGGCACTCAGCGCAACGGGGGGCCGATCGAGGAACCTGATCCTGGCGGCGATGATCTTCGCCGTCTCGATGACGTTCATCGACCAGACCATCGTGTCCATCGCGGTGCCCCAGATCCAGCGCGAGCTCGGCCTGTCCAGCACCGGCGTGCAGTGGGCGGTCAACGCCTACCTGCTGTCCCTGGCCGCACTCTTCGCGTTTGGCGGCCGGCTGGCGGACACGGTCGGCCACCGGAAGATGGTGACCCTCGGCGTCATCATCTTCGCGGCGGCGTCGGCGCTGTGCGGGCTCACGCCGAGCGGCAGCGCAGCCGAGGCATGGATCGTCACGTTCCGCGCGCTGCAGGGCGCGGGCGGCGCGATCATGTTCCCGGCCGCGCTCGCGATCGTCGTGCAGACGTTCCCGTTGCACGAGCGCGGCAAGGCGCTGGCGCTCTTCTTCGGCATCGCCGGCGGCCTGACCGCGCTCGGGCCGGCGCTCGGCGGCGTCCTGACCCAGTGGACGTGGCGCGCGATCTTCTGGGTCAACATCCCGGTCGCGGTGATCGCGCTGATACTGATCACATCTCACAGCCCGAGACCGAGTACCGCCCGGCGCGCATGGACTACCGCGGGCTGGTGCTGATCGCCTCGGGCATCGCGCTGAGCGTATTCGGCTTCCAGCAGTCGGCCATGTGGGGCTGGAGCGATGCGGGCACCGGCGTGCGTCGCGGCGGCGCGCTGCTGCTCGTGTGTTCGAGCTGGTCGAGGACGGCTCCGGTGCCGCTGATCGAGCCCAGGATCTTCCGGATCAGGCCGTTCCGGGTCGAGAACATGGTGCTCGGCGTCTCAATCGTCTTCATTCCGGTGTTCTTCTTCGCCAGCGAGTACGCCCAGATCGCGCTGGGCAAGACGGCGTCGCGAGCCTTGGTGCTGCTGTACTTCTTCATCGGCTTCGTCATCGCGTCGCAGATCGGCGGGCGGATGCTCGACCGGATCGGCGCGAAGCGTCCGGTCGTGCTCGGCTGCACCCTCGCCGCCGTCAGCTTGGCTATATTGGGCGGGCAAGGTCGCTGACCTGAACCTCAACAACCAGGTCTGGGCCGTGATCCTCTCGGGCGCCGGGATGGGGTTGATGCTCGGGCAGGCCAGCACCGATGCCGTGGACCGGGGCGTCCCGACTGAGCTACGGCGAGGCCACCGGCATCACCCAGACCGTTCGGAACTCTGGCCAGCCTGGGCCTGGCCATCCTGGGCACGATCCTGGTCACCGAGATGCGAAGCCAGCTCACCACGTCGCTGGTCGCCCGCGGGCTGCCCGCTGGCGCGGGCGCAGGCCGAGGCGGCGGTGCTCGCCCAGTCGCGGGGGTCTCCGGCGGCTCGGGCTCCACCGCGAGCGGTGCGGGTGGCCTGGGGGCGATCCCGCAGTTCTACCGGGTGGACTTCGCCTACGCGACGCGGACCGTGTTCTACGTGATGGCCGGGATCATGGCCGTGGCCACGATCGTGGCGC
>CAVZKY010000081.1:0-10477 GCA_963775825.1 uncultured Actinomycetes bacterium
GGTAGCCGTGTGGCGAGCAGCGCCCAGAGGAAGTTCTCGTCGAAGTAGAGCTCCTGGCCGGGGCGGTCCTGAGGATCAGCGTTCGCGGGGAAAGCCCAGCCGGCACATAAAGCCAGGGCCGGGATCGCCAGGCTCCCAGCATGACATCGGCGCTGGAACCGTGACCCGGCATCCGGTGACCACGTGGCAGTGCCGACTGGACGGGCCACAAACCTCGGCAGCGGCCTGGCCCGCGAGAACGGAACAGGGCACTCGCCCGAGCGACCACCGCCCGACAGGCACCCCGTTCCCGCTTGCGGCCACCCCAGCCCAGTCTGTCAGGCTGGCCTCAGGCGGGAAGAGCGACCACGTTGCCGGCCCGCGAGGGCCTGGCCTACTGCCGCATCGACGGCCTTGTCGGCGCTCTTCCCGCCCCCCGAAACCCCGTTGTTCAGCGGCTAGGGCTGGCCGGGCCTGAGCTCGACGAACAGGCCCTCGGCCGCCGCGGTCAGCGTGCCGTCGTGGTAGATCGCGCGCGGCCAGGAACCGCTTGCGGCCCTTCACCCGGTGCACGTGTGCCTCCACCCGCAGCTCGGGGCCGATGGGGTTGATGTTCCGGTAGTTGACGTGCAGGTAGGCGGTGCGGGACCGGGTACGGCCGGTGTTTGGCCTGCCCGCCGAGCATCTCGTCGAAGATCAGTGACAGCACGCCGCCGTGCGCGGCGCCGCCGGCGCCCAGGTAGGAGCGGTCTAGCGTCACCCGGGCCCGGACGTGCTGCTCGTCCTAGTCGTCGATGGCCAGCAAGGGCACCAGGGCCTGGCCGCGGCCGGGCAGGTCCATGCGGCGCCCGGCGACCTGCCGGGACTCGTCGACCTCATACGGCCCCAGCGTCGCGGCGAGCTTCTCCAGCACGCCCGCGGTCTCGGCCACCACCTCGTCCGGCGGGCGGGCCGCGGTGATGCGTTCCTGGACCAGCCGGTACCCGGACAGCGGTACCCAGCACGGCCCGGCCGGTGCTCAGGCGTCCCACTCGGCCAGCACCGCCTCGGTATCCGTGCCGGGGACCGGGGACCGGCCGGGCGGCCCGCCGGGGTCCGGGAGAACCGGGGAGCCGGCGCCTGCCTGCTCGATGCCGTCGACCGGGATGACCGAGTGCCGTGCGGCCATGTGCGGGTGGGAGCTCACCTCGCCGAACGCCAGCACCGGGGTGACGCAGGCGTCGGTCCCGGTGAAGACCTCCGTCCATTCGTCCCGCGGCCGGTGGCGATCACCTCCGTGAAACGAGCCCGCAGCCGGGGCCAGCCGGACCGGTCCAGCCGGTCCGGCAGGTCCTCGCCGTCCAGACCCAGGCCGGCCAGCAACCGCGCGTAGAACTGCGGTTCCAGCGCGGCCACCGCGATCCACCGGCCGTCCGCGCAGGCGTAGGTACCGTAGAACGGGGCGCCGCCGTCGAGCAGGTTCGCCTCCCGGTCATCACTCCAGCTGCCGGTGGCGCGGAACGCCCACATCATCTGGGTCAGCACGCTCACGCCGTCCACCATGGCCGCGTCCACCACCTGGCCCTGGCCCGACTGCTGCCGTTCCCAGAGCGCGGCCAGCACGCCGAGGACCAGGAACATGGAACCGCCGCCGAAGTCGCCGACCAGGTTCAGCGGTACTGTCGGCGGGCGGTCCGCGGGGCCGATGGCGTGCAGGGCCCCGGTCAGTGAGATGTAGTTGAGGTCGTGCCCGGCTCGAAGGGCCATCGGGCCGTCTTGGCCCCAGCCGGTCATCCGGCCGTAGACCAGCCGGGGGTTGACGCCGTGGCACTGCTGCGGACCGATCCCCAGCCGCTCGGCCACCCCGGGCCGGAACCCCTCCAGCAGCACGTCGGCCCGCGCCGCCAGCCGCAGCACCAGTTGGCGGCCCGATGTCGGCCTTGAGGTCGGCCGTCACCGAGCGGCGGTTGCGGACCAGGTAGTCGGGCCTGTCCGCCGGCCAGGTCGAACCCCGCGACCGGCCGGTCCACCCGCACCACGTCGGCACCCAGGTCGCCGAGCATCATCGCCGCGTGCGGCGCCGGGCCGATCGCGGCCAGTTCGACCACCCGCAGACCGTGCAGGGGACCGGGCATGAAATTTCCTCCTCGCTACGGCCTGGGCTGACTGGTGTGCGCGATGCCTTCCTGGGCTACGGTCGCGATCAGGGTCCCGTCGCGGTGGCCAGCAGGGCGCAGACGCCGCCGGCACCGGTCAGGATGCCGATGGACAGTTCTTTGCGCCCGTCCAGGTCGTCCAGGGCCGCGGCGATGCCCTTAGTGACGGCGGCGTCGATGGCGTTGCGGGCGGCCGGGCGGTTGATCGTGATGACCAGGATGCGGTCGCGCTGCTCGACGAGCACGTCGTCGGTCATCGGGCGTTCCTCCAGGTCTCGTAGCGGCCTGGGCCACGGTCGCGCCGACCAGGGCGTCCCGGTCCAGTGAGTGGCCCGTCTTTTCCGACGCGAGCACGCAGCGCAGGACCCCGGATGCGGTCGACGTCACCTGGGGCTCATGCGGATGGCGCCGTCGAGGCGGATGGTCTCGCCGTTGAGGTAGGCGTTCTCGACGATGTGCGTCGCCAGCGCGGCGTACTCGGCGCGGCTGGCCGAGGCGAGACGGGAACGGGATCTGCGCGCCAAGCGCCGCGTGGCCTCGTCCGGCAGCATCGCCAGCATCGGCGTGTCGAACGTGCCCGGCGCGATGGTGAGGCAGCGGATGCCGTGCAGCGCCAGGTCGCGCGCAATCGGCAGGGTCATGCCGACCACGCCGCCCTTGGACGCGGAGTACGCGGCCTGGCCGATCTGGCCGTCGAAGGCGGCGACCGAGGCGGTGTTGATGATCACGCCGCGCTCGCCGTCCGCGTTCGGGAGCTTGGCATATCCGTTCGGCGGCCAGCCGGATGACGTTGAAGGTGCCGATCAGGTTGATCTTGATCACCTTTGAAAATGTCCAGCGGCAACGGCCCCTTCTTGCTGATGGTCCTCATGGCGTTGCCGATGCCGGCGCAGTTGACGTTGATGTGCAGCGTGCCCAGCCCGGCGGCGGCGTCGAGGGCGGCGGTGACGCTGTCGGGGGAGGTCACGTCGCCGGGCGAGAAGACGGCCCGGTCACCGAGTTCCCCGGCGATCTCCTTGCCGCGGGAGGACGGAAGGTCAAGGATGACGACATGAGCGCCGTTCGCGTGCAGTTCCTTCACCGTGGCCAGGCCCAGCCCGGAAGCACCGCCCGTCACCAGGGCCACGTTGTGGGATATCTCCACGCTTCCTCCTCGGCAAGCTCTTGGCGGACAGATTTTTATTATCTATCGGAACCCTCCTAAGGCGGCCAGGCACCATGACGGATGTCGACCCGAACGCGGAGATCCAGATCAGGCGCGACGACGAAAACCTGCTCGTGGTGCTGCCGCTGGCCGGGCCCGTCAGCCAGCACTGGGTCCGGCGTTACACGACGCTGGCCAGGGCCCACGACCTGCCCGTCAGCGTCCGGGCCCGTGCTGAGGACTGCACGATCACGCTCAAGCTGTCCCCGGACATCGGACGCGCCGAAGCCATCGCCGCGCTGGATAGGGCGCGCAAGCTGACGACGGAGGTGGAGGCCGCTGACCGCGCCGCCACCGAGACGGACGCGGCCATCCAGGAGTGGTGGTCGCACCAGCGCCCCTGACCTCTGTTCTCCTTGCCTACGAACAGATACCCCCGGGTCAGCAGAGCAGGTC
Source organism: uncultured Actinomycetes bacterium (assembly GCA_963775825.1). GTDB lineage: Bacteria > Actinomycetota > Actinomycetes > Streptosporangiales > Streptosporangiaceae > Bog-532. The sequence continues at coordinate 3,715 of CAVZKY010000081.1, forward strand.
GGTACCCCCGGGTCAGTAGAGCAGGTCGACGACCCGGGTGTCCGCGCCGGGCAGCAGGTACTGGCCAGTGGCGTGCATGTGCCGGGCCCACAGCTTCTCGGCGCCGTCGCCGTCCCGGGCGTTGATGAGCTCCACCAGCTTCTCGTACGCGCGAAGCGCCCTGCGGTGGTCCGCCACGATCTCCTCCGGCGCCCGGGTCGTCTCGGTGAAGGCGCGCTCGATGTGCCGGTTGATGATCTCGGTCAGCATCCCGACCACCGCGGTGAGGGTCTTGTTACCGGACAGCTCCACGACGGTCTGGTAGAACGCGGTGGTCAGCCCGCCGAAAGCGAGCGGGCTGTGGATGCTGTCCCGCAGCTGGTCCACGGCGGCGGCCAGCTGCTTGCGGCCCGCGGCGCTGGCCCGCTCGGCGGCCTGGCGCGCGGCGGCGGGCTCGATGACCGCCCGCGCGTCGTAAACGTCCTTCAGGGTGGTGCCGGTCAGGGTGAGCAGCATGCCGAACTGGGCCGCCGCGGCTTCCGGCCCGGGCACGGTGACCCGCGCTCCGCCGGGCGGGCCGCGCCGGATGGTTACCAGCGAGTCCGACTCCAGCAGCCGGAACGCCTCCCGCAGCGTCGGCCGGGACACCCCGAACTGCTCCATCAGCTCCGGCTCGGTGGGCAGCCATTCACCGTCGGTGATCTCGCCGCGGGCGATCATCTGGCGGATCCGCCCGCGACCATGTCGGCCATCTTCTGCGGCCAGACGCGGTAGCCGTTCGTGCTGAACGGTCGCGCGGCCACCGGTCTCGTCACAGGACCATCTCCGTCCAGCTCAAGCTTCGTCACTCCATGTTAGCTCAGCAAGAATCTAAATTCCTATAATTCGGATGCCCATGTGTGGCCCGGCCGTCAGTACGTAATCAGATAGTTTCTATATATTCTTTAATGGGCGAGTGATATTCTGGCGCTTGACGGACATCTCCCCGGGACCGCGTGCCGGTCCCGGCGATCTGGAGGGTGGCTCAGTGCGTGATGCGGTAATCGTGGCGGCGGTGCGGACACCGGTAGGCAAGCGTAACGGGGGACTGTCCGGGGTGCACCCGGTCGACCTGTCGGCGCACGTGCTAAGGCGCTCGCCGAGCGCACCGGCATCGACCCCGCGCTGGTCGACGACGTGATCTGGGGCTGCGTCAGCCAGGTCGGCGAGCAGACCATCGACGTCGGGCGGAACGCGGTGCTGGCCGCGGGCTGGCCCGAGTCGGTGCCGGGCGTGACCGTCGACCGGCAGTGCGGCTCCTCCCAGCAGGCGGTGCACTTCGCCGCCGCCGGCGTGATCTCCGGCCAGTACGACGTGGCCGTGGCGGGCGGCGTGGAGTCGATGAGCCGGGTGCCGATGGGCTCCTCCATCGCGGGGCGACGCCCGTTGGGCGAGGGATTCCGGGCCCGCTACGACGGCGAGTTCCAACCAGGGCATCGGCGCGGAGATGATCGCCGAGCGCTGGGGCTTGTCCCGCACCAGCTGGACGAGTTCGGCCTCGCCTCGCACGAGAAGGCCGCCGCGGCGCAGGACGAGGGCGGGTTCGACGATCAGATCGTGCCGGTCACCGCGGCCGACGGCACGGTGGACACCGACGAAGGCGTGCGCCGCGGCGGCACGCTGGAGAAGCTGGGTAAGCTCAAGCCGCGTTCAAGCCGGACGGCGTGATCACGGCCGGGAACAGCTCGCAGATCAGCGACGGCTCGGCCGCGCTGCTGATCACGACCAGAGCGAAGGCCGCCGAGCTCGGCCTGACGCCGCTGGCGCGCATCCACACCGCGGTGCTGGCCGGCGCCGACCCGGTGATCATGCTGACCGCCCCGATCCCCGCCACCGCAGAAGGCCCTGCAGCGCAGCGGTCTGTCGCATCGACGAGATCGGCGTGTTCGAGGTCAACGAGGCGTTCGCGCCGGTGCCGCTGGCCTGGCTGGCGGAGACGGGCGCCGACCCCAAGGTGCTGAACCCGAACGGCGGCGCCATCGCCCTGGGCCACCCGCTCGGCGGCTGCGGGGCCCGCGCGATGACCACGATGGTGCACCGGATGCGCGACAACGGGATCCGGTACGGGCTCCAGACGATGTGCGAGGGCGGCGGAATGGCCAACGCCACCATCCTCGAACTGGTCCAGCCCTAGGCCCACGGGGGCCGGAACCTGGACACGGTGGGCCTGAAGTCCCAGGACACCGCGGAGCTGTTCGTCGAACCAGGTCCGGGTGCCCGCGGCCAGCGTGCTCGGCGAGGTCGGACGTGGCTTCTACCATCTGATGCACAACCTGCCCGCAGAGCAGCTGTCGATCGCGGTCAGCGCGGTGGCCGGCGCGCGGGCGATCTTCACCGGCACGCTCGAGTACGCGAAGAACCGGACCGCGTTCGGCCAGCCGATCGGCTCGTTCCAGCACAACCGGTTCGTTCTGGCCGAGCTCGACACCGAGCTGGACATCGCGCAGGTCTTCGTGGACCGCTGCCTGGAAGCCGTAATGGCCGGCGAGCTGTCCGCGGTCGAGGCGGCCAAGGCCAAGTGGCGGACCACCGAGCTGCAGAAGCGGGTCGTCGACGCCTGTGTTCAGCTGCACGGCGGTTACGGCTACATGCTGGAGTTCCCGGTGGCCCGCGCCTACCTGGACGCGCGCGTCCAGACCATATACGGCGGCACGACCGAGATCATGAAGGAGATCGTCGGCCGGAACCTGGGCGTCCGAGCCGGGGCCCGGTCGTAGCCCGCCAGCTGGCCAAACAGACGTCAGCGGCAAGCTGAAGATCTGGTTAACACTGGACGGCTGCAAACGATTTCCCTGGTCCTCGACCGCAGGTCGCAGCCGGACGGGGGGATGCGGCACATAGCATGGGCGAATGGCTGAGAGCCGGGGCTGTGTGCAATGCGGCACGGAGTTTGTGCCGCAGCGCGAGCATGACCGGTTCTGCTCCTCGGAGTGCCGGGCGGCCTGGAACCTCGCGCATTCGGGTGACCAGGCGGCTGAGGTACGGGCGCTGGAATGGTCGGCCGCGGGGATGCGGGAGGTGACCGAGCGGCTCTCCCGTTTCCGTCCCGGCGACCAGTCGGCGGCCTTCAGCATGGTCAGTGAGGCTGTGTGGTGGGTCACGATCGTCGACGCCCGCCTGGTCCGGCACTACCTGGCGGTATACGACGGGGCCCTGGCCAGCCGCGACCCGGCCGAGCGGGAGACGATCGAGGGCAGCCTGGGCGGCCTGCGGTTCGTGCGCAACCGGATAGGGGCCGAGGACGGCCAGTCCGACTTCATCGGGCGCCCAGCCGGTGGCGCCGGGGCCGAGCAGGTACTCGCCGAAGATGTGCTCGCGGCCTGGACGTGGCGGCGAATGCCGGAACCGGCGCGCGTGTCACTTCCGCCGCAGATGCGGTCCTGGGAGTTCACCCGGCACCGGGCGTACGAGACGTGGCTGGCGGGCCGCACGGTCGGGGAGGTCTTCGGGCGGGTGACGAACTTCCTGAACGTGGCCGCCGCCGAAGCGGTCGCCGCACCCGACGCCGATGCGTTCGCCCTGCCCGGTACGGACCTCTAGCTATCCGCAGGGCCGTTGAGCCCGGGCCTGATAGCCTCCTCGCTGAACCTCCATTCAGCAAGGAGGGCGGCGCGGATGCCAGACTGGCCGGAGTACGCGATCTGGTGGCAGCTCCACCCGATCAGCTTTACCGGCGCGGCGCCCACCGTGGAGCCCAGGACAGCGCCGGCGCCGCGGCTGGGCCGCATCGAGGCGTGGCTGGACTACCTGATCGAACTGGGCTGCAACGGCCTGGCCCTCGGGCCGGTATTCGCGAGCGAGTCGCACGGCTACGACACGGTGGACCACTACCGCATCGACCCGCGGCTGGGCACCAATGATGACTTCGACCAGCTGGTCGCGCAGTGCCGCGAACGGGGCGTCCGGCTGCTGCTGGACGGGGTGTTCAACCACGTCGGGCGGGGCTTCCCGGCGTTCCGGGACGTGCTCGCGCACGGCCGGTCCTCGCCGCACGCGTCCTGGTTCAAGCTGGACTTTGACGCCTCGGGGCCCGACGGACCGGAGGGCGCCGACGGCTTCGGCTATACCGACTTCGAGGGGAGCCGCAACCTGGTCGAGCTCAACCACGCTGAGCCGGCGGTCCAGGACTACGTCGCGGGCGTCATGCGGCACTGGCTGGACCGCGGCGCCTCCGGCTGGCGGCTCGACGCCGCCTACGCCGTGCCACTGACGTTCTGGCGCACGGTAACGGACCGGGTACGTGCCGGTCACCCAGACGCCTGGCTGGTGGGGGAGGTGATCCACGGCGACTACGTGCCGGCCGTCCGCGAGGGCGGCCTGGACTCGGTGACCCAGTACGAGCTGTGGAAGGCGATCTGGAGCTCGCTCAACGACCGGAACTTCTTTGAACTGGCCCACGCGCTGGGCCGGCGCAATGAGTTCGCGGCCGCCTTCCTGCCGCGACGTTCGTCGGTAAGCATGACGTCACCCGGCTGGTGAGCGGGCGGACGACGCGCGCACCTGGTGACGCGCTGGCCGTCCTGTTCACGGTCGCGCGCCAGCTGTCCGTGTACGCGGGGGACGGAGGCTTTCGCCGCGTCAGGTACGACTGCGCGGACGGTGACGCCGAAGTCCGGTCGCGTTCCCGGCGGTCCTGGGGACCTCGCCCCGGACGGCTGGCCACTTACGGCTGCACGAGGACCTGATCGGCTGCGGCGGCGCATGCGTGGCTCGCCCGGAGCCGCACGCAGGTGCAGACGCTCACGAACGAGACGCTGGGCTACCTGGCCCGCGATCCGGAAAGCGGGGCCGGCCTGGCCGTGCTGCTGAACCTCTCTGATGACCAGGTGACCTTCGCGCTCGGCCAGCAGGCCGGGTCCGGCGCAGCCGGGTCGCGCGGCGGCACCGTCACCCCCCTGCTCGGCAGCGACACCGCGGCGCCCGCCGGCTGCGTCAGCCCGCACGGCTGGGCCATCCTGGAACTCGAGCCATGAGTACCCGGGCGCGGCGGATGGTGCCGGACGAGCGGCGCGCCCTCATCCTGCGGGCCGCGGGGGACCTATTCAGCCAGCGGTCCTACGCCGACGTGTCGGTGGCCGACATCGCCGCGGCGGCCGGCGTCTCCCCGCCGCTGATCGTGTTCCACTTCGGCAGCAAGCGATCGCTCTACCTGGCGGTCCTGGCCGCCGCGGCGGCGGCGATCCGGGCCGGGCTGGACGACCTGCCCGGGCCGCCGTCACTGGATCGGCTGCGCGCCGGCGTGCGGTTCTACGCCGGGTACGCCCGCACGCACCGGGCCGGGTTCCTGTCGCTGCTGCGCGGCGGCCAGGACGTGGCCGAGGCGGCTGCCCTGGTCGAGGCGTTCCGGGATGAGCTGGCGGCGCAGATCCACGCCGCGGTCAGCCCGAGCCCGGGCCGGGACGACGGCCCGGGCACGCTCACGCTGCTGGCGGTCCGTGGTTACCTGGGGTATGTCGACGCCGTGATCGTGCACTGGCTCGCGCTGCCCGAGGACCAGCGGGACCAGGTCAGCGCGGACATGATCGCCGACGTCGCGGCCGGGGCCTTCGCCGGGGGCCTGGCCGCCGTGTAGCCACCCCGGGCTTTGATCCGCGCGGTGCACCAGGGCAGGCTGGGCCCATGGATTCTGATGCCGCCGGGCTGCCGGTCGCCCCGCTGGAGGTGCTGCGGCAGCGGCGCAGCGCGAAGTGGCAGACCTACGACGCGGACGTGCTGCCGCTGACCGTGGCCGAGATGGACTTCGCGCTGGCCGAGCCGGTCGCGGACGTGCTGCGCCAGGCCGTGGCCGCGTCCGACACCGGGTACGCTCACGCCGTCCCGGACCTTGGCCGGGCGATCGCGGGCTTCGCCGGGCGCCGCTGGAACTGGGACCTCGACCCGTCACAGGTGACCGCGGTGACGGACGTCGGGGTGGGTGTGGTCGAAACACTGCGAGTTTGACCGGCCTGGCGACACGGTGGTGATCAGCCCGCCGGTGTACCCGCCGTTGTTCGACTGGGGGCCAGAGGCCGGGGCGCGGTTGCTGGAGGTCCCGCTGGCGCACGGCCCGGGCGGGCGGCGGCCCGACCCGGCCGGGCTCGAGGCGGCGTTCGCACCCACCCGGCCGCCTACGGTGCCGCGAAGCCGCACAACCCGGTGGGCCGGGTGCATACGGCCGATGAACTGGCCGCGCCGGTCCGGCTTGGCCCGGATCTACCGGGTCGCGCTGGTCAGCGACGAGATCCACGGTCCGCTGGTCCTGCCCGGTCCACCTTCACGCCGCTGCTGACCGTACCCGGGGCCGCCGACCTCGCGGTCACGGTGCTGTCCGCCAGCAAGGCGTGAACCTGGCCGGTCTCAATGCGCGGCGGTCGTCACCGCCGCGTCCCGGATGGCCGCGGCCACGGATCGGTTCCCCCGACACGAAGTGGCGGGGCGGCCACTTCGGCGTGCTGGCCACGGTCGCGGCGTACACCGACGGGGAGCCCTGGCTGGACCGCCTGCTGGCCACTCTCGCCCAGCGGCGGTCGCTGCTGGCCACCCTGCTGCGGGACCGGCTCCCGAGGTCGCCTGGCAGCCGCCCAGGCAACCTTTCGGCCTGGCTGGACTGCGCGGCCCTCGGGCCGGACGATGAGGCCCGGGAGCGGTTCCTCGCCCGCGGCCGCGTCGCCCTCGAGCCGGGGCTGCGATCGGTGCCGCCGGCGCGGCTACGCCCGGCTGAACTTCGCCACCAGCGCGGACATCCTCGACGAGGCGACGGCCCGGA
>CAVZKY010000082.1:0-13984 GCA_963775825.1 uncultured Actinomycetes bacterium
GGTCGCTCGGCTGGCGGCACATAAGGCCAGGGCCGGGGCCTCCTCCTGGCCGAAGGTGATCGCGATGTCCCTGCCGTTGGCGTAGCTGACCACAGGCCGCTGGAGCATGTCACTCACCCTGCGGGCGACCCCCTGGAACAGCTCCACCTGATCCGGCGTGTCGGCGCTGACCCTGAACCGTCCGCTGGCGACGAGCATCTGGGCGACGAAGGGGGCGAAGTTCGCCTCGCCGCGGGCCTTCTCCTCCGCGCTGAGGGGAACGCGCTGGTACCCAGGCTCCGCGCCGGGCGGATAGGTCATCGCTGATCTCCAATGATCGCCAGGCTCCCAGCATGCCATCCGCCCAGGACCCACGACCCGGCATCCGGTGACCACGTGACAGTGCCGACTGGACGGGCCAGCAGTTCCGGGTCCAAGATCCCGACGAGCTCCCGTGACCCCGGCAAGGGTTCCGGCCACGGCGCTAGACGGGCTCACGGTCTAGATGGGGTACTGGGTGGGGCCGCTGGTGTAGCTGCGCCCGGCGGGGGTGGTCCAGGTGTGATAGCCAGGCTGGTTTTGCTCAAGTTTCCAGCCTGCAGCCTGTTTTTGCTGGTGGTGATGGCGGCAGCGGGGGCCACCGTTACAGGCGCAGGTCAGGCCACCGTTTTCGAACGCGGTGGTGTGCTCGTAGTCGCAGCGGGCGGCGTCGCGCTGGCAGGGCGGCCACGTGCAGGTGCCGTCCCGGATTTCGACGAGGTGGCGGAGTTTATCGCTGGGGTCGTGGGCGGCGGCCTGGTGCCGGTGATCGCAGGTGCTGACCGGGATGGGTGCCAGGTCAACCGCCAGTTCCGGCAAGCCTGCCTGGCCGGTCCCGCTGGGCCTTCCCAGCCGGCCGGGCTGCAGCCGCCAGGTCCGGTATCCGCCGGGGGGACCAGTGCCGCCGGATGGCTGGTTGCCGGGCGCGGGTGGCCTGGTGCGCCGGGCAGTTTTGCGTTTGCGGCCTTTTCGGGCGCAGCCGTGGGCGAGGGGGTGGCCGGCCGGGTCGGTGACGGTGAGGCACCAGGTGGTGGCGGGGTGGCCGGCGGCCTGGGCGGCCAGGGTGCGGGCCAGGTCAGCGTCGATGGGCCCAAATCCGGTCGCTTCGCCGGGGCGCCCGGCCAGGCCCAGCAGGGTGGCCAGCGGAATGGTCAGGTTGATTTTCGCGGCCGGGCGGATCGGCGCGGGCGCAGGGCCGCCCGGCCCGGTCCCGCCGGGCGGTCCCGGTGCCGCGCTGCCGGGGGAGCTGTCCCCGCCGGTGCGCCGGGTTCGCCGTGCGGTCCGCGGCCGCGGGCGCCTCCCTCTCCGCGGCCTGGTTCACCTGGGTCCGGGCCGTGGCCCGGATGCGGACCAGGATCGCGGTGCGAGCCGGCGTCGTACTGGGGGTCCGCACCGGCGGGACTGCCGTCCCTGTCGCCGCGGCCGTGCCCGCGGTCGACGTTCCCGCTTCGCGTCCCAGCAGGGGCGCTGTCGGAGCCGACGTTACCGGCCGTGCTGGTGGCGCTGTGACTGCCGCCGGGAGTGCTGCTTCCGGAGCTGTTGCTGGCGGGCCGGCTGGAGGTGGTCCGGTACCGGGCAGCGGTGTCCTGGCCGAGAAGGGCGTCCAGGTAGGCGCGGACCCGCAGAGCGTCCATGCTGCCGGGGACCCCGGCCGCCTTGAGGTCCAGGGCGCGGCTGGTGATCTGCTGGTCCGCGGCCAGCGCCTCGTCCGGCGGCAGCCCGAAACTGACGATCGCCGCGGTCCCGGCATCCTCGCGCCACAACTCCACCCGGGCATCCTGCTGGGCCTGCTCCCGCCGCTGCCTGGCTGCGGCAGGGTCGGCTTTCAGCACCGCACGGGCGATCTCGGCGCGGATCTGCCCGGGAGTCTTCCCCGTTACTCGGTCCGGGACGATGGCCGCCTCCGCGGCGGCGGCCGCGGCGGCGTCCAGGCAGCGGGTGGCCTCCGCGATGACCTGCGCTTTGTACGCGTCGATGATCCCGTCGTGGAGGGCCTGGCGGGTGAGCGGCAGCCGGGTGGCCAGGTCATAGGCCAGGCCGGTCATTTTTTCTGCCGCCCAGCGCGAGATCGCCAGCGCGGCGGCCAGTTCATCGGCGCAGAACTTGCCCCACGGCAGCGGCACCCCGGCATGCCCCGCACGGGCACGCCCGGTGGCCGGACGGCGCCGGATCAGTCGTGACGACCGCGTCCCGGCCGGAGGTCGGCAAGACCTGCGCCCCGGCAGTTGGTCGTGACGACCTGCGTCCCGGCCGGAGGTCGGCAAGACCTGCGCCCCGGCAGTTGGTCGTGACGACCTGCGTCCCGGCAGTTGGTCGTGAAGACCTGCGCCCCGGCAGTTGGTCGTGACGACCTGCCCCGGGGTCGGCAAGACCTCCGCCCTGGCCCTAGGTCGGCAAGACCTGAGCCCCGGCCGGAGGTCGTGACGGCGGCATGTTCGGGCCGGGGCACTGCTCCGCGCTGCCCGGCGGCCGGTGCTTTTATGGGCGCTCGGCATAACGCTGGCCGGGCCGCGGGAACAAGCGGTACAGGTGGTAGTCGACGACGGCCTGGGCCTGCTCGACCGAGGACTGGCCGCCGAGGACGCTCGTGCCCAGGCCCGCGGACATGGCCAGCAGGCTGACGGCTTCCAGGTCCGGGTCCAGGTGGGCGGGCGTGTCGCCGGCGGCCTGGGCGGTTCGCAGTTGGCTGGCAACCACGTCGATTACCGCGTTTGAGTTTCTGACCAGGGGGGCGATCGCCAACGCCGGCTCGGTCAGCGAGAGCGCGAAGTAGGCCGTGTAGAGGACGGTGAAGGTGCGCCGCTCGTCGTCGGCGGGCAGCGCCTCGGTCAGGATGGCGGCGATGACGTCGCGCGGGTTGACGGGGTTTTCTGTCTCTTTGATCCGCTTGATCCGCGCCAGGGCCCGCTCGCCGAACTGGGCTGCCAGGTGCTGCATGGCGGCCAGCAGAAGCTCTTCCTTGGTGCCGAAGTAGTACTGGACCAGCCGCAGGGACACGTCGGCTTCGGCTGCGACCTCGCGCATTCCGGTGGCGTGCAGTCCGCGCGTGGCAGCCGTCCGCAGCAGCGCGTCGGCGATCTGCCGTCGCCGTTCCTCGTGATCGACCCGCTTCGGCACCCGCCCACCGTACTTCTCTTTACCTGCCCAACTCGTTAATGATACGTTCGTATCATAAAAGGCTGGAAGACACCTAGCGGCGGGCAGGAGGCCGAACATGCTGGCACCCAAGTGCGAGGTGGGATCGTGGGTAAGCGAAGCGGCACGGGAGAAGTTCATGGCCGCGTACGAGCGGGCGTTCGCGCTCTGGCCGCAGCCCGTTGAGGAATTCGATATCGAGACGACGACCGCGACTACGCGGGCGCACGCCTACCGGCCGTGTCCCGGCGGGGAACCGGTCGTGCTGCTCACCGGGGCCGGGTTCAACGCCTCGGGCTGGTACCCGCACGTCGCCGCGCTCGCCGAGCACCACCCGGTATACGGGATCGACATGCCCGGCGACCCCAACCCCAGCGTCGCGCGCGCCCCGCTCAGTCCTCCGGCGTCCTGCGCGGCGTGGCTTGACGAGCTGCTCGGCCAGCTCAGCAACCGCCCGGCGCACCTGGTCGGCTTGTCCTACGGCGGCTGGGTTGCGGCCAACCAGGCGCTCCGCGCGCCCGCGCGGGTCGCCTCCATCACGCTGCTCGACCCGGCTGGGTTCACCAAGCTCGACGCCCGTTTCTGGTGGTGGTTCTCGATCAGCGGCCTGGCCAGCCTGACCCCGATGCCGCTGCGCCGCCGCCTCGCCCGGTGGCTGGACAGCCCGGTCATGCTGGAGCAAGAGCTGATGACGGTCATGTGGGCAGGCAGCCGCGGCTACCGGATGGAGCCGAAGTTCCCCGATATCCTCACCGACGACGAACTCCGCGCGATCGACGTGCCGGTCCTGCTGATCACCGGCGCGCGCAGCGCGCTGCTCACCCCGGCGGCTGGCCACGTCCGGGGAAGCCTCATGCCGCATGCGGAGGTCGCCATCGTCCCCGGCAGCCACGGCGGGTTCAACCGGATCACCGAGCTGAACGATCGGATCGCCGCCTTCATCGAGGCCCACGCCACCGACAAGCAGGCGGCTCAACCGGCACCGCCAACTACGACTACGGCGGGCTGGCCGCGGTGATGCGTTCCTGGGCCAGCCGGAGCGCCTCGATCATCCGGCCAAAGTCCGGGCCCCCCATCGAGGTGCGGGACGCCGGACTTGGGTCACGCGCCCTTCGTTGGCGCGGTCGTCCGCCGCGGCGCTCCCGGCGTCCCAGGCCGTCAGGTCCCCGCACTTGCGCCGTTTCTGTCCCATCATCAGTTCATTAAGATGAACTAGATCCGGATGTTACCGGAAGGCCTGGCCGGGAAGCCACGCCCCTGCGCGGTGAGCCAGAACGTCTCGCGCTGCTACTTGGGTGCGAAGCACTCCGGATGGGCCAGTGACAGTGCTCAGGCCCGGCTGGTGCTCAGGCCCGGCTGGTGCTCAGGCGTCCCACTCGGCCAGCACCGCCTCGGTGTCCGTGCCGGGGACCGGGGGAGCGGCCGGGCGGCCCGCCGGGGTCCGGGAAAACCGGGGAGCCGGCGCCGCCTGCTCGATGCCGTCGACCGGGATGACCGAGCGCCGTGCGGCCATGTGCGGGTGGGCGCTCACCTCGCCGAACGCCAGCACCGGGGTCACGCAGGCGTCGGTCCCGGCGAAGACCTCCGTCCATTCGTCCCGCGGCCGGCTGGCGATCACCTCCGTGAACCGAGCCCGCAGCCGGGGCCAGCCGGAACGGTCCAGCTGGTCCGGCAGTTCCTCGCCATCCAGGCCCAGGCCGGCAGAGTACGCGTAGAACTGCGGTTCCAGGGCGGCCACCGCGATCCACCGGCCGTCGGCGCAGGCGTAGGTGCCGTAGAACGGGGCCCCGCCGTCGAGCAGGTTCGCTTCCCGGTCATCACTCCAGCTTCCGGTGGCGCGGAACGCCCACATCATCTGGGTCAGCACGCTCGCCCCGTCCACCATGGCCGCGTCGACCACCTGGCCCTGTCCCGACTGCTGCCGCTCCCACAGCGCGGCCAGTACGCCGAGGACCAGGAACATGGAGCCGCCGCCGAAGTCGCCGACCAGGTTCAGCGGTACCGCCGGCGGGCGGTCCGCGGGGCCGATGGCATGCAGGGCCCCGGTCAGCGAGATGTAGTTGAGGTCGTGCCCAGCTCGGGTGGCCATCGGGCCGTTCTGGCCCCAGCCGGTCATCCGGCCGTAGACCAGCCGGGGGTTGACGCTGTGGCACTGCTGCGGGCCGACCCCCAGCCGTTCGGCCACCCCGGGCCGGAACCCCTCCAGCAGCACATCGGCCCGGGCCGCCAGCCGCAGCAACAGTTCCCGGCCTGATTCGGCCTTGAGGTCGGCCGTCACCGAGCGGCGGTTGCGGAGCAGGTAATCGGGCTTGCCGCCGGTCAGGTCGAACCCCCCCGCGACCGGCCGGTCCACCCGCACCACGTCGGCGCCCAGGTCGCCGAGGATCATTGCCGCGTGCGGCCCCGGGCCGATCGCGGCCAGTTCGACCACCCGCAGACCGTGCAGCGGACCGGGCATGAAAACTCCTCCTCGCTACGGCCTGGGCTGACTGGTGTGCGCGATGCCTTCCTGGGCCACGGTCGCGATCGGGGTCCCGTCGATCCCTTCCGGGTCCAGCAGCCCGAGCAACTCAGGCAGGCCACCGCGGGCGTGCTCGCCGGCCTGCCCAGTGCCCGCGGCTGGGTCCGCATCCGGTGTCATCACTCGCCGCGCCACACCGGCACGCGCTTCTCGGCGAACGCCGACGCGCCTTCCCGGGCGTCCGCCGACTCGAACACCGGCCGCATGAGCCCTTCCTGCCTGCTGAACATTTCCGCGCTGGACCAGTCCGCCGATTTCGTGATGATCTCCTTGGTGACGGCGATCGACAGCGGCGCGTTCGCGGTGATGCGTTCCGCCAGCTCAAGCGCTCCGGCCAGTGCGCCGCCCGGCTCGGTGACCCGGTTGACCAGGCCGTAGCGGTGGCCGTCTGCGGCAGCGAAGAAGTCACCGGTCAGCGCGTACTCCATGGCCACCTGCGGCGGGATGCGCCGGGGCAGCCGGATCAGCCCGCCCGCCGCCGCCACCAGGCCCCGCTTGACCTCGGGAATGCCGAACGTGGCGTTCTCCGCGGCGACCACCAGGTCGCAGGCCAGCACCAGCTCGCAGCCACCCGCCAGCGCGTAGCCCTCAACCGCGGCGATCAGCGGCTTTTTCGGCGGTGCTTCGGTCAGCCCGGCCAGGCCCCGGCCGGGCAGCACGACGTTCTCGCCCCGCAGGAACGCCTTGAGGTCCATGCCGGCGCAGAACGTCCCGCCCGTCCCGGTCAGGATGCCGATGGACAGTTCTTTGCGCCCGTCCAGGTCGTCCAGGGCCGCGGCGATGCCCTTGGTGACGGCGGCGTCGATGGCGTTGCGGGCGGCCGGGCGGTTGATGGCGATGAGCAGGATGCGGTCACGCTGCTCGACGAGCACGTCGTCGGTCATCGGGCGGTCCTCCGTGTCTCGTTGCGGGCATGCGGCTCAGCCCAGGACCCCGGATACGGCCGAAGTCACCTGGGGCTCATCCTGATGGCGCCGTCCAGCCGGATGGTTTCCCCGTTGAGCATGGGGTTCTCCACGATGTGCCGGGCCAGCGCGGCGTACTCGGCGGGGTCACCGAGCCGGGACGGGTGCGGTACCTGCGCGCCGAGCGATGCGATGGCCTCGTCGGGCAGCCCGGCGAGTAGTGGTGTGCGGAACAGGCCTGGCGCGATGGTGACCACGCGGATCTTGAGGCTGGCGAGATCGCGGGCGATAGGCAGGGTCATGCCGACGATGCCACCCTTGGATGCGGAGTAGGCGGCCTGCCCGATCTGGCCGTCGAACGCGGCGACCGAGGCGGTGTTGATGATCACGCCGCGCTCCTCGCCGGCTTCGGGAGCCTGGCTGATCCGTTCGGCGGCCAGCCGGATGACGTTGAAGGTGCCAATCAGGTTGACGTTGATCACCTTGGTGAAGGCGTCCAGCGGGAACGGCCCCTTCTTGCTGACCGTGCGGATGCCGTTGCCGATGCCGGCGCAGTTCACCGTGATGCGCAGCGTGCCCAGCCCGGCGGCGGCGGCCAGGGCGGCGGTGACGCTGTCCGGCGAGGTCACGTCGCCGGGCGAGAACACGGCCCGGTCACCGAGTTCTCCCGCGACCTCCTTACCGCGGGAGGACGGAAGATCGAGGATGACGATGCGGGCGCCGTTGGCGTGCAGTTCCTTCACCGTGGCCAGGCCCAGCCCGGAAGCACCGCCGGTGACCAGGGCCACGTTGTCCGGTATCTTCACGCTTCCTCCTCGGCGAGCTCGCGGTTAACAGATCTTTACTGGACCCCGGGTCATCTTTACTCGACCCCGGGTCAGTAGAGCAGGTCGACGACCCGGGTGTCCGCGCCGGGCAGCAGGTACTGGCCAACGGCGTGCATGTGCCGGGCCCACAGCTTCTCGGCGCCGTCGCCGTCCCGGGCGTTGATGAGCTCCACCAGCCGCTCGTACGCGCGCAGCGCCCTGCGGTGGTCCGTCACGATCTCCTCCGGCGCCCGGGTCGTCTCGGTGTAGGCGCGCTCGATGTGCCGGCTGATGATCTCGGTCAGCATCCCGACCACCGCGGTCAGGGTCTTGTTACCCGACAGCTCCACGACGGTCTGGTAGAACAACGTGGTCAGCCGGCCGAACGCGAGCGGGCTGTCGATGCTGTCCCGCAGCTGGTCCACGACCGCGGCAAGCTGCGTGCGGCCCGCGGCGCTGGCCCGCTCGGCGGCCTGGCGCGCGGCGGCGGGCTCGATGACCGCCCGCGCATCGTAGACGTCCTTCAGGGTGGTCCCGGTCAGGGTGAGCAGCATGCCGAACTGGGCTGCCGCGGCCTCCGGCCCGGGCACGGTGACCCGCGCTCCGCCGGGCGGCCCGCGCCGGATGGTCACCAGCGAGTCCGACTCCAGCAGCCGGAACGCCTCCCGCAGCGTCGGCCGGGACACCCCGAACTGCTCCATCAGCTCCGGCTCGGTGGGCAGCCACTCACCGTCGGTAATCTCGCCGCGGGCGATCATCTGGCGGATCCGGCCCGCGACCATGTTGGCCATCTTCTGCGGCCGGACGCGGTAGCCGTTCGTACTGAACGGTCGCGCGGCCACCGGTCTCGTCACAGGACCATCTCCGTCCGGGTCAAGCTTCGTCACTCCAGGTTAGCTGAGCAAGAATCTAAATTCCTATAATTCGGATGCCAACCCTGGGTTGGTTGGGCAGTCACCGCGAGCCTAGGAGCCACCCGAACGAGGCCCGGCATCAGCACGTAATCAGATAGTTTCTATATATTCGTTGATGGACGGGTGATAGTCTGGCGGTAGCGGACATCTGCCCGGGACCGCCCGCCGGTCCCAGCGATCTGGAGGACGGCTCAGTGCGTGACGCGGTAATCGTGGCGGCGGTGCGGACACCGGTAGGCAAGCGCAATGGGGGGCTGTCCGGGGTGCATCCGGTCGACCTGTCGGCCCATGTGCTCAAGGCGCTCGCCGAGCGCACCGGGATCGACCCCGCGGTGGTGGACGACGTGGTCTGGGGCTGTTTGAGCCAGGTCGGCGAGCAGACCTTCGACATCGCCAGGAATGCGGTCCTCGCGGCGGGCTGGCCCGAATCCGTGCCGGGTGTGACCGTCGACCGGCAGTGCGGCTCCTCCCAGCAGGCGGTGCACTTCGCCGCGGCCGGCATCATCTCCGGGCAGTACGACGTGGCCGTGGCCGGTGGTGTGGAGTCGATGAGCCGGGTGCCGATGGGCTCCTCCCTCAACGGGGCGAGCCCGCTCGGCGAGGGTTTCCTGGCCCGCTACGACGGCGTCTTCCCCAACCAGGGCATCGGCGCGGAGATGGTCGCCGAGCGATGGAACCTTTCCCGTACCCAGCTGGATGAATACAGCCTCGCCTCGCACGAGAAGGCCGCCGCCGCGCAGGACGAGGGCGGGTACGACGACCAGCTCGTGCCGGTCACCACGCCCGACGGCACGGTGATCACCCGGGACGAGGGCATCCGCCGCGGCGGCACGCTGGAGACCATGGGCAAGCTCAAGCCGGCGTTCAAGCCCGACGGCGTGATCACGGCCGGGAACAGCTCGCAGATCAGCGATGGCTCGGCCGCGCTGCTCATCACGACCAGCGCGAAGGCCGCCGAGCTTGGGCTGACCCCGCTGGCGCGCATCCACACCGCGGTGCTGGCCGCCGCCGATCCGGTGATCATGCTGACCGCCCCGATCCCGGCCACGCTGAAGGCCCTGCACCGCAGCGGCCTGTCCATCGACCAGATCGGCGTGGCCGAGGTCAACGAGGCGTTCGCGCCGGTGCCGCTGGCCTGGCTGGCCGAGCTTGGTGCCGACCCCAAGGTGCTGAACCCGAACGGCGGCGCCATCGCCCTGGGCCACCCGCTCGGCGGCAGCGGGGCCCGCGCGATGACCACGCTGGTGTACCGGCTGCGCGACCACGGGATCCGCTACGGGCTGCAGACCATGTGCGAGGGCGGCGGCCAGGCCAACGCCACCATCCTCGAACTGCTCCAGCCCTAGCCCACGAGAGCGGTTCTAGCCCAGGGGTGCAGCGCATGCGGCGTACCGTGTACGAACCAGAACACGAGCAGTTCCGCGAAGTGGTACGGGAGTTCCTGGCCCGGGAGGTCGCACCGCACGCGCAGGCCTGGGAGAAGGCCGGGATCGTTGACCGGCACGTGTACCAGTCGGCGGGTAAGCACGGGATCATCGGCTTCAACGTCCCCGAGGAGTTCGGCGGCGGAGGAGTCGATGACTTCCGGTTCAACGCGGTGGTGGCCGAGGAACTGGCCAAGGCGGGGCCCGGCACCCCGGCTTTCACGCTGCACAGCGACATCGTGGCCCCGTACCTGACGTCGCTGAGCGCACAGGAGCAGAAGCAGCGGTGGCTGCCCGGCTTCGCCGCGGGCGAGCTGATCGGCGCGATCGCCATGAGCGAGCCGGGCGCGGGCAGCGACCTGGCCGGGATCCGGACCCGGGCCGAGGCGGACGGCGACACGTGGGTGCTTTCCGGGGCCAAGACCTTCGTCTCCTCCGGGATCAACTCCGACCTGGTCCTCGTGGTGGCCCGGACCAGCGCCAGCCCGACCCGCGGGCACCGGGCCTTCAGCCTGCTGGTGGTGGAGCGCGGCATGCCCGGCTTCACCCGCGGCCGGAACCTGGACAAGGTGGGCCTGAAGTCCCAGGACACCGCGGAGCTGTTCTTCGACCAGGTCCGGGTGCCCGCGGCCAACGTGCTCGGCGAGGTTGGGGGTGGCTTCTACCATCTGATGCACAACCTGCCCGCAGAGCGGATGTCGATCGCCGTCAGCGCGGTGGCCGGCGCGCGGGCGATCTTCACCGAGACGCTCGAGTACGCGAAAAACCGAACCGCGTTCGGCCAGCCGATCGGCTCGTTCCAGCACAACCGGTTCGTCCTGGCTGAGCTCGACACCGAGCTGGACATCGCGCAGGTCTTCGTGGACCGCAGCCTGGAAGCCGTAGTCGCCGGCGAGCTGTCCGCGGCCGAGGCGGCCAAAGCCAAGTGGTGGACCACCGAGCTGCAGAAGCGGGTCGTCGACGCTTGTGTCCAGCTGCACGGCGGTTACGGCTACATGCTGGAGTTCCCGGTGGCCCGCGCCTACCTGGACGCGCGCATCCAGACCATCTACGGCGGCACGACCGAGATCATGAAGGAGCTCATCGGCCGGAACCTGGGCGTCTAGCCGGCACCCGGTCGCAGCCCGGCAGCTGCCCAAATAGACGTCAGCGGCAAGCTGAAGATCCGGTTAACACTTGGAGCTGCAAACGATTGCCCTGGTCATCGACCGCAGTCCACAGCCGGACGGGGACATGCGGCACATAGCATGGGCCAATGGCTGAGACCCGGGGCTGTGAGCAGTGCGGAACGGAGTTTGTGCCGCAGCGCGAGCATGACCGGTTTTGCTCCTCGGAGTGCCGGGCGGCCTGGAACCGCGCGCATTCGGGTGATCAGGCGGCTGAGGTACGGGCGCTCGAATGGTCGGCCGCGGGGATGCGAGAGGTGACCGAGCGGCTCTCCCGTTTCCGTCCCGGCGACCAGGCGGCAGCCTTCAGCATGGTCAGCGAGGCCGTGTGGTGGGTCACGATCGTCGACGCCCGCCTGGTCCGCCATTACCTGGCGGTATACGACGGGTCCTGGCCGCCCGCGACACGGCCGAACGGGAGACGGTCGAGGGCACCCTGGCCGGCCTGCGGTTCGTGCGCAACCGGATAGGGGCCGAGGACGGCCAGTCTGAGTTCATCGGGCGCCCAGCCCGTGACGCCGGGGCCGAGCAGGTACTCGCCGAAGACGTGCTCGCGGGCTGGACGTGGCGGCGAGTGCCGGAACCGGCACGGGTGTCACTTCCGCCGCAGATGCGGTCCTGGGAGTTCACCCGGCATCGGGCGTATGAGACGTGGCTGACGGGCCGCCCGGTCGGGAGGTCTTCGGGCGGGTGACAGACTTCCTGAACGTGGCCGCTGCCGAAGCGGTCGCCGCACCCGACGCCGAAGCGTTCGCCGTGCCCGGTACGGACCTCTAGCTATCCGCAGTAGCGTCCGCGGCCCGGCAGGCGGAGCCCAGGCCGGCCAACCTCCTTACCGAACGAGCATTCAGCAAGGAGCGCGGCTGGGGTTCTACGCCGGGTACGGCCGCACGCACCGGGCCGGGCGTGCTCAGGGACTTACGGGTGCGAAGTCAGCGGATGACGCTGAAAGCGCTCCCCATAAGCTCCGGTCCTATCGTTGTGGTTCACGCCTGGTGCGCTAGGGCAGGCTGGGCCTATGGATTCTGACGCCGCCGGGCTGCCGGTCGCCCCGCTGGAGGTGCTGCGGCAGCGCCGCAGCGCGAAGTGGCGGACCTACGCCGCCGACGTGCTGCCGCTGACCGTGGCCGAAATGGACTTCGCGCTGGCCGAGCCGGTCGCGGACGTGCTGCGCCAGGCCGTGGCCGCGTCCGACACCGGGTACGCTCACGCCGTCCCGGACCTTGGCCGGGCGATCGCGGGCTTCGCCGGGCGCCGCTGGAACTGGGACCTCGATCCGTCCCAGGTGACCGCGGTGACGGACGTCGGGGTGGGTGTGGTCGAATCACTGCGGGTCCTGACCCGGCCGGGGGTGACGGCGGCGGCGATCAGCCCGCCGGTGTACCCGCCGTTCTTCGACTGGGGGCCGGAGGCCGGGGTGCGGTTGCTGGAGGTCCCGCTGGCGCCCGGCCCGGACGGGTGGCGGCTCGACCTGGCCGGGCTCGAGGCGGCGTTCGCCACCCACCCGGCCGCCTACGTGCTGTGCAACCCGCAGAACCCGGTGGGCCGGGTGCACACCGCCGACGAACTGGCCGCGCTGGTCCGGCTGGCCCGGATCTACCGGGTCGCGCTGGTCAGCGACGAGATCCACGGTCCACTGGTGCTGCCCGGCGCCACCTTCACGCCGCTGCTGACCGTACCCGGGGCCGCTGACCTCGCGGTCACCGTGCTTTCCGCCAGCAAGGCATGGAACCTCGCCAGCCTCAGTGCGAGGCGGTCATCACCGCCGCGTCCCGGATGGCCGCGGTCGCGGACCGGTTCCCGTCCGACACGAAGTGGCGGTCCGGCCACTTTGGCGTGCTAGCCACGGTCGCCGCGTACACCGACGGGGAGCCCTGGCTGGACCGCCTGCTGGCCACTCTGGCCAGCGGCGGTCGCTGCGGCCACCCTGCTGCGGGACCGGCTGCCCGAGGTCGCCTGGCAGCCGCCCGAGGCAACGTTCTGGCCTGGCTGGACTGCTCGGCCCTCGGCCCGGACGACGAGGCCCGGGAGCGGTTCCTCGCCCGCGGCCGCGTCGCCCTCGAGCCGGGGCTGCGCTTCGGTGCCGCTGGCAGCGGCTACGCCCGGCTGAACTTCGCCACCAGCGCGGACGTCCTCGACGAGGCGACGACCCGGATGGCGATCGCCGCTGCCGGCCGGTGATGATCACTCCGGGGCCAAATATGCCAATCATCCGCGGGCAGAGGGGCGGTCCATGATGGCTGACGGCGAGCGGGTACGGCTCGGGGCGGTTCAGGAGACGCTCTTCATCCCGCTCGCCGGGCGGGCGCGGGAAACGCCAGGAAGCGGCGGTACCTGCGTGACCCGAAGGCCGCGCAGATAGTGGACTCGGTCCCGTTCGATACCCGAAAGTACGGACGGGGAGCCGGGGGACTGGTCGGGGTCATCCGCACCGCGGTCTTCGACGTCTGGGTCCGGGACTTCCTGGCCGAGCACCCCGGTGGGACAGTCATCGAGCTCGGCACGGGCCTGAACACCCGGTTCGAGCGGGTCGACAACGGCACGGTGCACTGGATCGACCTGGATCTGCCCGACACGATCGAGCTGCGCCGCCGCTATTTCGCGGACACGGACCGGCGGCAGATGGTGGCCGGCCCGGTGCTCGATGAAGGGTGGCTGCGCACGGTGCAGGAACTGCCCGGGCCCTATCTCTTCGTCACCGAAGGTGTGCTCGTGTATCTGCCAGAAGATGACGTCAGGCAGCTGCTGGCCCGGCTCGCCGCGTGGTTCCCAGCCGCCCTGATCGCTCTGGACACCTACTCACAGCGGATGTTCGACAGGCAGCAGAAAATGGCGGCCCAGCGGGACATCGCCCGGTGGCAGTGGCCCTGCGACGACGCGCGTTCGCTGGCGCAGCTCGGCCTCAACGTCGTCGAGTCCGTCACCATCACCCGGCCGCCGAAGGCCCTGAAAGCCCAGCTCCCGCCGTGGTACCGGTACCTTCTGCGGCTCGCTGATCCCATTCTCGGGCGGTTTGTCACTCTCACTTTGTTCCGCGCGAACCCGGCTGGCCGGGCAGACCAGGCAAGCTGACCTGCGTGGCGTGCGGACCCGCT
>CAVZKY010000083.1:0-80594 GCA_963775825.1 uncultured Actinomycetes bacterium
TCAGACCACAGCGCCTACTGAAGGAGCAATAGTCCCCTGGCCGCCCGGCTCGCGTGTACCGCGTCAATTGGCTACAGCCGAAAGCGAACGCCGCTTTGTCCATACCAACGTCCATCTCAAATGGCGGCCGTACCGAAGGCTTGCGACCAGCTACCTGATCTCCGCCGCCTTCGAATCGGCCGAGTTAGCACCGGTCGCCCGACTCGGGAGCGCTTGACCCATGAACGGCGGCTGGACGCATCTCGCGTTGCGGGTCATGGGCCGTCTCCTGGGTGCTGCGGGCAGACCGGCTGGCGCGGCGGCTTTAGAAGCCGACCTGCTGGCGGATGAGGACGATGTGGATGCGGCCGGGCAGTTCCTGGTGGATCTCGAGGATCTTCCCGACCTGGCTGTGCTGCCCGTAGGCGGCCTGCGCGCGGGTGTCTTCCAGCGGCAGGCTGTGCTGATAGATCCGCTCATGCGCCGCTGCCAGCGTAGGCACGAGCTTCTGCGCGCCGACGACGAAGATCACATTGGCGGCACCCCAGGCGTAGGAGGCCAGCTGGCTGCCCGACGCCGAGGCAATGACCAGGGTGCCATCGCGGGTCACCGCGTGCACGCTGCCGAGGGCGAATTCTGGCTGGCCGCCGATCGCCTTCATTTCCTGCGCTTGGGTCGCGAAGTCGAGCGCGAACATCTTGTTCCGCACCGACTCCCACCGGCCGCCGCCATCATTGATCGCGTCCGCGATCCCGGTCTCGGCCAGTGTCACCGAGGCGTTGGTCATCACCGGCGAGCCCTCCGGGATGCGGGCAAGCACCGCCTGGCGCGCGTCATCAAGATCACCGACGATCTCGGCACTGAACCCGTGCTCCTCCAGCGCCGTCACGGTCGCCTGCAGCGCGGGCTCATCCGGCAGCGTGGTAAATCGGTCAGGGACGGCAGTCGTGCTCATCTGCTAGTCCTCCTTGATGCAGCTAGCTGGCTGGTCGAGTGCCCCGAAGCTACTAGGCATCAAGGTGAGCGACCGTCACCTGGTTCCGGTGATTTCGCGGACCAGAGTCTCGGTCCAGCAGGCCGGTGGGCACGGCGTGCGCGCTGTGCCGCCGGTCTGCCCGGCGCGCTCTCACCGGCACGCGTAGCAGCGCACGGCAAGGCGACGGCAAAGCGGGCCGGAACCAGCACGTTCACGCCTGGCCATGGTCGATTGGGTCTGCGGTGCCGGCCGTGCGAATCATCGTGATCCGGTGACGCCTCCTCATCTGCCTGGCGGCAAGCCTGGGGCAGTGGCCCGCCTCCCGGCAGGGAAATTTCAGCAGCGGATTGACATGGGCGGCGAGCCTGGGCGCTGGCAAACCAACCCAACCGAAGGGAGATCCAACGTGAGCAACGAGCAGCGAGAGAACCTCGAAGCAGTCCTGCGACAGTCAGCCTTCCCCGTCGGCACCGACGTCAACGAGCAGCGGCGGCTGCTCCGGGAGCTGACATCGGCGCAGCCGCTGGCCGCCGACGTGACCGTGACCGCAGCCGCACTCGGCGGCGTCCCAGCCGCCGAGATCACCATCGACGGAATCGAGCCTCGCCACGTTGTTCTTTATTTCCATGGCGGCGTGTACGCACTGGGGGACGCCTTCCAAGCCGCTGACCTGGCCTCGCAGGTCGGCCGCCGGACGCGCGCCAAGGTCATCTCCGTCGACTACCGGCTCGCCCCCGAGCAACCCGTACCCGGCAGCGGTCGGCGACGCTCTTGCCGCCTACGAAGCCCTCCTGCGGGGCGGCACAGCCCCTTCGGACATCGCCTTCGCGGGCGAGTCCGCCGGCGGCGGGCTCGCCGTCGCCACCCTGGTCAACGCCCGAGATCACGGGCTGCCCGTGCCCGCCGCGGCCTTCGTCATGTCACCGTATGCCGACCTCACCCTGGCCGGGGCGACCATGGAAACCAAGCGAGAGGTCGACGTGCTGATGAGCCGGGAAAACCTCCAATCCCGGGTCACGGACTACACCTCGGGACAAGACGCCGCTCTCGGCCTCATCAGCCCGATATTCGCCGATCTGTCCGGCCTGCCGCCCCTGATCATCCAGGCCGGAACTCACGAGGCTCTCCTCGACGACGCCGTCCGCCTCGCCCGACAAGCCGCCACCGCCGACGTCGAGGTCACCCTCGACATCACCCCCAGGGTGCCGCACGTCTTCCAAACCTTCTATCCAATCCTCGACGAAGCGGCGGCGGCACTGGACAGAGCCGGACGGCTCCTGTCGGCCCATCTCACCGGCGCAGAACGCGTCACCGCGTAGCGAAAGGCGCAACGCAAGGGGTGACGGATCTAAGAACGAGTTGAGACGTACGTCGGCAAATCGGGAGTTCACATGGCACAGCCAGTCGCTTCACCAAGTCCCCGGGATACACAGGACCATCCGACGGCGCGTGCTGACCGGCGCTGGCTGATCCTGGTCGTGGTATCTGTCGCCCAGCTGATGGTGGTGCTGGACTCCACCATCGTGAACATCGCGTTGCCGTCGGCGCAGCATGCGCTGGGGTTCGCCAACAGCGACCGGCAGTGGGTGGTGACGGCTTATGCCCTGGCCTTCGGCAGCCTGCTGCTGGTGGGCGGCCGGCTCGGCGACATGTACAGCCGTAAGTGGGTCTTCATCACCGGCCTGATCGGATTCGCCGTCGCCTCCGCGATCGGCGGCGCCGCCGTCTCGTTCGTGATGCTGGTGGCGGCCCGGGCGCTGCAGGGCGCCTTCGGTGCCATCCTCGCGCCATCCGCGCTGGGTACCCTGGTCAGCACGTTCCGGGATCCGCGCGAGCGGGGCCGGGCCTTCGCTGTCTTCGGCGCGGTCGCCGTCGGCGGTGGCGCTGTAGGCCTGATCCTCGGCGGGGTGCTCACCCAGTACCTGTCCTGGCGTTACACCCTGTTCGTCAACCTGATCTTCGCCGCGATAGCCGTGGCTGGCGCCCTGGCTTACATCCGCAGCAGCCGCCCGGCCAACCCGCCGCGGATGGACTGGCCTGGCGCCGTGCTGGCCTGCGCCGGGCTGTTCCTCATCGTCTTTGGCTTCTCCCGTGCCGAGACGGCTGGCTGGACCGCCACGCTGACCCTCGGCTCCCTGGTCCTCGGCGCGGTCCTGCTTACCGCGTTCGTCGTCGCCGAACAGCGATCCAGTCACCCGCTGCTGCCGCTGCGGGTCATCCTTGACCGCACCCGGGGCAGCTCCTACGTCGCGGTCGGCATCACCGGAATTGCGATCTTCAGCATTTTCCTGTTCCTCACCTACTACATGCAGCAGGTCAAGGGATACAGCCCGCTGACCACCGGGCTGCTGTTCCTGCCGCTGACGGCCGGGATCCTGGTCGCCTCCACCTTGTACAGCGTCGTAGCGTCCCGGGTCGGGCCCCGCCCGCTGATCACCGCGGGCATGCTGCTGAGCGCCGGCGGGACAGCCTACCTGGCCCAGCTCACCGTGACCTCGAGTTACCTCGGAGGTGTGCTGCCCGCCCTGCTCATCATGGGCCTGGGCTTCGGCATGATCTTCGCGCCCTCGGTCAACACGGCCACGGCTGGCGTGCCGCGCCAGGACTCCGGCGTGGCCTCGGCGCTGGTCAACACGATGCAGCAGGTGGGCGGATCGATCGGTATCTCCGTCCTCAGCACCATCGCGGCGAGCGCGACGACCAGCTACCTCATCGCCCACCACACCGGCCCGCAGGCACCAGCGATCGCGGCGACCCACGGCTACACCCTGGCCTTCACGATCTCGGCCGCACTGCTCGGGCTCGGCGCGATCCTCGCGATCCTCATGCTGCCCGCACGGAAGCGGCTTGACGGACTCGCCAGTGAAGCCTCGGCCCTCATCCCCGAGCCGGAGCCTGCGGTGGCCGCGCGCGGCCCTGCGTCGCAGTCCCAGGCGGCCTCCACGCCGCAGCCAGCGGTCAAGGTGATGCCCGTGGGCCTTCTCTGCTGCTCGCCAGTGATAGACCCGGGTCTCCGGCCGGCGGCGGCCGAGCCGTCCCGGTAGCGGGAGGAATCGGACCGGGCGGAACAGCTGGGAAGAACCCTCAAGGTCACTCCGGGATGGCGTTCCGGGGCCAGCGCGCAAAGCGCTCCCGCAGCCGGGCGACGTCCTGCTGATCCCGTACGTAACGGGCGAACAGCCGATCGGGCATCTGGTCCAGATGCCGGCCCGCGTCGGCGAAGTCGCGTCCGGTCAGGCCCGGATCCAGCCGTTTAGCCAAGTCGATCAGCTGATCGACGGTGTAGCGCTCCAGAGCGGCCGCCGTATCGACGTAATCCCGTGGCTCTACCCGGCTTACGAGAGCAACCGCCTTCCCGGCAGCCACGTCTTCGAGGTCCAGGACGGGCCCGACGTCCATGGTGACCGGTCCCCGCGTCCGGTCGAAGTAGGCCATCTGCAGCATGGTCTGCTGCCCGCTGGGGGCGGTGATGATCCATTCGGCGAGACCTTCGCCCATCCCTTCGAAGACTTGTCCTCGAGGCCCGCCATCCTGTCCCGGCGCTCAGCCAGGAAACCCGCCTCGACCAGGGCGCTTTCCACCGCGTCAGCGGCGGCTGCCACACCGGTCTCCTCGTTGCTGAACAGGTCGACGTCGTCGGTGGGCCGGTCGATGATCCCGTGCGCGATCAGGGCGTTGCCGCCAGCTAGCGCGAAGCCGTTCCGGGCCGCCGCCCGCAGGGCGATGGTGGCCACCTCGCGCTGCAGTTCACTGAGCGGCATCAGGGGACCGGGACCGCCCGCACGGCCAACTGGTGACGCCCAGATGGTGAGGCGCAGCGACCAGCATGCGGGCGGCCGGGTCCTAGACGGCGGCTGGGGTGGCGGCGCGCAGGACCGGGAACCGGTCCTCCCACGCCTGCCGGACACCCCGGGGCAGGAACAGGTCCGGCCACACGGCGGCCAGCGTGTCGCCGTGCAGGTAATCGGCCAGGTCCTCGGGCCGGGCGGCTTCGCGCAGCACGGTCTGGTACATCCAGCGCAGCGTGGCCGGGTCGTCCAGGTCGAACGTGCGGTCGGGAGACCAGAACAGCCACAGTGGCAGCTCAACCGTGCCGGTCACGGGACCGCGCAGGTCGGCCAGGTCGCCCGCGACCAGCACGGGACGGCCGGGACGCGCCTGGAGCGGCGCCCGGTCCGGGGCGGGCTGCGGCATAGCCATGCATACATCATAGCCCCGCCGGCCCCGAATCTGAAGTTCTCCTCGAAACTACGCTCGAACTGCAGCCGCCTCGGGGGTGCCCGCTGCGACGCGCCACCGGTCATGCCCGAGGACGCTGGCCAGCTGCCGCTCCATCACGGGCAGCGCGACGGCCACGGTGATCCGCCGCCCCGCCTCCGCGGTCAGCGTCGTCACGCTCGCGTCGCTGATCCCGCAGGGCACGATCCGGCCGAACCATGACAGGTCGCAGTCGCAGTTCAGCGCGAAGCCGTGCATGGTGGTGCCCCGGGCCACCCGCGCCCCGATCGCGCCGACCTTGCGGTCCGGGCCGCCGCCGGTGACCCAGGCGCCGCTGCGTCCCTTGATCCGCTGCGCCGTCACGCCGAACTCGGCGCACGTGGAGATCATGGCCGCTTCCAGGGCCCGGACGTAGCCGATCACGTCGACGGGCTCGCGGAGCCTGATGATGGGGTACCCGGTGAGCTGTCCCGGACCGTGCCAGGTGATCTTGCCGCCCCGGTCCACCTCGATCACGGGCGCGCCGGGATCGCCGATCGGCCGGTCGGCGGGCGCGGTCCGCTTGCCCGCCGTGTAGACCGGCTCGTGCTCCAGCATCAGGCAGGTGTCGGCGATCTCACCGGCGGCGCGGCGCCGGTGCACGGCGCGCTGCAGGTCCCAGCCCGCCAGGTAGGGGACCGCCTGGGCGCCGAAGCCGACGTGCGCAAAGACGAGCTCATCATTCACCATGCCAGCGTACGTCGCGCCCCTCGCGCCGGGTCCGGTGCGGGCGTACCGGTCAGCGGGGACGTGCAGCACACACGGAGAGGGCACTTAGGAATATTTAACCGGCACAATCTTTAATAAAGAGTGTGATAGACGAGGATGACCTGCGGCGGATGAGCCCCGAGGACCGGAAGCACCTGGCCCGTCTGCTCGCCACCATCGACGAGCCGCACGTGCTGCGCGACAATCGAGCCCGGTGGCGGCGCCGTCTTTCACTGCTCCTGTTCATGGGCTCCTGCGTGGTCCTGGCTGCTTGGATCGCCGTGCTCATGCTGACCCTGCCCAGGCACTACACCGCCGGCCACTGGCGCGGCGCCTGGGTCGGTTTCGACTTTGCGCTGCTCGGCGCCTTCGCCGGCACGGCCTGGGCGGCCTGGCGTGAGCGCCAGGTCCTGATCATCCTGCTCACCGTCACCGGCACGCTGCTGTGCTGCGATGCCTGGTTCGACGTGATCCTCGACCTCGGCACCCGCAATATCTGGATGAGCGTAGCGTCCGCCGTGTTCGCCGAGCTGCCGCTGGCGTTCATCATGTTCACCGCGGCGCGCCGGCTGGTCCGGATGAGCGTCGGTGTCGTCATGCAGCTGGAAGGCATCACGGGCGACGTCCCCCCGCTGTGGAGGATCCCGCTGTTCGCCGAGGGCCTGGCGGGCGCGCTGCCCGCCCGGTACCGGGACGGCGAGAAGGAACGGGCTAAGCAAGCGGCCTTCTAAGCCTGCGGGCCGACGGAACGGCCGGGCCCGCAACTTCGTCGCGTCGGCGCGCCCGGCCGAGGTCAACGGCCAGCCTGGCCTCCTGTCGTTCGACCGGGACGGCAATCTGGGTCGGCGTGCTGGCCTTCGATCTGCTGGACGGGCAGGTGCTCGCGATCCGGTCGATCGTCAGCCCGGACAAGCTCCGGCACCTCGCTACGCCGTCCGAGGCCTTCAGCCGGTCCCGGAGACCGGGTAGTGGCTGAACCCGCGAACGATCTAGCCTCAGCAGATGGCCACTGATTTCACTGAGGAAGGGGCGGCGGACGCCGTCCTCGCCAGCTTCGCCGGCACGCCGGACGAGCGGCTCCGCATCGTGCTCACCAGCCTGGTCCGGCACCTGCACGGGTTCGTCCGGGACGTCGAGCCGACCATCGCGGAGTGGGAACAGGCGATCGCCTTCCTCACCGCCACCGGGCAGAAATGCTCCGACGTGCGCCAGGAGTTCATCCTGCTGTCCGACGTGCTCGGCGTCTCGATGCTGGTGGAGACCATCAACGAGCACGGGGCCGCGGGCGCGACCCAGTCCACGGTGCTGGGCCCCTTCCACGTGGTCGAGTCGCCGCCGCGGGACCTGGGCGACTCGATCGACCTGGTTGGGGCGGGCCAGCCGTGCGTCGTGACGGGCCAGGTGACCTCGGCGGACGGTACGCCGCTGCCGGGCGCGGTGCTGGACGTGTGGCAGGCGGACGACCACGGCTACTACGACGTGCAGGTGCCGGACGCGCAGCCGCGCGGCAACGGCCGGGGGCTGTTCACCGCGGACGCCGAGGGCCGGTTCTGGTTCCGCACGATCGTGCCCCGCTACTACCCGATCCCCACCGACGGGCCGGTCGGCTCGCTGCTGACCGCCACCCGCCGGCACCCGTACCGGCCGGCGCACATCCACTTCATCGTGACCGCCGACGGCTACCGGCCGCTGACGACGCACATCTTCGTGGCCGGCAGCGAGTACATCGACGCCGATGCCGTGTTCGCGGTGAAGAAGTCGCTGGTCACCGACTTCGACGAGGTCGCCGATCCCGCCGAGGCCGCCCGGTACGGAGTGACCAGCCCGTTCCGGCACGCCGACGTGCGGATCGCCCTCCAGCCCGCCTGGGCAGCGGGGCTGAGCCGCTGACGCGCCAGCCACCCGGACAGCTCCGGGCCGCGGCGCGGGCGTGGATCGCGGACGATCCCGACCCGGCGGACCGCGCCGAGCTGACGGCCATCCTGGACGCCGGGGACGATGATGAGCTGGCGGCGCGGTTCGGCGAGCCGCTGACGTTCGGCACCGCCGGGATACGTGGCCCGCTGGGCGCGGGGCCGGCCCGGATGAACCGGGCCACGGTCCGCCGCGTCGCGGCCGGCCTGGCCCGTTACGTGCGGGCCACCGTAGCGGATGCTGCCACCCGCCCGGTCGTCGTCGGTTTCGACGCGCGGCGCGGCTCCGAGCCGTTCGCGGCCGAGGCGGCCGCCGTGCTGACCGGTGCCGGGCTGCCCGTGCTGCGTTTCGGCGGTCCGGTCCCGACCCCGGTCCTGGCCTTCGCCGTCCGCCACCTGCGGGCCGCGGCCGGGGTGATGGTGACGGCCAGCCACAACCCGCGCGAGGACAACGGGGTCAAGGTGTACTGGGCCGACGGGGCCCAGATCGTCCCGCCCGCCGACACCGGGATCGCCGAAGCCGCCGCGCAGGCCGGCCCGCTGCCCCAGGTACCGCTCGGCGGCCCGGGTGAGCTGCTCGGCGCGGACCTGGTCGACGCCTACCTCGGCGCCGTCGTGCCCGCCGCGCTGCCCACCGGCCCCGCCCGTCCCGCGGACGTGCGGGCGGCGCTGCGGGTCGCCTATACGCCACTGCACGGGGTCGGCCTGGCCACGCTGCTGCGCGCCTTCGCCCGCGCCGGGTTCAGCCAACCGGCCGTGGTGGCCGCGCAGGCCGAGCCGGACGGGGCGTTCCCGACGCTGCCCAAACCCAACCCGGAGGAACCCGGCGTCCTCAATCTGCTGCTGGCCGAAGGTAAGCGGAGCGGCGCGGATCTGCTGCTGGCCAACGACCCCGACGCGGACCGGCTCGCCGCCGTGATCCCCGGCGCCGCTGGCTGGCGGGTGCTGACCGGCGACGAGGTCGGCGTGCTGCTCGCCGATCACCTGCTCCGGCACGAGCCGCACCCGGACCGCCGCCTGCTCGTCACCACGGTGGTCTCGGCGGATTTGCTGGGCCGGATGGCCGCCGCCACCGGCGCCGGCTACGCGGAAACCCTCACCGGCTTCAAATGGATCATGCGCGCCGCCGCTGCGGAGCCGGGCCGGGCGTTCCTGTTCGGCTACGAGGAGGCCCTGGGCTACGCGGTCACCGACCTGGTGCGGGACAAGGACGGGATGTCCGCCGCGCTGACCCTGGCCGATGCGGCCGCCGAAGCCAAGCGGCAGGGCGGTTCGCTGGCCACCCGGCTCGATGAGCTGGCCCGGCGCTTCGGCCTGTTCGCCACCGGCCAGTTCTCCGTTGCCCTGGAAGAACGCGGCGCGCGGCGCTGCTGGCGGCGGCCCGGGCGAGGCCGCCTGTCTCCCTGCTCGGCGAGCCGGTCACCGTGATCGACGACCTGGGACTGGGCCTGCGCTCCCGCGAAGATGGGACCAAAGACCCCCTCGCGCTACCCCGCTCGGATGTGATCATCTGGCGGTGCGGCGAAGGGACCAGGGTGGCGCTGCGGCCCAGCGGGACCGAGCCTAAGGTGAAAATCTATGTGCAAGTGGTCCTGCCCGCCGCCGGGCGCAGCGACCTGGCGTCGCTGCGGGCGCAAGCGGCCCGGCGACTAGCTGAACTGCGCGAGGAGGTAACGGAGGTGCTGAACCTGTGACCGGAGCCCCGACGCTGACCAGGAACGTGCTGGCAGCCATGATCGACCACACGCTCCTGGCCCCCGAGGCGACCCCGAAGGACATCGACGCCCTGTGTGCCGAGGCGAAGAGGCTCGGTACCTACGCGGTGTGCGTGTCGCCCACCCTGGCCACCGTGGCCGCCCGTGAGGTGGCCGGAAGCTTCGTCAAGGTCGTCGCCGTGGCCGGTTTCCCCTCCGGGGCGCACAGCGCCGGGCTCAAGGCCCAGGAGGCCGGTATAGCCGCCGCCACCGGCGCCCACGAGGTCGACATGGTGATCAACCTGGGCCTGGCCAGGCAGGGCCGCTGGAAAGAGGTCGAGGAGGAGATCGCCGCCGTGCGCGGCGAGGTACCCAGCCCGACCCTGCTGAAGGTGATCATCGAGTCGGCGATCCTCGAGGACGAGGCCATCGTCATGGCCTGCCAGACGGCCGAGTCGGCCGGGGCCGATTTCGTGAAGACCTCGACCGGGTTCCACCCCGCGGGTGGGGCCACCACCGCCGCGGTGGCCCTGATGGCCCGCACGGTCGGACCCCGGCTGGGGGTGAAGGCCTCCGGCGGGATCCGTTCGGCCGCCGACGCCCTGGCCATGGTGGAAGCCGGCGCCACCCGGCTCGGCCTGTCCCGGACCGCCGCCATCCTCGCCGAGCTGCCCGCCTAGGCCCTCTGACCGCCTGCCGGCCGCCACCTGATAGGAGACGCCATGCCGACCGTACGCGCCGCCCTGGTCCAGCAGAAGTGGACCGGCGACAAGGATTCGATGATCAAGAACGCCGTCTCCGCGCTGCGGGAGGCCGCGTCCGCGCGGGCCCAGGTCGCCTGCCTGCAGGAGCTGTTCTACGGCCCGTACTTCTGCCAGGTACAGGACCCGCAGTGGTACAGCTGGACCGAGGGAGTGCCGGACGGCCCCACCGTGAAGCTCATGCAGGATCTCGCCCGTGAGCTCCACATGGTCCTCGTCGTCCCCGTCTACGAGCGGGAGCAGGAGGGCGTCTACTACAACACCGCGGCCGTCATCGACGCCGACGGCAGTTACCTCGGCAAGCACCGCAAGAACCACATCCCGCAGGTCACCGGTTTCTGGGAGAAGTTCTACTTCCGGCCCGGCAACCTCGGCTACCCGGTGTTCGACACCGCCGTGGGCCGGATCGGGGTCTACATCTGCTACGAGCGGCACTTCCCGGAGGGCTGGCGCGCGCTCGGCCTGGCCGGGGCGAAGATCGTGTTCAACCCGTCGGCGACCAGCCGCGGGCTGTCGGAGTATCTGTGGAGGCTGGAGCAGACGTCGGCCGCCGTGGCCAACGAGTACTTCGTCGGCACCATCAACCGGGTCGGCATCGAGCCGCTCGGCGACGACGACTTCTATGGCCAGTCCTACTTCGCGGACCCGCGCGGGCAGATCATCGGCGGCACGGCCTCCGACAGCCAGGAGGAGGTCCTCATCCGCGACCTCGACATGGACCTGCTGGAGCAGGTCCGGCACCAGTGGCAGTTCTACCGCGACCGGCGCCCCGATACGTACGGCCCGCTGGTCGAGCCCTAAGGGAGGCAGCGTGCGCACACTCATCCGCAGTGGCACGGTGGTCACCGCGACCGGGGCCTACCCCGCGGACGTGCTCGTCGACGGCGAAACCGTGGCCGCCCTGCTCGATCCCGCGCATACCGGCGCGGTGAGCGGCGCGGTGGACCACACGCTGGAGGCGGCCGGCCAGTACGTCATGCCGGGCGGCATCGACGTGCACACCCACCTGGAGATGCCGTTCGGCGGGACGTTCTCCGCCGACGACTTCGAGACCGGCACCCGCGCGGCCGCCTGGGGCGGCACGACGACGATCGTCGACTTCGCCGTGCAGAAGAAGGGCAGCTCCCTGCAGGAGACCCTGGACACCTGGCACGGCAAGGCCAGCGGCAAGGCCAGCATCGACTACGGCTTCCACATGATCGTCTCGGACGTCAACGCCCGGACGCTCAAGGAGATGGACGTCCTGGTCGGCGAGGGCATCACCAGCTTCAAGATGTTCATGGCCTACCCGGGCGTGTTCTACGCCACCGACGGGGAGATCCTGCAGGCCATGCAGAAGGCGGCCGGCAACGGCGCCACGATCATGATGCACGCGGAGAACGGCATCGCGATCGACGCGCTGGTCGCCCAGGCGCTGGAGGCCGGGCACACCGATCCGGGCTGGCACGGCCGCACCCGGCCGCCCGAGCTGGAGGGCGAGGCGACGTCCCGCGCCATCCGGCTGGCTCAGGTCGCGGGCGCGCCGCTGTACATCGTGCACCTGTCGGCCCGCCACGCCCTGGACGCGGTCACCGAGGCCCGCGACCGGGGCGCGCCGGTGTTCGCCGAGACCTGCCCGCAGTACCTGTACCTGTCGCAGGACGACCTGGACGCGCCGGGGTTCGAGGGCGCCAAGTACGTGGCCTCGCCGCCGGTCCGCACCAGGGACCACTGGCAGCACATGTGGCGCGGGCTGCGCACGAACGACCTGTCCGTGGTGTCCACCGACCACTGCCCGTTCTGCTTCAAGGAGCAGAAGGAGCTCGGCCGCGGCGACTTCTCCAAGATCCCGAACGGCATCCCGGGCATCGAGCACCGGATCGACCTGCTGCACCAGGGGGTCGTCGACGGGCAGCTGCCCTTGGCCCGCTGGGTCGAGGTCAACTCGACGACCCCAGCCCGGATGTTCGGGCTCTACCCGCGCAAGGGCACGATCGCGCCGGGCTCGGACGCCGACATCGTGCTGTACGACCCGGCGGCCAGGCACGTGCTGTCCGCCGCCTCGCACCACATGGCGGTGGACTACTCGGCCTACGAAGGCCGTGAGGTGCAGGGCCAGGTCACCACGGTGATGTCGCGCGGGGACGTGATCCTGGACCACGGCGAGTGGCACGGCCAAGCCGGGCGGGGCCGGTTCCTGCCCCGCGGCATGTGCCAGTACCTGGGGTAGGGAGGCAGATGGACATCGGCCTGGTGCTGCAGACCGACCCGCCAGCCCGGCGCGTGATCGACCTGGCCCGCCGGGCCGACGGCACCGGCTACAGCCACGTGTGGACGTTCGACTCGCACGTGCTGTGGCAGGAGCCGTTCGTCATCTACTCGCAGATCCTGGCCCAGACCTCCCGGGTCATGGTCGGCCCGCTGGTCACCAACCCGCTGTCCCGCGACCCGTCGGTCACCGCGTCGCTGTTCGCCACGCTCAACGACACCTTCGGCAACCGGACCGTGTGCGGCATCGGCCGCGGCGACTCGGCGCTGCGCGTACTGGGCAAGCGCCCGGCGCCGCTGGCCGTGCTGTCCCGGGCCATGCGGGACATCCGCGATCTGGCCGAAGGCCGTTCGGTGGACCTCGACGGCACGCCGGTCCGGATCCCGTGGGTGCGGGACGGCCGCCTGGAGATCTGGATGGCGGGTTACGGGCCGAAGGCGCTGAGGATGTGCGGCGCCGAGGCCGACGGCTTCATCCTGCAGTGCGCCGACCCGGACATCGCGCGCTGGACGATCGGCTCGGTCCGCGCGGCGGCCGTGGCGGCGGGACGGGACCCGGACGCGGTGACGATCTGCGTCGCCGCCCCGGCGTACGTGGGCACGGATCTGGCCCACATGCGTGAGCAGACCCGCTGGTTCGGTGGCATGGTCGGCAACCACGTCGCCGACCTGGTGGCGCGGTACGGCGACTCCGGGGAGACGATCCCGCGCGCGCTGACCGACTACATCAAGGCCCGTGCGGGCTACGATTACTCCCACCACGGGAAGGCGGGCAACCCGTCCACGCAGTTCGTCCCGGACGAGGTGGTGGACCGCTTCTGCCTGCTCGGCCCGGCCGAGGCGCACGTGGACCGGCTGCAGGAGCTGCGCGAGATCGGCGCGGCCAACTTCAGCGTCTACCTGATGCACGACGACGCCGACGCCACCCTGGAGTCCTACGCCAAACGCGTCATCGGCGCCGTCTGAGGCGCCATATCGCAGCAGCTGCCCTGGGATGGCCGGCTGGCCAGTTCCGGCGAACGACTGGGGATTTCTACGGGCGCGACGCGTCCGCCCCGGGCGTGACCCTGAGGTCACAGCAGCCCTGCCGCCGGCCCGGACCGGCGCGACCAGAACATCTGGTGGGCTCGGCGGAAGGAGGACTCATGCCCTACATCCCGGTCGGCCAGGAGAACTCGGGCTCGATCAACCTGTACTACGAAGACCACGGCTCCGGACGGCCGGTCGTCCTGATCCACGGCTACCCGCTCAGCGGCCGGGCCTGGGATCGGCAGGTCCCGGTGCTGCTGGAAAACGGGCACCGGGTGATCACCTACGACCGGCGCGGATTCGGCAAGTCCAGCCAGCCGGCCACCGGCTATGACTACGACACCTTCGCGACCGACCTGCACACGCTGATGGACGCCCTGGACCTGCGCGAGGCCACCCTGGTCGGTCACTCGATGGGAACCGGCGAGGTGACCCGCTACCTGGGCCGCTACGGTCCCGAGGGCGTCGCCCGGGGGGTGCTGATCGCCCCGATCCCGCCGTTCCTGTTGCAGGCGCCCGACAACCCCGACGGCCTGCCCGCCAGCCTGTTCGACGGGTTCATGCAGGCGGCCCGGGCTGACATGCCGGCCTGGATGAAAGGGTTCCTGGACACCTTCTACAACATCGACAAGACGCGCGGCACCCTGGTCAGCGACCAGGCCTACCAGGCCAGCTGGAACGTCGCCGCCAGCGCGTCGGCCACGGCGGCGGTGGCGTGCATCCCGACGTGGGAGACCGACTTCCGTCCCGACCTGCCGAAGATCGACATCCCGATGCTGGTCATCCAGGGCGATGACGACCAGGTCCTGCCCTACCCCAAGACCGGCGAACGGCTGCCCCGGCTGATCACGGACCTGCAGATGGTGGTCATCGACGGGGGCCCGCACGCCGTCCCCTGGACCCACGCGGACCAGGTCAATGCCGCCCTGCTCAAGTTCATCGGCTGAAGGAGCCACCATGTCCAACCACTTCAGCGCGGACAACCTTAAATATCCCGGCGACGACGCGCGCCTGGACCTGACCGACCTGTTCGTCTTCGGCTCGCCCGGCGACCCCTAGTGTTCACCCAGCCGGGGAACGGCAGCCAGACCGCTCACCGACGACGTTTACAGCGCCCGCTTCGCCTGGCTGACCCACGGAAAGGTCGGCCCCGACGGCCTCAAGCCGCACGACGACCTCCGGGCCGAGTTCCCGTTCCTCGGCCTGCCCAATACCTGACCCAGGAAAGACCAGAGTCCGGGCGCCGCAGGCCGGCGCCCGGCTAGGCCGGCACAGCCAGCCGCCCGGTCCCGGGCCGCGCCCAGCTGAGCTGCCGGCGGGAACGGATGCCGAGCTTGATGAAGATCTTGCGCAGGTGCCACTCGACCGTGCGCGGGCTGATGAACAGCTGGCCGCCGATCTCCGTATTCGTAAGCCCTTGACCGGCCAGCCGGGCGATCTGCGCCTCCTGCGGGGTGAGCTGGCCGGCCGTCTCGATCGTCCGCTTCCGCACGGTCTCGCCGGTGGCGAGCAGCTCGCGCCGGGCGCGCTCGGCGAACCCCGCGATCCCCATCGCGGTCAGCATTTCGTAGGCACCGCGGAGTTGCTCCCGCGCGTCCACACGGCGGTTCTCACGGCGCAGCCATTCTCCGTAGAGGAGGTGCGCGCGGGCCAGTTCCACCCGGACGCCGGTGCGGCGGAGCCGCTCGATGGCCTCGCAATACAAACGCTCCGCAGACTCGCCCTCGCTCAGCAGCGCCCGCGAGCGGGCCTCGATCCCCAGCGCCCAGTCGCTCCCGCTGGCTCTGGTGGTCGCCGAAACGCGACGCATGGCGCCAGCCGCGCGCTCCGGCAACCCGGTCCGGGCCGCTGCTTCGATCAGCTCGACCATCGACCAGGTGGCCAGCCCCAGATCGTCGGGGTATTCACTGCCTTGTTCGGCTGCGGCCAGCGCCTCCTCGTAGCGGCCGAGGCTATTGCCCAGCACCGCACTGGCCCACTCCGTGACGGCTATCGCGGTTCCTTCGCTGCGCAGCACGACATGTCCCATGGTCATCACAGCTCCCTCGAGGCTGGCCGGTACGCGATATATCGGTCGCCCACACAAGGAGCCTGCCGGGGGAGTGGCCGCAGGCCAATGAAGGGGCCTTCAGCCTCGGGGCTCAGGTTCTCCCGCACGCGTCCTCGGGTTAACCCGACCCCGAGGGGACCTTGCGCCGAGTCTGGCCGCGGGCACCGGGCGGCCGTAGAGTCAGACCGGGGATCAGTGAGTTGGCTACCGAGGATTCGGCAGGCGAGGAGCTACGTCCAGTCGGGGCAGCGAATCAGCGCGGGGCGCGGACGAGTTCGTGGCCTCTGATTCTGCAGTGCGTGGTCCAGCCGGTCTGGGTGGTCGACCAGGCCGGGCTGATCCGGTTCGCCAACCCGTCGGCGGTGGCCGTCCTTGGCTACCGGGATGTCTCCGACCTCCTGAATAAGCCGGCCCACGAGACGGTCCACTACAAGCGCCCGGACGGGACGGTTAACCGGGCCGGCGAGTGCACGATGCTGCTGCCGCGCACGACCGGCCAGGCGATCCACTCCGAAGACTGGCTGGTGCGGCGGGACGGGTCACTGTTTCCTGTCGAGTACTGGTCGGCCCCCATCGATATGCCCGGCGGCCGCGGCGCTGTCCTGGCGTTCACCGACGTCAGCGAACGGCGGCAGACCGAGCATGCGCTCCTGGAAGCGGCGCTGGACGGCGTCCTCAGCATCGACGGGCGCGCCCACATCACCTACGTGAACACCGCAGCCGAGGGCATCTTCGGGTTCCGGGCCGAGGACATGATCGGCCGGGAACTGGCGGACGTGATCGTGCCGCCGTCGCTGCGTGCGGCATACCGCGACGGTTTTGCCCGGTACCTCGCCACCGGCGAAACGCGCATCCTCGACCGGCGGATCGAGATCACCGCGATGCGTGCGGACGGGAGCGAGTTCCCGGTCGAGCTGACGGTCACCCGGACCGGCGGGCCCGGCGCGCCGGCGTTCACCGGGTTTCTCCGGGACATCACCGATCGCCAGCGCACCGAACGGGAGCTGATGGCCTCACGGGCGCGCCTGGTCACCACCTTCGATGCCGCGCGTCAGCGGGTCACGCGGGACCTGCACGACGGCGCCCAGCAGCGATTCGTGAGCGCGATCATCAACCTGCAGCTGGCCCAGCAGAAGTTGGCCGCGGAACCGCAGCGGGCCAGGGAACTGCTCGGCCTGGCCCTCGGCGACACCCAGTGGGGGCTCAGCGAGCTACGCGAGATCGCGACGGGGATCCATCCCGCGGTCCTGACCCAGCGCGGCCTGGCCGCTGCGCTGGCCGGCTTCATCGCCAGGCTCTCCGTGCCGGTTGAGCTCGAGCTGCCCGAGCGCAGGCTCCCGGGCCCGATCGAGGCGAGCGTCTATTTCTTCTGCTCCGAGGCACTCACCAACGTGGTCAAGCACGCCCGGGCCCGCTCTGCCCGGGTGTGCGTAGCCACCCGCGAGGCGGAGTGCACCGTAGAGGTGGGCGACGACGGCATCGGCGGCGCCTCGGCGCGATCTGGCACGAGCGGGCTGGCCGGGCTGCGTGACCGCATCGGCGCGCTGAACGGGATCATGGAGATCGTCAGCCCGGCCGGCGGCGGCACCGTGCTGCACGCACGAATTCCGCTTTCCCTGGCCCGGGCGTATGCGGATGTGCCCGGCGGCCGGGGCCCCGGGCCTGTGTCGGCGAAGCCGCCGCCCGCGCTATAGCGCCGGCCGGGCGGGCGGCATAGCTTTGTAGCGTGAATCCGCCCGAGCAGATTCGCGTGATAGTCGGTGAAGACCAGCCCTTCGTCCGGGAGGGGGTCGTACGCGTCCTGCAGGACAGCGGGTTCAACGTGGTCGCCGCCGCGGCTGACGCGCGCGATCTGGTCCAGATGGCCGGGGCATACGGCCCGGACGTCGTGATCGCGGATATCCAGATGCCGCCGGATCATGCCGATGACGGGCTCCGGGCGGCCCTGCAGATCCGTGCCGCCCGCCCAGCGGTAGGCGTGCTGGTGCTGTCGCAGTTCCTGGAGGACAGCTACGCGTTCAACCTCGTCGCCGACGGCGCCCAGGGCGTCGGCTACCTGCTGAAGGAAAGAGTCGGCGATCTGCGCGTGTTCACCGACGCGGTACGCCGGGTGGCCGGCGGCGGGTCGGTACTCGACCCGGATGTGGTCGCGCGGCTGGTGGGCCGTAAGCGGAAAGCCAGCCCGGTCGACGGCCTGACGCCGCGCGAGCGGGAGGTCCTGGGGCTGATCGCCGAAGGCTGTTCCAACGTGGGCATCGCACGCGAACTGATGGTCACCGTGGCCGCTGTGGAACGGCATGTGACCAGCATCTTCGGCAAGCTCGGCCTGCATCGGTCGGCCGAGGCGCATCGCCGCGTCCTCGCCGTTCTCACCTATCTGCGGGCCTGACGCGCCGGGCCAGCCACCGGTCCCTGGTCAGCGGGAGAAGAGCGCCGCGAGGTTGGTGACGGCCAGGTCCTCCTTGGGCACGAGGCCGACCACCGCGGGCGTGGCCAGGATCGGGGCCGGAACAAGGCTGACATCGGCCGAGGTCAGCACGATCCTGGCCCGGGGACAGGTCGTGGCCAGCGACGTGGCCACCGCGAACCCGTCCAATCCGGGAAGGTTGACGTCCAGCAGTATCCCGTCCGGGCGTCCCCGGGCCGCGGCGGCCAGCGCCTGCTCGCCGTCCGCGGCCGCCTCGAGCAGGTCGAAGCCGCGTTCGGCCAGTAGCGCAGCCGCCGTGGCGCGGAAGCGCGGGCTGTCGTCGACGATTAGAATCCGGCTCGCCACCTAGCGAATACTGGCGGTTCACCAGCTCGTCAGCAATCGGGTGAACCCCACAATCCGTGGCGGCGCAGCCCGGTCAGGCAATGGATTGGGCCGGTTACGGGTTCACCTAGGTGACGGCGTCAATAGAGGGGACAGAACCGATGCATCGCGCAAAGGACAGCACCAGCACCGGCTCAGCGGCTGAGATCCAGAAGCCCGACGAGCAGTGGCGGCGGGACCTGACCGAGGAGCAGTACGGCGTGCTGCGCCGGGGCCGCACGGAGCGGCCGTTCACCGGCGCGTATGTCCACAACAAGGAGAACGGCTGCTATTGCTGCGCGGGTTGCGGGAGTGAGCTGTTCCGCTCGGACGCCAAGTTCGAATCCGGTACCGGCTGGCCGAGCTTCTACGAGCCGGCTATCGCGCAGGCCGTCGAGCTGCGGACGGACCGCAGCCTGTTCATGCGCCGCACCGAGGTCCGCTGCCGCCGCTGCGGTGGGCATCTTGGCCATGTTTTCCGGGACGGGCCGGCCCCGACCGGCGAGCGCTACTGCATCAACTCGTGCGCGCTGGCCTTCGAGCCCGGCGCGGAGGCTGGGCCAGGCGGAGACGACGGCGGGCCGGGCGGAGACGACGGCGGGCCAGGAAACCGGGGGATCTGACCAAGTGTCTTGCAGGGCGCAAGCCCCTGGCT
Source organism: uncultured Actinomycetes bacterium (assembly GCA_963775825.1). Taxonomy (GTDB): domain Bacteria; phylum Actinomycetota; class Actinomycetes; order Streptosporangiales; family Streptosporangiaceae; genus Bog-532. The sequence continues at coordinate 19,061 of CAVZKY010000083.1, forward strand.
TCAGTCGTGGGGTTAGCCCGGAACGGCGGGTAAGCTATGGTTCGCGCGTATGCGCATACCGCCGGGCTGGCGGAACGTGAAGCCTGTGGAGCGGGTGCAAGACCAGGGAAAACCCTGGCGGTCTGTGCTGAAGCAGGAACCCCCACGGAGCGGCAGCTAGGCACTTCCTCTCCCGTGGGAGAGGCCAACGAGCGGGGCGGGCTATACCGGACACCAAACCGGTGCCCGCCCCGCCTATGCTGGGCGTGCCTAGCTGTAAACCGCTCCGTGGAATCCCCCGGCTTTAGCCGTGGGGAGGATGTCAAATCAACTACATGCTGATCATGAAGAACGCGCAGTCCGAACTGGTCGCTATCGGCCCGGTGTCTATTGAGTACCAGGCCGCGATGCTTCGCGACGAAATCGAGGAGAGCTCCGACTGGACATCCGTCGGCATCGCCCGGGTACTGACCCAGGCCCAGGCCCGCGCCGTCATGAACCCGCAGACGTCCTGACCGCCGCCGATCCGGCGGGCCCCGGTCACAGCCGCGGGGAGAGGGCGGACCGCCTGGGGTCGGTGAAGCCGAGGGAGCGGTAGAGGGGCTGGCCGTCCGGGGTCGCGTGCAGGTCAACGACGGGCACGCCTGCCGCGCGCATCCATTCGACCAACTGGCTGACCGCGGCCCGGCCGTAGCCCCGGCTGCGGAAGCCAACGTCGGTGCAGGTGTTCGCGATGTAGCCGCGCCGACCGGTGAGGTTCCGCATGCCCAGCAGGTGCGGGTTCAGCCAGCCCACCGCGCAGGCGGCCAGGCCTGTGCCGTCCGGCTTATCCACGACGAAGGCCGCGAACTCCCCGGTGTCGCGCAGCCGGGACCGGAAGTACCCGGCGCTGCGCCGCCGCCAGGTCTCGTCGAGCCCGCTGACGTCGTTACCCATGCCCGCGAACATCACCACGCGCAGCCGGGTCAGTTCCGCCGCGTCCTCGGGGGTCGCCCGCCGGGCAGTCTCGGCCATAAGCCGAGTGTTTCGTGCCTGACCACCGAGCTCACCTCAATAACGCGCCCCTGGGGTTCGGCCTAGAGGCCGAGCTCGGCCTCGAAGCTGCCTTCCTCCAGGCGCTCCCTGACCGCGGTCAGGAACCGGGCCGCGTCGGCCCCGTCCACCAGCCGGTGATCGTAGGTGAGGGCCAGGTACACCATCGAGCGCACCGCGATGACCTCACCGAGGGCCGGGTCGTCGACCACCACCGGGCGCTTGACGACGGTCCCGGTGCCGAGGATGCCCACCTGCGGCTGGTTGATGATGGGCGTGTCGAACAGCGCGCCGCGGCTGCCGGTGTTGGTCAGCGTGAACGTCCCGCCGGACAGCTCATCCGGGCTGACCTGCCCGGATCGCGTCCGCGCGGCCAGGTCGGCGATCTTGCGGGCCAGGCCGCCCAGGTTCAGGTCGCCGGCGTTGTGGATGACCGGCACCATCAGGCCGCGCTCGGTGTCCACCGCGACGCCGAGGTGCTCGGCGTCGTGGTAGGTCACCTGGGCGTTGGCCGTGTCGATCACCGCATTCACCATCGGGTAGGCCTTGAGCGCCTCCACCGCGGCGAGCGCGAAGAAGGGCAGGAAGCTCAGCTTGACCCCCTCGCGGGCCTCGAAGTCAGCCTTGGTCCGGTCCCGTAGCCGGGCGATGGCGGTCACGTCCGCCTCGACCACGGTCGTGAGCTGCGCCGACGTCTGCAGGGACTCGACCATCCGCTGTGCGATCACCTGGCGCGGCCGGGACAGCCGCTGGGTGGTACCGCGCAGTCCCGACGGGATGAGCGCCGGACGGGACGGCGCTGTGGGCCGCGCCGCGCCGCCACCAGCAGGAGCGGCCGACGCCGCGGCGGCGGGCGCGGGCGGTGCGGCGGGCGCGGGCGGTGCGGGCGCGGGCGGTGCGGCGGGCGCGGGCGGTGCGGGCGCGGGCGGTGCGGCAGCCGCGGCGGGCGCTTCGACCGGCCGGGCCGCCTCGGCCTCGCGCCGGGCGCGGGCGGCGTCGAGCACGTCCTGCTTGCGGATACGGCCGCCGACTCCGGTGCCGGACACCGATTCCAGGTCCACGCCGTGCTCGGCGGCCAGCTTGCGGACCAGCGGCGTCACGTACGGCCCGTCGCCGGTGGGCAGCGGGGTGGGTGTCGTGATCTGGCCGCCCTGGGAAACCGGCTGGGCCGGGCCTGGCGGCGACCAGGCCGGGGCGGATGCCGGGGAAGCGGAGCCGTCACCGTAACCGCCGCCCTGCCCTGCGGCCGAGCCGTTGCCGGAGGCGGGGGAGCCGGAAGTGTCGCCGCCGTATCCGTCCGGCTCGGGAGCGGACGGCTCGGCCTGGGAACTGGCCGGGGCTGGGGCGGGCTGAGCCGGGCCGCCCGGCGCGCCAGAGCCGTCGGCCGGAGCGTCCGCGCCTTCCTCGATCACCGCGAGCTGCGCACCCACCTCAACGGTCTCGTCCTCGCCCACGGAGATGCCCCGCAGCACACCGGCCGCGGGGGAGGGGATCTCGGTGTCGACCTTGTTGGTGGACACCTCGAGCAGCGGCTCGTCCGCCTCCACGCGCTCGCCTTCCTTTTTCAGCCAGCGCGTGACGGTGCCCTCGGTGACGCTCTCGCCGAGCTGTGGCATGGATACCGAGACCGACATTGTTCCCGTGACTCCTTCGTTGTCCGCCGCTCCCGAAAGCGGGCGGAGGATGGACCCGTGCTTAAGCGTGTACGTGCAGGGGCTTGCCGGCCAGCGCCAGCATCGCCTCGCCCATGATTTCCGACTGGGTGGGGTGCGGGTGGATCAGCTGCGCCACATCGGACGGCTCCGCGTCCCAGTTGTAGATGAGCTGGCCCTCGGCGATCAGCTCGCCGACCCGGCTGCCGACCAGGTGGATACCGAGCACCTGGCCCGGCGTGCCGTCTTCCTGCACTGCCGCGATGACCTTCGCCGCGCCCTGCGTCTGCAGGATCACGCTCCGGCCGTTGCCGCCAAGCGGGTAGCTGAACTCGGTGACCTGGAGGCGGCGCTCAGCGGCCTGGGCCGAGGTGATGCCGACCGAAGCCACTTCCGGCTCGGAGTAGGTGATGCGCGGTACCCCGTCGTAGTCGATCGGGGTGACGTCCAGGCCCCCGATCCGCTCGGCGACCAGGATGCCCTCGGCGAAGCCGACGTGGGCGAGCTGCGGCGTGGCGATGAGGTCGCCCACCGCGGAGATGCTCTGGACGCTCGTCCGGCAGTACTCGTCGACCTTGACGTAGCCGCGCTCCATCTCGACTCCGGCGTCCTCGTAGCCGAGGCCGGAGGAGACCGGGCCGCGGCCGACCGCGACCAGGAGCAACTCCGCGTCGAGCGTCTTGCCCCCGGCCAGCGTGACGGTCACGCCGCCGTCGGTGTGCTTGACGCTCTCGAACCGGGCGCCCAGCTCGAAGGCGATGCCCCGGCGGCGGAACGCCCGCTGCAACAGCTTCGCGCTCGACTCGTCCTCCAGCGGCAGGAGCTGGGGCATCATCTCGACGATCGTCACCTCGGAGCCGAACGACCGCCACACGCTCGCGAACTCGACCCCGATGACGCCGCCACCGAGGATGATCACCGAGCTGGGTACCCGCCCGTAGCACAGCGCGTCATCGCTGGAGATGACCCGCTCGCCGTCGATGTCCAGGCCGGGCAGGCTCCGCGGCACCGAGCCGGTGGCCAGCACGATGTGCTCCGCCTCGTACACCGTGTCCCCGACCTGGACCTGGGTCGGTGAGACCAGCTTGCCGTAGCCCTCGATGGTGTCGATCTTCCGGCTGGCGATCGTCGACTGCAGGCCCTTCCAGAGCCGCTCGACCACCTTGTTCTTATAGGCCTGCACGCCCGAGATGTCGATGCCCTCGTAGCTGGACCTGACGCCGAACGCTTCGCTGTCCCGCGCCTGGTCGGCGATCTCCGCGGAATGCAGCAGTGCCTTGGTGGGGATGCATCCCTTGTGCAGGCAGGTCCCCCCGACCTTGTCCTTCTCGATCAGTGCCACCCGCTTGCCCAGCTCGGCGGCACGCAGCGCGCAGGCGTACCCTCCGCTGCCGCCGCCCAGCACGACGATGTCGTAGCCGCCCTCTGCCACGGAACGCTCCCTATCTGCCATTCAAAGTTGCTTCCATCTTTTCACCCGGGGAGGACCGCCCGAAGGCGAGTATCCGCAGCGCGTGCCGCCCTACCGGAGTGAGTCTGCCCACCCTGGGCGTGCTTACCCGGCGTTTTCCGGCACGGTCACTCCGCCGTGAGCTTGCCGTCCGCGAGATCCTCCGCGATTCGCACCAGCGCCCGCGTCGCTGCGCCGGTGCCGCCGCGCGGGGTGTAACCGTACGGGTCCGAGTCGTTGAAGGACGGCCCGGCGATGTCGAGGTGCGCCCAGGGCACGTCCCCGGGGACGAACTCCCGCAGGAACAGGCCCGCGACCAGCATGCCGCCGCTCCGGTCGGCCGACACGTTGGCCAGGTCGGCGACGGCCGAGTCCAGGCCCTTGCGCAGCTCGCCGGGCAGCGGCATCGCCCATGCGGCTTCGCCGGCCTGGGCGCAGGCCGCGGCCACCTCGGCGGCCAGCGCGTCACCGTTGGCCATCACCCCGGCCACGCGGGGGCCGAGCGCGACGAGCTGCGCCCCGGTGAGCGTCGCGACGTCGATGATCAGGTCGGGGGAGTCGTCTGCCGCTCGGGCCAGCGCGTCGGCCAGGACGAGCCGCCCCTCGGCGTCGGTGTTCAGCACCTCGACCGTCTTGCCGCCGTGGATGGTGATCACGTCCGACGGCCGCTGTGCGGATCCGCTCGGCATGTTCTCTGCCAGCGGCAGGTAGCCGACCACGTTGACGGCGGGCCGCAGCACCGAGATGGCCTGCAGCGCGCCGAGCACCGCGGCGGCCCCGCCCATGTCCGATTTCATCCATTCCATCGACTTCGGCGGCTTGAGCGACAGCCCGCCGGAGTCGAATGTGATGCCCTTGCCCGCGAGGACCAGCGTCCGGGTGGCGTCGGGGTGGCTGTATTCCAGCCGGACCAGCCGGGGCGGATGCACCGAGCCCTGGCCGACGCCGAGGATGCCGCCGTAGCCGCCGGCCGCCAGCTCCGCCTCGTCCAGCACTTCGATCCTCAGCCCGCAGGCGGCGGCGACCCGCTCCGCCTCGGCCGCGAAGGTCACCGGGACCAGGTCCGACGGGCCCGTGTTGACCAGGTCGCGGACCAGGGTCACGGCGTCGGCGAGGATCTGCGCGCGGTCCGCGGCCGCCTGCGCCGCAGCCCCACCCGCGGCGGTCAGCAGCGTCAGCGCCGCGTCGGTGCTGACGCCCGTGGTCCGGTAGCGCCGGAACGCGTACCCGCCGAGCAGCGCGCCGATCGCTACGGCCTCGATCTCGGCGGTGTCGCGGGCCGGCAGGGCCAGCGCGATGCGGCGCTTCCCGTTGCCCGGCACGTGGCCGTTGGCGCCGTCCTCCTGCGGGGCGGCGAGGCCGACGGGCCGGGCCGCGGTCAGCACCCGGACGGCCGCACCCGCCGCGCGCCGCAGCGTCTCCGGATCGAACTGCTCATCCGGGCTGCTGCCGCCCGCGCCGGGGGCGCCCAGCCCGACGGCCACGATGACCGGTGCCGGGAGCTGCCCGGCGGCCGGGATCTTGGTGATCTCCTCGGTCCGGCCGGTCGCGTCGAGCGCGGTCAGCAGGTCCGTCAGGGTGCCTCCGAGCGCGTCATCGACGTCCGCAGAACCGGGGGCGGGCCGCGGCCCGTCAGCCGCCTGGACCACCCCGACGATGAGGGCGTCCGCCTCGAGGTCGCGGGCCGATGTCTCGCTGGTGTGAATCGTCATCCTCACCCTGCCGATGCTAGTGCCTGACCCGGTGCGCGCCCGCCATGGCTGCCGGGCGTCATGGCTGCTCCGCCGCCTGCTGCGATGAAATCCGGTGCGTGCGGCGGAACGGTATGACACGGGCTGGCGTGCCGCATTCGCTGGCAGGCGGCAGATGCCGGGAAAGCGGCACCTGGGACCAGCGGGACGACTGGCGCATTACTGAATTAGACCCTATTTCACTACAGCGCTAACTACCCAAGTCCCCGCACAAAAAGCCACACCATTCCCCGCATTTACCCTGTTCCCGTCGCGTCGACCAGGCACCGGGCCCGGCTATTGTCGAATCGGCGGCCACCAGCCTGGAGGTTCCGTGAACGAGCTTGCCCTCGCCCTGACCGTTTTCGTGGCCTGCGCGGTGGAGGCCATCGAGGCCCTCACGATCGTGCTCGCGGCCGGTCTGACCCGGGAGTGGCGGTCCACCTTTCAGGGCATGGCGGTCGCGCTGGTCGTGCTGGCCATCGTGGTCGCGGTGCTCGGCCCGGCCCTCACCCTCATCCCGCTCGGCGCGCTCCGGCTGGTGGTCGGCGCGCTGCTGGCCATCTTCGGCATCCAGTGGCTGCGCAAGGCGATCCTGCGCGCTACCGGGCACAAGGCGCTGCATGACGAGGCCAGCGCCTACCTGCGCGAGGTGGCCGCGGCCGAGCACGCCGCCCGCGAGTCGCGGCGCGGCGTCCGGGACTGGTACGCCTTCACCCTGTCGTTCAAGGGGGTGCTGCTGGAGGGCCTCGAGGTCGTGTTCATCGTGCTCACGTTCGGGACCAACCAGGGTCACATCGGGGTGGCGGTCCTCGGCGCCGCGGCGGCGGTGCTGGTCATCGCCGGCGTCGGGGTAGCGGCCCGCGCCCCGCTGGCCCGGGTCCCGGAGAACGCGATGAAGTTCGCGGTCGGCATCATGCTCACCTCGTTCGGCACGTTCTGGGGCGCTGAAGGCGCCGGGGTGCACTGGCCGGGCAATGACGCGTCCCTGCTCGGGTTGATCGCGGCGGTAGCTCTCGTCTCGCTCGGGTACACGGCCGTGCTCGGCCGCGGCGGCAGGCCCGGCAACGCTGAGCCCGCCGGGGCGGCCCGGCTGCCGGGGGAGACGGTGAGCTGACCATGCGCGTCCCGGCCCCCGGCGGTAACCGTCCCACGGAGGTGAAACGTTGAGCAGGCTTCGTTCAGCCTGGGATTTTGGCTACGACTTCGTGGTCGGCGACGACTGGCGCGGTGCGGTCGTCACCGTAGCGGCCCTTATCGTCACCGCGCTGCTGGTGCACCTGGCCCACGTCAACGCCTGGTGGCTGCTGCCGGTCTGCGTACTCGCCGCGCTCGGCTGGTCGCTGCGCCGCGCCGTCGCGGAAAAGGGATAGCGACGGCGCGGCGCTCAGCTCATCGCGGTGACGATCAGGCAGGCGGCCGTGGCCGTCTCGACCAGGGCGCCCAGCACGTCGCCGGTGATCCCCCCCAGCCGCTGGACGGCGTGCCAGGCCAGGACCAGGGCGACGAGCAGGCCCGCCGCCTCGGCGACCGGCAGGATCCACTCGACCGGCACCGCGGCGACCGCGGCGGCCAGGTAGATCCCGCCGATGGTGACCGCCAGCACGCCCGCGGTGATCAGCGCCGGCACGACCGGGGGCACGGTCCCGGCCACCAGCGCGCCCAGCCCGTCGGCCCGGGCTGCGGGCACCCCCGCGCGGCACGCCCACGTCAGCGCGAGCCGGCCGGTCACCGCCGCCACGATCACCGCGGCCGGGCCCCGGCCGGCCGCGGCAGCCTGGGTCAGCCCCGCGACCTGCAGCAGCAGGGTCAGGACCAGGGTGACCACGCCGAACGGGCCGATGTCCGAGCGGCGCATGATCTCGAGCGCGGCCGGGGCAGGCCGCCGGCTGCCCAGCCCGTCGGCCAGGTCGGCGAGCCCGTCCAGGTGCAGTGCGCGGGTCAGCGCCGCCAGCGAGCCGACCGACAGCGCCGCCGCGACCAGCGGCCCGGTGTGCAGCAGGTGGTCGCACGCGTACAGCACGGCGGCGGCCAGCACGCCGAGCAGCAGTCCCACCACCGGGGCCCAGGCCATGGCCTGCCCCGCGGTCTGCCGGGATGGCCTGGCCAGAGCGGCATCCGGCGCGGCATCCGGCGCGGCTGAATTCCGGGGGCCCGCGGAGCCACCGCCGGCCGCGGGCAGCACGCTGAGCAGGGTGATCGAGAGCGTGAGTCCATCACGGCGCATGGCGGTTCACCTTAGGCCCCAGCCCGGCCCGGTTACACCCTTCCACCTCCCGTAAGAAACACGTACTATCTCAACTATGGCGGATTGGTGGTCAATTGAGGTCTTCCACGCCGACCTGCCCGCCCGGCGCTGGAAGGATTCCTACGAGGACGCGCTGATCGAGGCGGCCCTCGCGAACGGGGTACTGGAGTGGGAGTGGCACGAGCACCGTACTGGCGTGGTCCTGGAGCTCAAGTTCCACGATGACGCCGCGTGGGAAACGTTCCGGGCCCTGCCCGCCGTCCGGGCCGCCCTCGACGCGGCCCCCGACCCCGTGAACGGGCTGATCATCTACCGTGGCCGTGGTGGTTCCTCCGGTGCCCGCCGGCCCCGGCGGCGCGGCCCCAAGCCGAGCGCGGGAGCGCTGGCCCGCAAGGAGCCCGAGGAAGAGCAGCGGCTGGACGTCACGGAAGCCCGCCCGCCGACCGCCCCGGACCTTGTCCGGGCGGGCGCGCCGGGCACCGCGCCACCACCCGGATTGTGACCTGCCGGGGCAGGGCGTTTCCCCTGCCGGGTGAATCCATTGCCCGGCACAGGGCAGGATGGAAGCATGAGGGATACACGAGTCTCGGCCGACGACTTGCGCGCCGCGATCGAGCGGACCGGTTACTACCCCGGACTGGTCACGGACGCCGTCTGGTCCGCGCTCGGTCCCGAGCCCGTCAAGGCCTACGTGGTCCAGCACGATGCGATCTTCGATCCGGGCATGGAGGTACGGCGCCACATCACGGTGCTGGCACTCACCCCGACCCGGCTGATCTACTCGCACACCGACGAGCATCCCGCGGAGGAGCCCGACACCCGGCCGCAGGCGGAGACCAGCACCGAGGCGGTCCGGTTCTCCCGCGTCTCCTCGGTGGCGGTGACCCGGGTGGTGCCAGACCCCGGGACCTACGTGCCTGGCGTGACGATGCCGAGCGAGGTTGTGCTCACCGTCGGCTGGAACGTGCTGTCGCACGTGGAACTGGAGCCCGCGCACTGCGGCGACGAGAACTGCGAAGCCGACCATGGCTACATGGGCACGATCACCGCTGACGACCTGACGCTGCGGTTCAGCGAGGCGGCCGACGGCGAGGATGGCGTCCGCCAGGTGCTCGCGTTCGCCACCGCCCTCTCGGACGCGACGGCGGGAACCGGCCGCTAGAGCACCCGTACCGGGCGTCCGGGCGGCGGCGGGACCTGGCCAGGTCATGACGCCGGGTCCCTCGCAAATGAGGGCTTAACTGGGCACGCTGATGCCCATAGTGCGCTTGAGGTGCATTGCCATTACGCTCCTTTAAATGGCAGCATGTTCCGGCAGCAGCCACGTGTTCGCGCGGCTGGCTGGCCCGAAGCAGTACGGCAGGCAAAGGATCATCCCCGGATGACCGCCGAGCCGAGAAACGCGCCCCTCGTACCGTCCTACGGCCACCGGACGCTCGCCGAGCTCGGGGCCTCGATTCTGGCCTCGGTGGGGGGCTCAGGAAACAACGTCCTCGGGCTGCCGGAGGTCCGGCGGGTCTGCCTGCTCATCGTGGACGGGCTTGGCTGGGAGCTGCTGCGGGCCCACCCCGCCGCGGCGCCGTTCCTGTCCGAGCTGGCCATGAACGCCCAGCCGCTCGCGGCCGGGTTTCCCGCCACCACCGTGACCAGCCTGGCGTCACTGGGCACCGGCACCCCGCCGGGGCAGCACGGGCTGCTCGGCTACCAGGTCGCCGTCCCGGGTGAGCACTGGCTGCTGAACGGCCTGCGCTGGGACAGCCGGATCGAGCCGGAGACCTGGCAGCCCCGGCGGACGATCTACGAGCGCGCGGTGGCCGCCGACATCGCGGCGTACTACGTGGCGCAGCGGGCGTTTCGCACCTCCGGGCTGACCCGCGCCTCCAGCCGCGGCGCACATTACCTGCCCGCGGACAGCATGGGGGCGCTGGCCGGAGAGGCCACGGCCGTGCTGGAGGACACCGACAACGCGATCGTGACGGTCTACCACGGCGACCTGGACGCGACCGGGCACGTCCTCGGGGTCGGGTCCTACGCCTGGTACTACCAGCTGGCGCACGTGGACAAGCTGGCCGAGCAGATCGCCGGCGCGCTGCCCAGCGACACCGCCCTGTACATCACGGCCGACCACGGCATGGTCGACGTGCCGCCCGAGGACCGGATCGACGTCGATGACGTAACCGAGCTGTGGCAGGGCGTCGAGCTGCTGGGCGGGGAGGGGCGCGCCCGGCACGTATACGCCCAGCCCGGCGCCGCCGCCGACGTCCTGGCCGCGTGGCACGAGATCCTCGGCCCCCGGGCCTGGGTCGTCTCCCGCGACGAGGCCATCAAGGACGGATGGTTCGGCCCGGTCGACCCCGCCATGACGGCGCGCATCGGCGACGTGATCGCCGCCCCGGCCGGCAACTGGGCGATCGTGGCTACCCAGTCCGAGCCGCGGGAGTCGACGCTGGTCGGCATGCACGGCTCGCTGGCGCCCGCGGACCAGCTCGTGCCGTTGCTGACCTTGAGTAACTGACCGTCGGCCGGTGCCCGGTTCCGGCCGACGGCGTCGGGCGGCAGCTTAAGGCGGCGGCCAGAATGCCCACTCGGCGGCTGGTGGTGAGGCGGCTGCGGGAGGTGCCGATGTAGGTGCCGGAGGTCGGGGCGACGTCGCGGTAGTCGCGACCGATCGCCACCGTGACATAGCCACTGTCCGCTTGGCGGCCGTTGCAGGGATCGAAGGCCACCGCGATCGCGTCGTGCGCCCGCGGCACGATGACCTCCACCCACGCGTGGGTACCGCCCTGGCCGAGCAGATGGCCGGAGACATAGCGGGCCGGCAACCCGACGATGTGACAGACCGCGAGCATCACGTGGGCTGAGTCCTGGCAGACTCCCCGCCCCCCGGCCAGGGCCTCGGCCGCCGTCGTCCGCACCGAGGTGACGCCGTCCTCATAACGGATGGCGTCGTGGACCAGGGCGCAGATCCGCTCGGCGGTCTCCAGGGGCGGTTCGGCGCAGCCGCCCAGGCCGGTCGCCAGGTCGCGCAGCCGGTCGTCGGCGCCGGTGAGCCGGGTGGGCCGCAGCAGGCCGGGACTGTTCAGGGCCGCCGCGGGAACGACGGTTGGCCCGTCATCGCGGATGCGCTCGATGACGGCGGCGAACCGGAACTCGGCGGTGACCGCCACGTGTTCGGCGCGGAGCAAGGCGATGACGTTGCCGCGAGCGTCCCGGCGCAGGCGCCGTTGGGCCGCCGGACCGTGCACTTCCAGCCGGTGCGCGCGTCGGTACTGGTTGCCATGGCGGCGGGGCGGCACGACGACCAGCCGGTGCCGCAGCGATCTCACCGGCGCGTCGTAGTCGTAGCGGAAGCTTTGCTCGAGAACGTAGGTGACGTGCCCGGCGCTATCAAGATTCACCTCGCGGTGATCAAGCAGGGGTGCCCTGAGCACCCGGGAGTCGAGCATTATCCGGTCCCTCCCTGCCTTCCGGCCTGGGCCCATTGCTCCGAGGCGTGCTGCGGGCCGCCGAATCCATCCGGCTCATCGTCCCCGCGAGGTGTTTCATTGCTGTTAACGCACTCAGGCGGCCTGTATACCCAGCCGTCACGAAACAAGCAAAGGATGATCGGGCTCACGTGCAAGCAGTTGCGCAGTCCGGGACTATGAGCAGCCGACCGCCAGCCACCGGATCAGCGCACGAGCGGTCCCGGGGCGGAGGTTTACCGGCTGAGGTGTTCCTGCAGCGCCTCCAGCGGGCCGTCCCAGTCGCGGGCCAGCGCGGCCAGGAACTGTTGCGCCACTTGCATCGGGGCGGAACGGAGCCGGTAGCGCACCCGGCGCCGCTCGCCGGGTTCGGCCGTCACCAGGCCCGCTACGGCGAGCAGGGCCAGGTGCTTGGCGATGGCCTGCCGCGTGATCGGCAGGCGCCCGGCCAGGTCAGTAGCCGTAGCGGGGCCGCCGGACGCCAGTGCGGCCAGGATGGCGCGCCGGGCTCGGGTCCGCCAGGGCGACGAACACCTGTTCGGCGATCGCCTCGGCATCAGGCAACATCGAGGTAGTCGACCAGCTCGCCCAGTTCCTTCGCCCAGCCCCGGGTGTTGCCGTCGAAGGCCGTGCGATGGACGTCTTCCGGTACCTGCGCGAAGCCGCTTTCTGTCACGGTGAGCCGGGTGCCGGTACCGGTTGCCTCGAGGGTGAACTCGACATAGGTGCGGCGCGGGTCGTCACCGGGCAGGCCGAAGATGGGCCAGGTAAAACCGAACACCGCCGGCTTCTCCACCCGTTCGATCCGCATGTCGACGGTGTGGCCGTCGCTCCACGTCATCTGGGCCGATCCGCCCGGACGCAGGTCGATCGTGGCCTGGTTGCCGAACCAGCTGCTCAGGCCCCGGGCCGTGGTGAGCGCCGCCCACACCTCGGCCGGCGGGCGGGCGATCTCGACGACCCGCTCGATGCGATCGGGGAATCCCATCACGGCCTCCGCTAGTAGCAACTGATCGGTTGCTAACAATATTGCAACCATTGGATTGCGTCAAGGTTGCGGTCGCTCGGGTTGCTCCGGTCAGCTCATCATCGGGTAGTCACCTCCCGGGGATACCAGGGGCCGGGTACCAGCGGCCCGGGCGCAGGCTCGGGTACTAGCGGCCGGGTCACCAGCGGCCGGGTACCAGCGGCCGGGTCACCAGCGGGAGCGCCGGGGTCGGCGGTGACGCAAAGCTGCGGGGACCGGCCCGCCTGGCGCCGGCGGGGCCAGCTCGTGGCGGCCGGTACGGGCGAGCCAGGTGATGGCGCCCGCGATGAGCGCGAGGCTGGCCGGCTGCGGCTGGCGCACGGCCAGCGCGCCGGCGCTGACCCCGGCGGCGACGGCCGTCCGGAGCACCAGGACGGCCGGGCGGCCCCGGCGGAACCGGCTCCAGCGGCGGGGCGCGGCGGCCAGGTCGGCGAAGGCTTCCCGGCGCCCATCCAGCGTGCGCAGCGCCGTGAAGGCCGTGGCCGCCGCGCTGAACCGGGCCGGGTCACCGCCGTCGGCGCGGTCCGGATGGACGGCGGCGGCGATCCGGCGCCAGGCCGCGCGGATGTCGTCGTCAGTCAGGTCCGGCCGGGCCGCCAGGCCGAGGATCGTGAACGGATCGGGCCCGCTCACCGTGCCTCCCGGCCGAACACCTCGTCCAGGAACGTGCTCAGCTCCGCCGGCGGCCGTGCCGACGGTGCGTGGCCAGCCGATGCAGCACGGGCGGCCGGTGGGGCCGTAGCCGCCGGTATGCCGCCGCCGGGACCTGTGGACACCGGCATGCGCGCCGCCGGGATCTGTGGCGCCAGCGGCGGTCATCGGCAGCGTGTCGTCGGCCGCCGGCCGCGGCACCGGTAGCTGCGTGCGGCGGCCGGCGCGGGGCAGGGCCGCGGGCGTGGCGACCAGCCGTTTCACCTGAACGTAGGTCGCACCGCCCTGGTGCACGTAGGCGGCCTGGCCCACGCCGAGCCCGCGCACCAGGTCCGGGTCCACCACCGGCATGAGCTGCACCCGGGAACTGCCCTCGTCGCTCCACCGGGCCGCGGTGATCATCGTGGCGGCGACCGGTCCCGTGGTGGCCGAGGGCGCCCCCACCAGCCGCCGGGTGCTGTCGACGTACTTCCTGGTCCCGGCGAGCCCGACGACGGGATCCGGGTAGGGCGTGCGGAGCAGCCAGATCCCGCCTTCGGCGGTGGCCGCGATCCGGTACCGCTCGTCCTCATCGGCGGCCAGCCCCGGCCACGACTGCGCCGAGACCTGCACGGCCAGTCCCAGCGACCGGGCCCGCTCGTACAGCGCCCAGATCGGCAGCCGGCGCGCGACCGCGCTGAACTCGTCGACGGCCAGCAGCACGTCCGCGTCCCGGCCCGGGCCGGTGATGTAGCTGGCCAGCATGTCCACCAGCGCCCGGGCCTGAGCCTCGGCCACCGAGGTTTCTGCCGTGCCCTCCAGGATGCAGTACCAGGCGTCCGCGTCCGCGAAGCTGCCCGCGGGCTCGAAGCCGGTCCCGAGCCGGCGCCACAGGCTGCGGAACCGCAGCGCCACGTCGGGGATCAGGTGGGCGCCGGAGCGCAGCGCCGCGAGCGCGTCCTCATCTCCGCCGGCGTAGGCGGCCGCGAGCCAGTCAGCGTCGAGCCGGCCCAGGAAATCCGCGGAGTCGGCCGGCGGGGCGGGCGGCGCGTGCACGGCCAGCGCCACGATCGCCTCCATCACGTCGGTGTAGTAGGCCGCCGCGCCGTGCCCATGCTCGATCAGGTCGAGCAGGGTGGTGGTCAGCCGTCCCGGCGGCAGGCCCCACAGCGACAGGTTCGCGTCGTCCGGCCAGATCGCCGTGGCCCGGGCGCCCGCGTCCCGCAGCACCCGGCGCGCCCGGTCCGCGATCCGGCGTGAATCGGCACCGCCCTTGCAGTCGAGCACGACAAGCAGCGGGCGCCGCCCGGTCCCGGCCGCCTGCCGGCTCAGCGCCGTCGCCATGAACCCGGCCCAGAGCCGGAGCAGCAACGTCGTCTTCCCGGTGCCGGTCGTCCCGATTACCACCTGGTGCGAGCGCAGCCGGGAGTAGGGGACGGCGGCGATGGGCTTGGCCCGATGCCGTACCGCCCGGATTGTGCCGCCGATGACCACGTCCCCGTTCCGGTAGGTCAGCGGGACCGAGCCCGGCGCGGCGATGCGGGCCCGGGCGCTGCGGGCCTGGCGGCGCCACTGGCGCCGGTCGAAGCTGATCGCCGAGCCGGGGGACAGGCCACCGGTGCCGGTCTCCATCCGGTAGATCCGGACCGCCCAGGCCAGGCCGCCCGCCAGCAGGCCGAGCGGGACCGCAGCCGGGGCGATCATGACGGCGGCCCGCGCCCCTGCCCGGACACGCCCAGCCGCCACATGCTCAGCCACGCCTCGAAGGGCGCGCCCGCCACCCGGTACCAGCCCGGGCCGGACGGTACCCCCGGTGAGCCCGGGGCGGACAGCGCGGCAGCCGCCAGCCACACCGCCACCATCGGCAGGCACCACAGCGCCGCGCCGTACAGCCGCCGGGGCGGCCAGCCGCAGGCCCAGGCGGTCACTGCCGCGCCCGCCGCGACGAGCGATACGGGGGCCGCCGCGATGATCACTGCCGCGGCCGCCATCATCTGGATCAGCCGCCACAGCGTCCGGGCCGCGGCGCGCAGCAGCAGGAGGGCCACGTACTGGCGGATCAGCATGCCCGCTCCCCGCCGGTCCTGGGAAGGGCGGCGTGCCGGGGCAGGTCCCGGACCTCGATCCGGGCCGCCAGCGGGCCGAGCGCGTCGCGGGCCCGCAGCACGGTGGGCCGCGCCCCGGCCGAGCAGACGTACAGGACCCGGGCGTGCCGAGCCGGGCGGCCAGGTACCGCGGTGTCGGCGGCCGCGCAGCCGTAGTCACCGGTCCGGGACAGCAGCTCCCGCATGACCGAGGTGGTCCGGCTGACCGTCTTGCGGGTCACTTCCGCCTCGATGGCCCAGCATTCCCCGGCCCACGGCACCGCCGCGCTGTCCGGCCAGTGCACCTCGCCGTCCGGCAGATGCTCCCGCAGTCCGGTCCGGCTGCCCGCCCGGACCCGGAGCCGGCGCTCGCTGCGCCAGAACGCCCCCGCCTGCTGGTATTCCGCCCTGGCCGCTAAGGCCAGCCGCACGGTGGCGACCGCGCGGGTGTGCGCGAGCCGGGACAACGCGGGGGAGATGGGCGGGTAGTGCAGGCCGCACGCCGCCAGCCCCGCGCGGGTCAGCCAGACCCAGGAGGGGCCGGGCCCGAACCGGCCGGACTCCGCGTACCCGAGCCGCCGCCAGCGGGTCGCGGCGGCGCGGGCACGCGGGACGGTGCCGCCGAGCACGACGGCCAGCAGGTCGACCTGCACGGCGTACATCTCGGCGGTGAAGAGCATGCCGTCGATGTCCCGGTCGCCGAGCCCGCGCGGACCCGTGCTCGCGGGACCGCTGGGCCGCTCGCGCACCGTCATAAGTGAAGGACATGTTGCTCCGGATTCCACCCCTGGCGTGCGGTGTTCCGTCTTTCGAAATCCTTACGGGCACAGCGTGGTGCCCGGGATGAGCGCTTCGCTCTAACGCCCGCCGCCGGGTCATGCGCCGCGGCCTACCGGACCGTGCCGGGCCAGACCGTCTACTCCGCCACGGCGCGGGCACGGACGGCGGCGGGCGGTCAGAGCGGCCGGGACCAGTTCTGGCCGGTGAGGTCCTGGCCGAAGCTCCGGTGCGGCGCCTCGTCCACCAGCTTGAAGCCGGCCCGCTGGTAGATCCGCCGGGCCTCGGCCAGCACGCTGTTGGTCCACAACATGATCTCGCGGTAGCCGGCCTCCCGCGCGAACCGGAGGCACTCCTCCACCAGCCGGGCGCCGATCCCGAGCCCGCGAGCCGACGGGTCCACGTACAGCAGCCGGAGCTGGGCCACCTCGTCGCTTTTGCGAACGCAGAACACCGACCCAGCCGGCTCGGCGTCCACCTCGGCGATCCAGGCCGCTTCCCGCTTCGGGTCGCGGTGCTCGCCGTAATCGGCGACGATCCGCGCCACCATTGCCTCATACGTCCCATCCCACCCGTACTGCTGCGTGTAGCCCGCGGTCTGGGTCTGCACCACCCAGCCCAGCTCGCCCGGCCGGGGCGGCCGCAGGACGTAGGAGCGCGGCTGGTCCGTGCCCGCGAGCACTCCGGTGACCTCCCGGATGCCCGCGAGCAGCCGCCGCCGCGCGGGGCCGCTCAGGCCGGCCAGCAGCGTGCCGATCTGCCGGGCCGCCTGGGCGTCCAGCCCGGCCTGGATGGTCCGGCCCGCCTCGGTGAGCGCGATCACCTGGCGACGGGCGTCGGCGCCGGAACGTTCCCGGGTGATGAGCTGGTCGGCTTCGAAGCGGGCCAGAATCCGGCTCAGGTAACCCGCGTCGATGTCCAGGCTCCGCCGCAGCTGCGCGACCTCGGTCACCTCACGCTGCCCCAGCTCGAAGATCAGCCGCGCCTCAGTCAGCGAGTACGGCGAGCCGAGATAGCCGCCGCGCAGCACGCCGATCACGTTGGTGTAGAGCCGGTTGAAGGCCCGCATCGCCGCCACCGCCTCGCCGGTGACCGGCTGAGGTCCCGCGTCGCCGGTGACCGTCACGTCGCCTCCCTGGTCATGCTTAACAATCCTTTGCCAAAGTCAACGATATGACTGACGCGCGCAACTGGTCAACGGCTGCTGGAGGTGACCTGGGAGTTCGCGCGAAAGCCCGCTGCGGCGGAGAATTGAGGCATGCCTCTGCCCCGCGTGCCTAAGGCCTTGCGCCGGCCTGCCCGCTGGGGGGCCCTGCTGGCCGGTGCACTGCCGCTGCTGGCGTTCCCGGCTCCTAACCTGTCGGTGCTCGCCTGGTTCGCGCTGGTGCCGGGCCTGCTGCTGATCAGCCGCTCGCCGTCGGGGCATGAGGCAGCGGTACGGGGCTGGTGGCTGGGCTGCGGCTACTTCGTGGCCGCGATGTGGTGGCTGGCCCCGGAGATCGGGCCCGCGGTGCTGATCGTCGCGGCCGTGTTCGGTGCCCTCATGGCCCCGTTCGGCGCCGTGGTGTGGCGGCTGCTGCGGCCGCCGGCCAGCGTGCGCCGGGCGCTGGCGGCGTTGGTGGTCGTGCCGAGCTTCTGGCTGGTAACCGAGTGGATCCGGTCCTGGCAGGCGCTCGGCGGGCCGTGGGCGGTGCTGGGGGCCAGCCAGTGGCAGCACCCGGCCGTGCTCGCCCTGGCCGCGGTGGGCGGCGTGTGGCTGATCAGCTTCGCGCTGGTGGCCGCGAACACCGCCATCACGATCGTCATCGTCTCCGGTCGGCTGGCGCCCCGGCTGGTGGCGGCCGTGGCGGGCGCGGCCGTGGTGGCCGCTGGGCCGGTCGCGTTCGCGCTGACCCCGTCGGCTCCTACGGCCGGTTCGGCCACGGTCGCGCTGGTCCAGCCGGGTGTGGTGAGCAACGGCACGGTCCCGCTCAACGGCAGCCAGATACTCACCGCCACCCTCAGCCGGAACGGAACCCTGAGCAAGGTGCGGCCAGACCTGATCGTCTGGGGCGAGAGCAGCGTCGCGTTCCACCTGCAGGCCAACCAGGGGCGGCTGCGAGATATCGAGCAGCTCGCGGCCGCCGACCACGCGGAGATCCTGGCCGACCAGGACTTCTACGTCAACAAGGACCAGCACAGCAAGGTCGCCGTGCTGGTCGGGGCCTCCGGGATCGAGGGCACCTACACCAAGACCCGGCTGGTCCCGTTCGGCGAGTACATCCCGTTCCGCTCGGCGCTGTCCTGGCTGACCAGCATCAGCAAGGCGGCGCCGGTCAACATGGTGCCGGGTCACGGGGCGCACCCCTTGCCGGTCACCGAGCCGGGCGGACGGACGCTGACCATCGGCCCGCTGATCTGCTTCGAGTCGGCATTCCCGGACATGTCCCGGGTGGACACCGATCGCGGCGCGCAGGTGATCGTCTACCAGACCGCCGACTTGACCTTCCAGGGCACCTGGGCCCTGGCCCAGCATGCGTCGCTCGGCGCGCTGCGCGCCGCCGAGACTGGCCGGCCGGTCGTGCAGGCTGCGCTGACCGGGGACTCGGCCGCCTTCGACGCCCGGGGGCGGGTGCTGGCCTGGATGAGCGGTTCACAGCACGGGGTGATCCCAGTTCGGCTCACCCTTCCGGTGACCTCGTTGAAGACCATCTACGACCGTCTGGGTGACTATGTGCCCTGGACGGCGGTGGGTATCGCCGTGCTGTTCGGTTTTGCACCACTGGCTGGCTGGATGCGCCGCCGCAGTCATTCTGGCGGCAAGGGTGGTGCGGTCGGCGGCGATGAGGCAGACTATGATTCGGGTACCGGGTTGCATGTACCGGGATAGTTCCTTCGGGCGGGCGTGAGGACGCAGGGGAAGGCGAACCTCGTCGTCGGCCAGGAGGAATCGTGTCTGCACAAGGTGTTTTGCATATTCATTCGGCGCCCCCGGCGCTGTGCCCGCACATCGAGTGGGCCGTGGCGGGGGTTCTTGGTGTGCCCGTAGACCTGCCCTGGGTCAGTCAGCCCGCGGCGCCCGGCGCTCTGCGCGCCGAGCTCACCTGGGAAGGCCGCCCTGGCACGGCCGGAGCGGTCACCTCCGCGCTGGCCGGCTGGAACCGGCTGCGCTTCGAGGTCACCGAAGATGCCAGCCCCGGTTGCGACGGGGTCCGGCACAGCTACACGCCGACGCTCGGCACGTTCACCGCGGTGACCAGCGGCAGCGGGGACGTACTGATCCCCGAGGGACGCCTGCGCGCCGCCCTGGCGATGTCCCAGTCTGACTCCGCGCTGCGTACCGAGCTGGACCGGATGCTCGGCCGGGCCTGGGACGAGGAGCTGGAAGCTTTCCGCTGCGGTGGCGACGGCGCCCCCGTGCGCTGGCTGCATGCCACCGGCTGAAATGCGCCGATCTTCATGCCACCGGCTGAAATGCGCCGATCTTCGCTGGTCCCGACTGACCGTCCTCGGCTAATGAGGGCCGTCCAGTCGCCTGGGACGAGCGGCCTCCTCCGCCGCGCCGATTGCTTCACCCGCCACCATG
The DNA here is from genome assembly GCA_963775825.1 of uncultured Actinomycetes bacterium. GTDB lineage: Bacteria > Actinomycetota > Actinomycetes > Streptosporangiales > Streptosporangiaceae > Bog-532. Next base: position 38,699 of record CAVZKY010000083.1, read on the forward strand.
ACCGCGATCGAGTTGATTCCCGATGGTCCGCAGTGGGAGCCACCGAGCACCGCAGTATCCGACGACGCTGTGCGCGTGCTCGGCTCGGGCTGTACCGCCGTGCCACCTTGACGCTCGTCCTCAGGACAGCGGGCGCCGTGGCCGATATTCCTGGCCATGCCCTCGCCGCCCGACTCGAGCGCGGTGGTGACGGTGAGACTGGATGGTCGTCCCGCGCTTGGTCGGTGCGGGACGGACGTGACGTGAGCTGCGGATTCTTGAGCCGGCGATGCTGTCCGCCGTGCCTTACCTGAGGGAGGCAGGCCGAGGCCGGGCCCCGCCACACACGAACACACTAGCGATTATCCAAGCGCCTATGCGAACATAATATCGATGGGCCATCAGGGGACAAGCTCACCAACTTCAAAGTGTGATCCCCCCATCACGGAGTATGAGCAAGCCTAGGTGGAGAGTTAGATGATCAAGGTTTCCAAGCCAGTCCGCGACGGCTCCGTGCGAGTCACGTTCGCCCTGCCCGCCAACGAGCCACCAGGGGCGGTGTCCGTGGTCGGCAACTTCAACGACTGGAACCCCTTCACCCACCCGCTGCGCAAGCGCTCCAACGGCACTCGGAGCACAGTGGTGACGGCCCGGCCGGGGACCACACTCCAGTTCCGCTATCTGGCCGAGGGCGGTCACTGGTTCGACGACGAGGCCGCCACGGTCAACGGTCATGGAGCCACCTTCTCGGTCTGACGTGGGCTTTCGGAGACCTCTGTCTGACGCGAGCTTTCCGGGCTGTGGGCCGCCAGCCTGGTGCCGCCGCATTGCCTGTCCCAGCTCGGGTTCACGTGATCCGGCTCGGGCTCAGACGGGATACGTGACAGGCCCTGCGGTGTACGTGCGCCCGGCGGGGGTGGTCCAGGTGTGATAGCCGGGCGGGTTTTGCTCAAGTTTCCAGCCGTGAGCTTGTTTGGCGTGATGGTGATGACGGCAGCGGGGACCGCCGTTGCAGGCGCAGGTCAGGCCGCCATTTTCGAACGCGATGGTGTGATCGTAGTCGCAGCGGGCGGCGTCGCGGCGGCAGGGCGGCCAATTGCAGGTGCCGTCCCGGATCTCGACGAGGTGGCGGAGTCTATCGCTGGGGTCGTGGGCGGAGGTCTGGTGCCGGTGGTCGCAGTCGTCGACCGGAATGGGCTCAAGATCGACGGCCAGTTCCGGCCAGCCTGTCCCGCCCGGTTCGCGGAGGCTGGGCCCAGGCAGCCGTAGTCGCCAGGCCCCGTATCCGCCGAGTGCCGCGATGCTGATGCCGGACGAGCTGCTGACGCCAGGAGAAGGGCCTCGTGCCGGGTCGCCGGACCCGGGTGGCGTGGTCGTGCCGGGCGGTGCGCCAGATTGCTGGCCATCTAGCGCACCGTCGCGCGTGGGCGGCCTGGTGTCACTGGGCTGGCTGCCGCGTCGGGCGGCTACCAGGCGCGGGCGGTCTGGTGCGCGGAGGTTCCGGCTTTCGTCCGCCGGGTTTGGCGCAGCCGTGGGCGAGGGGGTGGCCGTCGGGGTCGGTGACGGTGATGCACCAGGTGGTGGCGGGGTGTCCGGCGGCCTGGGCGGCCAGGGTGCGGGCGAGGGTGGCGTCGATGGGCCCGAATCCGGTCGCTTCGCCGGGGTGTTCGGCCAGGCCGAGCAGGGTAGCCAGGGTGATGGTCAGGTTGATTTTCGCGGCGGGGCGGATCGGTGCGGGCGGAGGGCCGTCCGGCCCGGTCCCGCTGGGCTGTTCCGGAGCCGCTCTGTCGCCGGGGGTTCTGTTACCGTCCGGTGCGCCAGATTCACTATGCGGCCCGTCGCCGTCACGCGCAGGGGGGCCGTCGTTGCTGGGGCCGTCATCGCTTGGGCTGTCGTTGCTGGGGCTGTCGTTGCTGGGGTTGTCTTGGGCGGGGCTGTCGTTGCTGGGGCTGTCGTTGCTGGGCTGGCTGGCGGTGGTCTGGTAGCGGGCGGCGGTGTCCTGGCCGAGGAGGGCGTCCAGGTAGGCGCGGACCCGCAGGGCGTCCATGGTGCCGGGGACCCCGGCCGCTTTGAGGTCCATCGCGTAGCTGGTGATCTGCTGGTCCGCGGCCAGCGCCTCATCCGGAGGCAACCCGAAGCTGACGATCGCGGCGGTCCCGGCGTCCTCGCGCCACAGTTCCACGCGCGCGTCTTTCTGCGCCTGCTCCCGCCGCTGCTTGGCCGCGGTGGGGTCGGCTTTCAGCACGGCGCGGGCGATCGCGGCGCGGATCTGCCCGGGTGTCTTGCCGGTCACCGCGTGGGGTACGACGGCGGCTTCGGCCTGGGCGGCGGCCGCGTCATCCAGGCAGCGGGTGGCCTCGGCAATGACCTGGGCTTTGTAGGCGTCGATGCAGCCTTCGTGCAGCGCCTGGCGGGTCAGAGGGAGGCGGGTGGCCAGGTCATGGGCGACGGCGGTGGTTTTCTCCGCGGCCCGCCGCGACACCGAAAGGGCGGCGGCGACCTCGTCGGCGCAGAATTTGCCCCACGGGGCGGGGTTCCCACCGCGGGTGGCGTGGTCTTTGCTAGTGGCGGGCCGTCGGCGGGCCAGTTCCGCGGTGGCGGACAGCCCCCCAGCTGCCGCCCATGATTCGGTCCGCTGCCAGGCGGTTAGCACCCCGATCAGTTCTTCGTCACTGATCCCCGCGTAACCGCGGTCGGGTCCGGCGGCGGTATCAGCGGCCCCAGCCAGGGTTGGTCCGGGCAGCGTCACATCAAGGACGTCGCCGGCCGCGAAACCCGCGCCCGGCCGGTTTCGAGACGGTACCGGCCCAGACGGCGTGGCCTCGTTGGGCGGCGTGACCTGACTGGGCGGCGTGCCTTGGCGGGGCGGCGTGATCTGGCTGGGCCGACTGCTCGGGCTGGGCGGCGTGATCTGGCCGGGCGGCGTGCCCTGGCCGGGCCGCGTGATCTGGCCGGGCGGCGTGGCCTGGCTGGGCCGACTGCTCGGGCTGGGCGAAACGGTCTGCGCGGGCGGGAATCCGGTGGGGGTGGCCGGGCCGGGCGGGCTGGTCTGCGCGGGCAGGGAGCCAGCGGTCGACCGGCCGCGGGGCAGGAACCCAGCGTCCAGGAACTCCGGCACCGGCGCGCTCTCCTGTGCTCCCGGCTGCTGCGCCCTCGCCTTTTGTGCCCCCTGCTCTTGTGCCCCCGGTGATACCGGCCCGCCCTCTGGCCTTAGCGGGCTCCCCGGTACCGGGTCAACGTCCAGTCGCCGGCGACCCGTCCCATCCGCCGCAACGGCTGGCTCCTCAATCGGGCCGTCACCGGAAGGCGGGCCACCGCCCCAGTCATCGCCGCCCCAGTCATCGTCATCATCATCGGGCGGCAGGAAACCGTCGTCCTCGTCCAGTTCGTCGGGGGTGATCAAACCACTCGGCATGTGCGGCTTCGATCTCGGCCACCGTCGCGGCCAGCGACGCTTCCTGGTCCCAGTCATCATCCAGGCCGTCCGTCGGGATCCCAGGGCCTGACTCCGGCTGCGATCGGCCCGCGGCTGCGACCGGGGACGCGACTGAGGCTGGGCCCGCGGCTCCGGGCGCCTCGCGCGGGGCGCGCCTTTATCCCGTGTGGTGCCCTCGCACTGGCTATCCCCAGGTGGCCGGTCCTCAGTCATGCCGTCTCGTGCCCTCCGGGTGAATCTCTGAGTACTTTTACATAGCATCTTATCGAATAAAGTATCGAAAGGCAAGGACTTCCTTGCTGATATGGATCTGCAGGTCAGCCATGCCGCGCGTTCCCGGTTATGCCTGGCCGAGGGCGGCCACTGGTTGGACGAGGAGGCCGCTACCGTCAACGGCCACGGAGGCACCCTCTCCGTCCGATCGCACTTCCCGGGACCAGCCTGGCTCTGGCCCTTCTGCCTTTTCTCCGGCTCTGGCCTGCCCGGTCCGGTCCCTCCGGGTCTTGCTTCCCTGATGCGATCCGTGGTTCCCGCACGCGAGCGACGCGCCACCGGGCGGTGCGTTAGCTGCGGTCCCTGCTGGGGACCGGTCCGTTCCCTGCTGGGAACCAGCCCGTTCCCTGCTGGGAACCAGCCCGCTCCCTGCTGGACGCCCCGGCGCGGCGCACTGACCAAGCAGCGGAGGTACTAACGGCTTTGCCCCCGGCGGATTAGTCGCCGTGGGCCGACGGCTGGCGCGTTCCATGATCGTGGCGTCCGGGGCGGTGAAGCCGAATTGCCGGTACAGGCCGTGCGCGTCGGCGGTGTGCAGCAGCCACCGGAATTCTTTCCCCGGGCCGTCTTCGATCATTTCTTGCAGGAGCGCCCGGCCAAGCCCGCGTCCGCGGTGATTCTCCAGGACGTATACGTCGGCGAGGTAGGCCAGCGCCACTCCGTCGGAGAGGGCGCGGGCGAATCCGACCATGTGGCCTTGGCCGTCATAGCAGCCGACGACCCGCCAGGCGCCCTGGATCTGGCGTTGCACATCGTCGCGTGAGCGCCAGCGGCTCCAGTAGGCCTCAGCGGACAGGAATTGCCAGAACGGCGTCCGGGTCCACCCGGTCCGAGCTGTCGTCGATTTCATATGGACCCTGGCTTCGCATGGTGCCTATTTTGCTGGCCGGGGCCAGTCGTGGGGCGGCGTCAGCGAGAGGAACCGGGGTTTGTGTCCGGGGGCCACCGGGCGATGGAGGCGTTGGCCACGGCGCCCCGAGGGAACGGCTGGCCGGGAGTGGGCGGCCGGGCCGTGGTGGCCACCCGGACCGGGCCGCCGTGGGTCACGATGATCAGCTCGGCTCCGGGATGTGTGGCGGCGATCCGGGGCAGCGCCCGGTTGACCCGCTCGTACATGGCAGCCACGCTCTCGCCGCCGGGTGGCTGGTCGAAGGGGTGGTCCCACAGGACGTCGAGCACGTCGTCCGGCACCCCGCCGTCCGCGCCCGCTGGCCCGCTCATCTGTTCTCCTTCGAGCGTGCCAAGCGCCTGCTCCCGCAGGTGCGGGTCAAGTTCCAGCGGCAGCCCAAGCAGGCCGGCGATGATGTCGGCGGTCTGCGCGGCCCGGGTCAGGTCGCTGGCCACGACCAGGGTGGCTCCGGGGGCCTGCCCGGCGAGAACCTGCGCGGCCTGGGCGGCCTGCTCGCGCCCCGTCTCGGTGAGGCCGGGGGCCTGCGGGGACTGGCCCTGGATTCGGCCAGCCACGTTCCAGCCGCTCTGCCCGTGTCGGACCAGCCACAGCGGTCCCGCCGCCCGCCGCTCCGCCGCCCCAACGCGCTCAGCCTCAGTAGGCCGGTCCTGCTCGCCGACCGCTTCCGGCCCTGGCCGCCGCCTGTCTCCGGCACCAGCACTTGCTCTCCCGTCATCGGAACACCACTGCCTGCCGTTAATATTCTCTGCTCGCCGGTACTGGGGCGCTGGCCGGTACTGGGGCGCTGGCCGGTACTGGGGCGCTGGCCGGTACGGGGGCGCTGGCCGGTACGGGGGCGCTGGCCGGTACGGGGGTGCTGGCCGGTACGGGGGTGCTGGCCGGTACGGGGGTGCTGGCCGGTACGGGGGTGCTGGCCGGTACGGGGTGCTGGCCGGTACGGGGGCGCTGGCCGGTACGGGGGCGCTGGCCGGTACTGGGGCGCTGGGGTATGGCGCAGCCCCCGAGCGCAGGACGGCCGGGGATAGCCTGTGATCATGAGCAGTGATGTGGCTTCCCTGACCGGTATCGACGTCCCGACGGGCCTGCTGATTGGCGGCGAGTGGACCGGCGCGCACGACGGCGCCCGCCTGCCGGTGGTCGACCCGGCCACGGAGGATGCGCTGACCGACGTCGCGGACGCCACCGAGGCGGACGCGCTGGCGGCGGTCGGCGCGGCGTATGCGGCACTGCCCGGCTGGGCGGCGACGCCGCCCCGGCAGCGCGCCGAGTGCCTGCGCCGCGCGTTCGAGCTGATGACGGACCGCGGTGAGCAGATCGCCCGGCTCATGTCCGCGGAGAACGGCAAGTCCCTGCGGGACGCCCGCGGCGAGCTGACCTACGCCGCCGAGTTCTTCCGCTGGTACGCCGAGGAAGCGGTGCGGATCGACGGGAACCTGACCGTCGCGCCCGCCGCGGCCAACAAGATCCTCGTCACGCGGCAGCCGATCGGCGTTTCGGTTCTGGTTACGCCCTGGAACTTCCCGGCCGCGATGGCCACCAGGAAGCTGGGCCCCGCCCTGGCCGCCGGCTGCTCGGTGGTGCTGAAGCCCGCCGAGGACACCCCGCTGACCGCGCTCGCCCTGGCCGGCCTGCTGGAAGAGGCGGGGGTGCCCGCAGGTGTGGTCAACGTCCTGCCGACCTCGCAGCCGGGGCCGGTCGTGGCCGCGATGATGGCCGATTCCCGGGTCCGGAAGCTGTCCTTCACCGGGTCCACCGAGGTGGGCCGGATCCTGCTGCGGCAGGCGGCCGACACCGTGCTGAGCTGCTCGATGGAGCTGGGCGGTAACGCGCCGTTCATCGTGTTCGACGACGCCGACCTCGACGCCGCGGTCCAGGGCGCGCTCATCGCCAAAATGCGCAACGGCGGCGAAGCCTGCACCGCGGCCAACCGTTTCTACGTGCACGAGGCGGTCGCGGACGAGTTCACCGCCCGGCTCACGGACGTGTTCGGCAAGCTCACCGTGGGCCCCGGCCTGGAGGAGTCCACCGATGTCGGCCCCCTCGTCAACGAAGAGACCCGCAGCAAGGTGTCCGCTCTGGTGGAAGGGGCTGCCACCGATGGCGGCCAGGTGCTGCTGGGCGGCCGCGCCCCCGATCGGCGTGGGTACTTTTACGAGCCCACCGTCATCGGCCAGGTCCCGCCCACGGCCAAGATCCTCGGCACCGAGATCTTCGGCCCGGTCGCGCCGGTCGTCCGGTTCTCCGACGAAGCGGAGCTCATCGACTGGGCCAACGCCACCGAATACGGCCTGGTCTGCTACGTCTACACCCGCCACCTGAACCGCGGGCTGCGGGTCAGCGAGGCCCTGGAGACCGGCATGGTCGGCCTCAACCGCGGGCTGGTCTCCGACCCGGCCGCCCCGTTCGGCGGGGTCAAGCAGTCCGGCCTGGGTCGCGAGGGCGGCCACGACGGCCTGCTGGAGTACCTGGAGACCAAATACATCGCAGCGCAGTGGTAAGGCAGCCCAGTGGTGCGGCAGCCCAGTGGTGCGGCAGCCCAGTGGTGCGGCAGCCCAGTGGTGCGGCAGCCCAGTGGTGCGGCAGCCCAGTGGTGCGGCAGCCCAGTGGTGCGGCAGCCCAGTGGTGCGGCAGCCCAGTGGTGCGGCAGCCCAGTGGTGAGCTCAATGGTGTGGCGCTGCGGTGACCGGGCGGGGTAACCAGACCGGGGATTCGGCGTGTCCGGATCGCCGTCCGGAACAGCCGGAACGTGGGGCCTGTCGCCTCCGCTGCCGCAGGCACGTAGCCTTGCCGTGTGGACAGGCGCATCTTCGGTCTTGAGAACGAATACGGCGTGACATGCACGTTCCGGGGTCAGCGGCGGCTGTCCCCGGATGAGGTGGCCCGCTATCTGTTCCGCCGGGTGGTTTCATGGGGCCGCAGCAGCAACGTGTTCCTGCGCAATGGGGCGCGCCTGTACCTGGACGTAGGCAGTCACCCCGAGTACGCCACGCCTGAGTGCGACAACGTGACCGACCTCATCGCGCACGACAAGGCGGGCGAGCGGATCCTGGAGGGCCTGCTCGTCGACGCCGACAAGCGGCTGCGCGAAGAGGGCATCGCGGGGGACATCTACCTGTTCAAAAACAACACCGACTCGGCGGGCAACTCCTACGGCTGCCACGAGAACTACCTGGTCGGGCGGCATGGCGAGTTCGGCCGGCTGGCCGACATCCTGATCCCGTTCCTGGTCACCCGCCAGGTCATCTGCGGGGCGGGCAAGGTGCTGCAGACGCCACGCGGCGCGGTCTACTGCGTCAGCCAGCGGGCCGAGCACATCTGGGAAGGCGTCTCGTCGGCTACTACCCGGTCACGGCCGATCATCAACACCCGGGACGAGCCGCACGCGGATGCCGAGCGGTTCCGGCGGTTGCATGTCATCGTGGGCGACTCGAACATGAGCGAGACCACCATGCTGCTCAAGGTGGGCTCGACCGACCTGGTGCTGCGCATGATCGAGGCCGGCACGGTGATGCGCGACCTGACCCTGGACAACCCGATCCGGGCCATCCGCGAGGTCAGCCACGACATGACAGGGCGCAGCAAGGTCCGGCTGGCCAACGGCCGGGAGATGAGCGCCCTGGAGATCCAGCGCGAGTACCTGACCAAGGCGCAGGATTTCACCGACCGCAACGGCGCTGACGCCACCACCCGCCGCGTGCTGACGATGTGGGACCGGGCCCTCGACGCCATCGAGACCGGCAAGCTCGACCTGATCGACCGGGAAATCGATTGGGTAACGAAATATCAGCTGATCGAGCGCTACCGGGCCAAGCACGACCTGCCGCTGTCCTCCCCGCGGGTAGCCCAGCTTGACCTGGCCTACCACGACGTGCACCGTGGCCGTGGCCTGTACTACCTGCTGCAGCGTAAGGGCGCGGTCGACCGGGCCACCCGTGACCTGGACATCTTCGAGGCCAAGTCAGTGCCGCCGCAGACCACGCGGGCGCGGCTCCGCGGCGAGTTCATCCGCAGGGCGCAGGAACGGCGCCGCGACTTCACCGTGGACTGGGTGCACCTGAAGCTCAACGACCAGGCTCAGCGCACGGTTTTGTGCAAGGACCCGTTCCGTTCGGTCGACGAAAGGGTCGAGAAGCTGATCGCCGGCATGTGAACTGCCCACGAGCAGTTCCGGTAACCGGCATAATCGGGGCCCACAGGTGCGTGTAATCGTCCGGCGCTCTTACCCAATCGGGACCCGGCCCGTGCGCGCCATTATCTGAAGGCATACGGGCGGCCGGTATATATTCGGCCCTGCCTGCCCCGGACGGAAGGACGTCGACGGTGACTGCACCGACGCCGCAAGACACCTTTGAGCTGGACGCAGTGGTCATCGGCGGCTGCGGGCACGTCGGCCTGCCGCTCGCTATTGCCCTCGCCAGCCGCGGGGCACGGATCGGCATCTATGACGTGAGCCAGCCGGCCGTGGACACCGTCAACGCCGGGCGGCTGCCGTTCAGCGAACGGGGCGCCGCTGAACCGCTCCGGGCGGCCTGCGAGGCCGGGCGGCTGGTGGCCTCTGCGGATCCGGCCATCGTGGCCACCGCCGAGCACGTAATCGTGGTGATCGGCACCCCGGTGGACGAGCACCTGAACCCGGACCAGGCCGCGATCCCGAACGCGCTGGGCGGCTGCGCCCGCTACCTGCGCGACGGGCAGATCCTCGTCCTGCGCAGCACCGTCTACCCCGGGGTCACGGCGCTGGTGGAGAAGATGCTCGCCGGGCTCGGCATCGACATCGACGTGGCTTTCTGCCCCGAGCGCATCGCCGAGGGCAAGGCGATGACTGAGCTGTTCGAGCTGCCGCAGATCATTTCGGCTCGCACCGCCCGCGGCATCGACCGCGCCAGCGCCCTGTTCCGCCGGCTTACCAGCGAGCTCGTCATCATGACGCCGGAGGAGGCCGAGCTGGCCAAGCTGTACACCAACGTCTGGCGGTACATCAAGTTCGCGACCGCTAACCAGCTGTACATGATGGCCAACGACCGCGGCCTGGACTTCGAGCGGATCCGGCAGGGCCTGGCGCAGGACTACCCGCGAGCCGCCGACATGCCGGCCGCGGGCCTCGCCGCCGGGCCGTGCCTGTTCAAGGACACCATGCAGCTCGCGGCGTTCAACAACAACAACTTCGCGCTCGGGCACACCGCGATGACGATCAACGAGGGCATGCCGCTGTACCTCGTGCACCGCCTCGAGCAGCGCTTCAACCTGGCGTCCATGACCGTCGGCGTCCTCGGCATGGCGTTCAAGGGCGGCTCGGACGACATCCGGTCCAGCCTGTCCTACAAGCTCAAACGGATTCTGGCCTTCAAGGCCAAGGCCGTTCACTGCACCGACCCTTACGTAACCGTGGACGCGGCCTTGCAGCCGCTGCACGACGTCATCGACCGGTCGGACCTGCTCGTGATCGCCGCACCGCACCCTGAGTACCGCGACCTGGACACGGCGAAGCCGGTCGCCGACATCTGGAACATCCTCGGCAAGGGCGTCCGGATATGAGCTCCGACGCGCCGCGCGTGACGGTCGTGATCCCGGCCTACAACGAGGGCGAGCAGATCATCCCGATCCTGGACCGGCTGTTCGAATCCGTGCGGCTTCCGTGCGAGGTCCTGGTCATCGTGGACGGCGACGCGGACACGACGATCCCCGTGGTCGAGGAGTACGCGCAGAAGGAGAACCGGCTCCGCAGCCTGGTCAACACCTACGCCCGCGGGCCTGCCAACGCGATCCGGTTCGGCATCGACGCCGCCGCGGCCCCGGTCGCCGTGGTCACCATGGCCGACGGCTGCGACGACGCGCGGCAGATCGACGACCTGGCCCGGCTGGTGGAGCGCGGGGTGGCGGTCGCCGCCGCCTCCCGCTACATGGCCGGCGGCCAGCAGGTCGGCGGGCCGGTCCTCAAGGGCACCCTGTCCAAGATGGCGGGCCGTTCGCTGCGGGTCCTGGCTCACGTCGGGACGCGGGACGCGACCAACTCCTTTAAGGCGTACTCGACCGAGTTCGTGCGCGAGGTGGGCATCGACTCCCGGGACGGCTTCGAGATCGGCATCGAGCTCACCGCCAAGGCCAAGCGGCTCGGCCTGCCAGTGGCCGAGATCCCGACGATCTGGCTGGACCGGCAGGCGGGCGTGTCCAACTTCCGGGTCGCGAAGTGGATCCCCAGCTACCTGCACTGGTACCGGTTCGCGTTCGGGTCGCGGCTGACAGCCGAGCAGATACGCGCCAGCGCTGAGCCGCGCGCGACCGCCGGGCCCGGCACGATCGCCGAGCCAGAGACGCCGGCCAGGCCCGGCCCGGCGTCCGGCATCATAGAAGACACGGAAGAGAACTAGAGGGAACGATGGAGAGAGTTCTGGTCAGCGGATCGGCCGGGTTCATCGGCGGTTACGTTTGTGAGGAATTGCTCCGGCGGGGCTACGCCGTGGTGGGAGTGGACAACTTCTCGAAGTACGGCAAGGTGAAGAAGTCCTACGACGATCACCCGAACTACCGGCTGGTCGAAGGCGACGCCCGCGACGTCGAGCTGATGACGGGCCTGCTGTCGGACTGCGACCACTTCATCGCCGGTGCTGCGTTGATCGGCGGCATCTCCTACTTCCACACCTACGCCTACGACCTGCTCGCGGCCAACGAGCGCATCATCGCCTCCTCGTGCGACGCCGCGATCAAGGCGAACCGGGACGGCCGGCTGCGCAAGATGACCTACCTGTCCTCATCGATGGTCTTCGAGAGCGCGACCGAGTGGCCCTCACCGGAGGGCCAGCAGCGGGAGATCCCCCCGCCGCTGTCGTCCTACGGCTTCCAGAAGCTGGCCGTGGAGTACTTCGCGCAGGCCGCCTGGGACCAGTACCAGCTGCCGTTCACGATCCTCCGGCCGTTCAACTGCGTCGGGATCGGTGAGAGCCGGGCGCTGGGCGATGAGGAGATCCTGTCCGGCAACGTGCGGCTGGCCATGAGCCACGTCGTGCCGGACCTGGTGCAGAAGGTGCTCAAGGGCCAGGACCCGCTGCACATCCTGGGTTCCGGCGACCAGGTCCGGCACTACACCTACGGCGGGGACCTGGCCGCCGGCATCGTCACCGCGATGGAGCACCCGGACGCGCGTAATGACGATTTCAACCTGTCCACCGCCGAGAGCACGTCCGTGCTGCAGCTGGCCGAGGTGATCTGGCGCAAGATCAACGGCGGCGGGGCGCCGCTGCGGATCGTCAACGACGACCCCTTCACCTACGACGTGCAGAAGCGGGTGCCAGACGTGGAGAAGGCCAAGCGGATCCTGGGCTACGAGGCCACCACGAGCCTGGACCAGATGCTGGACGAGGTCATCCCCTGGATCACCGGCGCGGTTGAAGCCGGCACTCTCTGAGCCGGACCGGAGCGGGGACTCATGGCGGCGTCGGGGAGCGGGGCGGAGGCTCCGGGCCGGGTTGAGGCCGCGGTAGCGGCCGGCACCCCGGCCGGTGGCTTCTTCAGCCACTGGGAGCCGCGGGCCCTGGTGCACAAGTACTTCGGCGACCCGGCCCATACGTACAACTTCGGCCCCTACACGGTGATGGTGTGGAACCGGAACCTGCTGCCCGAGATCCCGGGGAACCCGCAGTGAGCCTCCGCGGGGACCGGGAAACGACGGCGACGCCGGGCGCTGAGAGCCCCGAGGCTGCGGCCCGGGTGACGGCGGGCTCCCCGGTGCCTCGCCGGCCCTGGTGGATCTGGGCCGTCCCGTTCGGGGTGCTGCTCGCCGTGCTGTGTGCGCGCAGCCGGTTCCTGTTCAGCCAGAAGTTCTACGAGCAGGGTGACGCCGGCGCGAACTCGATCCTGATCCAGCAGGCGATGCACTTCACGCTGCTGGTCGGCAACTACTCCCGGGAGCACTTCAGCCACCCGGGGCCGGCCTACATGTACGTGCAGGCCTTCGGGCAGTGGATCTTCTTCTACGGCCTGCATCTCGTGCCGGCCGCCTGGAACGCGCACCTGCTCGCGGTCTTCGTGCTCAACAGCGCGATCCTGGCCCTGGCCGTGCTCATCGTCTACGGCTGGGCGCGCTCGCTGCGGGCCGCCGCCGGGTGCTTCGCGGTCATCCTCATCTTCGGCGCCGCGCACCCGTCCGCGGTCAACTCCGACTGGATGCCGTACCTGTACGTGGCCATGTACTGCGTGTTTCTGATCGCAGCCGCGTCCGTCGCGGCTGGCCAGCTCCGGGACCTGTGGATCTTCGCGTTCACCGGCTGGTTCCTCATCCACGGGCACGCCTGCTTCCTGTTCATCGTCCCGGTCATCACCGCGGCTGTCGTGCTCGCGCTGGCCTGGGCGCACCGGCGTACCCCGGTGGCGTCGCTGCGGCGCTTCGCCCGCCGGCGCGGGGCGTGGGTCCCGGTGGTCGCCATCAGCGCCCTGTTCGCGCTGCCGATCGTGGTGAACCTGGTGCTGCACTGGCCGGGTGACTTCGGCAAATACTTCGCCTACAGCAATTCGTCGCAGGCCGGCGGCCACAGCGCCCGCCAGGTCGTGCGCTACGTGCTGTGGTTCTGGTGGCCGCACACGCACTCCTCGATGGCGGTGCTGCTGCTCGCGGTGCTGCTGGTGAATGGGGCCGCGCTCGCGGTGGCCCTGGGGCTCAGCCGCGGCGGGCTGCGCCGGTTCCTGCTCATGCTGCTCGGCGTGAACGCGGTGTCGTCGGCGGCGATCCTGGCCTACGCCGCGGCCGGTATCGACAACCTGAACCAGTACTACATCGCCTACTTTTACTGGTCGGCTCCGCTGCTGGCGCTGCTCGTCATCGCGGCCGGGATCAGCCAGGCGGTCACCTTCCGCGCGGCTGGGCTGCTGGTCGCGGCCGGGACCGTCGCCGCGCTCGTCGTGTTCGCGCTGGCCCCCGGGATGCCCACCAGCACCCATGACGCCGACGCCGGGCTGCCGCACGCGGTGGCCGCCCTCGCCGCCCGGGCCCACGGCCGCGAGATCGTGCTGTCCATCGCCCACCCAGCCTGGGTCGACACCACCGGTTTCCTCGTCCAGGCCGAACGGACCCACGTCCGGGCCTGCGTGAACTCGGCCTACTGGACGTTCATGATGACCAGCCAGTTCATCTGCACGCCGGAGCAGGCGGCGGATGGCGTTCCGTTCCGTTTCTACTCCCCGCGAGCGCCTGCGTCCACGCCGGTGATCGTGCGCTTCGGCCACTCCGACGCCGTCGCGGGGAACCAGTGACTGACCGGGTGACGCCACCCGGCCGGACGGGGGCGACCGGGTTACGGGACCAGCCGGGTGGCGCCGCTCCCGGACCCCAGTCCTGCGCGGGGCCGGGTGGACGGCGGGGATCGTGCTGGCCGCCGCCGCGGCGTTCCTGTGCTACCTGCGGGTGTCCCGGGGGACAGCGGTTGGCTCCGACGGCGGGTCGATCTCCCTGCAGGCCTGGGACATGCTGCACGGCAACGTGCTGCTGCACGGCTGGACCACCTCGGACGTGTCGTTCTACCCGACCGAGCTGGTCCAGTACGTCCTGATCGAGGCCGTGCGCGGGCTTGGCCCGGACGTCGTGCACGTCGCCGGGGCGATGACCTACACGCTGCTGGTCCTGCTGGCCGCCTGGCTGGCCAAGGGCGGGGCCACCGGCCGGCCGGGCTTCACCCGGGCCGCTCTCGCGGTGGTCATCATGCTGGCCCCGGCGCCCGGTGCGGGGCCCACGCTGCTGCTGAGCCCAGATCACTTCGGCAGCGCCGTGCCCGTACTGCTGGCCTGGCTGGCCGTGGACCGGCTGCCGGCGCGCGGTCCGCGCTGGGCCCGCTGGGGCACGCCGGTCATCGTGGCCCTGGTGCTGGCCTGGGGCCAGCTCGCCGACGGCCTCGTTCTGCTCACCGGCGTCATCCCGATGATCATCGTGTGCGGCCTGCGGGCCGGCCTGAAAGCGTGGCGGTACACAGGCCGGGAGCGGGGGAGCGGCCCGCCGTGGGCGGAGGTCTCACTGGCGGCCGCGGCGATCGTGTCCGTCGGGCTGGCCCGGGCTGCCGCGGCGCTGATCCGCCTGGGCGGGGGCTTCGCGCTGAAGCCGGTGGTGACGACGTTCGCCGGCCTGGCCACCCTGCCGGACCACCTGAAGCTCACCGCCGAGGGGCTGCTGGCCATCTTCGGCGCCGACTTCTTCTCCGGCCCGCTGTCCCGCCCCGCGCTGGCCTTCGCCGTGCTGCACCTGATCGCGGTGGCCGCCGTGGCCCTGGCCTTCCTGGTCGCCCTGGGCCGCCTCGGCCGCGGCGACGAACTGGCCGTCCCGGGGCTGGCCGTCGCGATCGCCGGAAACATCGCGGCTTATGTGCCGTCCATGCTTGTCCAGGACCTGCGCAGCACGCGGGAGATCTCGGCCGTCCTGCCGTTCGCCGCGGTCCTGGCCGGGCGGCTGCTGGGCGACCGCATGCTGGACGGGCCGCTGCGGCGATTCCGGCTCACCGCCGCGCTCGCGGTGCTGGGGCTCGTCTTCGCCGCCGCGCTCGGGTACGGCGCCGCCCAGCCGGCCCAGCCTGCGCAAAACCAGTCTCTCGCGGCCTGGCTGGCGGCCCGGCACCTGAGCGGTGGCCTGTCCGTGGATTACGGGGTGGCGAACAGCACCACGCTGGACAGCGGCGGCCGGGTCACGGTCCGGCAGATCGCGCTGAGTAACGGGGCGCTGGCCCGGCCCACGCCCCGGGAGACCAAGGCCAGCTGGTACGACCCTGCTGACAACCACGCCGGCTTCATCGTGGCCAGCGACGCGAAACCGGGGGACTTGAGCGGCGTTCGGGCCGCCGCCGTCCGGACGTTCGGGCCACCGGCGCGGGTCCTGCACCCGGCGGGCTACATCGTCTTGATATGGCACACGAATCTGCTGGCTGACGTTCGGTAGTCCCCCGGTCCCAGTAGGCTGGCGGCGCTCTCATCGTCCATCCTGAGGTCCTCACACATGCGACGCGTCGTTGCGCTCTTCGTCATTTCCCTATTCGCCGGGCTGGCTCTGGCTGCCTGTAGCTCGTCTGCTGCGCCTACCCCGAATGCTTCGGTTACCGCCAAGGGCTCCTTCGGCTCCTCGCCGTCGATCACGATCCCGAAGCAGAAGCCGACTGGCACCCTCGCGGTCAAAACCCTGATTGAGGGTAACGGCCCGACGATCACGAAATCGGACTTGTTCCTGTCGAACTTCACCATCTACGTGTGGAGTGGCACCACGAACAAGCTGCTTGACTCGACCTACTCCAGCTCGCCCCAGGTCCTCCCGGCCTCGCTGCTGCCCGGCATCCAGAGCGCCGTGACGGGCAAGAAGGTCGGCAGCCGGATCCTGGTGGTCGTCCCGCCCAAGGAGGGTTACGGCACGAGCGGGAACTCCCAGCTCGGTGTGACGGGCAGCGACACGCTGGTGTTCGTCATGGATCTGATCCAGAAATACTCATCTGGCACGGTATCGGCGTCCGGCACCAAGGTGTCCGGCGGCGGCGGCGACCTGCCGGCCGTGAGCGCGGCCCAGGGCAGCGCACCCAAGGTGACGATCCCCAAGGGCGTCACGCCGCCCACGACGCTGGTGACCAAGACCCTGATCAAGGGCTCCGGGCCGGTCGTCACCAAGGGCCAGTTTGTGGTCGCCCAGTACACCGGCGTGAACTGGCGCACCGGCAGCGTCTTCGACTCCTCCTGGCAGCGGAGCCTGCCCTACAGCTTCAAGATCGGGGCCACTCCCAGCCAGGTCATCCCCGGCTGGGACCAGGGCCTGGTCGGCCAGACCGTGGGCAGCCGGGTGCTGCTGGTCGTCCCGCCGAAGGACGCCTACGGCAGCGCCGGGCAGTCCCAGGCCGGCATCAAGGGCACCGACACGCTCGTTTTCGTCGTCGACATCATCAGCGCCGTGAGTTCCGGCTCGGCGAGCTGATCTGAAAAGGTAACCATGGCAGGTCCCGTGCGGGGGGTGGCAGGAGCTGCCGGGGCAGACGTCGCCGGCCGGGCAGGCGCGGTCACACCGCATCCTGCCCGGCGCCAGCGCTGGGCCTGGGGGGCCGGGTTCGCCGTCGCCGGGCTCGCCCTGTTCGCCGCCTACATCCGGCTGTCCGCCAGCTACCCGGTGAACTCGGACGGGGCGAACATCGTCCTGATGGCCTGGGACATGCTGCACGGCAACCTGGTGCTGCACAACTGGTGGATGTCGGACGTGTCCTTCTACACGACCGAGCTGCCCGAGTACATGCTGATCGACGCGATCCGCGGGCTCAGCCCGGACGTGACCCACATCGCGGCCGCGCTGACCTACACGCTGGCCGTCGTCCTCGCCGCGCTGCTGGCCAAAGGCCGGGCCAGCTCCCGCGAGGGCCTGGCCCGTGTCCTGCTTTCCGGCGGCATCATGTTGGCTCCGCAGCTGGGCGTGGGCATCTTCGTGCTGCTGCTGTCGGTCGGGCACATCGGCACCGCCGTGCCCGCCCTGGCCGTGTGGCTGCTGCTGGATCTGAGCCCCCGCCGCTGGTACATCCCGGTCATCGCCGGGGTCATGCTGGGCTGGGCGATGATTGCCGATTCGCTGGTGCTCGTGGTGGCGATCGCGCCGCTGGTCATCGTGGGCGTGTCCCGCGCGGTGCCGCTGCTGGCCACGGGCCGGCCCGGCAGCGGTACGGCGCCGCGGCTGCGGTCCGCCTGGTACGAGCTGTCCCTGGCCGCCGCGGCGGCCGCCGCCTGGGGAGCCTCCTGGCTGGCCGAAAAAGCGATCCGCGCGCTCGCCGGGTACACGCTGCACGCGGTCCCGTTCAGCCTGGTCACCCCGGCCCACCTGGGCGTGCACGCCGCGACCACGGGCGACAGCCTGCTGGCACTGTTCGGCGCCAACTTCGGCGGCCTGCACTCCGGCGTGGCCGTCGCGTTCGCCGTGCTGCACCTGGCCGGTCTGGCCCTCGTGGCCTGGGTGCTGGCCCGTGTGCTCCGCCGGTACGCCCAGGCCGGCCTGGTCGATCAGCTGCTCACGGTCGCCATCATCATCAACCTCGCCATCTACCTGTTCAGCAGCTTTTCCTCCGGTGTGCTGAACGGCCGGGAGATCGCGCTGATCCTGCCGTTCGGGGCGGCCCTGGCCGGGCGGAGCCTCGGTCCGGTCCTGGCCCAGGCACGCCCGGCCCCGCGGGCCGCCCGGCTCACCCTGGTGCTGCTGGCCGTGCTGGCTGGCTACGTCGCCTGCCTGGGTTACGAGCTGGCCCAGCCGGTGTCCCCGGCGGCCAACGCCCGGCTCGCGTCCTGGCTGCAGGACCACCACCTCGACCACGGGCTGAGCGGGTACTGGCAGGCCAGCGTGGTGACGATCGACAGCGGCGGCAAGGTCACGATCCGCGCGGTGACCGATCTGGGCGGCGGGATCGTGCCTTACCGGTGGGAAGCCAAGAGCACCTGGTACAGCCCCGGCCGCCAGTACGCCAACTTCGTCGTGCTGCAGAACCAGCGCGGCTACTTCAACTACTGGTATCCCCCCAGTCAGGTCAGTGCCACCTTCGGCGCCCCGGCCCGCACGTACCAGCTGGGGCCCTACACGGTGCTGGTCTGGACGCACAACCTGATGCCGGCCCTGCACCGCTCGTAGGCCGTGCGCACGGGCACGGCGCGGTTACGAGATCTGGGTCCGGTACAGGGCGACCAGGATGACCAAGGGCGCGGCGCACGCGGCAAAGGCCGCCAGCCGCCGCCGCGGCACCCCGAACAGGACGAGCACCGCGAGCAGGTACACCTCGACAAACGACCGCAGGTCGGCGTAGCCGTCCCAGTTCGTGGGAGCCAGGCAGAAGATCTCGACGATGTACAGCACGAAGGCGAGCCGCTCGTACACCGGGATCGTGGTGGCCCGCAGGGACGTCAGCGCGGCCACCGCGAACAGCACGAGCATGGCGAACTCGATGTCCCAGATGATCACCGCACCTGGGGCGCCCGCCACTGACGTGGTCGGATGCGCGTAGTTGAGCACCACCGCATGCACGGCCGCACCGATCGGCAGCCCGACGTTCTTGCCGCCGTCGGCCAGGATCGGGAAGACGCCGACGGCGACCTTCACCACCACTTCCCAGCCCGCGAACACCACGATCGGCACCAGCCAGGCCAGGTCCGCGGAGCCGGGCCGATCCCGGCGGCGGGCGATCTGGATGACCCGGACGATGCCGAGCGCGACCGGGGCAACCAGCACGGTCTCCCGGGTCAGGACGCCGTAGCTGAATGCCGCCGCCGCCAGCAGCGGATGCCTCTTGCGGTAGGCCAGCACCCCCACGATCAGGCACAGCGCGCCCAGCGGCTCGGTGAGGTCGCGGGACAGGCTGTCCATCAGGCCGAAGTAGCCGACCAGCAGCAGGCCCCAGATCGCGGGCCGGCCGGCCTCCCGGGCCAGCAGGCCGCCCAGGTAGCCGAGCCCGCCGAGCGCGGCGACGTTGATCGCGACCAGCGCGTAGGGCACCGCGGTGTAATGGCCGAGCGAGACCAGCCAGGCCAGCGCGGAGTAGCCGATCCGCATGAACCGGTACGGCGCGTCCATGGTGATGCCGAACGCCGTCTTGTGCAGGTTCGCCGGATCCAGTGCCAGCCGGTAGTAGAACTGGCCGTCGTAGCCGGTCGAGCGCGGGTCGACGAATACCCCGTGCGGGACCCGGGCCGGGTTGCCGTATACGGTGCCGATCCGCAGCAGCTCGGTGATGTCGCCGTGGTCGAGCAGCATCAGCCGGCCGTCGATCGCGGCGAACGCGGCCACGAGGGCGATCAGCCCGGGAACGCCCGCCCGGTCCGTCGCGGCCCGCAGCCGGCTCCGCCAGCCCGGCGCCGGAAGGCTTGGCGTCTCGGCCGTGCCTGCCGAATCCGGCCGATCCCGCCCGGCTGCGTCACCCGCTGTGGTTGACGCCACGTTCCACCAGTTGCCTCCAGCTCTGCGTGCCGCCTCGGCTGCGCCCGTTACTGACGGTACCGGGGCCGCCGCCCGGGCACCGGACCCGGGCTGCGATCGCCGGGCAACGTGGTGTGCTCATGCCTGCGTTCAGCCGGGGGTAAGCCCGCTGCGCGCGGGCTCACCCCCGGCCCGGTCACGCAGGTCAGTCGCTGTCCGTCAGGTCGTCGAGGACGAGGCCGAGCCCAATGCCCAGCATCCACACGTCCTTGGCGAGCGGGATGCCCTGCTGAGTCGGCAGCGGGCTGCCTTCCTTCCTCATCCCAGGCGTTCGGGCGTACAGCCCGAGCAGCCCACCGGAGAACACGGCCAGGCCCGCCCCGGCCAGCGCCGACGGCACCACGGGCAGCAGCAGCGCCGCGCCGAGCGCGATCTCGGTGCCGCCCAGCAGCTTGACGAAGTCCCCCGGCTTCAGCTTGGCCAGGAACGGATACGTGCCGACCGCGAACCCGTGCAGCTGAGCGGCGGTCTCCTCGTCGGCGTTCAGCTTGCCGATGCCGGAGTTCAGAATGAACGCGCCCGTCGCTATGCGCTGCGGCAGGTGGCGGAGCTTCACTGGAAGTGCCATGCCTTCCCTCCCGATAGGTTTATGAGAAGGGCTTCATTGTGGCACCTTGCAGCAGTGACGCTGCGTACCGCCCGGCCGCGGCGGCGGTGAGGAAGTAGGCCCGGTCCTCGGCCAGGCCGCGGCCCATGGTGGACAGCGGCGCCGGGCACCGGGCCAGGGCCTCGTCCAGGCCGGCCACGGGCACCCGGACCAGCGCGTGCCGCACCCCGAGCGGCTCTGCCTGGGTGGCGATCTGCGCCCCGAACTCGCCCGGCAGCTCCGGCACCACCACCGCCGCGGGGGCCAGTGCCACCCGGCCGTAGGAGGTCAGGCTGTGGTGGGACACGCCCCGGTGCCGCTCCCGCGGGTCGGCCTCGCTGACCCGCAGCGCGGCTACCGGCCGGCCCCCCAGCGCGGCCACCGCGTTGATGGCCTCCCCGGCGGCCACGCCGGAGAACCCCCACCGGGTCCCGGTGCCGAGGTTGCCCGGCCCCTGCGCCACCACGGCCACGTCCGCGCCCAGCACGTGCCGTGCCGCCAGCAGGCCGGTGTGCAGCGTCACCGCCTCCAGGTCCCCGCCGAACGCCTGGCCCACGGTGACCGTCCCGGCCAGCCAGCCTGCTTCCCGCAGCGTGGCGCAGGTCCGGGAGAACCACGCGGGCAGCGCCCCGCCGTCGGTCATCACGTAGACCACGCGGAGGCCGCCGGGGGAGGCCGGGAGCGCGCCGCTCTGGACAGGCTCATCCGCGGTTGCGCCGCCGCTCCGGGCGGCGGAGCCCCCTGGGCGGGTGGGCCCTCCGGCCGGTATTCTTCAGCAGCGTCTTGTTCAGCGGCGTCATAGAGGCCAGCGAGTACCGGCGCCAGCGCGGAGTGCAGGTCGGCCACCACCACCGGCATCCCGGCGACGTCGGCCGCGTCGCGCAGCGTCTCGTGGTACGGCGAGCCTTGCTCGTCGGCGCCCAGCACGATCGCCTGCAGCGGGGTGTACCGGGCCTTGACCAGGTGGCCGGGCCCGGAACGGTCCGGCGGCAGGCGGTCCGGCACCGCGGCCACCAGCGCGTACCCGCCGGTCCCCAGCCGCAGGTCCAGCGCGGTCGTGTTGAGCAGCACGCGGTCGCCCGGCCCGGGCCGCCCGGTCAGCGCCGGGTAGGCCAGCGCGCGTACCAGTTCCGGGGCTTGGTCCGGGGCTTGGTCCGGGGCAGGCCCGGGCACCTCCCCGTCCGCCGGGCCAGCTACCGCACCGACCGTCACCTCCAGCTCCACCGCCCCGGGCCATTCCCGGCGCACCCGCACGACCGTGCCGTTCCGCCACGTGATCACTTCGGCAGGGTAGCGGCACAGGCCGGGTGGCAGAAACCGGCCCGGGAAGCTTGCCGGGCAGCCGCAGAAACCCGTACGGGGAATAGGCGACCGCATCCGCCGCGGTAGGCGAGAATGTAGGCGGACTGGGGAAGAGGGGTGCCATGTCGCGGCGGAAGACCGAGCGGCTGCTGAGCCTGGTGGTCTGCCTGCTGTCCACCCGGCGCTACCTCACCGCTGAGCAGATCCGGCAGGCTGTGGCCGGCTACCCGGAGCAGTCGGAGGCCTTCAAGCGGATGTTCGAGCGGGACAAGGAGGAGCTCCGCGAGCTTGGCATCCCGCTGGAGACAGGCTCGCTCAGCCCGACGGACGGCGAGGACATCGGCTACCGGGTCGAGCGGCAGGCCTATGAGCTGCCCGAGCTGCGGCTGGAGCCGGACGAGGCGGCCGTGCTAGGGCTGGCCGCCCGGGTGTGGCGGTCGGCGGAGCTGGCTGGCGCGGCGGCCGGTGCCCTGCTCAAGCTGCGCGCGGCGGGCATCGACACCGACGAGCCGGGGGCCGACACCGACGTGCGGCAGGGCATCGAGCCGCGGCTGGCCACCACCGAGCCGGCGTTCGGGCCGCTATGGCAGGCCGTCCGTGACCGCCGGCCGGTGACGTTCGCTTACCGCGCCGCCGGGCGCAGCCAGCCGCAGACCCGCGAACTGGAGCCGTGGGGCGTGGTCAACCGGCACGGCCGTTGGTACGTGGCGGGCCGGGACCGTGGCCGGGACGCCGTGCGGGTGTTCCGGCTGAGCCGGATCGAGGGCGACGTCCGCTTTTCCGGGCCCGCAGGCAGCGTCACCGTGCCCCCCGGCGCTGACGTGCGCGAGGTGGTCCGGACCTGGGACTCCGCGCCGGCGCAGGAGCACACGGCCGTGCTGCGGATCCGCCCGGGCGCCGGTTATGGCCTGCGCCGGTACGCCACAGCCGGGCCGGGCCGGCCGGACGCGCCGGGCGACGCAGATTCCAGCTCGATAGACCCGTGGGACACGCTGACCGTGCCGTACTCGGACACTGGCAGGTTCGCGGACCACGTCGCCTCCTTCGGGGCCGACGTGGTGGTTGCCGATCCGCCCGACCTGCGGGACGCCGTGATCCGGCGGCTCAAGGGAGTGCTGGCGTGAGGCCCCGCGACAAGGCCTCCGCGACGGCCGGTGCCGGGACGGGCCGGGCCCGCGGGCAGGCCGCCACCTCGGCGGAACGGCTGCAGCGGCTGCTGGCCCTGGTGCCCTACGTGGTCAGCCGCAAAGCCGTCGGGCTGGCCGACACCGCGGTCGCGTTCGGGCTGAGTGAGCGCGAGCTCGTCGATGACCTCAACCTGCTGTGGTGCGTGGAACTGCGCGACCCCGACCCGTACTGCCCCATCGACCTGTCGTACGAGGGCGGGGAGATCGTGGTCAGCCAGGCGGAGTCGATCGGGCGCCCGCTGCGGCTGGCCGTCGACGAGGCCAGCGCGCTGCTCGTCGCGCTCCGGATGCTCGCGGACGTGCCCGGGCTGGAGGACCGGTCCGCGCTCAGCCGGCTGATCGCCAAGCTGGAGACAGCGGCGGGGGCGGCGGCCGGACCCAGCGCCCAGGTGGCCGTGCAGGTCGACAAGCCCACCGGCGACGCCGCGATCGCGCGGATCAGGGCGGCCCTCACGCGCAGGCGGCGGGTCCACCTGAGCTACTACGTGCCGGGCCGGGACGAGGCCACCGAACGTGACGTCGACCCGATGCGGCTGCTGGTCGTCGATGGCCGGGCCTACCTGGAAGGCTGGTGCCGCCGCGCCGAGGGGGTCCGGCTTTTCCGGTTGGACCGGATCCTGGGTATCGAGGTGCTGGACGTCCCGGCCTCGGTCCCCGAGGAGGCGCAGCCCGTAGATGTCGACCAGGGACTGTTCCGGCCGTCCGCCGACGACGTGCACGTCACGCTGGAAGTGTCGGCCGCCGGGAGGTGGGTGGCGGAGTACTACCCGTGCGAGTCGGCCGAGGAACTTCCCGACGGGTGGCTGCGTATCCGGCTGCGGACCCCGGATACCCGGTGGGTGCGGCGGCTGGCGCTGCGGCTGGGTGAGGACGGCCGGATCATCGCCCCGGAAGAGCTGCGCGCCCAGATCCGTGACGACGCCACGGCCGCGCTGTCCGCCTACGCGAACGGCTGACGCCCGCCGGGGCCACCGGGGCCACCGGGGCCACCGGGGCCACCGGTGCCGCCGAGGCCACCCGCCGCACCGGCCCGGTCCGGGCCGGCAGGCCCGCTGGTTAAGCCCCGAGGCTGATCCAGGTCGTCCAGGTCAGTCCAGATGGCCTCGGCCGCGCCGGGTGGATCGGTGACGGAATGTGAGCGATACCGGTGCCACAGAAAACGCCAGCCGGTCGACGTGGATACCGCCCACACTGAGACGCCACGTACCTCGAGGTACGGAAGGTACGGGCGCCTGTCCTGCCAGTGCAGCGCGCACTCGGCCTCGGCGCCGTGCGCGTGGATGAGGATCCGCCCTAGCCGCCGCAGGTACTGGGCCTGCTGCCGCCTGGCCGGGTCCAGCCTGGCCGGCCCGGGGCCGTCCCGCCGTGGTCGCAACGCGCCTCCCGGACCGAAGTGCACAGAAAGAATCGATCACCTCCATACAGCGTCGCGCCCGGCACGGATGTCACTGCAGTGTCGGCACCGGAATATTCGCCATTCCGCACACGGCGCGGCCTCCGCGGTGGTCTCCCGGTGGCGGGGTCGCGACGTGTACACTCGGCCGTGAAAAGCCCTGACCGCGGGGGGGCTCCATCCCCGCCAAAGAGGACGGAAATGATAGGCGACCTTTTTGACAGTCCGTGGAAGATCCTGATTGTCGCCGTCGTGCTCATCGTGCTCTTCGGGTCCAAGAAACTCCCGGTCGCGGCCAGGTCGCTCGGCCGGTCGATGCGGATCCTCAAGTCCGAGGTCTCTGGTCTGCACGACGACGACGAAGCCGACCAGCAGGCCGCGAACGACGCCTACGAAGCCAACCGCCAGGCCGCAGGGCCGCAGCAGATCGCCGCGACCGCTGCGGTGCCGGCGTCGGCGCCAGTTGCCGTGGACCAGTCCCTGAGCGCGCAGCAGGCAGCCGGCGCCCAGTCGCAGATCGACAGCCTGCAGCAGCAGATCCGGGAGCTGAAAGACCTGAAGGAGTCTTCGGCCAAGCAGACGGCTTCAGTTCCGGCGGACCAGAAGCCCTTCTGAGCCGGGCACACGTCGGGGACCGGAAATGCCAAAGCTGGCTGACACGGTGACGGGAGCACGCGTCGTCGGCGGTCGCTTGCTCGAGGCCTCCAGGAAGGATCCTGAGGGCCGGATGCCGCTTATGGAGCACATCCGTGAGCTGCGCAACCGCCTGGTCAAGGCGGCTCTCGCCGTCCTCCTGGGCATGGTCGTCGGGGTGATCTTCTTTCACCCGATCTGGAGCTTCATCATTCGCCCGTTCGTCCGGGCTGAAACCCATGCCCAGCTCGTCGTTAACGGCGTGTTCGACCCGTTCATGCTGCGCGTCAAGGTCGCGTTCTTCGTCGGCCTGATCATCTCCTCGCCGGTCTGGCTCTACCAGATCTGGGCCTTCATCGCGCCCGGCCTGTACCGGCGGGAGAAGCGGTGGGCTTATCTGTTCGTGGGCGTCGCAGCACCGCTTTTCGCCGCCGGGGCCGTGCTGGCTTACGAAGTCATGAGCCGGGGCCTGCACTACCTGCTCGGCATGACGCCGCACGGCGTGCTCAACCTGCCCACCGTCAACACCTACCTGAGCTACTTCCAGGCCATGATCCTGGGCTTCGGCCTGGCCTTCGAACTGCCGCTCGCGCTGGTGCTGCTCAACCTGGCGCACGTCCTGACCCACGAGCGCTTCCGCAAGTGGCGGCGGCTGATGCTCTTCGCCGCGTTCGTGTTTGCCGGGATCGCCAACCCCAGCCCGGACCCGATCAGCATGCTGTTGCTGGCCATCCCCTGCGTCATCCTGGTGGAGGTGGCCGAGGTGATCATCTGGGCCAACGACCGCCGCCGCGCCCGCATCCCGGACCCGTACGAGGGCCTGGACGACGGCGAGATTTCCCCCCTGGAAATGAGCGAAAACGCCTCCGCTCCTCCCGACCACACCCTCAACTAACCAGTACCGCAGGCGGGCTACGGCGCGACGTTCGTGACCGGTCTAACGACCCCGGGCCGAAGGCCCGGGTGAGTGGCCGGTGCTGTCGGCGAGCACGTGCGCGGGCTACGGCGCGGCGCTCGTTACCGGCCCAGCGACCCCGGGCCGAAGGCCCGGGTGAGCGGCCGGTGCGTCGGCGGGTACCGAAGCGGGCTACGGACAGACGGACCGAGGTCCGACCGCCCAGCGAACCGGGCCTTCAGGCCCGGTGAGCGGCGGTGTTGTCGGCGAAGTACCACCACGGGGCGTCGCGGGGGGTTCCGGGGGGTCGCCCCCCGGGCCAGCACAGTCGGCGATTTACCACCGCGCGGGCGCGAAGCGCAGGGGGGGTTCCGGGCGGTCGTCCCACTCCGAATGGCAAACAGCCAACCCAAGCCGACGCCTGGTGATCGAGTGGACCACCGAATTGTGACCCGAGCCCGCAACGAAGGGCAAACAGCAGTGGCACCGAGTTATCCGGGTTCGCTCCCATAGCGACAGGGATGCGGCCCTCCCGCCCACCCCCTGGCGCCCGCCCCCGCCGTACGGAACACCCACCACCGCACGCGGCCCGGCGCCAGGGCAACCCCGATTGGCGCCTTACGGGCACCGTTTCCTGGCAGCGCCTGACGGCGCAGGCGGGTGAGCTGGCCACCTACGTAAGGCGCGCGTGTGCCCTGGCGTTCGGGCGAATCGCGCGGGCGACCCGCCACGACGCCAGCAACACCCGGGACGGCGGGCTCAGCTTGGGCCGCGGGCCTGGAGCGCGGCGATGAGCGCCAGGCGAACCTGCTCGACAACCGCGGCGTGGCTGTCGGCCGGGAGGGCGGCCTCGGCGGCGGCGAGGTGGCTGGCGAGGCGCTCGTCGCGGAAGACGCCGGCGACCCAGCCGGAGAAGTCGTGGCGGGGGCAGTGGTAACGCAGCACGCCCGGGTCGCAACGGCCGAGCTCGGCTTCCAGTTCGTCCAGGTTGGCGGCGACCGCCACGGTAACGGTGTCGGGTCCGGTCCGGAAGTAGAACCGGCGGGCGGGTTCGACGCCGGAATAGCCGTACTTGTGCGCGTGCCGCAGATGGGGTGTGGTCCGGGGCCCGAGGGTGAACGCCACCGCCCGGCCGGGGCGCTGCCGCCAGGCCAGCACCGCGCGGCCGGCCGGCCGGCGAGCAGGCGGGCGATCTCGGCGCGGGGCATATCGGCCAACGCCGCGGTGATGTCGACGAACCGGCTGTCGGGCCGGGCGGAGCCGAGCGTGATGACGGCGTTGAGGGCGACCAGGGCGTCGGCCGACAGCTCCTCGGGCTGCCAGGTGACGAGCAGGTAGCCCTCGGCGGCGGGATCGAACAGGCGGCGCGCGGTCACCTCCCGCCCGATGGGCCCATGGGCTTCGTCGACGACCACCCACTGCGGAATGCCGGTCGCGGCCCGGTGGGCTTCGACGGCGCTGGCCAGGTCCGCCGCGTAGGCCGCGCGGGCCGCAGCGCCGAGGCGGGACAGGTCGGTGACCACGCTGGCGTGGCCGTGCCGGAGCAGGCGCACGACCTCGCCGGGGTCCGCGAGGCGGCCCTCGTCGCCCCCGGTGATGATCACATCGCGTAGTTCGCCGAGCCCGTGATGGTCGCCTTCTGGGTCGAAGACGACCAGCGAGTAGCCGAGGCGGATCAGCTGCTCGCAGATGAGCCCGGCCAGGTAGGACTTGCCTCCCCCGGTGCCGCCGCAGACGGCGATGTTGAGCTGCGAGCCGGGCAACGTCACCGGCTCGCCGTCGTCGTCGGTGCCCAGCGTGACCTGCCAGCGGCGGGGATGCAGATGGGCCCGGCCGGCCAGCAGCGGTCCCAGCAGCAGGTCGGCCACCCCCTCGCCGTCCGGCTGCGCCAGCGTCATGTCGGCGTGCGCGCGGATGGCGTCGACCGCGTTGGCGACGGCCACCCCGACCTCGCAGGCGTCCAGCAGGCTGTGGTCATTGTTGGCGTCGCCGACGCCGATCGCGTTGTGCGGGGACAGACCCAGATCGCCGAGCGCCTCGCGCAGGCCGCTGCCCTTGGTCACCCCGGCTGGCAAGATCATCAGCTCGCCCCGGTTAGGGACGAGCCGGGAGTCCAGGCCGAGCTCGCGGACCACCTCCAGCGCGGCCGGCTCGTCGGCGGCGGCGCCGGCGACTATCACCCGCC
This sequence comes from uncultured Actinomycetes bacterium, assembly GCA_963775825.1. GTDB lineage: Bacteria > Actinomycetota > Actinomycetes > Streptosporangiales > Streptosporangiaceae > Bog-532. The sequence goes on from CAVZKY010000083.1 coordinate 66,422, forward strand.
CGCGGCGGTGGGCGATCCCGCGGCTGGACAGCGCCGCGCTCACCGCGCCGCGACCGGGTCAGCCAGCAGGCGGACGCCACCGTGTGTGACCAGCACGGCGCCGTTCTCGGCGACGACCGCATCAACGTGCTCGTCGACCTCCGGGAACACGGCGCGCAGCTCGCTCATGATCCGCCCGGTGACCAGGATCACCCGGATCCCCCGGGCCGCGCCTCGGTGAGCGCGGCCAGCGTGGCGGGCGTGACCTGCCCATCAGCCAGGGTGCCGTCGAAGTCGAGGGCCACCGCCCGGAAGTAGCCGACCCCGCGATCCGCGATGCTCTCGACCAGCAGCCGGTCCGCCGGGCTGGCGCCGCCGAGCGCGAACACCTCGCTGCCGCCGCCGGCGTTGATCACCAGGGCGTCAAATCCGCCGGCCCGGATGATGCGCAACGTCTCCCGTGCCGCGTCCAGCTCTCGGCGCAATACCTCCATGCGCGGGCGGCGCCGCTGCGCGCGAACAGCTCCTCGCCGCGCCGGTGACCAGGGCGTCGGGTCCGCCGGCCGGATGGCCAGAACAGCACCTAGGCTGGGGGCATGGCCCCTGCGCTCGACCGGGGAGACGACGTCTTTTCGGAACCTTCAGCGAGGACCCCCGCGCAGCGTTACGCGGAGTTCCGTGATCGGCAGGCCAACCCGGAGCTCACCAGCTTCCGCGCGCTGTATGACTTTGACTTCGACGCCTTCCAGATTCGGGCCTGCACCGCGCTGAACGCGGGGCACGGGGTCCTGGTGGCCGCGCCCACCGGGTCGGGCAAGACCGTGGTCGGGGAGTTCGCCGTCCACCTGGCCCTGGAACGCGGCCTCAAGTGCTTTTACACCACGCCCATCAAGGCGCTGTCCAACCAGAAGTACGCCGACCTGGTACGCCGCTACGACAGCCGGACCGTCGGCCTCCTCACCGGGGACAACAGCGTCAACGGCGAGGCGCCGATCGTGGTGATGACCACCGAGGTGCTGCGGAACATGCTCTACGCCGGGTCCGCCACCCTCGGCGGGCTCGGCTATGTGGTCCTCGACGAGGTGCACTACCTGGCCGACCGGTCCCGCGGCGCCGTCTGGGAAGAGGTCATCATCCACCTGCCGGAGTCGGTCCGGCTGGTGGCGCTGTCGGCCACGGTCAGCAACGCCGAAGAATTCGGTGATTGGCTGGACGACCTGCGCAGCGGCGTCACCGTCATCGTGGACGAGCACCGGCCCGTACCGCTATGGCAGCACATGATGCTCGGGAACCGGCTGTATGACCTGTTCACCGACCCGGCCGGGACCCGCGTCAATCCGGAGCTGATGCGGATGGCACAGCGGGACCGGTGGGCCCAGGCCCAGGTCCCGGTGACCGGCCGGAGCCGCCCCGCCCGTGGCGGCCGCCGGGGTCATCCGGGCAGCCGGGCCGGCCGGGGCGGCCAGCCCGCCCAGCGATCGCCCCGGGGCCGGCCCCCGTACCGGCCGGACGTCATATCCCGGCTGGACGCGGCCGGCCTGCTGCCCGCCATCACCTTCATCTTCAGCCGGGCAGGGTGCGACGCGGCCGTGCAGCAGTGCCTGGCCGCCGGGCTGCGCCTCACCCAGCCAGATGAGGTAACCGTGATCACCGAGTTCGTCGAGCAGCGGACAGCCGACATCCCCGATGAGGACCTGGCCGTGCTCGGCTACGGGGAATGGCTCACCGGCCTGCAGCGCGGTATCGCCGCCCATCATGCCGGGATGCTGCCCACCTTCAAGGAGGTCGTCGAGGAGCTGTTCTCCGCTGGCCTGGTCCGGGTGGTGTTCGCGACCGAGACACTGGCCCTGGGGATCAACATCCAGGCCCGGACCGTGGTCATCGAGAAGCTGGACAAGTGGAACGGGGAGACGCACGCCGAGCTGACCCCCGGGGAGTACACGCAGCTCACCGGCCGGGCCGGGCGCCGCAGCATCGACGTTGAGGGGCACGCCGTGGTGCTGTGGCAGCCCGGCACCGACCCCGAAGCGGTCGGCGGCCTGGCCGGGACCCGGACCTACCCGCTGAACTCCAGCTTCCGGCCGTCCTACAACATGGCGGTCAACCTGACCGGGCAGGTCGGCCGGGCCCGCGCCTCGGCCCTGCTGGAGTCGTCGTTCGCCCAGTTCCAGGCGGACCGCGGCGTGCTTGACCTGACCCGCCAGGTGCGCCGCAACAAGGAGACCATGGCCGAGCTGGCCGAGAAGATGACGTGCGACCGGGGAGATTTCACCGCGTACGCCGGGCTACGCCAGGAGCTGTCCGACCTGGAAGGCGACCTGTCCCGCCGCCGGGCCATAGCCCGCCGCACCGAGGCGGCCCGGTCGCTGGAGGTCCTCCGCCGCGGCGACATCATCCGGGTGCCCGGCGGGCGCCGCGCCGGCATGGCCGTGGTCCTGGAACCGGGCCCGGGACCGTACCGCGGCGGCGACCGCGGCCCCGACCGGGGGCGCGGACCGGACCGGGGGCGCGGACCGGACCGGGGGCGCGGACCGGACCGGGGGCGCGGACCGGACCGGGGGCGCGGGCAGGACCGGGGACGCGGTCCCGCACCGCGCGGCGAGCCCGACGCCGGGCGCGACGAGCGGGATGCTGAGCCGTACGGCCCTGGGCGGAGCGCGGACGCGTCCCGGATGGCCGCGATGAGCGGTCGCGGCCCGCTCGTGCTCACCGCCAACCGCCAGGTCAAGCAGCTGTCACTGGCCGACTTCCCGGTCCCGGTCGAGGCCGTGGACCGGATCCGGATCCCCGCCTCGTTCAGCGTGCGCTCGCCGCAGCATCGCCGGGACCTGGCCGCTTCGGTCCGCAACCGGCTGGCCGGGCGCGAGGTGGCCGGCCCGCAGCGGGTCGCCGACTGGAACGATGGCGCCCCCCTGGACGATGACGACGGAGCCGTTGACGAGGAGGCCAGCAGACCTGGAGCCGGCGGCGGCCGTGGGGGGCGCCGGTCCCGGGCGGCCGGGTCACGCGGGGCCAGCGAACCGGATCAGGAGATCGCCGCGCTGCGGCGGCGGCTGCGGCGCCATCCCAGCCACGGCTGCCCCGACCGCGAGGAGCACGCACGGTACGCCCAGCGCTACGCGCGGCTGAAGCGGGAGGCCGAGGCCCTGGAGCGGAAGGTCGCGAGCCGGTCGCACGTGATCGCGCGCACCTTCGACCGGGTCTGCGCCGTGCTGGAACGCCTCGGCTATCTCAGCGGGGATACCGTCACGGCCGAAGGGCGGTTGCTGGGCGGGCTCTACACCGAGCTCGACCTGCTGGCCGCCGAATGCCTGCGCCGGGGGTACTGGAACGGCCTCGATACCCAGGAACTGGCCGCGTGCGTGTCGGCCCTGTCATTCGAGTCCCGCCAGACCGATGATGCGGCCGCGCCCCGGCTGCCGTCGGCCAGGGTCCGGGACGTGCTCGGGCGGATGGTGCGGGCCTGGGCCCAGCTCGACGAGCTGGAAAAGGACAGCGGGGTCTCGTTCCTGCGCGAGCCTGACCTGCGGTTCGCCTGGGCGGCCTTCCAGTGGGCGGGCGGGGCCCGGCTGGAGGACGTGCTCGAGTCAACCGACCTGAGCCCGGGTGATTTCGTCCGCGCGGTGAAGCAGCTCATCGACCTGCTGGGCCAGATCGCGGGCGCTCCGATACCCGGCGCGGCCGGGAACGACCTGCGGGCCACTGCCCGCGCCGCGGTCGACAGCATGCGGCGCGGCGTCATCGCCTACACGGCGGTCGCCGACTGACCGCGGCTCTTCCAGAGGACGTGCCTCGGCTGTCCCGCACCCACGTTCGCGCGGTGGGCCGAGGAGCACGCCGATGTGGAGCCCGGCGGCGCGTTCTCGATTGCGGTCATGGTGTGGCGGCCGGGTCAGGCGACGCCCATCAGACACGGTTACCGGTTTCCCCGCCGCAGATCGCCGCCGCCACCGCAAGGTCGAGCAGGCCCTGGAAGGCTCCACCTGTCTGGACCTTCGTCCGCCCGGGCATGTTCGCCACGAACACGCTGTGGTCCGGACTTGGCCCAGAACGCGCTGAGCTCTGGGCGGCGGGCTGCGGCGAACCGGCCAGGACCTCGACGTCATCGACGACGTGCTCGGCCGTCCGCGTTCACGTTCGCCAGTGGGCCGGGGATCACGCCGACGAGTTTCGCTGAAGCGCCCGGCGCGTAGCTACGTTGCGCGTCTCCCCTTGTGCGGCAAATTCATTGACTCAATCTATGAGTATTCGGCGGGACTGGCATCACTGTTATGGGTTAGGGCCGGGTAGGTAGCTGTCGCCAGTTCCGACGCTGGGAGGTGGTCATGCCCGTGACCAGCAGAGCGGCCGTTGCCGTGCCGCCCGCCTACGCCGCATGCCCGGCCGGGCTCGCGGCCGCCGTCCGCCGGGCCGTCGGCCAGAGCGAGGGCGCCGGTCTGACAAGGGGCGCCGGCCCGATCGAGGGCGTCGGCCAGCGAGCCGACCAGGACGGGGAGCAAGGTGGGGACGCCCGGAAGACCGCTAGTCGGGTGGCCGCTGCGCTGAGCCATCATCTGCCCGGGCCGGACCTGCTGAGCCCGGCGCAGCTGCAGGGCGACCCGGCCGCTTACCAGACCCACGTCATTCACGTGGAACGGGGCGGCTCGTTCTCGATCGCGGTCATGGTGTGGCGGCCGGGTCAGGCGACGCCCATTCACGACCACGTGTCGTGGTGCGTCACCGGTGTCCTGCAGGGCATCGAGTACGTGGAGATCTTCGCTCCCGGTCCGGGCGGCCGGTGCCTCACCGAGGTCATCCGCAGGCAGCACCCGCCCGGTACCGTGGCCGGATTCGCCCCGCCCGGTGACATCCACCGGGTCCGCAACTGCGGCTCCGGTATCGCCGTTTCCCTGCACCTCTACGGGGCCAACCTGGCCGAGCTTGGCTCCAGCATCCGCCGCGTCTACGACCTCCCGGTCCGCGCAGCCATCCCCTGATCACACTCCCGCTCCCGGCCCGCGACCAGCCCAGCTCCCCGCCGCGGCCGCCGCTCCAGCCCTCCCCCGCCCCGCCCGCGCCCGCGCTGACGGATCATCGATCCCGATGGCCGCCCTCACTTCCCGCCGCTGGAGCCTGCTGTGCCGTGGCTCGTCGAGGCGCGGGCTTGTTGCGCCCTGGGCCCGTTGTGGTCAGGAACCATTGGCGCTGGGAGCTGCGCTTTTGCCGGTGCGAGCTTGCCCTGGCGCCGCCTGAGCCGGAGGCGGGCAAATTTTTCCGCGTACGGACTTGCGTTAAGAACAGTACCGATATATCTTTGAGCTAGCTAGACAGTATGAGGGATATCTAGATGCTCCACTGGTATGACGGAGTGATCCCCTGTCCAGCGCAGGCGTACCGCGAACAACCAAGGAGAAACGCAATGCATGAGGAAGAATGGTCCCGCCGAGGCGGGCATCGAGGGCGCGGACGCGGTCCGCGCCGGGGCGGCTGGGGTGGCCCGCCGCCGGAGTTCATGAGGGGCGGCCCGTTCCCGGGTGGCCCGAGGTTCGCCCGCGGCCCGCGGGTGCGCCGGGGTGACGTCCGGGCCGCGGCGTTGTCGCTGCTGGCCGAGGGGCCGCGCAACGGCTATCAGATCATCCAGGAGATCAGCGAGCGCACCGACGGCGTCTGGCGCCCGAGCCCGGGCTCCGTCTACCCCGCGCTTCAGCAGCTGGAGGACGAGGGCCTGATCCGGGCCGAGACCTCCGAGAGCGGGCGCAAGGCGTTCACGCTCACCGACGAGGGCCGGGCCTACGCCGATTCGCACGCCGACGAGCTCGCCGCGTCCTGGGACGCGGTGACCGGCAGCGTCGACGGCGCGGAGGTCGAGCTGCGCGGGCTGGTTCGCCAGGTGCTGATGGCTGTGTCGCAGGTGGGCCAGGCTGGCTCCGCGGCCCAGGTGAAGGAGGCCGCAAAGGTCCTCACTGACACCCGCCGCTCCCTGTACCGGATCCTCGCCGCTGACGGCGAGGATGAGGCAGCCAGCTCCGCAGAGTGAGGCCGCGGCCGCAGCGCAGGCGGGCGCTACCGCGCCGGCCAGAGCGCCGCTCGGTTCACACCAGCGGCGACCGCAGCCGGGAACCGCGCGTCGCGGCCCGTGCCGACACAGGCGCGGGCCGCGATCGTGCTGGCCCGGGCCACTAGGCTCAGGGGAGAGTCCGCAGAGGGAGGCGCAGCACGTGGCGGTACAAACCGGTGCGGAGGCCGAGGGCTCCGCGCGCACGGGTCCGTCTCAGTCCAGCAACGGCGAGGGCACCGCGATATCGGTCAGCAAGCTGACCAAACGGTACGGCGACCTGGAGGCCGTCCGGGGTATCGACTTCGAGGTCAGGCGGGGCGAGACGTTCGGCTTTCTCGGCCCGAACGGGGCCGGCAAGTCGACCACCATCAGCATTCTGTGCACCCTGGTCAAGCCGACGTCGGGAACGGCCGTGGTGGCCGGCCACAACGTGGTCACCGACCGGGACACGGTGCGCCGGAACATTGGTCTGGTGTTCCAGGACACCACGCTGGACACCTATCTGACCGCCGAGCAGAACCTGCGTTTCCACGCCGAGCTGTACGGCGTGCCCAGGGCGGCCGTCGCGCCGCGGATGCGCCAGGTCCTGGAGATGGTGGGCCTGTGGGACCGGCGGGAAAGCCTGGTCCGGACCTACTCGGGCGGCATGCAGCGCCGCCTCGAGATCGCGCGCGGCCTGCTGCATGCCCCGCACATCCTCTTCCTGGACGAGCCGACCGTGGGCCTGGACCCGCAGACCCGGTTGTCGATCTGGCGGTACATCAACGACCTCAAGCAGCGCGAGGACATCACCATCTTTCTCACCACGCACTATATGGATGAGGCGGAGCACTGTGACCGGATCGCCATCATCGACCACGGCCTGATCGTGGCGATCGACACCCCCGAGGCCCTCAAGGCCAGCGTCGGCAAGGACCGGGTTCAGATCAGCACGGCCGACGACCAGGCGGTGATCGGGGAACTAGCCGAACGGTTCGGGATCGAAGCCGCCCTGCACGAGGGACTGGTCACGTTCTCGGTGGAGTCGGGGGAGGAGTTCGTGCCCCGGCTGTTCGCCGAGCTGGACGTGCCCATCCGCTCGGTGAGCGTGGCCCGGCCCAGCCTGGACGACGTGTTCATGTCCTACACGGGCCGGACGATCCGGGACACGGAAGCGAGCAGCGCGGACGCCATGCGGGCCATGGCGCAGCGCTTCGGGAGGCGATGACGATGGCGACCCCCACCACGACCGAAGCAGCCGCCCCGCAGGGCCCAGCGGTCCAGGCGGACCTGACTGACCTGATCCGGGTCGCGGTTCCCGAGCGCGGGCTGCGGCAGGACCTGCGGGCCGCTAGCATCGTCTGGCGCCGCGAGCTGATCCGGTTCCGCACCGACCGGCTGCGCATGATTACCTCGCTGGTCCAGCCGGTGCTCTTCCTGTTCGTCCTCGGGACGGGGCTGGGCGCGCTTGCCGGGCACAGCCTTCCCCCCGGGGTCAGCTTCAAGACCTTCATCTACCCGGGCATCGTCGCCATGGGCGTGCTGTTCACCGCGATCTTCTCGGCCGGCTCGATCGTCTGGGACCGTGAATTCGGGTTCCTGCGGGAGATGTTGGTCGCCCCGGTCAACCGGGGCGCGATCGTGCTCGGCAAATGCCTGGGCGGCACCACCGTGGCCACCTTCCAGGGCATCATCGTGCTGGCTCTGGCCGGGCTGGCTGACGTGCCCTACAACCCGGTCCTGATCATCACCCTCATCGGCGAACTGCTGCTGCTGAGCTTCACGCTGACCGCGTTCGGCGTGATGATGGCGGCCCGGATCAAGCAGTTCCAGGCGTTCATGGCGCTCACTCAGATGCTGGTCATGCCGTTGTTCTTCCTGTCCGGCGCGCTCTACCCGCTGAACGGCCTCCCCGCGTGGCTGACCGTGCTGACCCGCATCGATCCGCTGACCTACGTCGTCGCGCCGATGCGCCGCGCCGTCTTCAGCCACCTGAACATCAGCCCGGCTGCTCTGCACGCGCTCGCACCGGGGGTGTCCTGGTTTGGCTGGACGGTGCCCCTGGGGCTGTCGCTGGGGATCGTGGCGCTGATGGGAGTGGCCATGGCGGGGATCGCGATCGTGGAGTTCAACAAGACGGAGTAAGCCCACCGGGTGGTTCGGGCCGGGGCTGAGGTCCCCATGGGCTGCTGCCCGGCGCCCCTGGGCAGGCGCAATCCGGAACGTGCGCCGTGGTCGACGGCGTGGCTGGGGGAAGGGTCCCCCAGACCCCCTCAGGCGCCGGGCAGCATATGGGGGCCTCAGCCCCTTTGCGATACGGGGAGTGCGGCTTGCGCGTACGCCACGCCAGGCCAGAGGGGCGGCTATGGGCTGTAGGTGGGGCCTCAGCCCCGCTGCGATGCGGGGAGCGGCTTGAGTGGGCGGCGCCGCGTCCCGGCCGAAGGGGCGGCTGCGGGCTGTATGCGCGACCTCAGCTGCGGTGCGCGAGGACGGCGGAGGTCCTGGTGAGCGGCGGCCTCCAAAAGGTGGCTGGTGGGCTGCGAGGGTGTAGCGGGGAGGAGGCTATCAACAGCACAGCCCGCCGAAAGCAGCCCCCAGGGCTCCCATTTGAATCGCGCTTAACAAACTGAGCGCAACCATTCCGGTGAACCTCCAAATTTCCCCAGCGAACTACCGAAGCAAAAACGGATTCGCAGTCCTGTACAACCCGCACCGGATCATTTACGGACATTCGAAGGCCAACGAACCATAACCACAATCGGCGGGGAGGCCGCCCGGCGGGTCCGGGGGGTCGTCCCCCCGGGAAAGCACTGCGAGCCCTCGGCGAGCGACGTCAAGGACGTCCGAGCATGGGGCGACGCCGGGTGGCTACGGGGGCAAACCACCCGGCGTCGCATTCATCGGCGTTCCGACGGGGGCCCGGAACGCCGGTAGGGTGCTCCGACGGGGGACCAGAGCACCGATATGAATGCTACACGGAAACCCCCCCATACGTGTCAAGACCCAATTACGAGTGCATCTCGGGAGAAGTCCTGAGCGTGTTCGCTCTTGTTGTGTTGTTAGCCCTGTGTGGTGGGGTCGCCCACCCCTTGCTGGCTGCTCTGACGTGCGGACCCAGATCCGCCCTGACCGGGGGGAATGCGCCGTTCTGGCAGGTTAGGCCGGTACTCCATGAATCCGCGTACGTTGTCAGGCTCGCGTCCGCCGTTCGCAAAAACGACCGCCACGTAAGGCACGAAGATGGCGAAAACAGCGGGGATAGCGGCAACCCATCCAAAGTGGTTCAGGAACAGCAGGATCGTCACGCCAAAGCAGACCGCGCGGAATGACATCATGATGAGGTACCGGCGCTGCCGGTACGCGATGTCCTCCGACAATGAGCGCCGGGCCTGCGTGACCAACGGCACGTTTCGGTTGCGGCTTGCGATCCTCATATCTCCAAGGTATCCCCGCCTGCCGCAGATCCGCCGCCGGGTCCGCGGCGGCCGCTGCGCTGTGAGCGAAGTCCCGGCCGGGCCGGGCGGCCGTGTGCTACGGGGTCCGGTTGGGCCGAGACGGCGAGCGGAGCCCGGGGACGCGGAGCTCAGCCAGGGACGGCCGTGCGCCGGGCGGGTGGCCCTGGCCAGAAGCTAGCTGGCCTGGCTGACCGAAGACATGTTGAAGCCCTCGACCCGTACCGGCGGCATGACCGCGCGGCTGAAGTAGTCGCCCCACTCACGCGGCAGCGTCGGGACGCTCGCGCCAACCTCGGCCAGCCGGCTCAGCATCCCGACCGGGCTCTCGTTGAACCGGAAGTTGTTCACCGCGCCGGTAACCTCGCCGTTCTCGACCAGGTAAACGCCGTCCCGGGTCAGCCCGGTGAGCAGCAGTGTCTGCGGGTCGACCTCCCGGATGTACCACAGGCAGGTGAGCAGGAGCCCGCGCTCGGTGCGGGCGATCATCTCCGGCAGCGCGGGCGCGCTGAGGTCGCTGGTCTCGAAGGTGAGGTTGTCGATGGCCGGGGTCACCGGCAGGCCGGACAGCCCGGCCGAATTCCGGGTCTGGGTCAGCGCGGCCAGCTCGCCGCGGCGGATCCATTCGGTCGGCGCCAGCGGCAGGCCGTTGTCGAACACCGAAGAATCCCGGCCCGAGGCGTGCGCTACGACGAACGGTGTGCATTCGAGGCCGGGATACCACGGATCGCTGCGCAGCGTGACCGGCAGGCCGGACAGCGACTCGCCGACCCGGGTGCCGCCGCCAGGCTTGCTGAAGACGGTCCGGCCGTCGAGGGCATCCTTGGCCCCGGCCGACCAGTACAGGTAGGTGAGCAGGTCCGCGGTGGCGGTGGGCGGCAGCAGCGTCTCGTACCGCCCGGCCGGCAGCTCGACCCGCCGCTTGGCCCACTCCAGCCGCTCGGCCAGGCCCCGGTCCAGGGCGGCCACGTCCACGCCGGCGAAGTCGCGGGTCGCCTCGCCCGCCCACGCCGACCGGCTGAGATCGTCGGACTTGGCGTTGAGCTCGACCTTCCCGGACGGCTGGTCGTGCCGCAGCCGCACGCCCGTGGACGTGCCGAGGAACGTGGAGGTCAGGTCGTGCTCGGCGAACCCGTACAGCTTCCGGCCGCCGGCCGCGGCCTCCCGCAGCGTCTCGCCGAGCTGTCCCGCGAAGCCCTCCAGCACCCCGATGCCGGTGCCCTCGGGCGGGTCGTCCCAGCCCGGCCGCCCGGCGGGGACGGCGGCGGCTTCCCCCGGTTCCACCAGCGGCTCGGCGTCCTCGGCCAGGGTGCTCTCCGCGGCCTCCTTCTCGGCCGCCCGGACCACCGATTCCACCTCTTCGGCGTGGACCCCGGACCGGGAGACGACGCCGACCGCCGCGCCAGCGGAGCGCCGGTCAATGGCGATCACGGTGAGACGGCGGGAGCGGGCCACGCCGTTGGTGGTGAGCGTGTTACCAGCCCAGCGCAGGTTGGCCGTGGACGTCTCGTCCGCGATCACCACGCAGTCCGAGCAGGTCGCGAGGGAAAGGGCGTGCTCGATGATGTCCTGGGGGCGCTGGCTGCTCATGCCGCTTCCTCCACCGTGTTGAGTATCCGGATGGCACGCATGAGCACCGCCGGGGTGCCGTGGCTGACCGGGGCCACCTGACCGGGCTGGCCCTTGCCGCAGTTGAACGCGCCGCCGAGCACGTAGGTCTGCGGGCCGCCGACGGCCTCCATGGCGTTCCAGAAGTCGGTAGTGGTGGCCTGGTAGGCGACGTCCCGGAGCTGCCCGGCCAGCCGGCCGCCGGTGATCTTGTAGAACCGCTGGCCGGTGAACTGGAAGTTGTACCGCTGCATGTCGATCGACCAGCTCTTGTCCCCGGCGATGAAGATCCCGTCTTCGACCCCGGCGATCAGCTCGCTGGTGGACGGGCCGCCCTCGGCGGGCTGCAGGGACACGTTGGCCATCCGCTGCAGCGGCATGTGACCCGGGGAGTCGGCGAACGCGCAGCCGTTGGAGCGGCCCAGGCCGCGCAGCGCTGCCATCCGCCGGTCGAGCTGGTAGCCGGACAGCACGCCGTCGGTGATCAGGTCCCATGATTGGCCGGCCACGCCCTCGTCGTCGTACCCGACGGTGGCCAGGCCGTGCACGGCGGTGCGGTCGCCGGTCACGTGCATGTGCTCCGACCCGTATTGCAGCCGGCCCAGCTTGTCCGGCGTGGCGAACGAGGTGCCGGCGTAGGCGGCTTCGTAGCCCAGCGCCCGGTCCAGCTCGGTGGCGTGGCCGATCGACTCGTGGATCGTGAGCCACAGGTTGGACGGGTCGATCACGAGGTCGTACCGGCCGGGGCGGACCGACGGCGCGGCGAGCTTCTCGGCGAGCAGCGCGGGAATCTCCTCCAGCTCGGCCTGGAAGTCCCAGCCGCTGCCGTTCAGGTATTCGTAGCCGCGGCCGACCGGGGGCGCGAGCGTGCGCATCGTCTCGAACCGGCCGTCCTGCTGCACCGCCACGGCGGTGAGCGTCGGGTGCAGCCGGACCCGCTGCTGGGTCGCGGTGGTGGCGCCGTCGGCGTAAAACTTGCACTCCCTGACCTGCGTCAGGCGCGCGTCCACGTGGTCGACGCCATCCCGGGCGAGCAGCCGCTTGCTCCAGTCCGCCAGCAGCGCCGCCTTGTCCGCCGCGCTGACGTCGAACGGATCAACGTCGTAGGCCGACACCCAGGTGACGTCGCCGTGCGCGGGCTCGGGCGCGAGCTCGATCCGCTCGGTATTCATGACCGCCGCGACCCGGGCGACCTGAACCGCCTCGCGGGCCGCCTGCGCCGCCGCGTCCGTGGTGAGATCGACGGTGGCGGCGAAACCCCAGGTCCCGTCCACCACAACGCGGACGGCCAGGCCGACGTCGCTGGCGTCGAACAGCGTTTCCAGGTTGCCGTCCGACAGCCCGATCGTCTGGCTGCGGAGCTGTTCGGCGCGAAAATCCGCATGCCCGGCGCCGAGGTCCGCGGCCTGCTGCATCGCCGCGTCGGCCAGCGCCCGCAACGGGAGCGCAGTGAATTGGGGATCTATGTCGTGCTGGCCACCATGAGTCACGTCAGCAACCTATCGCACAGCGCGGAACGGCCCCAGGCGGCGTTTCGGGCCGACCGGATGTCACCGCCGCGGACGGGTGACCGGTACGCTCACCACGATTGCAGGCCAACGTGGAGGTGGAACGGCGGATGGGACGCAGCGTCCTGGTGACGGGGGGAAACCGGGGGATAGGTCTGGCCATCGCGCGGCGGCTCGCCGCCGACGGAGACAGCGTCACGGTCACCTCGCGGGCCGGGGACCCCGTCGAGGGCCTGGCCGTCGTGCCCTGCGACGTGCGGGACGCCGGATCGGTGGACGCCGCCGTCAAGCAGGTCGAAGGCGAGCAGGGCCCGGTGGAGGTGCTGGTGGCCAACGCCGGGATCACCCACGACCAGCTCCTGGCCCTGATGAGCGAGGACGGCTTCACGAGCGTGCTGGACACCAACCTGACCGGCGCCTACCGGGTCGCCAAGCGGGCGGTGCGGGGCATGGTCCGGGCGCGCAGGGGCCGCCTCATCTTCATCTCCTCGGTGGTAGGCCTGTACGGCTCGGCCGGCCAGGCCAACTACGCGGCGTCCAAGGCCGGGCTGGTCGGCTTCGCCCGCTCGCTGGCCCGCGAGCTGGGCTCCCGCGGCATCACCGCGAACGTGGTCGCCCCCGGCTTCGTGGACAGCGACATGACCGCCGCACTGCCGGAGGACCGGAAGGCGACGATCCTGGGCGCGGTCCCCCTGGGCCGGTACGCTGCCCCCCACGAGGTGGCTGGGGTCGTGTCGTTCCTGGCCGGCGACGACGCGGCCTACATCACCGGGGCGGTCATCCCGGTGGACGGCGGCCTCGGCATGGGACACTGACCGCCATGGGAATCCTGGCGGGCAAGCGCATTCTCGTCACCGGCGTGCTGACCGACTCCTCGATCGCGTTCCACGTGGCCAGGGTGGCCCAGCAGGAGGGCGCGACGATCGTGCTGACCGGCTACGGCGGGCTGAGCCTGGTGGAGCGCATCGCCAAACGGCTGCCGGATCCGCCGCCGGTCCTGGAACTGGACGTGACCGACCCCGTCCAGCTGGATTCGCTGGCGAGGAGGACCTCCGGCTACGTCGACCGCCTCGACGGGGTGGTGCATGCGATCGGGTTCGCGCCGCAGGAAGCGCTGGGCGGCAACTTCCTGAACACGCGCTGGGAGGACGTGTCCGTGGCGCTGCAGGCGTCTACGTTCTCGCTGAAGGCCCTGGCCATGGCCGCGCTGCCGCTGATGAACGGCGGCGGCTCGATCGTCGGCCTCGACTTCGACGCCAGCCGCGCCTGGCCCGGGTACGACTGGATGGGCGTGGCCAAGGCCGGCCTGGAGTCGTGCTCGCGTTACCTGGCCCGCGACCTCGGCGGTAGGGGCATCCGGGTGAACCTGGTGTCGGCGGGGCCGCTGCGCACGATGGCGGCCAAGAGCATCCCCGGCTTTGACCGGTTCGAGGGGCTGTGGGGGGAGCGCGCGCCGCTGGGCTGGAACATGACCGATCCGGAGCCCGCAGCCCGCGCCTGCGTGGCCCTGCTGTCCGACTGGTTCCCGGCCACGACGGCTGAGATCGTGCACGTCGACGGCGGCGCCCACGCCATGGGCGGTTAGCTGTGCTGGCCCGGGGGGGCGACCC
>CAVZKY010000084.1:0-194070 GCA_963775825.1 uncultured Actinomycetes bacterium
GGCATGGGCAGTCGCTGCACAAGTACGGCGGGTCGTCGCACGGTTCGACGCGATCGAGCGCGAGGGACTCCGACAGTGACAGAGCCCAACCGGCAGGCCGGGGAACGGCCCGGAATCGACGCGGAAAGCCTCATAGGGTGGCTGGCCGGGCTGGACCCGCTGACGCGGATGGCCGCAGCCGATATCGCCCGTGAGGAGGCGCTGGCCCTGGTCGGCCGCTTCGCGGAGATCCGCCGGGCCGCGATCGCCGAGGCCGATGCCCAGGGGCTGGACGTTTCCCTTTCCGGCACCTCGGTTCGTGACGCGGTCCGGCCCGACCGGGAAATGCTCCAGTCAGCCCTGGCGATCCTCACCCGTCCCGGCGTGTCCACGGCGGCAACCCGCCAGCTCGCCCAGGGCCTGGCCCCGCGAGCACGACTGGACGCAGTAGCCCGCCGCGTCCTTGCCGGCGTGACCCACCTGCAGGACGGCCTCGTCTCCGCCGCCGAGCATGAACAGCTCATGGCCGCGGCCCGCCGCGCCCAGCAAATCCTGCCCAGCGGGTGAGACGGATGATCAAGTCGTCACGGCTGTGGTTTGCCGTCTCACATTCTTGTCGGATACCCCCGGCCTCCGTCATGTCTCCCGACATGATGGCTGTCAAACGACACGATGGCTGTCACGGGACAGTCTCAAGACGGGACAAACAACGGTCGATTAGTCTCAACGCCGATAATGTGCATTATGTAAAGTTAAGCGGAGCAGGGCCTGCTCCCGAACGGGCACACTGAGGACGGCTGTCCTGTCTCACCGAACCTGGTCCCGGTCTCAGTGAACCTGGTCCGAAACGCGCCCGCGGGGCTTTTCCGGCAGGAGATGAGGCGGACCGTGGCACTTACTTACCAGTGGCCGCAACCCAGGTTCTCCAAAGATCCACTGCACCGGTGGATCACCGGAGCCAAACCGCCGATCGCTCTACGAAGACATGGCGTTGGAGTAATCTCCCGCAATCGAGCCGGCCATTACGAGCATGCCGGTTCCCGTGATCAAGAAAGTGGTCCGTGGGCCGGAAATCCAGGCCGTGCCAGCAGGCATGATCCCTTATCCTCGGTGCGTGGCGCGCGATGAACGTGGAGTAACTGCTCAGAGCGAGAACTTCTCCGACTGGTACAACCAGGTCGTCTTCAAGGCTGAGCTTGTGGACCGGGGACCGGTCAGGGGCGCGATGGTGATCTGCCCGTACGATACCGGATGTGGGAGCTGTTGCAGGCCGACCTCGACCGGCGGATCAAGGAGACCGGTCACGTCAACGCCTACTTCCCCCTGCTGATCCCGCAGAGCTACCTGGAGCGCGAGGCTGAGCACGTCGAGGGCTTCGCGCCGGAGTTGGCGGTCGTCACCCACGCTGGCGGCAAGGAGCTGGAGGAGCCACTGGTCGTCCGGCCGACCTCCGAGACCGTCATCGGCGAGATGATGTCCAAGTGGATCAGCTCGCACCGGGATCTGCCCATGCTGCTGAACCAGTGGGCGAACGTGGTCCGGTGGGAGATGCGGCCGCGGATGTGGCTGCGCACCACGGAGTTCTTGTGGCAGGAGGGTCATACGGCGCACGCCGACGAGGCCGACGCGATGCGGGAGACCCTCCTCGCGCTCAGCCTCTACGCCCATGTGTGCGCAGATGTCGCCGCCATGCCGGTGATCACGGGCGAGAAGACGCCCGGCGAGCGGTTCCCCGGCGCCCGGCGGACCTACACCCTTGAGGCGATGATGCGCGACGGGCGGGCCCTGCAGGCCGGCACGGCGCACTACACGGGCACGAACTTCGCCAAGGCCTTCGGCATCCAGTACGCGGCCGAGAGCGGTGAGCTGGAGCTATGCCACACCACATCGTGGGGCATGACCACGCGCATGATCGGCGGAGTGATCATGACGCATGGGGACGACAAGGGCCTCATCCTGCCGCCACTGCGCTGAACGCCGAGCTGACCGCCTTCCAGGATCTGCTGCTGCGGCGGGCCACCGAGTTCCGCGACCAGCGGACTGCCACGACGGGCACCTGGGACGATTTCACGGCGGCAGTGGCAGTCGGCTGGGCCCGGGCCTTTCACTGCGGCCAGACCGGATGTGAAGACGACATCAAAGCCGCCACCGCCGCCACGCCGCGCGTCATCCCGGCGGACGGCCAGCCGGAGCAGGGAGACTGCGTCCGGTGCGGCCAGCCAACCGTTTACGGCAAACGGCTCATCTTCGGCCGCGCGTACTAACTCGTGTTCGCTGGGCCGGGGTACGCCGCCTGAGCCCGGAGCACGAGGACTACCCGCGCGCCCAAGATCGTCATACCGATGACTTTCTCGCTCCGCGCCGGTCTGTACACCGGAGACCGACTCACTGGAGGCTGGCGTCGTGCGGAAACTGATCTACGGCATGAACCTGACCCTGGACGGCTACATCGCCGCACCCGGCGGCGACATCGGCTGGAGCGGGCCGCCGAGCGACGAACTGTTCCAGTGGTGGCTCGACCAGGAGCGGGCGAGCGGCCTGTCGCTGTACGGGCGCAAGCTGTGGGAGACGATGAGCTCCTACTGGCCGACCGGCGACCAGCAGCCCAGCGCCACCCCGGCGGAGATCGCGTTTGCGCACAACTGGCGGGACACACCGAAGGTGGTGTTCTCCTCGACGATCAACAAGGTCGACTGGAACACCCGCCTGGTCGCCGGCAACGCGGTCGACGAGATCACCCGGCTCAAGGCCGAGGACGGCGGCCCGATGGGCATCGGCGGCGCGACGCTCGCCAGGGCTGCCATGCGGGCCGGGCTGATCGACGAGTACGCACTGGCCACCTACCCGGTCTTGGTGGGCGGCGGCACGCCGTTCTTCACGGCGCTGGATAGCTGGGTCAGCTTGAACCTGGTGGAGACGCGGACGTTCCCTGGCGGCATCGTGCTGACCAGATACGAGACGAGGCGCTGAGCGGTCGGGTCATATGCGCGGCTCGTAGCACCGGAGGAATAGGCGCGGTTGTGTCACGCACGCGACCTCATAGACCGCGAAGACGGTCCGCACGTACGCCACAGGGCCAGTGCGCCTGGACGGCGTGACGGGCATGCCAACCTCCCCCTCAATGACCATGCCTGTGATCACTGGGAAACTATGTGCATGGGCAGTGACAGCACGCAGGACACCACGTACGGAGCGGGCTGTGCTGTATCGCCTGGCGCCGGCTGACCGGCCACCGGGCTCAGACGACGGTCAGGCCGTGGGCCCGGAACTGGGCCTCCGCCCGCCGCACCAGCTCCGGGGGGGCGGGTGGCACGTCGGCCAGCTGGTACGGGAGCCGGAGATCAGTCCACTTGCCCGCGCCCAGCTGATGGAAGGGCAGCACCTCCACCCGCTCCACGTGGGCCAGCGTGCTCATGAACCGGGCCACCTTCTCAACGTCGTCCTCGGCGTCGGTGAGCCCGGGCACCAGCACGTAGCGCAGCCACATCCGGTTGCCGCGGCCGGAGAGCGGCGGGCGAAGCGCAGCGTCGGTTCCAGCTCCGCGCTGGTCACCAGCTGGCACAGCTCCTCATCACCGGCCTTGATGTCCAGCAGGAACAGGTCCACCAGGTCCAGGAAGCCCTCCGACGCGCGGGCGCCGAGGAAGCCTGAGGTGTCGACCGCCGTGTGCAGGCCGAGATCCTGCCTGCACCGGTGCAGCAGCGCTTCGAGGAAGCGGATCTGCAGCATCGGCTCGCCCCCGCTGACCGTGATCCCGCCGTGTGCAGTCCGGATGAAGCTGGCGTACTTGGCGACCTCGTCGAGCATCCGGCCCACCGTTACCGGCCGCCCGTTGTGCATGGTCCACATGTCGGGGTTCTGGCAGTACTGGCACCGCAGCGGGCAGCCGGACAGGTACAGCATGAACCGGATGCCCGGTCCGTTGACTGACCCGGTGATCTCATAGGAGTGGTAATAGCCGATCTCCGGATCACCCTCGGCCGCGAGTTCCGCCTCCAGCTCAGCGCGTGACCCGCCGTGGTGCTCCCGCACCGGCGTGATCGCGAGCCGCGTGCGCCGCGTCGTGGACAACTACAGCGCACCGTGGAACGTCCGGTGCAGCACGTCCTCCTGCTGCTCACGGGTCAGCCGCACGAAGTTCACCGCGTAGCCGGAGACCCTGATCGTGAGCTGCGGGTACTTCTCCGGGTGCTCCATCGCGTCGACCAGGGTGTCCCGGTTGAGCACGTTGATGTTGACGTGGTAACCGGACCCGTCGAAGTAGCCGTCGAGCAGGCCCGTCAGGTTGGCGACCTGCTCCGCCCGGGTCTTGCCCAGCACGGAGGGCACCAGCGTGCTGGTCAGGGAGATGCCGTCCAGCGCCTGATCGTACGGCAGCTTCGCCACCGACAGTGCCGAGGCGACCCAGCCGTGCTGATCGCGGCCGTTCATCGGGTTCGCCCCCGGCGAGAACGGCTCGCCCGCCCGCCGGCCGTCCGGGGTGTTGCCCGTTGCCTTCCCGTACACCACGTTGGACGTGATGGTCAGGACCGACTGGGTGTGCACGGCGTCCCGGTAGGTGCGGTGCTGCCGGACCTTGGCCATGAACCGTCCGACGACCCACACAGCGAGCTGGTCCACCCGGTCGTCGTTGTTCCCGTACGCCGGGTAGCCGCCCTCAACCTGGTAGTCCACGATGAGGCCGGTGTCGTCGCGGATCACCTTCACCCGCGCGTCCCTGATCGCGGACAGGCTGTCCGCGACGACCGCCAGGCCCGCGATTCCCATCGCCATCGTGCGGCGCACCGGGTGGTCGTGCAGCGCCATCTCAAGGCGCTCGTAAGCGTACTTGTCGTGCATGTAGTGAATGATGTTGAGGGCCTCGACGTAGACCCTGGCCAGCCAGTCCATCTCGGCGTCGAACCTGGCCCGGACGTCGTCGAAGTCGAGGTACTCCCCCGTCACCGGCGGGCTGGGCGGTGCCACCTGCTCGCCGCTCATCTCGTCCCGCCCGCCGTTGATGGCGTACAGCAGCGTTTTCGCCAGGTTGACCCGCGCCCCGAAGAACTGCATCTGCTTGCCGACCGGCATCGCGGAGACGCAGCAGGCGATCGCCGTGTCGTCCCCGGTCACCTCGCGCAGCAGCTCATCGGATTCGTACTGGAGGCTGCTGGTCTCGATCGAGGCCCGGGCGGCGAAGTCCTTGAAGCCCTGCGGCAGCCGGGCCGACCACAGCACGGTGAGGTTCGGCTCCGGGGCAGGCCCGAGGTTGTTCAGCGTCTGCAGCAGCCGGAACGATGTCTTGGTGACCAGCGTCCGCCCGTCGCTGCCCATGCCGCCGATCGCCTCGGTCACCCACGTCGGGTCACCGGAGAACAGTGAGTCGTATTCCGGGGTCCGCAGGAACCGGACGATCCGCAGCTTGATCACAAAGTCGTCGATCAGCTCCTGGGCGGCGGACTCGTCGATCCGGCCCTCGTCGAGGTCCCGCTGCAGGTAGACGTCGAGGAACGTGGACGTGCGGCCCAGCGACATGGCCGCGCCGTTCTGCTCCTTCACCGCGGCCAGGTAGCCAAAGTAGAGCCACTGCACGGCCTGCTGCGCGGTGCTGGCCGGCCTGGAGATGTCGAAGCCGTAGCTCGCTGCCATCTCCGCCAGTTCGGCCAGCGCCCGGATCTGCTCGGCTAGTTCCTCCCGGTCACGGATGACGGGCTCATCGGACGGCAGCGCGTCCATCGAGGACTTGCTCTGCAGCTTGTCCGCGATCAGGCGGTCCACCCCGTAGAGGGCGACCCGGCGGTAGTCACCGATGATCCGGCCGCGTCCGTAGGCATCGGGCAGGCCGGTGATGACGTGCGCCCGGCGGGCCGCGAGTATCTCCGCGGTGTAGGCGTCGAAGACGCCGTCGTTGTGGGTCTTGCGGTACTTGGTGAAGATCTCCTTGACCCGCGGGTCGACCTCGTAGCCATAGGTCCGCAGGCTGGTCTCGACCACGCGCCACCCGCCGTTGGGCATGATGGCCCGCTTCAGCGGCGCATCGGTCTGCAGGCCGACGATAAGCTCCGCGTCCTGGTCGATATAACCCGGAGCGTGCGCGGTGATCGACGCGGGGGTACGGGCGTCCACGTCGTACACGCCACGCTCCCGCTCGACGGGGAACATCGCCGTCAGCCGGGCCCAGATGCCCTTCGTGCGCTCGGTCGGGCCAGCCAGGAAATCAGCGCCGCCCTCGTATGGCGTGTAGTTGTCCTGAATGAAACCGCGGGTGTCGACCGAATCCCGCCACACCTGGCCGCGGAAACCCCGCCAGGAATCATCAGACGGTGTATCACCAAGGTCCCGGCGCGTTTCCCGCATCTGGGTAACCATCAGCTCCCCCTAGAACAAACGCCGCGGCTACCCAGCGGGGAGCCGCTGTCAACACCCTTGACGCTAGCTTTTCGGCGCTTTCCGCACTACCGGCGTTAGGGCAATCCGATAGGGACTAAAGGCCTTTCAGTCCGCGGCAACGGGCGCAACCTTCGCCGAACCCTCCCAGCTCAACGCTGGGTTACTCCCAGTTCCGCAGGAGCAGTACCTTCCACGGCGTGCTGTTCTGCGGGCAATTTCGGCCTCTTCCGGCGCAACCCGTACTACTGCTTGTAGTGAGATCCTCTCCCCCGTCCGGAAACGGCTGCCGCGGGCCATGGTTCTCGTCAGGAACGCGGCTCGCGGGGCCGTCGATCAGGCGGGGCCAGGATGCCGTCCCGGCTGGCAGCATCACCTCCGCCTCCTTGCGCCGGCGCCGTGCCGTACGAGCGGTCATTCGCGCCGCCCGCTCTCCCCCGTGGCACCGTAGTCGCGGAGGGCTCCTGGGCGAAGCGGGGCGCCCAGCAGCTGGCTGACGAGGGTGCGGTGGGCGGCATGGAGGGTGCGGACGGCCGCGCGGCTGAGGCCGGGCTTGACGGGCGGGCGGCCGTGGCGCGGCCGCCCGGGCTTGGTCGGGATCCACAGGTAGCCAGGGTCGCTGCCCTGGAGTTCGGCGATGATCGTCGCCCGGGCGCCCAGCCACCGGGAGAGGATCTGCACGGTCGGCCCGGCGAGCGGGCAGGGGCCGTCGGCGAGTTCGACGCGCGCTTCGTCGTCCAGGTGCAGGGCGCCGACGTTGAGGCACGCGAGCTCGGGGACGCCCCGGCCGGTGTCAGCGACGAGCGCGGCCAGGGCGGCGGTACGCAGCGACGTCGCGGCGTTGGCGTGGATGGGCCTGCGGACGGTCAGGTCGTGCAGGACTCGCCCGGTATCGGCGGGGGTCAGGTAGAAGCCGCGGGCGGGCGGTGGACTGTCACGGCGCCCAGGCAGGCCGAGGAACTCCGTGAAGGCGTTGTAGGAGTCGATGCGCACGCGCATCGAGTTGGGATAGGCGGCGGCATCGGGACCGTAACGGGTGTTGCGGGTGCGGATCTTGCCCGCAGCCGCGTCGGAGAGCCATTCGTCGGCGCGCACGGGGTCCATCAGCTCGCCGACCGTGATCTGAATGGTGCCGGTCGCCAGCCGGGCATGCTGGAGGTACTCGTCGAGGAAATGCCGGCGGAGCCGCTGGGTGGTGCTGCTGAACTGGCGGCGGGCCAGATGGCGGATGAAGTCGTCGGCCGCCTCGCTGGCCAGCGTGCGCGGGTCCGGAACGGGCATGCTCCCAGACTATCCGTCCATCACGATAACAGCAAGAAGCATCCCTGCGAACCGGGGTCGCGCCGGAGGCTGCCGGTGATAAGTGGTCCGGGCCGGACCGGCTCGGTTCGGTCCGGACCGGGTTGATCCGGCCCGGATTCCCCCATCAGCCGTCAGCGGGCATTGCTGCTCTCAGGTGCTTCTTGCTGTTATCGTTTCTGCTGCGGCGACGGCGACTGCACTCTCCCCGTCCCTTATCTGGGCTGCCGCGCGGCAGCGCGGGCCTGCTCCAGCTGGCCGACGCTGATCGGCCCGGTCCCCGGCAGGCCCGCCGCCGCCCACGCCTCCTGGGCGCGGGCCATGTCGCCACCCGCTTCCTGGAGCACTATCTTCTTCGCCGTGGTGTTGGGCACGGCCCCGTCGACGCCGAGATCCATCAGGTGCGCCAGCATCCGGACCAACTGGGTCCGCTGGCCCGTCTTCTGCTCGTTGTACCGGTAGACCAGCACCCAGCGTCCTGCCAGGGACCGGGCCCGTTCGATCAGCGCCCGCCCGCGGTCGGTGTTCTCCTGCTCGGTACGGATCGGCTCGCTCTCGCCGGACGGCAGGCGCAACGTGAGCAGCCCGCGGCGGCTCGATTCCTCGACCTCAACCTGCTCCAGGAACGCGATGAAGGTCCGGGCTGACTCCAGCCGCTCGATGTCCTGCCGTGCCTGCTGGGCGACCAGGTGCAGGTCCACGGTCAGGGCGTGCACCCGGCGGCCCCAGGCTGCCTCCGCACCGGGAGCACACGGTCCCGCGGCGTGGGCGGCCGCGATGACCAGGCTGTAGTGGCTGCTGTCCACGGCGCCCATTATCGCCGCGCGGTACGACAGTCAGGCGGATTGACAGCCGCTGAGGGCCGGGGCCGCTCTGCGTTCACCGGCCAGTTGCGGAGCGTCCGGTGACTGGCACGTTAGGTGACGTTTTCCCCTGACTTCTCAGGCATTCTCCTCTAGGCCCGTCCGTAGTTTCCAGACCAAAAACAACGCTAAGCAGTTGATCTAGGACCGCACCCTGGGGTGATGCCTCAAGGAGGCGGGTCACCGGAAGACCGATTCACCGTTTTCCGTGGTTTCGGCATGTGGGATGCGCGCGCAGAGGCGGCCCGTCTACTCGGGCCGGTCGAGAGGGCGGCCCTGGATCCGGGCGGCCAGCTCGGGGTCGATCGGGTCGAGCACGCGAGCGGATCGGGGCCGCACGATCGCCGGGACGTCGTCACCGCGGCGCCGTGCATGCTCGGCGTGAGCCTGCTCGACGGCATCCGGGTACGCCTGGACTTTCTCGTGCGCGGCGAGCGCGCGGTAGATGCTGGCGACGCTCGGGTTGCGGCCTTTGCGTTTGCCGGTTGGGATGATCAGGTCTGGTTGGATCTGCTCGACGGTCTCGCCGGCGGCCCGTCGCCGCAGGACGGTGTGCAGCATGTCCTCGGTGATGACCGGGGGCCGGCCGCCGTGCTTGCCTTGGCGGGCGGCGGCGTCGAGGCCTTCGAGGGTGCCTTCGCGGATGTTGTCGCGTTCGGTCTCGGCGAGGGCGGCGAAGAACGCAAACAGGATCCGGCCCGGACCGGTGGGGTCGTAGATGCCGGGCAGCGGGCCGGCGAGCATTTCCAGGACCAGGCCATGGGCGACGAGGTGGTCGGCGAGGGCGGTGAGTTCGGCGGCGTCGCGGCCGAGGCGTTTCATCTCGTTGACGGTGAAGATGACGCGGCAGTGCGGGGCGTGGGCCTTGATGTCGCGGGCTTTGGCGAGGGCTGCCTCGAACTGTGGCCGCACCCGCATCCGGGTGGAGATCTTCTCGGAGAAGATCTTGTCGCGGGGGATGCCGTGCGCGGCGAGCGCGTCCAGCTGTGACCGCAGTTCCTGGGTCAGGGTGCTGCACCGGGCGTACCCGATCCGGATGTCCGCGGCCGGGGTGTCGGCTGGCAGCGGCGTCGGCGGTGGGGTGCCGGGCCGCCACGGCTGGCCCGGGCCACGGTCGACCGGGGTAAGCACCCGCAACGCCTTGCTAGCCGGCCGATCTTGGTGAACCGTCCGGTGTGATACGACGTCGCGACGACCCCGGACCGCGACCGGCACGGCGAGCCGGGCTGCACCTGACACCGCGGGCATGGATGCCGCTCAACATCGTCGGCGTCACGCGAGCTTGATTCACGGTTCTCGTCGACGGCCATGCCCGGATACTCGCACAAACATTTCTCAGAACCTTGCCCCGACACACTTGCGTGAGAACGTGTTGTGAGAACGAAACCGGCCCGAAAGCATGCTCCGCGACCGGGCTGCGCACCGGTTCTCACAATGGCCCCCCCCCCCCCCGTTTGTGAGACCGGGAGCCCTGCCGATGGCGCGGTGGCAGCGTCCGGCATGACGGTGGCCGAATCGGCGGGTCCGGGCGGTCAGTCGGCGCCGTTGTCGGCGTCGCCGAGCCGGAGCATGGCGCGGTAGAGCTGCGTGGGGGTCAGGGGTGGTTCGGGGAGCGGGTGGGCGCGCTCGGCGCGGAAGCCGTCGAGCATCAGGTACAGGTGGCGGCGCCAGGCGTGCGGGGCGATGCCGTCGGTCGCCTCGATGATCCGGCTGTGGGACCAGATGACGAAGGCGAGGTCCTCGGGTACCAGGTCAGGTCGGAGGCGACCCTGCTCTCGCGCCCGTTCGACGATGCGCACGCCGAGCTCATGGATGCGGGTCTGCTGGCCGGCCAGGCAGGCGGTCTCCGGCAGCCGGATCGAGGCGAAGTCGTTGAAGCCCCGGTCGCGGGCCTGCAGTTCGCACATGGTTTCCAGGAACAGGCACAGCCCTTCCCACGCGTCGTCCATGCTCAGGGCCTGCTCGGCAGCGGCGACCCAGATCGCGAGCTTGCCGGCGAAGACCTCCTGCACCAGGTCCAGCCGAACGGGGAAGTGGTTGTAGAGCGTGCCGATGGCCACCCCGGCACGCTTGGCGACCTGCTCCAGCGACGCCTGCATCCCCTGCTCGGCGAACACGGCCCGGGCGGCGGCCAGCAGCGAGTCGCGGTTGCGCTGGGCGTCGCGGCGCAGCGGCCGGGCGGGAGCGGAGGCCGCGGTCGCGGCTGGTGCGCGTTCAGGGGACATGCCCCACAGCCTACCAACTTGAGGATGACCTCAACTTCCGTGCTATGCTCGCCGAACAACATGAGGACAGCCTCATTTTGTTCGGCGATTCGGTTCTGACCAGGCTCGGGAGACTTGATGAAACTGACCATCTTCGGGGCCAGCGGACGCACCGGCACGCACCTGGCCGAGCAGGCACTCGCCGCCGGGCACGACGTGGTGGCGTTGATGCGAAATCCGGCGAAGCTCACCCTGCGCCACGAACGGCTGCGGGTCGCGCAGGGCGATCTGACCGACGAGGCGGCCGTCGCCGACGCCGTCCGCGGCGCCAACGCCGTCCTCGCCGCCCTGAGCCCCAAGATCTTCGGCGGTCCTAGGGACCTGCCCCTCGCGTCGGGAACGGGCAACATCCTGGCCGCGATGCGCGCACACGGCGTCCGCAGGCTCGTCTACAGCTGGGGGCCGAGCATCTTGATTCCCCGCAACCCCCTGCTACGCGCGTTGCGCAGCGCGAGCTTCGCCCTGTTCAGGCTGCTGCCCGCCACCCGCTCCTTTGTCAACGAGTCGGCCGAGGTAGGCGAGGCCATTCGCGGCTCGGATCGAGGCTGGACCATCGTGGTCGTCACCGCGCCCAACGACAAGCCCGGATCGGGAAGGGTCAAGGTGCGCACCGGGACCGTAACCGGGGACCGGGTTGGCTCGCGCATCTCCCGGGCCGACCTCGCGCAGTTCATGCTCGCTCAGGCCGACGACGTGCGATACGCGCAGCAGGAGCTGCGGATCAGCAACTGACCGGCCCTGCACGCCGCCGCCGCGCAGCTGTACGCGGCGCCCCGCCTTCACCTCTTCCGCCCACCAACTCGAGCGGGACTCGGTCCCGACCGAATCCCGCTGTTCATAACGCTGTTCTCATCGAAGGAGAAGTCATGCCTACCATCGCCATCATGGGTGCCGGTCCCGGAATGGGGCTCGCCATCGCCCAGACCTTCGGCAAGGAAGGCCACCAGGTCGCGCTGCTGTCGCGTACCCCGGCCAAGCTGGACCCGGTCGTGGCCGAACTGACCGACCAGGGCATCGAAGCGGCGGCCTTCGCCGCCGACGTACTCGACCGGCCAGCGATCGTCTCCGGCCTCGCGGCGGTCAAGCAGCGATTCGGGCAGATCGACGTCCTTGAGTACTCGCCGTCCAACCCGGCGCTGCCGTTGGCTTCCTCCACCGAGCTGACCCACGACAACGTGCAGATCCAGCTCGACTTCCACGTGCACGGCGCCGTGGCGGCGGTTAACCAGGTGCTTCCGGAGATGCTCGCCCGAGGCTCGGGCACGATCCTGTTCACCACCGGCGCCTCGTCCGTGCGCCCGGAGCTCGGTCACGACATGTTCGGCAACGTCGCCCCGGCCGCGGCGTGGCTGCGCAACTGGGCCCACGGTCTGCACGCCGCCGCCGCTCCCCGAGGAGTACAGGTCGGCCACATAGCGATCGGCGCGTGGCTCGGCCGCCAGCCGGGCGCCACCGCACCGGAAGAGATCGCGCCGCTGTACTGGGATCTGCACACCCACCACGACCAGGCCGAGAAGGTCTTCTTCCCCAGCGAGCAACCCACAGTCTGAGTACACGCCGTTGAGCCGCGTACGCCTCTCAGCGGGACGACGAGGCTGCTCCAGGAAGAGGTGGAGTGCAGGCCCTACGGGATCAAGGTGCGGTCCGTGGCTGCGGTGACGCGGCCTGCAGATTGCCGCGCTGACTGAACAGCCCAGCACCCTGCTCACCGTTACCGGCCTGATCAGCCCAGCCAGTCGGCCGGTGCCCGCCGACCTACCTGTCGGCGGGCACAGCCGTCACCGGAGCCTGGTCAGCCGATTGCCGCGGCAACCTGGGCCAGGCGCAGCGGCCGGTAGCCATCGGTGTCGAGCTGGGCGAGTTCGCCGTCGATGTCGACGGAGTGGGTGCCGTAGAAGTGGACGTTTTCGTGGTGGGTCGGCCAGATGTGCGCCAGGACATCGTTGTCGACCTGGCGGCCCGTCCGGTGCAGGGCGGCCACGCCGAGGCCGTGGTACTCCGTTGACCAGCAGACGATCGCGTTGGTGGCCAGGGTCAGGCACCACATCTGCTCGGTCTGCTGCTCGTGGTGCCGGCGCCGCAGCGCTCCCTCGCCGGCGTACGCGAGGGATCGGCGCAGGGCGTGCAGGTTCTCGCCCTTGTTCAGCTGCCGGGCGATCCGGCGCCGGTAGGTCTCGTCGGCCAGGTAGCGGGCGGCGTAGACGGTGCGGCGCAGCGCCCCGTACTCCTTGATCGCGCTGGTCAGCGCATTCTGCTGCCGCTTCGACGAGCACAGCTTCCCGACCACCAGCGCCGCGGTGGCATGCCCGCCCTGCACGGACGCGGCAACGCGCAGCAGGTCGTCCCACATGTCCGCGATCAGGTCCAGGTTTAGCCGCCGGGTCAGCAGCGCCCCGGCGCGCGGGTAGCGGTCCAGGAAGTCGGCGCGGGGCCCGGTCCGGTACAGGGTGATCTTCCCCAGGTCGCGGATGCGCGGCGACAGCTGCTTGCCGACCAGGTTGAACAAGGCGAAGTTGGCCAGGGTCGCGCCGTGGGTGTCGGTGGCGTGCTCGAAGACCGGCAGGTCGGTCCCGTTTCCGAGCAGCCCGTCGAGGACGTAGTGCGACTCCGGTGCGGTCGCCACGATGACCTTCGTGTCGAAGGTCGAGTGTTGGTCGGAGACGTGGGTGTAGGTGGAGACGCCCTGCCCTCGGGCGAAGTACCGGGACAGGTGCCGTGCGGTGATGGACTTGCCCTTGACCGGGAACCGCTGCCCGTCCGACGACGAGAGGGTGCCCGAGCCGAACGCCCTCGTGAGCGGCAGCCGGTGGTGGTAGTTGACCACCGCGGCGTTCGCCGCTTCCAGGGTCTCGGGCCGGAAGTACCACTCGGCGGTCCAGGCGAGCACGTCGTACGGCACTCCGCAGGAGTCGGCCATCGCGGACAGGCCCATGTTCGTGGCCTCGGCGATGATCACGTACATCAGGTTGCGTTTGAGCTCGGCCGGCCGGGCGACCTTCCCGCCGGCGTGCACCAGATGGTCGGTGAACCCGGTCCGGGCGTCGACCTCCACCAGCACCGACGCGATCGGCACCCGCGGCAGCATCTCGGCCAGTTCGGCACGTAGCGCGTCGGCTTCGGCGGGCACGTCCTCGGCTGTGAGCGGCGGGATGATCAGCTCTCCGTCGTCGGTGAGCCGGACCTCGCCCGGGTTGCCCTTCGCCAGTTGGGTCTCCAGGTCGGCCAGGGCGGTGTGCAGCTCGTCGTCGGCCTGGGCGAGCGCGTCGGCGGCCTCGACCGGCTTGCCGACCAGGTGGCAGAACTCCACCTTCTGCGGCGCCCACGCCTCGGGCGTGAGTAGGAACGACGCGGGATCGGCGTACCGGCGCGAGCCGGGCACGAAGACATCGCCGGAGCGCAGCCCGTCCCGCAAGCCGACCAGCACGGCCAGTTCCCAGTACCTGCGGTACGTGGTGACCTCGCCGGCCTGCTCCGCGGCGACGAGGTAGCCGGCCCACTTCGTTGGCACGAACCCGACCGGCGCGTCGGCCGGGACCTTCCGGGCACCGGTCGCGTACAGACCCGTCAGGATCCCGACGGCCTGCATCAGCTGCTCGGTGCCGGGCCCGCCGTCGAACTGGACCGCGGCCAGCACGGCTGGGGCGAACTGGCGCAGGTACGACATCGAGGCGTCCAGCATGCTGAGCTGGCCGTGGTCGCGGGGCAGCCGCTCGCGGCGTTCGGCCCACGCCGCGCGCATCCGGTCCAGGCCGATGCTGGTGCGCAGCATGCTGCCGATCTGCTCGTCGCCGATCGCGGTGTCGAGCACGATGGTCAGGATCTCGTCCAGCAGCGCCTGCCGGTTCTCGCCGCCCTTGGCCCGCTCGGCCAGGGCCTCGGCGACCTTCTGCTTCGCCGCGGACTCCCGGCCGCTGATCGCCTGGTCGAACAGCAGCAGCGTCTCGTCGAGCACGTCGACGGCCGACTGCGACAGCAGCGTCAGCAGGATCGGGTACCGGCGTTCCGGCTCGCGCCGCTGCAACGCCTGCCCGGTCAACCGGCGGCCCACGCCGGCCAGGAACCGACGCCTCTCCGCAGGCAGCATCGACAGGTCCAGCGGTGTGCGCGTCGAGGCGCCGCAGGTAGGCCAACTTCTCCAACTCCGCCTTTACCGCGGCCGGGCTCGACGACGTCGGGCCCACACCCAGCCAGGCCAGCGGAGTCCGGCCGAGATAGGCGTCCGGGACCAACAGAAGGTCCAAATCGGCGCACCGCCGGTCGGAGAGCAGGTGCCGCACCCGCGCCCAGGTCTCCGTCCTCGCGTGAGCCCGAGCCGCGGCCACCCGCCGCAGCAACAGGATCACCCCTGGCCGGATCACCCGCGACGACAGCAGGTACTCGCAAACCAACCGGAACAGCAGCTTCGGCGAGTCGTGCTCCATCGCCCGGGCGAACAGGAACTCGTCAAGGTCCTTCCACTCGCCGGTGTCCATCGACCGCCAGCCGGCGTACCGGCCACTCTCCCGCAGATGATCCGTCCGGGTCTGCTCCCGCTCGCCGTACCCACGCAGCTCACCCATCGCGATCCCGAGCCGCTGCGACAACCGGCCCACCACGGCGTCCGGCGCCATGGCGACCTCATCGGGCACGAACCCGAGCCACGGCAGCGTGCACAGCTGGACCGCCACACCCAGCACGTTGCGGCCCGTGCGGAACTGACGCACGAACGCCTCGTCCGCACCGGTCAACGTGAAGTACCGGATCAGCTCGGCCCGGTTGATCTCCGGGAAGCCCCGAAGCCGCGCCAGTTCCTCCGCCGAGAACACGTCCTGAGTCGCCACGAACCCACCGCCTGAGCATCGACCGTCACCAAACGGACGGCACGCTATGGCTCGCAGCAGAGCTTGATCAACCCTCATTTCTTACCGTTGTTTTTGGTCTGGAAACTACGGGCGGGCCGGGGAGCCTCACTGTGGAGGCCGACCCTCACCCGCGCGGCGCATCTGGGAACGGCCCCATCCGGTTGTCTCGGTGAACTTGGCGCAACATGTGCCAGCATGCGCCCCGGAATCCATATCGTTGAGCGGTGGCCAACCGTTTCCGGGGCAAGACCTGTGTGTTGTGCCCTCAGCCTTCTGTGGGGGTGGGCGAGCAGGATCATCCCAGCATGGTTCCAGGACGATTTCCTTGGCGGCGCTCCGTTCAAGAGCGAGAACGCGGGGCGCCCGTACGAGAACCGAAACGGCGGCATAGCTACCTGGCCGAGGCTCCCCGGGGCGCATGTGCCCATGTGCAAGGACTGCAACGACCGGATGAACACGAACATCGAGCAGGCCGGCCAGCCGGTCATCCGAGGGCTGGTTCCCAGGTCGGCAAGCCACGCGTGGCCAACGATCAGCGCGGATGAAGCTGCGGCGGTTGGCCGGTGGCTGCTTAAGGTCGGGCTGCTCTCGGTTTCACCCGGAGGCTGAGCATGACCAGCCACAGGTGCAGAAAGACCAGGGCCTACACCGCTTCAGCAGCATGGAGCCAGAGTGGCTGGCCTGGATGCGCCAAGGCACCGACCCGCCCGCCGACTTCACCGTGTTCATATGCCGCCGGAGCCTGTACGCGGAGGTTTCGGCGGGACCTGACCCCACGCGCCGCATCGAGTTGCCGGGGCACGTTCGCGTTGGCAGCCGCGAGTTGCGCTTCATGAGCCGGGAGTTCGGCATCCCCGGACTCGACACCACCATGGTCTGGAATCCTGGATGGCCGAGCGCGCACCCGCTTGTCGCCGAGGGCAGGGTCGCCGTGCTCTGGCCGAAGCCGACGGCGATCGACTTCGCGGCACTCGGCGAGGTGCACCCCGACGAGTGCCGCTTCGGCATCTTCGCCGGCAGCCAGGAGACCACGGAGGACGACTACCGGCGCTGGACGGCTGAGCATCCGCTCGCTGAAGGGACCTCGCCCAAGATCCGCTGAGATGGCGCCAGCCCCTGCGCAGGCGCGCTTCCCGCATTTCCGGTGCCTGCACGGCAGTGTCACTAAGGGCGCCATTTAGTCGATCCTGCAGGAGGCATTATGGCCATCGACATTCCCGCCCGGCTCCGCAACGTGGAGTTCGGCGCCTGCCTGGTGAGACGCTACCTAGACGACGCGGCGGGCCGCGCACGCTACTCCGGTGCGTACTTTGAGCGGATTGGCGGTGGTGGCGACCGGCTAGAAGCCGCCAATGTGTTCACCGCTGATGACCTGCTCGCCGTCTCCATGCTCAGCGTCCGGATCGAGGGCTACCACGCACTGGAGATCCTCCACTACCGGGCCGACGAGCTTAACGGCCTGCTCAGCCAGATCCCGTCGGGCATTGCCTTGCAAGATCCTCGGGCGGTAGCGCATATCGTCCGGGGCCGGCTTGGCGGCTATGGGGGCGATCTGCGACATCGAGCCGCGCCCTGAGAGCAACAGGGTCGGTCCCATCGCAGCCGGCAAGCTCCTGGCGCGCAAGCGCCCGCAGTTGCTCCCGGTCTACGACAGTCGTATCAAGAAAGTCCTGAGCAGGCCCAGGATCGACAACCAGTGGTGGCGTGACATGCACGACCAGCTCGTTGAGGACCCGGGCCTTGTCCAAGAGTTGGAGCTGGTCCGCGCTGGGGCTCAAGCCGACCACATGTCCTTGCTCCGCGTGTTCGACGTGATGTGCTGGATGTTCAGCTGGGAAGGCAAGGGAGGCCTGTGCAGCTAGGAGGTCCAGGGTTAGCCGAAGGGCGCCTGTCCCAGCGGTTTCTGGCGCATCTCCGCAGTCGGCCTGCGCCGGGCGTGTACCACGGGGCGCCGCGAACGGCCTCTCGCGAAGGTGGCAGCTGGTTCAGTGGCTGCGACGGGGCGGTCCGAGCAGGCTGGTGACCTCGGCGACGGCCTCGGGGCTTGAGCAACAACGGAACGGTCAGTGGCGATAGCGGCGTGAAGATCGCTGGGTTATCGCCACTGACCGTTCGGATGGGGGTGGACGCTGGCCGACCGGGATCGTGTAACGGTTTGATCGCTGCGGGTGGGCCGCTGGTGGCTTCGCCCTACTTTGCGTCTATGCCGGTGGAGTTCCTGACCGATGATGAGGCCGCAGCATACGGCCGGTACACAGAGGTGCCTTCGCAGGCGGATCTGGAGCGGGTGTTCTTCCTCGATGACGAGGACCGGGCGCTGGCCGGCCGCCGCCGCGGGGAGCACATGAAGCTGGGGTTTGCGCTGCAGCTGGTGACGGTGCGCTGGCTGGGGACCTTCTTGGAGGATCCCCTCGAGGCGCCGGCCACGGTGGTGGACTTCGTAGCCGCTCAACTGGAGGTGGCCGACCCGTCGCAGGTGAAGCGGTACACCGGGCGGACGAAGACCCGGTTCGATCATCAGTGGGAGATCCGGCAGGTCTACGGGTTGCAGGAGTTCCCCGACGTTGAGAAGGAGTTCGTCGGCTGGGTGGCGGCCCGGTCGTGGACGTCTGGCGACGGCCCGAAAGCGATCTTCCTCGACGGGGTGGCGTGGCTGCGGAAACGGAAGGTGCTGTTGCCGGGGGTGAGCACGCTGGCCCGGCTGGTGGCGAGGATTCGCGACGAGCAGACCCGCCAGCTGTGGGCCGTGCTGGAAGGCCTGCTGTCGACGGGCCAGCGGTACGTGTTGGACCAGCTGCTGGAGGTCCCACCGGGGTCGCGGGTGTCGGATCTGGAGCGGTGGCGCAAGGGCCCGCCGCCGCGCGGCAGCGGCCCGGCGATCATCAAGGCGCTGGACCAGGTCGCCGAGATCACCGCGCTCGAGCTGGCCGGGCTCGGCGCCGAGAGCCTGGTGCCGCCGCGGCGGCTGGGCGAGCTGGCCAGGTACGGGATGAGCGCGGACGCCTCCCAGGTCCGCCGCCATGGCGACCAGCGCAGATCGGCGACGTTGCTGGCTACCGTCCGGCATCTGGAGGCCAAGTCGGTCGATGACACCTTGGAGCTATTGGACCTGTTCATGGCGACCGAGCTGGTGAACAAGGCAGTCACCGCCTCCGATAAGGACAAGGTCCGCAAGCACCCGAAGCTGGCCAGGGCCTCGGCCAGGCTGGCGGTCGCGGTGAACACCCTGTTCGCCTCCGACGACTGGGGCGGCCCCGAAGAGGAGCCGCGCGTGTCGCAGGTGTGGGAGGCGATCGAGGCGATCATCTCCCGCGACGAGCTGCGCGCCGCACTGGAGCTGGTCAACGAGACCGTCCCAGCAGCCGATGCCGAGCCTGTCGACTGGCGGACGGAACTGCTCGGCCGCTACAGCACGGTGACGGGATTTTTGAAGCTGTTGCCGCAGGCGATCTGCTTCGGCGCCAACGCCGAAGGCACGCCGGTGCTGGAGGCGATGCGGGCGCTGCCCGAGGTACTCACTTACCGCAGCCGCCTCGCCGCACCTTTGATCCCCGGCCACCTGATCGACGCCGGCGTGGTGACCGGGCCCTGGCGGAACCTGGTGTTCGGCCATCCCGCCCGCGGCGACGGGGCGGTGAACCGGCACGCCTACACCTTCTGCGTGCTGGAGCAGTTCTGGCGCCACCTCAAGCGCCGCGAGATCTACGCCGATGCTTCCACCCGGTGGCGTAACCCCCAAGCCCAGCTGTTGGACGGCATTAGGTGGCAGGCCATCCGCGGCGACGTGTTGACCACTCTGTCCCTGCCGGATGACCCTGACGCACTGCTCGCCGAGCACGCCAAAACGCTGGATGCCGCCTACCGGAAGGTCGGCGGCAGGCTGGCCGTCAACACCGATGTCCGCCTCGATGACGCCGGGAAGATCCACCTGACCGGGGTGAAGGCGATCGAGGAACCGCCGTCCCTGGTGGACCTGCGCAAACGGACCACAGCCATGCTGCCGCTCGTCGACCTGCCGGAGGTGATCTTGGAGGTCATGTCGTGGGTGCCGGAGCTGGCGGCCGCGTTCACCGCCGTCTCCGCCACCCGGTCCCGGCTGAATGACCTGCCGACCTCGATCGCCGCGTGCCTGGCCGCCCACTCCATGAACGTGGGCTACCGGCCGATCGCCAAAAAGGGCGTGCCCGCCCTGGAACGGTCCCGGCTGTCGCACGTATTCCAGAACTACATCCGGCCCGAGACCCTCGCTCCCGCCAACGTCCCGCTGGTCACCCGCCAGGCCACCGTTGACTTGGCGGGCGCGTGGGGCGGCGGCCTGGTCGCCGCGGTCGACGGGATGCGTTTCGTGGTGCCCGTGCCGGCTGCCTTCGCCCGGCCCAACCGCAAGTTCTTCGGCTCCAAGCGGGGCATGACCTGGCTGAATGCGGTAAACGACCGCGGGATGGGCCGCGGCGCCAAGGTGGTGTCGGGAACCGTGCGGGACTCCCTGCACATGGTTGATGTCATCTTCGGCCTGGACGGCGGCGACCTGCCCGCCGTCGTCGTCTCCGACGAAGGCTCTTACTCCGACCTGGTGTTCGGCCTGCTGGAGCTGCTGGGGATCTCCTACCGGCAGGCCCTGGCCGACCTGCCCGACCAGAAGGGCTGGCGAATCAACCCTGCCGCCGGCTACGGCCCGTTGAACACCTTCGCCCGCGGCAAGATCGACCTGGGCAAGATCCGCCGGAACTGGGAAGACGTCCTCCGCGTAGTCGCCTCGATCTACACCGGCACCATCCGCGCCTGCGATGTGGTCGCCATGTTGCAGCGTGACGGCCACCCCACCGCCCTCGGGGAGGCGATCGCGATGTACGGCCGGATCTTCAAGTCGCTGCACATCCTGGCCTACATCGACACCGACGAGTCCTACCGCCGCGACATCAAGGCCATTCGCAACCTGCAAGAAGGCCGCCACGCCCTGGCCCGGAAAATCTGCCACGGGAGAAAAGGTGAGCTGCACCACCGCTACCAGCGCGGCCTGGAAGACCAGCTCGGCGCCCTCGGCCTGGTGCTGAACTGCGTGGTGCTGTGGACGACGGTCTACCTGGACGCTGCCGTTCGCCAGCTCAGGGCCCAGGGCTACCCGGTGCTCGAGGAGGACCTGGCCCGCCTGTCACCGTTCGTCAACACCAATCTGGGGGTCCACGGCACCTACAGCTTCGTGCTTCCCGACCTGGCCCCCGGCGCCATCCGCGAACTGCGCGACCCGGAAGCCGTCGGCGAGGACGACGAATAGGCGCTGCCGCTGGGCTCAGCCGCCCGCCGGCACGGCCGCCGCGGCGGCCTTCTCGTCGTGATCGCGCAGCATGCGCAGCACGGTGGCCGGGGACGGGTGCTGGCCTTTCTTCTTGCCGGCAGAGATGATGAGGTGGGCGGCGATGTCGCGCAGGCTCATTTCCTGCCCGCGCAGGTGGAGCGCGACGGCGAGCATCGCGTCGTCGGTGACGGCCGCGCCGCCGATGGCCTTGCCCCGCGCGCGGGCTGACTCGTGGCCCTCGAGAGTGCGGTCGCGGATGTACTCACGTTCCATCCCCGATAGCGCAGCCAGCACGGTGAACACGATCCCGGACGGGTCGTGCGAGCCGGCCAGCTCGCCGGTCAGGAACTCCAGCCCGATACCGCTGGCCCTCAGCTGCTCAGCCAGCGCGGCCAGCTCCAGGCCGCGGCCGAGCCGCTTGTGCTCGTGCACGACGATCGTGACCGCGGCCCCGGACGCGCGGATCTCCCGGGCCAGAGCGACGGCCTTGTCGAGCTCGGGCCGGGTCATGGCGCGGGTGGAGAGCTTCTCAGCGAAGATCCTCGTGACACCCGAGGCCCGGAGCGAGTCCAGCTGGGTGTCCAGCGACTGGCGGACGGTGGAGGCGCGGGCGTACCCGATCCGCACGTGCCCCGCAGGCGCGGTGCCGGGCGCCGGCGGGCGGGGCAGCTCGGTCCAGGCCGAGCCCGGCTTGCGCAGCGGCGGGCCGGGACGGCGAGGGCCTTCGCCAGGTGCGGCACGAGCCGGAACCGGGCGGTGTGGTACTGCGCGGCCACCCTGCCCCGGCCGGTCCGGCATGGCGATCCCGCCGGGGCCGCGCAGGAGGACATCGGGCAGCCGTTCGCCTCGACGCGCAGGAAGTCGTCATCGCTCACCCGCGGATCGTTTCATGGGGGTGTGTCATCCGCCCGGCCGTATGCAACAACCGGTGAAACACGGTTCGCCCAGTTCGGGACCTGGCGGCCGGGCTGTTTCACAGGCCGTCGCCTGTGAAACACCGCCAGCGTCCGCCGGGCAGGGGGCCCACCGCGATCGAGATGATCACCGACTCCGCGGCCCCGTCAGCCGACCGCACCGCCACCTGCATCCGGACGGCCAGCGGGCGGTAACGCGGCGGCACTCCCGCTACGGCGCTGTGCTGCCGTGGGCGGCGAGCTTGCCGATCAGGCGTTCTACCGGAGGCCGGCAAGATCACCCGCGTTTGGGGCTGGTGACACGTTGCTTACCCTTGTTGTCCTGCTGCGCGAGGTTGGATTGTTTTAAGGATTGGTTATGGTTGCGGTGGCGCCATCCAGCTTTGTCAGCGATATACGGAACTGCTCATTGTATGTGCGGGCGCGGTCCTGCAGATAGCTTAGCGCTACCGCCTCGCCAAGCTGGATAGACGTATCGGTGTCACTACGCCAGTGAATCCCGGCATGGATGCCGTGACCGAAGCTGATGTTGTGGGCGAGTTTGTGCAGCTCGCCGTTGACGGTAAGTGGCGGCTCGCCCGAGGGGGCCGTGTAGGCGGCCGTCGTCGTTCCGTTGCTGGAAGGCACAAGCGGGTTCTGGATCACGAAGTTGCCGTCGTAGAAAAACTTCAGGGCGGTGATGCAAGCCCCTGCCACTGCACCGTGTCCGGTCGGATACGCCGGATGGGTCGGGGAACCTTCGGGGAAGGCCTGGGACAGGAAGTAGCTATTGTTCGCTGTGAAGCTGGCCTGGACCGCCTTCGAATTGAGGACCGTACTGCTCACGTGACCCTCGATGGTTCCACCTTGCCCTGTCTGCTGCAAATGGACGATCGCGCCGCCAGATTCCGGGCGGTGGCGCAGGTGGACCCACCACTTCTGATACCACACCGCCTTGATCGCTTCGCCCGCCACCGCGGTCAGCGTCGCAGCGATGTCTGGTTGGCCCATGGTGGCGAAGCCATTCTGGGTTTTGGAGCCGATATAGGGATTGCCCGGGTTCGGAGGCGCCGGGTTGCCGCCATTGATCGTGTTCAGCACCAGATACGCGATGAAATATGCCTGATACAGGACATCATCATGCGTATAGGCGGCCAGGCCGCGTTCGTTATGCAGATAAAGCGCCGCGCCCGGAGTAAGACTTTTCCCGGTGGGCATGCCGTTCTGCACGGCCAGGAACTCATCGGCCGCCGTATTGGCTCCTGGATTTTGCGGGGCCATGAAGTCTGTACCCGCTTTGTTGGTGATGTACTTCTGGGTGATTGGCAGCGATCCCAGGGCCGTCGGCTGGAGCAGGAACTGTGACACGTAAGGCCCGATCGTCTCGCCGGCATAGCCGCCGCGAAACAACAGCTCCGGTGTGACCTGATTGGCGGCGTTACGAGGGCCTGCGTACGTCGGCATTGACGACAATTCGGTCGCCGCCTGCGCAGCCGTGCTATTCGCGGGGTAGGCGGTAAACGCGACATCCCGCAGCAGCGAGGCCCAGTACAATTCCACGAGTTCCGTCGCGTAAGCCTCGCTCGCCAAAGCGGGGGCCGGTGGCACGGCGAATTGGCTGCTATCGAGACAATCCAAGTAGAACGCTAGGCCGCCCTGCGGTCCGTTGAGGGTGCGGGGGCCGCCCAGAACGATCTTCTCAAAGTCCGCCTGCGCGCCGCTACTCAGCGCGGCTTTGAACGACTGGTAAGCGGCGAGATCGACCAGGCCGATGCCTGATTGCAGTACGCCTTTGGTATAGGTTCCTGATTTATCGCCATAAAGCGCCTCGTCCCCATTATCGATCTGGGCGGGCACGGCGCTAAATGCGTCGTTTCCTGTCTCCTGCGTGCGCAATGCCAGGCACCGTATGACTCGATTACTGGTTGCGGGTATCAGTTCTGAGTTAAGCATCTTACTACCCCCTGCTATTCCGCGTCCACGGACTGAACAGCCAGCGGACTTTTACGGCCATCCATCGCTGTCGTGCACGCACGTACTCAACTGTGGCTAGCCAGCCGCGCGTTACTGTCTGACCTTCTGTTGCCGCCAGGCCTCCAGCTCAGGTAGTCGGGTCAGTCCCCTTCGGCAGGCGGGCGCCCGTGAATCCGTCTTATTACGCGGGCAATGCCGTGTCATAACGGTCAAGGTCCACGGAGATCTGCCCCGAGATCGGTTTTGCCAGATAACCTCCAGGCGGTCCGGGTTGAGTCGATCTGGACTCCTACATTGACAGAGGGACTCCGCAGTCATTTGATACACCCGGCGACGCCTTCATCGTTCCAGTCCCGACCGGTGCACCGGCAACACCATCGCTTTCAGGTGTTAGTTGACTTCCGGGGTATATGAGGCTGATAGTGCTGTTTATTCCCGTCTGGCTGTTGTGCTTGTGCGGCGGCGGCGGTGGTGACGGCCCGGATGTCGCTCCGGGCTGGGCGCCGGTTTGTCAGCGGTCTTCAGCTCGCTATCGCCACTGGCCGTTCCGTTGTTGCTCAAGCCCCGTAGCCGGGTCCGCCTGGCTCCCGGTCAGGGGTTCGGCGAGGACAGCGCGGAGCCAGCCGCGCTGATCGTGGGCGCGCTTAGACCCGGCAGCGACCGCGCGGGCGATCTGCAGCCATGACACGCCGCCGTGCGGCAGCAGCGGCGGCAGATGTTTTCGTGTGCGGCCGGTATGAACCCGTCCGGAAACAGGTTCCGGGCATGGTGCTGGGCTAACCGATATGGCGTAACGTATCCTGGCCTCCTAGCTTGTCCCCTAGCCATTGGCGGGAACGCAAGAATCCGTCTCTGTACTGGGGTGGTGGTCAGGACTGGCAGGGAGAGCGTGCAGGCTCTGTGAACCGCCGGGTCCTGGCGTAAGGCTCTGCAGCGCCCCGGCCGATGGCCGGGGCGTTCGCGCGTCTAGCGCGTTCCTAGTCGGGACATGGTGCTCCCTCGCGCGGTCTCAGGTGGGGGATCAGGCCGTCACGCACTCATGCCGAGATCAAGCTGCTCGCACGAGCCGGGCTCGACGTAGGTGTCGGCCACCTCGTCGCCCTCGATCAGGATCTCCAGGTACCGGGCGATCGACACGCCGCGGGCGGCGGCACCCCGGTCAGCTCGTTCCTTAATAGCCGGGTCTACCCGGCCCTGCAGCAGCACGTGAACGCCACCGGTGCTGGCCCGGCGGCGCCTTCCTGCGATAGCGGCCATGCCGAAGATCATGGCCGGCCCGTATGCATACCCGGTGGATTTCCTGGCCGCACGGCGTGTCGTGAGCGAACACTGGCCCAGCTTGACGCCGAGCCGGGCGCGCCCGGGGGCGGTTCCGCCTCGCGGCACGCGCCGGTCTGGGGTCCGCATCGACCGGCGCCTAGCGCCCGGTTGCCATCCCCCCGAAGCCGCCGGGAACCGTCACGCAGATCTCTCCCGCACTGCATGAGATGGCGACGCACTGGTTTCGTGACCGCGGCGTGACACCTTGCTGGAACGCTACAAGAACAGTACGTAAACGTGCGGCCGCATTGGCGCTTATACCGCCGGGGCGCCGGGTCAAGGGGGGAACATGAAGAAACTGGCAGCTTTCACGGGAGCCATCGCGCTCGCCGGTGCGCTCGGAGCATGCTCGTCATCGGGCAGCAGCACGGGCGCCGCCGCCACCAAGTCCGCCGCGCCGAAGCCGACCACCGAGACCATGGCCGGACAGGTCACCGGTGCGGCGGCAGTGGCGAACACCACGGTCATCCCGCTCAAGCTGGCCGGAGTCGTGGATACCACCGGCACGTTCACGTCGCCCAACTCCAACGCCACCCACGTCACGCTCACGTTCCCGACTAAGGCCGGTAACCTCGTCGTCGCCGCCTACGCCCCTGACGCCAACGCCGCGCCGACCGTGGTGAACGCGGCCGAGTGCCGGGGCAAGAGCACGATCCACGCGACCTACACCGTCGACGGCAGCAAGAGCACCGGGAGTTTCGCCGGCGCGACCGGCAGCGGCAAGGCAACGGTCGTCTTCGAGGCGGACGCGCCGAAGTACACCTCCGGCAGCCAGAGCGGGCAGTGCAACATGAGCAGCAACGTCCAGCCGCTGGCCGCTGGCGCGCTTGCCACGTTCGCCGCCTCGGGACCGCTGACGCTCAAGTAGCGCGTGCCGGCAGGAGGCTGTCACGGGTGCACTCCTCCAGTTCGCGGGTGGCACGGTGGTCTCGGTCAGCCCGCGGTATGTCGGCGTGCCTAGCGCGCCGAGCTCACGGCAGCCGGCTCGGCACGGGCCTTGCCGGAACGCGCGGGCGCGCGATTGGGGCGGTGCCTGTCGCGGCCGTCCCCAGCGTGCCCCCGCTGCCGCGCTGGCGTGGTTGCGGCGGCGCCGTTGGCGGCGGCCAGCTCGCGGAATTCGGCCCTCAGCCGCCGGGCCTCGGCGGACAGCGGTGAGCTGGCGAGCTGCCGCAGTTCCCAGCCGGCCAGCTTCGCGGTCGCGGCTGAAGCGGCCGCGCCGGCCAGCACCGGGGCTGCGGCGGTTACCGCGGCGATCCGGACGGTGTAGGCGGCGGCGCGCGTGAGGGTGCTCATGATTGTCTCTCCCGCAAGGTCTGGGCGGTAACAGTTCGCCTGCCACAGTGCCCGGCAGGTGACCGTCCGTCAAGGTGAGCATGGTCACCCCGGGAGGGAGCTCCCCGGCGGCCTGTCGGTCCGCATAGAAAACGTCTCCGGCAACGAAGGCGGGACGGTGCGCACGGGCCCGCTGACGGTCGCGCTGCCCGCTGTTACGGCCTGGTCCCCACGGGCGGGCGGGTCAGTCTTCCCAGATGTCGCCGGTGAGCGTGATTGCCGCGGACCCGTGCCGGGTGGGTTCCCGCTTAGCCGTACCGGCGATCGTGGTCATCCTGCTGTCCTGGTGATATTCCTCGCCCAGCGTGATGCCGAGCGCCGCGGCCCACGCGGCGAGCGCGGCCCGGCGGGCACTGCCCGGCTGAGCGTAGGAGCGGCCGGTGACCTGGGCGCCGTTGTGGCTGATCGTCCACTCCAGCACGGGCAGGCCCTCGCGGTCCCCGCGTTCTAGCAGGCCGGTGAGCACGCGGGCGGCCCGCCGCTGCCAGCTCCTCTGCTCGCGGAACCTTGATGTAGCGCTCTCACCGCCGGTATGCGTCATCGCCTGCTAAGTCCTGGCCCTGGCGCCGCTGCCAGGACCCGGGCATCGGGCCCGGCGCCAGCGGCGCGGGCTCGTAGCCGGATAGCGTCGCGCGGGCGAGTGCGGTGATGAACGCGGGCGTGGATGCGGCGCTGGTGAACAGGGCTCGCTGGCGGTCGGCTCCGTTCCCCCGCTGGTCGAGCCGGTGCAGCAGCCTGGTGATCGTCTCGGTGTCGCCGTGGTCGCTGAGCGCGGGGTAGACATGATCAAGGAGGCGGGAGCGGAGCGCCGCCGCAGCGACGGCCTGCCCGGTGAACGGGTCGACTCCTGCCCCGGCGAGCCCCCGCCGCGCCGCAGCGGCCAGCGCCGCGGCGACCTGCCCGGCCGGCGCCGTTGCCACCGGCGTCCCCCGCCGGGCCTCGGCCAGGGCGGTGGCGACCAGGGCGCGGATCAGCCCCGCCAGCAGCACCGCGGTGCCGGCGTCGAGGCAGACGTCGGCGACCCGGACCTCGACGGTCGGATAGCGCGGGGAAAGCCGGGCCAGGAAGTAGACGCTCCGCTCGTCCAGCGCCGCGCCGCTCCCGATGAGGCCACGGACCGCCGTGTCGTAGGCGGCCGCGTCCGGCCACGCCGCGGGCGGCACCGCGGTCGGCCAGCGTGTCTGGATGGTGTACCGCCAGCTGGCCCATCCCGTATCGTGCCCGTCGGCGATCGGGGAGTTGGCGGTGACGGCGAGCAGCGGCGCAAGCCAGGGCCGCAGCCGCGCCAGGACCTGGACGCCCAGGTCCCGGGAGGGGACCCCGACGTGCACGTGACAGGCGCAGATGCCGGCCTCGGCCACCACGGGACCGTACCGGCGTGCCAGCTCGTAATAACGGGGCTGGCACGTTAAGGCGGCCAGCCCGGGCGTGGGGTACGGCGCGACCCCTGACGCCACCAGGCGGCAGCCCAGCTGCGCCGCGGCGGCCGCGGCGAGCCGCCGCAGCCTGACCAGCTCGCCGCCGAGGTCGTCCAGGCCGGAGCACACCCTGGTTCCGGTCTCCACCTGGAACTGCATCAGTTCTTGCTGCACGCCCGGCTCCCCGTCGAGCATCCGCACCAGATCGGGGCCGGCTGGCGCCGTGACGCCGGTGGACGGGTCCAGGAGCACGAACTCCTCCTCCACCCCCAGCGTGATCGCGGCGGCCGCGCGCACCGCCCCCGACGGGCCACGGGGCACCTTCGCGCCTGGTCCTGCACCGCCCGATCCGGGCATGACCCCGACCACCTGCTGGTCCGGGAGCGGGCGCAGCGGCAGCCATGGGCCCAGCGCGCTGGCCAGGCCGGCGACTGCGTGGGCTGCGGAGATCGACGGCCACAGCACTGCGGCCAGCGTGAAGGAGGCTGCCGCCCGCACGGCCACCGCCTGCACGGCCACCGCCTCGGCGCCGGCTTGCCCGGCTGCCTTCCAGGCTGCGTCCAGCGGCTGCTCGGCCGGGATCGGCAGAGTCCGGGCCATTGTCCCGTCCTTTCTGTCGCTGAGGACACGCCGTGAGCCCCCCGGCTAGGGG
Organism: uncultured Actinomycetes bacterium; assembly: GCA_963775825.1. Taxonomy (GTDB): domain Bacteria; phylum Actinomycetota; class Actinomycetes; order Streptosporangiales; family Streptosporangiaceae; genus Bog-532. The sequence continues at coordinate 28,498 of CAVZKY010000084.1, forward strand.
TACCGGCAACGAGCGTGTCACCGAGGGTGAAGTAGGGGTCCCGGTAATCGCGGTGAAATTCTGGCCGGATGTCCCTGAGCCGCACTGCTGCCCGGTGCCGGGGCCAGCGGCAGATCAGCCGCTGGTAGTCCCTCTGGCGATATGCCAGACCGACACCACGTCAGCGGCACCACCACCGCGGCGTGCCCGCCCAGGTGGATCACCTCATACGAGCCGGTGTTCGGGCCGTGCGCGGGGCCGGTCGGCTGAGCGGTCATACTCCGGCCTCCTGTGCCTTCTTCAGTTCCCGGTAGATGGTGGCCCGCGACACCCCGAACAGGTCCGCCAGCTCGGTCGGGGTCTTCGCCCCTTGCCGGTCGAGCTGGAGCAGGTGTGCCCGCTGCTGGCCGTTGAGCTTAGGCTGCTTGCCCTTGAGCTTTCCGCGCTGGCGGGCCCTGGCCATGCCCTCGATCGTGCGGAGCCGGATGATGTCGACCTCGAACTCGGCGAACGAGGCGAGGATGTTGAAGAACATCTTCCCGAACGGGTCGGCCGGGTCGTACACCGTGGAGCCGATCTGCAGGCAGGCTCCCCGGCTGATGATGAGGTCGGAGAGGGAACGTGCGTCGGGCACGGACCGGGCGAACCGGTCAAGCCTGGGGACGATCAGGGTATCCCCGGCGTGCACGGCGGCGAGCGCCTGGGCTAGGCCAGGCCGGCTGGTGCTGGTCCCGGTGAATCCCTCATCGACGTAGACGCGGCCGGCGGGGACGCCGTACCCGGCGAGGGCGGCCCGCTGGATATCGGTGTCTTGGGCGACGGTCGAGCACCGTGCGTACCCGATGAGCGCGCCAGGCCGCGCGGAGGATGGCGCCGCGGCGGCCGCGTCAGTGTCGGTCACCTCCCCATCGTACGGTAGAGGTCCCTCAACTGAGAACATCACCGTACGACCTATCTGAGACACACAGCACGTAGGCGTCCCGGTCCACCGCGCCGGCGGGCAGGTCCCGGTTGCCGTACACCGCCCGGCCCCACACCGGTGGCACCAAGCTCGCATCGATTTCGGCGCGGGAAAGCGGCCGCGCCCGCACCCGCCGTACGGCCAGATCCGGCAGGGCGCGTACCGCGGTGAGGATCTTCTGCCCGGCCGGGGCCGCGGCCAACGGCAGCGCCTCGGCCAGCAGCACCAGGAACGGGCGGACCACCCGGTACCGGCCGGTAAGGGCGGCGCGCATCGCCGCCTCGCCCGCCGAGTTATCCGGGACGAGTTCCCCGACCACCGCGGCCGCCTCGCGCACCCGATCCCGAGGCGCCACCTGCTCGACTGCCCGCCAGGCATCTGCCACACCGACCGCGTCAGCGTCCGCGGCCGCCAGCACGTCTAGCAGGGCCGTCACCGCCCCGGCCAGCGTCACCGACGCCCGCTCCAGCCGGGGCAGCGCGGCCAGCCGGTCCCGTTCCGAGGCCCGCCGCGCCGGGGCGATCAGCCGCGTGGCCATCAGCAGGTCGAACAAGTCCAGTGCGTCATCGACCGCCGACGCCTCCAGGTGCCGGGCCGCCGCCACCAGCGTGGCGGTCTGCCGCGGGCCGACCAGTTCGGGGTGTCGGTAAGACTGCTGTCACCAGGTACACGCGATTGCGTTGATCCTGGTCAGAAGCACCGTCTGTGAGCCGCTTAAAGGGTCTTTCGCGGATACCAAGGCGCGGCTGACCGTGCGCGGCCAGGATTGATCCGGATTCGCTGTGTTTGTGGTGAATGATCGTCGTACTTGCAGGAGAGCCGGACGCTGCGTGGCGCGCGAACTGGATGAGGATGAGCTGATCGGGAACTGGACCCTGGTCGGCGATGAGCTGGAGCAGTTGTCCGGGCGGCGCGGTGCGACCAAACTCGGGTTCGCTTTGCTGCTGCGGTTCTACGCGGTGCACGGCAGGTTCCCGTCGGGCCGGAGCGAGCTTCCGGACCAGGCTGTCGCCTACGTTGCGCGGCTGGTGGACGTACCTCCGTCTGACCTGGGGTTCTACGAGTGGGACGGCCGGACGATCAAGGCTCACCGGGCTGACATCCGCAGGTACTTCGGGTTCCGGGAGTGCTCGGTCGCGGACGCGGACAAGGCGGCGGAGTGGCTGGCCGCGAACGTGTGCGAGAAGGAGCGGCAGGCAGACCGGGTCCGCGAGGAACTGCTGGCATACCTGAAGTGCGAGCAGGTCGAGCCGCCGGCCCGTGACCGGGTCCGGCGGATCATCGGCACGGCCCTGCGGCAGGCCGAGCAGGCGCTGATCACGCGGATCGCCGGCCGGGTACCCGCTGAGGCCGCCGCCCGGATGCGCGCCCTGATCGCGCGGGCAGCCGACCCTGACGACCAGGAAGACGCCGGGCCCGGAGACGGCGCGCTGTTCGGCGCTGCGGAGGTGGCCGGGACGGACGCGTTCGCGGCGGTCCGCGACGAGCCCGGCAACGTCAGCGTGAAGACCATCGGCCAGGAGACGTTCAAGCTCGGCGCGATCCGGGCGGTCGGCCTGCCCGGCGACATGTTCGACGACGTCGCCCCGAAGGTGCTGGCCGGCTGGCGGGCCCGGGTCGCGGCCGAGGCCCCCAGCCACCTGCGCTCCCACCCGCCCGAGGTCTTGGTGACGCTGCTTGCCGCCTACCTGCACTGCCGGCAGCGGGAGATCACCGACGCCTTGGTCGACCTGCTCATCGCCACCGTGCACAGGATCAATGCCCGCGCGGACACTAAGGTGACCAGCGAGTTCGTGGCGGAGCTGAAGCGGGTGTCGGGCAAGGAGAACATCCTGTTCAGGATGACCGAGGCGGCGCTGCGGTCGCCCGGGGAGCGGGTGGAGGACGTCATCTACCCGGCGGTGCCCGGCGGGCAGGAGACCTTGACCGCGCTGCTGCGCGAGTACAAGGCCAACGGCACGTCCTACCGGCAGCACCGGCAGCGGGTCTTCAAGGCCTCCTACACCAGCCACTACCGGACCGGGCTGATCCAGATCGTCGAGGTGCTCGAGTTCGGGTCGACCAACACCGCGCACGCACCCATGGTCGAGGCGCTCGCGCTGATCAAGCGGTACAAGGCGGACGTTCCCGGCCGGGCCAGGTGCTACGCGGCCGGTGAGTGCGTGCCGGTCAACGGGATCATCCCGGCCGAGCTCGCGGAGCTGATGTACCTGGGTGACGGCAAGCGCCGCCGGATCCTGCGCACCGTGTACGAGTGCGGGGTGTTCCAGGCGCTGCGGGAGAAGCTGCGGTGCAAGGAGATCTGGGTTGTCGGCGCCGAGAAGTGGCGCAACCCCGACCTCGACCTGCCGGCCGACTTCGAGGCGAACCGCGCCGAGAACTACGCGAAACTCCGCAAGCCGCTGGACCCCAGGCGGTTCACCGATGAGATGCGGGGGGAGCTGGAGGCCGAGCTGTCGGCGCTGAACAGCGCACTCAGCGGAAAGGGCCTTGCCTGGCTGAAGATCGCCGACCGCCGCAATGCCGGGGCGATCCACGTCACGCCGCTGGACGCCGCGCTCGAGCCCCGGAACCTGCGTCGGCTGAAGACCGCGATCCGCGACCGGTGGGGCGTGGTGCCGCTGATGGACATGCTCACCGAGACCTGCCTGCGCACCGGCTGCCTGAGCGCCTTCACCCCGGCCGGCACCCAGAACCACCTGGACCCGCACGTGCTATTCGAGCGTCTCCTGCTGCTGGTCTACGCCTACGGCACCGGGGCAGGAATCCGCGCGGTCGCCGCGGGCGACCATCCGCACACCGAAGACGACCTGCGCTACGCGCGGCGCCGCTACCTCACCGTCGACGCCTGCCGGCAGGCCGCCCGCATCATCGCCAACGCGACCTTCGCCGCCCGGCAGGCCGCGCTGTGGGGCGACGGGACGACCGCGGTCGCGTCGGACTCCACGCACTTCTCCGCGTTCGACCAGAACATCTTCACCGAGTGGCACTCGCGCTACCGGAGGGCGAAACGCGGCGTCCTGATCTACTGGACGGTCGACACGGCAGGGTCGATGGCGGTGCACAGCCAGCTGATCAGCTGCTCCGCCTCCGAGGTCCACGCGATGGTCGAGGGGGCCATGCGGCACGGCACCAGCATGGAGATCGAGCAGAACTTCGTCGACTCCCACGGCGCCAGCTTCGTCGGGTTCGGCATCACCAGGCTGCTCGACTTCGACCTGATCGCCCGGTTCAAGCAGATCAACACGATGAAGCTCTACCTGCCGGGGCCTGCCGGCCAGTACGCCTACCCCGCGCTCGCGCCGGCGCTGACCAGGCCAGTCCGGTGGGACGTCATCGAGAACAACTACGACCTCATGATGAAGTATGCGACCGCGATCCGGCTGCGGACCGCCTCCACCGAGGCGCTGCTGCGCCGCTTCACCTCCGAGACCACCCACCCGGCCTACGCCGCGATGCTCGAAACTGGCCGTGCCCAGCGGTCGATCTTCCTGGCCCGCTGGCTCCGCGACCGCGACCTGCAGCGCGAGACTGAGTCCGGCCTCAACGTGGTCGAGAACTACAACGGGGTCAACGACTACATCAGGTTCGGCAAGCGCGGCGAGCTCGCCTCCAACCGTCGCGAGGAGCAGGAACTCGGGATGCTGTGCCTGCACATCCTCCAGAGCAGCCTCGGCCTGGTTAACACCTTGATGATCCAGGACACCGTCGCCCTGCCCGAGTGGGAAGGCGTGCTCACCGACGCTGACCGGCGAGGCCTCACCCCGATCTTCCACGCGAACATGACCCCGTACGGGGAGATCCAGCTGCGCACCGATCGCCGCCTGGACCTCGCCGGCGTCCAGTCTCACGGGGGTGTTTCGCCGTGAGACGGGACGCGCCTATCCTGTGTGCATGTACGTGATAACGGACCGTTATCACGTACATGATCCCGGTAAACGCCGGAGCCAGACGGTTCCGCCTTCACATGCGACTACCTCGCCAGCCCGCAGCTGCGGTAGGAGATCCATGAGGGCCTGCAGGCGGTGGAGAACTGGAATTCCGCTAACGCCGACATCTTCGGCAAGCACGGCGAACTGGCCTCCAACCGCAAAGAGGGACAAGAACTCGGGATGCTGTGCCTGCACATCCTGCAGTCAGCCCTCGGCTACATCAACGCGTTGATGATCCAGGACACCTTGGCGCTCCCGGAGTGGCAGGACGTGCTGACCGACGCCGACCGCCGCGGCCTCACCCCGGTCTTCCACACCAGCATGACCCATACGGGAAGATCCAGCTCAACCTCGACAACCGCTTGACGCTCAGCACGATTGAAACACCTTCCCCACCGGTGGGGTCGTGACGGGTCCCGCTCACTTCCCGCGTCTTCGTCCGGCTGCTGCTGCAGTTGCGACGGGTGGTGCCGGAGAAGCCGCATTCGATTCGCCTTCGCTGGCGCGTGCTACATGCAACACCTCCCCGTCTACATAGGTGAGGTGCAGAGCTTCTGCCACGAGCCAACTTCAGGATCTTTGGCTATTAGGTCCCTTAGAGGAAGGTCGAACACATGATCGAACCGGTCACGGCGACGGTGTTGCTGGTGTGGGTGGATCGCGTATGCGACAGATCCATGCGGGGACGGCAGCGGGACCGACTGATGGTTCTCGCCCCGTTGCTGCCCCCGGGTAGCGAGGTGGAGGAAAGATACGGCCATGGAGCCGGATGGCAGATCAGACTGCCAGCAACCTCCCGCAGCGGTTGTGCGGGCGATCGGTGACGCCAACGTGGACATCCCCCCTCCGCCGCGCGACAGACAGGCGTTCGATCCCTTCTATCGGCACCGGCGCGGCATGATGATCGGTTTCGTGAAGCGCTTCACGTCGGGGAAACTGAAAGACCCTGAGGCGGTGGCCCACGAGGGGTGGAAGAAATTCCACCGCCACTGGCGGGACTGTGACAAGCCGGACGGGTATCTACGCACATGCATGGCCAGCGCGGCTCGTGATGCGCTACGAGAGGCGGCCAGGCAACCCGGCACCTGCTCGTTGGACGCATTCGCTGACGGCGAACCCGCGCTCGATGAGCAGTCACCGCTCCCAACGGTGGACCGGCCGGACGATCCGTGGGACCCCGATCTCAGAGCAGCTTTTGACCGGCTGGACGACCGCCTTCGCGAGGTGGTCCTGCTGGACACCGAACTTCCCCCGGGCCAGCGGTCAAACGCCGAGATCGGCGAGATTCTCGGCATCCACCGATCGACTGTCGGGCGGCGCAAGAAAGAGGCCTATCACCAGCTGGCGGCCTGGCTACCGGAGGACTATCCGCAGCGCCGCAGCGAACGAGGCTTCCGTGGAGACAGCCAGGGAGGGAAGTCCTCATGAGAGACCGGCAGCACGACCGTATCGCCAGGATCCGCGAAGAGATCCACCAAGCATTCCAGGCCGAGATCGCGCAGGTCGGCGATGCTGACGCCGTTATCGTCGCTGAAGAACTGGCCCAGATCACTCAGGCCAGCGATCTGGATGAGGGAACGACGGATCGCCATGCGCTACTCGACACGCTGGTGGCGCTGATGCACGAACCAAAGCAGGGGCCCGTGGTCCTCGCCGGCCCGGCCGGTGCGGGCAAATCAACGGCGGCCGCGACCCTAGCCGAGCACGCCAAGAAGGAACTGGGCCACCAGCTGTTGTGGATCTCGGCTATCGATCCCGTCACCCTGTCGCAGGGCCTGATGACCGTGGCGCGGCGGCTGGGTGGAGTGGCGCGGGACGTCGAAGCGATCGCGCAGGGTGCATCGGATGCCGCGGACCGATTCTGGAGGTTGCTGGACAAGGCCGAATCCAGATGGCTGCTCGTCTTTGACGAGGCCGACGACCCCAAGGTGCTGGCCCCGGCCGGAGACTCTTTGGCGGGGGTCGGGGATCTGACCGGCTGGGTGCGTTCCTCTGCACGCGGTCTGGTGCTGGTGACCAGCCGGGAAACCGATCAGCGAGTGTGGGGGGAGATCCAGCTCCTACCGGTAGATGCGCTAGAGGAGACCGAGGCCGTTCAGATGCTGCGCCGCTTGGCCCCGGCGGCGGGTGATGAGGTCCTGCCGCGACGCGGCGGCGACCTGCGGGTTGAGGGCGCCGCTTATCTGCTAGCTTCCCCGAGCCAGCAGTGGCACGGTGATCCACCGCAGACCGGAGACCGTGAATCGGATCACGCGCCGGCTGACACCGCGCTAGCAGCTGACCCTGTTGTCCCCCGTCGCGCCGAGGCGTCCCTTGCTCAGAGCCGTGACATCGGCCGCGCTGCCCACAACGCGGTGGACGCCTCGGAGTTGCTGGCACTTCCCGGCCGTGACCTGCGGATCCTGAGCCACAGCGACCGTGAGCAAACGCAGGCGCGGGTCACGAGGTGGCGGGAGTTGCTGAGCACATACCCGCCAGGGAGGTTCGGTGCGCAGGGCTCCGCGATGGTCTTGGATGCGGTGGCCATAGTGTCGGAGGCGTTGATCGCGGATCGGGACGAACGTACGGCCTTGCGCCTGATGCGGGCCGCTTCCGCGCATCTGAAGGTGCTGGGCCGCCACGATCAGGGTGGATTCCGGGTGCGGCGCGCTTGGGCCGAGGCATCGTCGGAGCTTGGCCATTACTGGCGGGCCGAGCGACTGCTGCGCCGGCTGAGCGGAGACGAACAGCGGGTCAAGGGCTTTTCTGACCCGCGGACGGCGATGCTGCTGCTGTGGGCGCTCATCGGTCGTGACCAGTTGCAGCAAGCCGCGGAGGGATTCCAGGCATTGACTAGCCTCGCCCAATCGCAGGACATCGACCTGTCGATGCTTGGCCATTTCGAGTGCAGGAGGAACTGGACGCTGGGGCAACTGGGACTGGTCGAGGAGTCGGCAAAGGGCTACGGCGGCGTCATCGAGGGCCGGTCCACTGTTCTAGGCCCTGACGATCCCGAAACCCTCGATGCGCGGCACTCCTTGGCGAAGATGCTCGTCCTCAACGGACAAGGAGTACAGGCCATCCCCCTCCTGGAAAGCCTGGTAGAAGACCGTGCGCGTGTCCTGGGAGAACGTCATCCCGACACGCTGGAGACCTGGAAGTACCTTCACCTGGCCCGCATGCAGGCAGAGCCGCGCAACGGCCGCGCCCTCGCCCGGGCGATCAAGAAACTCGAACACATCCTGCGCACCCAGGACGAAAGCCACGGCCCGGGCCATCCCATGACGCGTGATACGGCCGCATGGCTTCCCAAGCTCCACCGCCTGAAGGGGCAGCTTCGTTTCCCCGACGAACCTCCCGACCTGGTGCTTCGACACCGCAAGAAAATCCCTGATGACCTGCGGCCGGCCCTGCTCGTAACCGGACAGAGTGAGCCCCCATCTCGCCCGTCGCGGCGTCGCCGCGCCTCCGGCCGACCGACTCGCACAAGAAAGGCAGTGAGGTAAGGAATGAAACTCGGGTTGCTAACGGCCGCTCTCGGCCAGATGCCCCTAGAACGGATCGCCGCCTGGTCCCACCAAGCCGGATACCAGGCGCTGGAGGTGGCCGCTTGGCCGGTCGGCAGCAAGCACATCCATCAGGCCGCCCACCTGAACGTCGCCGGTTTCTCCGCCGCCGACGCCGCTCGTGTCCAGGACGTGATGGATGAGCACGACCTGACCATCTCCGCGGTGACCTACTGCGACAACAACCTGCACCACGACGACGCCGAACGTGACCGGATCCACCACCACCTGCGCGCCTGCATCGACGCAGCGGCAGCCCTCGGGGTCCGGCATGTCACCACCTTCATCGGCCGGGACGTCACCCTACCGGTGGCCGACAACCTCAAACTGGCCGAGCAGCACCTCCCACTGCTGGTCCAGTACGCGGCCGATCGGGGCGTGAAACTGCTGGCCGAGAACTGCCCGATGGAGGGCTGGCACCCCGATGGGTACCCGGCCAACCTCGCCTACTCGCCCGAATTGTGGGACTGGATGGCCGACCTCGGTTTCGGCCTCGCCTACGACCCCTCCCACCTGCCCTGGCTCGGCATTGACCCCCTTGACGCCCTCGAACACGCACTGCAAACCGGCATCATCGGCCACGTCCAGGCCAAGGACATCCAGATCGACCAGAGGGCACGCACCCGCTACGGCGTCTTCGGCAAAACGGTAGGACGCACCTCGCCCACCGACGTCGGCTGGTGGCGCTATCGCGTACCCGGCCGCGGCCAGATCGACTGGAACCAGATCATCGACACCCTCTACACAGCCGGGTACGACGGCGACGTCGCCGTCGAACACGAAGACCCCATCTGGGGCGGCACCCTCGATAAGACCCTCCAAGGCATGCATATCGCCGCACACACCCTGCGGCCCCTTATCATCACCGAGCGCGATGCGCAGTCACCACCTTCCGCACCGCCCACCGATCCACCCACCCCCCAACCGTAGGACGCCTGGAATTCAGGTGTGCTGGCCACGTGAGCGGCTCCCGCAGCCGGAGCCGCTCACGATCCTCTACGGTCCATGATCTCTCTCGATGTACGTGATAATGGGCCGTTATCTGGTACATCAAGGTGGCGCGGTCCCGCGTGAGCAGCGGTCCCGGTCGGGCGGCGCCTGCGCGACTCGCGAACGTTATCCGGTACATCACCAGCTGCAGGCGGAGGCGGCATGACAGGGCAGCGGGCGGGCACGGATGCGATCCTGGGCGGCGGCGTCACCCTCGCCGAGTCGGCCGACGCGTTCCTGTCCTCGCCGAGGGTCGGCAGCCCCAACACGCGCCGTGCTTACGCCGGCGTGCTCGACCGCCTGATAGCCCAGCTCGGCCCGTGCCGGCAGCTCGGCGACGTGCCCGGAGACGAGGTCGCCGCGGTGCTGCGCCTTCTCTGGGGAGAAAGCGCGCCGGCGACGTGGAACCGCAACCGGGCGGCCGTCGCGTCCTGGCTGAACTGGTGCGCGCAGAAGAAGAGGTGGCCCGCCCCGCAGCTGCCGCCCGACGCCGAGCGGCGCAAGGAGAGCAACGACGCCACCAGGGCGCTACCCCGCAGTCGCGTCGAGCGGCTGCTGTCGCGCCGCGACGTCCCGCTGCGGGAGAAGACGCTGTGGCGGATGCTGTACGAGACCGCCGCCCGCGCCAGCGAGGTCCTCGCTCTCGACGTCGAGGACCTCGACCTCGAGCAGCGCCGCGCGCCCATCCGGTCGAAGGGCGGCGACACCGAGTTCGTCTACTGGGACACCGGCACGGCGCACCTGCTGCCCCGGCTGCTGCGCCTGCCCGACGGCACCAGCCGCGACCGCGGGCCGCTGTTCCTGTCCGCCCGCAGGCCCGTCCCCGCCCGCAGGCCCGCGCCCCGCGACGTCTGCCCGTACACCGGCCGGGGGCGCCTGGCCTACGACCGCGCCCGGATCCTGTTCAAGAAGCACACCGGCGGGCTGGACCTCCACCAGCTCCGTCACTCCGCCGCGACCCACCTCGGTGACCAGAGGGTCCCGCTGCAGCTGATCATGGCCAAGACGCGCCATAAGTCCCCGCGCACCGTCATGCGCTACGTCAAGCCCGGCGACGAGGCGGGGCTTGAGCAACAACGGAACGGCCAGTGGCGGTAGCGGGCTGAGGACCGCTGGGTTACCGGCCACCGGCCGTCCGGATCTCCAAAGAGTGCTGGCGGCCACAAGGATCAGTCGGTGGCCGTGATCGCGATCAGTCCGTCAGCGTCTCGGCGCAGGGTCACGGCCAGCTGGCTGCGTGCCGTCTCGGGAATCCCGTCCGGGAGCTTGCCGCCGCTCGCGGCCAGGTCGGCGGCGCCGCTGATGTACCTGGCCGCACGGCGCAGCAACGCCGGCGGGAACAGGATCTCTGCCAGGCCGCCGGCCTGCTCTGGCGCGGCGCCGGCGGTGATCTGCCCGAACCCGGACAGCGTCTGCGCGTAGGTGGTGATGACCTCCCCGAGGTGACCGGGCGGCTCGTTCGCCGCCCGCACCTGCATTGCCTCCGCCAGGGCCGCGACGGTGATCCCCACCAGGGCCAGTGGCAGCGGAACGGTCCGCGGCGCCTCCATCAGGTCGGCGCCGGGCCGTTCGCCGGCGACCTCGAACAGCATCCGCCGCGCCATGTCCTTGATGATCTCGTCGCCGAGATAGGCGCGGGCGGTTGCCTCGGTGACCCTCAGGAGGGCTGCTACGGCACGGACCTGCCCGGTGATCAGCTCACCGGCACGCTGCCGGTCCAGGTGCATGCCGGACGCGGCGAGCTCCTCCAGGAACACGTCGATCTTGCTGTCGAGCCACGTACGTCTAGGCACGCGGCAAGTCTTCCATCCTCCCGCCACGGAGCCCGGTTACATCCGAACGGCCGGTGGCGGTAACCCAGCGGTCCTCAGCCCGCTATCGCTACTGGCCGTTCCGTTGTTGCTCAAGCCCCGTTACCTGGCCGTGATGCTAATCGTTGTTTTTGCGCTGGATGATACGGCGAGCCCGGTCAGGCGGGCGCGCACGGAGAGATACTCCATGACGCCTGACCACAGCAGCGACGCGAGCACGAGGCCCAGCCGCCGGTGACTTGCGGCGCGCAGCTTTCCCGCGCTGACCACCACATCGACGACCGCGCGGGGGGTGAGGCGGGTGTCTTCGATGAGTGCGGCGAACTCCTCGCCGAAAGTGGCGCGCCACTTCCTGGGGTAGAGCGCGACGAGCAGGCGGATCATCCCCATTGCAGCCTGGCCTTCCCTGTCTCGATGATCCGGGACCAGCTGGCGAGCTGCGCCTGCAGTGCCGCCCGGCCTGCGGCGGTGATCTCATACGGGCGTCGGCGGTCCTCGCTTTCCAGCGGGAAGATGAGGCCGCGCTCGACCAGCTTGGTCAGCGAGCCGTACAAGGTTCCCGGCCCGAGGCTGATCCCGGTCTGCTCGCGGATGTCCTCGGTGATGGCATACCCGTGCTTGGGGCCGTCGCACAGCGACAGCAGCACGAGCACGCCCGGCTCCCCGAACCGGGCCAGCCCGTCCTGCCCGCGTCCTTGTCTCGCCATACGTTGCATCGTATGACGTAGTAATGAGGCCGTCAACCAGGCGGCCCTACCCGGCAGCCGTGTCCCGCTCCAATCCGCATTGCTCAGCTCGGGCCTGTGGCCTGCGGTGAGGAACCCTCGGATGACGAGGCGTCCAACTGACGCCTGATTTGCCCGGTTCGCCCGCGGGCCGCTTGTGCAGTGAAGGTTGCTCGGGCAGAGACCGGACGGCATGACCGCCGACGGCTCCACCGCGGTCACCTCGCGGCCGGGAGGCTCGTAGGAGCCGGTGCCGGCCCCGACATTCAGCACCGTCCGCGCGTCGCCGAGCGCAGCCCAGATCCTCGCGGCGATCCGCGGCTCGGTGCGCCGCGTCGCGGTGTAAGCGCCCCCGATCGCGTCATACAGCCGCGCGCCGAGCATTCCCAGCTGCTCCTCTGGCGTCATCCTCTTCCCCTTCGCCCGTGCCTCGAGTTCCCTGTCGATGGCCGCCACCATGGCCCCGGCGCGGTCGCGCTGTTCCAGCAGCAGGCCGCGCAGCCGGCGCAGGTGCGCGACCGCGCCGGCGGACGGGCGGTGCCCTGGAACTCTGTCTCGGCTGCGACCATGTGAGCCGCGCCGACCAGGGCCGAGGCGAGCGCGGATGTGCCGGCGTTCCCGGCGACCCGGCCCAGGCCGCGCTCCGCGGCTAGTCGGAAGCCGCCGGAGGTTCGAGGGCACGACCTCACCCGGTCAGTCTTCGCCGACGACCCCGGCCGCGCCGAGAGAATCGTCCTCGCCATGAACGGGCGGCAGACCGGGCCGAAGCGTTGATCAAGATCGCAGCGATGCACACGGATAGTCCGTGAGCCGGGACCCCAAAGCCCGCCAAGCTGCACGCGCGCGGTCACCACCCAAGCCCGGCTTCAGGTCAGACCCATATCCGTTGGATTCTTCGTCAGGACTACCGGCATCCCTTACAGCCTGCTCAAATCCAGTCCCACCGGGCGCAGGGGCCGCCATCCGGTGGGGTCGAGCTTGGCGAGCTCGGCTTCGACGTCGACGGTGATGACGCCGAAGAAGTTGATGTTCTCTGAGTGGGCCGGGGAGATGTGGGCGAGGATCTCGTCGGGCACGGCCCGGCCCCTGGCGCGCAGGTCCCGGACGGCGATCTGGTAGTACTCGCTGGTCCAGGTGATGACGGCGTTGGTGAGCACGGTGAGGCACCATGCCTGCTCGGTCTGGTCGGCCAGCAGCGGCTTGCCGATGGTGCCCTGCTGGGCGTAGTGCAGGTCGCGTCGCAGCGCGTGCAGGCTCTCGCCCTTGTTGAGCTGCCTGGCGATCTTGCGGCGGTAGGCCGGGTCGGACAGGTACCTGGCGGCGTGGATCGTGCGGCGCAGCGTGCCCCATTCCTTCAGCGCGGCTGCCAGGGTGTTCTGGCGGGAGGATGCCGACCACTTGCCGACGATGAGGGAAGCGGTGGCCTGCCCGTACTTCAGTGACCCGGCCATGCGAAGCAGATCGCCCCAGCAGTCGGCGACCAGGTCCTCGTTCCACCGGGCGGAGAGCAAAGGGCAGGCGTGCGGGTAGAGCCTCCCGGTCTCGGTGGGCGTGCCGTCCCGCACCATGGTGATCTTGCCCAGGTCCCTGATCCGCGGCGACAGGACCTTGCCGACGAGGTCGAACAGGGCGAAGTTGATCAGGGTGACGCCGTGGGTGTCGGTAGCGTGCTCGTAGACCGGCAGGTCGGTGGCGTTGCCGAGGAAGTCGTCCAGCACGTAGTGGGCCTCGCGGGCGGTCGGCACGATGACCTTGGTGCCGAACGTGGAGTGCTGATCGGAGACATGGGTGTAGGAGGACAGGACCTGCCCGCCGTGGATGACCATCTCCCGGCCGGTCAGTGACTTGCCCTGCACGGGGAAGCGCTGCCCGTCGGAGGAGGACATCGTGCCGCCGCCGAACACCCTGGCCAGCTCCAGGGAGTGGTGGTGGTTGACGATGACCGTGTTGGCCTCCCGCAGCGTCTCCTCCCGCACGTACCATTCTTGGGTCCAGCGCAGCACGTCGTAGGGGATGCCGCATGCCTCGGCCATCCGGGTCAGCCCCAGGTTGGTGGCCATGCCGATCAGCACCGCCAGGATGTTGCGCGTGAGGTCGGCACTGCGGGCCTGCTTACGGCCCCCGGCGTGCGTGAAGCAGTCCGTGAAGCCCGTGCGGGAGTCCAGCTCGATCAGCAGCGAGGCGATCGGCGCGAACGGCAGCATCCCCGCCAGCTCGTCCTTGAGCTCGCTGGCCTCGGCGGGGACGTCCTCTGCGGTCAGCTTCGGGATGACCAGCTTGTCGTCGCCGTCCAGCCGCACCGTCCCGGTGTCGTCGGGCAGCGCGCCGGCCAGGGTGCTCTCGAGTTCGGCCAGCGCGGCGTGGAGCTCTTCCTTGCCCTGGGCGATCGCGTCGGCGGCCCTGGCCGGCTTGCCGACCAGCCGGCAGTACTCGCCCTGCCTGGGCATCCACTGCCCAGGCGTGTAGAGGTAGGTCGATGGGTCGGCGTAGCGGCGTGACCCGGGCACGAAGATGTCTCCCGACCGCAGCCCGTCCCGCAGCCCCAGGACCACGCACAGCTCCCAGTAATGCCGGAAGCCGGTATCGTCGCCGGCCTTGCGCGCCCTCTCCAGGTAATCGGCGTACCTCGCCGGCACGAACGAGGCGGGCGCGCCAGCGGGGACCTTCCGGCCTCCACTGGCATTCAGGTTCTTCAAGATGGCCACCGCGGCCATCAGGTCCGCCATGCCTGGGCCGCCGGTGAAGTCGACCGCCGCCAGCACTCCAGGGGTGAACTGCCGCAGGTAGGAGTAGGAGGAGTCCATCGCTGACAGCCGGCCGTGGTCCTTGGCCAGCGGCTTCCAGGCACCCGCGGCCGCATCCCGCAGGACGCTCATCCCGATCCGCTCCCGAAGGAGGCCGCCGACCTGCCCGTCCGGGACCGACGGGTCGGCCAGCACCGGCAGGATGACGTCCATCAGCAGCTGCCGGGACTCGCCCTTCTTGGCCCGCTCGGCCAGTTCCTCGTCGGTCCTGGTCCTGGCCCGCGACTCCCGCGCCGATACCGCCTGGTCGAACAGCGCGATGACCTCGTCAAGCTGGTCGACCGCCGACTGCGCTACCAGGGCCAGCAGGATCGGGTACCGGCGCTCCTCCCGCCGCATCAGCGCCTGCACCGTGGACCGCCGGCCCACCGTCGCCAGGAACCGGCGCCGCTCGGCCGGCAGCATCGACAGGTCCAGCGTGTGAGCGTCCATGCTCCGCAGAAAAATCAGCTTGCCGACCGAGGTCAGCACCGCGCTCGCGGTCGCCTCGACCGCCGGCTTGGTCAGCCACGCCAGCCTCGTCATCCCCAGCCCGGCATCGCTGGCCAGCAGCCGGTCAAGATCGGAGCACCGCTGCCCGGTCAGCAGGTGGCCCACCAGCTCCGACGTCAGCGCCGTCGCGCCCGCCCGGGCCGAGGTGATCATCCTCTCCAGGACCGACACGCCCGGCCGGATCGTCTTGGCCGACATCAGGAACTCGGCCGCCAAGTTGAAAAGCAGCGTCGGCGAGTCATGCTCCATCGCCCGGTCCAGCAGGAACTGCTCCAGCTCCTTCATCTCCCCGCCGCCGGCAGGCGCGCTCTTCCAGCCCAGGTACCCCGCTACCAGCAGCAGGTGATCGCTGCGGGTATGCGCACGGCGCCCGTACCCCTCCAGCACCCCCGGATCCAGGCTCAGCCGCTCAGCGAGCCGCGCCACTGCCACCGGCGGCGCCGAGCTCACTTCATCCGGCACGAACCCCAACCACGGCAGCGTGCAGAGCTGAACGGCCAGGCCCAAGCCGGTCAGCCGGACCCCGGCCACGACCCGGATCCACGAAGGCCACGTCCGCCCGCGTCAGCGTGAAGAACCGGATCAGGTCGTCCCGGCCGATGTCAGGAAACGAGCGCAGCTGGTCCAGCTGCTCCTCGGAGAACATCCGCGCCGCCACCGCGACCACCCCACCACGCACGGGCAAAACCGTACGAACCGTAATGGCCGCGATCAGCCCCGTCCGCCGAACGCACATAACCGCTGGTCAGCGATATCCGACCAAAATTTCCCGCTCGCTACTCGGACCCCCGTCAGCTGAGCGCGCCGTTGTGGCTCGAAAGGGCGGGACCTATCTCCGGCACCCCCGTTGACCGCGCAACTGCTGACCGTGCTGGCTGCGCGGGCCGCTCTGCGCCGCGGCGGGCCGGTTCTGGTTCAAGGTTGCTTCTTGCTGTTATCGTTCTTCCCCTAATCCGAGAGCCGGCCCGGGCTGAACCGGCACCGCTGTCCGGTAGGGGCGGAAGAATGCGCGCAGCTCCGCCGCGTAGAGCTCGGGCTCCTCGAACGGCGCGAAGTGGCCGCCGCGCGGGGGCTCGGTCACGCGCACGACGTTCGCCGTGCGCTCCAGCCACGCCCGCGGCGGGCGGACGATGTCACCGGGGAAGAGCGAGAAACCGGACGGCACCTCGACCCGGCGGGCGTGCTGCGCGGGCGGGATCGCGGCGTTCGCGCGGTACATGCGCATCGACGAGCCGATCGTCTCCGTGAGCCAGTAGAGCGTGACGTTCGTGAGGATCTCGTCCTTCGTGAAGCGCCGCTCGATGTCGCCGCCGCAGTCGCTCCACGCCCGGAGCTTCTCGACGATCCACGCGGCGAGCCCGGTCGGGGAATCGGTGAGCCCAAAGGCGGCGGTCTGGGGCTTCGTGCGGTGCATGGCGGCGTAGGCGCCCTCGGTCGCGCCCCAGGCCCCGGCGCTCTCGAGCCAGGCGCGCTCCTCGGGCGCGAGGTCCGCCGGGTCACCGGTGAAGACGGGCACGCCCGCGTCCGTCCGGTGCACGGCCACGACCCGGCCGGGATGGTCGAGCGCGAGGTAGCGGCTCACGTGACTGCCCAGGTCCCCGCCCGCCGCGCCGAACCGCGCATAGCCGAGGACGCCCATGAGCTCGGCCCACAGCCCGGCCACAGCGATGGAGTCGAGGGGCGGACCGATGGGGCGGCTGGAGTAGCCGTACCCCGGCATGTCAGGCACGACCACGTCGAACGCGTCGGCGGCGTCGGCGCCGTGCCCGCCGGGGTCGGTGAGGAGCGGGATGACCTTCGCGTACCGCCAGAACGAGTCCGGCCAGCCGTGGCTGAGGACCAGCGGCAGGACGGGCGCGCCGGCGCGGCAGCCCGGATGTGCACGAAGTGGATCCGCAAGTCCCCGAGCGGGACGCGGAAGCGGGGAAGCCGGGCCAGCGCCGCCTCCTGCGCCGGCCAGTCGAACCCGTCTGCCCAGTAGGCGACGAGCTCGCGGAGGTAGCCGAGGTCGGTCCCGAGCGACCACCCGGCGTCCTCGGGCGTGTCCGGCCAGCGCGTCGCGCGCAGCCGCGCGCGGAGGTCCTCGAGCGCCCCGGGAGCGGCCTGGGGAGTGAACGGCTCGGGGTGCGGAGCGTCCGGCATGGGACGCATCCTACGGGCCGCGCCCCCGGTCCCCTGCGGCCGCACCGCCCGCGCTCCCCCGCGCCCGCGCTCCCCCGCGCCCGCGCTCCCCGCGCCCGCGCGGCCGGCCGAGCAGGCGCCCGGGCCAGCCACAGGCGCTGACCCGCGCGGGCTCCCTGCGGCCAGGACGGAACAGATCTCGCCGGAAGCTTCAGCGGGGCAAATCCGCTTTCCGCTTCTTGCTGTTATCGCTTCACCGGTCAGCGCTGGTCCACCCGGTCAGCGCTGGTCCAGCTGGCCGAGATGGGCCTCCACGCGGTGGAGCAGCCCCAGGAGCTGGGCGTGCTCTTCCTCCGACAGGCCGCCGCTGGTGGCCGCCTCAATCCGGGCCCACATCTCCTCGACGGCACGGCGTGCACCCAGCCCTCTTCCGTCAGGCGCACCAGAACCACCCGGCGGTCGTCCGCCGTTCTGCCGGGCGACCACCCCGGCGCGCTCCAGCCGCTGGAGCATCTTGGTCACGGTGGAATGGTCGATGCCCAGGGCGTCCACCAGTTCCTGCTGGGAACGGCGCTCACCCTCGGCCAGCTGCAGCAGCAGCAGTTCCTGACCCGGGTAAAGGCCCAGCGGCCGCAGGGACTCCGCCGCCATCGCCCGGTGCTTCCGCGAGATGCGGAACACGGCGTGCACCAGGGGGCCCTTCCGCTCTGCGATGTCACTCTGCCGGGGCCACCAGCCGGGCCGGCCGGCCCGCCGTGGCTGCGACCCAGCAGGACCGTGACCCGTGCCTGGCATAAAAGCCATCATGGCACTCACTCACCGCGGCGCAGGCATGCTGCCCGCTGCTGGCCGGGCCGCCCCGGCCACCGGTGGGCGGGGCCGCTGTACGTGCGGGCCGTAACGAGCGGGCCGTAACGGGCGGGCTGTGGGCAGGCCGAGGTGTTCGGCCAGCCAGGGTCCGGTAACGCTGGCCGGATCCCGCGCGACGTCCTGCGGTGCGCCCTGGGCGACGATGCGGCCGCCGTCCGGCCCGCCGCCCGGGCCCATGTCGATGAGGTAGTCAGCCGTGCCCAGCAGGTCGAGATCGTGGTCGATGACGATGATGGTGGCCCCGGCATCGAGCAGCCGGTCGAAGACACCGACGAGCGTGCCGACGTCCAGCGGATGCAGCCCGGTTGACGGCTCGTCGAAGACGTACAGCGCGCCGCGCTGGCTGCTGCGCAGGCGGGAGGCGATACGCAACCGCTGGGCTTCGCCGCCGGACAGGGACGGCGTCGGCTCGCCCAGACAGAGGTAGCCCAGCCCGACCTCATCGACGGGCCGCAGGGCCGCGGCGATCGGGCCTTGCGCACCGAACCGGGCGAGCGCTTCGTGCACGGTAAGGCCGAGAACGTCCGAGATCGTGAGGCCGTCGACGCGGACGGCCAGGGTCGCTTCGTTGAAGCGGGCGCCGTGGCAGGTCGGGCACTGAACCGTGATGTCGGGCAGGTACTGCACGTCGAGATCGATATCACCAAGGCCGCGGCAGGTCGGACACTGGCCCTCGCGGATGTTGAAGGAAAAGTGCCCGGGCTTCCACTTCTGGCGCCGCGCGGCGGGCGAATCGGCGAACAGGCGGCGTATCGGGTCGAAGGCACCGGAGTAGGTCGCCGGCGTCGACCGGGCGTTCTGGCCGATAGGTGAGGCGTCGATCTGGACGACCTGGCCGATGCCGCCGAGGTCGAGGCCACGGACGTAGCTGGGCAGCGCCGATCCGTTGAGCAGCG
The DNA here is from genome assembly GCA_963775825.1 of uncultured Actinomycetes bacterium. GTDB lineage: Bacteria > Actinomycetota > Actinomycetes > Streptosporangiales > Streptosporangiaceae > Bog-532. The sequence continues at coordinate 47,624 of CAVZKY010000084.1, forward strand.
CGCGGGCGGCAGGGACCAGGCTGTCCAGGACGAGGGCGGTCTTCCCGGCCCCGGACGGGCCCGCCACCGCGGTGAGGCGGTGCAGCGGAAAGGCGCCCGTGACGCCCTGCAGGTTGTAGAGGTCGCCGACCTCCAGGGTGATCTGGCCGCCGGCCTCAGCCGCCCCGGGATCAGCCGCCCCGGGGCCGAACGGCACGGCCCGGTCCCGCCGGACGGTGGCCGTCCCGGCGAGAAAGGGGCCCATGATCGAGTGCGGATCGGCCGCGATCTGGTCCGGGGTGCCCTCGGCGATGATGGTGCCGCCATGAGCCCCGGCAGCGGGGCCGAGCTCGATGATCCAGTCCGCGGTGCGCATGATTTCCCGTTCGTGCTCCACGATGACGACGGAATTGCCGTTCCGGGCGAGAGCGGCGATCGTGGCGTGCAGGCCCTCGATGTTGCTGGAGTGCAGCCCAACGGACGGCTCGTCGAGTACGTAGAGCATGCCGGTGGTATTTTCGCGCACCGTCGAGGTGAGCTCGATCCGCTGCCGCTCTCCGGCCGACAATGACGCGCCGGAGCGGTCCAGCTGGAGATAGCCGAGCCCGACGTCGAGCAGCGGCGTGAGTGTGCCGTTCAGCTCGCCGACCAGGCCTGCGGTAAGGCGGCCCAGCTCCGCGGGCAGCCCGCCAGGCAGGCCAGCCACGAACGAGTGCAGCTCGTCCAGGCGAAGCGCGCTGATCTGGGCGATGTTCCGGCCGCCTAGCAGCGAGGTCAGCGCCTCGGGGCGCAGCCGGGTGCCGTGGCAGACCGAGCAGGTCCGGATGACCAGAAAGCGGCGTACCCGGCCGCGGCTGACTTCGGTGTCGCTGCGCAGCGCCCGCTCGACGGTGGCGATGGCGTTCTCGTAGGTCACGTTGAGCTGCACGGGCCGTCCCGACCGGCCCGAACTGAACGTGACCCGCCGCTGGACCGGCTCGCCGTGCAGCACGATCTCCCTTTCGCGCCGGGTCAGCTCCCGGAACGGGACGTCGAGCCGGACCCCGAGCTCGCGGGCCGCGTACTGGTAAAGCCGGCGCGAGCCCGCGTTCCACGGCAGGACGGCGCCTTGCTCGATGGTCTTGCCCTGGTCGGGGACGAGGGTGTCCACGTCGACCTCGGACCGCACGCCCAGGCCGTTGCAGGCCGGGCAGGCGCCGTAGGAGTTGAACGCGAAGGACTCAGCGCTGGGCGCCTCGAAGTGCACGCCGCACACCGGGCACACGATCTCCATGTCCTGGGTCGCGACCGACGGCCCGACGCGGTGCCCGTTCGGGCACAGGTGGGAGCCCAGCCGGGACATCATGAGGCGCAGGACGTTCAGGACCTCCGTCATGGTCCCGACCGTGCTGCGCGGGCCGGGCACCGGCGGACGCTGGCGCAGCGCCAGCGCGGGGGGCAGGTGGCCGATCCGGTCGACGTCCGGCCGCTGGGCCTGGGTCAGCCGCCGGCGGCTGTAGGTGCTCAGGGCCTCCAGGAAACGGTGCATGCCCTCGGCGTAGAGGGTGCCGATGGCCAGGGAGGTCTTGCCGGAGCCGGAGACGCCGACGATGGCCACGGTCCGCCACAGCGGGACGTCGACGTCGAGATCGCGCAGGTTGTTGTGCCGGGCGCCGCGCACTTCGATGGCGGCCGCAGCGTGCCGGGCACGGGCAGCCGCGGGCCGGGGCCCGCGGCTGGGACTGGGGTGCGCCGGTGCCGTCCGTCGAGTGCGCTCCGCGGAGGGCTCATCTCCCCATAGTGACGGATACGGGTTAACCGGCACCAATGGCCCGGGCAAGATGGGATCATGCCCGATCTTGTGCCGGCGGCCATCCCGGCCTGGCTGTGCAGCCTGCCGCAGCCCACGCTGCAGGCCCCAGCTCACCCTGGTGTGGCTGCCGCCGAAGGCGCGCGCCGACGGGCCCGGCCCAGCGTAGACCGGCCGTGGCCGTCCGTCATCAGCTGCCGCGGCGGTCGGCGTCGGCCCGGCTGCGCAGTGGCTGCTCGGCGGGCCGGGGCTGCTCGGCGGGCCGGGGCCGGTGCTTCCCGGCGGGCAGCTCACGGTGCTGAGCAGCCGAATCCGGGGCAGCCTGGGCAGCCGCGTCCACGGTGACTGCCGGCGACTCCGCCACTGCTTCCTCATCGTGGGCCATCGCGACCGGCGACTTGGCGATCTCGATGTAACCAACCACGATCAGCAGCAGGCACACGATCTCCGGGATGAGGAACCAGCCGAGCCGCAGTTGCTCGTGGAACAGCATGACCCCGTAGGTGATGCTGATCAGCGCGTCACCGACGGTGAGCATCGGCTGGGAGGCGGCCAGCGTGCCGGCCTGGAGCGCGTTCTGCAGCAGGAACAGCGAACCGACCCCGGCGACAGCGACCCCGTACAGCTGCCAGGTGGAGAAGAACGCCGCCGGGCCCTGGTCGAGCGCCGCCACGGCCTCTTTCAGCAGCGCCGCGGTCAGCGCGTACCCGCACGCGGCGGCCAGGCCGAGCAGCGCGGCGCGCGGCTCGCCGCTGACCCGCAGCGCGGCCATGATGAGCACGGCCTCGAAGGCGCCGGTCGCGATCAGGGCCAAGATCCAGGTACCGGTGGCCGCGTGGTCTTTGCCACCGCTCGGCTGGGCCGCGGCCAGCCCGGTGCCCAGGCTGACCGTGACCAGCGCGACGGCCCCCCAGGTGCGCGGGGCCAGCCGGCGGTGCCACACCCAGCTGCTGAGCAGCAGGGTCAGCGGCAGCTCGACGATGAAGATGGGCTGGACCAGCGCGATGGGGCCGGTGGCCAGGGCCCCGGCCTGCAGCAGGGAGGCCACGATGACCATGCCGATCCCGGCCAGCCAGACCTTGCGGTGCAGCAGGTCGGCGATCAGCCCCAGCCCGAGCGGGCGCGACGTCTTGGCCTGCGACGCGGCACGACGCTGCAGCACGGCTGCGGTGGCATTGCTGGCCGACGTCAGCAGGGCAAGCACGATTGAAATCACAGCACTGTTCCTACCCCCGGGGGTTAACACGCTATCAGCCATTTTTTCGCCCGCTGCGAGACAGGTACCCGCTGGCCGGAGACGCGCTCGCCGGACGCGCAGCTGGCGATCGTCGAGGGGGCCGGGCACGGCGGCGGGCCGGGCAGACAGGAACCGCTGATCGCCGCCACCGACCGCTTCGCGCGCCGCTAGGCGGTGTCACGAGCGCAGCCACGATCGGGAACAATGTCCTGGTACAGGACACCTCCCCGCCCCCCGCCGGGAACGCCCGGTGGCCGAGGCCGGCCCGGCGCCGTTCGCGGCTGACCCGCCGTGATCCAGACGGTGGCCATCTGGGCGGCCGTCGACCTGGCCAGCGGACTGCCCCGGCCGCTGGGGCCCGGTGACGGGCTGGGCCCGGTGACGGGCGGGGCCCGCTGGCAGCGGCTCAGCCGCCCAGGTAGCGCAGCACGGCGAGCACCCGGCGGTTGTCGCCCTCGGACGGCGGCAGGCCAAGCTTGCCGAAGATGCTGGCCACGTGCTTTTCCACCGCCCCGCCCGAGATGACCAGCGCCGCGGCGATGCCGGCGTTCGAGCGGCCTTCGGCCATCAGTACCAGCACGTCCCGTTCCCGCCGGGTCAGCGTGGCCAGCCCGTCGGCGTGCCGGCTGGCGCGGAACAGCTGGCTGACGACCTCCGGGTCCAGCGCGGTGCCGCCGTCGGCCACCCGGGTCAGCGCGCCCACGAAGTCGGCCACATCGGCCACCCGGTCCTTGAGCAGGTAGCCGACGCCGGCCGCGTTGCCTTCCAGCAGCTGGGCCGCGTACCGCGTCTCGATGTACTGAGACAGCACCAGCACCCCGGTGCCGGCGTGGTCCTGGCGCAGCCGCAGCGCCGCCCGCAGGCCCTCGTCGGTGTGCGTCGGCGGCATCCGGATATCGACCACGGCGACGTCCGGCTCGTGCTCGGCCACGGCGGCCAGCAGCGCGTCCCCGTCGGCAACGGCCGCGCACACGGCGTGGCCGCGGTCCTCCAGCAGCCGGGTGAGCCCTTCCCGGAGCAGCGCCGCGTCCTCGGCGATGACGACCCGCATCGTGTCCACGTCCTCAGGCCTTCATAGGGAGCTCGACCGAGATCCGGGTGGGCCCGCCCGGCGGGCTGTCGACGACCAGGCGCCCGTCCACGGTTCCGACGCGGCGTTCGAGCCCGGCCAGCCCGCTGCCCCGGGCCGCATCCGCCCCGCCGAGGCCGTCGTCGCACACCTGGAGCCGTAGCACCCGGTCATGTTCAGAATCAGCAATCCCGACGCGGACGTCCACCTTGTTCGCGGCGCTGTGCTTGGTCGCGTTGGCCAGCAGCTCCGCCAGGCAGAAGTAGGCGATCGTCTCGATCGCCGGCGTTGGCCGGGCCGGGAGGTCCGCGGTGATCTGCACCGGGATCGCACTGCCCGCCGCAAGCGTGGCCAGCGCCTCACCGAGCCCGACCTCCAGCACCGGCGGATGGATGCCGCGGACGAGCTCACGCAGCTCGACCAGGGCCTCCTTGGCGCCCAGGTGCGCCGCGTCGACGAGCTCGCGGACCCGGTCCACGTCCGGCGGCTGGCCGTCGGCGCCGAGCTTCTCCTTGGCCATGCCCAGGTTCATCGCCATCGCGGCCAGCCGTACCTGCGCGCCGTCGTGCAGGTCGCGTTCCACCTGGCGCAACAGCGCCACCGAATCGTCGACCACCCGGGCCCGGGCCTGCTCCAGGTCCCGGACCCGCTGGGTGAGGGTGCCGGGCCCGAGCAGCGAGCGGATCAGCCAGCGGTCCACGGCTACCGCTCCGCTGGTCAGCCACGGCGCGCTGAGCAGCAGGAACGCACCGAAGATCGCCACCAGGAGGCTGCCGCCCCAGTCGCTGGCGTGCACGAAGCTGCTGAACGGCGGCGGGGTGATGGCCGCGACCGGCTTCAGGGTGGCTCCTCGCGGCGCGTTGCGGAACAGCGGCCACCACAGCGGGTAACTCAGGTCGACGACGCCGCACACCCAGAACGACAGCGCGAGATACTGGGCAAACCCGAGCGGGGCCCGCAGCAGGACGTAACCGACCGCGCGCCAGGCGGGGCCGTCCCGCAGCCGCGCGTCGAGCCGGACGATGACGCTCCCGCTGGGCCGGCGGAACGGCGGCGGGTCAGCGACCCGCTCCCCCAGCAGCCGGGCCGCGACCCTCCGGTACAGGCTGCCGGACCGGCGGGCGAGCCGGAGGGCCAGCACGACTCCGACCAGCCCGACGACCGTGCCGAGCACCGAGGCCGACACTAGGAGGCTCGGCGCCAGCACCCACGCGACGACCAGGAAGCCGGCCAGCCCGACCGGCACCGCTACCAGGCAGTATTCGATCTCGCGGCGGGCTCGCGCGGAGAACGGGGCCCGCAGGATCTGCCGGGCGAGCGCCGCCGGGGCGCCGCCGCGCAGCACCGCGCTGCGCGGCGACGTCACATCCCCCGAAGCGGTGCCGCCCATGTACCCATTGTCCCGTTCAGGCATCCCGCTTGGCCAGCGCTACCATGCCCGCGGCGAGCAGGACCGCCGCGTACAGGCAGACCAGGCCCAGCCCGGCCCACGGTGGCAGGGTGTGGGCGACCGGCTTGACCGCGGTCAGCGAGTTCGCCGCGATCGGTTCGGGCAGGAACTTCTGCACCGTGGGCTCCAGCGAGGCCGGGAGCGGAACGGTCAGCAGCGGCAGCACGAAGATGACCCCGACCACCGCTGCGATGGCGCCGGCCGTGTGCCGGATGATCGCGCCCAGGCCCAGGCCGATGAGCGCGGTCAGGCAGAGGTAGCCGCCGCCCATCAGCACGGCCCGCAGGACGCCGGGCTGGCTGAGGGTGGCGTGCGGGGCCGGACTGGCCACTGCGGCCTGGCCGGCCAGGAAGCCGGCGAAGGCCAGGATCTCCCCGGCGGCCAGCGTCACTGCGCCGAGCACGGCCGCCTTGGCCGCGAGGACCAGCGGGCGGTTCGGTACGGCCGCGAACGTCGACCGGATCATCCCGGAGGAGAACTCGCTGGTGATCACCAGCGCGCCCAGGGTGGCCATCAGCAGTTGGCCAAGGGCCAGGCCGGTGAGGCTGTTATTGGCCGGGTCGAACGACGATCGGCTGGCGGCCGACATGTGGGACCAGTGGGATGTGTCCACGGCCAGGACCAGGATCGCCAGGCCGATCACCGCGGCGGCGGTGAGGCCGAGCAGCCACCCGGTCGAGCGGACGCTGCGGAGCTTGGCCCACTCCATCCGGGCCACGCCCGCGAACCCGTAGTGCCCCTGTGTACGACGGGTAGCCGGGACCGGGGTCACCGGGACGGCGGTCATGCGAGCCTCCTCAGCTCAGCCGGGTCGCGGCACGCGGCCCGGCGTCGCGGCCCTGGTATCCGGCCGCGTGATAATCGGCCCCGTGATAATCGGCACTGCCGGAGGTCAGCGCGAGGAACGCCTCTTCCAGCGAGGTGGCCTGGGCGGACAGCTCGGCCACCGTGGTCTGCGCGAGCAGGCGGCCCTGCCCGACCACGATCAGGTCGTCGGCGGTGAGCGCCATCTCGCTGATCAGATGGCTGGAGACGAAGACGGTGCGGCCCTCGGCGGCCAGCGACCGCAGCAGCATGCGCAGCCACCGGATGCCTTCCGGGTCGAGCCCGTTGACCGGCTCGTCGAGCAGCAGCACGCCCGGGTCGCCGAGCAGCGCGGTCGCGATGCCGAGCCGTTGCGCCATGCCGAGCGAGAACGTGCGGGCCCGCTGGCCGGCGGCCTGTTCCAGGCCGACGATCGCCAGCACCTCCTCGACCCGGCGGCGCGGGATGCCGTTGCTGGCCGCCAGCGCGGTCAGGTGGGCCCGCGCGCTGCGCCCGGGCTGGAAGGACTTGGCCTCCAGCAGGGCGCCGACCTCCCGTAGCGGCCAGCCCAGCCCGGAGTAGGGCCGCCCGCCGATCCGCGTCTCCCCGCCATCGGGGCGGTCCAGCCCGATGAGCATCCGCATCGTGGTCGACTTGCCCGAGCCGTTCGGGCCGAGAAAGCCCGTCACCGTTCCCGGGCGCACGTCGAAGCTGAGCCCGTCGACGGCGACGGTGCGGCCGTACCGCTTGATGAGATCATGGGCCTCGATCACCGGTCGACTCCGATGCGGGCCAGGGGCCGGATGTCGCGAGCCGCGCGGAGCGGACGGGCGGCCGACGCGACGCGGCCGGAGGCGCCGGAGCCGGACGTGACGCGGCCGGAGGCGCCGGAGCCGGACGTGACGCGGCCGGAGGCGCCGGAGCCGGACGTGACGCGGCCGGAGGCGCCGCGGTGGGCCCGGTGCCGCCGGACGAGATAGCCGCCCGTGCCCAGCAGGATGGCGACGGCCGGGCCGCTGTGCACCGCGAACACGCCGGCCAGGCTGGGGCCGCCCCAGGCATTACGGTAGCTGGCCGGGTTGCCGTAGTGGACGAGGAAGAATTCGGCGGCCCCCCGGCCCACCAGGAACGCCGCGAGGACACCTCCCGCGGCGAGGCCGATGACCTTCGGCAGCTGGCGGCGCCAGCGCGGCTGGGCGGCGGCGGCCACCGTGAGTACGGCGGCGGCCGAGACTAGTGCGATCACAGTGACGGCACCGGTATGCATGGAACAACCTCCCGTAGTGGATGGCCAGATCCGCCCGCCGGGTGGCCCGCCCGGGCCGGTGAGCACGGCGGAACTGCCTACGGGACATCAACCTAGGGACGCAGGGCGCGGCGCAGAACGCAGCTTTCACCCGTCTTGGCCCGGGGGTTTTCCCCCGTGGCGCCGAGCCGGCGGCTCAGGAGGGGCACGGCTGGCCAGGCGATGCCTCAGACGCGGCCGGTGCCGATGAGCCCGTCCCGGGTGACCAGGGCGGCCAGTTCGTTGTCGGCGAGACTGTCCGTGCCGTCCGGCCGCACGGGCAGCACCAGGTAACGGGTCTCCGCGGTGGAATCCCATACGGCGATGTCCACCTCTTTGGGCACGACCAGGCCAAACTCGCTGAGCACGGCCCGCGGCTCGCGCACGGTGCGGGACCGGTAGGCGAGGCTCTTGTACCAGCTCGGCGAGGGCCCCAGCAGGGCGACCGGGTAGCAGGAGCACAGGGTACAGACGATCACGTTGTGCCGCTGCGCGGAGTTGGCCACGACCCGCAGCTGATAACTGCTGACCTGCGGGCCGAACCCCAGTTCGGCTGCCGCGGCCGAGCCGTCGGCCAGCAGCCGTGCACGAAACCGGGGGTCCGTCCAGGCGCGGGCGACGAGCCGGGCCCCATTGATCGGTGTCGCGCGCGCGTAGAAGCGGGCCAAGGCCTCGTCCAGCTCACCGTCGCTGGCCAGTCCCGCGGCGATCACCCGTTCCTCCAGCCGCCGTACCCGCGCCGCCACGGGAAGATCATGATGGTGCGGCTCCGCGGTCACCGTTCCTCCGGTGGGCCGTCGTCCTCGCCGTCGTCCTCGCCGGCCTGCTCCAGATAGCTCTCCCAGAGGTCGGCCAGGACCGTATGGCGGCCGGTCCCCCATAGTCCGGCCGCGGCGAACCTGACCGTGTAGACGGTTTCGGCGCGCGGGGCCGCGACACCGCGGGCCACGTCGTCGGGCAGCGGCCATTCGCGGCCGGCGTAGACGATCTCGCCTTCCTGTCCGCGCAGGTAACGGGGCAGCCGGGTGTGGTGGTCGGGGTCCGCTGAACTGGTCCGCACCCGTGTTCCCGGCCGGAGCGTCATGCGACGCCCTTCCTGGCCACCAGGACCTCCAGAGCTTCCAGCCAGCGCTCGTAGTAGGACGCCGACAGGTAGCGCTCCGGCGGCAGGCTCTCGATCGTGTCGCGCAGCTCGTCCCCGCTGAACAGCCCGCGCCGCCCCAGCACCCCGGCGAGCGCGTAGACCCGCGCCTCCCAGTCAGCGTGAAACGGCGGGCTGTCCTGACTGCCGGGTATCTCCGGGACCGGACCGAACCCGGTCTGGCCGCCAACGTCATGAACCCTGCTCACCCTGATGACGCTAACCCAGACGGGCCGCCTCCGCACGGCCCCGGGGGCGTACGGTCGGGGGGTGACGAGCTACCGCCAGCCTGGCACCGTGCTGACCGATCACACGTTCCGTGTGCCGCTCGACTACAGCCGCCCGGACGAAGAACACATCGAGGTGTTCGCCCGCGAGGTCGTCGCCGCGGACGAGACCGGCGCCGGCCTGCCGTGGCTGCTGTTCCTGCAAGGCGGCCCCGGGCTGAGCTCACCCCGGCCGGCCGGCCGGGACAGCTGGCTCAGCCGGGCCCTGGACGACTACCGTGTGCTGCTGCTGGATCAGCGCGGCACCGGCCGGTCCACCCCCGCCAACCGGCGGACCCTGGCCAAGCTGGGCTCGCCCGCGGCTCAGGCCGAGTACCTGGCGCTGTTCCGCGGCGACAACATCGTCCGGGATGCCGAACGGATCCGGGGCGAGGTCACCGGCGGTGCGCCGTGGAGCGTGCTGGGGCAGAGCTTCGGCGGATTCTGCGCGGTCACCTACCTGTCGCTGGCCCCGGAGGGGATCCGCGAGGCGTTCATCACGGGTGGGCTGCCCGGGCTCGACGTGACCGCCGACGACGTGTACCGGGTCGCCTATCCCCGGGTCACCGCGAAGAACACCGCGCACTACGAGCGCTACCCGGTCGACGTAGAACGCGCGCGCAGGATCGCCCGCTACCTCAGCGGCGGCAACGTCCAGCTGCCCGGCGGCGGACTGCTGAGCGTGGAGAACTTCCAGGTGCTCGGCCGGCTCCTCGGTACGAGCCACGGCAGCCCCACCCTGCACTACCTGCTCGAGGACGCCTTCGACGGCGGCGACCTGTCCGACCGGTTCCTGCGCGAGACCGAGTCGCACCTGACCTTCACCCCCGGGCCGCTCTACGCGGTCCTGCACGAGGCCTGCTACGCGCAGGGTTTCGCGACGAACTGGTCCGCGCAGCGGGTCCGGTCCGAGTTCCCGGCGTTCGACCCCGCCGGGGCGGTGGAGGGTGACGCCCCGCTGATGTTCACCGGCGAGATGATGTATCCGTGGATGTTCGAGGCCGATCCGGTGCTGCAGCCGCTGGGCGCGGCGGCCGAGCTGCTCGCCGAACGGGATTCCTGGCCGCTGCTGTACGACCCGATCATGCTGGGCGCGAACGAGGTCCCCGTGGCCGCGGCGATCTACTTCAACGACATGTACGTCGACCGGGACGATTCGCTACGGACCGCCGTCTCGATCCGCGGGCTGCGGCCGTGGGTCACCAGTGAGTACGAGCACGACGGCCTGCGGGTCAGCCGCGGCGCCGTCCTGGACCGCCTGATCCAGATGGCCCGGGGAAACCTGTAGCGCAGCGTGACCCTCAGCCTGACTTGAGTGTTCCTGGCGGCCGCAAGCGTCCCGGAAACGTGGCGCTTCCGGGATGCGCACGATCACGCGCGCTGCCGTGCCGCGGCTCCCTGGCTGGCGTGACTCAGCGCTGCTTTCCCTGCCGGAACAGGGAGATGGCCTGGTCGATCCGGCGCTGCCGGGTTTCGGGGGTCTTAGCGGCGTTGATGTTGTCGACGTGGTAGCGCTGCAGGCTGCTGGACAGCTTCGCGAAGAACGCCTCGGCGGCCGGATCGGCGGACAGGGCAGTGGCGACGTCATCAGGTACAGCGACCTCGCCGGGGCCGCCAGCGAGGGTGAGGACGACGTGAATCAGGTCATCGGCCTTCAGGCCGGTGTCCTTGCGGACGGCGGCGCTGATGCTGATCATGTGCCTGCCGCTCATGACCCCGACGGTGTTCCGGTACTCGTAGCCGTTCACGTTCACGACGACGGCCGGCCGTCGGCCCGCTCCGAGCCGCTCGATCATCTCGTCCGGGACCACGATCCCGGTGTTGTTGCCGGTCGCGATCACTTTCGTGTCGAACGTGACGCTCTCTGTCATCCCTGTCGCCTCCCTTTCATCTCCATTGCGGGCTGAGGGACCGGCCGGGCCAGCGCCCTCCGGCCAGCGTCGGCGGTGCGGGTACGGCGGTAGAGATCTATCGCGACGGCAGTTAGCCAGGCGCTGCTGATAATGACAGCGGCCGTGAAGCCGAGGCTGATCGCCTCGCCAGCGAAGCGGCCAATCGCCCGTCGCGCCCCGACGGCACCCAAGATGATCATCACGCCGGTCAGGATGAGGTTGGCCTGCTGGATCCAGCCCAGGCGCCCGAGCGCGAGCAGGCTCCATTCGTCGCGGGCCAGGTCGAAGCCGTGCCTGGTCAGCGCCTGAGCCAGGGAGACGACGACGTAGCACGGGCCGGCGAGGGCGAGGTAGCCGAGCAGGCTGCGCGTGACGTTCCCGGCCGAGGAGTCCTGGCGGCTCGGGCGGTTCCGGGCTCCCTGGGCTGTCCCGGCGATCGTGGACATGGTGTGCTCCTTCCTGCTGCCGAGTTCACCGGATCAGAACTAGACTGTTCAGTACTACCATCCTAGTCCTAGACTGTCTAGTACTATCTCATTCGAGGAGGCCCCAATGCCGAGCCGAACCGCAGGGCACGCCCATGCCGATGCCGATGACACTCCCCCCGGACCGCTGCCGGGCGGCGGCGCGCACATCCCGCTCGGCGGGGCAGCGCCCGGCCGGACTGCCCGCAAGCGCCGGGCGATCATGGAGGCCGCGACGGCGCTATTCCTTAGCGACGGCTACCGCAACACGAGCATGGACCAGGTCGCCGCCGACGCCGCAGTGTCCAAGCAAACCGTCTACAAGCAGTTCGCTGACAAGGAGCAGTTGTTCCGGGACATCGTGCTCGGCGTGACCGCCAACTCCGAGGCGATCATCACCGACATGACCTCGGTCCTGCGCAGCACGAACGTTGCCTCGCAGGCGGAGCTTCGAACCGTCCTCACCGACCTCGCCCGCCGGTACATCGACGGCGTGCTCCAGCCGCATGTCCTCGCCCTGCGGCGGCTGATCATCGCCGAAGCCGAACGGTTCCCCGACCTCGCGCGGACCTACTTCGAACAGGCCCCCGCCCGCGCCATCGAGGTCGTCGCGAACGCCCTGCAGGCCTACATCGAGCGCGGCCTGCTCGCCGCCGCCGATCCCCGCCTCGCCGCTGCGCACTTTGCCTACCTCGCCCTGGCCATACCGCAGGACAGGGCGCAGTTCTACCCTAGCGAGCGCCCCTCCCCCGCCGAGCGGGACCAGCTCGCCGACGAAGCGGTCCGCATCTTCCTCGCCGCGTACGCACCCCGCCTCGGGGAAGACGGCGGCCCGTGACAGCCAGCCTGCCGCAGCACAATGTGTTCAGGTTCGGTGGTTCCCTACAGATCGCCGAAGGCAGTCGTCTTAGCGCCGAGGGCGGCCAGGCATCAAGCGACGTGATGACGACGAAGCCTATGGCGGCGAAGCTGATGACGGCGCCGGCGCAGACTTCGCGGAGAATGCGTGAGACGATGCCTCACCGATACATGGAGCCTCCCGGCCGGGGCACCCCGATCTGGTGCGGCCAGTTACCTTCCGAGGTCATTACCAAGCCTAGGACACTCAAGCGGTTTGACCTCTTGCCCCGTGCACGACTTCAGGCATCCGTGCAGGCCATCCGTGTAGGCGACTTCGGAAACTGACAGACAGCTCCCGGCTCGGCTCCATGGCCGAGAACGATGCACCAGTCAGCAATGACAGCATGCGCAGCCGCGGGGATGCGCCAGCACCCGCCACGCCGACGGCTTAGCCACGGCCACCACCGTAGATGCGGGCCTCGCCGATCGCCAAAGCTTATTTGAGAGATAGATGACTCTGTTAATCGGTTGTGTGTCCGAAGAATGTCGGACCATCGTGAGATCATTCGGATATGTGTTCCCCTGACGTGACAGCGCGGGTCCGGGTGCTGGCCGAGCTGGCCGCCCTCGGCCCATCGCCGGCGGACGCGTCCCGGCCCGGCGGCGTCGGGGTGGTCGGGCTGCTGGGCCAGGTCCGCGACCTGGCCGCTTTCGCCGACCAGGTGACCGGGGAGCTGGCCCGGCTGGCTGCGGCGCTGGATGCGGTGGACGGGGCCGCAGAAGCCGGATATTCGTCCGTGGCGGGGTTTTTGCGGCATGGGTGTGGCCGGTCGCCGGGGCGGGCTGGGGAGCTGGTGGCGGCGGGGCGGGCGCTGCGGCGGCTGGCGGCGACGGGGAAGGCGTTAATGGCCGGGCAGATCTCCTTCGACGCCGCGCATGTCATCTGCCGCGCCGCCGGGCAGATCGAGGACGAGGCGGCAGCGCTGGCCGCGGAGGATCTGCTGCTGGCCGCGGCCCGTAACCGGCGGCCCGATCTGGCCCATCGCGCGGGGCAGCACCCGGGACCGGACGGGGAAGCGCCTCCCGGCGGGGAAGCGCCTCCCGGCGGGCAGGCATCCCCGGACCAGGACCCGGCACCGGGCGGGCAGGCATCCCCGGACCAGGACCCGGCACCGGGCGGGCAGGCACCTTCGGGGGAGCAGCCGGTGCCGGGTGCGGTGGGTTCCCTGGGCCGGTGCGGGATTCCCGGGCTGGACCCCGGCGCGCTGCGCCGGCTCGGCCAGGAACTCCTCTACCGCGCCGACCCCGATGCCGTTGAGGAGCGGGAGCGGAAACGGTTCGAGCGCCGGCACCTGTCGTTCGGGTTCACCCTCGACGACACGGGCACCCTTTCCGGTGCGTGCGGGGACACCTTGTCCTGGGAGATCATCAAGACCGCCGTGCATGCGTTCGGCCCGCCGGGCGGCACCGAAGACACCCGGACCGCGGCGCAGCGGCGGATGGACGGCCTGACCGCCGCCTGCCAGGCCGCCCTGGACTCCGGCACAGCCGGCACCCGGCACGGCGCCGCCCCGCACCTCAGCGTCCTGGTCGAAGAGCAGACCCTGGCCGGCGCCCAAGACCGCTGCGCGACCACGGGCTGCGCGAGGCCCGGCACCGGGACGGCCGGCACCACGGACGGGCCGGCAGACGGCCGGACGCCCGTTCCGCTGGGGCCACCCCCGGCCCGGACCGGGTTCGGGGCCACGCTGACCGCCCGGCAGGTCCTCGCCCTGGCCTGCCACGCCGAACTGAGCATCATCCGCTGGAGCGACGGCATCCCCCTGGACGTCGGACGCCGCTACCGCACCGAAACCCCCGCCCTCCGCCGCGCCCTGGAAGCCCGCGACCAAGGCTGCCGCGCACCCGGCTGCGGCATGCCCGCCGCCTGGTGCACCGCCCACCACCTCACACCCTGGAGCCACGGCGGGACAACCAGCCTCCAGGACACCGCCCTGTTCTGCTTCGTGCACCACAACTACTTCATTCACCTGCTGGGCTGGACCATCACCGGTGACCCCAACGGCACCCTGCACCTCACCCACCCCCAGGGCCGGCCCACCCTCGACAGCCCCCTACCGGGCGGCACCAAACCCCGCGCCACCAGACCCCGCGCGCCGTAAAACCCGCGCGGGCGGGGGTCCGCGTACTTCGGCATTATCGGCGTCTCCTCGCTTCGCCAACCGCGGCGGAGGGGTTCCCCGGCGTCGAGTCTCCTTTCCTCGCCGAGGTGGCGCCGTCCAGGTGATCACGGCGGATAACCTGGCGCGTCAAGGTTTGGCTAGCGGGTCATCCACGCCGATCGGGTGCTGATCGCCCAGAATGCCCGGCACACGAAAACGCTGCGAACAGAGCAACCCGATGAGCCGGCACATCCGGGTCACCTTCGACGCCCACGACCCGCCGGCGCTGTCGTCCTTCTGGCGCGACTTGAGACACCGTGCGGAATGGCGCTCGGATCTGCCAATGGCAGACACGGTCGCGTCGGCGCTCGTGGGCTGGTGCACTGGGAGGCATGGATCTTCTTGTGCTGGGGGGCACAGCGTGGCTGGGCAGGCAGGTTTCGTGGCAGGCACTGCGGGCTGGCCACACGGTCACCTGCCTGGCTCGCGGCGAGGCCGGCCCGGTCGCCGAGGGCGCGCAGCTGGTGGTGGCCGACCGGCACCGGCCGGACGCGTATGACGCGGTAGCAGACCGGGACTGGGACGCCGTAGTGGAGGTGTCCTGGCAGCCCGGCTTCGTCCGCGGTGCGCTGGAGGCGCTGGGGCGGCGGGCTCGGCACTGGACCTACGTCTCCTCGGGCAACGTGTACGCCTCGTCCGCGACGCCGGGGGCAGGCGAGGATGCGGACCTGCTCGCGGCAACTGGCCAGGACACAGTCGGCCGCGAGCTGTACGGGCCGGCGAAGGTCGCGTGCGAGCAGTTGTCCGCCGCAGCCGTCGGGGACCGTCTGCTGGTGGCCCGCGCCGGGCTGATCGGCGGGCCGGGCGACCATACCGGCCGCTCCGGTGCCTGGGTCGCCCGCGCCGCCCGGGAGCCGCAGACACCCATGCTGGTCCCGGACACCCCCGGCGCGGCGACACAGGTCATCGACGTGCGGGATCTGGCCAGGTGGCTGCTGGACTGCGGGCGGGACAACACGACCGGCACGTACAACGCGGTAGGTCCCGTCCTCCCGTTCGGCGAGTGGGTGGCGCTGTGCCGCGACATCGGCGGGCACACCGGGACGGTGGTGCGGGCGCCCGCTACCTGGCTGCTCGAGCAGGGCGTCGGGCAGTACATGGGCGAGGAGTCGCTGGCGATGTGGCTAGTGGACCCGGACATGCCGGGCTGGTCGAGCCGTTCCGGAGCCGCCGCGCAGGCCGCCGGGCTGCGGCACCGTCCGCGCGAGGCGCTGCTGCGGGACCTCCTGACCTGGGAGCGCGAGCAGGGCCTGGACCGGCCACGGGCCGCCGGCCTCAGCGGACAGCGCGAACGCCAGCTGATTTCTGCCCTCACCGAGCCGAGCCGCCAGCCGGGTTGAACCCGCAACGTGACCACCAGCTAGCATCCCCACCCCGGGAAACTCTGGGCACCTCACGGCCAGCCGGGCCGGGGGCGACCGGGCCGGAAGGGGCGACCGGGCCGGACGGGGCGACCGGGCCGGAAGGGGCGACCGGGCCGGAAGGGGCGACTGGGCCGCCGGGCGACCGGGGCGCCGGGCGACCGGGGCGCCGGGCGACCGGGGCGACCGGGCCGCCGGCGCGCACGGCAGCTCAGGTCGCCGGCGGCACTGGTGCCGTCAATTCGTCGATGGGGCGGCGTGTCCGCCCCGCGCCTGTCTCGATGGCGAGCCCTTCGCGAGCCCAGTACTCGAAGCCGCCGATGAGCTCCCGCACTCGGCGGTAGCCCAGCGATGCCAGCGTGAACGCCGCTCGCGTGCTGCCGTTGCAGCCCGGCCCCCAGCAGTAGACGACGATGGCCGCATCCCGGTCCGGCAGCATCGACGGAGCGCGTCGGCGAGCTCCGGCGCTGGGCTACCTGATCACCGCTTTCGTCCGGCTGAAGTACCCGCTGGGGAACTACAAGCCGGACGACGATGGCCGCATCCCGGTCCGGCAGCATCGACGGAGCGCGTCGGCGAGCTCCGGCGCTGGGCTACCCGATCACCGCTTTCGTCCGGCTGAAGTACCCGCTGGGGAACTACAAGTCGCTTCATGATCTCCTAGGCACCACGCCGGAGATCGTCGAAGCGCACCACATCACCGGAGATGACTGCTTCATCCTCAAGCTGGTGGCACGCTCGATGAGCGACCTGGAGCGCCTTGCCGGGAAGATCGCGGGACTCGGATCGATCACCACCAGCGTCGTCTACTCCAGTCCCCTCGCACGCCGCCCGCTGGTCCCATCCAGCTGATACTCGCCCGGACCCCGATGGCCGCCCGCCCTCACCCCTCCAGACGTGGCACGGCCTGCCACCACCGCCAGGAGAGGCAATCAGAAGACCGTGAGCGGGGCGCGGTCAGTACTCGCGGTGACCGGACCATCCAGAACTACATGGCGGGCCCCAGCTCACGGGCCATGTCACTCGTCACTCCTGGCTGGACAAGGCATCGGGGGCCCGGGCCCCGGCGTCGGGCCGGCGGGCGGCCGGATCTTCAGACTTTGCCAGTGCGGCAAGGGAATTTGATTCTCAACCCGGTCCCGGCCCAAAGTCAGACCATGGACGACACCGGAACCGCGCCCACCGGCCAGCCTCGCCACTCGGCTGGGCAGCAGCCCTCGGAGCCCCCGGACGGCGGGCCCGGGCGGAGCGGGTACCAGCACGGGAAGCACGATGACGACCCGGGCCTGGATCCGGGCCAGTGGGGCCAGGAGTTCTGGGACAAGCGGTACGGCGCGGAGCCGATATGGTCGGGCAATCCCAACCCCTTGCTCGTCCGCTACGCCGCTGAGCTGGCGCCCGGCATCGCGCTGGACGTCGGCAGCGGTGAGGGGGCCGACGTGCTGTGGCTGGCCTCGCGCGGCTGGACCGTCGTCGGGGCGGATATTTCCCCCGTTGCGCTGCGCCGCTCGGCCGGGCTCGCGGAGCGGGCGGGCCACGAAATCGCGGCGCGCATCTCCTGGCAGCAGGCTGACGTGCTCAGCTGGCAGCCCCCAGAGCGCCACTTCGACCTGGTCTCCGTGCAGTTCCTGCACCCGCCGGGGGATAACCGGGAGGCTGTGCACCGCCGCCTCGCCGCGGCCGTCCGGCCCGGCGGGACCTTCCTGGTGGTCGGCCATCATCCCGCCGATATGGACACCATGCACCGGCCCTGCCCGCCCGGTATGTTCGCCACCGGCGAGGACATGGCCACGGTGCTCGATCCGGCGGAATGGGCCATCGAGACCGGCGACCCGGAGCGGCAGGCCACCGATTCCGACGGGACCGTGGTCGCCATCCGGGACGCAGTAGTCCGCGCGGTCCGGCGGGGATGACCCAGGATCAGCCGTCCAGGCCGATGCGGGTAGTCCGCGCCGTCCGGCGGGGATGACCCGGGATCAGCCGTCCAGGCCGAGCATGCGGGTCGCGTTCTCCTTGAGGATCTTGGGGCGAATCTCTGGCTTGATGTCCAGCTGCCCGAAGTCCCTCAGCCAGCGTTGCGGCGTCAGCAGCGGGTAGTCGGTGCCGAACAGCACCTTGTCCTGCAGCAGCGAGTTCATCGTGCGGACCAGCTGCGGCGGGAAGTACGTCGGCGACCAGCCGGACAGATCGATGTAGACGTTGGCCTTGTGGGTGGCGATCGAGATCGCGGAATCCTGCCACGGCACGGATGGGTGCGCGAGGATCACCGTCAGCCCCGGAAAATCGGCTGCGACGTCATCGATCAGCATGGGGTCCGAAAGTCGCAGCTTGATGCCCCGGCCGCCCCGCAGCCCGGCTCCGATGCCCGTCTGGCCGGTATGGAAGACCGCTGGGACGCCCATTTCCTCGATCGCTTCGTACAGCGGATACACCGCGGGATCGTTCGGGGCGAAGCCCTGCATGCTGGGGTGAAACTTGAAGCCGCGGACTCCGTGCCCGGCCACCAGCCGCCGCGCGCGACGCACGGCCTCGTCCGGCACGAGCGGGTCCACGGACCCGAACGGAATCAGCACGTCGGCGAACTCGGCCGCCCGGTCGGCGATCTCCTCGCTGGACAGCGCCGGATGCCCCATGGCGGTGGTCGAGTCGACGGTGAAGATCACCGCCACCATCTGCTGCTCCCGGTACAGCGCGGCGATCTGCTCCACGGTCGGGGTGCGCTCGCCCCCCGCCCTGAAGTACGCCGAGGACGCGGCAAGCAGTTCGTCGTCCATCGAGTAGTGGCCGTGCCCATCTCCCTCGACGTGCACATGGACGTCTATGGCCACGACTGACTCCAGGTCGATTGGCGTCGTCACCGGTACCGCCCCTGGATGCAGGCCGTCGGTACAACCGCGGTGCCTACCGGTCTCACCAGCGCCTCCTGTTCTAGCTGCGCCCCTTGTGTGCGGCCTAATGATGCCATCCACCGGGTCGCAGCGGCAGGGGGCTGACCGATGATGCCCTCCACGGGACGTAGCGGCAGGGGCTGGCTCCGCCGGGCTCCGCACGGTCCCGTGAGCGCGGTGTCAAGAGTCCGTCGACTTGGGCGAAGCCTGTTTCCGCAGCGACTCAACGAGCGCGGCCACATGACGGCGGTCTTCGGCCGTCAGTTCGTCGATGCTGGCGATCAGGAGGTCGCGCTCGGGATCGCCGGGGTGCTCCTGCCCGGTCTGGACGTCGTCGTAGTAATGCAGCCCGGTGGACTCCGCCGCGGCGGCGCGGACTACGGATACCGGCACGTCGAGGCCCTTGGCCAGCGCATCGAGCGTGGCCGGGCGAGGCGGCCGGGCCAGGTTCCGGGTCATCGCGAGCGTGTAAACGGTGGAGCGAGGAAGCTCACCGCGCCGGGCGACCTCGCCGTAGGACCAGGCCCGCTCGCGCAACCGCTGCTGGATCAGACGCTGGAGCGGGTTGTTCCCATGATCCAGCGGCGCGGCGGCGGCACCTGGCCGCGCTGGCGCGGAATCTCGCTTGTCCCCCGTCGCATCCGCCGTCATAGCCAACCTAGCCATCTATGTCCGATGAGCTCGGTCGCCATCCGCAGCCCTTGCCTGACCCGGGAGGATGTTGTATGGTGGTGACCGAACAGTATGTACGCCGAGAAGCGTACATCAGGTCCGTGGCCCAGCGCCACAGGGGGGCCGGGTGGTCCCTGAGGCCTTCGCCTTCGGGAACGCGGGCGAGTCGACCTGCCGGCCCAGGCAGATCATCCCGAAGAAGGCTCCATGTCCAATGTACCTGCTGTGACGATGCAGGACCTCGAGCTCGAGCAGGCCGAGCTGCTCCCGAGCCGGGAGACCCTGTGGTGCGGCAAGCCCTACTCCCACGGCGGCGGCTCCTCCGTCAACCAGCTCAACTACGGCATCGGCAACACGAACCAGGTGGGGCTGATCAACGTCTCCGCCCTGAACGGCGACTTCAGCGGCAACTCGTTCGGCTGGTAGTACCTGGCCGGATCACACCACAGGCTTGCTGTGCAACGGGAGGGGTTTGCACAGCAGGAAGGGAAGGCCGTCCGTCCCTCACGGGCGGCCTTTCCGCTGCCGGGCCGCTTCTGGGGCCGGCTGGTAAGCACATGAGGGAGGAGCAGACCCATGACCGTGGCCGAAGGGCGCGTCACCACTGGGCCCGCGGCGCCCGCCCCAACGTCACCGACTCCTACCGGCTCGGCCGCGCCGGGCGGCTGCGAACTGGCCTCGGCGGCCTGTACTTCAACCTGATCTTCATGCTGGTCCTGGCCGGTACCTGCTCGGCCACCTCGGCCGAGGTCCTGCTCCTCGTCATAGCGGTCACCGCTGGGTGCTGTGCGTCATCCCGTTGCTCACGCTGCGCATCGGGTACCTCCTGCTGCACTTCCCCCAGATCAACCGGGCCCTGTGGCGCTCCGGGAGTCAGCAGGCGCACCTGCTTGTCGCTGGCCGTCGCCGGCCACCGCTACGCAATGGCCGCAGTCGACGCCCTCGGGATCCTCCTGCTGGCCGTCTGGTTCGCCGGCTCGCTCTACATCCTGACCGGGCTGGCGCGGCGGCTCACCGCCCTGGGCCTGCGCTGGTCCGCTGGCCGTCCCGCCCAGCGCCTCGTCGTGGCCGTGGCCGGCCTGGCGTGCGTGACGGTGCTCACCACCTTCTGGACCGTGCAAGGCCAGTTCCGCGGCTGGTAGCGAACCCGCGGTCCGCATTGCCTCAGCCGCCGCCTTTGTGCCAAGGTCGGCGATGTGCAAACCGGCGGCGATTCTCCCGTGGCACCCCCACCGCGTCACGGCCCTGACCTGCTGCCTCCCGACGTCAGCGGGCGCGAAGGTGACCTGCTGTGGACCCCGGGCCGCACGCAGGTGGCCCGCGCGAACGTCACCGGCTTCACCCGCTGGCTGGGTGAGACCCGCGGCCACGAATTCGCCGGCTACGACGCCTTGTGGCGGTGGTCGGTCACCGATCTGGACGGCTTCTGGCAGGCCGTCTGGGACTACTGCGGCGTCGAGGCGTCCGCGCCACCCACCGCGGTGCTCGGCCGCCGCACCATGCCGGGCGCCGAGTGGTTCCCGGGCGCCCGGCTCAACTACGCCGAGCACGTCCTGCGGCACGAGCGGCGCGCCCAGACCGGGCTGCGCGAGGGGCCCGGGCCGCGCGCCCAGACCGGGCCGCGCGCCCAGACCGGCCCGCGCACCCAGACCTGGCAGCCCGAGGGGCCCGGGCCGCGCGAAGGGCCCGGGCCGCGCGAAGGGCCCGGCGGGGACGCGCTGCTGTTCGCTGGCGAAGCCGTCCCCCTGCCAGGGCTGCCCTGGCCTGCCTTCGCCGGCCAGGTGCGCATCCTGGCCACCCGGCTGCGCGACATGGGTGTCCGGCCCGGCAACCGGGTCGCCTCCCACCTGCCGAACATCCCGCAGACGGTGATCGCCATGCTCGCGACGGCCAGCGTCGGAGCGGTCTGGACCAGCTGCTCGCCCGACTTCGGCTGGCGCGGCGTCCTCGACCGGTTCCGCCAGGTCAGCCCCAAGGTGCTGATCTGTACCGACGGGTACCACTACGGCGGCCGGGAATTCGACCGCCGCGTCGAGACCGCGCAAATCGCGGCCGGCCTGCCGGGCCTGGAGCACGTGATCTACCTGTCCCTCCTGCGTCCCGGCGACCCGCGCCCGCCGACCGGGGGCGCGCTGCGCTGGGAGGAGGTCATGGATCAGCCGGCGATCCCCGCCGCGGGGTTCGAGTTCGAGCAGGTCCCGTTCGGGCACCCGCTCTGGATCTTGTTCTCCTCAGGCACCACCGGCCTGCCCAAGGCCATCACGCACAGCCACGGCGGGATCCTGATCGAGCAGCTCAAGCTGCAGACCTTCCACATGGACCTCAGCGCCGGGGACCGGATGCTCTTCTCCACCACCACCGGCTGGATGATGTGGAACTTCCTGGTCAGCTCGCTGCTGCTCGGCGTCCAGCCGGTGCTGTACGACGGGAGCCCCGGCTACCCGGCGCCCGACGTGCTGTGGCGGCTGGTGCAGGACGCCCGGGTCACCTTCTTCGGCGCCTCCCCCGCCTACGTCGACGCGCTGAACCGGGCCGGGGTCGTCCCGGGCCGGGACTTCGACCTGTCCGCGCTGCGGGCCGTCATGCTGGCCGGGTCGCCCGTGTCGGCCGAGTGCAGCGCCTGGTTCTACCGCAGCGTCAAGCGCGACCTGTGGCTGGCTACCGGCAGCGGCGGTACCGACACCTGCTGCGGGCTGGTCGGCGGTATCCCCACCCTGCCTGTCTACGCAGGCGAGATCCAGGCGCGTCACCTCGGCGTAGCGGCCTGCGCGTTCAACGCCCACGGCCAGCCCGTGACGGACGAGGTCGGCGAGCTGGTCGTCACCGAGCCGATGCCGTCCATGCCGGTCCGGTTCTGGGGCGACGACGACGGCCGCCGCTACCGCGCCTCCTACTTCACCGAATTCCCCGGCCGGTGGCGGCAGGGTGACTTCTTCCGGGTCAACGAGCGGGGCGGGTGCTTCGTCCTCGGCCGCTCCGACGCGACGCTCAACCGCGACGGTGTCCGGATCGGCACGGCGGAGATCTACGCCGTGCTCGCTTCGGTGCCCGAGGTGGAGGACGCGCTGATCGTCAACCTGGACCGGCCCGGCGGCGGGTTCTTCATGCCGCTGTTCGTGAAGCTGGCGACCGGCCGGGAGCTGGATGGCCGGCTGCGCGAGGAGATCCGCAGTCGCCTGCGCACGGAGTACACGCCACGGCACGTCCCGGACGCCATCGTCCAGGTGCCGGACATTCCCGTCACCCTGACCGGCAAGAAGATGGAGGTCCCGGTGCGGCACATCTTGCTCGGCGCGCCTCCCGATGCGGCGGCCAACCGCGACGCGATGGCCAATCCCGCTTCCCTGGAGGCCTACGTCAGCTTCGCGAAGCGGTGGCCTACGGTTGAAGAGTGAAACACATGCGGGTATCCGCGACGAAGGTCATCAGCGCCAGCCCCGAACGGATCTTCACGCTGCTGACCGACCCGGGGCAGCATCCGCTCATCGACGGTACCGGCAGTGTCCTCGCGGTGCAGCCCGGCGGCCCGGAACGGCTGACCCCCGGCGCCCGGTTCGGCATGGACATGAAGATCGGCGCCCCATACAAGATTCTCAATGAAGTGGTCGAGTATGATCAGGACCGGCTGATCGCCTGGCGTCACTTCAACAGGCACCGCTGGCGCTGGCAGCTCCGGCCGCTCGAGGACGGCACGACCGAGGTGACCGAAACCTTTGACTGGTCAACGGCCCGGATCCCGCTGCTGATCACGCTCAGCCCCTTCCCCCGGCGTAACGCCCGCGGGATCGAAAGGTCGCTGGACCGGCTGGCGGAACCTGGTCGGCTGGCGCACAGATCTCGACCGCCGAACATTACTTAGCGGGAGCGGCGTTCCCTTCGAGGGAAGGACGCTGGGCGGGAATACCGAGGGGACATCAGGCGATGGGCATTACCTACTCCAGCGTGGTCGACGCGCCAATCGTCGAGGTATTCGACTGGCACGCCCGGCCCGGCGCGATCACCCGGCTGACGCCGCCCTGGCAGCCGGTGCGCGTCGGGCAGGAGGCCAGCTCCCTGCGCGACGGCCGCGCGGTCCTGCTGCTGCCGGGCGGGGTGCGCTGGGTGGCCGCCCACCAGCCCGATGGCTACAACCCGCCGCACCAGTTCGTCGACCAGCTCGTGTCGGCCGGATTGTCCTCGGTGCTGTCCTGGCGGCACACGCACATATTCAGCGCGGAGGGTGAGGCCGAAGCCGAGAACGAGACGCGGGTCAGCGACGACGTGCAGACCCCCGTGCCGGCGTCGGCGCTGCGGCAGATGTTCGCCTACCGGCACCGCCAGCTCGCTGCCGACCTGGCCGCCCAGCGCTGGGCGGCGCTGCACCGCAGCGAGCCGCTGACCGTCGCGGTCACCGGGGCCAGCGGCGCCGTCGGGACCGCGCTGACCGCGCTGCTCACCACCGGCGGCCACCAGGTGATCAGGCTGGTCCGCCACCCGGCCAAGACGGACGGCGAGCGCCAGTGGCAGCCGGACCAGCCGGACCCGGAACTGCTGGCCGGCGTGGACGCCGTGGTGCACCTGGCCGGGGCCAGCATCGCGGGCCGGTTCACACCCGCGCACAAACGAGCTGTCCGGGACAGCCGGGTCGGCCCTACCCGGCGGCTAGCCGAGCTGGCCGCCGCCACCGCCGGCGGCCCGCGGACGTTCATCAGCGCCTCCGCGATCGGGTACTACGGCGCCGACCGGGGCGATGAGATCCTCGGCGAGGACAGCGCCCCGGGTAACGACTTCCTGGCCAGCCTCGTCGTGGACTGGGAGGCGGCCACCGCCCCCGCCGCGGAGGCGGGCCTGCGGGTCGTCCAGGTCCGCACCGGCATCGTGCAGACCCCGCGCGGCGGCACGCTCAAGCTGCTGTTCCCGCTGTTCGAGGCGGGCCTCGGTGGCCGTCTGGGCTCCGGGCGGCAGTGGCTGTCCTGGATCGGCATCGACGACCTGGCCGACGTCTACCTGCGCGTGCTGGTCGATCCCGCCCTGTCCGGGCCGGTCAACGCGGTCGCCCCGGACCCCGTCCGGAACCTCGACTACACCCGGGCCCTCGGCAAGGTGCTGCGCCGCCCGACGATCGTCTCGGTCCCCGGCTTCGGGCCGCGGCTGCTGCTGGGCGCCGAAGGTGCCCGCGAGCTGGCCGAGGCGAGCCAGCGGGTCCGCCCGGACGCCCTGCTCGCCGCCGGGCACACGTTCCGTTACGCGCGGCTCGAACCAGCCCTGCGGCACCTGCTCGGCCACGTGCCCGGCGCCTGACCCTCCACTCCCCCCCTTCCGGCCGGGCCAGGGCGCAGCGGGTCGCGGGTCAGCCGGTCAGCGGGTCAGCCGCCCGCGGGGCCCTCGTCGGGCGCGCCCTCGACCCGGACCGCGAGGATGGCCACGTCGTCGCGGTACGCGGCCCCCTGGCTGAACGCGTTCAGATCGTCCTCGATGGCCCGGACCACGACGGCGGCGGGCTCGCCCAGGCTCCGGGTGAGCACATCCGCCA
Organism: uncultured Actinomycetes bacterium; assembly: GCA_963775825.1. Classification (GTDB taxonomy): domain Bacteria; phylum Actinomycetota; class Actinomycetes; order Streptosporangiales; family Streptosporangiaceae; genus Bog-532. The sequence continues at coordinate 72,495 of CAVZKY010000084.1, forward strand.
GCCGGATCGTCCCGTACAGCGAACCGTCGGCCGCGTGCCGTTCGGTTACCCCGTCGGAGTAGAGCACGAGCGTGTCCCCGGGCTGCAGCAGCAGCTGCTCGGTCCGGGCGCCCCCGTCCTCGAACAGGCCAAGCGGCAGGCCGCCCCCGGACGAGAAAGAGACGGTGCCGCCGGCCCGGACCACCGCTGCCGCCGGGTGCCCGGCGCTGGCCAGCTCGACGGCGAGGCCCTGTTCCTGCCAGCTCAGGTGGGCCGCCACCGCGGTGACGAAACGGTCAGTCTCCTGCTGCGCCAGCATGGCGGTGTTCACCTTGGCCAGTACCTGGGCTGGTGCGGCGTCCCACAGGCTGAGCAGCCGGATGCCGTGCCGGACCATGGCCGTGACCGCCGCCGCCTCCTCGCCCTTGCCGCAGACGTCACCGAGGACCACGCCCCAGCCGCCGGGGCTGCGGAACAGGTCGTAGAAGTCGCCGCCGACCTCGGTACCTTCGGTGCCGACGCGGTAGACGGCGGCCCAGTCCAGGCCCGGGATCCGCATCGGGCCGCGCGGCAGCACGCTGGCCCGCAGGGCGGTGGCCGTGTCCGAGCGCCGCTGGTACCGCCGCCCGTTGTGCAGCGCCAGCGCCAGGAGCTCGCCGATCTCCTCGAAGATCCGCTGGTCGGACAGGCCGAACGACCGCCGCTCGGGTGGCCGCACCATGGTCAGCACGCCCGCAGTCGTCCCGTTCGCCCGCATCGGGACGCAGAGCACCGAACCGGCGCCCAGGGCGGTGAGCACCGGGCTTCCCGTCGTCGCCAGGCCCAGCGCGTTCTCGTCCTCGATCACCGGCTGCAGGACGGCCCTGCCGCTGGCCAGTACCTGAGTGTGCAGCGGCGCGGGCTCGGCCCTCTCCCCGGCGACCAGCGGCCGGGGCGGCAGGTCCGGGCAGGCCACGACGGCCCGGGTGATCCGTGCGCCGCGACCAGGTCGATGATGACCCACTCCGCCGCGTCGGCCTGGAGCAGCCAGGCGACCCGGTGCAGGGTGACCGGCTCGCTCAGTGACTGCTCGTCCAGTAGCAGCCGGGTGACCTGAGACAGCAGGTCCACCCGGCGCGTCGCGGCGGCCAGGGCATCCTCTTCCGGCGCGGAACCGGGCGGCCGCGCGGTAGCTGGTCCAGTTGCGGCCGGCGCCAGACCGCGCCGCGAGACGCCTGGAGGCGCAGCCGGCTGGGCCGGGGGCACGACCGCCACCGTGACCAGTGGGCGGACTTCGGAGGGAAGGCTCACCCGGGCCAGCATCAGGCGCGACCGCAGCCGCCGCCGGGCGGCCAGGACCACTGAACTGAAGGCCACCGGGCCTGCGCCGCGCAGGACGGCCGACAGCTGTGACCGGAAGGCGGCCCGGGCGGCCAAGTCCACGAAGACCGGGAACGGCTTACCTGCCATGTAGGCGGTCGACGTGCCGAGCAGTTCGGCGCGGCGCCGTTCGCGCGCCGGATGAACCCGCCGTCGTCCAGCACGAGCACCGGCACCGGCAGCTCACCGAACACGGCCCGGAGCATCGTGCGCTCGCGGTCAACGGCGTCGCTGTGCCGGGATACCTCCTGGCCCTGCTCGGCCACCTCCTCGTGCATGACCCGCAGCTCTTCCTGGGCCAGCTCAAGTTCGAGGAAGACCGCGTCCAGCACGTCCGGGGAGTCCTCGCGGGCCGCGCGCAGCGCCGTTACCCGGTGATTGAAATCAGCAAACTCCTGCTCGAACGCATCGATACCGGTGCCGTCTGTCACGAGACCTCCCCCGCGCAGGTAAGGCAGGCGCACCGCCTGGCCGCCGGCCCGATGACTGGCGAGGTGTCCGTACCTGCTCGGGCACGGACACACGCCGCTTTCGGGGCGACGACCTGCGCACCGCTTGGCCGCGTTGCGTGCCATGCAAAGTGACGCATGAACGTTGCATGGACGCCTTGAGCATATCGCGGCCTGCTACCCGGCGGTCCGCTACCCGGCGGTCCGCGGCTCCGGGAGCGGGCCCGGCGCGGATGCGTGGTCGATCACCAGAATGACGCCGCTGGCCGTGCCCTCTTCCGTGCGCAGCGGGCAGGCGGCGATCCGCAGGTCCACCGTCTTACCGCGCCGGTTGATGGCGGCGAGCTGCAGCGTCGCGGTGCCGTTGCTGTCCTGGCCGAGCACGCGGCGCAGATGCGGCGCGAGGACCTCCGCGGGCAGCCCGATGTCGAGGCTCAGCAGGCTCTTGCCCGCGGCCTCATCGGCCCGGAGCCCCCACAGGTCCTGCGCCCCCGGGCTCCAGACCTCGACCCGCAGGTCGTCGGTCAGGACGATCACCGCGCTGCCGAGGCTGCGCAGCACCGTGCCGAGGAAATCGTTGGTCTGATCGAGACCGTCGGTACGGCGCCGCAGCTCGTCGTTGATCGTCTCCAGCTCGTCGTTGGTGGACTGGAGCTCCTCGTTCAGCGTCTCCAGTTCCTCGTTGGTGGACTGGAGCTCCTCGTTGGTGGTCTCCAGTTCCTCGTTGGTGGACTGGAGCTCCTCGTTGGTGGTCTCCAGCTCCTCATTGAGCGACTGGAGCTCCTCGTAGGCGCGCTCCAGTTCGGAATTTGCGTGCTCGAGCTGATCGCGCACCGCCCGGTACCTGGTGACGTCGAGGAAGCTGATCCCCATGCCGACCAGGTCTCCTGGCGCGGCGAACAGCGGGGTGATGGAGACGTCGTAATAGCTCGGCTGCGAGACACCCGGCCGCTGCCATTCCACGTCGTGCAGCTCCGCCGGGCGCAGGTCGGTACGCACCTGCTCGATACGGGAGCGCAGCTCAACCGGACGGTAGGAGACCTCCAGATCCTGGAACGGGCGGCCCAGGTCGCGGGGACGCAGGTTGAACAGAGCCTGCGCGGCGGAGTTGGCCACCCGCAGGTTCCCGGCCAGGTCGGTCGCGAGCTGGACGACCGGCACCGAGGCCAGGGCGGCAGCTTCCAGGCGTCCCGTGGCTGGCTCGCGGCCGCCGGACTCGGCCCATTTCGCCGGCTCGCCAGGGAGCCGGGTGGTCGCCGATACCTTGCGGAAGATGCGGGTGCGCAGGTCGACCGGCTGGAAGCGCTCGGAGTGACTGAGCAGCATCTCGGCTTTACCGAGGAACAGGTAGCCGGGGTAGGACAGCGCGAAATGAAACCGCCGGATGATGCTGGCCTGCGTCTCCGCGTTGAAGTACATCAGCGTGTTGCGCGAGACCAGCAGGTCAACCCGGGAGATCGGCGCGTCATGCGTCAGGTCGTTGCGGCCGAAGATGACCTGACGCCGCAGGTCACGCCGGAACGCGTGGCTGGTCCCGTACGGCTCGAAGTAACCCTCACGGAAATTGCCCGGCAAATCGGCCAGCGCATGCTCGTCGTAGGCCCCGATGCGGGCCTGATGCAGCGCCTCCTCGTCCAGATCCGTGGCGTAGATCTTCACCCGGTCCCGGAACTGCTCGGGCCCGAGCGCCTCGGCCAGGATGATGGCCAGCGTGTAGGCCTCTTCGCCGGTCGCGCACCCCGCGCTCCAGACCCGGATGGGTGCCCGGGTGTTCTTGGCCGAGAGCAGTTCCGGGATCACCTTGTCGCTTAGCGCCTGCCAGGCGGCCGGATCACGGAAAAAGCCGGTGACGTTGATCAGCATGCTGTCGAACAGCGCGGTGAACTCATCCGGCTCCAGCTCGAGGTAATCCCCGTATTCGCCGAAGGTGACCAGGTTGAGGCGGCCATCCGGCGACGTATCCGCCGCTGCAGGGTCGACGGCTTGTATCCGGTGAAGTCGAACCCGCGCGTCTCCTTGAGCATCAGGAGGAGGTCGTCAAAACCCGCCTCCATGTCAGGCGATGTCACGCACGAAAGCGTACGCGCCGGGGCCAGTTATTCGACGGGCACGGAGGCCACGGAGTCAGCGGAGTCCACGGAGTCAGCGGAGTCCACGGAGTCGGCGGAGTCCACGGAGTCCACGGAGTCTCCGGAGTTTCTGGATCCGGCTGGGTCGTCGAGTTCAGTGCCGATGGCCAGCGGCCCGTTGACGACCTTGCGGATCTGATCGGCGGCCCGCCACGCTTCATCCGCCGCCGCACGGAAGCGGCCGGCTGAGATCCGGCGACCACGATCCAGCGCGTCGTCCGACAGCCGGGTGGTCAGCCGGGCCCGTTCGTCCAGACTGCGGACGGCCAGCCACAGCGCCCGTTCCACCGCGGCCGACTGCCCTTCGAGCAGGCTCTGAGGTGACCAGCTGTGGCCGACCACGCAGTCGTAGGTCGAGGCATCGTCCTCTCGGCCGAAATACAGCGGGCCACCGCAGTCAGGGCAGGTGAAGCCGCTGTAGGGCTGCCCGGCCAGGTTGACCTCCAGGTCGCCGTCGAGCAGGCGGCTGACTTCACGCCGCAGGGCCCGTTCCAGCTCAGCAGGCAGGCCTTCGGCGCCGAGATCAGCGTCCGCGGTGGCCAGCTGAGTGACGTGATCCGCCAGCTCATCGACCGGCAGCGAGACCGCGTGCCGGGTGGCGGCCAGCGTACTGCTCGGCATGCCCGGGTAGGCGGCTTCTTCGGGGTCCTGGACCAGCACGCGGCCGCCGCAGTGCTCGACCACGGCGGAGCCCAGCGCGGCGTCGTCCAGCGTGCCGCTCAGCACCACGGCCACGGTCCGCGGCCCGCCGTGGAGGGCCGCGCTGCGGAACAGCGGGTTAGCGGCGGGCCGCACCCCGTTCTGCCGGGGACCGCGCGAAAGCCGCACCGCACCGTTGACCACGAGCACATGCCGGTCGGGGGGCGCCACGAAGACCCGGCCGTGCGCGAGCTTCGCGCCGTCCGAAGGGGCTGCGGCGGCCAGCGGGCCGGAACGGTCCAGGATGCGGGGCAGCGCCTGGCCGCCGGTGGCCGGTATGTGCAGCACCACCAGGATCGAGGCGGGCAGGTCAGCAGGCAGCAGGGAAAGGAACCTGCGCAGCGGGATCAGGCCTCCGGCCGAAGCCGCGACCACCACGATGTCCCTGCCGGGGTGGCGTCCCATCATCCATCACTCTCCCCGCGTGCCTGCGGGTCACACGTGCTCTGTACCGGAAAGCGCACGGTCCGCGCTGGACATGTCCCGGTGTTCGCTGGCCCGGCGGCGATGCTCGGCAGCATCGCCGGGGCTCGCCGCCGGCGAGCAGTTCGTGCTGCGCGGCCGCGGCGTCATGGGCAGCGGCCGAATGCTCGTAAGCGGCCGAGGCGTGCTGGCGTGCCTCCTGGGCCCGGGCCAGCGCCTCCGCCGCGTGCTGCTGGGCCCGCTCGGCCTGCTCGGCCGTCGACCCGTGCTGGACCGGCTGGCTGGTGAGTTCCTCGATCCGCTCCCGCAGCTCAGCCATCCGCTCGCCGAGCTGCTCCAGGCGAGCCTGAACCCTGCTGCTCAGCTCACCGGAATCGCCGTCCACCCTTCCCTTTATCCTCTGCCGGCCCGCGCACGGCAACTCAGCAGCTACCGGCCGTGCCCGGCAGGCTCCGGCCGCCGGGGCTCAGGCGAAGACGATCGTCTTGTTCTGGTGCACGATGACCCGGTCGTCCAGGTGCCACGCGACGGCCCGGGCCAGGACCGAGCGCTCTACGTGCCGCCCGAGCTTGCGCAGCTCGGCCACCGTGTACCGGTGGTCGACCCGGACCGTGTCCTGCTCGATGATCGGCCCCGCGTCGAGCTCGGCGGTCACATAGTGCGCGGTGGCGCCGATGAGCTTGACGCCGCGGTCGGCGGCCGCCTGATACGGGTTCGCCCCGGCAAACGCCGGCAGGAAACTGTGGTGGATGTTGATGACGGGGGCGGCGCAGCCGTCCAGGAACCCGGCCGACAGGATCTGCATGTACCGGGCGAGGACCACCACGTCGACGTCCTCGGCGGCCAGCAGCTTCCGCTGGACCGCCTCGGCCTCATTCCTGGTCTCCCGGGAGGTCGGCACGTAATGGAACGGGATATCCCAGCCGGCGACGGTTTCGGCGAGATCGGGATGGTTGGAGATAACCATCCGGATATCGGCGTTCAGCTCGCCGGAATGCGCGCGCCACAGCAGTTCCTGCAGGGCGTGGTCGGCCTTCGAGACGAAGATGGCCACCCGCTTGAGTTCCGCGGCCTGGGTCATTTTCCACCGCATGGAAAACGATTCCATCGCGACGCCGAATCCATCGGTCAAATCCGCGTAACGGCTGCTCAGACCGGGCAAATGGAACTCGATCAGCAGGTAGAACATGCCCCCGGAGGGGTCCGTCGAATGCTGCTGGGACTCCAGGATGTTGGCCCCGGCGTCAAAAAGGAAACGGGACACGGCGGCGACGATGCCAGGCCGGTCCGGGCAGGCAACCAGCAGCCGCCCGATATCGCGTTTCGCGCTGTCTGTCGCCGGCGCAGACGCACCCGCGGGGTGCCGCCGCGCCGCCCGGTTGTCGGATTGCACGGTACAAGTGTGCGGCATCCGGCACGCTACGCGTCGGCGATCGCGTCCGCGACGCTCTCGTAGACCGGGATCAGCTGATCGGCGCGGGTCAGCTGCAGGACCCGGGCCACGGAAGCCTGTGCCGACGCCAGGCTGAGCACGCCGCCCTGCTGGTCGAGTTCCCGGGTGGCGCGCAGCAGCATCCGCAGCCCGGTGGAATCCATGAAGCTCAGGTCGGACAGGTCGACGATCAGCAGCCTCGGCCGCTGCAGGACGACCGACTCCAGGATCTTGTACAGTTCCTCGCTGTTCGTCGCGTCCACTTCACCGGTCAGCACGACGACCGTATACGCGGCCCCCGTCGTCTCGGGGACCGTCACCGACGCTCTCAGCAGGCCCACAGCACTCCTTATACACCTGCCGGCGGGCTTGTCGCCCCCGGCAAAGGTCACGTTTCGCTGTCGCTGTTCGTGCCCTCGGCCGTCCGGCGGGGCCGTCACCGGGGGCAGCCGTCACCGGGGGCACGCGTCCGGTCCTTCGCGCCGGCCCGTAGGGTGGGCGCCGTGAGCACCGAAGATGCGGCGGCTCCGGCGGAGCTCATGCTGCCGAGGATCCCGGTATCGGCCGGGGCGGTCATCTTCGACCGCGCGGGCCGGCTGCTCATTCTCAAGCCGACCTATAAATCAGGCTGGACGATCCCGGGCGGGGTGATGGAGGACGACGGCGAAACACCCTGGCAGGCGTGCCAGCGCGAGGTGCGCGAGGAGTGCGGCCTCGAGGTCCGCCGCGGCCGGCTGGCCTGCATGGACTTCCGCCGCCCCCGGCTCGGCCACCCGGGCGGCATCCGGTTCCTGTTCGACTGCGGCGCGCTGAGCCGCAAGCGCCTGGCCGCGATCGTGCTGCAGCCGGCCGAGATCGCCGAGTACCGGCTGGCCAGCCTGGCCGAGGCGCTGACGCTGCTGCGGGGCCCGATCCGGCGGCGGATCCGGGCCGCGTGCGGCGGACGCGGGCTGGTCTACCTGGAAGACGGCCGCCCAGCGGACGGGAATCGGGGCCGGATGAGCCCGCGGGCCCAGTTGTCCCGACCCTAGACCAGCTTGGCGGCGTGATCCGGCACGTACACCTGGGGGTCCCGCGCCGGGCGGATATACCCGCGGGACGCCGGCCGGGACGGAAGCCGCAGCGGGGCGAGCTTCACGTCGTGGTACGGGATCGTGCTGAGCAGGTGCGCGATCATGTTGATCCGCGCCCGGCGCTTGTCGTCGCTCTCCACAACGTTCCAGGGCGCCTCCGGGATGTCGGTGTGCACGAACATCTCATCCTTGGCCCGGGAGTAGTCCTCCCACCGGGTGATGGACTCGAAGTCCATGGGGGACAGCTTCCAGCGGCGCATCGGGTCCTCCAGCCGCGACTTGAACCGGCGCTGCTGCTCCTCGTCGCTGACGGAGAACCAGTACTTGCGCAGCAGGATGCCTTCCTCGACCAGCAGCCGCTCGAAGATGGGGCACTGGTGCAGGAACCGGCTGTACTCCTCCTTGGTGCAAAAACCCATGACGTGCTCGACGCCAGCGCGGTTGTACCAGCTCCGGTCGAACAGGACCAGCCGCCCCGCGGCGGGCAGGTGGCTGACATACCGCTGGAAGTACCACTCGCTGCGCTCGCGCTCGGTGGGAGCGGGCAGCGCCACAATGCTGGCCAGCCTGGGGTTGAGGTACTCGGTGACGCGTTTGATCGTGCTGCCCTTGCCGGCCGCGTCCCGGCCCTCGAAGATGACCACGATGCGGGCGCCCTCGGAGCGCAGCCACTCCTGCATCTTGACCAGCTCGGCCTGCAGCCGGTACAGCTCCTTCTCATAGACATCGCGAGGGAGCCGTGCCGTTTGCTTCTTGCCCGGCCGGTTGCCGTTCGCCTTGGCCATCGCCATTCCTCCTGCCCGGCGGGCCGCCGCGTGCGCCCCCGTTACCGGCAGCGTAACGGGGCACACCGCATTTTCCGATGGCTGTGGCTGCGTTCGCCGTGCCCGGGCGGCAATTACAGCGTCCCAGGGCCGAAGATCAGACGCTCGCGGGCCTGTTCATCGCTCCCCGACACCGGTCCCTGGAGGAAAACTAGCCTGGCGCAACTCAACGCAACGCCGCTTCGCGAGGAGGCTGTCGGTCCGCTGCGGACGATAGCTGCCGGTCCGCTGCGCACGATAGAAGGAGGGGGGACTGCGCACTCCCCTCCACTTTCAACCTATAGCGCACCGGGGGGCTTGCGGCAAGACCCGGGTCGTGCCGCATAATCGCTGGCCGGGGCCAAAATCTGCGGAAATGGGAGTCGCGAAGTGCGTGTGCTGCTGGCGGCGTATGGGCCGCGCGGGGACGCCGAACCGACGGTGGGACTCAGATCGGAGCTGATGCCGTGAACCCGCTGACCAGCAGCGCGTTTGACCTTCCCGACCGCCTCTCCGCCAAGGCTGACCCGGCGCTGATCGGCGGCGACGAGCAGCACTTCGCGGCCATCGCGGAGAGCCTCGAGCAGTCGATCGCCGACCTGTCCGACCGCCTCGGTGCCGAGCGCCAGACGCCCGGCGGCATCGGCCAGGCGGCGATGGACCGGGACATGGAGATCCACCGGCTGACCGGCCGCCTGCGCGTCCTGCGCCGCTTCGGCCTGGACCTGTGCCTCGGGCACATGGTCCGCGCAGACGACCCCGAGCCCGTGTACGTCGGACGGCTTGGCCTCACCGACAGCGCGGGCCGCCGGCTGCTGCTCGACTGGCGTTCCCCGGCGGCTGAGCCGTTCTTCGGAGCGACCCACGCCAACCCGATGGGCCTGGCCAGCCGCCGCAGGTACCGCTGGACCCGTGGCCGGATCGGCGACTACTGGGACGAGGTGTTCACCGCGGACGGGCTGGAAGGGCACGCCGCGCTCGACGACCAGTCCGCCTTCATCGCCAGCCTGGGCGGCAGCCGGTCGGCCCGGATGCGGGACGTGCTCGGCACCATCGCGGCCGACCAGGACGCCGTCATCCGCGCGGGATCCCGCGGTGCCCTCATCGTCGACGGCGGACCGGGCACAGGGAAGACCGTCGTCGCCCTGCACCGCGCCGCCTACCTCCTGTACTCCGATCCCCGCCTCGGTCACCGCCGGGGCGGCGTGCTGTTCGTCGGCCCGCACCAGCCCTACCTGGCCTACGTCGGCGACGTGCTGCCCAGCCTCGGCGAGGAGGGCGTGCAGATCTGCACCCTGCGGGACCTCGTCGCCGAGGGAGCCACGGCCACGCCGGAGACCGACCCGGACGTGGCCCGCCTGAAGTCGTCCGCGGACCTGGTGCAGGCGATCGAGAAAGGCGTCAGGTTCTACGAGAACCCGCCCGCCAAGGGGATGACGGTCCAGACGCACTGGTCCGACATCTGGCTCAGCGCCGACGACTGGGCCGAGGCATTTGACGCACCGGAACCCGGAACCCCGCACAACGAGGCACGCGAGCAGATCTGGGCCGAGCTGCTGACGATCCTGATGGACTCCCGCAACAACGACGTCCCGGAAGGCCTGTTCCGCACGTCGCTGCAGCAGAACACGGAGCTGCGCACGGCCCTCAACCGGGCGTGGCCGCTGCTCCAAGCGGCGGACCTCGTCGGAGACCTGTGGTCGGTACCCGCCTACCTGCGGCTGTGCGCGCCCTGGCTCAGCCCCGATGACGCCGCGAAGCTGCAGCGCGAAGACGCCCAGGCCTGGACGGTGTCCGACCTGCCGCTGCTGGACGCGGCGCGGCAGCGGCTCGGCGACCCGCAGGCGTCACGACGTAAGCGCCGGCATGACGCCGCGGTCGCCGCTGAACGCGAGCAGATGGCCCGGGTCGTCGACAACCTGATCGAGGCCGCGGACGACGAATACGGCGTAGGCCTGGTGACGATGCTGCGCGGCGAGGACTTCCAGGACGCCCTGGTCAATGCGGCCGCACTGCCCGGTACCGATCCGGACGTGCTGGCCGGCCCGTTCGCGCACATCGTCGTGGACGAGGCGCAGGAACTGACCGACGCGGAGTGGCAGATGCTGCTGCTCCGCTGCCCGTCCCGGAGCTTCACCATCGTCGGCGACCGCGCCCAGGCCAGGCACGGGTTCACGGAGTCGTGGCCGGAACGGCTCGAGCGGATCGGGTTCGACCGGATCCGCCTGGCCACCCTGAGCATCAACTACCGGACGCCGGAAGAGGTCATGGCGGAGGCCGAGCCAGTCATCCGGGCCGTGCTCCCGGACGCCAACGTGCCCACCTCGATCCGCAGCACGGGCGTCCCCGTCGTCCATGGACCTGCGTCGGAGCTGGGCTCGATCCTGGACGGCTGGCTCGCCGCGCACGCCGACGGGATCGCCTGCGTCATCGGCGACGCCACGTTCCGGGCGACGTCCCGCGTCCGGTCGCTGACCCCGGAGCTGGCCAAGGGGCTCGAGTTCAACCTGGTCGTCCTCATCGACCCGGAGGCGTTCGGCTCGGGCATCGAAGGAGCGGTCGACCGCTACGTCGCGATGACCCGGGCGACCCAGCAACTCGTCATCCTCACGAGCTCCTGACGCCGGCCGGGACAACGCGATCGCCGCCTGAAGATCATGGGGACCGGCACCGAAGTTCAACGGAAGCGCAACGGCCGCCCGATATGGGCCCACACAAGGTAGTACGCCAACAGGTACAGGAAAGCAGCCTGCCCGGACGCCACGCCCCGGCGTGGGCAGGCCCGGGGAGATTTCCGCCGCGGGGTGAAACTTTTCCGGCCGGGGGACGCGACAGTTAGGGCATGGACAGCCGCCCGGGCGACGAGAGGCTGCTGCTCGCCGTCGCCGAACGCGACATGGGCGCCTTCCGTACGCTCTACGAACGCCACGCCGGCTGGCTCGCGATCCGGCTCGCCCGGCGGTGCAACGACCGCGACCTCGTGGCGGACGCGATCCAGGACACCTTCGTCGCCGTCTGGCAGAAACCGCAGGGCTTCCGCGGCGACGGCGACATCGCGGCGTGGCTGTGGGGGATCGCGATCCGGCGGCTGGTGAGCCGCCTGCGGACCCGCAGCAGCGTCGCCGCCGTGTTCGAGAAAGCCGAAGCCGCACCGGCCGCGGAAGACCAGGTGCTGCTGTCGGTCGAGTACGGCGACATCGGCCAGGCGCTGGCCCGGCTGTCGCCGGAGATGCGCGCCGTCAACCAGGCCGTCGTGCTGGACGGCCTGTCCGCCAGGGAAGCGGCGCACCTGTTGCACGTACCGGTGAGCAGCGTGAAGACAAGGCTCTACCGGGCCAAGGCGCACCTTCGGGCGGCCCGAAGCGGATCCGGGCCATGTCCGGCGGGCAGCGCCGGCGGGTCGCGCCGGCGGGTCGCGCTGGCGCAGGCGCTGCTCGGGTCGCCGCCGGTGCTGATCCTGGACGAGCCGACCAGCGGCGTCGACCCGGAACAGCGGGTCACACTGCGCACGGTGCTCGCGGAGATCGCGCGGACGTCGATCGTGGTGCTGTCCACGCACCAGACCGAAGACGTCGCGGCCCTGTGCGAGCGCGTGATCGTACTGGACCGCGGCCGGGTCCGCTACGACGGCCGGGTCACCGACCTGACCGGCCAGGCCGCCGCCCGGGTCTGGCTCGCCGACCAGCCGGACCCGGCGGCGAAGGTCTCGTGGCGGACCGGCACCGGCCGCTACCGCAACGTCGGCGCCTGCGTCCGGGACGGGGTCGAGCCGTCGAACCATCCCTCGAAGACGCCTACCTGCTGCTGCGCGGCGGGTCACCCGAGAACGAGCCCATCGAGGAGGTGCCATCATGACCACGGTCCTCGCACCCGCCCGGCCCCAAACCGCCGCCGGCCGGGCCACGTTGGTCGCGCTCGCCGCCCGGGAGATGCGCCGGTTCGTGCTCAACCCGATCTTCCTATTCGCCGTGGTGATGACCGCGTGGACGACGTGGACCCCCAGCGCGGCGGGCACCGAGATCGACAGCGTGAACCCGTACACGGCGGTATTCCTCGGCGGGTTCGGCATGATGGCCACGTACTGGCTAACCCGGTCGCTGCGCGCCAGCGAACCGGTCGTCGGCGTCACCCCGACGAGGCTGCCGGTGCGCACCGCCGCGCTCTGCGCGGTCGCGGTCCTGCCGTTCCTCTGCGGCGTGCTTGCCCTGTTCGCGTTCCTGCACTCCTACCCGGTCGGCAACTCCGTTTACGGGGCGTTCAGCCCGTCAGCGCAGGTCGCCGTCCTCGTCGGGCAGATCGTCGTCCCGTCGCTCGGCGGCCCGCTGCTCGGGGTCGCGCTGGGCCGCTGGGTCCGCTTCCCGGGCGCCGCGTTCGTGCTGTTGCTGGTCATCTTCGGCTGGGTGAACCTGGCGACGGTCCCGTCCCTGTCGCATCCGGACTCGGGGACCTTCACGGCACTTCGGCTGTTCTCGCCGTTCGCCTTCTTCACGTGCACCGGAGGTACCGCCCACCTCACGACCTGGCGCGGGTCGCCGTGGTTTTTCATCGGCTGGCAGCTCGCCCTGTGCGCGATCGCGGTCCTGGTGGCGCTCCTGCGCGGGGCCGAGGGGCGGACGCGCTCCCGGATCATCCGTGCCCTCGGGATCGCGGGAGTGGCGGCCGTGATCATGCTCGTGCTGGCCAGCACCGGCGGGTTCCCGCAGGCGGTCACCGCGTGATGACCGGACCGGTGCTGCGGGCCGGGGCGTGGCCGGCGGTCGTGGGCCTCAGCGGTGTGGCCGTCATGGTGGGCGGCTGCGGTGCCGCGTTCCCGGCGGCCGCCACCACGCTGTTCCCGATCTGCTTCGCGCTGCTCGCCGCCGCGGCGGCGTTCACCCTCGACGAGCGGCCAGCCTGGTCGTCGACGTGACGCCGACCGGGCCCGTCCGGCGCACCAGGATCCGCGCCCTGGCATTGCTGGCGCCGCTGGCCGCCGGCGCGCTGGTGATGCTGGCGGCGGCAATACGCGGACTGGCGCTGCCCTGGACGGGGGCCGGTCTCGCGCTGACCGGCAACGTGCTGCTCGGATTCGCCGCGGCGTGCGTGGTCCGGGCACGGACCGGGGAACCGGGCGCGGCGACCGGCACCGCCGTCGTGCTGGTGCTGATGGCGCCCGGCCTCGTGCCGCAGGTCCCGCGCTGGGTCCGCACGTTCCCGGCGCCCGGTGCCCACGGGCCGTCCACGGACCACGTGTGGTGGATCGTCCTCGCGGTGTGCGTGGTGGCCATCGCCACCACGATCGGTGGCCGCAGCCGGCCCCGGTGGATGTCCAGTGTCCGGTAATCCCGGCGGGCTGGCCGGGCGGACTGGGCTGGCCGGGCCGGTCAGCCAGGTGAGGGACGGCAGCAGCGGGCGGGCGGTGCGGTGCCGCACGCAGCCCTGCCACACGCCGAGGCTGTATGCCACGTCGTCGAGCAGCCGGGCGGACACGTAGCGCACCGGGTCCATGGGCGGGCGCCGCTCCCGCCAGCCGAGCACGGGCGGCGCGAGGACCAGCGCGGCCAGCGGCAGCCGCAGCCGCGGGACGGCGACCGCGGCGGGCAGCGCCACCGGCCACCACGCGCGGGCCAGGGTGCTGCCCAGCAGCCGGCCGGCGGCCACCGTCCCGCCGGCGGCCAGCCGGGTGGCCGCCGGCCAGGCATCGGCGCCGGTGAGCGGGGCCAGGCGCCGGGCCAGCAGGCCGGTCGCGGCGGCGATGATGCCGGCGCTGGCCAGCGGGTGGCCCAGCGCGGCGGCCGCCCAGGCCGTGGCGCTCCATCCGGATATGGCCACGGCCGGCAGCGTGCCCGGGTGCCGCAGTTCCAGCGGCGCGGCGGAGGTGCCGTACTCCATCCGGCGGCTGAACCAGCTGGCCAGCCCGATCCGGTGCTGATGGGCCACGGCAGCGGCAGGCTCGTACCGCACGTGCCAGCCCAGTCCGGCCAGCCGCCGAACGAAGTCGACGTCCTCCCCCACCGGCAGGTGCTCGGCGAACCCGCCCGCGTCCGTGGCCGCGGCCGCCGCCACGCGGACCACGAGGGCCGCGCCCGGCACGTACGGCACCTTCGAGCCGGGCCGCACGATGCTCGGCACCTGCCCCATGTCCAGCGTCGAGCTGACGCCCTCGTACCGGGCCAGCCAGCCCGCCGCGTCCGCCGCAGCGCCTTCGGGCGAGTACGGCACGATCCGGGGCGCGGCGGCGGCTACGGCCGGGTCGGCGAAGTGCGGCAGCAGCGGGTCCAGCCAGCCCGGCGCCGGGACGCAGTCCGAATCGAGGAACGCCACCAGCGGCGTGTCCACCGCGGCCAGTCCGGTGTTCCGGGCCGCGGCCGGACCGCCGTTGACCGCGCGGCGCACGACATGGGCCCCGGCCGCCGTGGCGGCCGCCGCCACGGCCGCGGGGTCGCGGGAGCCGTCGTCGACGACGATCACCCGGTACTCGGTCAGGCCGGCCAGGCACAGGGCCAGCTCGGCGGTCCGGTCCCGGACCGGGATGACCACGGTGACGTCCCCGGGGCCCGGGCCGCCCGCCGGGACGGGCTGCGCGATCCCGATCCACAGCAGCCGCCGCGCCAGCGCCTGCGCGCCGGGCGCGGCGGCCACCGGCGCGCCGTGCCACCAGCCGGCCACGTGCCGGGTCCCCGCCGGGCCGAGCCGCAGCATCCGCAGTGGCGATCCGCCGAGCAGGATGGTCCCGCCGCGCAGCGTGCGCAGTCCCGGGTCTGGCCGCAGCCGCAGTCCCTCCGTCGCCCGTCCTGGTGCCGCCGCGTTCGTCATAGGTGTAACGATAGGAAGCATGACCAGCGAGGGCACCGGATCAGCGAAAGGCGCCGGGCCGGCCGGCGCGGCCGCCTTCGATGCCGGGCAGCCGTACGAGAAGCATCCGCAGGTGGCGATCAGGCCGGAGAGCTTCGGGGCCCTCGCCTACCACTACGGCAACCGCCGGCTGGTCTTCCTCAAGGCGCCCGCGCTGGTCACAGTGGTCGAGACGCTCGGCGACTTCCCCAGCGCCGCGGCCGCGGTCGCCGCGCACGTCCCGGACGCCCAGCGCGAAACGTACTGCAAGGCGCTGTCGGGCCTGCTCGCCTCGGATGTGATCCGCGCCCGCTGACCGCCGGTGCTGTAGGTGCCGCCGGTACGGTAGGTGCTGCCGGTCCGGTAGGTGCTGCCGGTCCGGTAGGTGCCGCCGGTACGGTAGGTGCCGCCGGTACGGTAGGTGCCGCCGGTGCGGTGGACATCGCTCCAGCTGGTATCCGGCCGTGGTCCGCAGGCTGGTTCAGTGGCCACCGGAAAGGTCGTCGGCTAGCTCCTTCTCGTCCGCTTCGGACAGCGAGGTCTTGAGCAGCCGGCCGCCGAACGGCCCCATCGCGTCGCCGAACTTGTCCTCCGTGATCTTGTCAGCCATGATCACGACTGCGGCGGCGCCCGGCTTGAGCATGTCCTGCACCTGGGACCTGAACTGGTCGTTAACCCCGGTCTTGCCCAGCTTGCCGAACAGGGCACCCATCGCGCCGCCCAGCAGCAGGCCCACGCCGGGGACGAAGAACAGCAGGCCGATCAGCATGCCCCACAAAGCGCCGGATGTCGCCGATACGCCGACGATCTTCTGGGGGGTCTCGACGTGGCTCTTGCCTTCCGCATCGACGTTGACGATGGCCAGGCCGGTGAGCTTGACGATCAGGTCCTTGCTCAGCGCCAGGACCTGGTTGTAAGCCTGGGTGGCCGTGGCTTGGTCGTCGTAGCCGATCACGATGAGTTCAGACATGGGTTCTCCTTTGTTGGCCGGCCGCCAGCCGCCGATGTCCGTGGCTGGGGCATAACGGTAGATCGCGCCCGTGCCGCCTGAAATCACCTGTAGCGGGTGATGTCGGTCTAGGCCAAGCTCGGTGCAGGACGCCTACGAGCCCGCCACGATCCGCCGGTAACCCCCAGGCGCAGCCGTCCTGCGTGCGCCCCCGGGGCCAGCGCAGCTAGCCTTCGGCCGGACCCGAGCTGAAGGCGGTGTCGAACGCGACCTGCGGCGGGTCGTAGTCGAAGCCGCGCAGGAAGGCCAGCGCGCTGGGCGCCCCGTTGAGCCGGTCCATCCCCGCGTCTTCCCATTCCACCGAGATGGGGCCCGCGTAGCCGATCGAGTTCAGCATCCGGAACACATCCTCCCAGGCCACGTCGCCGTGCCCGGCGGAGACGAAGTCCCAGCCGCGCCGCGGGTCGCCCCACGGCAGGTGCGAGCCGAGCCGGCCGTTCCGGCCGTCCAGCCGCTTACGGGCCTCCTTGCAGTCCACGTGGTAGATCCGGTCCCGGTACTCCCACAGGAACGCGACCGGATCCAGGTCCTGCCAGACGAAGTGGCTCGGGTCGAAGTTCAGGCCGAACGCGGCCCGGTGATCCACGGCCTCCAGCGCGCGGGCCGTGGTCCAGAAGTCGTACGCGATCTCGGTCGGGTGCACCTCGTGGGCGAAGCGCACCCCCTCGGCGTCGAACACGTCCAGGATCGGGGTCCAGCGCCGGGCGAAGTCGGCGTAGCCCGCCTCGATCATTGCATCCGGGGTGGGCGGGAACATGGCGACCGTGTGCCAGATCGACGAGCCCGTGAAGCCCACCACCGTGTCGACCCCGAACGCGGCGGCGGCCCGCGCGGTGTCGGCCATCTCGGCCGCCGCCCGCTGCCGTACCCCGTCGGCGTCGCCGTCCTGCCAGATGCGGTCCGGGAGGATCACGCGGTGCCGTTCGTCGATCAGGTCGCACACGGCCTGCCCCACCAGATGGTTGGAGATGGCCCAGCAGCGCAGGCCGTAGTTTTCCAGCAGGGCGTGCCGGCCGGCCAGGTAGCCGTCCTCGCCCAGCGCCCGGTCGACCTCGAAGTGATCCCCCCAGCAGGCCAGTTCCAGGCCGTCGTACCCCCACGAGCTGGCCAGCCGGGCCACCTCCTCCAGCGGCAGGTCCGCCCACTGACCGGTGAACAACGTGAACGAGTGCGGCATGGCATGGTCTCCCGGATGGGGGCGGGCAGGGCAGCGTCAGGGCGCCTGGATCTTGGTCCAGGCGCTGTCGTGCGCGGCGCTGGACGCCACGGCGTCGAGCACCCGCTGGACCTGGAGCCCGTCGGCGAACGACGGTTCCGGGTCGTCGCCGGCCGCGATGTCGGTGAGCAGGTCGCGGGCCTGGTGGACAAAGGTGTGCTCCCAGCCCAGCACGTGCCCGGGCGGCCACCACGCCTCCAGGTACGGGTGGCTGGGCTCGGTGACCAGGATGCGCCGGAACCCGGCGGTGGACCCGGGCTCGGTGCGGTCGTAGAAGCTCAGCTCGTTCAGCCGCTCCAGGTCGAAGGCCAGGCTGCCGAGTTCGCCGTTGAGCTCTACGCTCAGCGCGTTCTTCCGCCCGGCGGCGACCCGGGTGGCCTCGAACACCGCCACCGCGCCGGACGGCAGCCGCCCGGTGAACACCGCGGCGTCGTCCACGGTGACCGGGCGCAGCCTGGCATCGCTGCCACCTGCCGCCACGGGCCGTTCCGTGGTGAAGGTGACCGTCAGCCCGGACACACCGGTCAGGTGTGCACCGGACAGGTACTGGGCGAGGTCGACGGCGTGCGCGCCGATGTCACCCAGTGCACCGGAGCCGGCGCGTTCGGCCTGCAGCCGCCAGGTCAGCGGGACCGCGACGTCGGTCAGCCAGTCCTGCAGGTAGGCGGCGCGGACGTGCCGCAGCGTGCCGATCCGGCCGTCCGTGATCAGCCGCCGGGCCAGCGCGATGGCCGGGACCCGCCGGTAGTTGAACCCGACCATGGCCCGTACGCCATTGCTGGCCGCACGGGCCGCGGCCACGGCCATCGCCTCGGCTTCGGCCAGCGTGTTGGCCAGCGGCTTCTCGCACAGCACGTGCTTGCCCGCGGCCAGGGCCGCGATGGCGATCTCGGCGTGCGTGTCGCCGGGCGTGCAGATGTCCACCAGCTGGACGTCGTCGCGCTCGATCAGCGCGTGCCAGTCGGTTTCGGAGTGCCGCCAGCCAAACCGGTACGCGGCGGCCCGGGTGGCCGCGCCGTCCCGGCCCGCCAGCACGGCCATCCGCGGGCGCAACGGCACGTCGAACGCCTGGGCCACGGTGGCCCAGGCCCGGGAGTGGGCCGCGCCCATGAACGCGTACCCCACCATCCCGATACCTAGTTCCGGCGCGTCCGGCCGGCTAGAGCGTGCGGGCATGCGGATCCCACTCCTCGGGCAGCGGCGGCGGTATCACGAAGCCCGAATCTACCGGCTCGAACCCGGCGCCGGCCAGGGACGCCTGCACGGCCACCATCAGCTCGAGCACGTGCTCAGCCAGCTCACCGGAAGCCCGGTGCGGCTGGCCCGCGCGCAGGCTGCGGGCCATGTCCAGCACGCCCAGGCCGCGCCCGGCCGACGCTCCGGCCGAGGGGATGACCTCCCAGCCGCCGTGCCCGGCGGCGTGGATGCGGACGTCACCGTCGAACCGGTTCGGGTCCGGCACGGCCATCGTGGCCTCGGTGCCGGTAATCTCCACGAACCCGGGCCTGCGCAGCGGCGAGTCGAAGCTGAACAGCAGCGAGGCGGCCGCGCCGCCGGTGTACTCGACCAGCGCGCCGACGTGGGTGGACACCCCGACCGGGAACGTGGTGCCCGCCTTCGGCCCGGAGCCGATGACCCGGGTGGCCGCGGCGCGCCGGCCCACCGCGGCCACCCGCGAGGCCGCGCCGAAGATCATGGCCAGCGCGGAAAAGTAGTACGGCCCCAGGTCAAACAGCGGTCCGGCGCCCGGCTGGAACAGGAACTCCGGGCTCGGATGCCAGCTTTCCGGGCCCGGGCTCTGCATGAGGGTCAGCCCGGTCTGCGGGGTACCGATCGCGCCCGCCTGGATGAGCCGGCGGCCGGTTTGCAGGCCGGCGCCGAGGACCGTGTTCCGGAGCACAGCCGACCCGTACCCCCGCCCGTTCGGCCTCCTGGAGCAGCGCCCGGCCGGACGCGGGGTCGGTGGTCAGCGGTTTCTCGTTCCATACGTGCTTGCCGGCCCCGATCGCGGCCGTGGCCACCTCGGCGTGCGCGGACGGCAGGGTCAGGTTCACCACCAGCTCCACGCCGTCGTGCACGAGCGCCTCGGACAGGGTGCCCGCGGCGGGCACGCCGTACTTCGCGGCCTGCTTCTTGGCCCGTTCCAGGTCCAGGTCGGCGCAGCAGAGCACGCGCAGGTCCGGGAAGGCGGTGAGGTTGCGCAGGTACTCGTCGCTGATCGTGCCGCAGCCGACCACGGCCACGCCGAGCGGTGCCATCACCGGCCTCCGGCCGCGCCCGACGGGCCCGACGGGCCCGACGGGCCTGATCGGCCTGACCGGCCCGACCGGCCTGACCGGCCTGACGGATCGGGGACAGCGGCCGCCGTACCGGCCAGGCCGTGGTCGACCAGCCAGGTGATGCTGTCCCCGACCGCCGTCATCATGTCGGTGGCGCAGGCGTCGAGCTCGACGACCTTCCACTCCACCGCGGGCGCGGCGGCCAGGATCTCCGCGACCGGCATCTTCCCGGCTCCGACGGCCGTCATCGGGTCGTCCTTGGCCACCGGGCCGTCCTTGACGTGCAGGAAGCGGACCCGGTCCCCGAGACGGCCGAGCAAGGCGGGCACATCCTGGCCGCCCACCGCCGCCCAGTACGTGTCGACCTCCAGCAGCACGGCCGGGTCCAGCAGATCGGCCAGTACCTCCAGCGCCGGGCGCCCGCCGATCAGCGAGGACAGCTCGAAGTCGTGGTTGTGGTAGCCGAGCCGCAGGCCGTGGCCAACCGCGCGGCCGGACGCGTCGTTGAGCTCCCGCGCCAGCGTGCGGACCCCGTCGGCGCCGGCGAACCGCTCGGGCGGCATATACGGGACGATCACCGTGTCCGCCCCGACCGCCTGGGCGCCGCGGAACGCGGCGTCGGCCTGGTCACCGAACGGCCGCGCGTGCACGCTGCAGGCAGCCAGCCCGGCGGCGTCGAGGTCGGCCCGCAGGCCGCCCGGGTCGGAGATCACGTCGAACGGCTCGACGGCCCCGTAGCCGAACCCGGCGATGCGCCGCAGCACCCGGCCCCGGTCGTCCGCCAGTTCCTCCCGGACGGTATACAGCTGCACCGCCAGCGGATTACCCATGCTCACCGTCCCGTCCCCAGGCCTTCCCGCTGCGGAGCTGGTGCGCCGCCCGCTCTCGTCATTCCGGCCCGATTTTCATTAATTTTTCGAAAAATTTATCGGCGACGTCTATGCTCAACGTACGGCGGGTGATTTTCTGGGTCAATGGCTTTTATCACGGTGTTTTGCGCCCGACTGGCGGAAATAGCGGCGGGCCAGGCCGGTGGCTGCGGAGGCGGCCGGGCGAGCGCCCCACTTTTTCGAAAAGCGTTATTTTTGCAGGCAGGCAGGGAGGGGCCGATGCGCCACGGGGCTGGCCGCAGCACGCTGACCGGGATCGCCGCCGAGGTAGGCGTGTCGGTCTCCACCGTGTCCAAAGTGCTCAACGGCCGCACCGACGTCGCCCCGCGGACCCGGGCCAGGCTCACCGAGCTGCTGCGCAGCTACGGCTACCAGGTGGCTCCGGGCCAGCGCTCCGGCGTGGTCGACCTGCTGATCGGCAGCCTGCACGGGCCGTGGGCCGAAGAGCTCATCCGCGGGGCGGTGGACGCGGCCCGCGAGGCCGGGCACAGCATCGTGGTCACGATGGTGGACGCCCCAGCCGCGTTCGGGCCCTGGCTGGACCGGGCCACCGAGCGCGGCACCGACGGCGCGCTCAGCGTGCTCTACCTGCCCGACGCGGCCGAGCGGCGCCGGCTGGCCGCCGCGCACATCCCGCTCGTGGTCGTCGACCCGCCCACCGAGCCCGGCCGCGGCCTGCGGTCCGTCGGCACCACCAATTGGCAGGGCGGCATGGCCGCGACCCGCCACCTGGCGGAGCTCGGTCACCGCCGGATCGCTGCGATCAGCGGGCCCGAGCGCTTCTGGTCGGCGAACGCCCGGCTGGACGGCTACCGGACCGCGCTGATGCGCTACGGCCTGCCCGTCGACGAGACCCTGGTCGGGCGGGGCGAGTTCGCGGCGGTCCCGGACGGCCGGACCCAGGCGCACCGGCTGCTCGATCGGCCCGACCCGCCCACCGCGATCGTGGCCGGGAACGACAACCAGGCGTTCGGCGTCCTGCAGGCCCTGGGTGAGCGCGGGCTGCGCGCGCCGGACGACGTCAGCGTGGTCGGTTTCAACGACGTCATCGCGGCCTGGGCCACGCCGCCGCTCACCACCGTGCGGCAGCCGCTGGCCGCGATGACCGCCGCCGGATTCCGCATGCTCCGGATGGACGCCGACAACAGCCCGGCGCAGCCTCAGCACGTCGAGCTGGCCACCAGCCTGGTCGTCCGCGACAGCACCGCCCCGCCGCGGTCTTAGCTTGCCGGTTAACCCGAGACCGGCTACCTGCTGTCCAGCTTCGCCGACGGCATCAAGCATCTGCCGTGGTGCGATCCTGGCTGATGAGCGCACTGCCACTGGCCTGCGAGGTGCGCGGTGAGCAGGGCGATCACCAGGCCGGCGAGGAGCGAGGCGATCAGCAGGGCCAGCCGGGTGCCACGGCCGCCGAGGACTTCCAGCGCCCGGTGGGCGTGCCGCTGGATGCCCGCGTGCCCGCCGGTACCGCTCTCCCTGAGCGTGCCGCCGCGTGCCTCGGCGGCAAGCAGCCTCGGCAGGCGCGGTGCGTAGGCGAGCACGTGCATGACGATGAAGAAGAGCAAGGCGAGGAACGAAATCCTGTGCACCACGAGCCACCCGCTGGGCGCCCCGTTGCTGGGGCCGGTGACGGCGAGCATGATGCCGGAGCCGAACACGCAAGCCGTGAGCAGCATGATGACGGGCCCGATCACCCGCAGCAGCGGCGCGGGCGGTCCCTTCCGCCGGTACGATGCCGTGGAACGACATCGTGGCCGACGCGCACGGCAACGCCTACGTCGACAACATTGACTTCGACTTTCCGGCCCGGCCAGCCCGCACCCGGCGCCGGCGGCCCTAGCGGCTGAGGAGCCTCTTGGGTAGCCCGTGCCTGGTCGTTGGCTGTGGCTGCAAGAATCACCCGGGTGGTTTCATCGAGCATTCGCGACTTCTTCACGGCCAGCGCAAGCGTGGCCGGGGCGCTGATCGGGCTGCTGTTCGTGGCTATCTCGGTTGCCGCTAACCGGCTCGCCCGCGCCAAGGCGGAGGGGCAACTGCACCGCATACGCGCGGTAGCGGCGCTGACGGCATTCACCAATGCGCTGGCGGTATCGCTGTTCGCGCTGATCCCGGGTCAGAACATCGGAGACATCGCGTTGAGCGTGGCGGCTATCGGGCTCGCGTTCATTGCGGCGTCGCTGCTGTCGCTGATCCGGCTGCGTCAGGTGCGGTGGAGCATAGCGCGGGATGCGGTGTTCCTGATCGGGCTGGCCGTCGCGTTCGTGTTCCAGCTGATCGCGGGAGTGGAGGTGAACAACCGCCCGGGCGACTCCCGGGCCGTGGCAACGATCGCGGTCCTGGTCGTGGTCTGCTTCCTGGTCGGCATCGCCCGCTCGTGGGAGCTGATCGGCGGGCCGTCGATCGGTATCACGCAGGAGGTCACCGCGCTGGTCCGGCATAGAGACGGCGAGGAAGACGGCAGCCGGGGCAAGACCGGGGATGAAGTCGATGAGGTTCAGGACTGACCGGTGACAGCACATGCAGAACGCCGGCCCAGCGAAGAGCTGCGCTCTTTCACGGCATGGCTAGGACGCCTCTGAACAACGCTCGTCGCGCGGCTCGGCCCGGCAGGGGTTCTGGCTTGTCATAGTGTGCTCTGGCTTACGCGGAAGGGCGGGTATCGCAGGCCAGCGCCTGATTCCGGGCATTCCCGGGCCGGCGGGCTCCCGGCCCGGGCCGGGCAGGGATCCGGCTGTGGCCGGCGGGGCCCGTCAGGCCAGGACCCAGGCCCCGCCGTCGCGGGTCAGCCCGGCCTTCACCAGGGTCCGCAGGTTGATGGCGCCGCACCGGGCGTGCAGCCAGGCGTCGTTCTTCACGGTGCCGATGTAGCGGAGCCGGATGCGGCGGCCGTTCTGGGTGGCGGTCCAGGCGATGACCCGTTCGATCATCGACCGGGCCGGGTAGGCCTGCCTGAACTCCGGCGTGCGGGCCTGCGCGCGGGCGGCGCGCAGCAGCCCCTCCTGCGGGTGGATGGTCATAGACCGGCCGTCTTTGGCGGTGGTGCACCGCGCCCGCAGCGGGCAGCCGCCGCACAGCGCGCCGAAGGTGACAGTCCGCTTGCCGCTCATCGGCCGGGTATGCCCGGCCGGGCAGGTGATCGTGCCATCCTGCTCGCAGATGGTGAAGTCGTCCAGGGTGAACCCGCCGGGCACGGCCGGCTGCACCGGCTTGGGCTTGATCACCGTGTCGTGACCGGCTGCCCGGTAGGCGGCGCGGGCCTCCCCGCTGCCGTAGGCCGAGTCGCCATACACCTCCAGGCCGTCCTCCCGCTCCTGGTCACCGGGCTGCTCCGGCTGCGGCGCGCCGGGCACGGTGCCCTCGCCAGCACTGGCCGCGTCATCCCCGCCCTCAGCACAGCCATGGAACCGGTCGCGGCAGGCCATCTTCACCCCGTTCTCCGCGTCACTGCCGCCAGGCCCGGCGGCCATCGTCATCTCGCAGTCGGTGATCAGCCCGGTCTGCGGCTCGGCCGCCAGGTGCCCGCGGAACCCGTCGCGCCGCTTCGACTTGCTCTTGCGGGTATGCCGTGCCTCGCGGTCCACGGTGCTGATCACCCGGTCCGGGGCGACCTTCCGGGCGATCCGCCACCGCCCATCGGTCCCATCGGAGTCCTCAGCGGGCTCCACGTCCTGCCCGGCCACCAGCGCCAGCAGGCCCAGCGCGTCCGCCGCCGCGGCGTCCCGGCCGGGGGAATCCGGGCCCGCCAGCTCCGCGAGTACCGCCAGCGCGTCATTGACCAGGGCACTGACCAGGGCAGCCTTGGCGTCAGGATCATCCCAGTCGATCGGCGGCTTGCCCGGCTTGGAGTAATCCAGCGGCACACCGCCGTGATCACATCCGCCGCGCCAGGCACCACCCGTGCCACCTTGCGCATCGCGGCCACCAGCTGGGTGACGGTGTCCTGGGTCGCCACCGCGTCGTCGAAAACCGTCGAGTCCACGCACCGCTTCCGCCGGCCGCGCAAGATGCCAGTCTGGGCGATCACCTCCGCGACCGCATCAAAGACCCGGTCCGGGCGACCGGACTTCGCGATCCGTTTGCGCCAGTACACCAGCGTGGACGCGTCGAAGCTCACCTGGGTCAGCGACCGGCCGCAGGCCACCTTCCACCGGATGTCATACTTCAGCGCGTCCGCCGTCTGCGGATCCGACAGGTCATACAGCTCTTTCAGCACCAGCACGCTGCCCACCAGATCCGCCGGCAACGACGGGCGCCCGGTCCGCGAAGGGAACAAGTCAGCGGTGAAGCTGTCCGGGAACAACTCGCTACGGTGCTCCGCCAGGAACGCGAACACGCTGCCCGGCGGGACCAGATGCCCGGCAATCATCTCAGCGTCCAGCAGCTCCCGGTCCATCCGCGATCTTCCCTGCATCAGAAGATCATCCCAGATGATCGAACACACTGCCGGCAGAAACGCCGAACCGGGCTCACGGGTTATTCACGAACCGGGCTCACGGGTTATTCAGAGGCGTCCTAGGTATCGATACCTGAGCCGATTTGCCGTCGGTCCTTGACCGGCCCGGCTTTGAGGGCGATTTGCCTACCCCGGTCGATACGGGCTCCTGGCTCCTGAACGCGCGCAATTGCGCCCGCAATGTTGTATCAAGGCGGCGCTTGCAGGCTCCCCTCTGAGGAAGGCCATACCGCGACCACCGCGAAGTGGGACGTGCGGCGCGGCAGTGGCACCGGGATCTTCCGGCCCGGCCGGAACGGGGGGGACACTGATGCGGATCTTGCTGGTGGCCAGCGGCTACAACAGCCTGACGCAGCGAGTACACGTTGAGCTGGCCGACCGCGGTCACGAGGTATCGGTTGAGCTGGCGCTCGGGGATGAGGTGCTGCGCGATGGGGTCCGCCGCTTTGACCCGGATCTGGTCATCGCGCCGATGCTGACAGCGGCGATTCCCGCCGACATCTGGTCGGCCTTTCCCTGCTTTATCGTCCACCCCGGACCCAGGGGTGACCGGGGGCCGTCCGCACTGGACTGGGCGATCATGGGCGGCGCCGGGCGCTGGGGCGTCACCGTGCTGCAGGCGAACGCGGAAATGGACGCCGGCGACATCTGGGCCAGCGTGGAGTTCACGATGCCCGGCTGCTCGAAGAGCTCTGCGTACCGCGGCGAGGTGGCGGACGCCGCGGTGCAGGCCGTGCTGCTGGCCGTAGCCCGGTTCGCGGCAGGCCGCTACCGGCCGGAGCCGCTGGACTACAGCTGCCCCGACGTCACTGGGCAGTGCCGACCGCCGTGTCGGCAGGCCGACCGCAGCATCGACTGGCCGACCGATCCCACTTCGGTGGTGCTGGCCAAGCTGCGCGCCGCCGACTCCAGCCCCGGCGTGCTGGACGTGCTCGGCGACGCCGAGTATGACCTGGTCGGCGGGGAGCCCGAAGACGAGCTGCACGGTGAGCCCGGATCGATCCTCGCCCAGCGAGACGGCGCCATCTGCCGGGCGACCACCGACGGAGCGGTCTGGATACCCCAGCTGCGCCGCCGCCCAGCGCCCGGCGGCCCGAAAACCTTCAAACTGCCGGCCACGATGGCGCTGCGCGGCTTCCCGGCCGACGTCCCGCGGGTCCCGGTGCCGCTGGCCATGCCGCCGGGCCAGGCGAACTTACCAGCAGATCAGCTACCACAAGGCCGGCGGCGTCGGCTATCTCGAGTTCTGCTTCCCTGGCGGCGCGATGAGCACCGGTCAGTGCCGCCGCCTGCTCGCTGCCTACCGGCACGCTCAGGCCCGGCCGGTGAAGGTCATCGTGCTCGGGGGGCAACGGGACTTCTTCGCCAACGGCATCCACCTGAACGTGATCGAGGCCGCCGAGAATCCCGCCGAAGAGTCCTGGCGGAACATCAACGCCATGGACAACCTGGTCGAGGCGATCCTGACCAGCACCGGCCAGCTCACCGTGGCGGCGCTGGCGGGTAACGCCGCGGCCGGCGGCCTGATGCTCGCGCTGGCCGCCGACCAGGTCTGGTGCCGGGCAGGCGCGGTCCTTAACCCGCACTACCGGCTGATGGGCCTGCACGGCTCGGAATACTGGACCTACACCCTGCCCCGCCGCGTCGGGGCACCCGAGGCCGCCAGGCTCACCGGCGCGTGCCTGCCGGTCAGTCCCGCGTCCGCCCTCCGGTCTGGGCTGATCAACCGGGTCATCGCCGCCGACCCGGCCGGCTACCGCGCGCAGGTCGCGGCCCTGGCCGAACAGCTGGCCCGCAGCCCCGGCTACCCAGCGCAGCTGGCCGCCAAGGCGCGGCAGCTCGCCGCGGCCGAAAAACACCGGCCGCTGGCCGCCTACCGGGCCGACGAGCTGGCCATCATGA
Source organism: uncultured Actinomycetes bacterium (assembly GCA_963775825.1). Classification (GTDB taxonomy): domain Bacteria; phylum Actinomycetota; class Actinomycetes; order Streptosporangiales; family Streptosporangiaceae; genus Bog-532. Next base: position 99,403 of record CAVZKY010000084.1, read on the forward strand.
GCCGTAACTTCTCCGGGCCGCCCGAACCATACGCCCGGCTGCGCCAGGCCTTCGTCTACAAGGAAAAGCCACCGCGCACGCCATCCCACCTCGCCCGGCATCGGAACCATCCCTGGCCGGGCCATCCCGGATGGTCCAAGACACTGCAGAAAAGCCACCGTGGCGGCCCGATAGCCAGTTCCGTAGCGCCCGGTGAGGACGGAACTGACCGGTCACTGACCGGCCTCGATCTCCGCTAGCCGGTCCAGCACCCGCACTGTCATGGCGGGGGATGAACACCTGGGGGTCAGGGGACGCGGGCGGTGACAGGGGGACGCAGCCGCCCGGCCAGGTGCCACCACAGGTCGCCGGGGTCGGAGCTGATCACGCACCACGGGCCGGGCCGATCAGCGTGACGGCGGATGGCCTCGAATCGCCAGGTGGGGGTGTGGCTGGTGATGATCACGTCATAGCCGGGCAGCGCGGCCCGCAACGCCTCCAACTCGGCCACCATCCACGGCGGCGGCGGCGACCGCCGGGCGGCGAAGATCTCCCGCCTGGTCACAGCGTGCCCTCCGTGTGCCGGATCGACTCTGCCAGCTCCCCCGGGGTCCGGCCATACAGAGGCACCCTCGGTGTCCCGTGGGCGCCGGGCCGATCGGCCCGGAACCCGCCCTCAACGCTGGTGAAGTCATACCGGTCCCCGAACTCACGGTTCAGGTCATCCAGCCCGAGGTGATCTTGCTGTTCGCCCGCGGTATCGCTGGCCGGGTGATTCTCCTTGGCAGGCTGGCCGATCGCGGCGCAGAGTCCGTCTTGCTCGCGGATGGCATCGGCCAATTCAGCGGGGCTGTCCGCGCGAAGGAATGGAACACAGCCTGCGTTAAGGTCACTGGCCGTAAGGGATCGGCTGCGGGCCGCCCACCAGCGGCCGGTATCGCTGAGCCAGGTGCCCCAGCGGTCTGCGCAAGCAGCTTCGATCGCGTGGATGATCTCGGCGGTGCTGATCTCGGTTGCGGTCATACGTCTTCCAGATGAGCGTCATGATTGGATTGGAAGCAGCATGAACGCGGACGGTAGTCGCGGAGATTCAAAGCCCTTGAAACATCGACTTCGGGGGTTCACATGGCTAATGAGGACCGGATAGGCGCTCGCGTTACGGCCATCCGGAAGCTGCGCGGGTGGACGGGACGTGAACTGGCGCGGCGCGCCAGCGTGTCTTACAGCCTGCTGGCCAAGGTCGAGTCGGGGGCGGCCCCGGCGACCCCGGCGTTCATCGGCGCGGTGGCCCGCGCGTTGAGGGTGGACGTGCCGAAGATTACCGGTCAGCCGTACGAGGGGCCGGCCGTGAGGCCGCTCTTCAGGCCACCGTTGACCCGCTGCGGCGGGCTCTGCTTACCTATGACGTGCCGCCCCTGCTCGACGCGCCGGTGCGCTCAGCGTCAGAGCTGACCGCTGATGTGCGGGCGGTTTCACTGCTCGGGCGGCAAGCGCGGTACCTCCAGCTCGGCCAGCGGTTGCCGGTTCTGCTGGAGGAATTGCAAGCGGCGGTGGCCATAGCCGACAATCCGGAACGGTCTCGGCTTTATGCGCTGTTGGCCGAGGCATACGGCGGAGTTTCGGGGCTGGCGCATCAGCTTGGCTATGGTGACCTCCGGGCCTTGGCGCTGGACCGGATCGAGTGGGCGTCGCGTCAGTCGGGGGACCCGCTTCGGATCGCGCGGACACAGTGGTCGCGGGGCGCGTCGCTGCTCGGAGCCGCCGTCTACGATCAGGGCCTTTCCCTGATGGAGCGGACCCGCACTGAACTGGGCGGCAACGTGGCGCAGATGGATGAGCCGACGCGCAGTGTGTATGGCAGCCTGCATCTGCGCTCGGCGGTCCTGGCGGCCCGCGCGGGCCGCCGCCAGGACTCGGATGCGCATCTGGGCGAGGCGCGCGCCGTGTCGCTGGCACCGTGAGCCAGGAGGCCAACTTCTACGGGATGGAGTTCGGCCTCGCGAATGTCGGGCTGCATGAGGTATCGGCAGCGATTGAGCTGGCAGATGGGGCGCTGGCTATCCGCCGGGCCGCGCAGGTCGAACGCGCCGGCTACATTCGGGCCGTCCCGCCTGTGCGTGCTGGGCATTACCGCATCGAGCTGGCCCGCGGATGGCTATACCGCGGTGACCGGCACCGTTCGCTCGCGGCGTTGCGGGCAGGGCGCCGGGTATCGCCGCAGCTAGTGCGGATTCATCCCATGGTCCGGGATACCGTCGCCGCGATCGCACACGCAGAACGCCGGTCCAGCGAAGAGCTTCGCGCTTTCACTGCGTGGCTAGGTATCGATCTCTGAGCCGATTTGCCATCTGTCCTTGATCGGCCCGGCTACGAGGGCCCGGTAGCGACAACGAGCCTCTGACGGGACGGCGGTGGACGGCTCTGCCTTTGGGTGCTGCTGCTGGCCTGCTCGGCCGGGGAGTGGCGGGACCGGTTCGGCGCCGACGACCCGGGCGCCTGGCAACTGGTGGAGGCAGCTCGCGCTGCACCATCGAGTTAGCCACTGCCCGTGGCCGCTGACCTGTCTGACGGCCAAGTGGTGGCCGTGGCTGTCCACCCAGCTGAACGATCCAGCCACGCGACCAAGGTACGAGTGATGAACCTCGTAGGTCAGCGGTCCGTATTAATTATTACAGCTGCTCGAAGCCTGGGCTTGAACCGCATGCTTCGCTACTATGTTCCCATACTAGGTTACTAACCTCGGGAGGCTCGAATGCCTATCCATCATCCGGTTACCGTGGGGCTTGCCGCCGGTGTCGCTGTGGCAGGAGTGAACAAGGCCAAGTGGAAGCGAGGCACCGCATGTGTCCGACGTCTGACCAGTAGCCCTGAGGGGTATCTGTCCGTCGAAATGGATGACAACAGCGTCTTCATAGCGGATCAAGAAAACCTTCAAAGCATTCACAGTGCCCAGCAGAATCAAACTCCTGTGCGCTACTGGATCAACAACTTCCAAAGAATTTACGACATACCCCGTGGCGGCCTCGGTGACATCTCTGTCGTGAAGCGGTTTTTCTAGCTGACCCGTTTCGTCTGACGACGGCCAAGAAACCAGCGCGGCAAACCGCCCAGAGCAGTCCGACCCATCTGCGGAGGCACGCTCAGCTCCCGAAGCATGAACAAGAGCTGAGCGTGCCTCTCGGTGTAAATCGTCGGGGCCTGCATCAGGGTCCTGATGCAGGCCCCGAACTTGCGCGATCCCCGACCTAGGCCCGCTCGACCGCCTGATTCAGCACATCTGCGTCGAGCAGCCCCTCCACCACCGCCCATGCGGCCCTGGACCACGGGCGCCATCCATCTCATCTGCCACAGTCATCTGCATACTCCTTCACATCACAAAGGATCTTGTAGACAGACCACTTGACAGGTCCTGCCCGGAGGCAGAGAAGACCGCCACCCACCAATAGTCGCGGCATAATGAACGACGTGCCATCCTCCGCAGGTAGCAGGCAAGAGCCGCCCACACCAGATGTGCAGTCCGTCCTCCGTATCCCCCTAGCGGAGGCCGAGCAGCAGCTTGCCGACCGTATAACTGCCGGCCGTCAGCTCATAAATGACGCCCCGGTGCTGCCGTCCCCGCCGGTACGCCTCCAACGCCTCTTCAAGCCACCGAACGAAGGCGCGGCCTCGCGCACGGCAGGTCTGGAGATGATGGCAGGCCAGGTCGAGCAATGGCGCGACTACAACCGTACCTGGCTCGACACAAACCTCGGCGGCGAAGCCGCCGATGAATACAAGGCCGCCTCCACCCACGGCTACGGCTACGGCTGGGCTGAAGACCCAGCCAGTAACCTGAGGTATCTAATACGCGAGACTGAAACAGAAATAGCCAAGCTACAATCAATCCACAGACGCCTGCCCATATGGTCAGGCGAGCCCAGGACCACGGCGTCCAACCCAATCGCCCGAGCATCGCACGGCGCCCCGATCTTCATCGTTCACGGTAGCGACACCCTCCGGGCCGAATCGGTAGCCCACACCGTCACTAGCGCAACCGGACGCAAGACGATCATTCTCCGCGACGAGCCCAACTTCGGCCGTACCCTCATAGAGAAATTTGAGCAGAACGCGGCTGAAGTCTCCTACGCTATTATCGTTCTCACTGCCGACGACCAGGGCAGTCATGCGGAGGACCCCCACACCCGGCCACGAGGTCGGCAGAACGTTATCTTCGAAATGGGGTATTTCTTTGGCCGCATCGGCCGAGGCAACGTCAGCGTTCTCCTCCGGCCTGGTGTAGAGAAACCCTCCGACATGGATGGCATCGTCTATATCACCTTCGACGACAACCGCGCATGGAAGACTGAACTCCTCCGCGAACTACGGCATGCAGGCTTCGACGTCCAATTGTGAAGGTGAACGAGCGCCATCTCGGCTCCGGCCCTGAACCGTGCTTAGAGTGCGCAAATAGCTCAGAGTTACGGCACCCGTTAGCATGCGCAGGAGAAATTCCGCGTTTCCGGGCCGCCGCTTTATGGTGAGGGCCGGCGTCGCAGCCATGGTGGCTGCGCTCACCCGGGCTGGCCAGTCGCAAGCAGCGGCGGCGGAAACGACACCAGCGGAGCCGCGTGACCAAGGGAGCATTCCGGCCATGTCCAGCCCAGCCCAGGCAGACGTCGCTCATTTTCAGCCTGACGGCGGCGTCAACGATGCGTACCTGGTCAATCAGCTCGCCGGCCACGGCCAGTCGATCGACAGCCTGGCCTTCATCACTTCTGCCCCCGGCGGGAACCTCGAACTGCTCGGCCGGGGCGGGGACGGCACCTTCGTGAAGCTCAACTACCTGGACGGCGGCGGGAGCGAGCGTACCGGCCTCGCCGTCTCGACCGGGGCGGACAATCCCATCATCTCCATCGCTCCCGAGGCCAACGGCCGCGCGTCGCTGGATCTGGAGAACAACGACCTGACCGGGGTCGAGACGGTTGTGCCGTCCCCGGACAACCATCGTCAGCTGAACCTTGACGGGCTGCTGGCCCTCACGCCCCAGCCTCAGCCGGCCGTTCCCGCCCGCGGCGGCGTCCTCTATGTAGATTCCGCGGACGGCGCGCTCAAGTTCGTGGGCAGTTCCGGGACGGTCACCACCATCGCTCCCGGGTAGCCCATCGCTCCCGGGTAACCCACCGTGGCTGAGGCGACGGCGGCCGTGTCCGGGGCCATGGAACGGCCCCTTGATTCGCGGCGGTCACCGGCTGGCCGCTTCCTCCAGGGCGCGGCGGACCAGGACGCGGGCCAGGTGCTGGCGGTAGGCGGCACTGGCGTTGTTGTCGGCGGCCGGGCTGGTGCCCTCGGCGGCCCGGACGGCGGCGTCGGCCCGGGGCCGCCCCGTCCCCGGCGGTGATCTCGACGTAGGTCGCCAGCCCGATGCCCAGCTGAACCGGGTCACCGCTTTCGTGCCGCTTGGCCTGATCCGCGCGGAGCTGCTCGTACCCGGCGGCTTCGAGCGCGGCCTGCAGCGCCTCGGCGTAGCGGCCCGTGTCGTACCGGGCCCCGGACGCCGTCGTGATGGGGCACTTCTCCGGGGCGACCACGTTGTGCCGGCGAACCTCGGCCGGGTCCATCCCGATCTCCGGGACCTCTGGCCGATGCAGCCGGGCCAACCGCGGCATGCCCCTCCTTGCGCACCCGTTCGCCTGGCGCGACCCTCAACCCGTTCGCCGGGCGCGACCCTCAACCCGTTCGCCGGGCGCGACCCTCAACCCGTTCGCCCGGCAAATAGTTGTGATCTAACAACTGTTTGCCGCTATGCTTGGGGAACGTGCGGAAATCGGCCGAACAGGGACACGCGAAGCAGGAGCCTACGACGGCAGGCGGACAGCGGCAGAACGGGGCGGGCGCCCCGTCCGGAGGCGCCGGGCCAGGCCCCCAGCGGGCGGCGGCAGAGCGGCAGCTACAAGTGGGTGGCGCTGTCCAACACCACGCTGAGCATGACGATGGCGACGATCGACGCCTCAATCGTGATCATCGCAATGCCGGCCATCTTCCGCGGCATCCACCTCAACCCGCTGGCGCCGGGGAACATCAGCTACCTGCTATGGATGATCATCGGGTACCTGCTCGTCCAGGCCGTCCTGGTGGTGACGCTCGGCCGGCTGGGCGACATGTTCGGCCGGGTGAAGATCTACAACCTCGGCTTTGTCGTGTTCACGATCGCGTCGATCCTCCTGTCCGTTGATCCGCTGATCGGCGCCAGCGGGGCCATGTGGCTGATCGGATTCCGTATCGTCCAGGCGTTCGGCGGCGCCATGCTGATGGCGAACTCCGCCGCCATCCTGACCGACGCGTTCCCGGCCAACCAGCGGGGCATGGCGCTGGGCATCAACCAGATCGCCGGCATCTCGGGCCAGTTTGTCGGGCTGCTGCTCGGCGGTGTGCTGGCTGCCTGGGACTGGCGCGCGGTGTTCTGGGTCAACGTCCCGATCGGGGTGTTCGGCACGGTGTGGGCGTACCTGAACCTGCGCGAGGTCGCCACCACCCGGCGGGCGAAGATCGACTGGCTGGGCAACGTCACCTTCGCCCTGGGCGCCGGGCTACTGCTGGTGGCGATCACCTACGGGATCCAGCCGTACGGCGGGCACCCCACCGGCTGGACGAGCCCCTTCGTCCTTGGCGGGCTGGCCACCGGCATCGTCCTGCTCGTCGTCTTCTGCTTCATCGAGCTCAAGATTCCCGAGCCGATGTTCGACATGCGGCTGTTCCGCATCCGGGCCTTCGCGGCCGGCAACCTGGCCTCGCTGCTCGGCGCGATCGCGCGCGGCGGGCTGCAGTTCATGCTGGTCATCTGGCTGGCCGGGATCTGGCTGCCGCTGCACGGCTACAACTTCGTGGACACGCCGCTGTGGGCGGGCATCTACATGCTGCCGCTGACCGCGGGCTTCCTGATCGCAGGGCCGATCTCCGGGATCTTGTCCGACCGTTACGGCCAGCGCCTGTTCGCGACGGCCGGGCTGCTCGTGGCCACGTGTGCGTTTGTCGGCCTGATGCTGCTGCCGATCGTGTTCCCCTACTGGGTCTTCGGGACCCTGATCTTCCTCAACGGGGTCGGGTCCGGGCTGTTCGCCTCGCCGAACACGTCCGCGATCATGAGCAGCGTGCCGGCGTACCGCCGCGGCTCGGCCTCCGGCATGCGGTCCACGTTCCAGAACTCGGGCATGTCGCTATCGATCGGTATCTTCTTCTCGCTGATGGTGGCCGGCCTGGCCAGCACGCTGCCCCGCACGCTGACCGCCGGGCTGCACAGCCAGGGGGTGCCCCTGGCCATCGCGTCCAAGGTGGCGCACCTGCCCCCGGTCAGCACGTTGTTCGCGGCGCTGCTCGGCTATAACCCGATCCACAACCTGCTGGGTCCGACCGGTGTGCTGAACCACCTGTCCGCGAAGCAGGTGGGCGTGCTCACCGGTAAGCAGTTCTTCCCCAGCGTCATCTCCGGCCCGTTCCACCATGGCCTCGTGATCGTCTTCACCGCCGCGGCCATCATGTCGTTCATCGGCGCGATGGTCTCGCTGCTGCGCGGGAAGCAGTTCTACTACGACGAAGGCTCCGCGCCGGCGCCGGGCAGGTGGCGGCCGCGACGGCCGCCCCGGCCACGGCGGCCCCGGCTCCGGCGGCCCCGGCCGCGGCGGTCACCGCCGGGACGAGCGGGACCGCTAACGGGACCAGCGGGACCGCGAACGGGACCAGCGGCGACCGCGCACGGAACGAACGGCAGCGCCAACGGGGCCAGCGCCGAACGATCACGGAACGAACGCCAGCGCCAACGGGGCCAGGCCAACGGAGACGCCGCGGCCCATCAGCGCCAACGGAGACTCCGGGCACGTCACCGACGACGACGCGGCCGCCGGGTCCTCCCGTGGCCAGCGCCGATGACCTAGGCTGGCTGGCATGCCCCGTTATGAGTACCGCTGCCGCGCCTGCGGCTCGACGTTCGAGGTGACCCGCCCGATGAGCGAGTCCTCGGCGCCGTGTGCCTGCCCGGACGGCCACGACGACACGGTGAAGCTGCTGTCCACGGTCGCCGTGGGCGGCCGGAGCGCCAGCGCCGCCGCGCCCGGCTCCGTCGGGCGGCGGCTGCTGCGGCGGGGCCTGCGGCTGCGGCGGCTGATTCCCGCCCGAGCCGCGCGGCCCGGCCGGGCTCGCCGGCAGTCCGCCCTGCTTCGGCTGGCCGCTCTTGGTGGTCTTGGCCACCACGCCTCCTGCCGCGCCCGCCGTCCAGTTTGCGCGTACCAGGTCACTTTCCGTAGTGTTGCTGGTCAAACAGCAGGTCAGCCGGAAACGCCGGCGAAACACTTGCGTCATGCCCGGTAACAAACGCGGAACATCCGCTGAGTACGGTGAGGTCGTGGCGGACATCTTCGACGGGTATCAGCCCGCGGAGGCCTGGGACGAGATGTTCTCGGGACCCGGGGAGCCGCGCCCGGCCTACGACGGCCTGATCAGCGCCCTGCAGCCGATGGATCCGGCCGAGCTGCGCTTCCGCGCCGATCAGCTGGCGCGGGTGTTCACCGACCGCGGCGTCACCTTCGACCTGGGGGGTGAGGAGCGGCCGTTCCCGCTGGATCTCGTGCCGCGGGTGATCGACGCGATGGAGTGGGACCTCATCGAGCGCGGCGTGCGGCAGCGCGTCCGCGTCCTGGAGGCGTTCCTCGCCGACGTCTACTCCGACCGCCAGGTGTTCGCGGACGGCGTGGTGCCCTGGCGGGTCCTGATGACCTCCTCCGGCTTCCACCGCGAGGTGGCCGGGCTGGTCCCGCCGAACGGCGTCCGCGTCCAGGTCGCGGGCATCGACCTGATCAGGGACGAATGCGGCCAGCTGCGGGTGCTGGAGGACAACGTCCGGATCCCGTCCGGGGTCAGCTACGTCATCGAGAACCGGCTGGCCATGACGCGGACGTTCCCCGGCCTGTTCGCCGAGCAGCGGGTGAACCCGGTGGACGAGTACCCCTCCCGGCTGCTCGCCGCGCTGCGGGCCGCCGCCCCGGAAGGAGCCCACGATCCCGTCGTGGTCCTGCTCACCCCCGGCGTCAACAACGCGGCCTACTTCGAGCACGCCCTGCTGGCCCGGCTCATGGGCGCCGAGCTGGTCGAGGGCCGCGACCTGTTCTGCACCGGCAACCGGGTCTACGTCCGCACCACCCACGGCCGCCGCCTGGTGGACGTGATCTACCGCCGGATCGACGACGACTACCTCGACCCGGTCCTGTTCCGGCCCGATTCGGTCATCGGCTGCGCCGGCCTGATCAACGCCGCGCGATCCGGCAACGTGACCATCGCCAACGGGGTCGGCAGCGGCGTGGCCGACGACAAGCTCATGTACACCTACGTCCCCGACCTGATCCGGTACTACTTCAACGAGGAGCCGGTGCTGCCCAACGTGGAGTCCTACCGGCTGGACGACCCGGACATGTGCCGCTGGGTGCTTGGCGAGCTGCCCCGGCTGGTGCTCAAGCCGGTAGACGGGGCAGGCGGCAAGGGCATCGTCATCGGCCCGCGCGCGGACGAGCAGACGCTGGCCGAGCTGCACGCCACGGTGGCCGCCAACCCGCGCGGCTGGATCGCGCAGCGGCCGGTCAGCCTGTCCACGTCGCCGGTGCTGATCGGGGAACGGCTGGAGCCCCGCCACATCGACCTGCGGCCGTTCGCCGTCAACGACGGCAACGATGTCTGGCTGCTGCCCGGCGGCCTGACCCGGGTCGCGCTGCCGCGGGGGGAACTGGTGGTGAACTCCAGCCAGGGTGGCGGTTCCAAGGACACCTGGGTCATGTCCGGAGACAGCCAGCCGCCCGACCGGCCCGAGCCCCCGGCGTTCGCCCCCGCCCCGGCCGCCCCGCGCGGCCTGTTCCGGGACCGGCAGAGCGACCCGTTCCAGGGGCAGGACCAGTGAGCGACGATGGGCTGCTGAGCCGGATCGCGGAGATCCTGTACTGGTCCGGCCGGTACGTCGAGCGGGCCGACGACACGGCGCGCACCCTGGACGTGTACGTCCACCACATGCTGGAAGACCCCGACGTGGACGAGGACGCCGACTGCCGCGCCCTGCTGGCCATCCTCGGCGTGCCCGCCCCGGAGGACGGCCCGATGGACATCGGCATGGCGCTGTCCCGGCTGGCCTTCGACCCGAAGAGCCCCAGCGCGATCGCCGGCGCGATCCTGGCCGCGCGGGCCGGCCTGCGCAGCGTGCGGGACGTCGTGTCCAGCGAGATGTGGGAATGCCTGAACGTGACCGGCCTCGGCCTCACCTCGCACCGGCGCTCGGCCGAGCGGCTGGGCCCGCACGTCTACTTCCGGTACGTCCGCGAGCGGGCCGCGCTGTTCTTCGGGCTGGCCGACTCCACGATGAGCCATGACGACGCATGGCGGTTCCTCATCCTGGGCCGGAGCCTGGAGCGGGTGGACATGACCGCGCGGCTGCTGCTGGCCCGCATGTCCGGCTCCCGGCACCAGCTCAGCTGGCTCACCCTGCTGCAGGCCTGCGGCGCGCACGAGTCGTTCATCCGGACCCACGGCTGGGCCAGTGAGCCGTCGCAGGTGGCCGAGTTCCTGATGCTGGACCGGCTGTTCCCCCGGTCGGTGCTGCACGCCCTGTCCACCGCGGAGCAGTGCCTGCTGGCGCTGGATCCCGAGGACGAGGCCCGTTCCGGCACCGGCGACCCGGCCCGGCGGCCGATCGGGCAGCTGCGCATGCGGCTGGAGTACGCCGATCCCAATCAGGTCGAGGCGGAGCTGCCCCGGGCTGGTCAGCTCCCTGCAGGGCGCCTGCATGCAGGCCAACGAGGCGATCACCAAGCGCTACTTCTCCTACGCCGCCCCGGTGGCCTGGGCGCAGGAGGGCTGACGGTGAGCTGGCGGATCGGGATCGTGCACACCACCCGGGTCAGCTACAGCGGCACGGCCCGGGCCTCCTACAACGAGGCCCGGATGACCCCGCCGACCATGCCGCGGCAGACGGTCCTCGCGACCAGCGTCCGGACCGGGGTGAACGCGCCGATCTGGACCTACCGCGACTACTGGGGCACCACCGTCAGCTCCTTCGACATCCAGGAACCGCACCACGAACTGCTCGTGCAGGCCAGCGCCACGGTGCAGACCACCGCGCCGCAGCCGGCCAAGCCGCCACTGGCCTGGCCAGACCTGCGCGAGCAGGCGGCCAGCAGCTACGTCCTGGAGTTCCTGGGCGAGACCCACCGGACCACCGTGGACCCCGGCGTCGCGGCCGCGGTGACCGGCGAGGTGGCCGGCGCCGAGCCGGACGAGGCGGCGCGCGGCATCGTCGGGCTCGTGCACGATCGGGTGGCCTACAAGCCCGGCTCGACCGGAGTGCAGACCAGTGCGCAGGAAGCCTGGGCGGCCCGGTCTGGCGTATGCCAGGACATGGCGCACATCAGCGTGGCCCTGTTGCGCGCGGCGGGGCTTCCGGCCCGCTACGTCTCCGGGTACCTGCACCCCGACCCCAAGGCCGAGCCGGGGCACACCGTCGCCGGGCAGAGCCACGCCTGGGCCGAGTACTGGACCGGGGAATGGGTCCCGGTCGACCCGACCAGCCTGGCACCGGTCGGCGAGCGGCATGTGGTCCTCGGCCGCGGGCGTGACTACGCCGACGTCTCGCCGCTCCGGGGCATCTACAGCGGCGCGCCCAGCGTCGCGATGGAAGTGAACGTCGAGGTCACCCGGCTGGCTTAGCCGTCCTGGGCACTTGCCTGGGCGCCTGCCGTCGTCCCGGCGAACGTCGCCTGGTTGGGGTGCGGGATACCGATCGCCACCCCGAGCTGCCGCCACACCGGGTCCGAGGCCTTGATCTGGCGTACCTGACCGAGGCCGTGCACCATCTCGCAGCCGGCCGCGCTGACGGTGACCGGGGCGTACTGGTGATCTCCGGCCACGAAAGTGAGCCGGTAGGTGATGCCGAAGTCCGCGGGGCAGGCAACCTGCATGTGGGCCACCAGCGGCAGCGCGCACAGGCTCTGCACCACCGACTGCGTCCGTGGCGCACTGCTCACCTTCTCGGTGGCGGGGAACGTGAACCGCGCGTGGTTGCCGGGCAGGGCGTCCGAGCGCTGCACGGTCAGGCTGTCCACCTTGGTGGCCGCCCCGCACAGCCCTGACCCCCCGGCGGCCACGTTGCCGCTCGCCGTCGAACTGGGTGCGGCCTTTGCCCCGGTTCCGGTCGTGGAACTGCTCCCGCAGGCCGCCAGCGTGACGGCGGCCGCCACGGCGAGCGCCGCGGCCGGGACCGTGCGGAAGGCCAGGCGGGACCGTCCGCCCGCCGGGGACGTGCGCTTGCGCGGCACGAGCATGCGTCTTCTCCGTTTCCCGGCCATGGGTACTTAAGGAAGTTCCCCCCTGACTGGCCGTGTTGGGGATTGGACGCCGCTCCCCCCGTCACGGTTCCATCGTTGCCGCGAACGGCCACTGTGGCGGTGGGCGGTCGTTGCGGCCGTGCGGCGCCATTGGTGTGGCCAATGCCGTGGGCGGCTAGATGCTCACGCTTCCCCGGGGCCCAGGAGGCTGGTGAGGATGCGATCGAGCGCTTCAAGGTCCGCCGCGGGCAGTTCGCGGACCGGCCGCGGGGCATCGTTCAGGATCCGTTCGGCCAGATCGGCCTGCTCGGCACCGTCCGGGGTGATCGCGACGATCTTGGACCGGCGGTCACCGGCCCGGACGGTCCGGGTCACCAGCCCGCGCCGTTCCAGGTCGTCCACCACGACCGTGGTGTACGGCGGATCCGTGCCGAGCGCGGCGGCCAGCTCGCGCATCGTCATCGGGCTGTCCACGATGCGGCGCAGTGCCTTGGCCCGGATGAAGCTCATGCCGAGCGCGTCGCACACCTTCTTGCGGCGGTCATAGCGGTCGATGACCAGCGCTCGCATGGCCTGCCAGACCCGGGCTGCGGGGTCGGCCGCCTGCTCCGCCGGCGACTGGCCCGCCTTCTTCGTGGCCGCCTCCTTCGGGACCGCCCGCTGCTGCGCGTCCGCCCGGCCGGGGACGGCGGCCTCGCGGGCCGGCGGGGCCGCGGAAGACGGGGAAATGGTCATGGCACGCTCACCGGTGACCTTTCGTCGGCGGGCGACAGGCGTTCGGCGGTCCGGGTCGCCGTCCGCAGGGCCCAGGGTCCGGTCGTGACGAGGGCGAGGATGAGCGTCACGGCTCCGCAAGCCGCCACGATGAACCAGCCGGGCCGGCTGGCGTCCACAAATCCGGCGCGCATCCCTCCGTGCAGGTTACCGCTCAGCACCGAGCCCATCACCGCTACGCCGAGTGACGTCCCGACCTGGCGGCTCGTGGAGGCGACGCCGGCCGCGACCCCCGCCTGCTGCCGGGGCATGCCGGACACCGCGGAGTTGGTGATCGGCGCGTTGACCAGGCCGACCCCGATGCCGAAGATCACGTAGGTGGGCAGCAGGAAGCCGGGGCCGGAATGATCGGTGATCAGCGAGAGCAGGATGCCGCCCGCGATGAAGCCCAGGCCGGAGACGACCAGCGGAATGCGGGCGCCGCGCGCGGCCACGAGCCGGCCCGACAGCACCGCGCAGGCCGCCATCGTCGCCGCCATCGGTAGCAGGTACAGCCCGGCGGTGAGCGCGCTGAAGCCCCGCACGTCCTGCAGGTAGAGGGTATTGAGGAAGAGGAACCCGCCCAGCGCGGCGAACGCGATGACCGCGATCACGGTCGCGCCGGCGAACGGGGCGCTGCCGAAGAACCGCGGGTTGAGCAGCGGCTCGGTCCGCCGGAGCTCGTACGGCACGAACACCGCCAGGGCGACCGCGGCCAGCCCGAACAGGCCCGCGATGAGCGGCGAGCCCCAGCCCTTCGCGGGGCCCTCGATGATCGCATAGGTCAGCGCGGCCAGTAGCACGATGAGCAGTACCTGCCCGACCGGGTCCGGGCGGCGCGGCCGGTCCGCCTTCGACTCCGGCACGAACAGCGCGCAGAGCACGATCGCCGCGATGCCGACCGGGATGTTGACCCAGAAGATGCCCCGCCAGCCGACCGAATCGACCAGCGCGCCCCCGGCCACCGGGCCCAGGGCCATGCTCAGGCCGAACACCGCGCCCCACACTCCGATGGCCCGGGCCCGCTCGCGCTGGTCGGTGAACGTGTTGGTGATGATCGACATGGCCACCGGGTTCAGCATCGACCCGCCCACGGCCTGCACCATCCGGAAGGCGACCAGCCAGCCCAGGCTGGGGGCCAGGCTGCACAGCAGGGAGCCCGCCGTGAAGACCGCCAGGCCCGCCTGGAAGGTCCGGCGCCTGCCGATCCGGTCCGCGGTCGAGCCGGACAGCATGAGCAGGCTGGCCAGCACCAGCGTGTAGGCGTCGATGACCCACTGCAGGCCGGACACCGATGAGTGCAGCTCGCGCCCGATCGACGGCAGTGCGACGTTCACGATCGTGCTGTCCAGCCCGACGATGAACAGGCTGAGGCAGCAGATGGCCAGGATAAGCAGGCGGCGCTGGCGGCTGAGCTCGGGCAGGGCGGTTCACCTCGATCGTGGTTTTCCGAGCGCTCGCGATTCCGTGACGCTTGTGTTTCTACAACGATTGTTAGCCGACAAGTAATCCCGCACGGCGAGCCGGCTGGGCCGGCCGGGACAGCGACGTTGAGCACGAAACGCTTACGTGCGTCCCGGCTCAGGTGGGCCAGATCGCCCTACGGGAATCGGCCTCCGGACTTGACGCAGGCCACGGTCTGGCCGCAACCGGACACGCTTCCCATTTGCCTGCGACGAAGCCCACCAGGGGTCTACATTTATGCCACCTACAGACTAGCCCGGGGGCTCCTCATGGCCGGGAGCAGCGGGACCGCGGGCTCTCGGTGCCGCTGCGAGGGGAGACTATGAGCCGGAGGCTTCTGCAGCTGGTGATGCCGGTGTTCCCGGACCGACGTATGTTCCGGCTGCATGACTCGGCCGTCGACCCCAACGCCCCAGGTTCGCCGCTGCCTCCGGTCGGATCGCTGATCAGCGCCAACCGCGAGCAGCTGTGGGTCGGGAGCCTGCAGGAACAACTCGACGTCCGGCTCGTCATCGAGGAGTGGGACGGGGCTCCACCCCAATTCGGTGATACCTGGCAGGAAGAGGCGAAGTGCCGTCTGTACCTGCGCGGGTATCTCAGCATCGACGAAGGCTCGGTGGGCAAGGCCATCCACGGGCTGCGGCTGGCCAGCGGAGTGGGCAACTATGCCGTCCGGGTCTACGCCAGCAACCGGGCGGAAGCGGCGCGCCGCTACGCGGAGCTGTACGACGCCCACCGCAACCCGCTCGCCGACGAATTCCAGCAGGCCAAGAAGCAGCTGGAGGGGCTGGAGCGGTACCTGATCCAGCTCTGGCGGGAGTACTAACCAGGCGCGGAGCACTAAGCTGCCACGTCCGCCCGTTGCCCCGGGGCGATCACGGACCAGTGAACGTGGAAACAGGAGGCGCCGTGCTCCCGGATCCGTCCGCCGCGTGCACCGCGTTGGACGAGGCGCGCACGGCGGGGCTCTGGCTGGTGCGGGCGGTGGCGGGCCTGGCTGCTGCGCTGGCCCCGGACTCCGCCGTCTGACCGGACGTCTTAGCTGAGCTCTTCCCGGGCCCGGCTCCGATCCTGGGCTGGCCGGTACTGGAAACGGTCGTCACCGGCTGATGGCCGGGTGTCCGGGAGCCAGACCGAAAGGGCAAGATCGCGTAGACCATGACAGAAACCATCGCGACGACGGCGACGGTGAGAAGCGAACCAATAACGCGAGCTCGCGCGGACCGGAAGACGTTGACCGGCCCGGGCCGGCGGAACGTCGACATGCGGGCCGCCAGGCCCGGATCCTCCGCGGCGAGCCGCCGCTCAATTTCGGCGAGCATGCGCTGCTCGTCCATAGACAGCGCCATAGCGCCACCTCCGCGTCGCACGCCGGTGGATGTGTAGTTAACTATCCCCCACCACAAGATCTTTATCCAATTGTTCCGGCTTTGTAGTCACTCGTTTTCCTGTCCGGCCGGATGCTGCAGGCCGCCACGAGACCCGCAGCCGCCGAACCCGCCAGGCTGAGGATTATGCCAGCACCCTCACGGTAGCACCAGCGTATCGAACAGGTGAGTGAGTTCAGCTGCTGGGTCTGCGGTAAGGCCGCTGTGCACGGGACCCGGCTGGACCACCGTACTGCGCGGGGCGGTCAGCCAGCGGAACCGCTCGCCCAGCGGCCGCCCGGCCAGCGGTCCTTCGGTGCAGGCCTTGCTGAACGCGCGCAGGGCGCCGCGCACGGCGTCGAGATCGGCCCGCGGATCGAGAGCCAGCAGACGGTCCTCATCCAGCTCGACGCGCGCGCACAGGTAGCGGAACTGCTGCGAGTAGACGATCACCCCCACGTTGATGGCTTCGCCGCGCTCGACCCGCGGTACCACCCGGATGACGGCGTACTCGAAGACCTCGGTGCCCGCCTGCTGCGGGCCTGCCTGCTGCGGGCCTGCCTGCTGCGGGCCTGCCTGCTGCGGGCCTGCTCTCCCTCCGGCTGCTGCGGGCCCGGCTGCTGCGGGCCCGGCTGCTGCGGGCCCGGCTGCTGCGGGCCCGGCTGCTGCGGGCCCGGCTGCTGCGGGCCCGGCTGCTGCGGGCCCGGCTGCTGCGGGGGGCCCGGCTGCGGGGGGGCGCCGGCCGTCACAGCCGGATCACCTCCGGCACCAGCGGGGCTCGGGTGCGCAGGTACGAGATATAGGCCGGCGCGCCCTGCTCGCCGAACCAGGCCGGCGGCACCAGCGCGGTCACCTCTGTAAGCAACGGCCCGGTGATGAGCGGAGCCAGGGCCTGGTGCGCCGCGGCCAGCGCCGTGGCGCGATCGCGCAGCACATGCTCGCGCGCGTCGAAGGACCGCCGCGGGTCGGCCGTCGGCCAGTTGTGCTGGAAGTACAGCGCCGCGCCGTGGTCGATGAGCCAGATGTTGCGGTGCCAGATCAGCAGGTTGGGGTTACGCCAGGTGCGGTCCGGGTTCTGCACGAGGGCGTCGAACCACAGCAGCCGGCTGGCGAATTCGGCGTCTGCCGTCCAGCCCAGCGGGTCGAACCCGGCGGCCCCGGGCAGGAAGTCCACGCCCAGGTTGAGCCCGCTGCTGGCCTTCAGCAGATCCTGGATCTCGGGATCGGGCTCGCTGCCCGGGATCCGCGGGTCAAGCCCGGCCAGCACCAGTTCCGGCACGCGCAGCCCCAGCCGGCGGCCCAGCTCACCCGCGATGATCTCCGCGACGAGAGCCAGTGGCCCCTGCCCGGCACCACGGAACTTCATCACGTAAGTGCCCAGGTTGTCCGCCTCCACCAGGGCCGGCAGCGAGCCGCCCTCGCGCAGCGGGGTGACGTACCGGGTCACCGTCACGTGCTCTAGCACGGCCGCCACCCTATCGTTCCGGCCAGCGCGGAACACGCACCGAACACATGTTTGCCTTACTCGAATAAGAATTCTATGCTCACGAACATGCGCTGGGATCACCTACGGCTCGATGGGTCACCCGGGGACAGCCCGGGTGACGTCTTCGGAGCTGGGCTGGACCAAGGCCGGGGCGGTGGCCAGCCCGGCGGGGCCCAGCCGGAGGCCCAGCCGGGGGCACTGTTCGAACGGGGCGCGGTCACCCGCACCTTCGATACGCCGGGCTTCCGCGGCATGACGTTCTACGAGATCCAGGCCAAGTCCATCGTCAACCGGGTGCCCGCGACCTCGCGGATGGCTTTCACCTGGACAATCAACCCCTACCGGGGCTGCCAGCATGCATGCACCTATTGCTCACCTGGGGAAACGCCGATCCTGATGGCGGACGGGCGCACCAAGCCGCTGGCGGACATCCGCGTCGGCGACGCGATCTACGGCACCGTCCGCCGCGGTTACTACCGGCGGTACGCGATCACGACGGTCCTCGCGCACTGGTCCACGGTCAAGCCCGCCTACCGGATCACGCTGGCGGACGGGACCCAGCTGATCGCCAGCGGCGACCACCGCTTCCTCACCGAGCGGGGCTGGAAGCACGTGACCGGCGCTGAGCAGGGTCCCCTGCAGCGGCCGTTCCTGACCGTCAGCAACAAGCTGATGGGGACGGGCGGGTTCGCGGAGCCGCCCAAGAACACCGTCGATTACCGGCGTGGCTACCTCTGCGGCATGGTCCGCGGCGATGGTCTCCTGCGCAGCCACCGCTACGCACGGGGGGTAATTCACGACTTCCGCCTCGCACTGGTGGACGAGGAGGGACTGAGCAGGACCCGCTACTGCCTGGGCACCTTCGGCATCGTGACGTCGGAGCGCACCTTCGCCGAAGCTCATGGGCAGCGGAAGGCTCTGCGGGCGATATACGTGTGCTCGGCTGGCTCCGTGGCAGCGATCCGGCACCTGATCGCCTGGCCCGAGGCGCCCACGCCGGAGTGGCAGAAGGGCTTCCTGGCCGGGATCTTCGACGCCGAGGGCAGCTACAGCCAGGGAGTCTGGCGCATCTCGAACACCGACCCGCACATCATCGAAACGGCCACCCGGTCACTGGCGTTCTTCGGCTTCGACTACGTGCTGGAGCCATCAGGAAGGCCAAACGGGCTGGTGGGTGTCCGGCTGCGCGGCGGCCTCAGGGAAGTGCTCCGGTTCTTCCACACCGTCGATACCGCCATCACCAGGAAGCGCTCGATCAACGGCGTCGCGCTCAAGAGCGACGCCGAGCTGAACGTGACGGAGATCAAGGCCCTGGGCATCGAGGTGCCCATGTACGACATCACCACCGGGACGGGTGACTTCATCGCCAACGGGGTGGTCAGCCACAACTGCTTCGCCCGTAACACGCATACCTACCTCGATCTGGACGCCGGGCAGGACTTCAACTCCAAGGTCGTCGTCAAGGTGAACGCCCCCGAGCGGCTGCGCAAGACGCTGGCGTCGGCGCGCTGGGCGGGCGAGCACATCGCGATGGGCACGAACGTCGACTGTTACCAGCGGGCCGAGGGCAAGTACCAGCTCATGCGCGGCATCATCGCCGCGCTGCGCGACTACGGGAACCCGTTCTCGATCCTGACCAAGGGCACCCTCATCCTCCGCGACCTCGACCTGCTCACCCAGGCCGCCGCCGTCACCGACGTGGGGCTCAACGTCTCGGCGGGATTTGTCGATAAAGAGCTTTGGCGATCCCTGGAGCCCGGCACGCCGAGCCCGGATCGGCGGCTCGACGTCTGCCGCACGCTGAACGGCGCCGGGCTGCGCTGCGGCGTGCTGATGGGCCCGGTGATTCCGTTCCTGTCCGACTCCCCGGAACAGCTGGAGGCGGCCGTGCGCGGGATCGCCGCGACGGGTGCCGTGCACGTCACCCCGATCGTGCTGCACCTGCGGCCGGGGACACGGGACTGGTACCTGCGCTGGCTGAGCGAGCACCACCCGGCGCTGCTCCCCCGCTACCGCGGCCTGTACCGGCACAGCGCCTACGCCCCGAAGGACTACCAGGCGGAGATCACCGGCCAGGTTCGCGAGCTCGCGCGCCGCTACGGGGTCGGGGCGGCGACCCCGGCGGGAGCCCGCTCGCTGCGGGCCAGCCGGAGCATGGGCCCGATTCCGCGTCCGGACGCGCCCAGCCGGCCCGGCTCCCCCGGCCGGGCCAGGCCGCCGGGCGGCCCCGCACAGGACCCGGCCCAGCCGGCGCCGGAGCAGCTCAGTTTGCTGTGAGGCCCGGGGCCCGGCGGAGACCCTGGGCGCCATCTCGTAGCCGCGGGTCGCTTCCAGCGGCGGTGAGTAGACGTGCACGCTGAACGCGGGGGCCAGCGACACGTTGGCCAGCTCGTGCACCTAGCGCCGGCTCAGCGGCCGGGTCGCGCCCTCCGGGATGCACCGGATCTGGGTGACGACCCCGCCGAGCACCGGGATTCGTTCCTCCAGCTCGCCACGCATCGCCAGCACGACACCGGCCGAACCGCCATGATCGTGCCAGCCGGTGCGCTCTCCCTAAAATATACTAAAAAAGTCGGAAATGTGGATATTTGATACACAGCGTAGCGCCCGCAGCCGTACAGTCAACCCCTGCGCGCAGCAGGCCCTCGGGCAGCAGCCAGCACGTACGTAGAGAGGAATGGCACGAAGATTGGTTGCGGACCCTGCCGTAAAATCGAGTGGCGTGACACCCGACGGGAATGACGCGACGCCCGGCGAGCCCTCCCCGGAGCCCGGGCAGGCCACGCCGGAGCCCGGGGGCCTGATGGTCCGTACTGTGCCTATTGACGACCCCGGTGACCTGCTGGCCCGCGTTCCCCCGGCGCCAGCGCTGGCGTGGGTACGCCAGGGCTGCGGCCTGGTGGGGTGGGGGGAAGTCGCGCGGATCACGCTGCCCGCGGGCGAGGACCGCTTCACTGCCGGGGAAAAGTGGCTGCGGGACCTATTCGAGGGGGCCGTGGCTGAGGACCGGGTCCAGCTGCCCGGGACCGGCCCGGTGGCTTTCGGCAGCTTTACCTTCGACCCCGCCTCGGACGGCTCCGTGCTGATCGTGCCGCGGGTCATCCTCGGCCGGGACCAGTCGGGCCAGGCCTGGTTCACCACCATCTCCGACGGCCCGGAGCCCGCCGCCCGCCCCGGCACCACGGCCAACCCGGACGCCACGGCCAACCCCGATACTATGGCCAACCCCGACACCACGGGGAGGCTGGGCTGGCACGACGGCAGCCTGTCCGCGGCCGAGTGGGCGCAGGCGGTCGCGGACGCGGTCGGCCGGATCGCCGCCGGGGCCCTGCGCAAGGTCGTGCTGGCCCGGGACGTCTTCGCGACCGCGGCCGGCCCGATCGACGAACGCGTGCTGCTGCGCCGGCTGGCCGCCCGCTACCCGGACTGCTTCACGTTCGCCTGCGCGAACCTGGTCGGGGCCACCCCGGAGCTGCTGGTCCGCCGCAAGGGCAGCGAGGTCACCGCGCTCATCCTGGGCGGGACGGCGCCCCGGGGGGCGTCCGAGGCGGAGGACGCCGAGCTCGCCGCCGGCCTGCTCGCCTCGGCCAAGAACACCGAGGAGCACGCCTACGCCGTTGCCTCGGTGCGGGACGCGCTCGCCCCCCTGTGCACCGCGCTGGACATCCCGGCGCAGCCGTCGCTGCTGAAGTTCGCCAACGTGCATCACCTGGGCACCGCCGTTCGTGGCACCCTGGGCCCGGATCGTTCGGTGCTGTTCCTGGCCGGTGAGCTGCACCCGCCCGCAGCGGTGTGCGGGACCCCGGCCGAAACGGCGCTGGAGCTGATCCGCGAGCTCGAGCACATGGAGCGCGGCCGCTACGCCGGCCCCGTCGGCTGGGTCGACGCTCAGGGCAACGGTGAGTTCGGGATCGCACTGCGCTGCGCCGAGGTGGCGGGCGAGCGGGCCCGGCTGTTCGCCGGCTGCGGTATCGTCGCCGGCTCCGATCCGGTCGCCGAGGTCGCCGAGACCGAAGTCAAGTTCCTCCCGATGCGCCAGGCACTCGAAGGCTGACCACCACCCCGCCCCGGCACCCCGGCTTACTAGGTGCATTCTCAGGGCTATCCGCTGACGATGCTCCCCGTAGGCACCCGGCTCCCCGTCGGCGCCCCGGTCGTAGCGGCGATCATGAACTCGTTGGCCCCGAACACGCGGTTGGGGAGGCGTCTTCCAATCCGGCGGCGGCCCGACAGGCCTCCTGCAGGCGGCCCCGCAGGGCGGTACCGGCCTCGCGGGTGGTCCGGGCTTCTACGATCCGGAGGCCAGGGCCCGCCAGCGCGCCCGGCAGGTCACGCCACTCCTCCAGGCGCGTGTACGGCAGTCCTGCGGCCCCCGCCAGCTGGCCGACGCCGGCCCCGTGCGGCGTGCCGAAGACCCGCTCGAAGGGCCCGGGGAACGCCGCCTGTTCCAGCAGGGAGAAGATCCCGCCGCCGTCGTTGTTGACCACCACCAGGCACAGGTCCGGGCGTGGCTCGCCGGGCCCGAGGAACAGGCCTGGGGCATCGTGCAGGAACGCCAGGTCGCCCAGCAGGGCGAACGCCGGGCCACCGCCCGCGGCCTGGTGGGCCAGGGCCGCGCCGATCGCCGCCGAGGTGGTGCCGTCGATACCGCTGGCGCCCCGGCCGGCCAGCACGCGGAGCCCGTCCCGGGGGGCCATGTGGTGGTCGAGGTCGCGGATGGGCAGGCTGGACGCCGCCCACAGCAGGGCGCCCGCCGGGAGCGCGGCCGTCAGGTCCCGGGCCAGCCTCGGCTCGGTCAGGCCAGGCTCGGCATTCAGGATCTCATCCGCCGCCCGCCGGGCCGCCGCGTCGGCTCGCAGCCAGGACTCGAGCCAGGCGGTGGCGCGCCCGGGGGCGCCGGTGAGCCGGACGGCCGTTACGACGTCACTGGCGGTGCGGGACGGGTCGTCCCACCGGCCAGGCTGCCTGCTGAGCACGATGTGACGGGCTGGCGGCCTGGTTCGCGATGTGTCCGGGCCGCCACCGCGAGGCGCCAGCCCCTGGGCGGCGGCCGACCGGTACAGCATGGTTTGCAGCCGGGACAGGCCGGGACGGCCCGCCGAAATGATCACGTCCGGCCGGTGCTGGCTCATGAACACGGGCGAGCTGCCGAGCACGTAGTCGTAGGCGGACAGGGCGTTGGGCCCGCGGCGGGCACCGGAGGATGGTTCGGCCAGGATCGGCCACCCGGCGGACTCCGCCAGCTCGCGTAGGACGTCGGTATCGTCGTCGCCGTCTCCGCAGATCACCAGGCCGCGTTCGGTCCATGGCAGCTCCAGCGGCGCCGCCGTCCACGTCCCGCCGAACGTGGTCCAGGGGGCGCCGCCGGACCGGCCCGCCAGCACCTCCGGCCAGCGGGCCCCTGCCGTACGGGACGCCCGGCCCGCACTCTCAGCGCCGCGGCCGTCCACCGCCCCGTTCCCGCCGCGCACCGCACCCGTCTCGGCACGGCCGGCCCGGGTTTCTCGGACGGGCGGCCCGGCCTGCCCGGCTCCGGAGCTGTCCGCTTCTTCCTGGCCACCGGTCTGGTGCTCGGGGACGAGCGGGTCCCGGAAGGCCAGGTTCAAGTGGACGGGACCCGCCGGGCCACCTGCTCCTGCGGTCGTCCCCGCCGCGAGCCCCCAGGCCCGGCAGGCCAGCGACCGCCAGTACCCCACCATCCCCGGCTGCGCCTCCGGGGCGCCCACCTCGCAGAACCAGCGCACTGCGCTGCCGTATAGCTTGATCTGGTCGATGGCCTGGTTGGCCCCGGTGCCGCGCAGTTCCGGCGGGCGGTCGGCCGTCAGGACCAGCAGCGGCACGCACGACTCGTCCGCCTCGATCACCGCCGGGTGGAAACTGGCCGCCGCCGTCCCGGACGTGCAGATGACGCACACGGGGCGCCGGCTGGCCTTGGCCAGGCCCAGCGCGAGGTAACCGGCCGAACGCTCGTCGATGCGGACGTGCAGCCGCACATCGCCCCGCTGCGCCCGGGCGAACAGCTCCATGGCCAGCGGCGCACTGCGGGAACCCGGCGCGACCACGGCGTCGGTCATCCCGCACCGGATCAGCTCGTCGGCCAGGGTGACCGCCAGCGCCGTCGACGCGTTCATCACCTGCTCAGGCCCCTCAGGCCCGCACCGGTGGGCCCGCTCACGGGCGCGACCTCGGCCAGGAACCTCGCGGCGGCGGCCGCCCGGCGCCGCCACGGCCCTGGGTCCGCCTCCCACCGGGCCAGCTGCGCCGCCGAGACGGCAGGCCGTCGCACCGGCAGCGCTCCCCCGGCCGGGGCCAGCGGCGTCGCGGTCACGTCCCCCGTCAGCAGGCTCATCGTGCCGAGCCCGCAGGCGTACGGCAGCTCCGGCAGCGCGGCCGCCAGCGCCACGCCCGCCGCCAGCCCCACTGAGGTGTCGACCGCGCTGGACACCACCACCGGCAGGCCGCACGCCGCGGCGATCCGCAGGGCGGGGCGGACCCCGCCCAGTGGCTGCACCTTGAGCACCACGATGTCGGCGGCGCCGGCCGCCCGGACCCGCAGCGGGTCTTCGGCGCGCCGGATCGACTCGTCGGCGGCGAGCGGCACCTCCGTCAGGCGGCGCAACTCGGCCATCTCCGCCAGCGTCGCGCACGGCTGCTCGGCGTACTCTAGGCCGAATTTGCCCAGCTGAGACAGCATCCGCGCGGCATGCGCGACGTCCCAGTGGCCGTTCACGTCGATCCGGACTTTGCCGCCCGGGCCCAGGGCGTCCCGGACGGCCTCGACCCGCGCGATGTCGTCGGCGTCGGCCTGGCCTCGTTCGGCGACCTTGACCTTCGCTGTGCCGCAGCCGGACCCGGCGGCAATCTCGTAAGCCCGCGCGGGACCCACGGCCGGCACCGTCACGTTGACCGGCACCTGGTCCCGGACCGGCGCCGGCCACCCGGCCGTCGCCGCCTCGATCGCGCTGGCCAGCCAGCGGGCGCTTTCCCGTGGGCCGTACTCGGCGAACGGGGAGAACTCCGCCCAGCCGGCCGGTCCCTCGATCAGCGCGCCCTCGCGGACGGTGATGCCACGGAACCTCGTGGTCATCGGGATCGCGAACGCCCGCAGCGATCCGAGCAGAGACTCCGCGGCCGCCAGCGCAGCCCCCGGAGTCTCCGTTTGCTGCCACTCGGCCACTCGCGCACCCTCCGCCATGAGAATCGTCGCGGTGCGAGGTTCGTCACCGCGCGGGCCCGCCACCCGGCGATCGCTGTCCCGCGGACCGCCGTGTACCTGGGGCCGGTCAAGCAGGATCTAACCTTACGTGCGTGGTAGAGCGTCCTTTGCATGCGGTTGTCCTGCCCCCGCCGGCGGCCGGCGGGCGGCTGCTGGAGCTGCTCGCGGCGGCCCTGGACGGCAGTGGCCCGGCGATCATGCCGCTGGAGGCGGATCTGCCCCGGGAGCGGCTGACCGGGATCCTGGACGAGTTCGCGCCGGATGCGGTGGAGACCGCCGACGGCCTCGTCCGGCGGCCCGGCGGGCGCGGAACCAGCCCGCACACTGCTGTGGTGATCGCCACATCCGGCTCGACCGGGCAGCCCAAAGGCGTCGAGCTGAGCGCGGCCGCGCTGACGCATTCGGCGCGGGCGTCGCTGGCCCGGGCCGGCGCCGCGCCAGGTGACCGGTGGCTGCTGGCCCTGCCCGCCACGCACATCGCCGGTATCCAGGTGCTGGTCCGCTCGCTGGTGGCCGGCACCAGCCCGGTGATCGCGGGGCGGCTGGACCCGGCCGTGCTGGCCGGCTCCGGCTGCGCCCACGTCTCCATCGTGCCAACCCAGCTGCGGCGCCTGCTGGCGGCTGACCGGCCGCCCGTGTCCTGGGCTCCGGCGTTCCGCTCGGTCCTGCTCGGCGGGGCAGCCGCGCCGCAGACCCTGATCGGTCAGGCCCGGGCGGCAGGTATCCGCGTCGTCACCACGTACGGGATGAGCGAGACCTGTGGCGGCTGCGTCTACGACGGCTTTCCGCTGGAGGGGGTCATGGTGGCGACGGGCGGCGACGGCCGGATCCGGTTCCGCGGTCCCGTGCTGTTTTCCGGGTACCGGCTGCGGCCGGACCTGACCGCGGCTGCGCTGGACGGCGGCTGGTTCGTCACTTCCGACCTGGGAGTGATCGACGCCTCGGGGCGGGTCACGGTGCGCGGGCGGGCTGATGACGTGATAAACACCGGTGGCGAGAAGGTCGTGGCCGCAGAGGTCGCGTCGGTGCTTGAGACCTGCCCGGGAGTGCGCGAGGCTGTTGTCATCGGCAGGCCGGACCCGGAATGGGGCGAGCGCGTGACGGCGGTGATTGTTCCGGACAATTCCGCTCAACCGCCGACTCTGGATCTGCTGAGCCGGCATGTACGGGAGCGTCTGCCACGTTACGCTGCTCCACGAGAACTGGTGCTGCTGGACTCGATGCCGATGCTGTCAAGTGGCAAACCCGATCTCGAAGTTCTCCGCCGGGAACAATCCCCGGCCGAAAACGTTACTAGATAGTGCCCGAGCGCACGCGCTGTCGCGAAAGCGCCGGGTCCCCTAGACGAGGACGCCTGGCGGCGTCTGTGAACGGCACGCCCGTCGTGCCCGTGTCAAGAGGAGAAGGAGGGAGGTGTCGCATGCCGCGGACCGCAATCGCCACACCGGTCGGGGACGGTGAGGTAAGCACTATGCGCGTGGACGACCTGATCCAGCGAGGGCGCAGCCAGGGTCACCTGTCCCTCTCCGAGCTTCGGACGGCCTTTGAGCAGGCGGGCATTGCCCCGGCCGAGGGACGTTCCATCCTGCGCGAGCTCGCTGATTCGGGCGTGCGCCTGGCCAACGAGCGCCAGGAAGCACCCAAGAGCAAGCGCACGACGCCGAAGCCGGGCACCGTGAAGGCTGGCACGGCCAAGGCAAGCACCGCCGAGGCCGGAACGGTCAGCTCGCGGCGCGCCAAGACCGCCGAGGCATGCAGCGAGGACGAGGTGACGCCCACCGCTGAGGTGGACGCCGTCGCGGACGTGGCGATCGAGGCCGAAGCCGAAGCGGCCGCGCTGGCCGAGGCCAGCGACCGGCTGAGCGAGGCTGACCTCGACGACCAGACGCCCGCCATGGGCGACTCGGTGCACACGTACCTCAAGTCGATCGGCCGGACCAGCCTGCTGACCGCCGAGCAGGAAGTAGACCTGGCCAAGCGGATCGAGGCGGGGCTGTTCGCCGAGCACAAGCTCGACACCGAGCCGGACCTGAGCGAGGGCTTCCGCCGGGACCTGGAGGCGGTGGCCGAGGACGGCCGGCGGGCCAAGGCCCACATGCTGGAGGCCAACCTCCGGCTCGTGGTGTCGGTCGCCAAGAAGTACACCGACCGCGGCCTGTCGCTGCTCGACGTGGTGCAGGAAGGCAACCTCGGCCTGATCCGGGCCGTGGAGAAGTTCGATTACACCAAGGGCTACAAGTTCTCCACCTACGCCATGTGGTGGATTCGCCAGGCCATTCAGCGTGGCTTCGCGGACTCGGCCCGGACTATCCGGCTGCCGGTCCACGTGCTCGAGATGCTCAGCAAGCTGAGCCGGGTCGAGCGGGACATGCATCAGCGCCTGGGGCGGGAGCCGACTCCGGAGGAGCTGGCCGTCGAGCTGGACCGGACCCCGGACCAGATCGAGGAGCTGCTCCGCACCAGCCGCCAGCCGATCAGCCTGGACTCCACGATCGGCGAGGATGGTGAGACGAGCATCGGCGACCTCATCGAGGACGTCGACGCCCCGGAAGCCTCCGAGATGGTCGACCGTCAGCTGATGGCCGAGCAGCTCCGCAGCGCGCTCGACGCGCTGACCCCGCGCGAGGCGACGATCATGTCGATGCGGTTCGGCCTGTACGACGGGAACCCGCACACGCTCGACGAGATCGGCCGGGCCCTGGGCCTGACCCGGGAGCGCATCCGGCAGCTGGAGAAGCAGTCGCTGTCGAAGCTGCGCCACCCGAGCCGCGCCCAGCCGCTGCTCGACTTCGCCAGCTAGATCAGCACGGCAAACGTCCGCAGTCCCCCGGGGGCTGCGGACGTTTTTTATTCTGAACGGCCCCGCTGGGGGAGCATTACCGCGAGTCGCTCGGTATTGGCCCAGCGAATCCGGGCTGACCGCCTGGCTGCCGCGCATCCCCTCGCCGGAGCCACCCTGGCCCGGGGCTAGCATCGGAACGTGGCCACGAGAACCGAGCGGCGGCGGGTGCTGAAGATCTGGCTGCCCACTGCCACGGTTCCCGGGTCCGCCGCGCCCGGGTCCGCCGCGCCCGGGTCCGCCGCGCAGCGAGCGGACCTGCTGGCGGTGGAGGAGCCGCTGGAGATCCGGATCGGCGGGATCCCGCTGACCGTGACCATGCGGACCCCGGGCGACGACATCGACCTGGCGGCGGGCTTCCTGTTCGGCGAGGGCCTGATTGACCCGGCCGGCCCGCGGGAGATCCGGATGTGCGACGAGAATGTGGCCGATGTCACGCTGGCCGCCGCGCCGCTCCCACGGGACGTCGAACGGGCCACCGATGCCCGCCGGGCGCAGCGGAACTTCCTGACCACCAGCGCCTGCGGCGTCTGCGGCAAGGAGAGCATCGAGTCGATCCGGGTCCAATCCCGCTACGACCTCGCCGCCGACCCGGTGCGGGTTTCCCCGGAGGTGCTGGCGTCCCTGCCGGACCGGCTGCGCGAGGCCCAGCGCGTGTTCGCCAGCACGGGCGGGCTGCACGCGGCCGGGCTGTTCGCACCCGACGGCACGCTGCTGGTGCTGCGCGAGGACGTGGGCCGGCACAACGCGGTGGACAAGGTGGTCGGCTGGGCGCTGCGCACGGGCCGGCTGCCCCTGGCCGGGCACATCCTGCTGGTCAGCGGCCGGGCCTCCTTCGAGCTCGTGCAGAAGGCCTGGATGGCCGGCCTCCCGGTGCTGGCCGCGGTATCCGCCCCGTCCTCGCTCGCCGCCAGCCTGGCCGAGGAGGCCGGCCTGACCCTGATCGGCTTCCTGCGCGGCGCCTCGATGAACGCCTACACCGGCACCGGCCGCCTCACCCTCACCCCGGCCCCCGCCTCATCCTGAGCCTGGGCGCATTCCAGCGTTTACTCATGCCATGGCAGGTGCTGTTTCTGGGGTGGACGCGTAGCAGCCCGGGGCCGAACGGTGCTGCCTGCCACAGGAGTTCGGCGGTCCGGTTGCCGGCCGGGGATGATCAACAGGCACACCAGCGAGAAGCGGGTCAGGCGGTTAGTTGTCCGCGCTTGGCAGCGCGGACAGCTTGAGCTCGACCTCGTCCAAGAAGGCATCCACTTCCTCTTCGTCATATCCAGGTCGTAGCCGTGTCGTGCTGAACTGCTTGTCGCGAACATCAGCAGGATTTAGCGGAGGGTTCCGTTCACCCGCAAAAGTGTCCCGGACGGCGTCCAAGAAGGTATCGACTTCCTTTTCGTCATATCCAGGTCTCATCCTGGTAGTGCTGAACAGCATATTCTCGACCCAGGCAGTCAGTTCCTCGCTGCCTGCCGACGTTTTCCACCCAGGCGGTTTGGTCTGTAGCCACGGGTCCGGCAGTTCGCCCGGCACGCTGGGGATATTCCCAGCCGACTCGTGTTTCCCGGATTCCGATGGGGGCTGGTTCGACTGGGTGACCCTGCTGTCCTGCTGCGCGGGCGGTTCTTCCACGCTTAGGCCGAGAGCGGTGGCTGCCGCGACCGCCACCCGGCCGACCTCGTCATTCAACAGTTGGGTGAGCGCCGTCCTCGCCGCGTGTCTCGTCGCGGCAATGCCATCGGTCAGCAAAGGCTCCAGATCGTCGATCACTCCTTTGCGGACCCCCGCGAGCGGGCTGCTCACTGCCGCCCTGATCTCGTCGGGAAGCACGCTAGAGGCTCCCCTCGCGCTCCGCGCGACGTAAATATCCCCGTATGTGTCGATGAGTTTGCCCGGTGTCTGCTTGGGGGTTAGTAGACGCACCTGCGCGAGGGTGTGGTCGTAGAGTTCCTCCACCGACACCAGACCGTCGCCATCGCGGTCAGCGTCACCGGTGCGCAGTCCATGAACGATGGTGCGAGTAAACACTGAGGCGACACCACCCCCGCTGAGCTCCGAACCGTCAAGTTCGAAGGCATACTCCATGGCGCTGGACGCGAAAAGGACGGCACGGCCCCGGCTCGCAAAGCGATCCAGATCGACTTTTTCGCCGGCGTGATGTATCAGGCCACGGGTGAAGGCGCCGCTGTAACAGCAGTCCAGGAGCAGCACAATTTGACGGGCCCTGCTCTGGTACATCTGATCCGCCACGAACGCAGCAGGAATACTGGTCGATGCCAGGCGATCCAGCTTTGTGGTCTTTGTAGCGAAGTAGAGCTGCCCTCGATCGTCCTTGATCCCATGACATGAGAAGTAAAGTACAAGCAGGTCATGGGACGTGCGCCCTTGAAAGAAGCCTTCGATTTCTTCGTTGGCCACGTGAGCGGCACTATTAAGTATTTTAGTCACCTGATAGCCGCCGATGCTTGAATCTTGCAGCACTTCTGCAAGATCATCAGCATCGGCCGCCGGTGCACGCAAGCGCCGGAATCTGCTGTCATTGTATTCCGACGACGCAATAATCAGCGCCGTCTTATCGCCGGACATCTTAGCGGCTCACTTAGTTACGTGCCTTGCTATGCCGGGCAATCCACTGATCAATGAGGCGGGTTTGGTCCCGGCTGGAAATGCCCGTGACGTCAAGAATGTCACCATCAATCTCCAGCCGCGCGGTTCGGCGCTGGGAACGGCCTATCCAGCTTTTGACCGTTTCCATGACAGCCACCAGCACAGTGGGGTCGGACAGCGATACGAGTATCGCCCCCAGCAGGTTCGCGTCGACGGCTTTCGTAAGGTCCAGCGGCGGGCCGTCCCGAGCGATGCGTACTTCGTTTACGTCCAGCTGAAGAAATTCCTCCCTCAGCCGACGGCTCTGCAGATCAATTTCGTCCGGCCCAAATGGCCCTCCGTCCGAGGTTGCACCCAAGTCGATGCTGACTGAGAGGTCCGCCACCGGGGAGCCTTCCCTTCTCTGTCAATAATTCAGCCTGCCGCCTATAGCTAGGCCGACAACTCATGCTCTTTGCAGACAGATTACCGCCACGGCCCGGGCGGATAAGCTAGCAAGTGCCGGATGCCGACCAATTTATACCGTTTTGCGTAAAACTTCGCGAGTGACATCGCTGGGATTAGCCAGCGAAGCTACCGAGCGGGAGGCCGCGGACGCCGGGGTGACGTGGAAGACCGCGCCTGCCTGTGGTGCTGACACGGCTAACCCAGTCAGTTGCAGGATGGCTGGCGTGTTCCGCGCGTCGCCAGGCCGGTACGGAGCAGTGCCTGCGCTAATGACCGCGCTGACCATGCCCGCCCGCCCGGAGCACGACGCCGGCCTGCGGCCGGTGCCGTGGCGGCGGATGGCCTGGGTCACCTGGCGGCAGCACCGTGCCGCGCTGGCCGGCGTGGCCGCGCTGCTGGCCGCGCTGGCGCTGTACCTGTGGCTCACCGGCCTTCAGATACACCACTCCTACACGACCGCCTGCCACCCGGCCAGCTCACTCGCCTGCAACATAAACTTCGCCGGCAGATACGCAATTAGTGTAAATATCCTAAGAGTCCTTCTGCAGGCGGTGCCGGCGCTGATCGGGGCGTTCGCCGGGGCGCCGCTGCTGGCCCGTGAGCTGGAGACCGGGACCTTCCGGTTCGCCTGGACGCAGGGCTTCGGCCGGTGGCGCTGGACGCTCGCCAAGCTGGTGCTGCTTTCGGTGGTGGTGGCCGCCGCCGCCGCGGCGTTCAGCGTGCTGTTTTCCTGGTATCTCCAACCGTTCTCCGCCACGGGCTACTCGATCCCGTTCGCTACCGACGTGTTCGACCTGCGCGAGGTCGCGTTCACCGGCTGGACGCTGGCCGCCTTCGCGATCGGCGCCCTGGCCGGGATGCTCATCCGCCGGACCGTCCCCGCGATCGGCGCCACCCTGGCCGTCTACGCCGGGCTCGCCCTCGCGACCGCGCTGTGGCTGCGCCAGCACTACATGACACCCCTGCTCACCACCAAACTGAACCTGCCCGCTTCCGCGTGGATCATCAACCAGTGGTACACCCAGGACGGCAAGTTCGCGTTCCCCGCCCGGGGCTCCCAGATAATCAACGCCCTCCAGCACTACTCGTGCAACTCCTCCCCGCTCTCACCCGCGCAGTGCCTGACTCAGCACGGGTACACCTGGTGGGCGAGCTACCAGCCCGGCAGCCGGTTCTGGCCCTTCCAGTGGATCGAAGGCGGCTGGCTGCTCGCGCTGTCGCTGCTCCTGATCGCCGCGACCGTCTGGCTAGTCCGCCGCCGGGCGACCTGAACCACCCGGCAGCCGCGGCTCAACCCGCCAGCAGCCAGCGTCCTGACGACCGCGGCAACCAGGGCCACCACGCCGATGAAACGGGTTTCCGCCGGCCTGAGGCTCCACGCCGGGCGGGAGATCCGGGTGGCTCAGTAGTTGATCCGGAAGTTGCCGATGAAGGTGATCGTGTTGCCGTCGGGGTCGGTGATCGCAGACAGCTGGACGCCTTTGTTCACCATCTCGATCGCTCCTGGGACCAAGCCCCTCCCGGCGAGATCGGCGATGTGGCGGTCCAGGTCGTCCACTGCGAAATTCAGCAGAGCTGAGCCGGCGCGGGCGGCGTCAGAGGTGACCTGTACCCACCCGCTGCCGGTCACCCGCCATTCGACGAGGCGGCCTTCCATGGGCAGGTTGTCGGCAGGACGGCCGAAGAAACGCTCGTACCATTCGTGGGCGGCGTCGAAGTCGGCCACCGGGACGACGGCGAGAACATGTTCGATAGGCATGGCTGCTCCCTCCAGGGGTTCGGGGCTAGGCGGGGCTCCTTGTCGGCTGGTCAGGGTCAGCTATCGGGCTGGCCGGCCAGATCTGCGCCGAGAGCGTTAAGCCACTGGCTGGTGCCCTGCTCCCGCCAATCCGGCTGCTCGTGACCGTCGAGGAAGGCTCCGTGCTCGGTGAGGACCAGCCGGGTGCTGTCGCCCTCGGGCGTGAGCTCGACGGTAGTGAGCGACACGGTGACCACGGTGTCTGCGACGGAGAGGGTGGAGGTGTAGGCGATGCGCTGGTCGGCGACGATGTCGTGGTAGTGCGACTCGAAGGACACGTCCTGGCCGCCGGGGCTGCGGGCGTGGTTTACCTCCCGGCCGCCGACGCGGAAGTCCAGCTTGTGCGGGCCGTTGGGGGAAAACCAGCGGGCTTTGGCCGCCGGGTCGGTCCACGCCGCGAAGACCCGTGCGGGCGACGCTGGATAGACGCGCTCGAGGCTGAAGGTGGAATGGATGACGCAACGGTCGGTCATGGTGTGCTCCTTCGCTGTGGTGATCTGGGTGCTGCGGGTTGCTCGGCCAGCACCTCGCCGAGCCGCTCGAGGCGCTGCTCCCAGGTGGTGCGCTGAGCGGCGATCCAGCTCTCGGCCAGGCGCAGCCCTTCGGGGTCGATGCGGCAGGTGCGGACCCGGCCGGCCTTTCTCGGAGCGGACCAGGCGGCACGCCTCCAGCACGCCGAGGTGCTGCATCACCGCGGGCAGCGACATGGCCAGAGGCTGGGCGAGTTCGCTCACCGAGGCTGGACCGCGGATCAGCCGCTCGACCAGGCTTCGCCGCGTCGTGTCGGCGAGGGCTTGGAACACCTGGTCCAGCGCCCCGGAATGGTTAGGCATGTACTTAAGTATAGTTGGCCGGCGCGGACAGTCAAGCAGTGGCTTAAGTGTTGCGGGAGGATGCCGAACAGCCTCCCGCTTTCGCCGGTGCCCTCCCCGCTGAAACTGCTGACGAGCATGACCCCCGAGGGGGTACCTCGCCGCCGGGCCATAGCCGCCTGGAGCGCACTGCGGCCGTCAGCTCTGCCCAGCGGCACGCATAGGCTCAGCCGGCAAAGGTTGCCAGCGGGAGGCCGCGGACGCCGGGGGTGACGTGGAAGCCCGCGCCGGCCTGAGGCTCCGCGCCCAGCCGGGCGGCGGCGAGGCCGCCGCGGTCGGGATCGCTTACCGCACGGCGGTCCCGAAACGGAAGGAGCGCGCGGTGCTGGCCGCCGGTGCGAGGCCGCGGCGCCGCCGGATCGATTCGTTCAGCACGTTGAACAGCATGTCCACCGCGATCCCGAGCACCAGGATCACGATCATGAGAGAGATCACGCCAGCCATGTCGCTCTGGTCCTGGTCGGAAGACAGCAGCGTCCCGATGGATGGCGAGTTGGCCACGATAACCAGCAGTTCGCCGGCGAACAGGCCGTGCCAGGCGAACGCCCAGCCCTGCTTCAGCCCAGCCACGAACGGCGGCAGGGCGGCCGGCATGATCAGGTCCCGGTACAGCGCGAACCGCCGCAGGCCCATGGTCCGGCCCGCGCGCATCAGCAGCGGCGGGGTGAAGTCCACCCCGGCGATCAGGCCGTTGGCGATCGAGGGGGCGGCGGTGATGATGACCATGAACAAGATGGCGGTCGTGTTGTTGCCGAACAGGATGATCGCGAACGGGATCCAGACCACCGACGGAATGGTCTGCAGGCCGGTGATCAGCGACCCGATCGCGACCCGGACCGGCGGGACCCGCGCCACGACGAGGCCGACCAGAGTGCCGACGACGAGGGCCAGCGCGAAACCGACGACCGCGCGGCGCAGGGTGATCTCGATGGCCTTCCAGAGCTGCCCGTGGGTGAGCTGGCTCCACAGATCGGGGAAGACCTGGGCCGGCCCGGGCAGGATGTCGTGCGGCTTGAAATTGAGCAGGTACACCAGCTCCCACAGGGCCAGCACGATGGCGACCGCCAGCAGCTTGGGCCACAGCGCGCCCCAGACGATGCCGCCGATCTCCCCGCCGCTGTGCCCGGAGGGGGCGACGGGACCATTTTCCAGGTTGTCCAGGCCGGCGAGCGCCGCCGCTTCCTCCGTGTCAGCCGACATGGCGCATCACCTCCCGATTCAGCTGCTCCTTGATCTGCATGGCCCGCTCGACGGTCGCACCGGAGTCGATGCCCCGCGGCCGCTCGATGTCGATACCGAAGTCCGCCAGCACCCGCCCGGGGCGGCTGCTCAGCAGCACCACCCGGTCGCCGAGCCGCACCGCCTCCCGCACCTCGTGGGTGACGAACAGCACGCTGAAGCCCTGACGGCGCCAGATGCCCTCGAGCAGCTCGTGCAGCAAATCGCGGGTCATCGCGTCCAGCGCGCCGAACGGCTCGTCCATCAGCAGCACGTCGGCGTCCTGGGCCAGCGCCCGGGCCAGCGCCACCCGCTGCCGCATCCCGCCGGACAGCTCGTGCGGCCGCTTGCCGGCGAACCCGCCGAGGTGGACCGATTCCAGCAGCTCCGCCGCCCGCTGCCGCCGCTCGCTGCGGGCCACCCCGTT
Organism: uncultured Actinomycetes bacterium; assembly: GCA_963775825.1. Taxonomy (GTDB): domain Bacteria; phylum Actinomycetota; class Actinomycetes; order Streptosporangiales; family Streptosporangiaceae; genus Bog-532. Next base: position 134,199 of record CAVZKY010000084.1, read on the forward strand.
GGCCCGCAGCGGCAGCTCGACGTTCTGGGCGGCAGTGAACCACGGGAACAGCGCCGGCTCCTGGAACATGAGGGCGACCCGGCGGCCGCCGGTCGCCACCGTCCCGCTGGTCGGTGCCTCCAGGCCGGCTACCAGCGACAGCAAGGTGCTCTTGCCGCAGCCGGAGGCGCCGATCAGGCAGACGAACTCACCGGGCGCGACCGACAGGGACACCCCGTCAAGGGCCACGGTCGCCGACTTGCCCCGGCCGAACTCCTTGGTGACGTCGGTGATCTGGACGGCTGCGGAGCGGGCCGGGCCGCCGGGCGGGGCGGGGGCCTGCCTGTTGCGTGCGCCCTGGTCCGTGGTGCTCATCGGCTCACCTCATGAATTGACTTGCGACTCGCCGGCCGCTTGCAGCAACTGGTTGAGCGGCGCCAGGTCGAAGATGCCGCTCAGGTTGGTTGACGTCAGCAGCCCGACGGCCTTGGCCTGCTGCGCGTCCGTCGTCAGCGACGACGCGTCCGGGTCGTTGGTGAACGTGATTTCCTTGAAGGCCGCGGGCAGGATGCTGGACTTGATGCCCTTCCCGGTCAGTGCGGTCAGCTCGGTGTTGGCCGAGGTCTGGGCCGCGCTGGGGTCCTTGGCGATGTAGTCGTTGGCCTCGATCTGGCCCTTGAGCAGATCGCTGACGACGGCCGGGTGGGCCTTGAGGAAGCTCTGCGTCACGACCAGGAGGGTCGTCACGCCCGGCTCGGTGAACAGGACCTTGCCGCCGTCCTTGACCATCTCCACGTCGTAGGGCGACGGTTCGGACGCCCCCGCGATCTGGCCCGACTGGAACTGGAGCACCGCGTTGGAGTTGGGGTTGGTCGGCTTGATCGTGACGTCTCCCCCGCCGGTCGTGGTGGTGGCCAGGCCGTTCTGCTTGAGCCAGTAGCGGACGGCCACGTCCTGGGTGTTGCCCAGGGACGGCGTGTCCACGGTCTTGCCCTTGAGGCCGGCGGCGCCGGTGATGCTGGGCTTGACCACGACCGAGGCGCCACCGGTGGCCGCGCCGGAGATGATCTTGATCGCCGAGCCGCCCGACTTCTGGAAGGCGTTGATCGCCGGGTTCGGGCCCACGTAGGCCGCGTCCAGCTGGCCGGCCAGGATGGCCGTGGTCTCCTGGGTGCCGCTGTTGTAGACGGTGGTGGTCAGCTTGTTGGAGCCCAGGTTCTTGGTGAAGAAGCCCTTCTGGATACCCACCAGGGCGGGGGCGTGAGTGATGTTGGCGAGCAATCCGAGCCGTAGCGTGACCGGCGCGCTGCCAGAGCCGGAGCTACTGGAACCTGACGCAGTGGGTGAACTGGATGATGATGAGCATCCGGCCAGGAAAAGGGCCCCCGCCACGACCGCGCCGACCGTGGCGCCAATTATTGGTCTCCGCATTAGTCTCATTTTCTATCTGATTTATAGGTAATGGCTTGGATAGTACTACACGAGAATCAGGGCGGGGCTTCGGCCAAGCGCCTCTCAGCGGGCGTGCAGGTGCACGTGCAACGCGCCGCCGCGGGTGACCCGCCTGCGGCCGCCGCGGCGGCCCGGTGGGGGCGTCCCGGCACCGTGACCGCGCCCGGGGCCACTCAGCCGGCGGAGCGGGTCAGGCGGGTCAAGCAGGTCAGGCGGGCGGGCGTTCAGTCGCCGCCCTCCTGCTCCACGTTGACGCCGACTACGGACGGGAACCGGGACAGGCACTGCTCCAGCTTGGCGATCTGGGCGTCGGTCGCCTGGTTGATGCGGTAGCGGACATCGTAGGTGCCTTCCGTCGCGTTCAGGCTGGTCGGTACCGCTTCCGGGGTGGCGCCCGGCAGATGCGCGCAGGCGTCCCGCGCCTTCATCATCGCCTGCTGAGCGGTAGCGGGACGGAAGGTCACGACCAGTTCCTGCTGACCCAGCGCGGCATTGAACTTCGCGCACCCGGCCAGTGCCGAGACCGCGACGGCGCTCACGACTACCCAACGTAGTGCCCGCATGCGCCCAGCCTATGCGGCCCGCGTACGGTGACGTACCCCGGTACGGTAACCAGCAGGGAGGCAGGAGGAACGGTGGCGGGACGTACAGCGGACTACGCGAACATCGGCGACATGCCCTTCACGACTCCGTTGGTGAATACACGTTCCGGACAGATTGTCATCGTTAGTCTGCTGAGCGACCTGATAGCTGACGAGGAGGATGGGACGGGATGTCGCTGGAGCCGCGGGGGTACGACGGCGTGCCGGAAATGACGGCCCGGGTGGTCCGGGCCGCGTTCCCCAAGGGAACCCTGGCATCCTGGCTGCCCGGCTATGAGGGCTCAGCTCCGGTCCGGATCGGCAACGCCGCCGTCGACCAGCGCCAGCTCGACGGGTATGGCGAGGTCGTCGACGCGCTGCACCTCAGCCTCACCGCGGGCCTGCCCGCCAGCCGGCAGACCTGGTCGCTGCAGCGCTCGCTGCTGGACGTTCTGGAAAAGCACTGGGGCGACCCGGACAACGGGCTGTGGAAAGTGCGCGGGCCGCAGCGGCATTTCGTGCACATCCAGACCGCACTCAACATCGAGGATCACGCCTCAAATCACCGCCGCAGCCGCCATGGTTCCGGCCAGTGACCGTAGTGGTCGGGCGCAGGCCGCGTCCTTCAGGGCGGCGTAAGCCCGGAAGTCGTGTTCACCGGGTGCCCTTGCTGTTCGATGTACTTCCGGATGATGCCGGGCGGGGCGTCCACGTCAACTCTGCAGACTGGTAGCACGATGCGATCAGCACGCCACATCCTCATGGTCAACGGCCGCAAGGTGCAGCAGCCGGTGTTCATCATCGGTGCGCCGCATTCCGGTACGCATCTGCTGGCCCGGGCGCTGAAGCGGGCCGATGGCGTGCACCTGACGATCGGCCAGTCCAGCGTTCTGCGGGTGATCTACGCCTTCGCCCGGCGCCCGTCGATCTACGACGGCCGCGGCGAGGCCGCGGCGTCCGTGCTGCGCGACGCGTTCGGCCAGGGCTGGCGGATCACCGCGCACGGCTGCCTGGAGTGCGTACCGGAATGCCGGGAGGCGGCCGGGCTCGGGACGAGCACTGGCCCGTGCGCGACCGAACGCGGCCTGCAGCGCTACGGCGACGCCAGCCCGGACCTCGGCTACTGCGCCGAGGCCCTCACGGACGCCTTCCCGGACGCCCGGATCGTGCAGTTCATCCGGGACGGCCGCGACGTGGTGGCGTGCATGCTGCGCGACCCGGCCATCCTGTCCTGGTTCAAGCCGAGCTTCGCCAACATCGACTCGGAGTTCCCCAACCCCTTCTTTGGGGTGGAAACCGAAGCGGACCGGGACATCTGGACCGACCTGTCGCTGGCCGCCAAGGCCGCGATGCGCTGGCGCGGGGCGGTCCGGCTGGCCGCCCGGCTGCGCCGCAGCCTGCCGCCCGAACAGCTCATCACGGTGCGTTACGAGACGCTGATCGAGCGGCCGGCCGCGACCGCGGCGGCGATCTCCACCTTCGTCGGCGTGCCGCTGGCGCCCGGGCAGATGCGCGAACTGAAGGAGGCGCCGTCGATCACGGCGGGCGGCTGGCGCCGCGCGCTGTCCGCGGATGAGGCCGCCGACGTGGAGAAGGTCGCGGGCGAGGAACTCCGCCGCGTCGGCTACGCCCTATCCAGCGCCCGTTAACGGCCCAGCGAGTCCCGGGCCGAAGGCTCGGGTGAGCGGCCGATGCTATCGGCGGGCACCGCAGCGGGTCACGGCGAGGCGCTCGCTACCGGCCCAGCGAACCGGGCCCTTGGGCCCGGTGAGCGGCCGGTGTGTCGGCGAGAACCACTATCGGGGCGCGGAGCGCAGCGGGGGGTTCCGGGGGGTCGCCCCCCGGGCCAGCACGGGGGGTTCCGGGGGGTCGCCCCCCCGGGCCAGCACCTTCCTGGCCGGCGAACTGGGTGTGGTACAGCTCGGCGTACAGCCCGTCCGCGGCCAGCAGCTCCTCGTGCGTGCCGCGCTCGGCGACCTTCCCGGCGTCGATGACCAGGATCTGATCGGCGTCCCGGATAGTGGATAGCCGGTGGGCGATCACCAGCGAGGTCCGGCCGGTCAGCGCGGTCTTCAGCGCGCGCTGCACTGCGGCCTCCGATTCGGAGTCCAGGTGCGCGGTCGCCTCGTCCAGTACCACCACGGTCGGCGCCTTGAGCAGCAGCCGGGCCAGCGCGACCCGCTGCTTCTCCCCGCCGGACAGCCGGTAACCGCGGTCCCCGACCACCGTGTCCAGGCCGTCGGGCAGCGAGGCGATCAGGTCCCAGATCTGGGCGGCGCGGCACGCCTCGATCACCTCGGCCTCGGTGGCCCCGGGCCGCGCGTACAGCAGGTTGGCCCGCAGCGTGTCGTGGAACAGGTGCGCGTCCTGGGTGACGACGCCCACCGCGTCGTGCAGCGAATCCAGTGTGACGTCCCGCAGGTCGTAGCCGCCGATCCGGACCGCGCCGGAATCGGGGTCGTACAGCCGGGCCGCGAGGTTGGTGATCGTCGTCTTGCCGCCGCCGGACAGCCCCACCAGCGCGGTGAGCTGCCCCGCGGGTGCGGTGAAGCTCACCCCGTCGAGGACGTTGCGGGAGGCGTCGGTCCGCTCCGGGATGGGCAGCGCGATCGACTCCAGCGAGGCCAGCGACACGTCACTGGCGCTCGGGTAGCGGAACGAGACGTGGTCGAACGCGATGTCCGGCGCGATGCCGTCCAGCGGAGAGGTCCGGGGCAGCGGCACCGCGCCGGGCTTCTCCTCGATCAGCGGCTTCAGGTCGAGCACCTCGAAGACCCGGTCGAAGCTGACCAGCGCCGTCATCACGTTGACCTGGACGTTCGACAGCGAGGTGATGGGGGCGTAGACCCGGCTCAGCAGGGCGGTGAGCGCGACCAGCGTGCCGAGCTGGAAGACGCCGCGGATGATCAGGCTGCCGCCCAGGCCGTACACGACCGCGGTGGCCAGCGCCGCGAGCAGGGTCAGCGCGATGAAGAAGACCTGGCCGTACATGGCGGTGGTGACGCCGATATCGCGAACCCGGGCGGCCCGCCCGGCGAACACGTCGCCCTCCTCCTGCGGCCGGCCGAACAGCTTGACCAGCATCGCGCCGGCCACGTTGAAGCGCTCGGTCATGGTTGAGCCCATCTCGGCGTCGAGCTGCATCGATTCGCGGGTGAGTCGCTGCATCCGGCGGCCGATCCGCCGGGCCGGCAGGATGAACAGCGGGATCAGCGCCAGCGCGATGAGGCTGACCAGCCAGGACAGGTAGAACATGGTGATCAGGATGGCGACCAGGGACAGGAAGTTCGACACTACCGAGGACATGGTGGACGTGATGACCTGCTGGGCCCCGATGACGTCGCTGTTGAGCCGGCTGACCAGGGAACCGGTCTGGGCCCGGGTGAAGAACGCGATCGGCTGCCGCTGCACGTGCCGGAACACCTGGGTGCGCAGGTCGTAGATGAGGCTCTCCCCGATCCGCGCCGAAAACCACCGGTTGACCACGCCCAGGATGGCGTCGAACAGCGCGACGCCCGCGACCGCCGCGGCGAGCCCGATCACGATCGCGTCGTCTTTGGGCAGGATGCCCTTGTCGATGATGTCCCGCAGCAGCAGCGGGTTGACCACGGTGATCAAGGCGTCCAGCGCGGTGGTGACCATGAACGTGGCCAGCGCGGCCCGGTACGGCCGCGCGTAGGTGGCGATCCGGCGGACCGTGCCCTTCTTGAGCTTCTGGTGCGTCACCGACGGGTCCTGCCGGAAGGACCGCATCATCGTCATGCTCGCCCGGGCGTTGTACATGCGTGCGCAAACCTCCCTGCCGGCCCGAATTCTTCCCGGTGCGGCCCGTTCGCGCGTCCGCCCGCCGCGAACGCACCGCGAGCCGGCCGTCTAGGCCAGAACGGCCGCGCGCGCTCCGCCGGGGCCCGGTGTCAGGATCACCGGCCCGGCCCACTGATCCTGACACCGGGCCCGGAGCCGCGCGGTAAGCGCCCGGGACTGGCCGACCGCCGCTCCCGCTGCAATTCGGCCTGCGCGGCCCGCTCGGCCGCGGCCTGCTCCTCCAGCGTACGGCCGGGCGCCCCGGCGAGCAGCTTCTTTGTCGCGCGCACGGTGGCCGTGTCGTGCGTGAGCAGCGCGGCGACCAGATCAGCGACGGCCGCGTCGAGGTCGGCGGCCGGGACGACGGCCTCCGCCAGCCGCAGTTCGCGGGCTTCGGCCGCGCCGACCATCCGGGTGGTCAGGCACATCTCGATCGCCCGCGGCAGGCCCACGATGTCGACCAGCGGCTTTGTCCCGGCCAGATCCGGGACCAGGCCGAACGTTGGTTCCTTCATGCAGAGCACGGCGTCGTCGGCGAGGACCCGCAGATCGCAGGCCAGAGCGAGCTGGAAGCCGGCGCCCAGGGCATGCCCGCGCACCGCCGCGACCGAAACGATGTCCGGCCGGTGCAGCCACAGGAACCCCGCTTGCAGTCCGGCCAGCCACTCCCCGAAATCCGGGCTGAGCGGATCGGCGAGCGGGTCCTCCCCCGGCACGCCGTCCGGGGTGAACAGCCGCAGGTCGATCCCGGCCGAGAAGGACGGGCCGTCCCCGCGGACCACGACCGCCCGGACCTGTGCGGGCAGCGTTTCGCCGATAGCCGCGAGGCCCCGCCACATGCCGGGCGTCATCGCGTTGCGCCGTTCGGGACGGTGCAACGTCACCGTGGCCACCGCGCCGCCGAGGTCGAGCCGGAGCCCTACCGACCCAAGACCCGCGGCAGCCGCCGGCCTAGGCTGCACCGCCGGGTCCGCGTTCAGCGCTTCGACGACGACTTGTTGCCGCGGGTGGCGCCGCCGCGCCCGCGCAGCTTGACCCCCGTCTCACTGAGCATCCGGTGCACGAAGCCGTACGAGCGCCCGGTCGAGGCGGCCAGGGACCGAATGCTCTCGCCCGCGTCGTAGCGGCTCTTCAGGTCCGCGGCCAGCTTGGATCGGTCCGCTCCGGTCACCCGGGTGCCCTTCTTCAGCGTCTCGGCCACATTTACCTCCCGTTAGGTAGAGTCACCGCTCCGTAACGTCGCCCCTCGCCATGATCGGGCACCGGCGCCGGAATAGCTACCCGCATCGTGGTAAACGATCATTCTTTTCGCCAGCAGGGCCATGTGACGACAAGCTCATGCAAGTGACACTAGATCCTCGAAATCCTCGTTCCAGGCGTCCTCTACCCCGTCAGGAAGCAAAATGACTCTTTCCGGCGAAAGGGCTTCAACTGCTTCCTCATCGTGGGTGACCAAAACGATCGCCCCAGTGTAGGCGCGCAGCGCGGCTAGGATCTCCGCCCGGCTCGCCGGGTCCAGGTTGTTCGTCGGCTCGTCCAGCAGCAGCACGTTGGCGCCGGACACCACGAGCAGGGCCAGCGCGAGCCGGGTCTTCTCCCCGCCCGACAGCACCCCGGCGGGCTTGGCCACATCGTCCCCGGAGAACAGGAATGACCCGAGAACCGTCCGCTGCTCGGACTGGGTGAGGCCCGGCGCCGCCGAGCGCATGTTCTCCAGGACCGTGCGCTCGGTGTCCAGCGTCTCGTGTTCCTGGGCGTAGTAGCCGACCCGCAGGCCGTGCCCGGACATGACGCTGCCGGTGTCGGACGGCTCGATCCCGGCCAGCAGCCGGAGCAGGGTGGTCTTGCCCGCGCCGTTGAGGCCCAGGATCACGACCCGGCTGCCCCGGTCGACCGCGATGTCGACGTCGCTGAAGACCTCCAGGCTGCCGTAGCTCTTGGCCAAGCCGGTGGCCGTCAGCGGGGTCCGGCCGCACGGGACCGGGACCGGGAACCGCAGCCGGGCCACCCGGTCAGCGGCCCGCTCGTCGGCCAGGCCGGCCAGCAGCCGTTCGGCCCGCCGCTGCATGCCCTGGGCGGCGCGGGCCTTGGTGGCCTTGGCGCGCATCTTGTCGGCCTGGGTACTGAGCGCTGCGGCCTGCCGCTCGGCGTTGGCCCGCTCGCGCTTGCGCCGCCGCTCGTCCGTCTCCCGCTGCTGCAGGTAGGCCTTCCAGCCGAGGTTGTAGTAATCGAGCACCGACCGCTGGGCATCCAGGTAGAAGACCTTGTTCACCACCGCTTCGAGCAGGCCCGCGTCGTGGCTGACCACGATCAGGCCGCCCCGGTAGCTGCGCAGGTGGTCCCGCAGCCAGGTGATCGAGTCCGCGTCCAGGTGGTTGGTCGGCTCGTCCAGCAGCAGGGTCTGCGAGTCCCCGAACAGGATGCGGGCCAGTTCGATGCGCCGCCGCTGGCCGCCGGACAGCGTGCCGAGCGGCTGGTGCAGGACCCGGTCGGGCAGCCCGAGGCTGGCGGCCAGCGCCGCCGCTTCCGCCTCGGCGGCGTACCCGCCCAGCACGGACATTCGCTCCTCCAGCCCCGCGTACCGGCGGATGGCCGCGTCGGCCCGGTTCCGGTCGGGGTCGGACATCTGGATCTCCGCCTGACGCAGGCCCGCCCGCAGCTCGTCCAGGCCACGCGCGGACAAGACCCGGTCCACGGCGGTCATGTCCAGGTCACCGGTGCGAGGGTCCTGCGGCAGGTAACCGGTGGCGCCGCTGCGGCGGATGCTCCCGGCGGCGGGCAGGCCCTCCCCCGCCAGAACCTTCAGCAGGGTCGTCTTGCCGGCGCCGTTACGGCCGACGAGCCCGACGCGGTCGCCGGCGGCGACCTGAAAGCTGGCTCCGTCGAGCAGCAGGCGCGCACCGGCGCGCAGTTCTATGCCACTGGTCACGATCATCGAAATCCACTCCCGTTTTCAGTCAACGCATAGACGCGTGAAATCAGTCCGCAGCGGCCGTCCCGGCCTTTCCCGCCTGCGGACTGTCCCCTAAGCAAGGAGTGGAAGCACGCGCCGAGTTTACCGGACACCCGGCGCCGGCGCCCACCGAGTTTCCGGGGCCCACCGGGACTCCGGGCCCACCGGGACTCCGGGCCCACCGAGACTCCGGGCCCACCGAGACTCCGGGGCCCACCGAGTTTCCGTGGCCCAACGGGACTCCGGGGCCCAACGAGATTCCGAGGCCCAATGTAAGCACTAGAGGCACTCGAAGCACTAGAGGCACTGTTTTGGACCCTCAAGTTCCGGCGGTGGCCTGGTGAAAACGCGGGCCGCGCTGACGCCAGGCCGGGCGGGAAGGCCGGGTCACGATCGGGGTGGCCACCGGCCGTTCCACCGGCGCGCCGGAATAGGCAGCCGGGCCGGGTATCGTCAGCTGGCATGAGCGCACCCGCGGCCGCGGTCCGCCGCATCATCACCGCCACCACGCGGCTGGCCACGGTGCCGTACGTCCCGGAGATCCGGCTGCAGCAGGCCGACGATCCCTTCACCGTCTGGGAGCAGACCGAGCAGGCCGCCGGCCAGGCGACCCTGCCGCCGCCCTTCTGGGCGTTCCCCTGGGCCGGCGGCCAGGCGCTGGCCCGGTATCTGCTCGATGAGCCCGCCCGGGTGGCGGGGCTGCGGGTGCTGGACATCGCCTCCGGCTCCGGGCTGGTCGCGATCGCGGCGTCTCGCGCCGGGGCCCGCAGCGTGGTGGCTGCGGACGTGGACGAGCTCGCGGTCCGCGCGATCTCCGTCAACGCGGCGGCCAACGGTGTGCGCGTCCAGCCGCTGCTGGCCGACCTGCTGGACGAGGGGGCGGCCGACGCCGACGTGGTGCTGTGCGCCGATGCCTTCTACGAGCAGGATCTGGCGACGAGAGCCCTGGCCTTCCTGCAGCGCGCCCGCCGCGGCGGCGCCGCGGTACTGGTCGGGGACCCTGGCCGGGCGTTCCTGCGCACCGCCGGGCTTACCCCGCTGGCCAGCTATGAGATCCCGGTGACCATCGCGCTGGAGGGCGTGACCGCCAAGCAGGCCACCGTGTACGAGCTCACCGGCTGAAGCGAGCCGGGCCGGGTTGCGGGCCTGCCGACTGCCGTCCGATCATGGCGGCATGGCGGAACAGCTCCCTCTCCCGGCTCTGCTGTCCCAGGCCCTGGTCGCGTTCACCATCGAATTCGACAACGAGTTCGAGCACCGGATGCCGCATACCACGACCGACCACGGCGCCACCGGACCGCTCGGCGGTCCCTGGCTGGTGTCGATGGCCATGTGGTTCAACTGCATGCAATTCATCGGCGAGGAACCCATGCCGGTCGCCGACCTCCTGCGGCGGGCCCGGACCGGCACGAACCTGGACGGCATGCGGCGCTGGGGGTACGTCTTCCTGGAATCGGCTTCCGGCGACGCCAAGCGCAGGCCCCCGCCGCGGGACCTCACCATCCGGGCCACCCGAAAAGGCCGCCGCGCCCAGGAGGTGTGGCGCCCGCTGCCCGCAATCATCGAGGACCGATGGCGTGCTCCCGGAACCCGCCGCGAGGATCGCCGGCCGTTTCCTGGCCCGGCTCGGTCGGGCCCTCCCAGAAGCGTTCGGCGACCGGTGGCACCCGGTCGGGAAATGAGGATCATGACGGACCAGCCTTCGCGGGCGACGCGGGCCAGCTCCTTCGGGACTGCGGCCGGCCGGTACGAGCGCGGGCGGCCGCCCTATCCACCGGCGGCGCTGGACTGGCTGCTGCCGGCCGGGGCGCGCCGGGTCGTGGACCTGGGCGCGGGGACCGGCAAGCTGACCCGCCAGCTCGCCGCGCGGGGCCTGGACGTGGTGGCCGTCGAGCCCACCGACGGCATGCGGGCGGAGCTGACCCGGCTGCTGCCAGGAGTTCCCGCGCTGGCCGGCTCGGCCGAGCAGATCCCGCTGGACGGCGGCGCCGTGGACGTGGTGCTGGCCGCCCAGGCCTGGCACTGGGTGGACCCGGCGCGGGCGGTCCCGGAGGTCGCCCGGGTGCTGGCTCCGGGCGGCACGCTGGGCCTGGTATGGAACGAGCGGGACGAGCGGGTGGACTGGGTGGCCGAGCTGGGCCGGATCATCGGCGAAACCCGCGGGCAGGATGAGGGCGCGGGCGCGGCGAACACCAGCGATCATCCGCGGGTCGGGCCGCCGTTCACGCCGCTGGAGCGGCACGAGGTGTCCTGGGTCCACCAGCTCAGCGTGCCCGGGCTGCTGGACATGGTCGCCTCACGCAGTTACATCATCCTGCTGCCGGACGCCGAGCGTACGGCCGTCCTGAACCGGGTCCGGCGGCTGACGCAGGCGCACCCGGCGCTGGCGGGCCGGCCGGACATCATCCTCCCGTACCGGACCCTCTGCTGGCGGTGCCGGCTGGCCTGACCCGGAACAGCTACGTGAACCGGCACGCTACGAGTAATGCCCGGCCGGCTGGACCTGCCCGGAGAACAGCTCCTGGTAGAAGCCCCCGCGCTCGAGCAGCTCATGGTGGGTGCCCTGGTCGACGACCCTGCCGCCGTCCATGACCACGATCGTCTCGGCGCGGGTGATCGTGCTCAGCCGGTGGGCGACCACGATGGAGGTGCAGCCGAGGGAGGCCAGATTCCGGTAGACCGCTGCCTCGGTCACGGCATCGAGGGCACTGGTGGCCTCATCGAGGAGGAGAATCGACGGACGGTGGGCGAGCGCCCGGGCCAGGACCAGCCGCTGCCGCTGCCCCCCGGAGAGCGATGCGCCGCCTTCGACCAGCACCGTCGCATACCCCATGGTCATTGCCTCGATGTCCTGGTCGATGCAGGCGAGCCGGGCGGCGCGCACCACGTCGTCTTGGGCGAGGCCGGGAGCGCTCAGGGCGATGTTGTCCCGGACGCTGGTCCCGAAGACATAGGACCCTTGCGTCACGATCCCGAGCTGGCGGCGCACCGAACGGGCCTCGAGCTCGCGCAGGTCGGTCCCGTCGTAGCGGACGGATCCGGCCTCGGGCTCATACAGCCCCAGCAGCAGCCGCCCCAGCGTCGACTTGCCCGACCCAGAGCGGCCGACGATCGCCACGAGCTGGCCCGGCTGGATCTGGGCCGAGACGCCATCCACGGCCAGCGGGGCGTAGGAGCTGTACCGGAACGACACGCCCTCGGCCCGGATATCGCCGCTGAGCCGGCCGGCGGGCCGGACGGCGCGGCCCTGCTGCTCCTTCGGCGTGTCGAGCACGTCGTTGATCCGGGCCATGTAGCTGCCGAGGAGCTGAAGCTCGAGCCCGGTGGTGACCAGTAGACCGAGCGGCTGGAGGAAGCCAGCCGCGAGCACGACGAGGCCGAGCATGGCGCCCAGGCTGAGCTTGCCCTGGAGCACCAGCACCGCACCCGTGGCGAGCAGGGCCAGCGGCGACACCAGCTGCAGGGCCGCCGAGGCCGAGTCGACCAGCGCGCTCAGCCGCCCCCTGCCGAGCGCGACCTCGATCTCCCTGGCGAACAGGCCGGACCAGTGCCCCACGGCGCGGTCCTCGGCACCTGCCGCCTTCAGATCCTCGATCCCGGCCAGCAGCTGGAACGCATAGCTCTCCGAGCGCGCCCCGGCTTCCAGGCTCTCCGTCATGAGGCGCTGGTTCTTGCCTCGCGCGAGGATGATGACGGTCACCTGCGCCGCGCCGAGCCCGAGGACCAGGAGGCCGAGCGGCGGGCTGATCACCAGCAGCAGGACAAGGTAGATGGCGGCCGCGCCACCGTCGAGGATCGCTGACAGGGATCCCTCGGTGAGGATCTCCCGGACAGTGGCATTGCTCTGCAGCCGCATCATCAGGTCACCGGCGGACCTGGTGAGGAAGAACGCGTACGGGAGGTCGGTCAGATGGCGGACGAACCTGGTCGTGAGCTGCCGGTCCAGGTGCGTGCGCAGGTACAGCAGGACGTGGCCGCGGACCAGGGAGACGAGGAAGTAGTACCCGGCTACCGCGGCCATCGCCACCGTCAGGATCACCAGCAGGTGCCGGTCGCCGTCCGGCACGATCCGGCCGACCACGACCGCGGTGAACAGCGGTACGGCCAGCGCGAGGAGCTGCAGCAGGACCGAAACGACCAGGACACGGCGGGCCAGGACGCCCTGCCCGAGGATGGGCCGCAGGTAGCGGTAAGGGCTAGCGCCGGCCTTCCCGCCGCGGCTGAAATCGGCGCCCGGCTCCAGGGTGATCGCCACACCGGTATAAGACCTGCCGAACGCGGCGGCGGGAATGGCCCGGCGCCCAACGGCCGGGTCCACCACCACGACACCCTTCCTGGTGACCTTCTCGAACACGATGAAGTGGTCGAAGTCCCAGTGCAGTACCGATCCCCGAGGCAGACAGGCGAGGTCGTCGATGTCTGCCTTCACGGCCCGGGCCGTCAGGTTGTACCGGCGGGCGGCCGCGAGGATCCCGCTGGCGTCCGTGCCGCCCCGCCCGGTGCCGGTCGCCTCCCGCAGGTCGGCCAGGGGGACGTACCGTCCGTGATAGGCCAGCGTCATCCCCACGCAGGCGGCTGCGCAGTCCGCCAGCCCAAGCTGCGCCACGTAGGGCACGGCCCTACCCATCGGCGGCATCCGATCCCAGGCCCGCCGCGAGCGCGGCGATCAGCCGCTGCGAGCTCACCTGAACCGATGCGGTCCCCGCCGCTCCTTCGGCCGCGCGCTGCGGCACCGTGGCCCGCACCACCAGCAGCGCTCCCGGAGCCGGGCCGGCCCTGCCGACGGCGGTCCGCAGCAGGCGGCCCGCAGCCGCCGCGCTGGCCACCTCCGGCCCGACGCCGGTGACAGCGACGGTCACGGGACGGTGGCCGCGCAGCGTCAGCCTAAGCGGCATGCCCGGATGCAGGTCAGCTGCGAAGACGGCCGGCACCACCGTCTCCACGGCTCCGCCGCGAACCACGGCCGGGCCCTGGGTCACGTCCCCGACCCGGATCAGCGCGGCTGCGGTCAGGCCGACTGCCACCAGGGCCAGCAGGGCCCAGTACGCTGCCGCGATCCACCGCGGGCTCGCCCGCGCCGCTCGGTGGGAAGGCCGCTGGGTCTCGCGGCTCCGCAACGCCTCCGCACGGAAGATCAAGGCTGCCTCGCTCATCGGCTAATCTCGCGGGGCCAGGCCGCTGCGGGAGGCGATCCGGCCGACAGTAGCGGGCCGGTTCCTCCGGCCCAAAGGCACGAAAACAGCAGCCGGCCGAGCCGGCGCGGGGGTGCCGTGCGGCTGGCCTGCCACCGGAAAGCTGCGCGGCCTGACGCGAAGAGGCCGGAGGGCAGAGCGTGCCGCTCCGCCCTCCGGCCCCGTTCAGCATCACACGAAGTACTACTGCTTCTTATCTACTACCAAATATTGATAATCCCGTTTTGCTGGTCGCCGCCGTCGTGGTGGTGGTGGTGGTGGTGATGGTGGTGGTGGCGCCGGCGCCGGTAGTAGTCGCCGCCGTCGCCGCCGTCGCCGCCGTCGCCGCCGCCGTTGACCGCCGTCAGTTCCGCGGGCGTCAGCGCCTGAAGCTGCTCCCTCGCCGGGACCGGCTTCTTCGCCTTGAGTGAAATCATGACATTCCCCCTCATCTTTATCCCTAAGCCTGCTTGGACTCGACCACTGTAACTATTAAGACGGCGTTCCGCCACACCAATGCGCTTAATTAAGCGGGACCGGAATTAGTGGCCACATTTCCGCAGGATAAGACCGGGCAATAAGAGAACACTGCATATTCTGGCGCGTACCTACCGAAGCCGGGCGTGTCGGGACGAGATACTGAAACTGGCCGCCGGGAGCAGCGGTTCCGTCTCCTGCCTGCTATGTCCTGGTATTTCGCGATGACTGTGGCGGTCTTCCGTAACGGCCATGAGGAGGTGATGCGGCGGCCGACCGGGGGCCCGCAGTTCATGCGGGCGTGGCATAGGAAATGGACGATTCCCACTACCGCGGCTATTTCACCAGCGCGGGGCCGACTGGGTGAAGCACCACTGAAAGATGCTGTTCGAGTGGGCGGCGGTGCCACTGACTGTGGCGGGAACGCCCGGTGCGTGACTCGGAAAGCGCCGGCTGATGGCCATTTACGGGGTAAAACTGGACGTGCCCGATATACCGGCCAATATTAGCGGCGCCCATTCCCGCAGTCGGGCAATTCCCCGGGCCTGGCTTGGAACGAGCGGTCCGGGTTCTCAGAGGTTGAAGCCGAGGGCGCGGAGCTGCTCGCGGCCATCCTCGGTGATATGCTCCGGGCCCCACGGGGGCAGCCACACCCAGTTGATCCGGAAGTCCGACACGACACCGTCCAGCGCCTCGCGGGCCTGATCCTCGATCACGTCGGTGAGCGGGCACGCCGCGCTGGTCAGCGTCATGTCGATCGACGCGTTCCGCTCCGCGTCCAGGGTGACCCCGTAGACCAGGCCGAGGTCCACGACATTGATCCCGAGTTCGGGGTCCACCACGTCGCGGAGCGCCTCGAGGACGTCCTCGGTTTCTGAGTTGTCGGCCGGGGGGGTGCCCTCGGCTGGGGCGCCCGTCGCGACGGCCTCTTCCGGTGCCGGGGCTCCGCTGTCCTGCTGGGTGGTCGTGTTCTCGGTCATGATGCCTGTCCTGTCGTCTCGTCCAGCGCCCGCCCGGTGGCGTCCTTCCAGGCCATCCAGCCGAGCAGTGCGCACTTGATCCGCGCCGGGTACTTGGCGACGCCGGCGAAAGCCACCGCGTCCTCCAGCGTGCTCTCGTCCGGCTCGGTCTCGCCCTTCGACTGCATGAGTTCGAGGAACTCCTGCGATATCCGCATCGCCTCGCTGACCGGCTTGCCGATAACCAGATCTGACATGACCGAGGCGCTGGCCTGGCTGATCGAGCAGCCGAGCGCGTCGTAGGACACGTCGGTCAGCACCGGATCGCCGTCGACATCCTTGAGCGCGACCCGCATGGTCACCTCGTCCCCGCACGTCGGGTTGACGTGGTGGACCTCGGCGTCGAACGGCTCCCGCAGCCCCTTGTGGTGCGGGTTGCGGTAGTGGTCCAGGATGATCTCCTGGTACAGCGACTGGATCTGCATATGCGCCTTAGCCGGATTTGCGGTGAGTTAATTCCGTTCGGGCCGGTCAGATCACGCCGAAGAACTTCTGCGCCTGGCGGATGCCGTCCGCCAGCGCGGTCACTTCCTCGTGCGTGTTGTACAGGTAGAACGACGCGCGGGTGCTGGCCTGCACGCCGAGCGCCCGGTGCAGCGGCCACGCGCAGTGGTGCCCGGCCCGCACCGCGATGCCCAGCTCGTCGAGCACCTGGCTCATGTCGTGCGGGTGCACGCCGTCGACCTCGAAGGAGATCGCCGTACCGCGGTCGGCCGGCTCGGTGGGCCCCAGGATCCGCAGCCCCGCGATGTCGGTGAGCTGGGCCAGCGCGTCGGCCAGCAGAGCCTGCTCGTGGGCGTGGATGGACTCCAGGCCGATCTCGGTCAGGTAGTCGGCGGCCGCGGCCAGCCCGGCCGCTTCCGCGATGGGCATGGTGCCGGCCTCGAACTTGTGCGGCGGGGCCGCGAACGTCGAGTGGTCCATCCAGACGGTCTCGATCATCTCGCCGCCGCCCAGGAACGGCGGCATCTCGTCCAGCAGTTCCCGCCGCGCCCACAGCACCCCGATGCCGGTCGGGCCGCACATCTTGTGCCCGGTGAACCCGACGAAGTCAGCACCCAGGTCCTGCACGCTGACCGGCATGTGCGGCACGGACTGGGCCGCATCGGCCAGCACGAGCGCGCCCACCGCGTGCGCCCGGTCCGCGATCAGCTTGACCGGGTTGATCGTGCCCAGCACGTTGGACTGGTGGACCAGCGCAACGAGCTTGGTCCGCTCGGTGATCAGGTCGTCCAGGTTGGACAGGTCGAGCCTGCCCTCCGGGGTGACGCTGAACCAGCGCAGGGTGGCCCCGGTGCGCTGGCAGAGCAGCTGCCACGGCACGAGATCGGAGTGATGCTCCATCTCGGTCACGACGATCTCGTCACCGGGCCCGAGCCGGAACCGGCCCGCTGAGCCCGCTGAGCCCGCTGAGTCCAGGGCCGGGGCCCCGGATGAGGCGTTGCCCAGCGCGTAAGCGACCAGGTTGATCGCCTCGGAGACGTTCTTGGTGAACACGATCTCGGCGGCGGAGCGGGCGCCGACGAAGCTGGCCAGCTTGACCCGGGCGCCCTCGTAGGCCGCGGTCGCCTCTTCGCCGAGCTGGTGGGTGGCCCGGTGGATGTTGGCGTTGTGCCGCTCGTAGAAGCCGCTGATCGCGTCGATCACCTGGCGGGGCTTCTGTGAGGTGTTGGCGCTGTCCAGGTAGATCAGCACCTGGCCGCCGCGCACCTGCCGCTCCAGAATCGGGAAGTCCTTGCGGATCCGCGCGACGTCCAGGGTCATGCCGCCGCCTCCGCCTTGACGAACTTCTCGTACCCGCCGCGCTCCAGCTCTTCGGCCAGCTCCGGGCCGCCCTGGCGGACGATCCGGCCGGCCACGAACACGTGCACGAAGTCGGGCTGCACATAGCGCAGGATGCGGGTGTAGTGCGTGATCAGCAGGACGCCGTGGCCCGGGTCGGCGCGGAACCGGTTGACGCCCTCCGACACGACCTTCAGCGCGTCGATGTCGAGCCCGGAGTCGGTCTCGTCCAGGATCGCGATCTTCGGGTTCAGCAGCTCCAGCTGCAGCACCTCGTGCCGCTTCTTCTCCCCGCCGGAAAACCCCTCGTTCAGGTTCCGCTCTGCGAAGGCCGGGTCGATGGACAGGTCGGCCATGGCGCTGCGCATGTTCTTCATGAAGTCACGCAGCTTGGGTGCCTCACCCTGCACGGCGGTGACGGCGGTGCGCAGGAAGTTCGACACCGACACCCCTGGCACCTCCACCGGGTACTGCATGGCCAGGAACAGGCCCGCACGGGCCCGCGTGTCCACGCTCATGGCCAGCACGTCCTCGCCGTCCAGCGTCACCGAACCCTGGGTCACGTGGTACTTGGGGTGCCCGGCGATGGCGTAGGCCAGGGTGGACTTGCCAGAGCCGTTCGGCCCCATGATCGCGTGTGTTTCCCCCGCGTTGACGTCCAGGTCGACACCGCGCAGGATCTCGCGGAACGTACCGGCCGCCTCCTCCACACTCACGTGCAGATCGCGGATCTCAAGGGTCGCCATATCTAAGGTCTCCAGAAATTCTTCAGTTCAGTAACTACGTCTGCGGGCGGTGCTCACGGGAGCGCGACGTATACGTCGTCGCCCTCGGTCTTCACGGGGTAGACCGGCACCGGCTCGGTGGCCGGCGGCCCGGTCGGCTCCCCGGTCCGCACGTCGAAGCAGGATCCGTGCAGCCAGCACTCCAGCGTGTGGTCGTACACCTCGCCCTCGGACAGCGGGACCTCGGCGTGCGAGCAGACGTCGTGCAGCGCGTACACCTGGCCTTCGGCCTGTACCACCGCGACGGGAGTGCCTTCCACGTCCACGCCCAGCGCGCCGTCCTCGGGCACGTCCTTCAGCGAGCAGGCGAACACGAACTTCTGGCCCGCATCGTCCTGCACCGTGCCGTCCTGCACCGTGCCGTCCTGCACCGTGCCGTCCTGCACCGTGTCGCCGGGAGCTTTGTTCGGTTCGGCCTGGGTCATCCAAGCTCCGCCTCGACCGCGGCCGAGACCCGCTCGCGCAGGTCCGGCACCCGGATCTTCTCCAGCAGCTCGCCGAAGAAGCCCTGGATGACCAGGCGGCGCGCCTGCTCGAAGGGGATGCCCCGGGCCATCAGGTAGAACAGGTGCGTGTCCTCCAGCCGGCCGTTGGCGCTGGCGTGCCCCGCGCCGCGCACCTCACCGGTGAGAATCTCCAGGTTCGGCACCGAGTCGGCGCGCGCCCCCTCGGTCAGCACCAGGTTCCGGTTGTACTCGTAGGTGTCCGTGCCGTTCGCCTCCGCGCCGATCAGCACGTCGCCGATCCAGACGCTGTGCGCGCCGTCGCCCTGCAGCGCGCCCTTGTACAGCACGCGGCTGCGGCAGTCCGGCGCCGTGTGGTCGACGAACAGCCGGTGCTCCAGGTGCTGGCCGGCGTCGGCGAAGTACAGCCCGTTCAGCTCGGCGTCCCCGCCCCGGCCCGCGTAGGAGACGGACGGGACAATCCGGACCACGTCGCCGCCGAACGATACGACGGTGTGCGAGATCCGCGCGTCCCGGCCCAGCCGCGCGTGGTGGTGGGACAGGTGCACGGCGTCGTCGTTCCAGTCCTGGAGGCTGATCACGTCCAGCGACGCGCCGTCGCCCACCAGCAGTTCGACGTTGTCGGCGTAGGTCGCGCTGCCCTGGTGGTCGAGGACCAGCGTGGCGCGGGCCATCGGCCCGACGTCCACGACCGTGTGGCCGAACGCGGCCCCCCCGGTGCCTTCGCCGCGCACGCTGATGATGGTGGGCGCGGACGTGACCGTCTCCGCGGGCACGGTGATCACCGTGGCCGCGGCGAAGGAAGCGAACGCCCGCGCGCTGACCCGGTCGCTCGGCACGTACGCCGACCCGATCCGCGGATCGCCGCGCTCCGCCTTCTCGGCCTTGACCTCAGGCGACGGCGTGACCTCCAGGGTCCAGCGGCCCTCGGGCAGCGGGTCGGCCCCGTGCAGGCCGCGGAGGCGGCGCAGCGGGGTGAACCGCCACTCCTCCTCGCGGCCCGTCGGGACCGGGAAGTCCGCCGGGTCGTACGACTGGTGCTCATGCAGCCTGGAGACGGGCGCATCGGACTCGAGCGCCCCCTGGAGAAGCGACATCAGCCGACCGCCCCCTCCATCTGCAGCGCGATCAGCCGGTTCAGCTCCAGCGCGTACTCCATCGGCAGCTCACGCGCGATGGGCTCGACGAAGCCGCGGACGATGGTGGCCGCGGCCTCATCCTCGGTCATCCCCCGGCTCATCAGGTAGAACAGCTGGTCCTCGGAGATCTTGGAGACGCTGGCCTCGTGGCCCATCTCCACATCGTCCTCCCGCACATCCACGTACGGGTAGGTGTCGGACCGGCTGACCTTGTCCACCAGCAGCGCGTCGCACCTGACCGTGGACTTGGAGTGCGCAGCGCCCTCCTGCACGTTGACCAGGCCCCGGTAAGACGTCCGGCCGCCCGCGCGGGCCACCGACTTGGACACGATCGTGGACGACGTGTTCGGCGCGCAGTGCACCATCTTGGCCCCGGCGTCCTGGTGCTGGCCCTCACCGGCGAACGCGACCGACAGGGTCTCGCCCCTGGCGTGCTCGCCCATCAGGTAGACCGCCGGGTACTTCATCGTGACCTTGGAGCCGATGTTCCCGTCGATCCACTCCATCGTCGCGCCCTGCTCGGCGATCGCCCGCTTGGTGACCAGGTTGTAGACGTTGTTCGACCAGTTCTGGATTGTGGTGTACCGGCACCGTGCGTCCTTCTTCACGATGATCTCCACCACCGCCGAATGCAGCGAGTCGGACTTGTAAATCGGCGCGGTGCAGCCCTCGACGTAGTGCACGTAGGCGCCCTCGTCCACGATGATCAGGGTCCGCTCGAACTGGCCCATGTTCTCGGTGTTGATCCGGAAGTAGGCCTGCAGCGGGATGTCCACGTGCACGCCCTTCGGCACATAGATAAACGAGCCACCGGACCACACCGCGGTGTTCAGCGCGGCGAACTTGTTATCACCGGGCGGGATGACCGTGGCGAAGTACTCCTGGAACAGCTCCGGGTGCTCGCGCAGCGCCGTGTCGGTGTCCAGGAAGATGACACCCTTCTCCGCAAGGTCCTCACGGATCTTGTGGTACACGACTTCGCTTTCGTACTGCGCCGCCACCCCGGCGATCAGCCGCTGCTTCTCCGCCTCAGGGATGCCGAGCTTGTCGTAGGTGTTCTTGATATCGGCCGGCAGATCATCCCAGCTCTCCGCCTGCTTCTCCGTCGACCGGACGAAATACTTGATGTTCTCGAAGTCGATGTCGGACAGGTCGGCGCCCCAGGCCGGCAGCGGCTTGCGGCCGAACATGCGCAGCCCCCTCAGCCGCAGGTCCAGCATCCACGCGGGCTCGTCCTTCAGGGCTGAGATGTCGCGGACTACGTCCTCGGACAGGCCGCGGCGCGCAGCCGTGCCCGCCACGTCGCTGTCGGCCCAGCCGAACTTGTACGTGCCCAGGCCGTCGAGGTTGTCCTGCGGTGCGGTCGTCGTCATGTGAAGAGCCCATCCCTCGTTTTGTCAGCGGCTCGTGATAGCTTCCATCGTGTCTGGCCAGTATCAAACCGGATCCACCCCAGGGCATGAGGTGGCAGCGCGGGGAGACTTCTAGGGGTTGCCCGAGTCTGTGAGCCGTGAACCAACAGCGTGACCGGCAGGTCACGGCTGGAATCCAGGCCTGCCCAAGGCTTGGAGGATGCCAAGTCAAGAGCCCTCCGGAGCTCGCAGTGGTTCAACATGGCTGACCGCCACGGCATTCCGCGCCTGCCTGAGCGCTTATGCCCTGGCGGTCAGCCAGGTAGTGACCGGTGACGTGCGTGGTGCAGATGCCGTCGCCATGGGCGATCGTAGCCAGCCGCTGTACCGGGCGGCCCAGCAGCCGGCTGAAGGCCTCGGTCTCCGCCTCACACAGCTGCGGGAACTCCTCGGCCACGTGCGCGACCGGGCAGTGATGCTGGCACAGCTGCTCACCGCCGGCCAGCGCCGCCGCGGCCTCGCCGGCCATTGCGGTCGCACCGGCCGCTGCGTCAGCCGGGGCCGGCGCCGGGGCGGGAGCTGGCGCCGCGGACGCGGAGGCGGCGTAGCCGTCGCCGGACAGCGCGTCGGCCAGCGCCCGCACCCGCTCGCCAGGCGCCACCCCGGCCAGCACCGCGCCGTACCGGCGCTCCAGCTCGGAAACCTGGTGGCGGGCGAACCTCCCGACCGCGGCCGGGCCGGCCTCGGCGGCCAGGAAGCGCAGCGCGCTGCTGGCCAGGTCATCGTAGGTGTGCTCGAAAGCACTGCGGCCGGCATCCGTGATCGCGAACAGCCGGGCCGGCCCCGGCCCCGGCTGGCGTACGTCCGGGCGGAGCGGGTCTCGATCAGGCCCTCGGCGAGCAGGTTGTCCAGGTGACGGCGGATAGCGGCCGGGGTCAGCCCGAGCCGGCCGCCGATCACCGACGCGGTGGACGGCCCTAGCTCCAGGATCAGCCGGGCGACCCGGGCCCGGGTGCCCCGCTCGGCCCGGGCCTGCGCGGACAGCTCGCCCCTGGGCCGCGGCGCCGCCGGTCCCGCTACGGGTGGTGAACCCGGTGAATCCGGCGAACCGGGCGGACCCGGGCGCACGGAACGGCCGGCCGCGGCATCGACTGCCGCCGCCAGGCTCACCCTCTCGGGCTCCGTGTCCGCTGTCCGCATGTTTTTCACAACATAAGTATGCCGTAAATAAGTCCGGTTCGGCAAAGTTTACCGAACGTCAATGTGACGTAAATCGCGGGGCGGGGCGTGCGGTCCGCGAACCGGCCCCGGCCCCGTAACGTCGTAGGGGTGAGGACTCCCGGATGGGACCGTTCAGCCGTACATCACGGCTGCGGCACGGCCGGATCGTGTTCCGCGCCCGGTCCAGGCGCGCGGGCGCCGTTTCCACCCGGGGCCGATGAGGAAAGAACAGCACAACATGACCTCCTCCGAGCCCGGTAAGCCCAGCCTGCCGGACGTACCCGATCTGCTGGACGTCCCGGTGCCGGCCGGCACGCCCGTGCTCGCGATCAGTGACCTGCACCTGCCGCCGCGGCGCACCGGCGACTCCGCGCGCACCTGCGGCGTCCTGGCCAGCTCGGCTGGCGGCGGAACCGGGTCCCGTCACCGTGGTGCTGGCGGGCGACGTCATCGAACTGCTCGGCTTCCCGCAGGCCACCGCGGCGGAGATCCTGCGCGAGCACGAGATCCTGTGCGCCGCCCTCACCGCGGTGACCGCGCGCGGCGGCCAGGTCGTCTACGCGATCGGCAACCACGACAACGAGCTGGCCTGGGACATCAAGGCCGCGGACGCGGTACGGGAGATGACGGGGGCCCGGCTCTGCCTGGCCGCCGATCTGGTGCTGCCCAGCGGCCGGAAGATCCGGGTCGAGCACGGCCACCAGCTCGATCCGTACAACTGCTTCCACGACCAGCGCAACAGCCTGGACACCCCGCTCGGCCACCACATCGTGCGGCAGGTCCTGCCGCGGATCGAATGGCTGGGCCGGGACTGGCTGGACGGCGCGCACGAGATGGCCGACCCGGCCGACTTCCCGGCCTTCGTCGGCTCCCGGCTGTTCTACCGCAAGCTGGTCCGGCACGCCTGGTGGCTGGTCGTGCTGCCGGTCGTGCTGCTGCTCTGCCTGCGGATATCAGAGGTCTTCGAGCTCCAGTCGCGTTACCCGGACACCACCCGGTGGGTGCACGGCGCCGAAGTGCTCGGCTACGGCGCGGTGGCCGACCTGATCGTGGTGGCCGTGATCATCGCGATCATCTCCCGCCGGGCGTGGACGGCGATCAGCGAGCTGGCCCTGGCGGAGCGCGGCTACGGGCAGAACCGTGCCGCCCGGCAGCGCGCCGTGGACCTCACCGGCGACGGCTACCGCGGTTTCCTGTCCGGCCACACCCACCACCCCGAGCTGGACAAGGCCAGCGCCGGTTTCTACGCCAACACCGGATCGTGCACCACGGTGGTCGAGGCGACCATCACCCGCCCCGGCCTGCCACCCGCGTACCTGCGGGCGCAGCAGATTACCTGGGTGGAGATCACCGCTGACCGGGCCATCCTGATGGCCGCGCGGATCCAGCTGCCCGGTGCGACCCGGCTGGAACGCTTCGCCGCGTACGGCCACAGCCAGTTCTCGGCCACCCCCGTCCAGGTCGCAGCCTGGGCACCCGGCCCAGGCAGCATTGATGCCGGCGGCTCCGGTGCCGGCGCCCCGGGGGGGAACGACCGCCCATAGACTCACAAACGTGAGCAGCGTTCCCGCCGTCGAACTGGCGAGCCTGGTGAAGCGGTACCGGCACGCGGTCGCGGTGGACGGGCTGACGCTGAGCGCCGCATCCGGCGAGGTGACCTCCATCCTGGGTCCCAACGGGGCGGGCAAGACCACCACCATCGAAATCTGCGAGGGCTACCGGCAGGCCGACGGCGGGACGGTGCGGGTCCTCGGGCTGGACCCGGCCCGCGACGCCCGCGCCCTGCGGCCCCGCGTCGGGGTCATGCTGCAGTCCGGCGGGGTGCCGCCCGCCGTCCCGGCCAGGGAGTACCTGCGGTTGCTGTCCCGCTTCCACATCCACCCGCTGGATCCGGACGGCCTGCTCGCCAGGGTCGGGCTGACCGAGGCGGCCCGGACCCCGTACAAACGGCTGTCCGGCGGCCAGCAGCAGCGGCTGGCCCTGGCCGCCGCGGTGATCGGCCGCCCCGAGCTCGTCTTCCTGGACGAGCCCACGGCCGGGATGGACCCGCAGGCCCGGCACGCGACCTGGGACCTGATCAGCGAACTGCGCTCGTCCGGGGTGACCGTGATTCTCACCACGCACTTCATGGACGAGGCCGAGCGGCTGTCGGACCAGGTGGCGATCATCGACCACGGCCGGCTCGTCGCCGGCGGTACCCCCGCCGAGCTGTGCGGCAGCGTGGGCCAGCTCCGGTTCCGCGCCGACGGCGGGCTGGACACCGACGGGCTGCTGTCCGCGCTGCCCGACGGCTGCGCGGCCAAGGAGTCCCCGGCCGGGCACTACGTCATCGAGGTCCCGGACGGAATCAGCCCGCAGCTGCTCGCTTCGGTGACCGCCTGGTGCGCCGAGCACGGCGTGCTGCCGACCAGCCTGCGGATCGAGAGCCGGACCCTGGAAGACGTCTTCCTGGAGCTGACCGGAACGGAGCTGCGCCCGTGACCGCGGCCGATGCTGTCGCCCCAGCGGCCCCGGGCGCCATCCCGCCAGGGGCCTTCCAGCCGGCCCCCGGCGCCGCCCCGCTGCCGCGGATGATCGCGGCGCAGGCCGCGATGGAGACGCGCACCCTGCTGCGCAACGGGGAGCAGCTCACGGTCACGCTGGTGATCCCGCTCGCGCTGCTGGCCATGTTCAGCCTGGAGCCGCTGGTCAGCTTCGGCGGCGGCAGCCGGGTCGACTTCCTGGCTCCCGGCATCATCGCGCTGGCCGTGATGTCGACCGCGTTCACCAGCCAGGCCATCTCCACCGGGTTCGAGCGCCGCTACGGCGTGCTCAAGCGGCTCGGCGCCACGCCACTGTCGCGGACCGGGCTGATCTCGGCCAAGACGGCCACCGTCATCATCGTCGAACTGCTGCAGGCGGCCATCATCACCGCGGCCGCCACCGGTCTCGGCTGGCGGCCGCACGCCTCGGCCCTGGCGTTCCTGACCGTGCCGCTGCTGGTCCTGGTGGGGACCGCGGCGTTCAGCGGGCTGGCCCTGCTGATGGCCGGCACGCTGCGCGCCGAGGCGACGCTGGCCCTGGCCAACCTGATCTACATCGTGCTGCTCGGGGTGGGCGGCGTGGTGTTCCCGCTGACCAAGTTCCCCGCCGCGGTGCGGCCGGTGCTCACGCTGCTGCCCACCGGCGCGCTGGCCACCGGGCTGCGGGCCGTACTCGCGGACGCCGCCGGGGTGCCCGTCCGTGACCTGATTGTGCTGGCCGTCTGGGCTGTCGTGACGATTGGCCTGGCCGTGCGCACGTTCCGCTGGGAGTGAGTGCGCCGCCCAGGACGGGCCGCCCGGCGCGCCCGGCCGGGCGTGGATCACGGGAGATGGCCGGCCCGGCCGCGCTGGTCCTGACCGGGATCGTGTCCGTTCAGCTGGGCGCGGGCGTGGCCACCCGGCTGTTCCACCAGCTGGCTCCCGCCACCGTGACCGGCCTGCGGCTGTGGAGCGCCGCACTGATCCTGCTCATCGTGGGCGGCCGGGGAGCCTGGGCGGCCAGCACCGGCGTGGCGGCCCGCCGGGCCTGGCGTGACGCCCTCACCACAGTTGCGTTCGGCGTCTGCCTGGGCCTCATGAACTACGTCTTCTACCAGGCCATCGCCCGGATCCCGCTCGGTGTGGCGGTAACCGTCGAGTTCCTCGGCCCGCTGGCGGTCGCAGTGGCCGGCTCCCGCCGCCCGGTCGACCTGCTCTGGGTCGCGCTGGCCGCCGCCGGCGTCGTACTGCTCACCGGGACCGGCACCGCGCACCTGAACGCCGCCGGGATAACCTTCGCCGCGCTGTCCGCGGCCGGCTGGGCTGGCTACATCGTGCTCAGCGCGGCCACCGGCCGCCGCTTCCCCGGATCGTCGGGCCTGGTCATCGCCATGCTGGTGGCCGCGCTCGTGGTCACCCCGACCGCGGTCGCGGCGGCCGGGCCCGCGCTGCGGCGGCCGTCCGTCCTGGCCACCGGGGCCAGCGTCGGGGTGCTTTCCTCAGCGATCCCGTACGCGGTCGAGCTGCGGGCGCTGCGGCGGCTGTCGACGAGGGTGTTTGGCATCTGGATGAGCCTGGAACCGGCCGTGGCGGCGCTGATCGGCCTGGCCCTGCTCGGCCAGCACCTGTCGGCCAGCGAATGGGCCGCCGTCGGCTGCGTCGTGGTCGCCTGTGTCGGCGCCGCCCGCTCCGCTCCCCCGGCCCCGGTTCCCTCGCCCGATCTGCCAGGCCCCGCCCCGGTTCCCCCAGCCCCGGATCTGCCCGGGCCGACCTCAGCGCCCTCAGCCCCTGACCTCCCAGGCCCGGCGTCACCGCCCGTCTGCTCGGAGCTCAGCGCCCAGCGCCATAAGTAGCCCGCCTATGACAGATACGACCGTCACGCCGACGATGACTGGTCCGGGACGTACCGGGCGATGACTGGTCCGGGACGTACCGGGCGAGCTGTCCGGGACTACCGGGCGATGACTGGTCCGGGACGTACCGACTGAGCTATTCCTGGTAGGCCTTTGCTTCGTCGATCCAGGTTTGCGCCTCATGCTCGGACAGGCCCACCACCGATCCATGCCGTTCTTCGATCATTTCCTTCAGATGCGCCGGGTTGCGGTGACGCAGCTCCTTGATCGAATCGACGCCAATGCTCTTGAGCATCTCCTTGTACTTGGGGCCGATTCCCTTGAGCTTGTCGAGGTCGTTCACCACGTGCTCAGACATCTCGCCATCCTCCCCTGTACCGGCGGTCAGCAGCGTACCGATGGTTTCTTAAATCCCCTGAGACTCAGGCTAGGGTGCCGTGGGTGTTCCTACAAGCCCTAGGTGCCGCGCCGTTCTCCCCTCCGGGCCACCGCCAAGCCGGAGCCCGGGCCTTACCCCGGCTAGAACCGGCGCGATGGCGTCATCACTCCGGTTAGGACCTGGGTGGTGGGGTCATTACCCAGGTAACTCCGGGCCTGGTTACGCCGACGGCGGCCGCGCGCCTCGGCTCGTGAAAGCGACGGCCAGCTGGGCTTCGGCCGGTGCCGGGGGACGAAGACGGCGCGCGGGCCGTTGCTGGGCTTGCTCCCCGGCCCGCTCGGCGCAGGCGAGCGGCACCGGCCGACGGCGGTAGCCGCCGGGTCCGTGGCCCCGGCCCGCCTAGCGATCCTCGCCGTCGACGTGCGGCGCCAGCGGCACGTCCCCGGCGGCGGTCGCGGTGTGCCCCATCCCGGCGCGCCGCAGCGGGCTGAGCTGACCGCGCCGGATGCCCTCCACGAGCTGATCGACCTCGCGGCCGAGGTCAACACCGTTGAGGACGAACGCGTTGCGATCACGTAGCGGCTGGACGCTGGGCGGCAGTTCGCTGCGGTGAGGCATCGACGCCCCGTCGGTGAGAACCGGGATCACGGCTATTTCGGGGCGCGCGAGGCCCGCTTCCACCTCGCGGCGCACCCAGTCGCCGGGATCGTCCAGACGTCGCTGCCCTGATCCGGCGGGCCGCGCCGTAGCCCAGTAGGGGCCCATGATGACGAGCATTGCGCTGCAGCCGAGGATGGCCTCCTCGATCTCGCGCGGCCACTGCTGCCCGGGCTCGATCGCCGTTTCATCCAGGAACACGCTGCCGTCACCGAACCGGGTGATCAGCACGGAACGCAGGCTCCGGGCGATGAAGCTGCTCTGGTCCCGGCGGTAAGAGAGGAAGAACGCCGTGTCGGCTGGCCGCAGGAAGTCCTGCAGCAGGACTTCCAGCGACCGGCGCTTCCGCCGTTCGACGAGATTTTCCACGACGATGACCCCACCGGTCGCGAGGACCAGGCTGACGATCGGATCAGGCACCGGCAGGATAAGGCCGCGGCGGAAAGCCAGCTCGACGGCGACGCCGAACACGACCGCGAGCAGCACAGCCGACAGCGAAACGAGCAGCGAACTGGCGCGCAGGCTCAGCGCCACCGGCAAGACGGCGGCGGCCAGGATCAGCAGCACGCCCAGGACCGGGGCCAGCGACTGGAGCGGGAAGCCGCGCAGAACCGTGTCGATCGCGTTGGCCTGCACCTCCACGCCCGACATCGGCACCGACGAGGCGGACGTGACGAATACGTCTTTCCCGATCGGCGCGGTGACGCCGACGAGGACGATCTTGCCGGTGAAGGCCGAGGATGGCACCTTGCCGCCGAGCACGTCCGACATCGAATACGTCGGGTACGTCCCCGGCGGCCCGGCGAAATCGATCCACGCGTGGTTACCCGGCAACTGTGCCGCCGGAACGCGCCGCCGCCGAATCATCTCGGCGGCCCGGATCGCAAACGTCTTGAGGCGGACCTGGACGTACATCAGCTTCCGGAGCACCCCGTCGCTATTGGTGTCGACGCCCCCGCTGCCGGGCACGGCACCCGGGGGATTGCTCACCCCGGCGATGGCGGGGATCCCGGTTCCCGCATCGGAAACCAAAACGAGGACCGGTCCGTCGCGCGCGAAGGCGCCGAGCAATTCCCGGTCCTGGGCAGGGTGCTCGCTGACGCCGATGAACTGCAGGTCAAGGCCGACCAGCCGGGGGCGGGACCTATGCAGCGCGTCGAGCAAGCGCGCGTAGTAGGACCGAGGAATGGGAGGCTGGGCGTCGATGCGCTGCAAGGTGGCGTTGTCCACGGCCACAATGACGATGCCGGCCGGGGGCGTACCTGCCCCTTTCAGCGAGAAACTCTCGTCGATGGCGGCGTTCTGCAGCGGCTGCAGAGCATTAAGCGCATAAATAACGGTTCCCGCCAGCAACGCGGCCATTGCCACCCCGGCCAGCAGCAGTCTCCGGGTGACGTCAGTTGTAGAAAGCGACGAGCGCATTCGTCCCGCCCGTGCAGACCACCGGTGACTGGCCGGTGCACTGCATGGTGTATTGCTGGCCGGTGACCGGGCTGACCGCGGTGACCGTAGCGTTCGTATTGCCCGCGGTTTTCGCGTACGCCGCCACGACGTTCAGCGCGAAGGGGCAGGTCGTGTCCTGCCCGGCGAACACGCTCGCGCCGCAGTTGGCTGCGGTGCCTGCCGGGTAAACCGGCGGATCGGCCGATGACAGCTGAAAGTTCGCGTTGCTGGAGTCGAGCACCGTTCCGTAGTTGAGCAGGTCGACGATTACCGACGCACCGAAGCTGCTAACACCCGACGCGGCCTGCTGCCCGAGTGCGGTGAGCGCCACCGTGATGTCACCAGTGGCGCCCGCCGGAACGACGAAATCCGATCCGGCCAGCCGGCCACCGGCCCCCTCGAACGTTTGCCCGACCTGGCAGAGGGTCCCGCTGGGCAGGCAGAGCAGAAATGCTCCCTGGCACGCCGTCGACAGATTGCACGTGAGCGGGACGGAGATCACCCCATTGGAGGCGGTTGCCCCCGTGCTGCCCACCGTGACGCAGTTACTGGCCGGGCAGGGCAGGCACCCGCCCGCGGCGCACGGATAGCCGGGCGGCGAGTTTCCCGCGGAGTTGCCAGCTTGCTGGCAGTAGGTCCCGCACCCCGCCGCGGCCGCGGACACCGTGGCCGAAGGTGCCGCGGCAGACGAGGCGGCCGGTGGTGCCGCGGACGACGCCGAGCCGTCCGGTGAGGATGCCGCCGAGCCGGCTGAGACGGGCGAAGAGTCACCGGGAGCCGATGAATGCCCACAGGCGGCGGCGAGACACACGCACATCATCAGGAGGAATATCGCGCTCCCCCGCCGCCGGCCCGCTCGTGAGCTGTGCAGACGTTTGGCACTAGGTGATCCGGTCATGGCTCCTAAAAAGCCCGAAGCACTCCGCCTGGCAGAAACGACGGGAAACAGCCCAGAGCTGATGATCCCGCTCATGTCATTTATGCCCCCTTGGCCGAAACGACCACACTTCGCCAATACGTCATGTTTCTATAGAGACGCTGACACTCCCCAAATACACCCACAGCGCGGATTTTGTCTACCCTGCCGCCCCGCGGCGCCGAGGAAGATCATTCCAGATTCGGCGCCGGTTTTCCGCAGCATAGGAAGACGCGCCAGACTTAACGACGCGGCATTGCTGCGCGGGACGCGCCTTCGGCGCGCCATTGACCCTGGAGACTTCTGCCGGCCCTGGGGCCTGACGGCGAGGGCCAGGCCCACGGCCAGGCCCCGGGGCGCACGGCGAACATCCGGGAAGCCAGGCTACGGTGAGGGCCGCGCCGGGGGCTAAGGCCGGAGTGCGGGACCGGGCGACGGGGCCGGAGGCGGTCTCCTACGATGAGTAGCGTGTCCGCCGACGCCGCTCCCACGCCCGCAACGTCCGGGCCTGCCCCCGCATCCGCAACGTCCGGGTCTGTCTCACCGCTCCGCCGCGCGGTGAACCTGGCCGCGGAGAATCCGATCGCGGGGACGGTGCTGCGGCCGACGCCAGAGTCGATGCGGGGCCTGGCGCTGGCCGCGGTGATCGCCAACGCGGTCATCATGTCGACCGGCGAGGCGGTGCGGCTCAGCAAGTCGGGGCTCGGCTGCCCGGACTGGCCCAACTGCACCACGCGGAGCCTGGTCGCGGCCGGTACGTCGGGCCAGACCACGCTGAACACCTGGATCGAGTTCGGCAACCGGCTGCTGAACTTCCCGCTCGTGGCCATTGCCGGGCTCGTGTTCATCGCCGCGTGGCAGTACCGGCCGCCGGGCAGCACGCGGCGCCGGAAGGACCTGGTGTGGCTCGCGGCGGCGCTGCCCGGCGGAGTCGTCGCCCAGGCCGTGGTGGGCGGGATCGTCGTGCTGACCAAGCTCAACCCGGCCTGGGTCGCCGTGCACTTCCTGCTGTCGACCGCGATCCTCGGCGCGGCGGTCGTGCTGCACGTCCGCTGCGGTGAAGGCGCCGGGCCCGCGATCCCGGTGGTCCGGCGGGACCTGCGGATCATGGGCGGCGCGCTCGTCCCGGTGGTCGCGCTGATGTTCGCGGCCGGGACCGTGGTCACCGGCACCGGCCCGCTGGCCGGCAACGCGGCTGCGCCCCGCTTCCACCTGCCGTTCATCGGCGTCACCCAGTTCCACGCCGACATCGGCTGGCTGATGGGCGGGCTGTCCTGCGCCCTCATCCTCGGCCTGACGGTGTCCGGCGCGCCGCGCCGGGCCGCCCGGCGCGGATGGCTGTTCGGCGGGCTCATCCTGGCCCAGGGCGCCATCGGGTACGCCCAGTACTTCAGCGGCCTGCCCGCGGGCCTGGTCTGGGTGCACGTGACGGTGGCGGTGGTGATCTGGATCGTCACCATCCGGCTGTTCCTCGCGCTGCGCGACCGCGGCCCGATCGAGCCGGTCCCGTCCACGGCGCCCGCCGAGGCGCCCACGGCGGTCTGCCGCGATGCCCGCGGCGGCAGAGGTTGCTGCGGCGCAGCGGCCCGCGGGCGCGGCTAGGAGCGCCCGGGTTCCCGGGGCATGACCGGGTGCGGCATCGGCGCCCGGTACGATAGGGGCTGGGTGAAGCCGGACGGCCCGGACCCGGTCCACGGCGTGCGCGGCGGCGCTGGCTGGCGGCGCAGGAACGCTGACCGCGCGACCTGCATGAGCCCCAGCAGGGCCTGCTGGCGCTGAGCGACCCCGGCGCGGTCCAGAACGCCCCGGCTGGCCTTCTCATGCAGCATCGCGAGCTCGGTGGCGGCCAGCTGGTAGTTGCCCATCGCCGTGGCCGTGGCCAGGCCGCCGGTCGACAGGGCCCAGTTGCGGGCCAGCCGCCGGTCCCGGAGCGAGCTGAGCATCTGGATGTCGTGCGGGGTGATCAGGCCGGTCGGCTCGTATCCGGGCAGGTACCGCCGGATCAGGCCGACGATGCGGCGGCGATCGGCGCGGATGACCGCGTACAGCACGCCGAGCAGGCACAGCAGGATCGCGTAAGCCACGATTGTCCCGGCCAGCCCGAAGATGCTGAGGCCGTTCCACATGGCGTGCAGGCCCATGGCGGCGAACCAGCCCAGCAGCAGCGCCCAGCCGGAGTGCCGGTGCGAGGCCGCGTAGGCGGCGCCGATCCCGGTCATCGAGGTGAAGACGGGGTGCAGGAACGGCGACAGCACGCCCCGCAGCACGAACGTGTAGCCGAGCAGCGATACGCCCCCGTGCACCGGGCTGACCAGGGCGTTGATGTAGTAGCCGATGTTCTCGGTCATCGCGAACCCGAGCCCGACCATCGCGGCGTAGACGATGCCGTCGGTCGGGCCATCGAGCTCCTGCCGCCGCCAGCGGACCAGCCAGACCAGGAACAGGCCCTTGAGGGTCTCCTCCACGACCGGTGCGCCCGCGGTGGCCGAGATGTACTGCCCGGTGGAGGCCCCGAGCGCGGGCTGGGTGATGTAATCCAGCCCGGCCGTGTTGATGAGCGCGGCGAACAGCGCCGCGATACCCGCGCCCCAGAGGAAGCCGAACGCGAGGTTGAGCCGCGGCTCGGGCTCCAGCCGGTCGATGAAGAGGACCACCGCGATGAGCAGCGGGACGGGCGCCAGCGCCAGCGGCAGCGCGATGAAGAACGGGATGGCGCTGCGCCCGGACGCGATGCTCTCGCCGAGCTCGATGGCGAACACGAGGAGCACGCACAGCGCGGCCACGACGATCCCGATGATCACCCCGACCGGGGCGCGGCCCGGCGCCCTGCCGTCGATGACCGCCCGGGGATCGTAGACGGGTGCCGGCATCCCCATGCCCGGAGAGCCTACCGGGAGCATCCTGGGCTCCTGAGCACGCCGTGAACAAACGATGTCCGGGCGGTCAAAAGCTTGCTACGCGGGCCCCCGCGAGCCGCCTGGGGCTCGGGCTGGCGCGGCTGGAAGGATAGGCTCGATCAGGTATTTCGCCCGCGGTTTTACCGGGGCGCTTTTCGGCTGCCCGGACCAGGGTAGGTGGGTGCCCGTGCAACGGCCGTATTCCTACGGTTAGGCACCAGCAGAGAGGAGCCGTGACTTAACGGTGGCAAGTCAGCAGAAGAACAAGCTCGAGTGGTCCGACCTCGACGAGCGCACCGTGAACCTGATCCGGGTCCTGGCCATGGACGCGGTGGAGAACGAGGGCTCCGGTCACCCCGGGACGGCGATGAGCCTGGCCCCGGCCGCTTACCTTCTGTACCAGCGGATCATGCGGCACGACCCGACCGACCCGGCCTGGACCGGGCGGGACCGGTTCGTGCTGTCCTGCGGGCACTCCAGCCTGACCCTGTACATCCAGCTCTACCTGTCCGGCTACGGCCTGACCCTGGACGACCTCAAGGCCTACCGGTCCTGGGGCAGCCTCACCCCCGGTCACCCCGAGCACGGGCTGACGCCGGGCGTGGAGACCACCACCGGCCCGCTCGGCCAGGGCCTGGCCAACGCGGTCGGCATGGCCATGGCCGCCCGCCGCGAGCGCGGCCTGTTCGACCCGGACACGGCCGAGGGCGAGAGCCCGTTCGACCACCACGTCTACGTGTTCGCCTCGGACGGGGACATCGAAGAGGGCCTCACCCACGAGGCCTCGGCCATCGCGGGGGTCCAGGAACTGGGCAACCTGACCGTCCTGTACGACGACAACCACATCTCGATCGAGGACGACACCGTCATCGCCAAGGACGAGGACACGGCGGCCCGCTACGAGGCCTACGGCTGGCACGTCCAGCGGCTCTCCTGGGACACGCCGAACGGCTACCACGAGGACGTCCAGGCCCTGTACGACGCGTTCGAGGCGGCCAAGGCCGAGACCTCCCGCCCGTCGTTCATCTCACTGCGCACGATCATCGGCTGGCCCGCCCCGAACAAGCAGGGCACCGGCGCGGCCCACGGCTCGGCCCTGGGCGACGCCGAGGTGGCCGCGACCAAGAAGATCCTGGGCTTCGACCCGGACGTCAACTTCCCGCTCGACCAGGACCTCGTCGACCACGCCCGGGAGGTGGTCGAGCGCGGCCGGCAGGCCCGCGCCGAGTGGACGAAGGGGTTCGACGCCTGGGCCGGGGCCAGCACCGACCGCAAGGCGCTGTTCGACCGGATGGCGAGCCGCACGCTCCCGGACGGCTGGGCCGCGGCGCTGCCGGAGTTCAAACCGGACGCCAAGGGCGTGGCCACCCGCAAGGCCTCCGGTGAGGTGCTCAGCGCGCTGGCCAAGCCGCTGCCCGAGCTGTGGGGCGGCTCGGCCGACCTGGCCGGCAGCAACGACACGACGATGAAGGGCGAACCGTCCTTCCTCCCGCACGATCGCGAGTCGAAGATGTTCCCCGGCAACAAGTACGGCCGGACGCTGCACTTCGGTATCCGTGAGCACGCCATGGGCGCGATCCTCAACGGCATCGCACTGCACGGCGGAACAAGGCCGTACGGCGGGACGTTCCTTACGTTCAGCGACTACATGCGGGGCGCGGTGCGGCTCGCCGCGCTGATGAATCTGCCGGTGACCTACGTGT
Organism: uncultured Actinomycetes bacterium; assembly: GCA_963775825.1. Taxonomy (GTDB): domain Bacteria; phylum Actinomycetota; class Actinomycetes; order Streptosporangiales; family Streptosporangiaceae; genus Bog-532. The sequence goes on from CAVZKY010000084.1 coordinate 168,727, forward strand.
GGACCCACGATTCGATCGGCCTGGGTGAGGACGGCCCGACCCATCAGCCGGTCGAGCACCTGTGGGCGCTGCGGGCCATCCCGAACCTGGCCGTGGTCCGGCCCGGGGACGCCAACGAGACCACGGCGGCCTGGAAGAGGATCCTTCAGCAGCCCACCAACCCGTCCGCGCTCGCCCTGTCCCGGCAGAACCTGCCGGTGTTCGACCGCTCGAACGGCCTGGCCGCCGCGGACGGGGTGGCCAAGGGCGGCTACGTGATCGCCGAGGCCGACGGCGACCCCGCGGTGATCCTGATCGCCACCGGCAGCGAACTGCAGATCGCGCTGGCCGCCCGGGACCAGCTGCAGGCTGGCGGCGCGCCGACCCGGGTGGTGTCCATGCCCTGCGTGGAGTGGTTCGAGGAGCAGGACTCCGCCTACCGCGAACAGGTGCTGCCGCACCGGATCAAGGCGCGGGTGTCGGTGGAGGCCGGCGTCACGTTCGGCTGGCGGACGTACGTCGGTGACTCCGGCGCCTCCATCGGCGTCGATCACTTCGGCGCCTCAGCCGACTACCAGCGGCTTTACGAAGAGTTCGGGCTCACCGCGGAGCGGGTGGCCGCAGCGGCCCGGACGATCCTCGACCAGATCGGCGCCGCGCGCGACTGAAAGACGCCGCGCGCGACTGAAAGACGCCGCGCGCAACTGAAAGACAAGGAAGGGAACCGAGGTCATGACCTCTTCGTCACACGACAACCTGGGTCAGCTGTCCGCGCAAGGCGTGGCGGTCTGGCTCGACGACATCAGCCGCGAACGGCTGCGCACGGGCAACCTCGGTCAGCTGATGCGCGACGACCACGTGATCGGCGTGACATCGAACCCGACGATCTTCGCCAGCGCGCTGGCGAAGGGCGACGCGTACGACCAGCAGACCCGCGACCTGGGCATCCGCGGCGTGTCGGTGGACGAGGCGGTGCGGTCCATCACCACCTACGACATCCGCTGGGCGGCGGACGTGCTGAAGCCCGCCTACGACCAGAGCGATCACCTGGACGGCCGGGTCTCGCTCGAGGTGGACCCGCGGCTGGCGCACGAGACCGAGAAGACGGTGGCCGAGGCGCGGGCGCTGTGGTGGCTGGTCGACCGGCCGAACATGTACATCAAGATCCCGGCCACCCTGGAAGGCCTGCCCGCGATCACCGCCGCCATCGCCGAGGGTATCAGCGTCAACGTCACGCTGATCTTCGCGCTGGAGCGCTACAACGCGGTCATCGACGCCTACTTCGAGGGCCTGGAGAAGGCCGACGCCGCCGGGCACGACCTGAGCCACATCGCCTCAGTCGCGTCGTTCTTCGTCAGCCGGGTGGACACCGAGGTGGACAACCGGCTGGACAAGATCGGCTCTGACGAGGCCAAGGCGCTCAAGGGCACGGCGGCCATCGCCAACGCCCGGCTGGCCTACGAGCTGTACGAGCAGCGGATCGACACCGATCGCTGGCGGGCGCTGGCGGCCAAGGGCGCCCGGGTGCAGCGGCCGCTGTGGGCGTCCACCAGTACCAAGGACCCGTCGTTCCCGGACACCATGTACGTGACCGAGCTGGTGGCCAAGGACACGGTGAACACCATGCCGGAGGCGACCCTGCACGCGGTGGCCGACCACGGCGAGATCCGCGGCGACACCATCCACGGCACCTACGACAGTTCCCGTAAGGTCATCGCCGACCTGGAGCGGCTGGGTATCTCCTACGACGATGTGGTCGCCGTGCTGGAAGATGAAGGCGTGGCCAAGTTCGCGGCGTCCTGGAACGAACTCATCGAGACGGTCAAGGGCCAGCTCGACGAGGCGACCAGCAAGTGACGGCGGCCGGGCGGCCGGGCTTCCGCTGCCGCCCGGCCGGCCACCCGCCGGGCTGGTAACAGAGAAACGAGAGAATCGTGAGCGAGTCATTGACGTCAGCCTCGGACGGCGGCGGGCCCGCGCCCGGCAACCCGGCCGAGGTCCCGGATCTGCAGATCCTGCAAAACCCGTTGCGGGATCCGCGCGACCGGCGCATTCCCCGGGTCGCCGGGCCCTGCGTGCTGGTCATGTTCGGCGTGACCGGGGACCTGGCCCGCAAGAAGCTGCTGCCGGCCATCTATGACCTGGCCAACCGGGGCCTGCTGCCGCCCGGCTTCTCGCTGGTCGGATTCGCCCGGCGGGACTGGGAGGACGAGGACTTCGCTCAGGTGACCTACGACGCGGTCAAGCAGCACGCCCGGACCCCGTTCAGGGACACGGTTCTGGCAGCAGGTCAGCGAGGGCATCCGGTTCGTCCAGGGCGAGTTCGACGATGACGAGGCCTTCGACACTCTGGCCGAGACCGTCGGCACCCTGGACGCCGAGCGCAGCACGGGCGGCAACTACGCCTTCTACCTGTCGATACCGCCCAAAGCGTTCCCGGTGGTGGTGAAGCAGCTCAAGCGGTCCGGCCTGTCCGACCCGGACGTCTACACGCCGCCGCCGGGCCAGGAGGCCTGGGCCGCCCGCCGGCCCTGGCGCCGGGTCGTCATCGAGAAGCCGTTCGGCCGCGACCTGAAGAGCGCCCGGGAGCTGAACGACATCCTGTCCGAGGTCTTCCCGCCCGAATCGGTGTTCCGCATCGACCATTACCTCGGCAAGGAAACCGTCCAGAACATCCTGGCGCTGCGCTTCGCCAACGAGATGTACGAGCCGATCTGGAACCGCGGGAACGTGGACCACATCCAGATCTCGATGGCGGAGGACATCGGCATCGGCGGCCGGGCCGGTTACTACGACGGAATCGGCGCCGCGCGGGACGTGATCCAGAACCACCTGCTCCAGCTGCTGGCCCTCACCGCGATGGAAGAGCCGGTCGCCTTCGACGCCGACTCGCTGCGGGCGGAAAAGGAGAAGGTGCTGTCGGCGGTCCGGCTGCCCGCCGATCTGGCCACCGGCACCGCACGCGGCCAGTACACGGCGGGCTGGCAGGGCGGCGAGGAGGTCCGGGGCTACCTGGAGGAGGACGGGATCCCCCTGGACTCCCGGACCGAGACCTACGCCGCTATCCGGCTGGGCGTCGGGACCAGGCGCTGGGCCGGCGTCCCGTTCTACCTGCGGACCGGCAAGCGGCTGCCGCGCCGGATGACCGAGATCGCGCTGATCTTCCAGCGCGCGCCGCACCTGCCGTTCTCCGCCACCGACACCCAGGAGCTCGGGCAGAATGCGCTGGTGATCCGGGTCCAGCCGGATGAGGGCGTGACCGTGCGGTTCGGCTCCAAGGTGCCCGGCTCGGCCATGGAAGTGCGCGACGTGAACATGGACTTCGCCTACGGCGAGTCGTTCACCGAGTCCAGTCCCGAGGCCTACGAGCGGCTGCTGCTCGACGTGCTGATCGGCGACCCGCCGCTGTTCCCGCGGCAGGAAGAGGTCGAGCTGTCGTGGCGCATCCTCGACCCGATCGAGGACTTCTGGGCCGAATACACCAAACCGGATCCGTATGAGGCCGGCACCTCCGGGCCGGCCTCCGCGGACGCACTGATGGCCCGCGACGGCCGCGCCTGGCGGCGGCTGTAGCCGGCGCCCGGGAAAACGCGTGAACGACGCGCAGAGCCCAACCGGAGCCACGCAGCCCGAAGTTACAAGAGGACGACAATGACGATCGACCTGACGGACACCAGCACGGGCGCGATCTATGAGGCGCTCACCGAGGCGCGGCGCCGGCTGGGCGGCCCCGCGCTCGGCATGGTGCTCACGCTCATCGTGGAGACCAATGAGGACGCGCAGTACGACGCGATGCGCTCCGCGAACCAGGCCGGCCGCGAGCACCCGTGCCGGGTGCTGGGCGTGATCACCCGCCGCCCGAAGGCCCCCTCCCGCCTCGACGCGGAGATCCGGGTCGGCGAGACGGGCCCCGGTGAGACGATCCTGCTGCGCCTGTACGGCCCAGTCGGGCAGCACACCGACTCCGTGCTCGCCCCGCTGCTGGTGCCGGACGTGCCGGTGGTGACCTGGTGGCCGGGGCAGGCGCCGGAGGTGCCATCGCAGAGCCCGGCTGGGCGTGCTGGCCCAGCGCCGGGTGACCGACGCGGCGTCCGGGGACAACCCCCAGGCCATGCTGGCCGGCCTGGCCGAGGTGTACAAGCCCGGTGACAGCGACTTCGCCTGGACCCGGCTGACGCCGTGGCGGACGCTGCTGGCGGCCACGCTCGACGTGCCGCACCCGTCCATCGTCCGGGCCGAGGTACTCGCGGAACGGGACAACCCGAGCGGCGACATGCTCGCGGGCTGGCTCTCGGTCCGGCTGGGGGTGCCGGTCCGCCGGGGTGATTCAGACGGCCCGGGCATCACCGACGTCCGGTTCGAGACCGTGCACGGCCACATCGGCATCTCCCGGCACGACGGCCGGACCGCCACGCTGTCCAAGACCGGGGAGCCGGACCGGCGGGTCGCGCTGCACCGCCGCGACCAGGCCGAGCTGCTCGCCGAGGAACTGCGTCGGCTCGACCCGGACGACGTCTACGGTGAGTCGCTGGCCTGGCTGTTCAGTGACGCGCGGACCGACGACAGCGCGGAGTCTGCGGAGTCCGACACGTTCACCCTCACCGGCCGGTCCGCAGTGGCTGAGCAGGCGATCGCCGACCAGCGGCTAGCCGAGCGCGTCGAGGCGGGCGCGCTGGAGCCGGGAGTGGTCGACGCGGCGGCGACCGAGGCGATGAACGCCGACGAGGGCGAGACCGCCGTGGCGTCCGAGCAGGAGGTCTCAGGCCAATGAGCGGGCCGGAGTCTCCGGAAATCATCATTCACCGCGACGGCGAACTGCTGGCCAAGGCGGTCGCGGCGCGGCTGGTCACCCGGCTGGTCGACGCGGCCGCGGCCCGCGGTACCGCCTCGCTCGTGCTCACCGGCGGCGGGATCGGCACCGCGGTGCTCTCCGAGCTGGCCGCGGCCCCGGCGCGGGACGCCGTGGACTGGCGGCACCTGGATGTCTGGTGGGGGGACGAGCGGTTCGTGCCGTCCGGGGACAAGGAGCGGAACGAGACCGGCGCGCGGGCGGCCCTGCTGGACCACGTCGACGTGGCCCCGGCCCGGGTGCACCCGATGCCCCCGTCCGACGGCCCGGACGGCGATGACCCGGACGCGGCGGCCGCGCGGTACGCCACCTGGCTGACGGAGGCCGCTACGCCGGAAGACCACGGCGCTGCGCCCTCCGTGCCCGAACACCATGGCCTAGTGCCCTCCTTCGACGTCCTGCTGCTGGGCATCGGCCCGGAAGGCCACATCGCCTCCCTGTTCCCGGGCATGCCGGCGCTGTACGACGAGCGCTCGGTGGTAGCGGTGCGCAATTCACCGAAGCCGCCCCCGACGCGGCTGTCGCTGACGCTGCCATCGATCAACGCCGCCCAGGAGGTATGGATCCTGGCCTCGGGGAAGGAAAAGGCCGGTGCGGTCGCGCTGGCACTGTCCGGCACCGGCCCGGTGCAGATCCCGGCGGCAGGCGCGCACGGGCGGCAGCGCACGCTGTTTCTCCTGGACTCCGACGCAGCCGAGCGGCTGCCGCCCGAGATCGGCCGGCCGGCGGCTCACTGAGCCGCCTTCACTGGGCCGCCTTCAGTGAGCCGCCTTCACTGGGCCGCCTTCACTGGGCCGCCTTCACTGGGCCGCCTTCACTGGGCCGCCTTCACTGGGCCGCCTTCACTGAGCCGCCTTCACTGAGCCGTGTTAACCGAGAGGAGGCGCCGGCCGTCTCGTCGGCGCGGGCGCGGACGGCCGCGGCGGCCTTCCGTGAGCTGCGGGGCTCCCGGGTACCGGCCAGGCCGGCGGCCAGGCAGGCTAGCGGCACGGCCGCGATCACGTACCGGTAGCTGAAGCCGGCCGTCACCGGGGGCAGCCCGACCAGCGCGGCCGCGACGGCCCACGGCAGCAGGGTCAGGCCGCCCCAGCGCCGCCAGCGGGCGATGATCCCGGCGGCACCGATGAGCAGGATGACGCCCAGCAGGGTACCCCGCAAGTAGAAGATCTTCTGGAAAGCGATCATGAGGCTGGAGTACGGCTGCACGACCGTGGGCTGGCCCAGGCTCGGGCCGGCGTAGTGCTCCAGCCCGTACTTGTCCTGCGGGTAGTACAGCACCCACCACAGGGTGCTGTTCCTGGTCACCGGAGTCACGTGCGCCTCGAACCGGAACGATGGCCCGGACCCGGTGACGTCGGACTGCGTACGGTTCCAGGTGAACGTCTGCCCGAGGTCCGTCAGTACGGCTTGGGCGTAGGCCACCGGCTGGGCCTCGATGGCGTTCTCGGCGAACTGGCCCGCGATGCTGTCGGCGTGCTTGGAGAACTGGTTGTCACCGGTGATCTTGACCAAGGGAGTGCTGTCCGACCAGAGGTACTCCTGCGAGCTGGGCCGCTGGTCCGGTGGGCGCGGGTCGCAGAGGACCTTCAGGTCCTGCGGAAGGTCCGGCATCTTTGCGCATTCGGCGAAGCTGCTGACCCGGCTGTACAGGAACGTGCCACTCGCGCCGTCCAGGGCGTACTGCCCGTAGAACGAGTGGTACCAGGCCATGTAGCCGACGATCGGCACGAGGCCCGCGACCAGCAGCAGCCCCACGCGCTTCCAGTTCACCCGGCGCAGCAGCAGGGCCACCACCACGACGGCCAGCAGCGGTTCCCCCACGGCCCGGACGATCGCGGCGTAGCCGATCATCAGCCCCGCGATCACGGACACGGTGACCGGCGGCTGGTCGAACCAGCAGAGCGCGGCCACCGCCACGGTGAGGAGGAAGACGAACAGCACATCCGACATCACCATGTGCTCAAGCTGCAGCTCGAACACGTCGAACAGGACCGGCAGGGCCGGCAGGGTCGCCCCCCACCACGGCAGCCCGCGGCGGCGCAGCACCGCGTAGATGGCCACGCCCATCAGGACGCCCATGAGGGCCTGCAGGGCGGCGACCAGGGTCACGCTGTGCAATGGCAGCAGCGCGAGCAGGAAAAACGGGTACCCGCTGGACCGCACCACGTCCGGGATGTGATCGACCGCATCCGCGATGTAGTTGTAGGAATCGCTGTACCAGAGGATCGGGCGGTAGCCGAGCATGACCACGCAGCGCAGCACGACCGCGACGGCGAGCACGACGCTGAACTGCCAGTGCGCGGCGAGCCCGCGCACAGTCCCGGTCAGCGTCCGCCCGGGCAGAGACTCCGGGCCCGCCTGCCGGGCTGAGCGCCCCGGGCGAGCGGACGTCGCGCGTTTCCCTCCAGCGGTTGCATCCGCCAACAGGTCTCCCAGATCCCTCGCCGTCGGCACGTAACGCCGACGTAACGCACGCCTTCTCATCCGGCCCACAGGCTCCGCACGGCAGGCCCATAACCGCAGCTGTCCCGGTCACGTTTGTTGCCGCACCGACGTTACTAGATGTGGCTGCTGTTCAGTCGCAGACAGGTTCGATTTGAGCTACTGTTCAGCAGCCCTTAAGGGGCTGTGAACGCGAAAATCACAGTAGCGAGGTTTGCCCCACTCGTTAGCCGCGCGAAGTTTCTTCAATGTTCAGCTCGCCGCCACCGCAGAAACACCTGTGACCGGTTGCGGGCGTGATCCAGCCTCGCGTCGACGGCACGCGGCCAGGCCGTTAGAGAAGGTCGTCGGTCCGCGGGGCCGAGGAGCCGGGGGTGTGCTGGCCCGGCCCGCGGTCCCGCGGGGGGTGCCGACGGCGCCACCCGGCCACCCGGACCGACATGAGGCACAGCAGCACGATCGGGATGATGATGGCCGGGGTGTGCGCGGCGACCGCTATTACCAGCCAGACCAGGGCGATCGGCAGCAGTGGGACAAACGGCGGGCGGTGGGCCCGGTACTGCATGGGCGCGCCGGTCACCTCGGGCTTCGCCGTCAACGGGTGCAGATCAGCGCCCAGCAGCGGCTCCACGGGCAGATCCGAGGTCAGCTCACGCAGGTCGCCCCAGGTCTTGGCGGCGTAGGCCGCTGTCGTCCGCTCGTCGAATTCGTCCAGGTTCAGGCGGCCGGCCGTGTATGCGTCCCGGAGCACCTCTACGGCACTTTCCCGGTCGTGGTCTGAAGCTCGCATCGTGCCGTCTGTCGTCATACTCGGGCCTTCCCGTGGCCTAGCCCCTATAACAGGTCAGCATACTCGCCGCTGCCGTCGCGGCAGATGCGCCTGTGCCGCATGGGGCGCACGTTGTGATCCCGCGCCGCCTGGTCGCCTTTCTGGCGTATGGCTAAGATCACGTGGCTAAGATCACGCCATGCCACCCGTTACACGGTTCCGCGCGTCCGAGGGACATCTGCTCGTCTGCGGCGACGATAAGCTCGCCCACCAGGTCGCCCGGGAGCTCACCACCCGGTACCGCGAGCGCGTGACCGTGATCCTGCCGTCCAAGCGGCACGGTCACGGGCCGCAGATCGACCGGCTGCCCGGCGTGCGGGTGCTCGAGCGGGACGAGCCCACCAGCCAGGCGTTCACCGACGCCCAGATCACCTCGGCCCGGGCCCTGGCCCTGCTCCGCCAGGATGACGTGGGCAACTTTCACGCGGCGCTGCGGGCGCGGGAACTGAACCCCGACATCCGGCTGGTCCTCGCGGTGTTCAGCCCGGGCCTCGGGGACCAGGTGCGGGCGTTCTTCCCGGACTGCGCGGTCCTGGTGGGCACGGCGATGTCCGCGCCCTCCTTCACCGCCGCCGCTTTAGGAGAGCCGGCTCCCAGCCATGTCCGGGTGTCCGGGCGCACCCTGTACGTGGCCCGGCGCGAGGACGCCGATCCAGGCCAGGTGCTGTGCGGACTGGCCGCCTCGAGCGGTTCCACCGCGCCACAGCTGCTGCCGCCGGACGAGCAGGATGCCGACCTCGTGCTGGCCATCGCAGCCGGGACCCCGCGTAACCCGCTGGCCCGCCGGCGGGACCCGGTGCGGATCGCGGGGCAGATGCTCCGCGGGCTGCTCTGGCACCGGCTCGGCCTCGGGTTCGCGGCCCTGTTCGCCGCGGGAGTCGCCGGGTTCGTGCTGCTGGCGACGGCCGCTGGATACGCCTGGCCGAACGCGCTCTACCTGACCATGCTGGACGCGGCCGGCGCGGCGGTCACCGATCCCGCCCTCGGCGGCCCGGAGAAGGTCGCGCAGTTCATCCTGACCTTCGACGGGATGGTGTTCGTGCCGTTCGTGACCGCCCTGGTCGTGGGCGCGCGGCTGACCGGCTCGATCCGGGAGAAGCGGCCGTCGGCGAGCGGCCACGTGATCGTGGTCGGGCTCGGCCGGGTCGGCATGCGGGTCGTCGGCCAGCTGCACGACCTGGGCGTCGGCGTCGTGGCCATCGACCGTGATCCGCAGGCGGCCGGGGTCGCGTTCGCGCGGCGGCTCGGCGTGCACGTGGTCGTCGGGGAGATCCATCGGGAGGAGACGCTGCGGGCGGCGAACCTCCGCACCAGCATCGCCCTGGTCTCGGTGACCAGCAGCGACGAGGTCAATCTGGAGGCGGCCCTGCACGCGCGGGCGATCCGCGCGGATCTGCGCATTGTGCTGCGGCTGTACGACGACGACCTGGCCGAGCGGGTGCAGAAGATGATCGGCAACACGGTCTCCCGCAGCGTCTCCTACCTGGCCGCCCCGGCCTTCGCAGCCGCCATGCTCGAGCATCAGGTGCTGCGTACCATCCCGGTCGGGCGGCATGTCCTGCTCATCGCGGATGTCCGGGTCGAGGCCGGGGCCGAGCTGGCGGGGCAAGCCGCCCGCGGAAGCGGAGCGCCCCGGTGAGACGCACGTCCTCGCCGTGCGCTGCCGGGGCACCGACACGTTCGACTGGTCGCCAGACCGGAACCGCCTGCTCGCGCCGCAGGATCAGTTGCTCGTGCTGGCCACCCGGGCCGGGCTCGGCCAGACGCTGGCCAGGAATCGGCAGCCGGCGCCATTAACGGTTTCATAAAGGTGCCCCCTGGCATTGGAAAACACGGGACCAGGTATCGCCCTTCAGGCTCGCGCAGCGTTACGCTCAGTCCAGATCCTCCTGGTTCTCCTGATCCAGGTGTGGTCGGGAGATTCCCAATCGCCCGCGGCAGCGAGCCGCGAGTAGAAGTGCTTCCTTCATAAAGGAGGATCACCCGTGAGCGTCAACGACGATCGCATCACCGGCGCGCAACCCGCGGCCGCCCCGGCCGTGGTATCGCCCATCGCCGATCCAGCCCCGCTCGGCCTGGCCGCTTTCGCCCTCACCACCTTCCTGCTGTCCGCGGCCAACGCGGGCTGGATGACCAAAGCGACGGGAACTGCCTGGCTGGGGTACGCCTTCGCCTACGGCGGCGTCGTCCAGTTGCTGGCCGCCATGTGGGAATTCCGCAACAAGAATGTCTTCGGCACGACCATATTCGGCAGCTACGGCGGCTTCTGGATCGGCCTCGGGCTGTGGGTCGTGCTCGTCCAGCGGGTGGCACCTGCGGCCCCTGCGCTGAAGCTGGCCTACGCGGCGGCCAGCACCAAGGACCTGGGCTGGATCCTGCTGGCATGGGCCATCTTCAACACCTACATGCTGCTGATCAGCACCCAGACCACCGTGGCCGTCTTCTTGACGTTGCTCGTCCTGGAAGCCACCGAGATCATCCTGTTCATCGGCTTCTTCACGGGCAGCTCGGGAACGCTCAAGGCCGGCGGTTACGTCGGCGTCGTCACGGCGCTCTTCGCCTGGTACACCTCGGCGGCTGGGGTGACCAATGGCCTACCGGGCCGGATCAGCCTCCCGGTTGGCGGCCCGCTCATCAGCTAGTTTCGCTCATCAGCTAGCTCCCTGCTCAGTCGGCCCGCTGCTGCGCCACACCGGTCCCGGAGACATCATGCTCCGGGACCGGTCGCAGTTGCGGACCCCGGCTTACCGCGTCGCCTCCCCCGCCGCACCGATACCGTAGGCGGGACGGTTTGCGCCCGGCGGACGCGAAGGAGGCAACAGGGGGTGGGCATCGGCAACAACGAGCGGCGGCACCCGGACCTGCACGAGCTGAGCACTCAGGTCGCCCTGGTCAAGGAGAAGACGCGGCCGTGGAAAGAGACGATCGCGCTCGCGCTCGCCATCGGTGCGGCCGTAGTATCCCACCACGCGGTGCGGATCTTCCAGCGGTACGTGGAGTACCCGGCGTGGGCAGACGCCATCGGGTACGCCTTCGCCATTGTCTTCCTCGCCCTGGGCACCGTCGCGGTGCTGGGCATCTCCGCCAAGGCGCGGGCGATCTTCGAGCCCCGGCTGGGTTCGGCGCACGCCGCCGTGATCCGCTACGCCCTGCTGCTCGTGGGCGTCATCCTCGTGCTGGTCATCACCCTGCAGCTGTTCCGGGTGCCCGTCGGCCAGCTGGTGGTCGGCACCGCCCTGACCAGCGTGCTGCTCGGGATCGCGGCCCAGCAGTCGCTGTCGAACATCTTCGCCGGGATGGTGCTGCTGCTGTCGCGGCCGTTCCGGGTCGGTGACTCCATCCGGCTGCGGGCCGGCGCCCTCGGCGGCCAGCTGGAGGGCGTGGTCACGGAGATCGGCATCACCTACATCCGGCTGGATACCGGCGAGACCATCATGTCGGTGCCTAACTCCCAGGTGCTCGCGGCCGCCGTGGGGCCCATCCCCCGCCAGCCCGCGCGGCCCGCGGAGCCCGCGACGCCCCCCGTCCCGGAGCCGGAGAATCCGGTGACCCGGCCGCCCGGCGCCGGCGCCCGGGTCTAGCGGTGCAGGCCCGGGGACGACCCCCGGAACCCCCGCGACGCCCCGGTGGTGGTGCTCGCCGACAACGCCGCGGCTCACCGGGCCTCAAGGCCCAGGTCGCTGGGCGGCCGGGCCAGGGCCCACCTGGGTATCTGCGGGCTCCTGGAAGCCGCGCGGCCCGTCCCGGTCGCCCTAAACGAAAGAGCCTTGCCGTTGATCATCGATCCGTGGCCAGACTGCGCCGCGAGGCGCAGCGTTGTATCGCCCGCTCAGCGGGCAGAGACGAGAGGAGAAATCTCTGGATCTGATGGCTAACCGGAAATCCGAAAGGACCTAAGGGAAAATAGCATGCCAGGAAACCGGCAGCAGTGCCCAGGCGTACGGGACTGCGTGCCGGGGGATCCGCGTGATATGGCGAAAGCTGTACTGCCTGAACCCTAATCTCCGGAAGGCGCAAATGGACGCCCGCCGGAAAGACGCCTGAAACCGGTGCCAGTCTCTGCGGCAGGATTATCTGGAGCCTGCCGCAATCCTCCGGGAGCTGGAGCGATGCCCCGTCCGGGCATTCAAGGAGATAAGTGGGGCGCCTAAGTCGCGCTAGAACGTACAACGCTGATGAACGCGGGATCGCCTAAGGGACGCGAGTCCTAGGGCGACAGAGTGCCCGTAGTAGTTGCAGGAGTAATGACCTGCCGGGGAGGCCGGGAAAGCCGGTCACAAGGCGAAGGGGCACAGGCGATGGAAGTTAAGGAACTGTGAGGTATGCGCAATGCAGGACGCCGGAACGGTACTTGCTGTCCTCCGCGAGCGAGGCAGGAAGGGCCTGCCATGCGACGAGCTGTATCGACAGCTGTTCAACAAGGAGATGTACCTGCTGGCCTACGGGCGGATCTACGCCAACCAGGGCGCGATGACACCAGGGGCCAGCGCAGAAACCGCGGACGGCATGTCCGAGGCGAAGATCGATGCGATCATCGAGGCGATGCGCCACGAGCGCTACCGTTTCGCGCCAGCCCGGCGGGCGTTCATCCCGAAAAAGAACGGGAAACTGCGTCCGCTCGGCCTGCCGTCATGGTCGGATAAACTAGTGGGCGAGGTAGTGCGCCTCCTGCTGGAGGCCTACTACGAGCCACAGTTCTCTGACCATTCGCACGGGTTCCGGAAGAAGCGCGGTTGTCATACCGCACTCCGGGAGATTGAATACACCTGGACCGGGACCACGTGGTTCGTCGAAGGAGATATCGCCGACTGCTTCGGGTCACTTGACCATGATGTCATGATCAGGATCTTGTCGGAGAAGATTCACGATAACCGGTTTCTGCGGCTGATCGTTAACATGCTCAAGGCCGGGTACCTGGAGGACTGGCAATACCACGAGACGCTGAGCGGATGCCCGCAAGGCGGCGTGGTATCTCCGATCCTCTCGAATATCTACCTGGACAAGCTGGACAAGTTCGTCGAGCAGGTGCTCATTCCAGAATACACGCGGGGAAGCCACCGGAGAAAGAACCTCGAATACCAGAGGCTGAACGCCCGGCGGTATCTGGCGCGCAAGCGCGGTGACCGGGCAGCTGCCCGGGAACTGCTGAGGAAGATGCGCCAGCTTCCCTGCGCCGATCCCATGGACCCGGGGTACCGCCGGCTCCGGTATTGCCGGTACGCCGACGATCACCTGCTGGGGTTCACCGGGCCGAAGGCCGAAGCCGGGGAGATCAAAGAGCGGCTGGCAGCGTTCCTGCGCGACGAACTCGCGCTAGAGCTGTCGGCCGGGAAGACGCTCATCACGCACGCCCGCACCAGGGCGGCGCGGTTCCTCGGCTATGAGATCATCGTCCAGCACGGCGACAGCAAGATCACCGGGGGGCGGCGCATGCTCAACGGGACGATCGCGCTGCGGGTGCCGCGGGACGTGATCAAGGCGAAGTGCGCCCCCTACCGGCGCCGGGGCAAACCCTGGCACCGGCCGCAGCTCCAGAACCTGCCCGACTACGACATCGTGCGGATTTACGGAGCCGAATACCGGGGCGTGACCGGCTACTACCTTCTCGCCTGCGACGTATGGCGGCTCCACGCGCTGCACTGGAACGCCCAGACGTCGATGCTCAAGACCCTGGCGGCCAAGCACAAGTCCACGGTGGCCAAGATGGCGGCCCGCTACAAGGCCAAGATCGAGACGCCGCACGGGCTGCGCACGTGCTTCGAGGCCAGGGTCCCCCGCGACGGCAAGAAGGACCTGGTAGCGCGCTTCGGCGGGATACCGCTCCTGCGGAACAAGAACGGGACCATCGCCGACCCCGTTCCGGTCCTGGCGCCCGCACCGCGCAAGGAGCTGATCCACAGGCTCCGCACGCGCAGGTGCGAGCTGTGCGAGCAGCACGGCACGGTGGCCATCCACCAGATCGCCAAGCTCGCCCGGCTCGGCACGCCAGGACCAGGCCAGCCCGCGTGGGCAGCCCTAATGGCCAGGAAACGGCGCAAGACGCTCGTTGTCTGCCAGCCTTGCCATGAGGTCATCCACGCAAACCCTGTCACGCACGCGGCGTAATCGCTGGAGAGCCCAGTGCGCTGAAAGGCGCCCGCTGGGTTCGGAGGGAGGCTGCGCGGAAAAGGCCCAGGTTCAGGATCTGTGAACCCGGGACCTCGCCGCGCAGCCCACCCTGTTAAATAGGCCGGTAGCAACCGTACTCGCTGCGGGCCGGGATGGGTTCTCAGGTCAGTGTCGCGGTCTTAAGCCGGTCGGTGAACCGGCGCCACTGCCCGGGCGCGAAGACAAGCCCCGGCCCTTGCCGCCTGGCGAGTGGGTCCTGTCAACTTAAGTTGACAGACCCGGCCTGGGAAGGCGCCGTGGCATAACCATGAAAGTCGAGTGCATGCGAGAGCTGGTGATAAAGCTGGGGGGACAGGTGCGGAGGTAGCGGCCATCGGCGCCCGTAGAGATGCGTGGCGAACTGGTGTGGCTTGAGGTCGATGTGGCGAGAGATGTTCTCGAACCATTGGGCGCTCAAGCGAGCCTCACTTTGGGGTTGCAAGAGCGCGGCTTGGCGTTGCCTTTGATATGACTCGAGCGCCGGCTGCAGCCTGCTGTGGCGGTGCAAGTTGTCGGCGAGGGCGATGACGTCCTCGATGGCCAGTTTCGTCCCCCACCCGATGGTGAAGTGGGTGGTATGGGCGGCGTCTCCGGTCAGTACGGTTTTGCCGTCGTACCAGCGCTGGTTGCTGACCGTGCGAAAGTTCAACCATCGAACGTCCGTGGCGTCTCGGACCTGCCCGACCAACTGATGACCATCCAGATGGCGTTCGAAGATCTTCTCGAGGAGGGGGAGACAATCTTGTGGCGGCATGGTGTCAAAGCCGAGGCCGGTCCACGTTTCGGGCAAGCATTCCACGATAAACGTGCTCGATTCAGCGTCGATCCCGTAGGCGTAGCCCCATACCCAACCGCTGCCTGTGTGGACGAAGGGAAACGTAAAGGAATCGAACACCTTGTCTGTCCCCAGCCAGATGTATTTGTTCCTGCCTAGTTGCACGCTGGTCTGGAACCTCCCGGCGTCAAGCCGTGTGCGGCTGTTCACGCCGTCGCATGCCACGATGAGGTCCACTTCCGGTAGCTGCGACAGCGCCATCACCTCCTGATCGAACTCGATATGCACACCAAGGCCCCCGGCCCGGCGGGCCAAGATGTCCAGCAGACGCTGCCGCCTGATGCTGCAGCCGCCACGCCTGGCGTCCAGCACCTGCTCACCCTGGACGTCGACGACGTGGTTGACCCAGCGGAACGCGGCCTGGTCGATCGCCCGTGCTGACTTGGGGTCGCTGCGGTAGAGCGTCTCCAGGAGGTCGCCCTCAAGCGTCACCCCCCAGCCATAGGTCGAGGTGCCCATACTCCGTTCAAAGATCGTGATGTCGTTTCCGGGATCACGCAGTTTCATCAGAAGCGCGAAGTAAAGGCCGGCCGGTCCTCCGCCCACGCACGCGACCTTCACGGCGCGCTCCCCGCCTGACACGTTCCCGCCACCGTCTCCATCAGACCTCCCGCTGGTCTCTGCCCGGCGGCGAACCCAGAGCGCGAGGTTGTGCGCCAAGTGGATGACGTCGATACAGAGAGCGGAGGCAGATCGGGCACAAGCCATGATCATCCGGAGTTGACCGACTGTAAGCAAGCCGGCACGCCGAGTCGGCAAGCAAAGATCACCGGCACCCGGTCGATCACCTAACGTCATCGAAACCAGGGCAGCCAAGCCATCGGTGAATGCTTACCCGACGCGTCCGACTCTCGTTTTCACCCCACCGCACCGCAGCCTCATCGCTATCGGGCCAGGGGCGAGCGGCGGAAAGGGTTCTGCCCGCCACCCGCAGGGCTGTTTGGCAGTCGCGCGCAAACGCTACGACGACCGCCTTGACATACGGGCGTGGCCACCGAAGCGGGCCGCAAGGCAAGACGCAGTGCTTGCAGCCAGCTGGAACGCCGAAGGCATGGAAAAGCACCTCGAACACGATCAGCCATGGAGTCCGGCCTGGCGCCCCACCGGGCCGCCACCACCACGGCCGAGTCCCTGAGACTCTCAGCCACCATGGGACTCCAGCGGACCATGGGCGCCGAGGCGGTAGAGCGCCGAGACGACCGGGTCCATCTTCTCGTGGAAGAGGTGGACGAGCAGGACAGGGTCGGCAGGCGCGGCCAGGGCCATGCCGATCGTGATGGCCTGGTCCAGGTCGGCGGCCGGCTCCCAGTGGATGTCCGGCCGGACATTGGTGAGTGCCGAGCTGATCAGCTTTGTCATCTCGCCCGGCTGGCGGCCCCGCAGCGCGTCCGGCTGCTCGTAGACGACAACGCGGTCGAACTCACGCGCCACGGCGTGGGCGCTGTCGACCACGAGGGCGTCGGTCCGGTTGCCGGGCAGGGTAAGGACCGCGACGCCCTCCCGGCCCCAATGCCGCCGGAGGAAGCTGCCGACGGCCGACAGGGCGGCCGGGTTGTGTGCGAAGTCGACGACCACTGGGATCTCGCCGATGCCGAGGATGTTGATGCGGCCGGGGTTGTCCTTACCGGGTTCGAAGGACGTGAGGGCGTCCCGGACGTCGTTGACCTGTACGCCGAGCGCGCGGGCCGCGGCCACGGCGGCCAGGACGTTGGCGACCATGAACTCGGCGCGTCCGTCCCAGGATTGGGGCACGTCCTGCACGTGCGCGAGCTCGGTGCAGCGGGCGCCCTCCGCCTCGATCAGCCAGCCGTCGTCGAGCAGGTAGGCGATGCCTCCGAGGCGGAGATGGCCGGTCACGACCTGGTTGGCCGGGCAGAGGCTGAAATAGCGGACCATCGGGTCGCGGTCGCGGACAGCGGGCCGTTGACCCAGCCCCGCGGAGTGCTGGTCGTCGGCATTGAGCACGAGCTGGCCGCGGTAGATGATGTGCTCGGCGACCAGTGACTTCACAGTGACCAGGTCGTCCAAGGTGTCGATACCGTCGTTGCCCAGGTGGTCGCCGGAGATGTTGGTGACCACGGCGACGTCGGCCCGGTCGTAGCCCAGGCCGTGGCGTACGATCCCGCCGCGTGCTCTCTCCAGCACAGCGGCCTGCACCCTGGGGTCGCCGAGAACCATCTCGGCCGACCTCGGGCCGGTCGCGTCGGCCGCGTGGACAAGGTCGCCGTCGATGTAGACGCCGTGGGTCGATGTCAACCCGACATGACGACCGCCGTGGCGCAGGATGTGCGCTATGAGCCGGACGGTGGTGGTCTTGCCGTTGGTCCCGGTCACCGACACGATCGGCACCCGGGAGGACGTGCCGGGCGGGTAGAGCTGGCCGACGATGTCGCCGGCCACGTCGCGCGGCACGCCCTCGCTGGGGCGCAGATGCATCCGCAGGTCGGGCGAGGCGTTGATCGCGAGTACGGCTCCAGATGCTTCGCCGGCGACCAGTGGCTGGCGGATGTCCGGCAGCCGCAGGTCGATCCCGCACACGTCCAGCCCGGTGATGGCGGCCACGCGGGCACACACCCGGGCCACCGCCGGGTGGACCGAGCCGGTGACGTCCTTGCTCGTTCCACCGGCGGAGAGGTTAGCGTTGTGGCGCAACGTGACGATCTGTCCCACCGCTGGTACCGACGTCGGTGCCAGGCCCTGACCGGCCAGATGGGCTATCGCAACGTCGTCGAGGACGATCCTGGTGAGGGGCCGGGCGTGTCCGATCCCCCGCCGGGGGTCGGCGTTGACCCGGTCGACCAAAGCGGCGATCTCGCAAACCCCATCCCCGGTCACCCGGGCGGGGGAGAGCTCGGCGGCGGCGGCGACCCGGCCCCCGACTACCAGGACACGGTAGTCACTGCCGGGGATGTATCGCTCGACCAGGACCCGCCTACCGCCGGCCCCGGCCGCGCCGCAGGCGGTGATGACCTCCTCGGCGGTGGACAGCCCGATGAAGACGTCGCGCCCGTGGTGGCCGGACACCGGCTTGACCACGACGGGCGCGCCGAGGTATGCGACGGCATCCACGGCCTCCTCGGCGCTTTGCACGACCTTCCCCTTGGGCACGGGAATGCTGTTCGCAGCGAGCAGCTGCTTGGTAACCTCCTTGTCGGCGGCAATGTTTACGCCGACGCCTGAGGTCTGCTCGGTGGTCGCCGCCCACATCAGCCGGCGGTGGCAGCCGTAGCCCAGCTGCAGCAGGGCGACGTGGGACAGCCGGCGCACCGGGATGCCGCGCTGCCGGGCCGCGCGGGCTATTTCGGCCGTGCTCACCCCTAGCCGTGACTCCTCGTAGCGAGCGGTGATATGCAGCAGCTCGGTGCCCAGATCCGGGGTGCGGCCTTCGACGGTCTCGCTGATGACGCGCACCGCCAGTGCCAGCAGCTGCTTGATCACCGGATCTTTGACCCACTCGTCATCTGGGCACTCAAGGATGAGCTTGAACGATCCCGGCGGTCCCGCCCGCACCGTCCGCCCGAACGAGACCTTCCGGCCGATCAGGTGCGACAGCTCGAGAGTCACATGCTCGAGTACGT
This sequence comes from uncultured Actinomycetes bacterium, assembly GCA_963775825.1. GTDB lineage: Bacteria > Actinomycetota > Actinomycetes > Streptosporangiales > Streptosporangiaceae > Bog-532. The sequence continues at coordinate 187,386 of CAVZKY010000084.1, forward strand.
GCCCGAAGTACGTGCCGCCGGTCATCGCGTCGATCAAACCGCCAGGCCACATCGCCGCGCAGTGGTGTTCTGCAAGTCCAGGCAGGAGCTCGAGCAACCGCGCGGTGAAGCCTGGCACGTCGGTGGTCTCCCGGCCGGTGAGCTCCTGGAGGTCAACGAGTACGACAACCACAGGTTGGGAGCAGTACGCGTTTAGGCCACGAAGCCGTCGCGCCTTTTCTATTCGCATTGCTTCCTTACTCATCCTTCAGCAGTTCCGGCGGTGGGCGCGACCTCCATCGATTGCGCCAGATCCATCCCTCGCGCCGGGCCGCATCACCGCGTAGGTCACCGATCCAGCGACCCAGCTCGGGCTGGCAATGCGAAATCCAGCCAGAGCACCGGCCGGGCGATCCTCCCTGATCAGACAGACAGCGCTCGGGTGTGCAGCGCGGTGACCGCCTTGCGTGCAGAAAGGATGGCGCCGTGCTGCCAGGCGTCCATGTACGACAGCCAGTCGCCCGCGTAAAGCACCCGGCCTATCGGGTTCACCAGCGGCCGCAGCACCGGCGCGTCCGGTGAGTTGTCTGTGAGGTTGTGCCAGGCCCCTTCGAGGTGCGGAATGAAACGCCAGGATTGGGAGAATGATGAGGCGAGCTCGGTACGGTACTTTGATCCGTAAATCCGCTCACCCAGCATCACGGCGCGCCGCTCGCGCTGAGCAGGCGTCATCCTTCCGTATTTGTCCGCGTGTTCGTCGTAGTTGTAGTACCCGATCATCACGCCGCGCTCGCCGTGGAATCCGTACGACGGATGCCAGATGTTGGTCAGGTCGAGGTCAGTCTTGGTGATGCCGCCGTAGATCCGGTGGTCGGTCTCCCACCAGCGGCTCTTGTACTCCAAGCCGATCTTGCCGGCTGACGCCGGGGTGATCGAGGCGAGCGCCTTTTGCACGTCGGAACCGAGGTTATGTGGCAGCCTCGCAAGCAGGTGCGGGGGCATAGCCGCTATGCAGTAATCCGCGCGGATCGACCGCTGTCGCCCGGTGGCGTCGGCGTATTCGACGGTCACACCATCCGCGGACTGTGCGATCTTGGTGGCTTGACAGCCGAGCCTGACCCTGTGCTGGCCTATCGCGCCGGTCAGCGCGCGGGGGATCTGGTCCATGCCGCCGACCGGCTGGAACATCAGCATGGCCTGGTCAAACTCGAACTCGAATGAGAAGCACATGCCCACCGCCGAGGCGAAGACCTCCGACACGCTCGGCACCGGCGCCAGCTCGATGCCGGGGGTCCCGGACGCGCCCGGGTACACGCTGAATCCGCGGTTGGTGCTGCCGGTGTAGGCATAGCCCTCCGACGCGCCGCCCATCGAGCCCCAGTCCTCCAGGAAGGCCAGCAACCGCTGTTTGTCCTCGCGGGTGAGCTGCTTGTCCAGGGCTCCCCGGGACGTGGCCTTCGCCAGCAGTTCGCTGACATAACCGTAGACGTCGGACTTGGCGGTCCGGTACCGCATCGGGTGGCCGGGTTTCATGCCCTTCAACTCGTTGTAGATATACGCGTCAGCGTTGATGTTGGTGAACACCTCGATCGAAACGCCCAGTTCACGGCAGTAGTCCAAGGTGACCATCCACTGGGCCAGCCGGGCCGGGCCGCAGTTCATGTACTGGCCCTCGCTAAAAGTGGCCACCTGGGTGTTACCGAACAGGTCGGTCTGCTCAGTGCCCGCACGTGCTGTGAAGTTACGCCCGCCGGTGCGGCTACGCGGCTCGAGGATCGTGCAGTCGTATCCAGCCTTGCCCAGCTCGTACGCCGATACCAGACCGGCGATGCCGCCACCGAGGATGACGACTGTGGCCGGTGAGCGGCCGGTGAGGTGGAAGTCAGAGGCGCGCGGCGCGGCGAAGGCGGGTGCCGCAGTCGCATCCTGCGTAGGTGCCAAGCCCAGCGCCCCCATTGCAGCGAACATGGTGCCCGCCCCGCCGCTGATTCCGACCGCTCGCAGAAAGCTCCTGCGAGTGAACCCCGGTTCCGTCCCCTTCACCTGCGTCACACGCGATACCTCCGCCCCACCCCAGCCTGTGATCTTCTTTGTTCATTGGGGGGACCATAGCCGAAAGTGGGCACTCTTGTTGGCCGATCGTAGCGGACGGAATACTCGCAGTGACGTTGTCGGGCACGCCCTCCGTCTTTGCTGGCTTCCGGTTCCCACGCGAGGTGATCTCGGTCGCGGTCCGCTGGTGCCTGCGCGACGGCCTGCCCTAGGGGGATGTGGAGCATTCAGCGGTGGGCGCTGGACAGCCCTCCGCCAGCCAGTCGCCGTCATCAACCTCCTCATCACACCCGCCGCACCGTACGTCAACACGCGATTACGATCCGTGACAGAGCAGGGCTAAAGCAGTACTGTGACGGTCAGCTAAGTGGGCACTTTCGATCAGCAGCCCGGGCACTTCCGCCGAGCGTCATCAGCACCGCCCGCTCACTGATCTTGACCTTGGAAATACATATCAAAAACGGGCTTGGCTTGATGGGTCGGCAGGGGAGATCTTGCTCATGGCCTGGTGGTTGTGAGTCATCGTATGGGCATGCGCCGCCCACACCCCTGGGCCTTCGCCCCTTCTCGCGGTGCCCGGATGAACAGTGCGTTGGACGAGGTTGTTCAGCGCGCCATGGACCGCGAGGAGGGCACCTATGCGCAACCTGTCCCGGGCGAAGTTCAGCTTCGTCACCCGATGCCTGGGCCCGGGGAAGCTGACGATCGCCGGCGCGCGACGGCAGCCAACGCAGGGTGATCTGGTCGTCGCCCGCGTCGACACGCTTGGCCAGCATAACTTTCTGGAGGACCGGCATGGCCGCCGGGCGCGGCTGCATGCCGGCGACCTTGTCGTCGGAGCGTACGGCAATCGTTACGCCACGGACTTCTACGAAGGCTATGTCCCGGCCAGCCCCCACACGCATCTGCTGACGGCCGGCGGGGTGATCGGCACGGTGGCCTCGTCCCACGCCCGGCGCGGCGAGCCGACGGCGCTGGAGGTCATCGGAGCCCTGGCCGACGATTCGGGAACACCCCTGGAGCTGGCCGGCCTGGCGCGCCCCCTGCCGCCCGCCGCGGACCCGCGCCCGGCCACTGTGGTCGTGGTGGGGTCGGGGATGAATGCGGGCAAGACGACAACGGCCGCTGGCGTCGTCCGGGGCTGGGCCCGGGCCGGTCTGCGGGTGGGTGCCGGCAAGGCTACTGGCTCGGGCAGCGGCAAGGATCATTGGGCCTACGTCGACGCGGGTGCTCACTCCGTGGTGGACTTCCTGGACTTCGGCATGCCATCCACATTCGGATACCCGGCGGATCGGCTGGTGGCCACGATGCGCGCCATTCGTGACGCCTTGGCGGCTGAGGGTGCCACGCATGTGGTCGTCGAGATCGCCGACGGCCTGCTGCAGGCCCAGAACCGGGAGCTGCTGGCCGCGCTGCCGACGTTCGCCGACTCGGTTCTGCTGGCCGTCAGCGACGCTCTGGGGGCGGTAGGCGCCCAGGGTGTGCTGGCCTGCGCGGGAGTGCGTGTCAGCGCGCTGAGCGGCCTCCTCAGCGCCAGCCCTCTGGCCGCTCGGGAGGCAGCGGACGCCACAAGTCTGCACGTCGTGACGCCGGATGAGCTAGCGGCCGGCGCCGCCCTTGACATCCTGCGGTCATCGCAGTGGGTCTGACGCCCGTCGCTGCTTACGTCGGGCGCAACGGGCCGCCGCCCGGCCAGCCCGCACACGTGTTGCTCGACCTCCGCGAGATCCTGCCCGACACGGTGTGCGTACCCGGTCTGACCGTCGTCGACGTCCGGGGCGGCTCTTTGTTGTCCGACGACGAGCGCCTCAGGAGCGATCCCGGTCGCGGTGGAGGTCCGCTGTCCGAGCCGGCGTTGGACACGGGCGCGCGGGCCTTCGCGCTGACCAATGTCGCCTGGTGGGCACGGCGGCTGCTCGACCGGGTCGAGGGGGAGTTGGGCTGCATACTGCCTCCGCTACGGATCTTGGTGGGCAGCCACGAGCCGTGGATGCGGCGCTGGGGTGGAGGTCACTACCGCCTGCCCGCGACCACCTACAGCGAGCTGCCCGAAGACTCCCCAGTCGACCCCACCGGTGAAGTCCACCTCGGCTCCGGCCGGACCTACGTCGAGCACGACGGCGCGCCATACCTGCACGCGCCGGGGCACAACCCGGCCATCGTGTGCCATGAGGTCGCTCACCACGTGTGCCGGCATACGGCGGACTTCCGGCTGAACCGGCTGCGCCCGCCGGAGCAGCAGACGAACCGCCGTACCGCCGTCGAGGAAGGCACCTGTGACTATCTGGCTGCGGTCATGCTCGGGCACCCCGACATCTACGGCTGGCACCGCCGCCAGATCCCGGTGACCGACCCGCGCCGACGCTGCCTGTCCGCGCCGTGGACCATGGCCGACTTTCGGGGGGGGCATGACGCTGACCCGCACACGGACGGAACCATCTGGGCCTGCGCGTTGTGGGAGGCGCGGTCTCGCGCAGCGCAGACCGGCCATCCCGCCGCAGCGGTGAACGCTATGCTCCTGCGCGGTCTGACGCGCCTGGGCACCCAGTGCATCGACGACCGCAGCCCGGAGATCCGCCGATCCAGAAAATACTTCGGGACGCTGCTGACAGCGATGCTCGAGGACAGCCCCGACGGGCCGCTGGTGGACGAGATCGAGCAGGTGATGGCGGCTCGTGGCATCCACCCTGGCTGGTCCAACGCCCGGGCGCGGGACGTGGCACGAGGTTGCTCATGATCTCCGGTACCGAGCCGGCCCTGTTGCCAACGCTATGGCGGTTCCGGGCCTACGGCCGCCCGCACCGGCGCCTCCTGGTGCTGGGTGTGCTGTGCCGGGTCGGTGAGCTGCTGGCCGACCTGGCGGTCCCGTGGCCGATCGCGCTGGTCGTCAACGGCGTCCTCGGGCACGGCCGACTGCACGGGCTGCAGGGCGCGGTCGTCCGCGGCGCCGGTGTGTCCGGCGTCGGCCTCCTGGTCCTGGCGGCGGTGGCCTCGCTCGTCTTCACCCTTCTGTCCGGGGCGTTCGACTACCTCGGCGACCGGTTGATGAACAGCGCTGGGGAGCGGATCACGGCCAGCATCCGGGCCGATGTCTTCAGCCATCTGCTGAGGCTGCCCATGGCGTTCCATGACCGCCGCAGCGTCGGCGAACTCACCAGCCGGATGTCCTCCGACACGAACCGGATCGAGGACAGCCTGATCGGCCTGTTCTCCACCCTCCTGCCTGGCGTGATGAACCTCGGCGGCCTAGCCGCGGTCATCACAGCGCTCGACTGGCGGCTCGGCGTCATCGCCCTGAGCGCAGCCCCGCTGGTCTTCTTCGCCGCCAAGCGGTACAGCCGACTGACCCGTCAGGCGGCCCGAGCGCGACGCACCGCCGAGGGGCAGCTGGCGGCGCTGACCGCCGAGACGATCACGGGCATCCGGACGGTCCACGTAGCGGGCACCCAGGGCGTGCACGAGGAGGAGTTCGCTCGCTACAACGGGACGGCACTGCGAGTCGGCTTGCGTTCAGTTGACCTGCGCGCCAGGTTCACCCCGCTGCTCGAAGCCACCTCCGCCTGCGGCACCGCGAGCCTGCTCCTCGTCGGAGGCTATGGCGCCCTGCAGGGATGGTGGACCGTCGGCATCCTCGTCGTCGCGCTGGCCTACTTCCGCGACATGCTGCGCCCGCTTCGCTCCATGTCAAGCCTGTCGCTCACCTTGACCGCCGGGGCCGCCTCGGCCGAACGCGTGGCGGAGATCCTCGATGTGCCTGACCGCCGGAGGGCAGGTCAGATACCCGCACGGATCGAGCCGTCCGTCCGGCTCGAGAACGTCTGCCTCGACTACGGCCGGGGGCCGGTGCTCACCGATCTGGACCTGGACGTGCCGGCCAGCAGCCGGCTCGCCCTGTCCGGTCCGAACGGGTCAGGCAAGACCTCCGTCCTGGCACTCATCGCCGGCCTGTACCAACCAGCCACCGGACGCGTCCTCATCGGCGGGCATGACGTGGAAAGCCTCGACAACAGCGTCCTGCACAGCCATGTCTCGGCCGTCCTCCAAGAGACCTTCCTGTTCTCCGGTTCAGTCTTCAACAACGTCCTGCTCGGCCGGCCCGACGCATCCCCGGACGCGGTGGTGCGGGCCTGCGCCGCGGCGGGGGTGCTCGAGTTCACCGATGAACTGCCCGACGGGCTGTCCACCCGGCTGGGTGACCGCGGCATTGGGCTCTCCGGAGGTCAGCGCCAGCGCGTCGGCATCGCCCGGGCCCTCCTTCGCGACTCGCCCATCGTGTTGCTCGACGAGCCCACATCCGGCCTGGACCTGGTCGCCGAACGGACGCTCATCGACGCGCTAAAGCGGCTCATGCACGGTCGCACCGTCATCATGACCACCCACCGCCCGGCGTTGCTCGACCTGGCCGACCGCACCGAGACACTTCACGAAGGCCGCCTCGTGGCCCGCGTCCGCCCGGCTCGCACCGCCGAGAACGCTGCCCAGCCCGGGCAACCGGCCCGTGTGAACGTCCCGTGAAACGACAGTTGGAGCAGCGCCCATCGGCCCCAAACGAACGCCAGCACCCAATCTGGCGATTCCGGCCAGATGAACCCCGACAGATACAAGCCCGCCTGCCACCATCCCGGTTTCGTTGCTGGAGCATCCGGGTCTATCT